>NZ_JBPUTF010000001.1:0-1364884 GCF_051590805.1 Clostridium zhoujianii
AGCATAAGCTAGTAAGACCCCTTGAAGAACACGAGGTTGATAGGTCAGAGGTGTAAGTGCAGTAATGTATTGAGCTGACTGATACTAATAGGTCGAGGGCTTGACCAAATAAATAACGAGAATACTTGATATATACTATGTGCAATTTTCAGAGAATGCTCTGAAAAGGAAACTCAGCACAGCTGAGTACAGTTCTTTTAGCTAAATTAAAATTTAGAAAGAACTAGCATCTAGTGATGATGGCGTAGAGGAAACACTCCTTTCCATTCCGAACAGGAAAGTTAAGCTCTACAGCGCCGATGGTACTGCATGGGAGACTGTGTGGGAGAGTAGGACGTTGCTAGGTAAGTAAAAAGGATGGTTAATACTATCCTTTTTTTGTTTTATAAGATAAAAATTAAATCAATTACTTTAATTTTTACTTTTCCATAAAATATGTTATAATAAATAATAATTATTATTTAATAAGAGGTGGAGAAAATGGAAACAATTTTTATAGAATACCCAAAATGTACAACATGCATGAAAGCAAAGAAGTTTTTAATCAATAATGGGGTTGAATTTATTGATAGACATATAGTAGAAGAAAATCCAAGTAAGGAAGAATTATTGAAATGGTTCGATATGAGCGGATTAGAAGTAAAAAAATTCTTTAATACATCTGGTAAATTGTATAAAGAAATGAATTTGAAAGATAAGGTGAAAGATATAAGCAAAATAGCAGCAGCAGAGCTTTTATCAACTAATGGCATGCTTATTAAGAGACCAATACTTATAAAAGGTAGTAAGGTGCTTGTAGGATTCAAAGAAGATTCCTATATGGAAATACTATAGGTGATAGTATGTTAATGATTTTATCACCTGCTAAAACTTTAGACTTGAGTATTGAAGATATACAGAGGATAGAAGATAGTCAGTTAGCTTTTAAAGATGAAACTAAGGAGTTAGTCTCAATATTACAAGGGTACTCTATAGATGAATTAGCAAAGCTTATGAAGATGTCAGAAAAATTAGCAATATTGAACTATGATAGATTTAGAAATTTCTATGAAGAAACAACTAAAGAATACACTTCAATACTGGCATTTAAAGGAGAAGCTTACAAAGGGCTTGCTGTAGAGGATTTTACTGAAGATGATCTACAATATGCTCAAAAGAATCTAAGAATATTATCTGGTCTTTATGGAGTAATTCATCCATTAGATAAAATAAAGGAATATCGTCTAGAAATGGGAACTAAGCTTAAGAATAATCTTGGTACGGACTTATATTCCTTTTGGGGTGAAAAAATAACAATTGAGATAGAAGAAGGAATTAAATCCTCCTGCGGAGAAAAGGTTCTTATAAATTTAGCATCAAAAGAATACAGTAGTGCATTGAATATAAATAGGATAAAAGAAAAATATAAGGTTGTAGATATTAGTTTCATGGAAAATAGAAATGGAGAATTTAAACTTGTAGGGACATATGCTAAAAAAGCTAGAGGAATTATGGTAAGATACATAATTAAAAATAGAATTAATAGTATAGAGGAAATAAAGGAATTTAATGAAGAAGGCTATTTATTTAATAAACAACTTTCCAGTGATGATACAATAATATTTACAAGATAAAGGAGGAATAAAGTATGGTAAACAGACCATGTATTATTTTATGTAATTTTAATGAAAAAGAAATAAAGCTTTTAAAAAGCTATGGTGCTATGATGGGATTAAAAGATCAAATAATAGTTACTTGGAAAAATGGAAATAGTATTATAAGAGATATATTAGAGAACAATATAGATACTAATTCAGAAGTAGGAGTAAAGGATAGAGCAATCATATTTAATGATCTACCTAATATTAAAGTTAGCATGTTTATAGATAATATGAGAAAGATGAGAATTGCACCAGCAATGAAGGCAGTTGTTACAGAGACATCTATAGAGTGGACTTTAGATTATCTTCTTAGGAATCTAGTTGAAGAGAGACGAGCTGAAAAGCAAGGTAAAGTTGCCAAACATATATAGTTAAATGATAAAAGGCCAGATGGTATTTCCATCTAGGCCTTTTAATTTTCATTTAAGCTTTCTATGATAAAATAATATAGGAAGGTGATAAGAATGAGAATTTTGATAGTAGAGGATGAAAAGCAATTATCCGAAGCATTAGGAGAAATATTAGGAAAAAAAAAGTACATAGTTGATAGGGTTTTTGATGGAGAATCAGGATTAGATTATATATTATCAGATATATATGATTTAGTAATTTTAGATATAATGTTACCCAAAATGAATGGAATAGATATTCTTAAAGAAGTTAGGAAACAGGGAATATCAACTCCAATAATTTTACTTACTGCAAAAGGAGAGATAGAGGATAAGGTTTTAGGATTAGATTGTGGTGCTGATGATTACCTACCTAAGCCTTTCTATACAGAAGAATTACTTGCTAGAATAAGAGCCTTAAGTAGAAGGAAAGGAAAGATAGAAAATGATAACTTATTATCATTTAAGGATATAAATCTTAACATAGGAACATTGGAATTAAGCTGCAATGATAATAGCATAAAGCTTACAGCAAAGGAATCAGGGCTCCTAGAACTTCTTATAAATAGAAAAGATATGATAACAAATAAAGATGATATTATAAGTAAGCTATGGGGAATTGAATCAGAAGCGGAACATAATAATGTTGAGGTTTATGTTTCGTTTATACGTAGAAAATTAAATTACTTAAAATCTAAGGTGTTAATTAAAGCAATTAGAAATCTTGGATATATATTAGAATATAATGATGAGGAGTAGATATGTTTAAAAAACTTAAAATAAAGTTTGTAGTAACCTCAATGATTTTACTTACATCAATAGTAATATTAATTTTTACCTCAATTTATATAGGAATGAGTAAGAATGGTGAATATATGATGTTTTCACAAATTGGTGAAACATTAAGTAGTCTAAAAGTTGGACCAAATGGTGAATTATCTGCAAGAGGAAGGTATGAGAATGATAGCATTATAGTTGTATATGATGCAAAGAGTTCAAAGTTAATGTACAAAAGTTTTTATGATATAGATGAGAAAAAAATAATAGCTATTGTGGAAGAAGTTTTAGATAATGGGATACCAAAAGGATTCATAAAAGAAGGGGAGCTTTCTTTGGCTTACATGTATAAAAATTCTCCTATGGGTATAGAGATGGTATTGAAAGATAGTAGTATACATAATAATACAATGGAAAGGCTAATTATTACATCATTTATAATTGGAACTATTAGTTTGGGACTTTTATTTGGCGCAAGTATTATTATTTCTAGTAAAGCCATTAAGCCAGTTGAAGCAGCCTATAACTCACAGAAAAGATTTATTGCAGATGCTTCGCATGAATTAAAAACTCCATTAGCAGTTATAAAGACTAATCTAGAATTACTTAGTTCTAATGAAGAGGATACTATAAAAAATCAGAGGAAATGGATAGATTATATTTCTTTTCAAACAGAGAGAATGTCTAAGTTGGTAAATAATTTACTTTACTTAGCTAAAGTAGATAATAATGAAGAATTAGGAGTAAAGAGTAAATTTAATATTAGTGATGTGATAATGAATCAGCTATTAACATTCGAAGCTCTTGTATATGAAAATAAACTAAGCCTTAATTGCAATATAGATCAAGATATTCATTTACATGGAGATAGAGAAGGAATAAATCAACTAGTAGGAATACTTATGGATAATGCAGTAAAGCATGCTTATAAGAATACAGAAATAAAAGTAGAGTTAAAATATAGAAAACAATGTGTATACTTTTCTGTAGCTAATGAGGGGGATCCAATTCCAGAAGTAGATATAAATAAAATATTTGATAGATTTTATAGAGTGGATGAAGCAAGAGACCGGGAAAAAGGGGGATATGGATTAGGTCTATCAATAGCTAAATCTATAGTTGATAAACATAAAGGGAAACTTAGTGTAAAGAGTGAAGAAGATTCTACAATATTTATTGCTGAACTTAAAGATACAGAGGATAAAGATTAGAAAAATAGTAAAATAGTCATAATGTTAAATATAGGTTAGATTTAAGAACAAATTGTAAAAGATAAAGGAATGTCTTTGACAGTCTTAAAATGCCTATGATAAGATAAACAAAATCATTTTGAATAAAATTGAGAGAAAGAGGTACCTTATGACATTTATATTGAATTTTCTTAAAGGGATAGCTATTAGTATATCTCAGATAATACCAGGAGTTAGTGGTGGAACTATTGCAATAATTCTTGGAATATATGATAAACTGCTTCATGCAATAAATAATATTACAAAGGACTTCAAGAATCAATATAAGATATTACTACAAGTTGGTATAGGTGCAGTAGCGGGAATATTTCTATTTAGTAACATAATAAAATCTATTTTAGAGAGATACCCAGTTCCAATAGGATACTTGTTTATAGGAGTAATTTTAGGTGGAGCACCCTTGATGTTTAGAAAGGCAACTGTAAAGGGCTTTAATAAAAAAAGTTTGTTATATTTACTAGTAGGATTAGTGATAGTACTTTTGATGACTGGAGATTATCAAGAGAGTTCATCAGTAATAACATCAGTTAATATTTTTAATTTTATATGGCTATTTATTGGTGGCTTTTTAGTAGCAATAGCTTTAATATTACCAGGAATAAGTGGTTCATTTATGCTTTTAATATTAGGATTGTATAACACTGTGATTACGGCAGTTACGGAAGCTAATATTTCAATTCTTATACCTATAGCACTGGGTGGAGTTATTGGAGCATTGACTACAGCAAAAGTTATAGAAACTTTATTAAATAAGTATCCAGAAGAAACATATATGATGATATTTGGGTTTATTCTAGGATCAGTAGTAGGTGTATTTCCAGGTTTTGATGGGGTAAATAGTATAATAGGTATTTTATTGGGCTGTATAGGTTTTGCCTTTATATATTATATAAGTATGAAGGAATAATAAATGATAGTTAATGTTTCGTAGGGAGCATTAACTATTTTTTATTAATTCATAATGGGAATATATAGAATATTATACAAAAAAATATTATTATTGTTGACTAAATTCTAGCAAGATGGTATAAATAAGATAAATATATTACAAATTAATACAAATAAGTAATATAATATAAATATTAAGTGGGAATCGATATGATTAGTGAAAATATGAACTTATTTTCAAATTACTATGAAAATAATGATTTAAAGGATATTACAGTTGGAATTATTAAATTTCCTGAAAAAATATCTCGAAACAGAATGAGAAGGATAGCTCATGAAGTCTTTAGGACAAGCATTCAGGTTAAATATGATCTTTTTCAAATTAAGTTGAATGAGGTGGAAAGGAATATCCTATACGGATATACAGTAAAAAATGCAAGAAAGATTAGAATAGCTTATTCATTTTCATATGTGGAAGGTATTGCTACATTTATATATTCTGATATCTATAATGTAAGTTTAGATATTGAGAATCCATATAAAGTTGAACCACTAGATGTTTTTCTATTTAGATTAGATAGAGAAATATATAGGAAAATGGAATTATATGAATATGGTATTAAAACGTTAAGTTGGTGTTTGCAAGAAGCAATAGGTAAACTTGAGAGAACAGGATTAGATAAAAAACATGTTATATCAAATGTTGAAAAGAAGAAGAATCATTTTATATTGAATTACTATCAAGTAGGTTCAAATGAAGTGAAATACTGCAATATGTTAATAAGTAAAATCAATGATTTCTACTTAATTATAAATTATAGGAGGATATAGAAATGGAAGAAAACAAGTTAATTGAAGGACAGGTTCTAGAAATGATAATTGACAAATTAGGGTTAGAGGATATTGATGTATCAACAGTAAATTATGATACTCCAATTTTTGAGTCTTATGAGACAGATGACGAAGAGGGGCTAGGACTAGATTCAGTAGATGCCTTAGAATTAGTAGTAGGGTTAAAAGAAGTATTTGATATAAAGGTTAGTGATCAGGATATGGCAATATTTAAAAGTATAACTACTATAGCTGATTACATTAGAGAAAAAAGGATATAAAGTAATGAATGAAGAGAATAGGGTAGTTGTTACTGGAATTGGAGTAATAGCTGCAAATGGCAATAACAAAGAAGAATTTTATGAGAATTGCGTAAATGGAGTTTCTGGAATTAAAAAATGCACAATTTTTGATACATCGAAGATATGTACGGATTATGTTGGAGAGATAGAAAGAAAACTAACATATAATCCAGGAAAAGATTATGAAGATGATAGGATTACAGAAATTATACGTATTGCTGTTAATGAAATGTTTTTAGATGGTAAGTTAACCCCAGATGATATTAGGGAATGTGATAATAGGGCATATTTATCATTAGCAACTTCACTTGCTGGTAATAGTAGAGTATTAAGATTTGTAAGAGAACAGGAAAAAGGAAATTTTGAGGTTGAATCAATATTACAGAGTGCAGACTTTGTAGCATGGATAAAAAAACTATGTAAAATCAAAGGTGGCTGTTATACAACGATGTCTGCATGTGCAGCAGGATCCACTGCTGCAGGAATAGGATTTGATTTAATAAAAGAAGGAAGAGCAGATTTAGTAATTGTAGGTGGAGCTGATCCATTAACTGAATTTTCTTGCATGGGATTCCATGCATTAAAGTCACTAAGTTCAGATGTATGTAAGCCATTCGATGAAAATAGAGATGGAATTAACATAGGTGAAGCAGGAGCTTTTATGATATTTGAAACCCTTGAACATGCAAAAAAAAGAAATGCTCATATTTATGGAGAGATTCTTGGATATGGAATAAATAATGATGCATATCATATTACAAGTCCAGATCCTAATGGGACAGGAGCAATAGCTTCAATGAATATGGCAATTACTGAAGCTGGATTAGAGCCAAAGGATATAGATTATGTAAATGCACATGGAACTGGGACAAGGCTTAATGACAAAATGGAAATGTATGCAGTAGATAATGTTATGAAGGATAGAAAAAATGATATAGCTGTATCATCAACAAAGTCTATGACAGCACATTGTTTAGGTGCAGCTGGAGCATTAGAGTTAGTAGCTACTCTACTTAGTGTTGAAAATCAAAGGTGTATGCCTACTTCAACTTTGAAAGAGAAAATGGAGGAATACAAGGACAGCTTCCTACCTACTGAATCTGTTGAACATAATATTAATTATGCACTATCAAACTCATTTGCATTTGCAGGTAATACAGCTAGTATCTTAGTTGGAAGAGTAGAAGAGTAGTTTTTACTCTTCTAACACTTTATAGGGAAGAAGAATAATAAAGAGTGGTGTAGAAAATATGGAGTGGTTAAAATATCGATATAAAGTTAGTGTAAGGTTTAGAGATACTGATGCATATGGAATTGTACATCATAGTAATTTCTTTTGTTATTTCGAAGAAGCACGTTATGACTTTTCTAAATATGTTTTAAAGTTTCAAGAGGATATGATAGATGGTAAACGTATAAAATTTCCTGTATTAGAAGCTTACTGCAATTATAGGCATGCAGTTAAATATATGGGGGAAGAACTTTATGTGGATGTGTCTTTCAGAACAGTAAATGATTCAAAAATAGAGTTTAAATATACACTTATCAGTGAAGATAACAAGAAAGTATATGCTACGGGTAGGACAGTTCATGCATTTGTAGATGAAAATGATAAGCTTTGTTTAACCATTCCAACTTGGTTTAGAGATAAATTATAAGGGGTGGAGGATTTACTTAGGAAGGAGTATTAAATATGGAACAGAGAGAAATATATGGATCATTACCGCATAGATATCCAATGCTTTTTATAGATGATATTTATGAGATAAGATATGGTGAGTATGTAAAAGGGGTTAAATGTATATCAAGAAATGAACCATGGGCACAAGGTCATTTTCCAAATGAAGCAGTATTTCCAGGTGTATTAACAATAGAAACTATGGCTCAAATATGTGGTTTTATGTTTTATAAAAAGACAGATGAGGCTTTAAATTTAAAGGCCTATATATCCAAAATAGATGAAATGAAGTTCTTAAGACAAGTTATTCCAGGAAATCAATTGATTGTTGAAGGTGAATTCTTAGAGAAATTTAGCAGATTTGTAAAGGTAAAATGCAAGGCTACTGTTAACGGAAAAATTGTAGCTAAAGGTGTACTAACTTATTATTTTGATTCAGATTTTGAGGTGGCTGTAAATGAGTAATGTAATTATATCAGGAATAGGTGTTATTAGTGCTTTAGGTTGTGATGTAGATTCAGTGTGGGGAAATTTAAATGATAACTCTAATAAAAGATCGAAAGAAAATATTATTGAATTTGAGCCAGTTTTAAAAAAGAACAAGCTTAGAAGGGTTAATAGGTATTCACATATGGGGCTGTATGCAGCAATAAAAGCTAAGGATGATGCAAAAATAAATTTAGATAATATTGACGAATATAGAGTAGGAACAATATTTACTACTGGATATGGACCATTAGTATCTAACTTAGAATTCAGTAAAAGTGTTATAGGAGGAGATCCAGACCTTTGTAGTCCAACATTATTTGCCAATACTGTATCTAATTCATGTATTGGGCATATATGCATGAATTTAGGGTGTAAAGGTGTTAGTACCATAGTAATGGGTAGTAATAATATTGGATACTCAAAATCTCTTATAAATAGTGGTAAGGCTGATTATATTATAACTGGAAGTGTAGAGGAGCATTGTGAAGAATTGTATACTGCTTTAGAAAAAAGTTATACTTCTAAAAATGTTGATGTAAGAGAAGGAACTATAGGTTTTATTCTTCAAAAGGAAGAGTTAATGCAAGAGGATAGTACAAAATATTGCTCAATTAAATCATATACTGAATGTGATTTAGGTGGATATCCATTGACTATGTCAGTTAACGAGATTGAATCAAAAAGATTAATTATGAAATGTATTAATGAGTGCATTGACAGAGATAGAGTTAAAATAGATGCAATAATTACTTCAAATAATAATACATATTTTGATGAGGTTGAAGATGAGGTTGTAGACTTTGTTCTAAAGGGTATTCCTAATATCAAAAGTGTAAAGAAGTATTTTGGAGAAACACTGGGTTCAGCATTTAATATGAATATTATGACTGCTGCATTATGTTTAAAAAATAATTGTATACCTAAAGGTCTAATGGATAATAATGAGGAACTTAGAGATATTGAGAATATTTTAGTAACTGGATATGATGTTTCAGGAAATTATATCTGTATGAATTTAAGTAAGTAACTTTAGAAAGGGTGGATAAGGTGTTGAGACTAAAGGGGAAAAATGTAATAATAACTGGTGGGGCTAAAGGAATTGGAAGATCAATAACTATGGAATGCATAGAAGAGGGGGCTAATATAGCTATTACTTACAATGGATCAGAAGCTAGTGCCAATGAATTAATCCAAGAATATAAAGATTATGACAATGTCATAAAGGCATATAAGATGAACGTAAAAGAACCGGAAAATGTAAGGGAAGTAATGAATAGGATTATAGATGATTTTGAGGTAGTAGATGTATTAGTTAACAATGCAGGTACAACAGAAGATGGATTATTTATGATGATGAGTGATGAAAAATGGGATTCAGTACTTCAAACAAATTTATATGGACCATTTTATGTTACAAAAAGTATAATTACCACAATGATTTCTCAAAAAAAAGGATCCATAGTAAATGTTAGTTCAGTAGGTGGTGTTATAGGGGTAGCAGGCCAGACCAATTATTGTTCTTCAAAAGCAGGAGTAATTGGACTTACAAGGGCTCTATCAAAAGAGGTATCTTGTAAGAATGTAAGAGTTAATGCAATTGCACCAGGATATATTGATACAGATATGATTCAAAAGATACCAAGTAAGAAATTAGCTGAATATAAAGCACAAGTACCTATGAGAAGATTTGGAGATCCTAGGGAAGTTGGTAAGTTAGTTGTATTCTTAGCAAGTGATGACTCAAGTTATATAACAGGACAAACAGTTGTCATTGATGGTGGATTAACATAAATCCATAGAAGAGAAGATTTAAATAAGTATAAGCGTAAGGGAAATAATATTGCAAGAGATATGAAATTATGTTATAATAAAACTTGTAATAAAAAAGGTTTTTTATAGATATATAGATTTCTCCGAATAGAGAATATATGAATCAATATTAATCTTTATTTTAAGGAGGATTTTATAATGGAAGATAAGACTTTAGTATGCAGAGATTGTGGTAAGGAATTCGTATTTACAGTTGGAGAACAAGAATTCTACAAGGAAAAGGGATTCACTAACGAACCAACTAGATGTATAGATTGTAGAAGAGCAAAGAAGGCTCAAAATAACAGAAGATAATTTTAGTTATTAGGAAAGTCGTAAGTTTTACTTACGACTTTTTATTATGTATTTATATCTGTTGAAGAAAGTGAAACATAAAACCACCTGCTATGCGGGTGGTTATGACTGGTAATATTAAAATGATTTAATAACTCTAATGATTTCATCAGATGTTAAATTATATTTTTCAAATAATTCATCTGGCTTACCACTTTGTCCAAATACATCCTTAATACCAACTTTTTTTACTGGTACAGGATAGGATTCACAAACTACTTCGCTAATGGCTGAGCCTAAACCACCTATTATACTGTGCTCTTCAGCTGTAACAATTTTACCAGTTTCTTCTGCTGCTTTGATTATAATGTCTTTATCAATTGGCTTGATAGTATGTAAGTTTATAACTCTAGCATTTATACCTTCTAATCGTAATTTATCAGAAGCTTCAAGAGATAATTGAACCATGGAGCCAGTTGTTATTATAGTACAATCATTACCTTCTCTTAAGGTAACACCTTTACCAAGTTCAAATTTATAGTTATCTGAAGTATTAACTGTATCTACAGCTAATCTACCTAATCTTACATAACAAGGACCATTATAGTTAGCAGCAGCCTTAATACATTCTTCTGTTTCTATAGAATCACAAGGTGAAAGAACTGTCATATTAGGAATAGAACGCATTAAAGCAATATCTTCTATAGCTTGGTGAGATGCACCATCTTCACCAACGGAAATACCAGAATGAGTAGCACAAAGCTTTACATTTAATTTTGTATAGGCAATAGAATTTCTTATTTGTTCAAAGGCTCTTCCTGCTAAGAACATAGCAAAGCTACTTGCGAAAACAGTTTTGCCACATGAAGCAAGACCTGCAGCAACACCTACCATATTTGCTTCAGCAATCCCCATATTGTAAAATGATTCTGGTGATGAATTTTTAACATCACAAGTTTTTGTTGATTTTGATAAATCTGCATCAAGTACTATTATATTTTTATTTACCTCAGCTAATTTAGCTAAAGTATTTCCATAAGCTTCTCTAGTTGCAATTTTAGACATTATAAAGCCTCCTTAATTTCAGTTAAAGCTAGTTCAAGTTGTTCTTTATTAGGTGCTGTACCATGCCATCCAGCTTGGTTTTCCATAAATGATACACCTTTTCCTTTTATGGTTTTAGCTATTATTACAGTTGGTGATCCTTTAAAGTTTTTTGCTCTTTCATATGCGTCTATAAGAGCATCTATATCATGACCATCAATAATTAAAACATTCCATCCGAAAGCTTCGAATTTTTTATCTATAGGAGTTGGGTTCATAACTTTTGTAATGTCACCATCTATTTGAAGACCGTTAAAATCTACTATGGCAAGTAAATTATCAAGTTTATAATGACTAGCACACATTGCTGCTTCCCAGACTTGTCCCTCTTCTAATTCACCGTCTCCTAGTAAACAATAAACTCTATTTGATTTTTTATCAATCTTACTTGCTAAAGCCATACCAACAGCTGTTGATATACCTTGACCTAATGAACCGGTAGACATATCTACTCCAGGAACATAATTCATATTAGGATGCCCTTGTAATTTAGAATCTATAGATCTAAGTGTTAACAAATCTTCTCTAGGGAAGAAACCTCTGTTACTTAATGTAGCATAAAGAACAGGAGCTGCATGTCCTTTTGAAAGAACAAATTTATCCCTATTATCCATTAAGGGATTATTAGGATCTATATTCATCTCATTGAAATAAAGTGTAGTTAGAATTTCTACAGCAGAAAGTGATCCGCCTGGATGACCAGAGGAAGCTGATGCGATTGATTTAACAATATCTTCTCGGATATTTTTAGTAATAAGATTTAATTCTTTTTTTTTCATATTGCTTGCTTAAGATTAAGCAATTCACCTACCTTTTAAATATTAGTAAGTAATTGCTTAGAAAGAAAAGTTTTAGAAAGAATATAATTATATTGATATGGACAATATAAAAGAAAAATAACTATATGTCAAGTGGAAAAATTTAATTTATAAATATTGAATATGTTTTAAGTCCGCATTATTATTAATGTTCAGAGTTAAATATGATATAATAATAAATAATATTATTGACAAGAACTATAAAATCAATGTAAAATTCCGGGGAAAAGGTGGTGAATAAATGGCTACAATTAGGGATGTAGGTAAATTGGCTGGGGTATCTGTAGCTACAGTATCCAGAGTTATAAATAAAAAAGGCTATGTGAGCAAGGAAACAGAACAAGCTATTTTGAATGCAATGAAAATGTTGAACTATACACCAAATGATGTTGCAAGAAGATTAGCTGGCAAAAAATCTAATACAATAGGCTTAATAATACCTAATATACTCAATCCTTTTTTCCCAGAGGTTGCAAGAGCAGCAGAGGATACTGCTAATAAATTAGGATATAACTTAATATTATGTAATACAGATAATGATAGAGAAAAGGAAAATCAGTATTACGATATGTTATTTAATAAGCAGGTAGATGGAATTCTTATTTGTTCATATACTGTTATGCCAGATGAATTAATATCAATTATAGATAGAAAAATGCCTTTAGTTGTATTAGATAAGGAATACAGTACATATGATATACCTTCTATAAGTGGTGATAATAAAGAGGGTGGAAGATTTGCAGCTAGGCATTTGGTACAGTGTGGGTGTAGAAATATAGCACATGTTACAGGGCCTATGTATATAGAATCATTACAACAAAGATTTAATGGATTTGAAGAAGAATTAAAAAGCCAAGGATTATATAAAGCAGATTTGGTAAGAGTAGGAGAATTCTCTCTAAAAGGTGGATATAATGCTACCAAGATACTTCTTGAAGAAGAAAAGAATGTGGATGGAATTTTTGCTGGAAATGATATATTAGCTATCGGGTGTTATAAAGCTTTAAGGGATATGGGATATGAAATATATAAAGATATAAAATTAATAGGATATGATGGGTTAGAAGCTAATATTAATTATTTAGAAATATCCTCAGTTGCTCAACCAATGTATGAGTATGGTAAAAGAGCTGTTGAATTATTGATTAGAAAGATTGAAAATGGAGAAGATATTTCTAAGGAGAAAGTTAAATTAAATGCAAAGGTAATAGAGAGAAGATCTACTATAGGATAAGAGCAGTCGAAAGACTGTTCTTTTTTTTGAAAAAAATTTTTGATATTTTATGAAAATGATTTCAAAAAATATATTGACAAAACAAAATACTCATGTTAATTTTAATATATAACCGGTTACACAAAATGTAATTAGCTTAGAAAAAAAAGTTTTATAAGTATTGATATTACTATGATTGTATATAAATTAAATAATATAAAAACGATTTGATATTTGGAGGAAATAATGAAGAAGGTAGTCGTGGTAGGAAGCCTTAATATGGATCTAGTTATGGCAGTAGAAAGAATGCCGAAAGTTGGAGAAACTATTAAAGGTGAAAACATAAATTATTTAATTGGTGGTAAGGGAGCAAATCAAGCAGTTGCTGCAGCTAGATTAAGTAATGAAGTAAATATGATAGGATGTATTGGGAAAGATACTTTCGGGGAAAAGATTCTAAAACATCTTAAAGATGATGGCGTAAATGTTGAAGCTATAAAAGTTGATGAATGTACATTTACAGGTTTAGCTACAATATTTAAAACACCAGAAAATAATTCAATAGTAGTTATTCCAGGAGCAAATGATTTTTGTGATAAAGAACTAGTAGATAGATATGAAGAGATTATAAAAGATGCAGATATACTAGTTACTCAACTAGAAATTCCAATAGTTACTGTAAAATATGTATTAGAAGTTGCAAAAAAGCATGGTGTAAAAACAATATTAAATCCAGCACCAGCACAAAAAATATCAAGAGATATACTTTGTAATGTTGATATTTTAACTCCAAATGAAACAGAGTTTGAAATAATAACAGGGCAAACATATGGAAATGATAGAATATTTGAAGATGCAATGATTAAATGGCAAAAAGATAATAACACTAAATTGGTAGTAACTAGAGGGGAAATGGGATCTTCCTTTGTTGAGGAAGGGAAAGTAGAAACTGTTGAGGCTATGAAAGTAAAAGCAATAGATACAACAGGTGCAGGAGATACATTTAATGGAGCCCTTGCTCATTCACTAGCAAATGGATATAAGATGAGAGATGCGGTAAGATTTGCAGGATTAGCAGCATCATTATCCGTTACTAAGTTTGGGGCACAAACAGGAATGCCAACTTTAGAAGAAATAAATAACTATATTTAATAATAAATTATTATGGTAAAACTAGGAGGGTAAATTTATGATAACTAAAAGACCAATTATTATTGACACTGATCCAGGGATTGATGATGCTGTTGCAATAGCAGCAGCAGTATTTTGTGAAAAACTTGATGTAAAGCTTATTTCAACAGTATCAGGTAATGTTTCAATTAACCATACTACCAAAAATGCTCAAAGATTAATTGAGTTTTTTGGCAAGGATATCCCTGTTGCACAAGGTTCATGTAAACCTTTAATAAAAGTTTTTGAAGATGCAAGTCATATTCATGGTGAAACAGGAATGGCTGGATTTGAATTCCCAGAACCAACAAAAGCATTACATCCTAAGAATTCAATAGATGCAATGAGAGAAATTATTTTAAATTCAGAAGAAAAAATTACATTAGTTCCAATAGGACCATTAACTAACATAGCATTATTATTATTAACGTATCCAGAAGTTAAGGATAAGATTGAAGAAATAGTTTTAATGGGAGGTTCATCTGGTAGAGGTAATCATACACCAGCGGCAGAATTTAATATATATGCTGATCCAGAGGCGGCAAAGATAGTATTTGCTTCAAAGGTAAAGATTACTGTTTGTCCACTAGATGTTACATCCGTTGCAACTTTAGATTTAGAAACAATTAATACTCTTAGAGATATGAATAAAGTTGGAGAAATGTTCTATTCTTTATTTAATCACTATAGAGGTGGAAGTGTTGCTAAGGGCGGCTTAAAAATGCACGATCTTACTACAATAGCTTATCTTGATAAACCAGAGCTATTTAAATCAGTGGAAACATTTGTAGATATAGAGACCGGTTCAAGATATACAGAAGGATTTATGGTAGTTGATTTTAAGGGGATATACAATCAACCTAACAATGCAACCTTCTGTACTGAAATTAATGTAGAAGAATTTAGAACATGGATGTTAAACATATTTAAGAATATTAATTTATAGAATAAATCTTTAGGAGGAACGAAAGATGTTTGAAGTTATTATAGCTTTATTAGTTGTTTTAGGTGTTGGATACTTAATTTACAAGAAGTATAATGCAACTATTGCTTTAGCAGTAGGGGGATTAGTATTACTATTTGCAGCAGTTGCATTAGGTCATCCAATTTTATCACCAGAGGAAACTACTGGAATAGTATGGTTAGATCCTTTTAAAAAGGTAGAAATATCATTCTTAAAAAATTTAGGTAATATTGGGTTAACTATAATGACATTATTTGGATTCTCAAGTTACATGAATCTAATAGGAGCAAATGAAGTTACAGTAAATATAATGACCAAACCTTTAGGTAAAATAAAATCTAAATATATATTAGTGCCAGTTATATTCCTACTTGGAAATTTATTATCATTAGTAGTGCCAAGTGCGTCAAGTCTAGCAGTATTACTTATGGCAACATTATATCCAGTATTAACAAAAGTTGGAGTTACACCATTAACAGCAGGTGCAGTAATAGCTACTACAGCTACAATAATGCCAACACCACTTGGAGCAGATAATGTTCTTGCAGCAGAAACATTTGGAATGAATATTATGGATTACGTTATAGCTCATGCTAAGGTTTCAATACCATCATTACTTATAATAGCAGTTGCGCATTATTTCTGGCAAAAATATCTTGATAAAAAAGAAGGTGCTTTAGCTGAAACTAAGATTGATGAAAGCAAGCTTACTAAGTTAAATGAAAATTTGCCACCAAAATACTATGCTATCTTACCAATACTTCCATTAATTCTAGTGTTATTCTTTAATCTAGCTATGAAAGATGTAAATATAGGACTTGTTAGTATAGCCATTATATCTTTAATAGTAGCAGTTATTATTGAATTAATAAGAAAGAAAGATTTTGGAGTAGTATCAAAAGATATTAATGAATTCTTTAAGGGAATGGGTAATGGATTAGCTATGGTTGTATCATTACTTGTAGCAGCATCACTTTTAGTAGATGGATTAAAAGCTCTAGGAATAGTAGATATGATAACTAATTCAGTTCAGGATTTACAAGGTGCAGGAACAATATTGATGCTTGCATTTAGTGGAGTAACATTCTTAATAGGATTAATTAGTGGTGGGGGATTATCAGTATTCTATGCATCAGTAGAAATGATACCAGATCTTGCAGCAGCTGTTGGAGTATCAGGTACTATGATAGCACTTCCAATGCAAATGGTAGCTAATTTAGTTAGATCAATATCACCAGTTGCAGCATGTATAATAGTTGTTTGTTCAATTACAGGTACAAATCCGATGCAAATTGTTAAACGTACATCGGTTCCGGTATTAGTTGGTGTAGTAGCAGTTTTAGTTCTTTCAGCAGTTATATTATAAGAAAATGAAGATAAGAATAGCCAAATTAGATGAGGTTCCACAAGTCAGAAGATGGCTTGTGGATACAGCGAAATGGCTTGATGCTAAAGATATTCATCAATGGGAGAGATTTCTAGTATATGAAGCAACAAAAGTATGCTTAAAAGATTATTATAACAATAAGTTATTTGTACTTTTAGATAATAATGAAAATATGGTAGGGGCATTATCTTATGGTGGAGATCCGGAAGAAATAGATAAGAAACTTTGGGAAGATTATGAAAGTGCATATTTTATTCATCGTATAGTTGTTGGAAAGCAGTATCGTGGAATGAAATATGGAGAGTATATGATTAGATGGGCAAAGAAATTAGCAATGAAAGATAATAGAGAAGTTAGGTTAAACTGTGTAGAGTGTAATGATTATCTATATAAGTATTATCAAGCCCAAGGCTTTAAATATTGTGGCAGCAAAATGGGATATCATTTATTTAGAGCATAAAAAATAGGAGGTAGTAGAATGAAATTTTTTTTAGATACAGCAAATGTTGAAAGTATAAAGGAGATATACGAGTTAGGTGTTATATCAGGTGTGACCACAAATCCTTCATTAATTGCAAAAGAAAAGAGAGATTTAAAGGAAACTATTAATGAAATAGCGTCTATAGTGGATGGTCCTATTAGTGGAGAAGTTATAAGCTTAGATTATGAAAATATGATTAAGGAAGGGGAAGAATTAGCCAAGATTCATAAAAACATAGTTGTTAAGATACCAATGACTAAAGATGGATTAAAGGCAGTTTCATATCTTTCAAAGAAGAGTATAAAGACAAATGTTACATTAATATTCTCAGCGACCCAAGCTTTGATGGCTGCAAGGGCTGGGGCAACATATGTATCACCGTTTTTAGGTAGACTTGATGATATAGGATCTAATGGAATGACTCTTGTAAGTGATATTAGTGAAATATTTAGTATTCATGGAATAGAAACGGAAATTATTGCGGCTTCTGTACGAAATCCAATTCATATAATTGAAGCTGCTAAAGCAGGTGCAGATATTGCAACAGTCCCTCCAACAGTAATAGAAGTATTAATAAAACATCCACTAACTGATTTAGGAATTGAAAGATTTATAAAGGATTGGGAAGAGGCCAATAAATAATATTTTATTTAGAACATAGATTTACAGATATCTTCTTAGTGTAGTTATTTATATAGCTAACTAGAAGTTGTAGTCTATGTTCTTTTTATATTACTTAAATTTATATAGTATGAGGATTTAAAAATAAGAATACATACTTATAATTAAGATAAGAATTTTAGAATATATATTTTATAAGGCTGATTTTCAAAAAATAGAGCAGACTATAATTAAATATATTATAAATATTATTATATTTAAAGGATAAGAGAATTTCACTTGGAGGGATTAACTTGTATAAAATAAATTTAAAAGAAAATAGAAATATGAGTATGCTTATGGATTTTTATGAACTTACTATGAGTAATGCTTATCTTATAGAAGGGGTAGGAGATAAAGTAGTATATTTTGATATGTTTTTTAGGAGGGTGCCAGATAAAGGTGGATTTGCAATTGTTGCTGGGCTTCAGCAATTAATAGAATTAGTTGAAGGATTAAACTTTGATATAGATGATATAGATTATTTAAGAAGTTTAGGTATATTTAATGAAGAATTTTTAGAGTATTTATTAAACTTCAAATTTAAAGGTTCTATATATGCAGTCAAGGAAGGTACACCAATATTTCCTAATGAGCCTATAATTACTGTTAAAGGAAAGGTAATAGAAGCACAGCTATTAGAAACCATGTTATTAATAACTATTAATCATCAGTCTTTAATTGCTACAAAAGCAAACAGGGTATGTAGAGCAGCGAAAGGAAGAGGGGTTCTTGAATTCGGAGCTAGGAGAGCACAAGGTTATGATGGTGCATTTTATGGAGCTAGAGCAGCATATATTGGTGGATGTATTGGAACTGCTACAGCACTATCAGGAGAGGCATTTGACATTCCAGTTGTAGGAACTATGGCTCATAGTTGGATACAATTATTTGATGACGAATATGAGGCATTTAAAGCATATGCAAAAAACTATCCTGATCAATGTAACCTATTAGTAGATACTTATGATGTTATTCATAGTGGTGTTCCTAATGCAATAAAAATAGCTAAGGATATATTAATTCCCAAGGGCCATAGATTAAAGGGAATAAGACTTGATAGCGGTGATATGGCATACTTATCAAAGAAGGTAAGAGCTATATTAGATGAGGCAGGGTTAGAGGATTGCCAGATAGTTGCATCTAACTCTCTTGATGAATATACGATTACTTCATTATTAAATCAAGGGGCTAAAATTGATATTTTTGGAGTTGGAGAAAGATTAATAACTTCAAAGAGTGAACCTGTATTTGGAGGAGTATATAAATTAGTAGCTGTAGAGGATGAGGAGGGGATACCATCACCAAGAATAAAATTATCTGAAAATGTGGAGAAGGTTAGTAATCCAGGGTACAAAAAAGTTTATAGATTCTTCGATAAAGTTACTAATAATGCATTAGCAGATGTAATTACACTTGCAAATGAAGTAATAGATGGGGAAGATACTTATACAATATTTGATCCTGTGTATCCATGGAAGAAGAAAAAACTTAAGGACTTTTATGTTAAGGAGCTACAAGAAGAAATTTTTATAGAGGGAAAATTGGTATATAAATCTCCTACAGTAAAAGAAATACAAAGGTATTGTAAAAAAGAATTAGATACATTATGGGAAGAACTTAAAAGATTTGAAAATCCTCACAATTATTATGTGGATTTATCTAAAGATTTATGGGAACTAAAAAACAATTTAATAGCTGATAAGAAAGAGTGATGGAATAATTTGATAATGTATTTTATATAATGGAAGAGTATGATATAATATTCACGAAAAATACGAATACGGGGGATAAGCATATGAAGCATATCAAAACTATCAATAAGACAAACATAAAGAACAGCTTATGTAAACCAGGATGCAAAGAATGTGCAAATTCATGCCAATCAGCATGTAAGACTTCTTGTACAGTTGCAAACTTAGAGTGCGAAAACTAATTATTTAAGGGCAGTAACTATAGAGTTACTGCTTCTTTACAATTTTGGAGGGACTAAATGGCATTAATTCATAAATTTAAACAAGGCGAAAATTATTTTATTTTAGACGTAAATACTGGCGCAGTACATGTAGTGGACGAGCTTGTATACGACATATTAGGGGATGAAAAGTTAAATAATAAATTTGAAGTATTAGGATTTCTTAAAGGAAAATACAAGGAAGAAGATATTTCAGAAGCTTATGATGAAATACAAGAACTTGTTGAAGATGGAGTTCTGTATTCAGAGGATCAATATGAAGAAATAGCTCACAGTTCGATGGATGATAGGGATTACATAAAGGCTGTATGTCTAAATATTATTCATGGATGTAATTTAAGATGTAAGTATTGCTTTGCTGATGAGGGAGAGTATCATGGACACAAAGGTGTAATGAGCATAGAAACAGCAAAGAAAGCAATAGATTACGTAGTTAAGAGAAGTGGTCCAAGAAAGAATATCGAAATAGATCTATTTGGTGGAGAGCCAACTATGATTATGGATACTATAAAAGAAATCATAAAGTATGCTAGAGAAAATGAAAAAGAGTGGAAGAAGAATATTAGATTCACTATGACAACTAATGCAACTCTTCTTAATGATGAAATGATGGACTTTATGGATAAGGAAATGGGTAATATTATTCTTTCATTAGACGGTAGAAAATCTGTTAATGATAATGTGAGAATAAAGGTTGATGGTAGTGGTTCATATGATGATATACTTCCTAACATAAAAAAGATGATAGATAGAAGAACTAAAGGAAAAATGTATTTTGTTAGGGGAACATTCACTAGACAAAATACAGATTTCTATGAAGATGTAGTTTCAATGATTAATGAAGGTTTTAGAGAGATATCAATAGAGCCTGTTGTTCTAGAAGAGGGACATCCACTTTCATTAAGGGAAGAAGATTTACCAACTATTTTTGATAACTATGATAAATTATATGAAGAAATGAAGAATAGAAAAAGAGAAGGAAAAGATGAGTTTAATTTCTATCACTTCAATATAGATCTTCAAGGTGGACCATGTGTATATAAAAGAATATCAGGTTGTGGGGCAGGATTTGAATATGTAGCAATTACTCCACAAGGAGATGTTTATCCATGTCATCAATTTGTTGGGAAAGAAGAGTACAAGCTAGGTAGTATATATGATGATACTTATGATGCAAAAATGGGCAAAGAGTTTAAACAAGCTCATATTTATAATAAGCCAAAATGTAAAGACTGTTGGGCTAGATTCTATTGTAGTGGTGGATGCCAAGCAAATAATGTTAACTTTAATGGGGATATGAAGATTCCTTATGAGGTTGGATGCAAAATGCAAAAGAAGAGAATAGAATGTGCAATAGCTTTAAAAGCTGAAGAGATGCAGGAATAAGAATATGAAAGAATTAGTCTTAGAAAATGGAATAAAGCTAATATATGAAAAGTCAATGACTCAGTTAACCTCTATATCTATTGGACTTGAAGCAGGAGCTTCAGTAGAAAAAGAAGTTTTAGGACTTGCTCATGCTACAGAACATATGCTTTTTAAAGGTACTAAAACAAGAAGTGAGTCAGATATCAATAAAGAATTGAGTAAGATATTTGGATTTCATAATGCTATGACTAATTATCCTTATGTAATATACTATGGAACTTTACTAGGGGAAGATTTTGAAAAAGGAGTTGAAATATTTTCAGATATTTTGATAAATCCTACCTTCCCAGTAGAGGGATTTAAAGAAGAAATGGATACTATAATCGAAGAGTTAAAGGAATGGGATGAGGAGCTTGACCAATATTGTGAGGATAAGTTGTTCATCCATTCTTTTAATAAAAATAGATTAAAGTATCCTATAATAGGTAGATATGAGGATATTAGTAGCATTACTTTAGAAGATATAAAAGGTTTTCATAATAGATATTATAGTCCTAAAAATACTAGGATTTCAGTGATATCTTCTTTAGGGATAGATGAAGTAAAGTCAATAATAGAAAAGTATTTTCTTAGATGGCAAGGGGAAACAGTAGATGTTTTAGAGTCTGCAGAATTACCTACAGTAGGTGTTTATAGAGATATAAAAGAAGGCATAAATATTTGTAGGGTCCAATTAATTTTTTCAATAAGTGAGCTGAGTCATGAAGAAATAAAGGGATTTAGATTATTTAATGAATTCTTTGGTGAAGGGGTTAACTCAGTACTATTTGATAATCTTAGAACAAAGAAAGGTTTAGTATATGATGTGCTGGCTAGTATATCAAATGAAAGGCATATAGGTCTATATAAAATAACATTTAACACGTCTGAAGAAAAGTTAGATAAAGCTTTAGATATAGTTAGGGAATCTATAGAAAATATAGATAAGTATAAAGAAGTTTTAACAAAAGAAAAGATAAAAGAACTATCTAAAAGTATAAAGCTTAAGAAACTTTTTAAAGAAGAACAAAGTATAAGGTTAGCTAATAGTCTAGCAACATTTAGTGTAATGTTCAAGGATTATAGAATTTATGAAGGAATCCTTGATGGAATTGAAGATGTAGAACCTTCAAAAGTTATAGAGATAGCTAAAAGAGTACTTAAAAATCCATCAATAGAAATAATTACTCCGAGGTAGATATATGAATAAGAAATTACCATTAGTAAATGCATTATTAGATTATCATAAGGAAGAGAATATTATATTTTCTATGCCAGGAAATAAGTGTGGTAAAGCTTTTGAGGGAGATGAAATAGGAAAAATATTAGTAAATAACTTAGGGTATTTGGATATAACTGAGGTAGACCCATTAGATAACCTTCATCATCCAGAGGGTGTAATAATGGAGTCCCAGGAACTTTTAGCTAAATACTATGGAGTAAAAAAAGCATACTTTATGGTTAATGGAAGCTCAGGAGGCAATCTTGCATCTATTTTTTCAGCCTTTAGCGAAGGTGAAGAGGTTCTAGTTGAAAGGAATTGTCATAAATCTATTTATAATGCTTTGATTCTTAGAAAACTTAAAGTTACTTATATAGAGCCTGTAGTTTATGGAGATGGAGGTCTATTTCTTCCACCAGATAAGAAAAATATTTATGAAGCATTAGATAGATGTAAGAATCCAAAGGGAATAATATTAACTTATCCAAATTATTTTGGAATATCTTATGATATAGAAGAAATAATTAAAGATTTAAAGGGGAGGGGACTTAAAATAGTTATAGATGGGGCACATGGAGCTCACTATGGAGTTACTGATAGATTACCCAAGAATATTGGAACAATAGCTGACTATACAGTAATAAGTGCTCACAAAACAATACCCGCACTAACAGGAGGATCATATCTTTTAGTAAATGATGAGTCAGAAGATATTCAATTTTATATAAGTGCATTTATGACTACATCACCATCTTATTTAATAATGGCATCCTTAGATTATGCAAGATATTACTTAGAAACTTACGGCAAAGCAGATTATGAAGAGTTATTAAATGTAGCTAATGATATGAGAAATAAGATTAATTTCCTGGGAAAAGTAGAAGTTTTGTCGAATGAGAATATGCCAGATGGTTATGAGATAGATTTGAGTAGATATGTATTAACCTTACCTAAGGGATATAGTGGACATAAATTACTGGATTACTTAAGGTGTAATAAAATTCAATGTGAAATGAGTTTCCATCAAGGAGTAGTTCTTATTTTATCTCCATCTAATGTAAAAGAAGGACTTGATAAACTGTATATAGTCTTAAAAGAATTAGATATTAATTTATTAAAGGATGAAATGAAGCCTATAAATTTTAATACAATTATACCTAAAAAAGCTATGGAGCCTCATGAAGTATTCAATCATAAAGGAGAATGGTGTCTTTTAAATAATGCAATAGGAAGAATAGCAAAAGAAGCTATAGTTCCATACCCACCAGGAATACCATTAGTTTGTAGCGGTGAGATTATCAGCAAAGAAATAGTTGACAGTTGTAATATATATCTTGAAGAGGGATGTAGTGTACTTGGAATTGAAAATGAAAAAGTCTTTATAATAGGATAAAAAATGAAATGGTTGTACCAATAAATTATAGAATAGGTAAATTGGTAAAGCTAAATAAAGTTATTGAATTAATTCAATAGCTTTATTTTTTCTTTAAATATGATCAATAGAATAATAGACAAATTTATATAAATTTGATTTAAGAGAAAGAAATAACAAATAGGATATAATAATGTAAAAATATTACTGGAAAACATCTTGAAATATAGTATTAAATACTGTATTATATAATTATAATAACTTTAAGGGGAGATTATAATGAATTATGGAAAAGCTGAGTTGTTAATAAATAATAGTAGAGAATTAGATATGGCAGGTGGGATTTTCACCCAAAATGCTTTTAGAAAATGTAGTGCATTATCATTAACATTAAGAGGTGAAATAGCAGATGCTAGTAGAGTTAATGAGGCTATAAAGATTATCAAAAATAATACCTCTGTATTATCAAACTTTAGGGGGAATAATTTATTTACTACTGCAGTTACCATTTCTTTTTATGAGGATATGGAGGGTAGTCTTAGGGAGATTAATATTGTTTATGAGAAGTTAAAGAACCTTTTCTTTACAAACCAATACCTAATTTTAGCATCTATTGTAATTTTTAATGCAAAAGATAGAATGAATATAGATGAGGCTGTTAAAAATACAAGAGTTGTTTATGATTATATGAAAAAGAATCATAGGTTTTTAACAGGCCAAGAAGATATCTCAGCAGCAGCTATGATTGCAGTTACTTCAACTAATATAGAAGAAGCTTTAAAAGAAATAGAAGAGTATTATGTAGCTCTAAAATACAAGGGATTTTGGGCAGGGAATAATCTTCAAAGTTTATCACATATATTGCCACTATTTTCTGGAGAGGTAGATGAAAAAGTTAATAAGGTTGTTAAAATTGAAGAAGCTTTAAGAAAGAATAAAGTACCATTAAAAAACTATTCATTACCACTTCTAGCTATAGCCTCTGTTGTAGCAGAAAATCCAGATGATTTTGCAAGAGAGGTAAGAGAGGTCAGTGAGAAAATAAAATTAGAAAAAGGCTTTGGTAGCTTTAGCTTAGGTTCTCTTATTAGAAATATGATAGCAGTAGGCGTAGTTGCTTCAGATTATGTTGAAAGATTAGATGATACAGATAAAGAAAAATTAATAAATACAACAAATAATGTAACATTAACAATACAAATAGCAATTCAAATAGCCGCTGCAAGTGCAGCCACAGCAGCTGCAGCTGCATCAGCATCTTCTTAAGAAGGAAAGAATAAAAGTGGTTAATAGAAAATTGAAAAATAGTAATTAATTGTATATAATATAGGTTATAAGTGCTATAGGGGGATAAATATGAAAAAAAGAAATAAAGATGAAGATAGTTTTGGGGTCAGTAATAATTATGATGTAGGTAGAGAAAGAGGAAATATACTAACTTTTTTTTCTGGAATAGTGATATTTTGTATAGGTGCTTTTATGATATTTCAAAACACTACAATAACAACTAGTTTTGGATTATCAAGAATGATTGGATTTGAACCACCTTTTGGAGTTGTATTATTACCACTTATTATAGGGATAATTGTTCTATTCTTTAATGAGAACTCAATATTAGGATGGCTTTTAGTCATTGTTGGTGTATTAATAATATTAGTTGGAATATTAATGGGATTACAAATTACCTTTAGAAGAACAACATTATTCGTTACCATTATAATGTACGGAATGGCGGCAGCTGGAATTGGAATAACCTTAAAGGGGCTCTTTGGGAAAAGTAGATATAGATAAAATGAGAAAGATTATATTTTAAATATAATCTTTTTTTTATTAATTTTTAGAAAAGTGACAGGTTAATATGAATAATTACGTTTATAAGAGTGTAAGGCAGATACAGTTAATGTAATGTAAATAAAAACAAATTTGAAGGGATTGAGTTTTATGGAAATAAAAAATAATGAGAATAATTTAAATGAGAAGTCAGAAGAAGTAAGAGGTATAACTAAAAAGAAATATGAGTTAATAGATAATGTAGTAAAGGGATTTGATGAAGATGAGGTATTAATTGATAGCTTTAATACATGGGCATATTCTGAAGATACAGCAAGAGTTGCATTAGCCCCTGTTTCCCGTGCAGCAGCAATGCCAATGATGAATTGGTCTAAAATCACATTGTTTATACTATCAAATAAAAGACTATATTTAGTAGGAGCAACAGATTATATGGATCATGTAAAAACTGAAACTATAGATCTTATGGGGGAAAATAATCTTGAGAGTTTAGATATATACAAAAAGGGTGAAGATGAAGTTTTAATTTTGAAGTTAAAAGGTCATAAATCAGTACAATTTAAAACTAACAAAGAAAAATTCACAAAGCTTTACGGAGAGATAAGGAATATTGTAAATGAAGATAAGATTAAATATCATGATAATGAAGAAGCAGAAATGCCATCGGGGAAGAAGGCAATTATTGTTGAGAATTGGATTTATGTCGGAGTTATATTAGCGTTCTTTCTATTAGTTGCAATTGGAATAATAAATTATTAAAAGATAGTAGATAGAATTAATAAGGAGGAATTATAGCATGAAAATGTTATAGTTCTTCCTTATTTTTATTAGACTAACCATTGGCTAAGGCTGGTATAAGAGTGGTATAATAGTAGCTATAATTGGATAGGATGATTGTTTGTGGTTAAACAAATAGGAAAATGTAAGAAGATATTATTTCTGTTACATAGGTGAAGATGTAAGTAATAGATAAAAATAGATATTTAAAGGGGGCAAAAATATGATTTCAAAGAAGATGGAAGGACTAGTGAAAAATAGTTCAATAATTAGGGCTATGTTTGAGGAAGGGAAAAGATTATCAAGTATATATGGGGAGGAAAATGTATTTGATTATAGCTTAGGTAATCCAAATGTAGAGCCGCCAAAGGCAATTAAAGAAGCGATTGTAGAGATACTGTCAGAGGAATCTCCTAACTTAGTTCATGGTTATATGAATAATTCAGGCTATGAGGATGTTAGAGATGATATAGCAAAATATGTTAATAAGAAAAATAATCTTAAGCTATCAAAAGATAATATAGTAATGACTTGTGGGGCAGCAGGCGGATTAAATATTATTTTAAAGACTTTATTAAACCCAGGGGATGAGGTTATTGCAATTGCACCTTTCTTTGGGGAATATGCAAATTATGCTTCAAACTTTGATGGAAAGCTTGTTGTAGTACCAGCTGAAACTAAAACATTCCAACCTAATTTAGATGAATTAGAAAAAGCAATAACAGAAAATACAAAGGTGGTAATTATAAATACACCTAATAATCCAACTGGTGTAGTCTATTCTGAAGCATCAATTAAGAAAATGGCAGAAGTATTAGAAGAAAAAGAAAAAGAATATGGGATTAGTATTTATTTAGTATCAGATGAGCCATATAAAGAAATAGTTTATGATGGTGTTGAAGTGCCATATATACTAAATTACTATAAAAATTCTTTTATAGGTTATTCATACAGTAAGTCTTTATCATTACCTGGGGAAAGAATTGGTTATATAGTAGTTAATAGTGAAATGGATGATTTTGATGATGTTATGGCTTCTTTAAATGTTGCAAATAGAATTCTTGGATTTGTTAATGCACCTTCCTTGTTCCAAAGAGTTATTGGAAAAACTTTGGGTGCAGAAGTAGATGTTAATATATATAAGAAGAATAGGGATTTGTTATACAATCATTTAATTAGTATTGGATTTGAGTGTGTTAAGCCAGAGGGGGCATTTTACTTATTCCCTAAAGCTTTAATCGAAGATGATAAGAAATTTGCTGAAGCAGCTAAAAAATATAATTTATTAATAGTGCCAGGGTCATCTTTTGGATGTCCAGGATATTTCAGGCTATCTTATTGTATTAGTTATGAAAAGATTGAAAAATCATTGGATGCATTTACTAAATTAGCAGAAGAGTTTAAATTAAGATAGTGTTTATATGGAGTTATAGTAAGATGAAAATTCTATTATAGCTCTATTTTATTTTTATATATGTCTAGGAAAAGTTAATATATTAATAAAAAAATAGAGGTTATATAGACAGTAATATTTATATTTGCATAAATTAATATTATTATGATAAGAAAAGATAATATTGACTTGGAACAAATTATGGTAGATAATAATATATAATGAAAATATATTAAAAGATTATGATAAGGAAGAGTATTTAAAGTTATTCTTTTTAGAGAGCTGGGGGAAGGTGTAACCTGGTAAGAAGACTTTTTTGAAGCAGCCTTTGAATCGCTTATTGAGAACTAAGAATATTCTTAATGTAGATAATGACGTGACCCTTACGTTATAGAGGGAAGAATATAAAACTATATTCTAACTGAGTGAGCATTTTGCTTATTAGGGTGGTACCGCGGAAGTTTAACTTCGTCCCTTGGTTGGGATGGAGTTTTTTTATTTTATAGAAGATTATAGGAGGTATGATCATGGAAGAAATTTTAGAGATATTAGAACAAAATAGTAGATATACTGATGAACAAATTGCTGTAATGGCGGGGAGAACAGTAGAAGAGGTTAGAGAAGCTATTAGGGATTATGAAGAAAAGAGTATCATTGCTGGATATACGACTCTTATAAATTGGGAGAATACAGGAAAAGAAACTGTTACTGCATTAATAGAGGTTAAAATTACTCCACAAAGAGGGGATGGATTTGATAAAGTTGCCGAAAGAATATATAAATTTGATCAGGTAAAAGCTTGTTATTTAATGTCCTCTGGTGGCTTTGACCTTACAGTTATTGTTGAAGGAAAGACTATGAAGGAAGTTGCTATGTTTGTATCTAATAAGCTTGCATGTCAAGAATATGTTACTGGTACTGCAACTCACTTTGTATTAAAGAAATATAAGGATCATGGAACAATATTTAGAGAAAAGAAAGTTCAAGATAGGGAGGCTATATTTGTATGATACTAGAAAATATGATAAGAGACGACGTTAAGAACATGCCGCCTTCTGGTATAAGAAAATATTTTGATTTAATAAATGAAATGGAAGATGTTATTTCTTTAGGAGTTGGAGAACCTGATTTCGTTACTCCATGGAATGTAAGAGAGGCTGGAATATATTCATTAGAAAAAGGACATACTCATTACTCTTCTAATGCAGGATTTATTGAATTGAGAGAAGAAATAGCAAAGTACTTAAATAGAAAGTTTGATTTAACTTATGATCCAAGAGAAGAAATATTAGTTACTGTAGGTGGTAGTGAAGGAATAGACCTTGCATTAAGAGCATTGGTGGGACCTGGAGATGAGGTAATTGTCCCAGAACCAAGTTTTGTTGCATATAAGGGTTGTACGGCTTTCACAGGAGCAACATCGAAAGTTATTAATTTAAAAGCTGAAAATGAATTTAAACTTACAGCAGAAGAACTTGAGGAAGCTATAACTGAAAAAACCAAGGTTGTTATAATACCATTTCCTAATAATCCAACAGGGGCTATTATGACTAGAGAAGAGCTTAAGCCACTTGTTGATGTATTAAAGAATAAGGATGTTATAGTTATTTCAGATGAAATATATGCAGAATTATCTTATGATAAAAGACATGTATCAATAGCAAGTTTTCCTGAAATAAAGGATAAGACATTAGTTATTAATGGGTTTTCAAAGGCTTATGCAATGACTGGGTGGAGACTTGGGTACGTATGTGGACATCCTGTATTATTAGATGCAATGAAGAAGATACATCAATATGCAATTATGTGCTCACCAACTACTGCACAATATGCTGCAATAGAAGCTCTTAAGGGGGGAGATGAAAGTGTAGAGAAGATGGTTAAAGAATATAATAGAAGAAGAAGAGTTCTTGTGGATGGATTTAGAAAACTTGGACTTGATTGCTTTGAACCACTTGGAGCATTTTATGTATTCCCATGTATTAAATCTACAGGACTAACATCAGATGAGTTCTGTGAGAGGCTCTTAATGGAAGAAAAGGTACTAGCTGTGCCAGGAAATGCTTTTGGAGATTGTGGTGAAGGCTTTATTAGAGCTTGTTATGCTTCATCAATGGAAAACATAATGGAAGCATTAAAGAGAATTGAAAGATTTCTATCTGAGATAAAATAATTTATATTAAGTGTACACGAAACTATTTATGGGTTTTAAACTAGAACAAGGACTCTCATATATCTTTTCAGGTCTACTAGCTCTTCGAGAGGTAGCCTTCCAAGAAATATGAGAGTCCTTGTTCTTATTTTATGAATCTTTTAATACGCACTCTAAGTACATTACCCTAACAATAAGGTTATTGCTAGGAGTAGTGTGAATTTCCAATGGAGAGCATTTGTATAAGGTATACCTAGTTTTTGGAATGTAGAAACTGCAGTTACAGCCTTTTTTGCTGTTGGGATAGTAATAAATACTAATAATGAAGTAATAGGATATAAGCCAGTAATCACGAAGAGTACAGTCAAAATATATGCTCCATATATTAGAGATTTATAAAGTATGGTACTAAACTTGCTTCCAAGCCTTACACTTAGTGTTCCAAGACTTAACTTTTCATCCCTTTGGAAGTCTCTCATTTCATTACTTATCATCAATGCTGGAATTATAAACGAAGCAGGTAATGCAAGTAATATTGGATATAAGTTTAATTCATTAGAAAATGGGAAGTAGGCGCCCAGAACCATTAAAGGACCCATTAAAATAAAGGAAAAAGGTACTCCTAGTCCTTTAGTCTTATATACAAAAGGCTCACCAGTATATGCATAAGCTCCAATTATACCAACTAAACCTAATAATAGCATCCTCATATCAGTTAGATATATTAGTAAAAGTCCTATTAATGCAGATATAGCAAAGCAAGCCATAGCCCATAAAAATACATATACATCAAAATAAGTTCTTTCTACACCTAAGAATCTAATTTTTCTACCAGAGGGTCTGTAATATCTGAAGTCTCCTTCAAAATAATCATTAACAAGATTTGCTCCTGATTGAGCTAATAAACCTGCAATTGTTATTAAAGCTATAAGTAGAATGTTATAGCCAGTTGAATTTAAGTTCATTGAGTTATCTCTATAGGCAGCAATAATACCCAAGGAGGTAGACCCAATAGCAAGTGTAAGTGAAAATGGTCTAAAAGCAACCCAAGAATCCTTAATAAATTTTATAATATAATCTTTATTCATAAGTCCCATCCTTATCTTTCATAGTAACCTATATATTATTACATATATAATGTCGAATTTAAAGATAGATAATCAAAGAAAATACAATTAGCTGATTGTTGTTAGTATAAATATTATTTGATTATAAATAGGGGGATAAATTAGAATAAAAAGGATATAATAATATGTAGAAATATAGCAAAACTTAATATTTAATAGCAAATGAATAAAATGGTGTGGGAAAAAGTTTTCAATTAGATTAAATACCATTTTTTAATTGTTGACATAGAAGGTTGATAACAGTTATCATATAATTTGCTTTTGTGGTGGTGGTCACAAAATCTTTCTCTAACATGGGAAAAGACAGGAGGAAAAACATATGAGAAAATTTTCAGAAAAACTAGCTGAAGTACTAGGCCCTATAGCAAATAAGTTTTCTTCACAAAGATATCTTATGGCTATAAGAGATGGTTTTATAACAGTAATGCCATTGGTCATTATTGCATCATTTTTCGTACTTATTAATAATGTAGTTTTAGACTCTACAAATGGAATCTTAAAAGGTTTAGGAAACTTCGATACTTATAAAGATATTGGAGCAAGTGTATATAATGGAACATTAGGATTCCTATCTATATTCTTAGCTTTCGGAGTTGCATATAAACTTGCAGACTATTATGAAATGGATCAAATAGGAACAGGATTTGTAGGAGTTGCGTCAACAGTTGCATTAATGCCGGGGGTAATAACTGTAGGTGGAGAATCAGTAGGTGCATTTGCATCAACATATACATCTCCAACAGGATTATTCGTAGCAATTATTGGATCTATATTAGCAACAGAGGTTTTAAGACTTTTCAAAAAGTCAAAAGCTTTAAAGATTAGTATGCCAGATTCAGTTCCACCAACTGTATCAAAGAGTTTTAATCTTTTAATACCTGCAACATTTACTTTAACAATATTTGGGCTTATTGCATTCTTAACAGTTAAATTCACTGGAATAGATGTATATGAGATAATAACGAACATGATTCAAACACCAATCAAGGCAGCATTCCAAGGGCTACCTGGAATAATAATAGTAGTAATACTTCAAGGATTACTATGGAGCTTTGGTTTACATGGAGCTTTCGTATTAAGCCCAATTACAGAACCAACGCTTTTAACAGCTATTGATGAAAATATCAAAGCTTTAGAGGCACATCAAGCAATACCTAATATAGTAACAAAACCTTTCTTAGATGTTTTTGTTAATATGGGTGGTGTTGGTATGACAATTGGATTAGTAATAGCTTTATTGCTATTCTCTAAGAAGGAAGCTGATAGAGCAATATCTAAATTAGCATTTGCACCAGCTTGCTTTAACATTAATGAACCATTAATGTTTGGTCTTCCAGTTGTTTTAAATCCAATATACACAATTCCATTAGTATTTGTACCAGTTATTTGTTTAGTTATAGCATATCTAGCAACCTCAGCAGGATTAATAGCTAAGACAGTGGTAATGGTTCCATGGACTACACCACCAGTTATATCAGCATTCCTAGCTACAGGTGGAGACTGGAAAGCTGCAGTTCTTTCAATTGGTTTAATAGTAATTTCAGTAGTACTTTATATGCCATTTGTAATCGCTGCAAACAAAATGAAGGACGAAGTTTAAATATAGACAAAATGACCAGATAAACATTAGTAAGAGCTATATGATTTAGGTATCATTTAGCTCTTATTTTCTATTATTTGATAAATTAAAATATATTATATAAATAAAAGTATAATAGTAAACCTTTAAAGTTTAAATATTATCAAAAAATATACAAATACGCACAAATAAAAAGAAATATGATATAATGTTCGTATATCAAAAATGCTCGTATATCATCGGAGATATGGTCCGAAAGTTTCTACCTGCTAACCTTAAATTGGCAGACTACGGGGTAATGTATTTTAGTATAGAGAAAATCTATATTTGGATTACTACACCTCAAATTTTATTTGGGGTGTTTTTTATTTTCTAAAAATATATTACCGTTGCAAATGATAAAATTTATGTAGGGGATTGATTAAAAATGGAAGATAACAGACAAGCTATTGGTAGCGATGAGCTACTTTACAACATTGATGACAAGCCAAGTATAGGAACACAAATATTATTAGGATTCCAAAATATATTTGCAGCTTTTGGAGGAATTATAGCAGTTCCATTAGTTATTTCAGCGGCATTAGGACTAGATGGACCAACTTCAACTGCAGTATTAAGTGCTACTATTTTAGCATCTGGAATAGCAACAATAATACAATCTAAAGGTCTTTGGAAGATGGGGGCAAGAGTTCCTTGTATAATGGGTACAGATTTTACTTTTGTTGCACCGTCAATTACAGTTGGATCAGTGGCTGGACTTCCAGGAATAATAGGAGCAACTATTTTAGGCTCATTGGTTGAAATAATTTTAAGTTTCTTCATTAAACCTTTAATGAAGTTATTCCCACCAATAGTTACTGGAACAGTAGTATGTTTAATTGGATTAACATTAATACCAGTATCTATGGATTGGGCAGCAGGAGGTGTAGGTTCTGCTGATTATGGTAGTTTAAGAAATGTTTCAATAGCTATGTTTGTATTAGTAATAACTTTATTGTTAAATAGATATGGTAAGGGTATGGTTAGTAGTGCTTCAGTTCTTATAGGTATGGGAATTGGGTACATAGTTTGTATTCCATTAGGTATGGTAGATTTTACATTAGTTAAAGAATCAAGTTGGTTCGCATTACCTAATATATTTGCATATGGAGTAAACTTTGATTTGAAAAATGTAATTGCATTTATTCCAGCGTATATAGTTACAACAATAGAAACAGTAGGATGTTTAGCTACAATATGTCAAGTATCTAAGGTAGAGGCCGATAATACTAGGATGGGTAGAGGAGTACTAGCAGATGGTGTTGGTAGTGCACTTGCTGGAGCTTTAGGTACATTCCCAAATACAACATTTAGTCAAAATGTAGGATTAATTCCTCTTACTAGAAATGCAAGTCGTTCTGTTGCAATAATGGCTGGTATACTTTTAGTAGGGCTTGGATTTTTCCCTAAATTTGCAGCATTAATAAACATCATGCCTCAACCAGTACTTGGTGGTGTAGGTATAGTTATGTTTGGAACAATAGCTGCAGCAGGAATTAAAACATTAAGTACAGTTGAAATTAATAATAGAAATTTATTAATAATTGCAACAGCAGTTGGATTAGGACTTGGAGTTACATTCCGTCCAGATTTTATAGCTCAGTTACCAGAAGGATTAAAGATGGTGTTTTCATCAGGTATATCAACAGGTACAATAGCTGCACTTATTTTAAATAAGGTACTTAAAGAAGATAAAAAAATAGAAGGTGGGAATATTAAAGATGGAGAAGCTGCATAAAAAAATATTAACTGAAGGAAGAGCATTAGGTGGTAATGTTTTAAAGGTTGATTCTTTCTTAAATCATGGAGTAGACTCAAAACTTATGTATGAAATAGGTACTTATTTTAAAGAGTATTATAAAGATAAGGGTATAACTAAGATATTTACTATAGAAAGTTCAGGTATTGCACCAACTGTAATGACTGCTATGCAAATGGACTTACCTATGGTAACTTTAAAGAAACAAACTTCTAAGATCTTAAAAGGTGAAGTTTATCAGACTACAGTTCATTCTTTTACAAAGGGAATTGATTATGAATTAACTTTGTCAAAAAACTTTATTAATGAGAATGATAATGTTCTTATAATTGATGACTTTTTAGCTAATGGGGAAGCAGCACTTGGAGCAGTTAGATTAGTAGAAGGTGCTGGAGCTAAAGTTGGAGGTATTGGAATTGTTATTGAAAAATCATTCCAACCAGGTAGAAAGCTTCTTGATGAAAAGGGATATGATGTTTATTCTCTTGCTAGAATTAAGAGATTAGACAAGGATATAATTGAATTTGTAGAAGAATAAAAGGTTAGTAAATTAAAATCCAGCGAATTTTTGCTGGATTTTAATTTATCCTATCGCTATAGTTGTTAACCATCTTACATTCTATAAGTAGGAACTAAGATGCACTTTATAGAAAAGACCCTTAGAGATGAATTAGTTTACTAATTAAATGGAAAATTATATAATATAATTATGTATACTATAGAAGATAAAAGGGGGGATCTATTATGAAGATGACAGTGTTAGAGGGAAAGTTTGTAGTTTGTAGATTAGATTGTGAGGATGTAATTCCAAATTGGGTAGATACTAAGAGTTTTATTTCAATTACAAGAACAGAGGCAGAATTAAGCATTGTTTGTGCAGATAAAAATGTTCCAGATAATATAAAGTGTGAGAAGGAGTGGAAAGCTCTAAAGGTAGAGGGCCCATTAGACTTTTCATTAATAGGAATATTGGCAAAAATAAGTTCATTACTTGCAGAAGAAAAAATAAGTATATTTGCTATATCAACATTTGATACGGATTATATCTTATTAAAAGAAGAGAACTTAGGGGATGCTATAAAAGTTCTAACTATGAATGGAATAGATATTAACTAGAAAGAATATTAAATCCCTTGCATAATGCAAAGGATTTTTATTTTAGTTACATTATGAACTAAAATTCACTTTATTTTGTGAAATTATAGAGTTTAGTGATTTTATAATGTATAATTACTTTTACAGCAAGAAGAAAGAGAGGAATAGAGATGTCAGAAACAAATGATTTAGGTAAAGGTAAAGTAGGGAAATTACTATTTAGTTTGGCAGCCCCTGCTATAGTAGCACAGCTTGTTAACGTTCTTTACAATATTGTAGACAGAATATTTATAGGGAGAATGGATAATGGGGAAATAGCTATGGCTGGTGTTGGGGTAGCGTTTCCTATATTAATAATAATATCAGCATTTAGTGCTTTGATAGGTGCAGGTGGGGCTCCTATTTGTGCTATAAAAATGGGAGAAAAGGATAATGATGAGGCTGAGAAGATAATGAGTAATGGATTTTCTATGCTTATTATAACAGGGCTAATTTTAACTGTAGGATTTTTTATTTTTAAAGAACCAATTTTGTGGGCATTTGGAGCTAGTGAAGCAACAATTGGATATGCTACAGATTATTTAAGTATATACTTGCTTGGAACAGTATTTGTCCAAATAGCATTAGGAATGAATCCTTATATTAATACACAAGGTTTTGCAAAGATAGGTATGTATACAGTTATGATTGGTGCAGCTATAAATATAGTACTAGATCCTATATTTATATTTGTATTTGGATTAGGAGTTAAAGGGGCAGCCTTAGCTACTATTTTAGCCCAGGTTGTATCAGCAATATGGGTACTATTTTTCTTATTTGGAAAGAAAAGTATATTAAAGATAAGAAAGAAGTACTTAATGCCAAGGGCTAAAATTATTCTACCTACTTTAGCATTAGGAAGTGCACCATTTATAATGCAGTCAACTGAAAGTTTAGTACTTATATCACTAAATACACGGTTAGCTGAATATGGTGGAGATTTAGTAGTAGGGGCTATGACAATAATGAGTAGTATAATGCAAATTGTATTATTACCACTACAGGGAGTAACTCAAGGCGCTCAGCCTATAATAAGTTACAATTATGGCGCAAAGCAAATGGATAGAGTTAAAAAGACTTTTAAGTTAACCCTTATTACTTGCTTATCATATACAAGCATTATGTTTTTGGCACTAATGATATTTCCAAGTATATTTGTATCAATATTTAATAAAAATCCTGAGATTATAGATATAACATCTTGGTCAATTAGAATATATTTTGCAGGAATATTTATATTTGGAGCGCAAGTAGCATGTCAACAAACGTTCTTGGCATTAGGTCAGGCAAAGATTTCATTATTCTTAGCTTTATTAAGGAAAGTAGTATTATTAGTACCACTAATATATATACTACCAAATTTCTTTACGAATAAGGTAAGAGGAGTATTAATAGCAGAGCCAGTAGCTGATATAATTGCAACACTAACAACAGTAATTTGTTTTATTATTTTCTATAGAAAGACATTCAATGATAGTGATGACAACATTCTAATGGAAGATATAGTGAAATGAATATAGGTATAGATCAAATTCATCATATTAAAATAAATTATGTAAATAAAAGATAATAATATGGTAAAAAAAGAGCAGAGATTATTAAATCTCTGCTTTTGTATCGCCTTTAAAAAAGGGGTGATACGTATAACATAATATCACTTATAAGAGGTATTTGCAATCATCAGATATATATGAATAAAGCTGTAATAATAATAGAATAACTTAGAAATTATACTAATGAGCTTAAATAATACAAAAACAAAATTTACAACCACAGAGGTATATGTAATAATATGAAAATGTGTTTTTAAGAATAAAAAATTAAAATAAAATATATCAAGCGAGGTACATTATGAAAATAGGATTTGATCATGTAAAATATCTAGAAGAACAATCAAAATACATATTAGAAAGAGTAAATAATTATGATAAGCTTTATTTAGAGTTTGGTGGAAAGCTTATGTTTGATAAGCATGCAATGCGAGTACTTCCAGGCTTTGATGAAAATGCTAAAATAAAATTACTACATAAATTAAAGGAAAAGGTTGAAGTTGTTATTTGTGTTTATGCAGGAGACATAGAGAGAAATAAGATAAGAGGCGACTTTGGAATTACATATGATATGGATGTATTAAGGCTTATTGATGATTTAAGAGACTATGAGCTAGATGTTAACAGCGTAGTTATTACTAGATATAATGGACAACCTGCAACTACTGTATTTATAAATAAGCTTGAAAGAAGAGGAATTAAAGTTTATAAACATAAAGCAACTAAGGGATATCCGACAGATGTTGATACAATTGTTAGTGATGAAGGATATGGTAAAAATCCATATATAGAAACAAGTAAACCAATAGTTGTTGTTACAGCACCAGGTCCAGGAAGCGGAAAGCTAGCAACATGTTTAAGTCAGTTATATCATGAAAATAAAAGAGGAAAAGTAGCAGGATACTCAAAATTTGAAACTTTCCCAGTTTGGAATGTACCATTAAAACATCCTTTAAATATTGCTTATGAAGCGGCAACGGTTGATTTAAAAGATGTTAATATGATTGATTCATTCCATTTTGATGAGTATGGTGAAGTTGCAGTTAATTATAATAGAGATATAGAAACATTCCCAGTACTTAAGAGAATTATAGAAAAGATTACAGGGGAAGAGTCAGTATATAAATCACCAACAGATATGGGTGTTAATAGAGTTGGGTTTGGTATTATAGATGATGAAGTAGTTAAAGAAGCATCAAAGCAAGAAATTATAAGAAGATACTTCAAAACTGGTTGTGAATATAAGAAAGGTTATGTAGATAAGGAAACTTACGATAGAGCTAAACTTATAATGGAAGAGGTAAATTTAAAGGAAACTGATAGAAATGTTGTTATTCCTGCAAGAGAAAAATCTGCTCAGTTAAAGTTATCAGCAGGAGAAAATGAAGTATGTCCAGCAGTTGCAATAGAGTTAGAAGATGGAAGAATTGTAACTGGAAAGAGTTCAGAACTTATGGATGCGGCAGCAGCAGCAACTATAAATGCAATAAAGCACTTAGCCAATATTTCAGATGATATATATTTAATTTCTCCAGTTATACTTGAGCCTATTAAGAATCTTAAGTCTAATACATTAAAAGAAAGAAATGTTGCATTAAGCTGTCAAGAAGTTCTTATGGCATTAAGTATATCAGCAGCTACAAATCCAACAGCGCAAGTTGCTATGGAAAAGTTAGCTAAGTTAAGAGGATGCCAAGCGCATTCAACAACAATTTTATCAAGAAGTGATGATCAAACCTTCGGTAAGCTAGGAATAGATGTTACAAGCGATCCTAATTATCCAACAGAAAACTTATTTGATAACAATTAATAAGACTTATAAACAAGGTAATATATACAATTATATTTATGAATAGGATGGTACATGTATTACAAATAATATCATTAAAAGCTTTTAAAATATTTTTATGCTTTTTTATAATTATAAGCAAATAAAGGAGTGATATTATGGCTAAGGCAGGAATGAGGAGACCAAGTGTAAATGAACCTCATGGAACAGAAAGTAATCATAAACCACGTTTTAATAAACAGGAACCAACAGTTCCTGAAATACAGGGAAAAGCTAAAACAGGAAATAAAAAAGCAAGACCTATATAAAAAGGAGAGCAATGGCTCTCCTTTTTTGCTGATTATAATAAAGAGTTTAGTTATTCAAATTTTGGAAGTCCTATAGAGTTAAGAAAAATCTCATCTATCTTTGAGTCACCAGAAAGATTATGTTCTTCTCTATATTGAGTTACGGCTATCTCTAAGGGGTATCCATATATTCCATCTATGACACCAGTATAGTAACCTAAATCCTTTAAGGCTTTTTGTACATAGAATACATCTGTTCCTTTATCCTTAGGTTTAATAATCCTTACATATGGAGAAAACCGCCAAGTAGGGCCACCTTGAATAATAACTTCAGTGTCATAGTCCACTAGGTAGAAAACTTCTTTTATATTATAATTATACATTCGTATACACCCATTTGATGCGAGACTACCTATGGAACTAGGATTACTAGTACCATGTATTCCAAAGGTATCCCAAGGAGCATTTAGACCTAACCAATAACCACCAAAGGGACCTTCCTTAAGAGCTTTACTAGTTATTTTCCACTGACCTAAAGGAGACGGGGTTTCTTTTTTTCCTATAGCAATGGGATATATCTTTTCTGATTTTTTTGTTTTCTTATCAATAAGGGAAAGGGTCAGTTCGTTAACATCAATAAAGATTATATAGTCTTTTTTTTCTAAAGGTTTATTTGAGCTTCCTTCTACTCTCACGAATGAAAGGGTATTAAAGAATATAAGGGCAAATAAAAATAGTATATATTTTTTCATAGGTTCTCCTATCTTTTATTTATCTATTTAATTATAAGATTCGAAAAATCATCAAAAAATATTCATATCAAAGTAGAGGAAAAATAAAGAAAAGATTGTAACAAGAAAAATATAAAAAAGTATTAAATACTACTTGCACTTTTGGTTGACCTGTTATATATTATATATAACAGGTGAAAGAAAATAAATCATAATAATTCAAGGGGGTTAAATTATGTTACAGATAAAGAATTTTTCAAAAGCTTATAAAGGTAGTAAGAAGGCAGTTGATAATATTTCACTAGAGGTTAAAGAAGGAGAAATATTTGGGTTTATAGGACATAATGGAGCTGGTAAAACTACAACAATTAAGTCAGTGGTGGGAATAAATGAATTTGAAGAAGGAGAGATCTTAATTAATGGAAAATCAATTAAGGATCAACCTGTAGAATGCAAAATGGAAATGGCATATATTCCTGATAATCCAGATTTATATGAGTCATTAACAGCTATTCAATATTTAAACTTTGTAGCAGACATATATGGAGTTTCTCAGAATCAAAGACAAGAATTAATATCTAAATATGCAGATGCATTTGAGATAACACAGTATTTAGGAGGATTAATATCATCTTTTTCTCATGGTATGAAACAAAAACTTGCAATAATTTCTGCCTTAGTTCATAAACCAAAACTATTAGTGCTAGATGAACCTTTTGTTGGACTTGATCCAAAAGCAGCTCATATATTAAAGGGATTTATGAGAGAAATTTGTGATGAAGGAACATCTATATTCTTTTCAAGTCATGTATTAGAAGTAGTTGAAAAATTATGTGATAGAATTGCGATAATTAAGGATGGGAAGATAGTGGCTCATGGAACAGTGGATGAGGTAAGAGGAAGTAGCTCATTAGAAGATGTATTTATGGAGTTGATTGATAATGAATAATTTATTGAGACTTTTAAAAATAACATTTATAAATAATTTAGGGCTTAATGCTGTGATAAATAAAAATATGAGCAAAGAAGATAAGAAAAAAAGCTTAAGAACTTTTGGAATGTTGCTACTTATAGCAGTAGTAGTCTTATTTGTAGTATGTGTCTATACAAATGCAATAGCTATGGGATTAATAATGATTAACTCATTAAATCTGCTTCCTATGATTGCAGGATTAGTAGTCTCAATCGTTGTATTATTCACATCTATGTTTAAAGCTTCAGGAACATTGTTTTCATCAAAAGATTATGATTTTTTAATGTCATTACCATTAAGTTCAAAAACAATATTAACAAATAAGATGATAGAATTATTATCATTAAACTTTGTAATAAGTGCTCTTGTATTAATACCATCAACAATAATATATTTTATTAGAGCTAATGGATCACCATTATCTTTTCTAGTTATGATCATAGGTGTGTTTATATTACCTTTAATACCAATAGTTATTGCATCAATATTTGCATTTATTATAAGTTTTATTTCTTCTAAAGTAAGATTTACTAAGATATTTTCATTAGTAGGAGGCTCACTATTAATATTAGGTATTATGCTAGCCTCAGCTAAGGCTAATGTTCTTATAGAGTATTTATCAAAAAAAACAGATACTATAATTAATACACTTAGTAAAATTTATCCACCTTCAGCTTGGTTTGCAAATGGGATAGTTAATAATGATATTATAAGTTTAATAAAATTTATACTTGTTTCAATAATACCTTTTATTATATTTATTATTATCTTTGCAAAACAGTTTAAGAAGATTAACTCAAAACTAGGAGAAAGCTATAAGAAGTCAGATTATAAGATGACTACTTTAAAAACAAAGAATGCATTAGCTGCATTAATAAGTAAGGAGTTTAGAAGATTATTTTCATCTGTGCCTTATGTTATGAATACAATTTTACTACCAGTAATACTAACAGTAATGTGTGGAATATCATCATTTACGGCTGGAGATCAGATTAATTCATTGCCAGAATCAATAACATCCAGATTGATTTTATTATTAATAGCAGGATTGAGCATAATGATGTCTATGGGATCTACTACCCCATCCTCAATATCAATTGAAGGTAATAATTTGTGGATATTAAAGTCTTTGCCTGTCAAAATTATAGATATATTTAAAGCTAAAATAGCTGTTTATGTTATACTAGCTTTTCCTTGTATAGTGATAACTTCAATTTTGGTTAAGATTGGATTAGGTATTACTTTAATTGAAATGTTATGGGCAATTATTATAGTAACAATGTATACTCTATTGACTTCTATAATTGGATTATTTATAAATTTGAATTTCCCTAAGTTTAATTGGCAACAAGAAATACAGGCAGTAAAAAATACTATTAGTGTTACAATTGCCTTATTCGCATCATTGGTACCAGCAGTTGTATTAGGTGCAATATACTTCATATTTATAAATATTAATATGAATATATTTCTAGTAATATCTACTATTATATTATTAGTATTCATAATGTTAGCATGGAAAGTATTAAAAACAAAAGGAACTGAATTATTTAGAGGTTTATAAGAAGAGTTTAAAAGTACTGATATTAAATTAATATCAGTACTTTTTTTAATAAAGTGACAGAAACTATGATTTTTATCCGTATATAGGATGTATTAAATAAAACAAGGGGTGGTAATCATGGGTAATATTAGATTTGCTATGAAGATGTTGTTTGAAGATATTGGTCAAGCTATATTTTATGTAGTATCAATGACATTTTCAATTACAGTAATATTCAATATTTTTAATGTAATATATAATGAGGATTTTACAGGACCGAATGATGAGGCATACATAGTATTCTCTGGAATAGCATTTATTATATTAATTGTTTCATTATTATTTATAGCTTTTGCTAATTTATACTTTATATATGGTAAGACTAAGGAACTTGCAATAGCAGTTCTAAGTGGAAGGTCAGTTTATAAAGTTGGAGGGATTTTAACAGTTCAAAATGCAGTTTTAGGGATTATAGGTATAACACTAGGATTAATATTAGGATTTACTACAATGCCTATTGTAAATAAAATAGCCTACATGAGCCTTGGTAGGTCGGGAGATACATCAGCCTTTTCAATTACAGGATTTACATTAACTATAGCAATTATTGTATTACAATTTATAATGATGATACTTGTAGATATGGGATATGTTTATAGGAGAGAAATAGTTGATTTAATAAGGGAAAAGAAGATTATGTACGAAAGGGATGATAGAAAACTAAAAGTTTCTAACTCTCTATATATAAATATATATTTTTTACCTTTGTTAATTTTGTTACTACCAATAAGTATAAGAGACAAATCTATTTTATATAATCATGGAATGATTATTTCATTAATAGGTATGGTTGGAATAGTGAGATACGCATTACCGAAGCTGATTATGAAATTGAAATTAAAAAAGTATTTATATGAAAAAATAAAGCTACAGTCTTTAAGTAACCTACATTATTCATTAAGAAAAGCAAATTATTTAATTGTGATATTAGTTGTAAGTATAAGCTTATTAATAAAAATAATTTGTCAATATAATGATGAGCCTCAAATTAGAACTGTTACAATAGCATCATATATTGTAGTTACATTATTAATGGCAATTACAATTATTTATAAAGTTTTTATAGAGAGCATAAATAGAAAAAACTCTTTTAAGCAACTAAAATTAATAGGTTATAAAAATGAAGATATAAGAAAAATAATACTAGAAGAAGAGATTTATTTTTATGGAATCATCTTAGGCATACCTTTATTTCATATGATTATACTTTTGCTAACTAATATAGTAGCAGGGAATATAGATAGTGGTAATGCAATATTATTAATTGGAATATATCTAGGGGCATATTTATTAAGTTTTATAATTTCAGTGATTGGGTATAAGAAAATAATATTTGATTATTTAAGGGAGGAAAAATAAGTGAGTACAATACTAGTAGCAAAAAATCTTATTAAAGAATATGGGAATAAGGGGCAAATTAAAGCTTTAAATGATGTGAGTTTAGAAATAAATGAGGGAGATTTTATTGGAATAATGGGACCTTCAGGCTCAGGAAAATCAACCTTTTTAAATATGATAGCTACAGTAGACAAGCCTACTAAGGGAAAAGTTATTATAGATGGAACTAATGTAACGGCTATGGGTGAAGGTCAGATAGCTAAATTTAGATATGAAAATATAGGATTTATATTTCAAGAATTTAACCTTATAGATTCATTAACATTAAGAGAGAATATAGGAGTTCCATTAGTATTAGCTAGCAAAAGTAAAGAAGAAATAAAGGTTAAAGTAGAAGGAATAGCAAAGAAGCTAGATATTTATGATTACTTAGATAAGTTCCCTGTAGAATGTTCAGGTGGACAAAGACAAAGAGCAGCAGCAGCTAGAGCCCTAGTAACTAATCCAAAGCTAATAGTAGCAGATGAACCAACAGGTAATCTAGATACTAAGAATTCTCATGAATTATTAAATTTCTTAAAAGAGTTAAATGATAATGAAGGGATAACAATTCTTATGGTTACTCATGATTCAATGATAGCAAGCTATACGAAGAAGCTTGTGTTCTTAAGAGATGGAAAAATTGAAGAGGTACTAGATAAAGGAGATAAAGATCAAAAAGAATTCTTTTATGATATTGTTGATGTTACATCAAAAGAAACTCAGAACTTATTTAATATAATGAAGAAATAAGATTATATATGAAAAGATATATTATATTAAGTGTGTAAAATAAATCTAGTGTAGAAACATTAGATTTATTTTTTTGAAACTAAATATTGTTATTTTTTATTATGCAATATTACAGTATTGTGACAATTATTGTATATGTGGATACTTCTATGATAATGTTTAAATAGTCAGTAAATAAAGGGGAATGAAAGGAGTAATGACAATGGGTAATCTGAGATTTGCAATAAAGATGTTATATAATGATATTAAACAATGTACTTTTTATATTGTATCTATGATATTTTCTACTGCAGTAATATTTAATATTTTTAATTTAATTTATAATAAGGATTTTACAAATCCCGATATAGAGATGAGTTTAAATTTATATGGGACAACAGTTAATGATTCATATTTAACATTTTCAATTATAGCACTTATAGTAGTATGTGTAGGAACACTTTTATCATCATTTGCCAATATGTATTTTGTCTATGGTAAAACTAAAGAGTTAGCAATTGCAGTAATTAGTGGTAGATCAGTGTTTTCTGTTGGTGGAATACTAACTATTCAAAATGCAATTCTAGGATTTATAGGAATAGCTGGAGGGTTAATATTAGGATTAATAATGATGCCTATTATTAATATAGTAACCTATAAAAGTATAGGACAGCCAGTCAATATAATGGCATTTTCTAAAATGGGGTTTATGATAACATCTGTAATAATAGTACTACAATTCATAATGATGGTACTTGTTGATGTTGGGTATGTCTATAGGAGAGAAGTTGTAGATTTAATATCAGATAAGAAAATAATGTATGAGAGGGATAAAAGAAGCATTAAAGCATATGGGTGGATATATATATTTTTATATTTCCTACCGGTAGGAGTATTTTTCTCATCGGCTAGTAACAGGGATAAAGCATCATCTTATGCATATGCAATGTATATAGCCTTAATAGGAATGAGTGGCATAATAAAATATGTGCTACCACAATTCATAATATCAATTAAAAGAAGAAAGTATGTATATAGTAAGATAAAATTACAGTCCATAAGTAATTTGCATTATTCCTTAAGAAGGGCTAATTTGTTAGTAATAATATTAGCTATTTCAGCATCATTATTGATTCAATTTATATGTAGAGGAAAAAATATGCCACAGGTTATATCAGTAACAACAGCAGCATTTATCGTTGTCATATTATTAATGGCTATAACCATAGTGTATAGAGTATTTATAGAAGCAATTAATAGGAAAAATACATTTAAACAACTTATGCTAGTTGGATATACAAAGAAAGAAATAGGAACTATTATTTTTCAAGAAAGTACGTATTTATACTTAATAACACTTATAGTACCCTTATTTCACATTATTATTATGATAGTAAGTAACATTAAGGCAGGGGATATAACTGAAGGTTTAGGGGTACTTATTATAGGAACTTTCTTAGGAACATATCTATTAAGTTTTATAATATCTTTAACAGGATATAAAAAAATAATATTTGATTATTTAAAGGTGGGGGTATAAGGATGAGTGAAATATTAGTTGCAAAAAACCTTGTTAAGGAATATGGGAATAAGGGTCAAATTAAAGCATTAAATGATGTGAGTTTGGAAATAAATGAGGGAGATTTTATTGGAATAATGGGACCTTCAGGGTCAGGAAAATCAACCTTCTTAAATATGATAGCTACAGTGGACAAGCCTACTAAGGGAAAGGTTATTATAGATGGGACTAATGTAACGGCTATGGGTGAAGGTCAGATAGCTAAATTTAGATATGAAAATATAGGATTTATATTTCAAGAGTTTAACCTTATTGATTCATTAACATTAAGAGAGAACATAGGAGTGCCTTTAGTATTAGCTAGCAAAAGTAAAGACGAGGTGAAAAGCAAGGTAGAGAAAATAGCAAAGAAGCTGAATATTTATGAGTACCTAGATAAATTTCCTGTAGAATGTTCAGGTGGACAAAGACAAAGAGCAGCAGCAGCTAGAGCTCTAGTAACTAATCCAAAGCTAATAGTAGCAGATGAACCAACAGGTAATCTAGATACTAAGAATTCTCATGAACTATTGAACTTCTTGAAGGAATTAAATGACAATGAAGGGGTAACAATTTTGATGGTTACTCATGATTCCATGATAGCAAGTTATACGAAGAAACTTGTTTTTATACGAGATGGGCAGATTGAAGAAGTACTAGATAAAGGTAATAAGGATCAAAAAGAATTCTTTTATGATATTGTTGATGTTACATCAAAAGAAACTCAGAACTTATTTAATGTAATGGGGAAATGATATACCAAGGACGAAATAACTATAGTTTATTTTCTTAGTTGATATGAGAATAGATTTAATATTAGGATATCGTGAAATTTAATTGTATATAAAATAATAAGAAGGACTCTCATATTTCTTGGAAGGCTACTTCTCGAAGAGTTAGTAGTCCTGAAAAGACATATGAGGGTCCTTGTTCTAGGTTACATCACATTTATTGGTTAGTACGTAATTTAAATACAAGATGTATTATTTGTTATAAGTTTCTTCATCAAGCATTCCTTCAGACTTTGCAACAAAAACTGCTGTAGCGGAATCTCCAACAACATTAAGAGATGTTACAAGCATTTCAACAGGTCTGTTAATTGCAAGTATTAATGAGTAGGCAAGTAATGCTGCATCATTATTGTATCCCATTCCTGTTAGAACTGTGAAAAGAATGATAGCTCCTGCACCAGGTGCTGCTGGTGTTCCGATAGAGGCTATTAATGCTAGTAAGCCAATAACTATTATATTTCCAATTGTAACTTCATATCCTGCACTTGAGGCTATGAAGATAGCAGCAATTATTTGCATTATAGCTGTACCATTCATGTTTATTGTCATTCCAAGTGGTAATGTAAAGGAGGCTATCTCATCGCTAACACCAAGCTCTTCGACAGTTGTTTTTGTATTAAGAGGCAATGTTGCAGCCGATGAAGAAGTTGAAAAACCAAATAAAGCAACTTTAGCAATTTTCTTTACAAAAATAACTGGATTTAATTTAGCAGCAATAGCAACGAAAGTAGCATAACCAAAAGTTAAGAACAGTAGTAGTGCTATTACAGTAGTTAATACATAAGCAAGAGCAGGTTTTAAATGATCTATTCCGTATATTGCAAAGGTTCTAGTTATAAGGACGAATATAGCGATTGGTCCAAATTTAGTAATAACAAAAGTTAAGAATACTGTAATTATATTATTTATATCCTCTAAGAATTTCTTTAAAACTTGTATTTGATCTCCTAAATGGTTTAGAGAAAGACCAGTTACTACAGCTAAGAAAACTACAGCTAGAATACTACCATTTTGTGAGAAAGTAGCAAATATATTATTAGGAATAGCTTGCAGGATTACTAATAAGGGATTACTACCTGTACTACCATTTTGAGCAGATAGATCGTTTATACTTACATTAAATAGACCTAATTTATCTGCCGTAAAACCAAATATTCCAGCTAGGATTAAAGCAAAAATAGATGTTACTAAAAATCCTACTATAGTTTTATATGAAATACGACCTAATTTTTTAGTATCTGTGATTTTGCACATAGCAAGAGATATTGAAGTAAATACCATAGGTACTATAACTAATTGTAGAGAATTTATAAATAGTTGACCTAATATATAAAATATACCAATTCCATTAAGGCTTTCAGCTTTAGAAATATCTTGGAATAGAATTCTATTTATTGAATCCCAAAGATCAGTATTACCATTTGTAATTAGAGATTCTCTAAGAAAGATGAAAGAAGTTCCTGCTATTAATCCAATAACAAGGGATAGGGCCATCTTGATTGCTAACTTATTAGCATCGTTCTTTTGTATAGTTGTTTTCATAATGTCCTCCTGAAGTTTTTATAGTATAGGACACCATAAAAAATAAAAACCTTAATACCAAAAAGATATTAAGGTGAAAAAATACACAAATATGTATGTTGCCTTATTAGTCTCACGGGACTATCTTAAAGGTATCCTATGAGTTAAAAGTATACATTAGCAAGGGTGTTTCGTCAATATTCAACAAGAAAATAATAAGTTTTTATAAAAAATATAAAAGCCCACCAATTCCTATAAAAAATAGGAACTGGTGGCAGTATGGGTATTGAGATTATTATTCTAACATGGAATTTACAAAACCATTTTTGCTAAGCACTTTAAATCCTTTGCAGTTTCTTTAGCTATGCACTCTAAAGCAGTAATGTCTTTTTCGATACATTTAATAAGATTCTTTTCTTCTCTAGTTATGCATCCTCTTTCACATAATAACTTAACAAGGCATTTGAAAGTCTTTCTAATTTTTTCGATATCTTTGTCTAAATCACAAAGTAAATCAAATAGCTTTTTAAAAGTCATCTTAATTTCTTTATCTATATTTCTCTTCTCACAAGGATCCCACTTTTCTTCCTTATGGCACTTATCTTTCTCTTCTTTTTTACACTTATCTTCTTTCCAATTATAACATTTATCTTTTTCTTCTTTTTTACACTTATCTTCTTTCCAATCATGGCATTTGTCTTTTTCTTCTTTTTTACATTTATCTTCTTTCCAGTCATAACATTTATCTTTTTTTTCATGGTCTTTCTTTTCTTTACAGAAATCATCTTCATAGTCATCTTTTTTAGAGTATTCTTTATCCTCATCATAGAAATTGTAAGAGTACTCTTCTTTTTCATACTTTTCTTCGTATTTATCTTCATATTCCTTTTCTTTGCATGGATAATAAGATGATACTTCTGAATCTCTATAATAATAATTATTTCCCATTTAATTCACCTTCGTAAAAAAATTAGAAGAACGAGCTTCTTAATACATATTATGTTAATATTTAAAAATGGTGATTATAAATATCTATTTAATTACAGATTAATATGCAATATATAGTGGAAATAATATTTAAAAAAGTATTAAATTATGATATAATTAATTTTATTAATGGGGTATAGCCAAGTGGTAAGGCATCAGATTCTGACTCTGAGTATGGTCGGTTCGAATCCGACTACCCTAGCCAAATAATAAAAGGTAAAGTATATCAATACTTTACCTTTTATCTTATTATGCACCTATTACTCGCCTAGCTCTCCAAAATTTAAATACAAAAGAAATCTTTACTACATCACCAGTTTGAGGAGCATGAATCATTTGTCCACCTCCGATATATATTGCAACATGACCTGAATGTGGAAATACTAAATCTCCAGGTTGCAGTTCTTCAAAAGATACTTCATTACCGTATTTAATTTGATCATAGGTTGTCCTCCCTATATCAATACCTAAAGCTTGCTTATACACGTATTTTGTGAATCCAGAACAATCAAAGCTATTAGGGCCTGCTGCGCCAAAGAGATAAGATTTCCCTAAGTGCTTAAATGCCTCATCTAATAGGGTTGAAATTTCATTTTGTGGTCTTCTGTCTGGAATATGGTATCCATCTTTATCTATAAGTTTTCCATCGATTTTTGTATTAACAGCCATTTCTCCATTTTCATAGAAGTAACACCACTTCTCTCCGAAGTTCACCCAGCCTGTTTGCCTCTCACCACTTGGATTTAGAAAGTATTTCTTACCCTCAATAGTAATCCAGCCAGTTTGTTTTTCACCAGTATTATTTAGGTAGTACCATTTGTCAGATGTATTTAGCCAACCTGTTTGTAGTTCCCCTTTATCATTGGTGAAATAGCTTTTATCATCTAGAGTAATCCATCCAGTTAACATTTCTCCATTTTCATTAAAGTAATGTAGCTTGTCCATAATAGGAATCCAACCATATTGTATTTCTCCATTATTATTAGAGAAATACCATTTGTTATTAAGTTGAAGCCAACCTATCTGCAATTCTCCATTTAAATCAAGGTAATAAGTTTTACCATTATCCTTAAGCCATCCAATTTTTCTGATATTATTTTCATAAAAGTATTTTTTAGTGCCGGATTCTATCCAACCAGATTTGATATTAGAATTGAGCCATGAGTTATTAGTTTGTGAATATTCCATATCTTCAGCAGTAGCCATTGCTTGTACATCAATACATGGTATAGCAATTACTGTTGTTAGAATAAATGCAGATATTATTTTAGTAACAAATTTTGACTTCATAATTAACCTCCAACTTATTTATAAGGAAATAATAACATTAAATACATATTATGTAAATATATGACGAGGAAATTAATTAATTGTTTACAAAACTTTATATTGTAATAATTGAAAATTAAGATAGTATATGTTAATATAGATACAAAAATAAAAAATCAAAATTATGGAGGAAAATAATGGACGACGAACCTGACCCTGATGCGACTATAGCATCACAAATTTTACTTTTGGTACTATTAAACCTAATTAACGCATTTTTTGCATCTGCAGAAATGGCTATTGTATCACTTAACAAGACTAGGATGAAAATGTTGGCTAATGAAGGAAATAAGAAAGCAGAGATTCTTTGTAATCTTATAGAAGAACCAACAAAATTTTTATCAACAATTCAAGTAGGTATTACTTTGGCGGGATTCTTTGCCAGTGCATCGGCAGCAACAGGAATTTCAGATGATTTAGGAACAGTACTAACTGGAATGAATATTCCTTATGGAAATCAGATAGCTTTTATAGGGGTAACTATATTGTTATCATACTTTACCCTTGTGTTTGGAGAATTATTCCCAAAGAGATTGGCATTAAAGAAGACAGAAATGATAGCAATGATGTCTGTAAGGCCAATTATGTTTCTTTCTAAAATAGCAGCACCCTTTGTTAAGATACTTGCTCTTTCAACATCTTTACTTGTAAAGATTACAGGATTAGACAAGGATGGATTAGATGAGAAAGTTACTAAAGAGGAAATCAAGTCTTTAATGGAAACAGGAGAAGAGCATGGAGCAATAAATGAAAGTGAAAAAGAGATGATAGAGGGAATATTTGAATTTGATGATAAGAGAGCAGAGAAGGTTATGACTTCAAGAACTGAAGTATACTGTATCGACATTGAAGAACCACTAGAGTCTTATTTGGACGAGCTTTTAGAAAAGCGATATGCTAGAGTTCCAGTATATGAAGGTGAAATAGACAACATTATTGGTGTCTTATATATGAAGGATTTTATAATTGAAGCTAAGAATAAAGGCTTTGATAATATAGATATAAGAGGGATACTTCAAGAACCATGCTTTGTACCAGAATGTAAAAAGGTACAAGAATTATTTAAAGAGTTACAAGCATCAAGACGTCATATAGCAATAATAATTGATGAGTATGGTGGTTTCTCAGGAATAGTTACAATTGAAGACCTTATAGAAGAGATAATGGGTGAAATTGATGATGAGTATGATACTAGTGATGAGGGAATTAAGAAAGTCGATAGTAATAACTTCTTAGTTGATGGGGTGACTGCATTAGAAGATCTAGAAGATAAGCTAGGCATAACTTTAGAATCACAAGATATGGATACTTTAAGTGGATTCCTTATTAGTATAATTGGGAAAATACCATCAGAAGAGAAGGATAGGACTATAGAGTATAATAATATAGTCTTTAAAATAGAAGAAGTAACAGATAAAAGAATAGAAAAAGTTTTAATAAGTCTCTAGGTTTACCTAGGGACTTTCTTTACAAAAATTAATTGGAGGAGTATACTTAGGTTGTAACAAAATGGAATAATAAACTGTATATTTTGCAGGGGGACCGATTGGTTGAGAAGGTTAAAACCTGACCCTTAGAACTTGAAGTAGTTAATACTATCGTAGGGAGCAAACTTTTATTTTTAAGAATATAAGAAGCTTACCTATTCAGGTAAGCTTTTCTTTTTTATAGATAGAGTTTGGCAGTATAAGAAAGGTGGAAAGAATTATGAGCAATATTAAAGAAGAAGTTAAGGTGGCTTTGAGTAATGTAAGGAAAGCAAAACCTTTAGTTCATTGTATAACTAATTACATAACAGCAAATGATTGTGCAAATGTAATTTTAGCTTTAGGTGGATCACCAACTATGGCAGATGCAATAGAAGAGGTAGAAGAGATGGCAACACAAGCATCAGCTGTAGTAATAAACTTAGGTACAATTGCAAATGGTATAGTAGACACTATGATAAAAGCAGGTAAGGCTGCTAATAAGTCAGGTGTTCCTATAGTATTTGATCCAGTGGGGGTTGGAGCAACAACCTTTAGAAAAGAATCTGCATTTAGATTACTTAATGAGGTTAAATTTTCTGTCATAAGAGGTAATATGGCAGAAATTAAAATATTATCTGGATTAGAAGCTAATTCAAAAGGTGTTGATTCAGCAGAAGAGGTAAGTTTTAATGATGCAAGAGAAATTGCAAGAAACTTAGCTAGAAAATTAAACACTGTAGTAGCAATAACAGGGGTAGTTGATTATATATCAGATGGAGAAAGAGTTATAGTAATTGAAAATGGAAATGAAATGCTTACGAGAGTAACTGGGACAGGCTGTATGACAACAGCATTAGTTGGAACATACCTTGGTGGAAACAACAATTACTTAGCAGCAGCAACAGCAGCTATTGCAACAATGGGAATTTCAGGAGATATAGCTTTTGATAAATTAAGAGCTGGAGAAGGTAGTGGTAGCTTTAGAGTGAACATTATTGATGGAGTTTATAATTTAGATGGAGAAATTTTTGATGAGAGAGGTAAGATTAGTGAATAGTAAAAGTGTTGATTATACTCTATATTTAGTAACGGATACAGATTTATTAAAGGGAAAAAGTCTAATTGAAACTGTAGAAGAAGCAATTAAAGGTGGAGTTACATTGGTCCAATTAAGAGAAAAGGATGTTACTTCTTTAGAGTTCTATAATATAGCAAAGGAAGTAAAGAAGGTTACAGATAAATATAATGTACCATTAATTATAAATGATAGACTTGATATTGCTTTAGCAATAGATGCAGAAGGTCTTCATATTGGACAAAGTGATTTGCCATGTAAGGTAGCTAGAGAAATATTACCTAAGGGTAAAATATTAGGAGTGTCAGCACATACTTTAGAAGAGGCATTGAAGGCACAAGAAGAGGGAGCAGATTATGTGGGATGTGGAGCAATGTTTTCAACTTCAACTAAGAAGGATGCATCTAATGTTTCCTTTGAAAGTTTAAAGAAAATAAAAGACAGTTTAGAGATACCTGTGGTAGCTATAGGTGGAATTAATGAAAATAATATTAGTAAATTAAGTGGAACAGGGATTGATGGAGTTGCAATAGTTTCTGCTATTATTGGAAAGGAAAGTTCAAGAGAAGCAGCGGAGATGTTAAAAAAGATATTTTTAAAGTAAAATAAAATTGGCTGTACTTAAAATAAAGTTATATTTTAAGTACAGCCTTTTTTTATTATTACATTTCTTGTTTTAATTGATTCTTCTCAAATATCTTATAGAAAGGATAGTATATTAACATTGAAATTGGTACTAATGCTAATACAAATACAACATTTCTCCAATCAAGTGAGCTTAAATAAGCTTGTGCGAAGAATGGAGTAAATGAAGGATCTATTATGTATCCAGGAGTAATTAATCCAATCTTTTGAACAAAGTATGTTAATGAAACTGTAACTATTGGAGTTAGTATAAATGGAATTCCTAGAATTGGATTGAAGACTATAGGACCTCCAAATATAACAGGTTCATTGATTCCACAAATACCAGGCACTATTGATAATCTTCCTAATGATTTAAGGTGAGTTGATTTACTCTTCATCATTAATATAATAAGACCTATAGTATTACCAGCACCTCCAAGAATTGCAACTCTAAACATTTGTAAGTTCATTAAATTTGTTGGATCTTGACCAGCTGCAACAAGTTCTGTATTTAAACCAGTATTAGCAATACCAAGTGAGAATGCTATAGGGAATATGATTGAAGTACCATTAACCCCAAATATCCATAGTAAATTTGAGAATGTTATAAGGAATAAGAATCCCCATATATTATCAACCACTGATAAAGCAGGAGTTAAAATGCTCATTATAGCTTCTGGTAAACTCTTATCGATATTAATAACTAATATTATGTTTAATCCATAAAGTAAAATGATATTAGCTAAAACAGGCAGTATTGAGTTAACAAATGCTGCTACTGCTGATGGTACTGAATCAGGGAATGACATCTCAAATCCCTTAGCCTTTATAAACCTTGAAATTTCTACTGATAATATAGAAATTATAATAGCAACAAATAATCCGTCAGCGCCTAAGAATTGAGTACTAATACCACCTTCAATAGCTGGAGCACAAATCATTAAAAATAGTGATGTTGAAATTAGTCCTGAGATAGATGCTTTCATTTTATATTCATCTGCTAAAGCATAAGCAATTGAGAAAGCACTCATAAGACCAAATACACCCATTGTCATATTAAATGGTGCAGTTAGTATAGCATAATTATCAACTGCGAATTCTTTCCACTTTAATAAGGCTTTCACAAAGAAATTAGCTGTCTCTGCATTTACTATATCTGGATTTATTGGTGGGTTTGCAACTATTAAGAATAGAGCTCCCACAACGATTAATGCTAAAGGCATCATCATACCAGCAGATATAGCCTTTAAATGTCTTTGACTTCCTAATTTTGCGCCAATAGGTGATAACACCCTATCTAATTTATCTAAAAATTTATTACTTTCCATAGCCCACTTCCTCCTACCATGCTATTTTAGTATTGCCAGCCGTTATATTTAAATGCTGAATCAACAGCTTCTTCTGGCTTATAAGTTTCTAAAATCTTACCATAACGTTCTTTGTAGTCATTATCCACTTCCATTTGTGGTATAACCTTACTTGCTTCATTTAAGAAATGGAATGAATCTCTACCCATTTCAGCACCTCTTACAGTATGCTTATCTAATGCATAATCAGGAATTTCAGGAACTTCGCCCATTGCAAAACCTTTTATAACAATATTCTTTAATAAATCACTTGATCTATCTTTCATACAGTTACAAAGGTATCTTATTGCATGAATAAAGTATATTGGTCTATCTCCATCTGCATAGTCGAATTGTAATCTTATTTGATTTAAGTTGTTTATTAATATTGGAGCATTAGGGTCTCCCATACCAATATCCTCAACAGTTATAGTTAATAATCTTCTCCATAACTTATCTTCCATTTGAGGTGATGTAATATACATTTCATAAGCAAATTTACATGCTTCTTCGGCTAAGCCTCTTCTTATTGATTTTTGTAAAGCTGAAATAACTTCATCTCCATTTAAGCCATTACGAGTAGTAACTCTAGCCCATGGATCTTGTACAAACTTCTTGCTCATAGTGTCATTCTCCTTTGTTTAATAATTTATTTTAAAATAGGGCAAACGTATTGTATAATACCATAGAGGTGAGTATATGAATATTGAAAATTTAATCCATAAACACAATTTAGATAGTCTTGAGCGTAAAATTATTCAATATCTGTATAATAATATTGAGAGGATAAAAACTATTGGTATTAGAAAAGTAGCCTCTGATAATTTTACATCTACCTCTATGATTTATAAGCTTGCTAAGAAACTTGGCTTTGAGGGATATGCTGATATGATTCACTATATTGCTTATTCTTATTCTCAAAGTGAAAACTTAGAGAGATTAAGTAATTATTCTGAATTATATAAATCAGTACAGCCCTACAAAGAAGATTTTAATAGACTTATTAATAGTTACAAAAACAAACAAATAGTAATCACTGGAATGGGTTTTTGCGATATAATTTCTAATTTCATTAGTGAAGCTTTGTTTATAAAGGGATTTAAATGTGCATCCACATTACATATGGAGCTTCTTTCTGAAAATTATAAAGATGATTTATTAATTATAGCCATCTCGCAGTCAGGTGAAACTTCTAGGTTAGTAGAAGTAATTAAAGAGGCAAGAGGTAGTGGCTTCAAAGTTATAACAATAACAGCCAATAAAAATTCTCATCTTGCTAATATGGCTAATTTAATTATTCCAATAGGTGAATATGATAGCTTCAAAACTGTATCAAAAAGTTTTAATACATTTTTCGGCGAGCTTTTGATTGCTTTTGAATATTTAATAAATTAAATAATATATGTGATTTGTGACATAAGATATATTATTTAGGGATATTATAATATTTCTAAGCAGCATATTCAGTAGAAATTTACTAGAAAAAAACATGTTATAAAAGTAGTAACTTTTTTTGAAAACTTAAAGATTAAAGATGATGAAATCAACGGTTTCATCATCTTTTTTAAGCTTTATAAAAATAAAGTTATGTGATTTTGTTACAGTATTTAAAATAAAAATGTTGTATAATTAAAAAAATATACCCAATGGAGGGAGTAGATGAATTACTTAATTTTATTTATGGAAGGGATAATAACCTTTATTTCACCTTGTATTTTACCTATGCTACCTATTTACATTTCCTACTTTATGGGAGACTCGGGAAAGGGGAGTAAAAAGAAAGCAATAATAAATTCTATAGGATTTGTTATAGGTTTTTCAGCTATATTTACACTATTAGGGGCAGCAGCAGGAAGCTTTGGAGCTTTTTTACAAAAATATATGAGTGCATTTAATATTATTGCAGGAATAATATTAGTGATATTTGGATTAAGCTATATGGGAATTTTAAAAATTGGGTTTATACAAAGAACATTTGGATTTAGAGATAAAGCTAATGTGAAAAATCTTAATTTAGCTTCATCTATATTATTTGGAATGATATTTTCTATTGGATGGACGCCTTGTGTAGGAACTTTCTTAGGATCTGCACTAATGCTAGCAGCAAATTCAATGCATTGGATGGAGGGAGTATCCATGCTACTAGTTTATAGCTTAGGTCTTGGAATTCCTTTTATTTTATCAGCATTATTAATAGATTCTTTAAAAGATGCTTTTACTTTTATAAAGAAAAATTATAAGATAATTAACACAATATCAGGAGTATTGTTAATAATAATTGGGTTACTTATGATAACTGGGTATTTAAATAAATTGTTATCATTATTAACTTTTTAATTGGAGGGTAATATGAATAGTAAAAAGAGGGCTACCTATATAGGAATAGCTTTAGTTATATTATTAGTTGTTGTGGGAGTAGGATATAAATACCTATCTACAAAATATAATAAAATCTCATCGAATAAATTTGAATCACAGGATAACTTTGTTGATGATAGACCAATTGGTATAACTAAAAAAGAAGCTATAGATTTCACTGTATATAATGAATCAGGAGAAGAAGTAAAACTTTCAGATTATAAAGGTAAAAAGCCTATAGTGGTAAACTTTTGGGCAAGTTGGTGTCCACCATGTAAATATGAAATGCCATTTTTTCAAAATGCAACTGATAAATATAGCAAAGATGATATAGAGATATTAATGGTGAATTTAACAGATGGTCAAAGAGAGACAAAAGAAAAGGCAATGGGGTATATGAGTGAAAATAAGTTCACTATGAATACTGTATTTGATGAAGATCTTAACGCAGCAATGGCATATAGAATAAAAGGAGTACCAAGAACATTATTTATTGACAGAGAAGGTTTTATTATAAATGATCATATGGGGATTGTTGATGAGGAAACTTTAAATACTATAATAGATAATCTTATTAATAATTTGTAGCTATAAATACCATAAAGACTAAGATGCAACCTATAGTTGACATAAAGAAACTATAGGTTGGTTGTTTAATTCCACATATTTCTATATGATTAATCATGAGGTGGTTAAATGAATATAGGTGAAAAACTACAAATCCTACGTAAGAGTAATGGATTCTCCCAAGAAGATTTAGCAGAGAAGCTTGGTGTATCTAGACAAGCAGTTTCTAAGTGGGAATCTGGGCAAACATCTCCAGATATTAATAAAATTATAATGATAAGTGGATTATATAATATTACAATTGATAGTTTGCTTAAGGATGAGTTAGATATAAATTTGAATTTAGATAGTAGGATTGAAAAAGGTATGAACAGTAATGTAAATAATTTAGCTAAAGAGGTTAATATTAAATTACGTTTTGAATCAGGAGCTTTTACCTATGAATATAGAAGTAAGAGGACACTTTTTGGACTACCGCTTGTGCATATTAATATTGGAAGAGGATTAAAAAAAGCAAATGGAATAATTGCAGTAGGTAATTGTGCAGTGGGAGTTATATCTTTTGGAATCTTTTCATTAGGTTTAATAAGTGTTGGAGCTATATCAGCAGGATTAGTAGCTATGGCAGGAATAGCATTAGGATTACTACTAGCTGTTGGCTGCGTGGCAATAGGTACTTTCGCTATAGGTGCAGTAGCAATTGGAATATATTCTTTAGGAGCCTTAGCTATAGGTAAGTATTCAGTAGGTGCAGCTGCTATAGCATCAAATGTGGCAGTAGGAGATTATGCAAATGGAAATGTTGCTATAGGTAGAAATACAGTTGGTAATATTAATATGGTAACCTATGACTTCAATACTAGGGAGCTGTGTGGGGTAAAAGCAATGGAAGTAAAAGAGACAATAAGAAGTGTATATTCAAATATTGGTGATATAGCTTTAAGGTGGCTTACCTTTTTCTTTAAATAATAAAAAATTAATTAAGATAAGATAACTTTAAGTAGTTATCTTATTTTTTATTTTGCCTCCATATACAATCAAAAACTATGTTATCCATATAAAAATAAATGTACCCATACATTTGCAAAGTAGGATTTTAATATATAAAATACATATTATTACAATAAAAAAGGGGGCAAGAAAATGGAAAGAAAAGTAGTAAATAAAAACCTTGCACAAATGTTAAAGGGTGGAGTAATTATGGATGTTACTAATAAGGAGGAAGCAATTATTGCAGAAAAAGCTGGGGCATGTGCAGTAATGGCTCTTGAAAGGGTACCTTCAGATATTAGAAAAGAAGGTGGAGTTGCTAGGATGTCTGATCCAAAAATGATTAAGGAAATTCAAGAAGCTGTATCTATTCCAGTTATGGCTAAAGTAAGGATAGGACATTTTGTTGAGGCACAAATATTAGAAAGTCTAAATATTGACTTTATTGATGAAAGTGAAGTATTAACACCAGCAGATGATAAATATCATATTGATAAAGAAAGTTTTAAGGTTCCTTTTGTCTGTGGTGCAACAAACATAGGTGAAGCATTAAGAAGAATTGCTGAGGGAGCATCTATGATAAGAACTAAGGGTGAGGCTGGAACAGGAGATGTAGTTCAAGCTGTAACCCATATGAGAACTATGAGGGATGAGATAAGGAAAATTCAAAATGCTCCAAAAGAAGAATTAATGACTATAGCAAAGGAACATAATGCACCATATGATTTAGTATTTTATCTTTGGGAAAATGGTAAGTTACCAGTAGTTAATTTTGCTGCTGGGGGAATAGCAACCCCTGCAGATGCAGCATTAATGATGCAATTAGGAAGTGAAGGAGTATTTGTAGGTTCAGGTATCTTTAAATCTGGAGATCCAGAAAAAAGAGCTAGGGCAATAGTTCTTGCTACAACATACTATAACAATCCAGAGAAACTTGCAGAAATATCAACGGATTTAGGGGAAGCCATGAGTGGAGATTCTGCTAAAGATGTGAAAGTAAAATACGCTGAAAGAGGATGGTAGGATGAAAATTGGAGTCCTATCTCTTCAGGGTGGAGTAATAGAACATCTAAAACATATTGAAAAATTAGGTTATGAAGGAGTTCAGGTTAAGGAAGTAAAAGATTTAGATAGAATTAATGGAATTATACTACCAGGAGGGGAGAGTACTACGGTAGGAAAGTTATTAAATATAACTGGACTTATGAATCCATTAAGGAGAAGAATTCAAAATGGGTTACCCACCTGGGGAACTTGTGCAGGAATGATACTTTTAGCAAAAGAATTAAATAATGATAAGAGAAGGCACCTATCCTTAATGAATATAAAAGTTAAGAGAAATGCCTTTGGAAAACAGATAGATAGTTTCAAAACAAATAAGATTATAGAAAAGGTAGGAAGTAAACCACTAGAACTTGTATTTATTAGAGCACCATATATTACTGAAGTTGGAGAGAGTGTAGAAATTCTTTGCAAGGTTAAAGATAAGATTGTTGCAGTAAGAGAAGGAAATTTATTAGCCACATCATTTCATCCAGAACTAACTAATGATACAAGTTTATTAGAGTATTTTATTAGGGAATTTATAGAAAGTAAATAGAAGTATGCTCATAGCTTAATCATTTAAGATTATCTGTGAGCATATTTTTATTTGGGATATATTGACTTATATATCGTAGGGCGATATAATGATATTAAGATATATCAGCTAACGATATAACGTTAGACGTAAGGAGGAAAATATGTCAGAAAGCAATGAAAAGGGAGCGTTAACAGAGGCAGTTTATTATATTTTATTAGCATTAAGTGAGCCATTACATGGTTATGGAATAATGCAATTAGTTAAGGATATGAGCTTTAATAGAGTAGATCTTGGACCGGGAACACTGTATGGAGCATTAAATACAATGGTGAAAAAAGAGTGGATAGAGGTAGTTTCTCAGGGGGGAGATAAAGGTAAGAAAGAATATTTAATTACGGATTTAGGACGATCAGTTGTAAAAAGAGAAATATTAAGGTTACAAGAACTTTTTGAAAATGGAAAAAGGATTTATGGAGGAGATAATGATGGAAATAAGTAAATGGAGGTACTTTGTAAACTGTGAAAATGAAGAAAAGTGGCTAAATGAAATGTCAGCTAAAGGTTATATATTTACTAATTTTGATCATTGTCAATATACATTTAAAAGGGGAGAGCTAGGAAAGTATATTTATAGAATTCAATTTTTAGATGGTAATGAAACAGAAGAAGAGTATGCAGAGGTATTAAAAGATTCTGGAATTGATATAGTCAGTAGAGTTGGGAAATGGGTATATCTTAGACGAGATTCAAAAGAGGGAGAGTTTGAGATATTTACTGATATAGATTCAAAGGTTGCGAACTATCAAAAGATGACGTCATTTACTACTAGATTGGCATATGGCGCATTTATTACCCTTTTATTAAGTATTTTTATTGCTATAAAGTGTGCAAATATTAATAGTTTTTTTAGCGGCTTTGGTACTGGAATGGCATTTGTATTATTACCTATGAATTTATTTTTAGATAGTGCTGCCTTTAAATATAGAAATCATATGAATGAGCTAATTAAAGAGAAAACATTATACGAATAAAATTTTAAATATATAGGGGGAAATAACTATGAATTCTGATATAGAATATTATGATAAAATTATAAAATCCACATGTCTTATTACTGGGGTTAATGTAGTTATACTGAATGTATTAATATTTTTAATGATATTTGTTTTAAAAAGTGGATCGGCATTAAATTTAGTACTTATTGTATTAATATCTATTGAGGCAACAGTAGTAATAATGTTATCCACCAAGATAATTCAATATGTTAAAAAAAGAAAAGAATTACTAGAAAAGAGTGAATAAAAATTTAAGGACTTTAATTCTTTCGAATTTCGTAAGAATTAAAGTCCTTTGTTTGTAATTATTAACCTTTATTATATACACAAAGGATTTATTACTATCAAGGATAAAAGCTATTATGTTAAGATTAAAGAGAATTTTAAAGATTTTGGAGGATAAGATGAAGGGGTACAACGTTTTAGTAGTAGATGACGATAAAGCTATAGTAGAAGCAATTGAGATATATTTAACTACAGAAGGATATAAGGTCTACAAGGCATTTGATGGCTTAGAAGCATTAAAAATAATTAAAGATGAAGAAATACATTTAGTAATAATGGATATAATGATGCCTAACATGGATGGAACAAGGGCAACAATGAAAATAAGAGAAGAAAAAGAAATACCAATAATAATGCTTTCTGCTAAGTCTGAGGATATTGATAAGATACTTGGATTAAATGTAGGGGCAGATGATTATGTAACAAAACCTTTTAATCCTTTAGAACTAATAGCTAGAGTAAACTCGCAGATAAGAAGGTATACAAGATTTTCTCCACTAAAAAAGGAAAAATCAATAATTACTATTGGAGGGTTAGAGATAAATAAAGATAGTAAAGAAGTCACAGTAGATGGAATTCTAGCAAGGCTAACTCCACTAGAATTTAAGATTTTAACTTTACTTATGGAGAATCCAGGGAGAGTATTTTCAATTGAAGAAATATACGAAAGGGTATGGAATGAGGTAGCTTATAATGTTGATACAGTTACTGTGCATATTAGGAGAATAAGAGAGAAGATAGAAATAAATCCAAAAGAACCAAGATATTTAAAGGTGGTGTGGGGTATTGGATACAAAATTGAAAAGCAATAAAAAATATATAAATAATAGACTTTGGATGTTGTCACTTATCATTGTTATATTGCCACTTATACTAGTAATAACATATGCAAACAGTAATAAGCATGATACTAGTAATTCAGTAAAATCCAATTATGTAAATGAAATATATAGCACATTAAATGATTTGACAATGTATGCAGAAGATTTAAAAGGTACTTTAAGGGAAGATTCAATAATCTCTCAAGTTGAGGAAGAAAAGAGATTACTCAAGGAAAATATTGAAAGTACAGAATCAAATATAGAGATAAGGGAAAATAAGATAAAGGATGACTATAATAACAATTATTATGATAAGAATATACCATTAGAACAGCATATTAATAATGATTATGAGTTAATAAATTTAAAAAAAATATTAGATGAAGCAAAAAAAAATTTAGGTAAGTCTGATGAACAAATAAGAAGAATGGTTGTTAATAATTTTAGGGTACAGGTTGATCAAGATATACAAAGATTAAGTAATAACGTTAATGTAGAGTATTTTTTGGGGAATGTTAACCCAGATAAGGCTATAACAAATGTAAATGTAGAGTCTGCAGAAGAGTTTATTGAAGAAACCAAGGATAAATATAAATATTATGTTATGAATTGGGTTGATAATGAAAAAAATCTAAGAAGTGATACTTCTAAAACTATGATGGGAGTATTAAGATACAATGGGAATGAATATAATGAATATGCTAAATTAATAAGGATAAAGGAACCATTAGTTCCAGGAGATACTATTTATGATGTAGTATCTAATAAGGAATTTTCTGATAAGGTTTATAAAATAGGTAGTATAATATTAGCTATATGCTTCGTCCTTGCTACAGCTTTAATCATAAGTATATACAAGAATAGAAAGCTAGATGTGAAAGAGAATGTATTTATTAAACTATATAGTAAACTTTATTTGGAATTTAAAATGGCAGTAATACTTTTAATGGCGGTATCCTTCTATGTGATACTTAATGAATTTAGGTGGATTATAGATAAAAATACAGATAATGATATGTTTGTAATTATATCTATTTTAGGAGCAGTTATTATATTAGTGATAGCAAGTTACTTAGTTCTATCTGATATTTACAAGTTGCTTAAGGGAATAAACAAGAAAAAGGTAATTAATGAAGTAGTTAATAAGACTGTATTATATAAATTCACTAAGTATATATTAAAATTTAAAAATAATTTAAAAGGTGTATTAAAAGATATATGGAAAGTTAGATCAACAGCAGAAAAAACAATCATTACAGTTGGATTATTATTTATTTATGTAATGGTGATTGTAGGAGAAATAGTAGCAATATTATTAGGTTTAATTCAAATAGTTATTATATTATTCATTGTTTCAGTAATACTAACTATCGCAATATTTAAATTTATATTAGGATTAGCACAGAATATAAACTTGATTAAGGATATTACAGGAAGTATAGTACAGGGGAATTACAATAATAAGGTTGATATAAATGGAATAGGCATAATTAAAGATATAGCGGATGATTTATCTAATATTGAAACAGGATTAAATAAAGCTGTAAATAAAGCTGTAAGTAGTGAAAGAACCAAGGGGGAATTAATAACAAATGTTTCTCATGATTTAAAAACACCACTTACCTCAATAATTAATTATGTTGACCTTCTGAGTAAAGATAATGTATCAGAAGAAGATAGAGAAAAGTATATATCTGTACTTAAAGAAAAGTCATTAAGGTTAAAGGGATTAATAGAAGATTTGTTTGAAGTATCCAAGGCGTCTTCAGGATCTATGGAGCTTAATATGGAAAATATTGATCCAGTAGCTTTACTTAGGCAAACAATAGGAGAATTTGAGGATAAGATTGAAGGGTCAGGATTAGAATTTATTAAAAGATTACCAGAGGAAAAGCTATTTGTTTACGCAGATGGAAGAAAGGCCTTTAGGGTATTCCAAAATTTAATTTCTAATATATTAAAGTATTCTCTTAAGGGATCAAGAGTTTATATTGAAGTTGTAGATAGGAAAGAAAGTGTGGAGATAACTTTCAAAAATATTTCACAGCATGAATTAAATTTTAATGAAGAGGAAATCTTAGAAAGGTTTAAAAGAGGGGATGAAGCAAGATCTACAGAAGGATATGGACTTGGTCTTGCAATAGCTAAAAGTTTAGTAGAGCTTCAAGGTGGAGAGTTTGAAATTGTTATTGATGGAGATTTATTTAAGGCAATAGTTATGTTAAAGAAGAAAGTAGATATGAATTAAAGAGATATTAAGGAGAGATAATTTTCAAATAAAAAATTATCTCTCCTTATTGCATATTCTTATATTCTTGAGAATATAAGAATATGCAGGTATAATGCGGGTTTAAATGTAATCTAGGCTGTATAATAAAAAAGATTGGAATAGAACTTCATATCTTCATCATTTTCAAAGAAACAAGGAAATTTCATATTGTAGTTTCCCCATATGGTTATAGGTTTTTTAGTGAAATAAAAAGTAACAAAGAAAATCTCTCTAGTGTTTAGGCGAGTAAGTAATGGAATTAAGTCTTTGGAAAGTAGTTTATAATAAACCCCAGTATGAGTATTATTTTCTATTATGGATTTAAGGAGTTCTTTATCCTTATCACCTGCTAGGTTTATAATATTGTTTTTATCTTCTTGAGAAAGCTTGCTTATATAAAAATCTATAAAGCATTCTCCATCATTTTCATCATAAATATTCTTTATTAGGTCGATAATTTTATCTTCATTAAAATTTAGAGCCTTGAAATCTAAAGTGATATTAGGAAAAGAATTAAAGCCATCAACAATATTTTTAAATGCAACAGAAACGTTGTCATTAAATTCAAAATCTGTCAAATAATTTAAAGAATTTAACATATTTATACACCTCATTATGATATTATAGATATATAGTAATAAAAACTATCAATATTGTCTATTACTAAATATAAAGAGAATTGATGAGAAGGAGAGAAACTTATGAGACTTAAAGACAAGATCATAATAGTGACTGGAGCATCAAGGGGGATAGGCAATGCTGTTGCAGATGCCTTACTATCTGAAGGGGGTAAGGTTATTGTATGTGCATCTAATCAAAAGAATGCAGATAAGGCAGCAGCAGGTTTAAAGGAAAAACATAAGAATAGTGAGATATTGGCAATAGGTGTTGACAATCATAGTACTAAAGAAATAGAAGGAGCAGTTGTAAAAGTAAGAGAAGCCTTTGGAAGGGTAGATGTACTTATTAATAATGCAGGTATTTCTAGTGGGACAAATTTCTTGGAAATGACAGAAGAAGAATTTGGTAATATTATGGAAGTAAACCTAATGGGAGTTTTTAGATGGTGTAAAGCTGTAGTGCCGTTAATGAAAGACAATGGAGGCAGTATAATAAATACTTCATCTATGGTTGGTACTTATGGAACAAAGAGTGGTTGTAGTTATGCTACATCAAAGTTCGCAGTAAATGGATTAAGTAAGTCCCTTGCAAAAGAACTTGGTAAATATAAAATAAGAGTTAATTGTGTAGCCCCTGGAGTTACTGCTACTGATATGGTTGAGGCTTTACCTGATTCAGTTGTAGATAGTCTATCTGCAATGACACCTTTATCAAGGGTAGGAAAACCAGAGGAGTTAGCAGGTGCATATGTATACCTAGCTTCTGATGAATCATCCTTTGTAACAGGTAGTATAATAGCTGTTGATGGGGGCCTTGTTATGTAATATAATATTAAATATGTTATATTGGGTGTTTTAATACGCCCAATATTTTTTTGTGGATAGAAAAAGTAAAGGAAGTGAACAAATGAAAAAATTGGATTTAGGAAAAGAAAAAATATCAAAGTTATTTTTAAAATATGCTATACCAAGTGTTATAAGTAGTATTATTTTCTCGATTTATATTGTAATTGACGGAATATTTGTAGGTCAGGTAGTAGGATCTCAAGGCCTTGCAGCAATAAATATAGCTATGCCCATTTTTAGTACAGCATTAGCTTTAGGAATAATGGTATCTGTTGGTGGTAACACTGTAACAAGTATTGAGCTTGGTGCTGGGAAACAGGAGGAGGCAAGAAAGAGCTTTAGTCTTGGATTTTATTCTTTAATGACCGTTAGTAGTATTATGGGAATTATAATTTTTATCTTCAGAATGCCAATATCCATAGCATTAGGAGCATCAGGAGAGTTGATAAAACCTGTAATTGAATACTTAGTTATATTATGTGTATGTGTTCCTGCATTTACAGGTGGAAGTTATCTTGCAGCAGGAATTAGGACAATGGGAAGACCAAGTTTTTCAATGTTTTGTACAGTTTTGGGATCAGTATTAAATATAATTTTAGATTATGTATTTGTGGTAATGTGGGGATTAGGTGTTGCAGGAGCAGCATTAGCTTCAGGAATAGCCTTCTTTATATCCTTTTTATTAGCTTTATATGGAATAGAAGCTAAGGATTCAATATTGAGGCTTACTAAATGTAAAGTAGATTTTATGAAGATCGGTAGATTCTTTTATAATGGTTCCTCAGAAGCTTTAACAGAAATAGCTTTTGCATTTACAACCTTTATATTTAATATAGTACTTATGAATAGAATTGGTGAGATGGGTGTTTCAGCATTTTCAATTATTCAATATATAGCGGCATTGGTTGTAGCAGTATTTTTAGGTATTGCAAATGGAATAACACCTATTATAAGCTATAACTATGGAGCTAAAAATGGAGATAGAATAAAAAATCTTATTAAACTAGCTTTTAAGGTTATGATTTTTCTTGGTATTATTTGTACAGCAGGATTATTCTTTGGAGGAGAGTCTCTTATATCACTATTTGTAAGTAATGATCCAGATTTACTAGAAACTACAGCTTGGGCATGTAAGATATACTCTTTAGCCTTTTTAGTAAGTGGATTAAATATTTTAGCATCCTCTTATTTTACTGCTTTAGAAGATGCGAAAACTTCTGCAATAGTATCCTTGTTAAGAGGAATAGTCTTTATATCATTAGGTATAATATTATTACCTAGATTTATAGGGGATACAGGTGTATGGGCTACAATGATATTTAGTGAAGTTTTAACATTAGTTGTTGCATTAACTCTGATGAAGAAATCATATATAGGATTAGGAGAGTTATTATAAGGAGTGATTTAATAGTGAAGGTATTGGTAATGGAAATTAGCATACGTGTTAGCTTTGTACATTCATTAAAGGAAAAGAGAATGATTGTAAGAAGTATCACTCAAAGACTTAAGAATAAATTTAATTTATCAGTTGGAGAAACCTCTGAGCAGGATAATCATAAGATTATAGGAATAGGAATAACAGGAGTTTGTGGAAGTGATGCTATAGCAGATTCCACAAAGGAAAAGATAATTGATTTTATTGAAAATAATTGTGATGGAGAGATTATAGATATTTTTGATGAGGTTTTGGATTACAATTAGGAGGGAATAATGGGGCTAAGGCAAGGTAGATTAGAAGATTTAGATTATATAGTTGCAATAAAAAATAAAGCTATAGAATTTTATAAAGATAGTGGGATTAATTGGACAGAAGACTATCCAAATAAAGAAGTATTTAAAAAAGATATAGAAAAATCTGAGCTATTTATCCTAGGTAAGGAAGATATTATAGGAATAGTAGTATTAAATGATGAAGAAGATATTAACTATAAAAAGGTTAAATGGGAAAAGCGAGAAAGAAACTTAGTAATACATAGACTTTTTATTAATCCTGAATATGCTAGAAAAGGTATGGGGAAAAAATTATTAGAGGAAGTTGAATTCTATGCTAGATCAAATAATATTATGTCAATTAAGTTAGATACTAATACAGGAAATAAGGGGGCTCAAAGCCTTTACAGAAGTATGGGATATAAGTTTATTGACGAAATTTGTCTTGAAGGTAAAGAGGGAAAGTTTTATGCTATACAAAAAATATTAGAATAATTTTGAAAAAGTATTGACAAATCCAATAGAAGGTAATATATTATTAAACAAGAAGCAATTGCTTAATAAAAAACAAAATAAAAGATTAATATCTTATCCAGAGTGGTGGAGGGACTGGCCCTATGAAACCCAGCAACCGATATGATGGTTCATTTACCAATTCATAATAACGGTGCTAATTCCTGCAGTGATTTTTTAGAATTGCTGGTAGATAAGAGAATAGATTAGATTAGTGATTTCATGCACTAGAGATTTATTCTCTAGTGCATTTATTTTTATTCAAAATTAGAAAAGACATTATTAAAACTAACAGAAGGAGGGGGACGTAAAATGATAGAAATCAAAGGTTTAAGTAAAAGTTTTGGGGGAACAGAAGTTTTAAAGGACATAGCAATAAGCATAAATGAAGGGGAAATTTACGGTATAATCGGACACAGTGGGGCTGGAAAGTCTACATTGTTAAGATGCATAAATGGATTAGAATCTTATGACGAGGGGCAATTAAAAGTCATGGGAAAGGAAGTCTCAGAGCTAGGGGCTAAAGAGCTTAGAGAATTCAGAAAAGATTTAGGTATGATATTCCAAAACTTTAATTTACTTAAAAGAAAGACAGTATATCAAAATGTTGCTCTTCCACTGGAAGTTTGGGGATATTCTAGAATAGAAATAGATAAAAAGGTGAAAGAACTTTTAAAGTTAGTTGGGTTAGAAGATAAAGTAAATAGCAAGCCGTCATCTCTAAGCGGGGGGCAAAAGCAAAGAGTGGCAATTGCTAGGGCTTTAGCATTAGAGCCAAAGGTACTTTTGTGTGATGAAGCTACATCAGCTTTAGATCCTAAGATAACAAAAGATATCTTAGCTTTAATATCTAAAATTAATAAAGAGTTAGGAATAACAGTAGTTATGGTAACTCACCAAATGGAAGTTATAAAAGATGTATGTGAAAAAGTTGCTTTAATTGATGGGGGCATAATTAAAGCAGAAGGAAGGGCTGAAGAGCTATTCCTAAAACCAGGAGCACCACTTAAGAAGTTCTTAGGGGAAGAGGAAGATACTACACTACCTGTTGATGGAATTAATATAAGAATATTCTTCCCTGCAGATTGTTCAGAGAATGCACTGATTACAAGAATGGCTAGAGAGGCAAATGTTGACTTCTCAATAGTTTGGGGGAAACTTGAGAAGTTCAGAGATAATGTTCTTGGAAGCTTAGTTATTAATGTAGAAGAAAAGGACAAGGATATAGTATTTAGTTATCTAGAAAGTAAAAATATAGAATGGGAGGTAATCTAGTATGTGGGAATTATTAGCACCAGCTATAAAAGAAACAATGATTATGGTTATACCATCAACAATATTTGCTGTAATAATAGGATTTATTTTAGCAATAATTCTTACAGTAACAGATGAAAATGGATTAAAACCAAATAAAGGAATTTATAAAGTCTTAGATTTTATAGTAAATACACTTAGAAGCTTTCCATTTCTAATCCTAATGGTTGCAATAATACCATTTACAAGATTAATAGTAGGTACATCAATAGGAGAAATAGCTACAATAGTACCACTTACAATAGCAGCTGCACCATTTGTAGCTAGGGTTATAGAATCTGCTTTAAAAGAAGTAGATCCAGGAGTTATAGAAGCAGCTAAATCATTTGGGGCATCAGATAGTCAAATAATATTTAAAGTAATGCTGAAAGAAGCAGTACCATCAATATTAGCAGGAATTATACTTACAATTATTAGTTTGATTGGATATTCAGCTATGGCAGGTACAATGGGGGGCGGGGGTCTAGGATCTCTAGCAATAAGATATGGATATCAAAGATTCCAAACAGATGTTATGGTTGCAACAGTTATAGTATTAATTATTATTGTTCAAGGACTACAAAGTTTAGGAAATTATTTTTATAAAAAACTATCAAAGTAAATAAAAGGGGGAATTTAAAATGAAAAAAACAAAATTATTAACAATAGCATTAGCAGGAGTATTAGCTTTAGGTTTAGTAGGGTGTGGTGGATCTAAAGATGACAAAACAATAAAAATTGGGGTATCAGCAGTGCCTCATGAAGAAATAGTAAAAGCAATTCAACCATTAGTTGAAGCAGAAGGATATACTTTAGATATTAAAGTATATGATGAGTATTTAATACAAGATACAGCAGTTAATGATGGAGAGTTAGATGCAAACTACTTCCAACATATTGCATTTTTAAATCAAGCTAATGAATCAAAAGGATATGATCTTGTAAATGCAGCAGAGATTCATATAGAACCAATGGCTTTATACTCTAAGTCTATAAAGAGTTTAGAAGATTTAAAAGATGGAGCTACAATAGCTATTCCAAATGATCCATCTAATGAAGCTAGAGCTTTACAATTACTTCAAAGTGCAGGATTAATTAAAGTTAAGGATGGAGATACAATAACTCCTATAGATATAACTGAAAACAAGAAGAATTTAAAGTTTAAAGAATTAGATGCAGCGCAACTTCCTAGAACATTAGAAGAGGTTGATGGAGCAGTTATAAATGGTAACTATGCATTACAAGCTGATTTAGATGCAACAAAAGATGGGATTTATGTTGAAGATAAGAATGATGAGAAGTTAAAGCAAGCAAGAAATATCTTAGCTGTTAAGAAAGAAAACTTAGATTCTGAAAAGACTAAGGTTCTTAAGAAGGCACTAACTTCAGACGAAGCTAAGAAGTTTATTGAAGAAAAATATCATGGTACTGTAATAGCGGTATTCTAATAAAACAATATAATAATTAATGAAACTTATATGGATTATTTCCTAGGAAATAATCCATATAAGTTTTTTTATTACTATATAAACCTATAAAAAGACAATATATTTGTTGTTTGATTAAAAGTTTTTATATAAATATTGGGAAAATCATATTGTTATGGTAAAATTAAGATTATATAGTGAAAGTTAGCAGAAGAGGAGAGGTAATATGAGATTAATACCTATAGAATGCGTTCGTGAAGAATCCTGTTTAGGAAAGACTATAAATGATAATAGTGGTAGAGTGTTATTAAAAGAGGGTACAAGATTAACTGAATCTATTATTAAGAAAATTCAACTTTTAGGTATAGAATCTATTTATATTGATGATGAGTATAGTAATGAAGAAATTAGTGAAGTTATAAGGCCAGAACTTAGAGAAAAGTCTATATCGGCAGTTAAGGAAACTTTTAAAAGTATTGATAGAATAGCAAAAGAGCAGGAAAAAGGGCCAAGATCTGCAATAGATAAACGAAACAAGGAGTATTTTGGTTCAATATACGGTGTTGCAGAGGAAATTTTAAATAATGTATTTGCAAATAATAATATGTTATTTGGATTAGTTGATATGAAGGGTATGGACAACTTTACTTATGGTCATTCAGTAAATGTTGCTGTAATTTCATTAATTATGGGAATAAGTTTAAAGATGCATAAAGATGACTTAACAGAGTTATGTTTAGGGGCATTATCTCATGATATTGGAAAGATATTTATACCAAAGGAGATAACAAGCAAGACAAGTAATCTTACTGAAGATGAAAGTAATCTATTTAAGGAACACACTGAAAAAGGTTATGAGTATTTAAAAGAAAATTTTAAATTTAAAACTAGGAGTATGCTAGTAGCATTACAACATCATGAGCAGGTTGATGGTAGGGGTTACCCCTATGGAATTACTGGAGAGAGTATTCATATATATTCAAAGATAGTATCAATTGCAAACTGCTTTGATTTACTTACTTCGAAAATAGGAAATAGAAAAGCTCTATCAGTTGCTGATGCATTAGAATACATAATGGCACAAGCTGGTAGAATCTTTGATTTCGAACTTGTAGAGTTATTTTCTAGAATAATTGTTATATATCCAGTTGGGACAGTTGTAGAACTAAGCAATGGTGATACAGCAATGGTACAAGGTACACCAGCTAACTACCCATTAAGACCTACAGTTAGGATTCTTAGAAGTGGTGATAGAAGTAGAAATGGGATGATTATTAATTTGTTAAATGAACTTTCATTAGTTATTAAAGAAGTTAAGTATATAGTGTAGGTAAAAGGTAAGTAGCATAAGTTATTCTATTTTTATTAAACTAAATGAAGCTTAAAGCTATTATTAATTCATTAAACTTAGTATTATAAGAAGTATATATATGATATGGTAGAATTAACTTAACAATATGTAAGAAGAGGTGGGGTTTATGAGACTTATTCCAATAGAATGTGTACGTGAATCTTCTTGCTTAGGAAGAACTATATATGATGATAATGGTAGAATATTGCTTAAAACAGGCACAAAGTTAACAAAAGCTGTTATTAAAAAGATTCAAGAGATGAAAATATATTCCATATATATAGTAGATGAATATAGCAAAGAAGAAGTAGAGGATGTTATACGACCAGAGCTAAGGCAGAAGTCCATAGCAGTAGTAAAGGAGACATTTAATAATATTGAGAGAATTGCTAAAGAAAAAGAACCAGGACCAAAGGCAGCTCTAATAAAAAAGAATAATGAATATTTTAGATCAATATATAGTGTTGCTGAAGAAATGATTAGTAATATTTTATCAAATAATAATATTCTAGTTAGTTTAGTAGACATAAAAAGTATGGATAACTATACATATCAGCATTCAGTAAATGTTGCTGTAATTTCATTAGTTATGGGTATAAGCTTAAAAATGCATAAGAGAGATTTATTAGAATTGTGTTTAGGGGCATTAACTCATGATATAGGTAAGGCTTTCATTCCAAAAGATATTACAACTAAGAATACTGACTTTACAATTGAAGAGAATAGCAAATATAAGGAACATACCCAAAAGGGATATGATTATCTAAGAAGTAATTTCTCTCTTAAGGCAGGAAGTAGGATGGCATCATTACAGCATCATGAGAGAATTGATGGATTAGGCTATCCAGAAGGGATAACTGGGGATAAGATCCATGAATATGCTAAGATAGTATCAATTGCAAATTGTTATGATGTACTTACTTCAGATTGTGCTTATAGAAGATCAATACCTGCAAGTGATGCCTTGGAATATATAATGGCACATGTAAACACATTATTTGATTTTGATTTAGTTAATCTATTCTCTAGGATAATAGTTACCTATCCAGCAGGGACTATTGTAAAACTTAGTAATGGGGATATTGCGTCAGTGCAAAGTACTCCACCTAATTTTCCTTTAAGGCCTACAGTTAAGATTATTAAAAGTATAGATAAAGGTAGAGAAGGACAAGTTATTGACCTACTAAATGAATTATCATTAGTAGTGATAAATGTAGAATATAATATATAGCATATTTAAATAGTAAAAGAACCTAGTAATTATGATATGCTCTCTTTATAGTAGACAGTTAAAATAATAAAACTGTTACTATAGAGGGGCAGTTCATTAAAGTGCTAGGTTCTTATTTTTTTATTTAATTTTAAATTAATACAGATATTTATCAACTTTATCAGAACAATACTTTATATTAAAAAAGTTTTCTATATATTTAAACAAAAAGGGCTTTTCACACGTCTTAATAGTATAGAGAGGAGTAGAGGAGAGATTAGCTTAAGGAGGAAGGGAAATTAGATGACAATTTTTAAAGATAAGAATAAATATTCTATATTAGAAGAATATGTAACATTAAATCAAGAAAAGTTATATAGATTAGCCTATATATATGTTAAGAATCAAGAAGATGCAATGGATATATTGCAAGAGAGTATATTAAAGGCATATAGGAATCTAGAAAAACTAAATGAGATAAAGACTTTAGAAAGGTGGATGAATAAAATCATTATTAATACTTCTCTAGATTTTATAAGGAAGAATTCTAAAATAACCTTAACTAATGATGAAGAATTAAAAAATATAGAAGAAGTAACAGATGGACATGAAGATGTTACTAATTCTGTGGATAACTTAGATACAGAATTAAAAACTGTGATTATTTTAAAATATTTCCATGGATATACAATAAATGAGATTGGAGAAATTTTAGGGTTGCCTATATCAACAGTGAAAAACAGAATACATAAGTCTTTGAATATTTTAAGGAAAGAGTTTAAGGGGGTATAAAGATGGATAAAGATATATTTGAAAAAGAAAAGTTAGAATATGAAAAAATGGAGATACCAGAGAATCTAGATTTTGCAGTTAGAAGCACATTAAAGAGAGCTAAATGGGAAAGAAATAAAATGAGAATTCTAAAGGGAATTGGTGGGTTTGCAGTAGCATGTATATTGTTTGTAGCAATTGTAAATCTATCACCAACAATTGCACAAGCTCTAAGTTCTATACCAGGATTAGATAAATTAGTAAGAATAGCTACTGCTGATTTCGAAGATAAAGGTTTAAGGAATGCTGCAGATAGTGGAATGGCAAAGGAAATTAATTATTATGAATCTAAAGATGGAGTAAACCTAAAAGTATTAACAGTAGCAGGAGACTATAAAAATTTATGGATTAACTATGAAATAAATGATATAAAAAAATATAATATAAAGCCTGAAATTATAGGAGATAATGGAGAAAATATTATGGGGGGGATGTTATTTGATCGTCCTATTACAGAAAAAGATAGTGATGCAATTAATGTTAATTTCAGAGAATTTATTCCTAAATTTAATTTGAAGTTAGAAATTTATGATAAAACTACTTCGGAGGAATATCCTTATGGAAGACTAGTAACTACATTTACAGTTCCTATAGAATTGGATAAAGAAATATTTGATGTACCTATGAAAGAGATAGAATTATCTAATACAAATATAAAAACAGAGGTTGGTAATATAAAAATACATTCATTAGAAAGCTCAAAAACGAGAACAGTAATGAAGTTTAATTTTGAAAGCGAAGATTATAAGTTTATGGATTTTAAAAATCCAAGGTTAATTGATGAAGAGGGAAATGAATATGTTTTACCATCTTGGTGGCATAATGGAGGTAATGATGAATTCAATCAGTTAGAGCTTCAAGGAGAAATTAAAGGCGATGTTAAAAAAATAAGATTTGTATGTGACGGTATATACTATGGACCTAAGGAAGTAGGAAAAATAACACTAGATATTAAGAATAAAAAAGTTGAAGATAATTATTATGGTTTTGAAGTTAAATCATGGGATGAAAATAATAAAGTTGTATTAGAGGCAAAGAATATAGTATCTGCAGAATTTGATTCACTATATGATGAAGATTTTAATCCACTTATCAAGAGTCCGGGGAGTTCATGGTATTTAGATGAAAATGAAGTTAATTCTGTAGCTGTAAATATTGAAATTCTTAATTATAGAGAAGAAAAGGCAGAACTAGAGATATATAGAATTATAAAAGATAAGACAAAACCAATAAATATAGAATTAAAATAAATAATGTATGAATAAAAATAGAGCTAGGGATTAACCCCTAGCTCTATTTTTACTTAAGTTATTCACCTAGGTAAGCACTCTTAATACTATCATCATTCAAAAGATCCTTAGCATTTCCGCTAGTTACAATTCTACCAGTTTCTAATACATAAGCCCTATTTGCAATAGATAAAGCCATATTAGCATTTTGCTCAACTAGAAGTATTGTGGTACCAGCTTTATTTATTTCAACTATAGTATCGAAAATATCCTTAACTACAAGGGGAGCCAAACCCATTGATGGTTCATCAAGAATAAGCATTTCAGGTCTATTCATTAAAGCTCTACCAATAGCTAGCATCTGTTGTTCACCACCAGAAAGAGTACCAGCTTGTTGTTTTTCTCTTTCCTTTAATCTTGGAAATTTAGAGAATACCATTTCCATATCTTTAGATATTTCTTTTTTATCATTTCTTAAATAAGCTCCAAGTTCAAGATTTTCCTTAACTGTTAGATTAGCAAAAATCTTTCTTCCTTCTGGCACATGGGATAGACCAAGTGATACTATCTTATGTGCAGGAACTTTACTAAGTGAAGAGCCTTTATAAGTAATAGTACCAGTTTTAATAGGTTGTAGAGCAGATATAGCTCTTAGGGTAGAAGTTTTACCAGCACCATTAGCACCTATTAATGTTACAATTTCACCTTTTTTGATTTCTATAGAGAGATCTTTTAAGGCATGTATTCCGCCATAATATAAATTAATGTTATCTATTTTAAGCATTTTATGCCTCCTCTCCAAGGTAAGCTTTAATTACCTTAGGGTTATTTTTAATTTCTTCTGGAGTACCTTCTGCAATTTTCTTACCGTAATCAAGTACAGCAATCTTATCACATATTCCCATTACAAGTTTCATATCATGTTCTATTAAAAGAACAGAAATATGAAATTCATCCTTAATCCACCCTATAAGATTAGTAAGCTCAGCTGTTTCTTGAGGATTCATACCAGCAGCAGGCTCATCCAGTAATAACAAGGATGGCTTTGCAGCAAGGGCTCTAACTATTTCAAGCTTTCTTTGTTCACCATAGGAAAGGTTTTTAGCTAGGTCATCCTTTTTATCATAAAGAGAGAAGGCTTTTAATAAATCACAACTTTTCTTTGTGATTTCATCTTCTTCTTTTTTAAATCTAGGAGTTCTAAAAATAGAATCAAATAGATTATAATTAACTCCAAAATTAAAGCTTATTTTTACATTATCAAGAACTGAAAGGCTAGAAAATAGTCTTATATTTTGAAATGTTCTAGCAATCTTTTTCTTTGTAATAGTATAAGGCTTAAGACCTTGAATATCTTCACCAAGGTAGTTTATTGAACCACTTGTTGGATTATAAACTCCTGTTAACATATTAAAAACTGTAGTTTTACCAGCACCATTAGGTCCAATAAGACCAACAACTTGCTTATTATCAATATGAAGGTTAAGCTCTGTAACAGCCTTAAGTCCACCAAATTCAATAGATAAATCTTTAACATCTAACATTTAATCAAGCCTCCTTACCTTTCTCAGAATCTTTTATGGCTATATTAGATTTCTTAAATTTATTAAAAATATTAAAAGATATTTCTTTGTCACCTAATAAGCCTTGTGGTCTAAAGATCATAAGTATGATAAGTGCTAATGGGTATATTATCATTCTATAGTCTTGTAGTCCTCTTAATAATTCTGGTAAGAATGTCAATATTGTAGTAGCAAGAATAGAACCAGAAATAGATCCCATACCACCAAATACAACGAATGTTAAGTAATCAATAGATTTAACAAAATCAAAGGAAGCTGGTTGTATATATCCCATATAGTGGGCATAAAGTCCTCCAGCAAGTCCTGCAAAGAAAGCTCCAACTATAAAGGCCATCATTTTATATTTAAAGGCATTAACCCCCATTGCTTCTGCAGCTATTTCATTTTCACGAATAGATATCATAGATCTTCCTTGTGATGAGTGTATTATATTATAAATTACAACGACAGTTATTATCATAAATAAAAATGCAACAGAGAATGTTGTCTTATTTGGAATACCTGTTAATCCACGAGCACCACCTATTGAGTTTATGTTCATAAGAACAACTCTAATAATTTCGCAAAAAGCTAGTGTAGTTATTGCAAAGTAGTCACCCTTAAGTTTTAAAGTAGGGTATCCAATTAGTGCAGCAAAGAAACATGCAACTATTGCACCAATAAAAATTGATATGACAAAAGGCATATTGGCTTTAATTGTAATTAAAGCTGAAATGTAAGCACCAATTGCCATAAAACCTGCATGTCCTAAACAAAGTTGACCAGTAAATCCAACTATTAGATTAAGGGATACAGCCAAAATAATATTTATCAATGTTAAAATAATAATTCCACCATAATAAGAACTTATAATTCCGGTTTCAAGTAATCCAAATAAAATTAAGTATGATAATAGGATTATACCTAAGGTTAAAAGTGTTTTTTTATTGAAAAATTTATTCATATATATCACCTACACTTTCTCATTGGTCTTTTTACCTAATAGACCAGCTGGTTTTATTAAAAGTATTATTATTAGCACTGCAAAAACAATAGCATCTGAAAAGTTAGTTGATATATAAGCTTTTGATAAAGTTTCTAATACTCCAATTGAAATACCACCAAGAAGTGCTCCAGGGATACTTCCTATTCCTCCAAGTACTGCAGCAATAAAGGCTTTAAGTCCAGGCATAACACCCATATAAGGAGTGATACTAGGATAAGAAATAGCTATTAATACACCTGCAATACCTGCTAAAGCTGAACCAATAGCAAAAGTTATTGAAATAGTATTATTAACATTGATACCCATTAATGAAGCAGCTTCAATATCAAAAGAAGCTGCTCTCATTGCCTTACCAACCTTTGTTTTGTATACAATAAATTGAAGGAGAATAACAAGGAGTGCTGAAACTATAAGCATAAATATAGTTTTAGATTCTATTTGAAGTCCACCTAAGTTAATAGCACCTGCTTTTATTAGATCAGGGAATGGTTTAGGGTCTGGACCAGCTAAAATTCTCATTGCATTTTGTAAAAATAACGAAACCCCAATAGCTGTGATTAGTAGTGTTATTCTTGGAGAATTTCTTAAAGGTTTATATGCTACTTTTTCAATTATGATACCAGCTAATGCTGATGTAGCCATTGCTACTAGCAATGTTGGAACTAATGGTAAATTTAAAGTAGTAGCAGTATAGAAGCCTGCAAAGGCTCCTATCATATAGATTTCTCCATGTGCAAAGTTTATAAGCTGAATTATTCCATATACCATTGTATATCCAAGTGCTAGGAGGGCATATACGCTACCTAAAGCTAAGCCATTAACAAGTTGTTGTAGAAATTCCATGAATACTCCTCCTTTTTATCTAAGGATTAACTTTATCAGCTAAAACCTTTTTATCTCCCTCTATTTTGATAATAGCTGCACTCTTAATGGCAGTTCTCTTATCATTGAAACTAATTTTACCAGTTACACTTTCAAGTTCCATTCCAGCAAGAGATTCTTTAATTTTATCTCCATCAGTGCTATTAGCTTTTTCTATAGCTTTTACTAAAATTTTAGCGGTATCATAAGAAAGAGCAGCAAAAGCATCTGGTTCTGAGTTAAATTCTTTTTTGTAGGATTCAACAAAACTTGAAACTACTTCAGATGTATCAGCTGAATAATAGTGATTGATATATAAAGAACCATCTATTGAAGAGCCACCAATTTCAAAAAGTTTTTCAGATTCCCAACCATCTCCACCTAAGAATTGAGATTTTATATCCATACCTCTAGCTTGTTTAGCTATAAGACCAACCACATTATAGTAATCAGGTAATAAAAGAATGTCAGGATTATCACCTTTAATTTTAGTTAATTGAGCCTTGAAGTCTGTATCTCCATCGTTATATGAAAGGAATTGAGTTACAGTACCGCCTTGTGCTTCAAAGTCTTTCTTGAAAGCATCCGCAATTCCCTTTGAATAATCTGTTCCAGCATTATAAAGTACTGCTGCTGTCTTCTTGCTTAAGCTTTCTTTAGCATATTTTGCAAGGATTTCTCCTTGGAATGAATCTACGAAGCATCCTCTAAACATGTAGTCTCCGCCAACATCTGTAATTGTTGGTTCTGTTCCTGTTGGAGTAATCATTGGAATTTTCTTTGAAGTAGCATCTGGTGCTATTGCAAGAGTTGGTCCAGATGTAACACCTCCAAGAATAGCAACAACCTTATCCTTGTCCACTAATTTATTAAAGGCTTGTTTTGCTGAGTTTGAATCATTTTGATCATCTTCGAAAACAAATTGAATTTTCTTTCCGTTTATACCACCAGCATCATTTACTTCTTTCTCTAATAGTTTTGCCCCATTTTGTACTGAGATACCGTAGGTAGCCGCTTCTCCTGATAAAGGTCCGATAGCCCCAATCTTAATAGTATCCCCTTGATCAGAAGATCCTGAACTACAACCAGCTAATAACGTTATAGCCATTGTTGAAGCAAGGATTCCAGATAATAGCTTTTTTTTCATAATAAGTCCCCCTTTTAATATAAATATTAATATTTCAAATAATAATCAAATTACTTGATAAATTACTACAAAGCAATCAAATTTGATATCAATATAATATCATTTTGAGGTAAAATTTACAATGACAATATTTGATATTTTATTATAAAAATAATAAATATTACTAAAATGTAAAAAATAAACCATATTAGGTGAGGAAAATATACACTATTTTAAAAACAATATGTAAATTTAGAGAAACTGGCATATATGAGATATAAAAATTTATAGGGAAAGGAATAGGACTAGCAATAAACTGCTAGTCCTATTTATAAATATAAGTCATTTAAATACTACTAAGTTTTGATTTCCAAATATCAATATCTTCTTTTTTTAGAGATTCTTTAGAAAGTAACTCATTAGCAAAAATTTCCAAGAAGTTTTTATGTTCCTTAAGAAGTACAACAGTTTCTTCATAAAGAGAATTAATGAGTTCCTTACATTCTTCAATTACAGGATTACCATAAGTTGAAGCTAGAGATCCTAAACTTGATAACTTTAATAAACCTAAAGTTTCACCCATACCGTAATCAGTAATCATAGTCATAGCTATATTAGTAGCCTGGGATATATCACTAGATGCTCCAGTAGAAATTTTTTCCTTACCGAATATTATTTCTTCAGCTGCACGTCCACCTAAAAGAACCATTATTTTCTTCTTTAGGTAATCTACTCTTTGATAATTACTATCTTCTGGAATAGTTAAAGTATATCCACCAGCACCCTTTGTAGTTGGTATTATAGAAATTTTTGAAACCTCATCTTCAGGTATTAGAAGTAAGGAAGAGAGAGCATGTCCAACTTCATGATAAGAAGTTAATTTTAAATCTTCTTCCTTTAAATGAGATCTCTCTGATTTCTCATGTCCAGCTAAAACAACAGAATAAGCTTTGTCTATATCTTTTGTTGTTATATATTCAGAATTGTTTTTAGCAGCAAGTATTGCAGCCTCGTTAACTAAACTCTCTAGCTTAGCACCTGAGAAGTAAGAAGTTTTCTTTGCAATTTCTTGTATATCTAATCCTTCATGGGGTTTATTCTTTAAATGTAGCTTTAGAATTTTTTCTCTAGCTAAAACATCAGGTAATGAAACTTCAATATGTCTATCAAATCTACCTGGTCTAAGTAATGCAGAATCTAAAATATCAAGTCTATTAGTAGCTGCCATAACAATTATTCCATCACTTTCACCAAAGCCAGACATCTCAGTAAGTAAAGCATTAAGAGTTTGATCTCTTTCATCATTTCCACTAGGATTTTTGCCACCATCACGGCTTTTACCAATAGCATCAATCTCATCAATAAATATTACAGCTTTTCCATGGCTTTTTGCTTTTTTAAATAGAGTTCTAACCCTAGAGGCACCAACTCCAACATACATCTGAACAAAGTCAGATCCACTTAATGCATAGAATGGAACACCAGCTTCACCAGCTACTGCTTTGGCAAGCAAGGTTTTGCCTGTACCTGGATCACCGTATAAAATAACTCCTTTAGGCATTCTAGCACCATAGGAGGTATATTTTTCAGGATTAGAAATGAAATCAACAATTTCCCTTAAGCTTTCTTTAGCTTCTTCATTACCAGCAACACTATTAAAATCTAAAGCCTTATCTTTATTTTTACTAAAATCAGTCATTTCAATTGAACCAGTAGAGTTAATATCTTTAGATTTATTGGCTGTCATGAATACAATTGAAAGAATAGACCCTAGTAATAATAGACCAGAGAAAGTTTTAGTAATAGGTTCACTTTGTTTATAAGATAAGTCCACATCCTGTAGTAATAAATTTTCCTTGAGATTTGGACTGTCAGAGTTAAATGTTTTATATTTAGAGCCATCTTTTAAGTAAACAGTCATATAAGGAGTCGTGTTCATTTCTACCTTCAAAATAGATTTATTATTTAAATCATTTTGAAAATCATTATAACTTTTAGTTACTTTATGACCAATATTTATGGATGAAAATATTAAAATTAATAAGGATAATATTGCAGTTGTTATAGGAATAAAAATGTACTTTTTTCTTTCTTTATTCATTATATTCCTCCTAAGATGAATTTAATATGTGAAATTACTATATATAAGGAAAGACAAATCAATATGTTTAGTTTTTTTTAGTTTATATTCCTAATTATAAGGATTATAAAAATTTAGTCTAATCAAAATCATAAGATTTGCCAATGTAAGTTATGGAATAAGAGATAGGATGGGGAAAGGTTTTACAATAGGAGGAATAAGGGGTAAAATAGAGTATAATTGCAAAATGGATGGAGGAAAGCTTAATGAAGATATCAGGTGTACAAGCTCAATTAACAGGAGAAGACATACTTAGCATAATAAATGAATTTGTAGATGTTGAAGGATTAGAATTAAAGGAAGTAACTATAGATAATGAGATAAGTGTTAAAGGTACATTTAAAAAGGGAGTATCTATTGATTTTGAAGGAAATATAGCATTAGATGGGGTACAAGAAGGAAAGGTTTACGGAAAGTTTTCTAAGTTAAAGGTTATGAAGCTTGGATTTTTTAGGCCTATTAGAAGTTTTGCTTTAAAGATGGGATTAAAGCAATTAACTATAAAAGGAATAGAAGCAGATAAAGATAAAATTATTATAGAACTAGATAAAATAATTAATCCAATTCCGTTTGTTGATTTAAAAATAAAGGAAGCATACATAAAAGGACAAGCATTACAAGTAGAGGTAGAAGAAGTTAATATATCTATAAAGGGTGGCTTAATGAAAGAAGAGCCAGAAGTAGAAGAGATAACAGAAGAAGAAGAAATCTTAATGCTTCCTACTAAGAAGGTAGAAGATGGGTATACTATAGGTAGAAAAGCTGTAGAAAATAAAATGTCACCAGGAGTAAAGAAGGTTTCAGATTATTTATTTGTAGTTCCAGATGTAGTTGCTTTAATATATAGGTTACTTAAGGATAGTAGAGTACCATTAAAGACAAAACTATCTATATCAGCCTCATTAGCTTATATATTGTTCCCTACAGATATAATACCTAACAATATTCCATTTATAGGAAGAATTGATGACTTAGCAGTAGTTTTCTTTGCATTAAATAGAATTGCAAGTGACGTATCTACCACTGTTATTCTTGAAAATTGGGCAGGTAAAAATGAAATTATATTGGTATTACAGAGTGGGTTAGATTATATAACAAACTTTACTGGTGCAAAGAATGTAGAAAAGCTTTATAATATCGTTGAAGAATTAAGTACATTGTAGAAAGGAATAATAGAATGGCTAAATACTATTCAGTATATAGAGGTAAATCAGGAACACCAAAAATCCTTAGAAGTTGGGATGAATGTAAGGAAGAGGTTATAGGATGTAAGGGTGCTATTTATAAGAGTTTTAAAACAGAAAAAGAAGCAATAGAATTTTTAGCTTTAAATGCAGGAGGTAAAGTAGAGATAAAGAAAAAGTCTACAGATAAAAAAGATGAGACAGCTTTAGATCTAGATAGCCTTGGACTTGTTGTATATGTGGATGGTAGTTTTTCATTAGAGAAAAGAAATTACTCATATGGACTTGTAGCAATCAATAATGGAGAAGAGGTTCATGAGGATTGTGGTGCAGGGGAGGATGAGGATGCAGTATCTTTAAGAAACGTTGCAGGAGAGGTTTTAGGTTCTTTAAAAGCAGTTGAATATGCAATTAAAAATGGCTATGAGGAAGTTACCATAGTTTATGATTATCAAGGTGTCGAATCTTGGGCTATTGGAACTTGGAAAAGGAACAAAACATTAACACAAAATTATTATGAAGTAATGCAAGAAAAAATGAAGCAAATAAAAATAAACTTTGTTAAAGTAAAAGGTCACAGTGGTGATAAGTATAATGATATAGCAGATAAGCTTGCTAAGAAGGCATTGGGAATTATTACTTAGATTAAAAAAAATTAAAGTACACAACCTATTTATAGAATCTTTAATGATTAATATAAAAAGAGGTGTATTAATATGGGAAAGTGTATTAATGGTATGGCGGCAGGAATGTTAATTGGTGCAGCAGTTGGTATGATGTTACTACCACAGTTAGATAGAAGAAAACAAAGGGCAATAAGAAAGGCAGGTCAGAAGTTATTTGACTTTGCAGGAGATTCCTATGATGATATTATGGGAATGATACATTAATATTTTCAAGGGAGAGTTCTACTAAAGAACTCTCTTTTTTTTATGAAAAAGTTAATAAAAGGTCAATTTAAAAGTCCTATTATAGAAATATTATTATTTTAAAAATAAAATAGCTAAATTTTTCAAGTATTATTACATTTTGTTGTTTTCTTTTACAAATTTATGTTATAATTTATTTAAAAATGAGGTTTTTTATTTCAATTATAAATATTATTTAAAAAGGAAGAGAGCAAAATGGAAATTCTATCATTAGGAGAGAAAATCAAAAGAAGAAGAAAAGAAATGAATATGACACTAAAAGATTTAGCCAAGGATAGAATTACTCCTGGACAAATAAGTCTAGTTGAGTCAGGAAGATCAAATCCATCCATGGACCTTTTAGAGTATTTAGCAGAAAGCTTAAATACATCAGTGGAATATTTGATGGAATCGGAAGAAAGCCAAGCTGAGAAGATCTGTACTTACTATGAACAGGTGGCAGAGTCATACATTATAAGCGGAGATTATATAACTGGAGAAAGATATATCGAAAATGCTCTTTATTATGCTGAAAAATATAATTTAGAATATAGAAAAGCAAGAATTCTATTTCTAAGAGCAGAGATTCATATTTCAAAAGGCGAGTTAGCACTTGCACAGCAATTCTTCTTATCTTCAAATGTAATCTTTATCAAAAATAATGAATATGAGGAAATAGTAAAGACCTTCTTAAACCTTGGGAAAATAACTTTAGAGTTAAAAGCTTATCATTCAGCAAGTAGTTATTTAAAGCAAGCTGAAAAGGTGTATTTAGATAATAGTATAGGTAATGATTTTTTACTTGGAGAAATTTACTATAACATGTCAAAAGCATATTTTACTATTGAGAACATAAGTAAATCTATGGATTATGCATATTTAGCAAAAGAAAAGTTTGAACAAATTCATAATCAAGAAGAATATGCAAAGACACTTTTATTATTATCAGAAGAATATAATAGAAAAGGTGACCTAGTAAATGCAATTAAGTACTCTACAAAAACATTAGAAGTATATAATGAAATAAATGACCTGAAGAATATATCAAATATTGAAAATAACTTGGGGAAACTATTCTATAACTTTGAAAATATAGAAGAGTCATTTAGGCATTATGAATTAGCAAGAGAGATTAGAGCTAGAAATAATGAACCTAATCTTATAGAAACCCTTATTAATATGTGTAAAAATCACATAAAGCTAAAGAATATTAATGAATGTGATAAGCTTTTAGATGAAATATATAACAAATTAGAAGATAACGATATAGAAGGAAGAGTAGAATGTAACTTGGTAAGATATAGAACTTATATAATCAGGGATCAAATTAGAGAAGCAGAAAATATATTAGTTGATACCTATAACTTAGCCAAGAATACAGACATGCTTAAGCGTGCAGGAGAACTAGCTGTTATGGTTGGTAAATTCTACATTGATAATAAAAATGATAACTTAGCAGCTAAATATTTAGATGAAGGAGTTAGCATATTTAGAGAATTAGGGATATTAGAAAACTAAATTTAGATGGGTGATAAAGATGGAAATACTGTCAACAGGGGAAAAAATCAAAAGATCCAGAATATACAAGGGTATAACTTTAAAAGAGCTTTGTGGTGATAAGATTTCTATCTCTAAGATGAGTTGTATTGAAAATGGAAAGGTGAAAGCTGATAAAGAGATTATTGAGTATATTGCTGATAAGATAGGGGTAGATTTTAATTACTTAGTTCAAGATGTTTATGAACAAGTGATAAATAATCTTACCCTAATAAAAAAATGTACTAGTAGGGATAAAGAGTTTGAAGAAAATATCAGACATAACTTAGCTTATGCCATAGATTATAAGTATTATGATGTTGCTTTCGAACTTATACATATAATGTTCTCATATTATTTAGAGGAACATAAGTATGAAAATATACAATTAATAATTTCTCAATATTATGACTTATATCAGAGAACAAACACAGAAGAGAATACAATAATTTATTTTAGAGATATGGCTAAATACTTATTCCAAAATGGAGAATATACTGAATCTATAGCATACTATAGTAGACTTAGGGAAAACATACTTGAAAATAAGATTAAAAATGAGGCTTTATATGCATCATTAGCTTATAATGAAGGGATATGTTATTGCAGGCTACATAAGGAAGAAAGGGCATATGAGCTACTTTCAGAATCAGTTAAATATTCTGATAGCATAAAAGATAATTTTAGTAAAGGTATGATATTTCAAGCATATGCATTAGTTTGTATTAGACTAAGACATAAGGATGCAGAAGAATATATTGCAAAAGCATACGAATATCAGAAGGATAATCCTATTCAAGTTGCAATGGCTAAAGGTGAATATGGAGAAGCATACTTTGAGGCAGGAGAAAATGATAGGGCAATAGGAGAGATAATGGAGGGAATAAAAATATTTCCACCACATAATAAACAAAAGTACGTTCAGTTTTTAAATGAGTGTATAGAGGTGCTTTATAATAATAAACAATACGAGAAAGCATACGAATTAAGTGATGAAGCTTTAGATTTATCAATAGAAACAGATGATATAAAACTTATTGAAAGAGCATACTACTTCAAAGGTAGCATACTTCAAAAAGAAGGTAAGCATCAAGAAGCAGAAATGTATATGAATATTTCATTAGATTCGTTATTTAAATTCGGATCAAAAGAAGAAAGATATAATAGGTATTTAGATATGGCGAATATGTATTATAATCTTGGGGATTATAAAGAGTCAATAAAATATTTTACATTAGCAATGAGCATGGAAGAACAAATATAAATGGGGGGCATTCTGATAAAGAATGCCTTTTTGTTATATTAATAATAAATATATATTAAATTACCCCTTTTTTTTCATTGGTTTTATAAGTATAAGGGTAGCACCATAGCCTTTAAGATTAGTGATAATATTAAGGACTGAACTTTTTTTAGAATATTTAAATTCAATTTTAGGGAATGAGGCCTTTGATAGAATTTCCATTTCTTCTTGATTTAATCTATCTGGTTTCCCCATAGCTACCCAGTAGTTATAGGAGGATCCTATCTTTTCGTTAATTTCATAGAAAGTTATCCTTGAATCAGTATTAACATTAGTTAAGTTTAGAGAAATCTTTTTCTCAGTAGCTTTATATATACCATTCTTAACTATAGGATAATCCTTATCTAGGAGGTTATCTAGTATTTCATTATGAGTATAAAGAAGTATACTAAAGCCATCATCATTTTTTGTAATGATGTATCCCTCATCCTTTGATATTATTTCGCCATCTAATTTACTTAAAAGATAGTAAGCATAGTAGGACGGTTTTCTTATTTCTAGATCATTAATTAATCCAGGAGATCCGATAAATACTTCATTATTTAGATGAGGCTCCCTTTCTAATACATCAAAGGCCCTTAAAAAGCTTAAATCTTCATCAGTAAATAGTTCTTTATGTATTATATATGGAAGCATATAAGCAGTATCATAAAGCATGTTTAGATCTCTTTTTTGAGTGAATTCATCATTTAGCAAAATGAAATTTAAATTTTCAGTAATAAAAGTTCTTAATTTATTCTTCAAGTCAGAATCTAATTCAGAAGAAAATTGGAACTTTATTATTGATATATCAATTGATTCAATTTCAGAGAAATACGTATAGAAGCTGTTTAAAGCATTCTCATAATCTTTGAAATCAAAAGTAAGGTTATCTAGTACTATTAAAGGATATAAATTTATATAATCTAGATATTCTAAAACAGTTTTAGCTCTATTCCAGTTAAAAAATTCACTTCCTTTAAATACACCCATATCATCATTAAAGAATTTTTCTATTCTTCCATAATTAAAACTAATTTCATTTTGCAAGGATTCTAGGATATCTTTATTATCTTCAATAAGTAAATCAAAGGTATCACCTAAGCTAAGAATATCTTTATAGTCTTCTGTAAATTTTCCAATACTATTATTCATATCAACATGGATATTCCATAGTTTATTTTCATAATTAAATCTTTCGTAATCCTCTAAAGAAGAGGACAAAAGTTCAATAGCATCCTCTAAAGGATAGTAAGTTATATTTTTTAATTTCTCTAAAGTATTTTCATCTACTTTATTTTTTCTCCTAAATTGTAAAGGAGTTAAATTATAGTAGGATTTAAAATGTTTATTAAAGTACCTTGTATGAGAAAAGCCAACTTCTTCAGAAATCTCCGAAATACTCATATCTGTGTCTAGTAATAATTTAACTGATTCTTCAACCCTTGTTAAGTTAATTAAATCTGTAAAGCTATATCCAGTAGCATATTTAATTTCATGAGAGAGATAGTGTGGACTCAAAAACTCCTTCTTAGCTATTTCTTGCAATGTAATATTATTATTATAATTATTAAATATATACTTTGATATTCTATGGTATCTTTCAAGTTGATCTTTATTATCCTTTAACTCCTCTTGCTCATAAAGTAAGTAGTGAAAGTTGTTTATAAGATGAAATAATAAATCAATTAAGATAGATTCAATTTCTTTATCAAAGTTTTCTTGTCTTTGGACTACTTCACATAACATTTGAGCTAAAAATATACGAAGGGTATCATATTCTTCATCATCTTGTGCACCTTCATCAGAAGTATTAGTGTAGAAATTTATATTCTTAATATCTTTATAATACTTTTCAAAGAAGCTAGGGTCCATATGAAATATAAGTATTTTATTATCTTCATCAGAATGAATTCTATGGGCTTCATCCATATTAATTATTTCCACTTCATTTTCGTAAAGTTCAAAATTATCTGTGTCTATAGAAATCTTAATTTTTCCCTTTAGTACGTAAATTACTTCAATTGAATTATGCCAATGTAATGGATAGTCTTTCACAGAGGCATAGGATATATTTATTGGTAGATCCGAGGCATAAGTTACATATTCTTTCCTCATTAATTATTTTCACCTCGTTATTTTAAATTTAGATAATCAAATTATAACAATTAATAGTATTTTATACAAAGTTAAAAAATAAAAAAATACACTTTGACTTTCTTTGACTTTTGTATTAATATAAAAATATAGAAAAGACTATTAAAGATTTAATAAATTAGGAGGAGTAGTTATGAACGTAGATAAGATGACAATTAGAGTACAACAAGCCTTAAATGACGCAAATTTAACCGCTGTAAAATATAATCATCAACAAATTGAAGTAATTCATCTTTTTGCTGCTCTTGTAGAACAGGAAGATGGACTAATTCCTAATATTTTCACTAAAATGGGCGTAGATGTTAAAGGGCTAAAGGGAAGTGTTAAGAGAAGTTTAGATTCAATGCCTAAGGTTTTAGGTGAAGGAGCAAATAACTCAGGGGTATATATAACTAGAAAAGTTGAAGAAGTTTTAGTTAAGGCTGAGGAGATAGCTAAAAAGTTTGAAGATTCTTATATTAGTGTTGAGCATTTAATGTTATCAATATTAGATAAGGAAAGAAAAGGTACAGTTGGAGACATTCTTAAACAATATAATATAAATGAAGGAAACTTTATGAAAGTTCTTGGAGAAGTTAGAGGTAGTCAACGTGTAGAGACTAATGATCCAGAAGGAACTTATGATGCTCTTTCAAAGTATGGAACCAATTTAGTTGAATTAGCTAAAAAGCATAAATTAGATCCAGTTATAGGAAGAGATGAAGAAATTAGAAGAACAGTTAGAATTCTATCAAGAAGAACCAAGAATAATCCAGTATTAATTGGTGAGCCTGGTGTGGGTAAAACAGCAATTATTGAGGGACTTGCAGAAAGAATAGTAAGAGGAGATGTTCCAGAAGGGTTAAAGGATAAAATAATATTCTCACTTGATATGGGTTCATTAATTGCAGGTGCTAAATATAGAGGTGAATTTGAAGAAAGATTAAAAGCTGTACTTAAAGAAGTACAATCAAGTGAAGGTAGAATAATTCTATTTATAGATGAAATTCATACTATAGTTGGTGCTGGTAAGACAGATGGTGCTATGGATGCTGGTAACTTAATTAAACCTTTATTAGCTAGAGGAGAATTACATTGTATAGGAGCAACAACTTTTGATGAGTACAGACAATATATTGAGAAGGATAAGGCTCTAGAAAGAAGGTTCCAACCAGTAATAGTAGATGAACCAACAGTAGAGGATACTATTTCAATATTAAGAGGCTTAAAAGAAAAATTTGAAATTCATCATGGAATAAGAATTCATGATTCAGCTATAGTTGCAGCAGCTAAATTATCTAATAGATATATTCAAGATAGATATCTACCAGATAAAGCAATTGACTTAATTGATGAAGCTGGAGCTATGATTAGATCAGAAATAGATTCTCTTCCAACAGAACTTGATGTTATAAGAAGAAAGGTATTCCAATTAGAAATTGAGAAGGAAGCCTTAGAGAAAGAAAAGGATGATGGTTCTAAGAAGAGGTTAGCAGATTTAACTAAGGAACTTGCAGAGCTTAAAGAAAAAAATGATGAAATGACTGCAAAATATGAAAAAGAAAAAGAGCATATTACTTCATTAAGAGATTTAAAAACTAAGCTTGATGATGCTAGAGGAGATTTAGAAAAGTATGAGAGAGCTTACGACTATAATAAGGTAGCTGAAATAAGATATTCTACAATTCCAGTTCTTGAAGAGGAAATAGAAAAGAAAGAGAAGGAAGTAAAAGAAAATTATGAAGGAGCTATGCTAAAAGAAGAAGTAACAGAAGAAGAAGTTTCTCAAATACTATCTAAGTGGACTGGAATTCCTGTAACAAATCTTCTTGAAGGAGAAAGAGAAAAGTTACTTAGATTAGAAGAAGAGTTGCAAAGAAGAGTTATAGGTCAAGATGCAGCAGTTGAATCTGTTTCAAGTGCAATACTTAGAGCTAGAGCAGGACTAAAGGATGAAAATAAACCAATAGGTTCATTTATATTCCTTGGACCAACAGGAGTAGGTAAAACTGAACTTGCAAAGACATTGGCGAGAACTTTATTTGATAGCGAAGATGCAATGATTAGAATAGATATGTCTGAATATATGGAAAAGCACTCAGTATCTAGATTAGTTGGAGCGCCTCCAGGATATGTAGGTTATGAACAAGGTGGTCAATTAACAGAAGCTGTTAGAAGAAAGCCTTATAGTGTTATTTTATTTGATGAAATAGAAAAAGCTCATGAAGATGTATTTAATATATTCCTTCAAATTTTAGATGATGGTAGACTTACTGATAATAAAGGGAAAACTGTAGACTTTAAGAATACTATTATAATTATGACATCTAATATTGGTTCTCAATATTTATTAGAGAATAGGGAAGATGAAATAAGTGAAGATAGTAAAGAGCTTGTTATGGGTACTTTAAGAAGTAAATTTAAGCCTGAATTCTTAAATAGAGTAGATGACATAATCATGTTTAAACCATTATCTGAAAATGGAATTAAGAAGATTATTGATATATTCTTAGATGAGGTAAGAAATAGATTAAAGGATAAAAATATTAAACTTGAAATAACAGATGGAGCAAAGGATATTTTAGCTAAAGAAGGTTATGATCCTATATATGGAGCTAGACCACTTAAGAGATATATCCAAAATACCCTTGAAAATAGCTTAGCTAGAAAAATCATAAAAGGCGATGTTTATTATGGTTCAACAGTAGTGGTTGACGGAGAAAACGAAGAATTGACACTTTCTACAAGGTAAAAATAGCTTGTATATGAAAGCTCAAAAAGGCAGAAAATATAATATAATCAAAGAGGGATTGATTAAAGTTAATCCCTCTTTTTTTATAAGAAAACTGCTTAGGAGGATTGAACTATGGAGTACATTACACCAGTTAATAATTATATTGTTGTAGAGCCAACAGGAAATGTAGTAGGATTCGTAGAGCTATCAGATGCAAGGAGTTTTATAAGTACACTGTATTTAAATAGAATATTAGCGGGAGCACATGAAGGACGATATTCTTACTTTGATATGTACCAAGAGCAAGATCAGAAGGATTATGGAACAATGATGGGCGTATATGAAGGTGAATGTCATATATATGATTTAGATGATTTTATTGAAAAGATAAGAGATAGTGGGATGTTTCAAGATGAAAAGGATGAGCTTATTTCAAAGCTATTAAAGGAAAATATAAATATGAATGTTAATAGTTATGGCCTTGAAGATATGCTTACAGATGTGGAAGAAAAGTGGACAGTTTAATGAAGGAGTAAAATAAAAGAATCACGGTTTGCACCGTGATTCTTTCATTTGTTTTGGTTAATTATTTGATTCCATTTTCGTATTGTTGAACCATTCTCTTAACCATTTCTCCACCAACGCTACCGCATTGTTTTGAAGATAAGTTACCGTTGTAATCAGTGAAAGGAACGCCCATTTCACCAGCAACTTCATTCTTGAATTTTGATAAACCATTCTTTGCTTCTGGTACTAATGATTGTGACATAATAAATTCCTCCTCTAACGGTTGTATTTTGCGAAGCTTTGTTTGCTTTGCACTATTATTGTGTGTAAAGAGAAATTATATAAACTATGATATGAAAGGAAAAATAGGAATAATGTACAAGACATTTTATGGAATGATAATTATAAAATTTCATAGGAAAATTGTTAACTATATCACCTGAAAAAGCATGTTACAAGTTATGTAACATGCTTTTCTCTATTTAGTTTTATGAAATTTAAGTTTGGTTAATTATTTGATTCCACTTTCGTATTGTTGAACCATTCTCTTAACCATTTCTCCACCAACGCTACCGCATTGTTTTGAAGATAAGTTACCGTTGTAATCAGTGAAAGGAACGCCCATTTCACCAGCAACTTCGTTCTTGAATTTTGATAAACCATTCTTTGCTTCTGGTACTAATGATTGTGACATAATAAATTCCTCCTCTAACGGTTGTATTTTGCGAAGCTTTGTTTGCTTTGCACTATTATTGTGTGTAAAGAGAAATAATATAAACTATGATATAAGAGGTAAAATAGGAAAAATGTACAAACTTAGATGGTAAAATAAAAAATGCTGTTGGAATGAGGTTTAACCTCATTCCAACAGCTATTTATAATCATAATTTATTTTTTTCTCTTATAAATTTTAAATAATCCAGTAACTACTGGTACAACAATTAGTACAGATACTAGAACTTCTGGGATACCATTTGTAGTTCCAATTGCAGTAAGAGCATAAGCTACTGCTGAATTACTGATATCTTTTAATGCTGCAAATTTATCTAAGGCAAGAATATATGTTAATCCAAGCACACCTATTGTATTAGTAGCAGTTCCAGCAATGGCAGCTAATGTTAAGCCTAGTTTTTCCTTATGGAAAGTATTTTTTACAAATTTAAATACATAATAAGATACAATTCCAATTAATACTCTAGGAACTATAGCTATAATTGGATTCATGAATATTGGTGATAGTAGTGCAGGAGTAGTTATATTTTGATAGATTGAAAATAATCCAAATACTAATCCAACTGCGGCACCTACTATTGGTCCTTCTAATACTGCACCTATTATAACTGGTACATGCATAATTGATGCTTTCATCCAAGGTAGTGGAATAAATCCTATACCTGTTAGGCCCATGAAAATTGAAATACCTGAAAGCATTCCTATTAGAACAAGTTGTCTTGTTCCAAATTTTTGTTTTGTTGATGTTGTTTCCATAAAATTTTCCCCCGTTCTTATTCCAAATTGGATATAATTCGGCAAATCTTCATATTAGATTTACAGTTCAGTTTCTAAAATAGAATACCGACGATTTTTATTTTATCACGATTTCTAAAATTATCAATATATTTTGTTAATATATTTTCAATATGTAAAAAATAGAGAATATTAGGAATTATTATTATGTTAAGAAAGGTATTGTTAGTTCAAGAAAGTTTAAGGCAAATATATAAGGAAAGCTAAGTATAAATTTAAAATAGTTAGCTTTCCTTATATTTAAATATTTTAATAATAATTTAGTCTATAATTTTACTCTTATCTGGCATAACTATAGCACAAGCAATATATCCAACAAAACCTAATCCGAAGGACATAAGAGTTACGAGAATCCAGAAGACTCTAACTAAAGTAACATCAGCATCGAAGTATTCTGTAAAGCCTGCACAAACACCTTCAAGTTTGCCAAGAGCTTTATTTTTATATAGTTTCTTTGACGAATTCATAGTTTCTACCCCCTATAAGCAAGTATCTTATTATTATTATAATCCATATGAAGAGAAAGTATAGTAATTCATCAATATAATAATAAAAAATAAGAAGTTTTTAAGATATTAATATTATAATTACCAAATATTATTGAAAGAAAAAAACAACTGTTATATACTAAGTATAACAATAAGATGAAATTAAGGTGGTGAAAGGATGCTACTTAGAATTGATTTAGATTCAGAAGAACCAATATATCAACAAATAAAAAATGAGGTTATTAAGGGTATAGCAAAAGGTGAGATTGTAGAAGGGGATGAATTACCATCTGTAAGATCCTTAGCAGAAGAAATTGGTGTAAATATGCATACTGTAAATAAAAGCTATACACTGCTTAAAGATGATGGTTATATAAGAATGGATAGAAGAAAAGGAGCAGTTATTTCTTTTTCTTTAGAGGATAGTAAGAAGAAATTTGAAAATAAAATGATAAAAGAGATGGAAATAATGGTGGCTGAGTGCATTAATAGAGGAGTTCCATGCGATGACATAAAAAATGGTATAGATAGTTTATATAAGGAATTCTTATCTGGTAAAGAAGGAGGACTGTAAAATGGAGGCTATAATGGGAATAGGAACATTTCTTATAGTTTATGGGGTATTGATGTATCAAGGTTATAATCTTGATAAAATAGCTAATACAGGAATCATTTATGGTGTTAGAGTACCAGAAGATCATAAGAATGATAATGAGATAATTCAGGCAATAAAAAGATACAAAAAAAGATATATATTAATTATTCCAATTACTATTTTAATTACCTTAGGGATATCATTGATAGTAGATAGTGTTGCTATGTTGGTATTTTCATTATTTATTATATTAATACTAAGTCAAATTGTATATTTATTTTCTTGGAAAGAGATGAAGGAAATAAAGAGAAGAAATAAATGGAGAACTATTGGTAGTAATGTAGTTGTAGTAGATATGAGAGTAAAGAAAAAGAACGGGGAAGGGATAGAAAAGCAGCCATTATCAAGTAAAATATACTTATGGATAATTCCTATAATAGCAATAACAATTATTATGACTATAGTTCTCTATGGAAGATTACCAGAGGTTTTCCCAATTCATTTTAATGGAAATGGGATTGCAGATAGGTATAGTGTTAAGGGAACATTTGATGGGTATTTTTCTCTTGCAATACTACCATTAACTCAAATAGGAATACTACTTATGTTATGGGGAACCCATATATATACTCTTAGAGCAAAGAAAATATTAAATAGTGGTACTGTAAAGGCAACATTAAAGCAACAAAATACCTATAGAAGATATATGGTAATATATTTATTTGCAATTGCATTAGAAATGGAAATAATGTTTGCGATAATTCAAGTTACATTATTCTATCCTAGATATGCAGGAGCTTTAGCAATTGTATCAACTATAATAATACTAGCAACTTGTATAGGTGGTATAATACCTATTTATAGAATTGGCCAGGGTGGTAGAAATATTAAAGTTGAAGATGATGGCGAAATGATTTATAGAGATGATGATGATTTATATAAATTAGGATCTTTCTATTATAATAAAGAAGATCCAGCTATTATGGTTCAAAAAAGAATAGGAATAGGAATGGACTTCAATTATGCAAAGCCAATTGCTTGGGTATTTGTTGCTATTACCATTATTATTGTACTTGGAGTTTTAATAGTAACAATTATGAATGATCAGAGCATATTAAATATATAAATGATAATACAAAACTTCCCTTATATTAGGGAGGTTTTTCTATTTTAATTTAGAAGGAAGATAGTTTCATCATAATTTTTGAAAAATAGAGTATAATAAAATTAATTGTTTTAAGGAGTGATATAAAAGTGGAGGGCGGTTTTAAAGTAAAGGAGTATCCAGAGAAATCTTGGAGTATATCTAAGATGAAGGTAATAGAGAATTGTTTAAGAGAGTATTATTATACATACTACGGCTCACATAATGGTTGGATATGGACAGCAACTGAGGAGCAAAAAGTAGCATGGAGATTAAAAAAGCTAACAAATATATGGCTTATGTTTGGAGATAAGCTTCATGGGATAATAAAGGAAACAATAAAAGAGGGCAAATCACATACAGACAATACTTTCATGAAGGAGTGTATGAGAACTAAGCTTAATGAAGGAGTTAAAGAGAGTATAATTAAGTTTAGAAATGGTTCATGGGATGAGTATCCAAAGGGAGAAATGCTACAAGAATACTATTATGGTAATAAGCTTGAGGATAAGAATATTACAGAAATAAAAGAGAGAATTGACTGTTGTAGCGAAAACTTTTTTAAATCAAAAACTTATCTTGATATTTTAAAGTCATCAGCTAAGGTTTTGGAAGTAGATGAAGGTAATTTTGATTATATTTATGTCCAAGGAGTTAAAATATTTGCATTAATAGATGCACTATATATTGATGAAGAGGGAAACTATATAATAGTAGATTGGAAGACTGGAAAGTTTAGTGAACATGATAGAGATCAGTTATTAGTATATGCCCTATACGTTATTGAAAAGTATGGAGCACCCTTAGAAAAAATAAGGGGTAGAGTTGAATATTTGCTTTTAGGAGAGAATGCAGAATATACATTTACTCATGAAGATATAGATTATATAAATAATAGAATACATATGGATCTAAATGTTATAGATGCATTTTTAGATGATGAAAATCTAAATAAGCCAAGAGTTAAAGAGGATTTTTTAATGTGTGACAACTTAAATAAGTGTAAAAAGTGTAAATTTAGAAAGTTATGCTTAAAGAAGATGGAGGAAGTTATATGAAGTTAATAGATATAGTACAACTATCAAGCAGTAAGTATTTAAATATGTATAAACTAAAACTTATTAACAGAAAAGGTAAACCTAAAGATTATTTTGTGGCTAGTAGAAGAAAGAAGGAAGATTTATCTTGTGTTACAAAAAATCATGATAGATGTGATGGTGTTATGATAATTCCAGTAACTGAAAATGATGAAGTAGTTTTACTTAAACAATATAGACCAGCAATAGGGGATTATTTATATGAGTTGCCTGCAGGAATAGTAGATCCAGGAGAAAATATAGAAGAAGCAGCAAAAAGAGAATTATTTGAGGAAACTGGATTAAAAGCTAAAAGTTATGAATTAGTGTTAAAGCCAAGTTATACTTCAGTTGGAATGAGTGATGAAACTACTGCTGTAGTTAAGATGGTTGTTGAGGGTGATATAACTAATGAAAATATGGAAGATAATGAAGATATAGAAGTCTTTAAGATTAAAAAAAGTGAAGCAAAGGAATTTGTAAAGAATAATAATGTTTCTATTAAAGGTGCTTTGATACTTTTAGGGATGGTTTAATAATAAAGTAAATAAGTTAGTAATTTTTGAACAGCCCCCTGTCTACCTGACGGGGGGCTGTTCATTTACAAAATTACTAATTTTTTTATTTGATACTACTTTCAAATAGAGAAAGAGACTCAAAAATTATGTTTCCCACCAAAAAACAGTTGTTTTTGGAATATGAACATGATATTATACTAACAAAGGCGAAAAATGGATAAATTTATTAATACTTGGGGTGATTAAATGAAATTTCAAAGTACAAGAGGGATGGAAAAGGGAGTAGATTCCGCAGAGGCTATTGTTAGAGGAATTGCTAAGGATGGGGGCTTATTTGTTCCAGAATCTTTTCCTAATCTATATGATACTTTAAAAAAAGAACAGGGTTTATCTTATGAGGGGCTAGCTTTTAAGATTATAAAAGAATACTTTACAGATATTAATGAAGAGGATCTAATGAGTGCAATAAATGATGCTTATAATGATCGTTTTGATGTAAAAGTAAAGAATAACTTCTTAGAGCTTTATCATGGGCCAACCTGTGCATTTAAGGATGCAGCATTATTATTCTTACCACAAATAATGAAGAGAGCTAAGAAAGCTTTAGGAGTAAATGAAGAGGTAGTAATTCTTACTGCAACCTCAGGAGATACAGGAAAAGCTGCATTAGAAGGTTTCGCAGATGTAGATGGTTTTAAGGTAGTAGTTTACTATCCTAAAAATGGAGTAAGTGCTATTCAAGAAAGACAAATGGCAACTCAAGAAGGTAAGAATGTTAAAGTTTTTGGAATTACAGGAAACTTTGATAATGCACAAACAGGGGTTAAGGAAATTTTTGGAGATGAGGGCTTTAAAGCAGAGTTAAAGAAAGAGGGCTATCTATTATCTTCTGCAAATTCAATAAATATAGGAAGACTAGTACCTCAAATAGTGTACTATTTCTATGGATACTTCAAGTTAATTGAAGAAGGAAAGATTAAAGAGGGAGAAGAAATAAATGTAGTTGTACCTACAGGAAACTTTGGTAATATTTTAGCATCTTACTACGCTAAAAGAATGGGGCTACCAATAAACAAGTTCATTTGTGCATCAAATGAAAATAAGGTATTAACTGATTTCTTCAAGAGTGGAAAATATGATAAGAGAAGGGAACTTGTCTTAACAGAATCTCCATCCATGGATATATTAGTATCTTCTAATTTAGAAAGATTATTATTTGAAGGTAGCGGAAGAGATGGACAAGAAATAGAAAATCTTATGAATTCATTAATGAACCAAGGAGTTTATGAGATACCTGAAAAGATAAAGAATTTCCTAGAGGATTTCTATGGAGACTATGCAACTCAAGAAGAGATTTACCAAGCAATATGCAATATGTATGAAAAAGAGGGCTACTTAATGGATACACATACTGCAGTTGCTGAAGTTGTATATGAAAAGTATACAAAAGAAACTGGAGACGAAAGAAAGGTATTAATAGCATCAACAGCAAGTCCATACAAATTCCCAAGAAGTATTTGTAATGCACTGAATATTGATGTTGATAATATTGATGATTTCGAAGTTCTAAATAGATTATTTGAAAAGACTAAGGTAGAAATACCAAAGAACTTAAATGGACTAGATAAGAAAGAAGTTCTACACAATGAAATCTGGGATAAGGATGAGATGAGAAAAGCTCTTTTATCCTATTTAAAGTAGAGGTATTAATATGATTAGAGTAAGAGTACCAGCTACTTCAGCAAACATGGGGCCAGGCTTTGATTCATTAGGAATAGCTATACAGCTATATAACGAATTTGGCTTTAGAGAGACTGAAAGTGGTTTGAGTTTTAAAGGTGTTCCTGAAGAGTTTTGTAATGAAGATAATGTAATATATGAAGCAATGATGAAGTGTTTTAAGAAAGCTAATTATGAGCCAAAGGGTTTAGAAATTAGTACATTAAAACAAGATATTCCAATTGCTAGAGGTCTTGGAAGTAGTTCTAGCTGTATAGTTGGGGGACTAGTTGGAGCTAATGAGATAATGGGTAATCCATTTTCTAAAGATGAAATATTTCAAATGGCAGTAGAGATGGAAGGACATCCTGATAATGTAGCACCAGCAGTTTTGGGCGGAATGGTTGTTGCTATAATGGAAGAAGATAAGGTATACTATGATATGGTGAAAGTTCAAGAGCACATTAGATTTGTGCCAATTATACCAGATTTTAGACTTGCCACTAAGGATGCAAGAGATGTACTTCCAGAGAAGATATCAATGAAGGATGGAGTATATAATGTTGCAAGAGCAGCATTAATGGTTACTGCAATGTCAAATGGTAATCATGAACTACTTAAATTTGCTTGTAAGGATGCCTTTCATGAGAATTACAGAAGTAAGCTTATAAAGGGTTTTGATGAAGTAAAAAATGAAGCATATAGAGTTGGGGCTTTAGCTTCCTATTTAAGTGGTGCAGGACCTACTATTATGGCCTTAATTTCGGATAAAGAGGTTGGCTTTAGCAATAAGATGCAAGAATTCTTGGAGGCAAATTCCTTGAATTGGGATATATATGAACTTTCTATAGATACAGTAGGGGCAAAAGTAATAGAAGGTGAAGAATAGTGGATGGAAATTATTTTGTAATTGATAAAAGAGTTTTGCCAGATGTATATGAAAAAGTTGTAAATGCGAAGAAATTACTTAAAGAAGGCAAAGTAAAAGAAGTTACAGAAGCTACTAGGATAGCTGGAATTAGTAGAAGCGTGTATTATAAATACAAAGATTTTATTTTTGAATTCTCAGAAAGTCCAGAAGGTAGAAAGGCTACATTTAATATAAAGATAATAGATGAAAAGGGTGTTTTATCTAATATCTTAAATTGTATATCTAGTCAAGGTGGAAGCGTTATTACAATAAATCAAGGGATTCCACTTAATGGCTATGCTTATGTAAGTTTAACTATTGATATGAGTACACTAGAGGGGGATATTAAAGTGTTACTTCATAGGTTAGAGGCTTTAGATAAGATTGAAGAAGTTGAATTTATAGCAATGGAATATAGATAATATATATAGTACTGATATTTATTTTATAACTGTATTTACATGGGGTTATGGTTATAGTAATAAAAATCAGTACTATTTTTATGCTTATTTATAATAGGGAATATCTATATAAAACTTATAAATTTACTTGGTGATTTGAAAAAGTTGTTAATAACCTTTATAATGAAAAAAGATATTTATCCGATTGCTATCATTGCTAACACTCCCACTTTCTATAAGTGGGAGCTAAGCACTGCTGAGCGCCTGGATTGGTTCTTCTAAGCTTCAGATGGAGTAGTGTATTCCTATTAAGAAAACTTCACCTAAAACTAAGAATCACTTTATTCAGGTATAAAATTGCTAGGGATTATGATGGTATTAGTTATATGATTATAGACAATAATAGAAGTATTAAAAGAGGTGAAATGATGTATATATATTTAGATAATGCAGCAACTACAAAGCCAACAAAGAATGTTATTAATGAAGTATGTAATGGCATGGAAGAATTCTTTGGTAATCCATCTTCACTTCATAAGCTTGGAATGGAGGCGGAGAAAAAACTTAATATATGTAGGGAAGAACTTGCAAAAACAATAAACTGTTCAGGTGAAGAAATTTACTTTACATCTGGTGGTAGCGAGGGAAATAACTTTATATTTAAAGGTTTATTAAAAGAAGGATCACATCTTATAACAACTCCATTTGAACATAGCTCAATCAAAAATACAGCAGAAGCATTAGAGAAGATGGGTGTTAAAGTTACATATCTTTCTGTGGATTCTAAAGGTAGGATTGATATAGAGGAACTTAGAGAAGCTATAAGAAAAGACACTGTATTAGTTTCAATAATGTATGTAAATAATGAAGTTGGTACAATACAAAATCTTACTGAAATAGGTGAGCTGATTAAAAGTGTAAGCTCTAGAGCAAAGTTCCATGTAGATGCTGTTCAAGGTTATGGTAAGTTACCTATAGATATTAAGAAAATGAAAATAGACTCATTAACAGTTAGTGGACATAAGTTTAATGGCCCTAAGGGTGTAGGTTTCTTTTATTTAGCAAAAGGTATTCATCCAATGCCACATATACATGGAGGAGCACAAGAAAGAGGTTTAAGAGCAGGTACTCAAAATCTACCAGGAATAATGGGACTTACAGTAGCTGCTATAGAAGTAATGAAAAATAGAGAAGAAAATTATAAAAAAGTAGAAGATATTAAAAAGTATATGATTGAAAAACTTAGTGAAATTAAGGATATTAAAATAAATAGTCCTATAGAAGAAGATTTTTCACCATATATTTTAAATGTATCTTTTAGAGGTGTAAGAGGAGAGGTATTATTACATCTACTAGAAGCAGAAGAGATATATGTATCTACTGGATCAGCTTGTACTTCACAAAGTAAGGGAGGAGTAGTTGGAAGTCATGTACTTGAGGCTATGAAGCTTACCAATAGTGAAGTAGAGGGAGCAATAAGATTCTCATTTTCACCAGATAATACAAAAGAAGAAATTGATAAGACAGTTGAAACAATTAAAAAGGGCCTAGTGTTCTTAAGGAGGATAAAAAGATGAATAAATTAATATTAGTAAAGTATGCATCAGAGATTTTTTTAAAGGGTTTAAATAGAAATAGATTTGAAAAGAAGTTAAGAGATAATATATCAATAAAGCTTAAAGGACTAAACTTTGAAATAGTAGCAGATCAAGGTAGATACTTTATAAAAGTAGATGAATTAGATGAAGCTATTGAAAGAATAAAGAGAGTATTTGGTGTAGCAGAAGTTTGTGTTGTTACAAAGGTTCCAAGAGATTTAGAAACAATAAAGAAAGAAGCTCTTAAGAAGATAGAAGAAAGTGACTGCAAAACATTTAAGGTAGAAACTAATAGAGCTAATAAAAAGTTCCCGATGAATTCAATGGAATGTTCTAGAGATATAGGTGGATATATACTACATAATTGTGAAAGAGAACTTAATGTAGATGTTAAGACACCAGAATGTAGAGTTAATATTGAAATAAGAGAAGAAGCATATGTATGGACTAGCAAGGATAAAATTAAAGGTGCTGGTGGACTTCCATATGGAATTAATGGTAGCACAATGCTAATGCTATCAGGTGGAATAGACTCTCCAGTAGCTGGTTATTTAATGGCTAGAAGAGGAGTCGCATTAAACTGTGTATACTATCATAGTCATCCATATACATCAGAAAGAGCTAAGGATAAGGTTAAGGAATTAGCTAAGATTCTTGCAAGATATACTGAAGAAGTTAATTTATATATTGTTCCATTTACAGATGTTCAAATGGAAATAATAGATAAGTGTAGAGAAGACGAATTAACAATAATCATGAGAAGATTCATGATGAGAATAGCTTGTAAGCTTGCAGACAAAATGCATATAGATTCTGTTGCAACAGGAGAAAGTATAGGGCAAGTAGCAAGTCAAACTATGGAAGGTTTAATAGTAAGTACAGACTGTGCGGATAGACCAGTATTTAGACCACTTATAGCGATGGACAAAGAAGATATTATGGATATTGCAAGAAAGATAGATACTTATGAAACTTCAATATTACCATATGAAGATTGCTGTACAATATTTGTACCAAAGCATCCTAAGACAAGACCACAAGTGGAAGGTATGAGAAAGAGTGAAGAAGCTTTAGATATAGATAAGCTTGTTAATGATGCTATAGATAACTTAGAATTTGTAAAGTTAAGATAGTTTCCTGTTGGGGATACCATATAAATAAATTAATAATTTGTATCACATATGAAGTTGTAATAAATTTCATATGTGATTTTTTATATAGAGAATTATAAATAAAAAGCTAAAAGTTTAAGCTAAATAATAAATGAAGAAATTAGTATAAGAAGGTACTGATAAAGTGTGAGATAGGGAGGAGTTACATAGTTAATACTAATATAGAAAAGAGGACAATAAGTATATAATTAAAGATATGTTATGATAAATACCTTATGAAAGTGAGATAAGATTAATGGAGATGGTAAATAAATTTAAAGAAAATAGAGACGAAGAAAATTCAAAATCGATGAAAAAGTATATGAAAGATAAATTTGAGTTTTTAGGAATAAAATCCCCTTTGAGAAAGGAACTACAAAAAGAATTTCTAAAAGGTATAGATAAGAATTCCACCATAGATAAAGAGCTAGTAAAATACTTATGGGATCAGGAGTATAGAGAGTTTCAATATTTAGCACTAGATTATTTAGTAAAGGAAAAGAAGAAATTACAAAAAGAAGATATAACATTTATTAAGGAATTAATAACAACTAAATCTTGGTGGGACACGGTAGATTTGATAGATAGTCATGTAGTTGGCCAAATATGTGAGAAATATCCGGAGCTGGTTGATGAATATATTTTGAGATGGAGTCAAGCTGAAAGTATGTGGCTAAGAAGAACAGCTATATTATATCAGTTAAAGTATAAAGAAAAGACAAATAAAGAGGTTTTGGAGAGAGTAATAAAAGATAATATAGAAGATAAGAGATTTTTCATACAGAAAGCAATTGGATGGTCACTTAGGGAATATTCAAAAGTTAATAAAGAATGGGTTAGGGATTTTATATCAAATAATAACTTAAGTAGTTTAAGTATTAGGGAAGGAAGCAAATATCTAGATTAAATCCTTCTAATTTATTGAAGGATAGTATAAAATATAATTGTATTATTTTAACATAAGAGGGGGCAAATCATGAGATACATAAGTACAAAATATGATGAGTTTAAATTAAGAGAGACTACAGCCCAGGATACTTCATTAATTCTTTCTTTTATAAAGGGGATTGCTGAGTATGAAAAGATGGGTGATGAGGTTGTTGCTACTGAGGAAACTTTAAGAAGAAGTATTTTTGAGGATAATAGAGCTAAGGTTTTAATTGCTGAGGTTTATGGAAAACCAATTGGATTTGCTTTATATTTCTTTAACTTTTCTACTTTCATAGGCAAGGCTGGTTTATATTTAGAGGATATATTTATTCAACCTGAATATAGGGGGAAGGGATATGGAAAAGAAATATTTATAGTCTTAGCAAAGATAGCAGAAGAGAATTCTTGTGAGAGAATGGAATGGGTATGTTTAGATTGGAATAAGCCTTCAATTAAATTCTATAAGAGTTTTGGATCTATTCCTATGGATGAGTGGACAACTTATAGATTAGTTGGGGATAAGATAAAGAATCTAGCTAATAGTTAAAAATATAATATGATAGTTATAAGAAGATTAAGGTAACTAAGAATTACCTTAGTCTTTTTTCTATTTATAAAATATTCTTTTCTAAAATAAACCTTAAGTTTTTCATGTAATCCTTATATACCCTTGACATCAATAAATTGGTATATTATCATTAATTTAAAGTTTTATCACTTTAGCACGTTAAATTAAGTTAGTGTAGGAGGGGGATCATGAAAAATAAATATGTTATACCAGAAGGAACAAGGGATCTAGTATTAGGAGAATGCCTAATCAAGAAACAAGTACAAATGGATATAGAAAATATATTAGATAAATGGGGTTATAAAGAAGTTGTTACACCAACAATAGAATTTTATCAGACCTTTAATGCAGGCTTTGAAAATTTAAGAGAAGAAGATATGTACAAGTTCTTTGATGGAAAGGGAAGAATTCTTGTACTAAGACCAGATATGACTATTCCAATAGCAAGAATAGTAGCAACAAAGTTTAAAGATGTAAACCCACCATTAAGATTTAGATATAGTGCAGATGTATTTAGAGTTCATGAAAGTCTTGGGGGCAAGAAAAATGAATATACAGATTGCGGTGTAGAGCTAATTGGACTAGAGGATAAAAAATCAGATTTAGAGATACTTGTAACAGCACTAGATGCTTTAAAAGTAGTTAAAAATACAGGGTTTAAACTAGAAATAGGTAATATTAATTTCTTTAATTCTGCTATAAAGGATTTAAATTTAAAAGAAGAAGAAAGATATAAGTTAGCTCAGCTTATTGATAGAAAAAGCTTAAAGGAATTAGAGGATTATTTAGGTGAATTAAATGTTTCTGATGATTACAAAGAATTCTTTAAAAAGTTACCATGGTTATTTGGTGGGAAGGAAGTTTTAGAGAAAGGTAAGTTGTCTGCATTTAATGATGAACTTAAGAATAGTGTGGAATATTTAGAAAGACTTTATAAGGATTTAGAAGAGCTTGGCTATGGAGATAGAATAACCTTCGATTTAGGAATGGTTCCAAGATTAAATTACTACACAGGAATAATTTTTAGAGGTTATGTAGATGGTGTTGGAGTTACAGTGTTAAGTGGTGGTAGATATGATAGGTTAATTTCAACCTTTGGTAAGGACATGCCAGCAGTAGGATTTTCTATAAATTTAGATTCATTATTAGATATTATTAATGAGGAAAAATCAAGTGGGCAACAAAGATACAAGGTTTACTATGGTAATGGAAATGAAGTATCTGCAATTAAACAATGTGAGATACTTAGAAATTCTGGTTATATAGTTGAGTTAATTCCAGAGGAGGGACTAGTAGGGGTAGATGTAAAGTTAGAGGGGGCTGAAGCATGAGTATAAGTATTGCATTAACTAAGGGTAGATTAGAAACTGAAACAGTAAAGCTATTAGATAAAGCTAATTTTGGTACAGAAGAGCTAAAGGATAAAGGTAGAAAACTTGTTTTTAAAGATAGTAAAGAGGATATAAAATACTTTCTAGTAAAGGCTGCAGATTCTATAACTTATGTAGAGCATGGGGTTGCTGACATTGGAGTTGTAGGTAAGGATACATTACTAGAGGGTGACAATAATTATTATGAGGTTTTGGACTTAGGTTTAGGTAAATGTAAGTTTATAGTTGCATCATTACCAGAAAAGGACATCTTTAAGAAGATAGGTCATATAAAAATTGGAACAAAGTATCCTAGAGTTGCTAGAGAGTATTTTAAGAAAAAAGGAATGGATGTTGAAATTATTAAAATTGAGGGCTCAGTTGAGCTAGCACCTATACTTGGATTATGTGATGGAATTGTAGATATTATGGAGACAGGAACTACTCTAAAAGAAAATGGACTTATAGTTTTTGATACTATCTGTCATATTAGTGCAAGAGTAATTGTTAATAAAGCAAGTTTTAAATTAAAGAGAAAAGAAATTGGGGATTTTATAGAGAGGATAAAAGCAGTAATATGAACAATTTATGAGCAATAAATAAAGAGGGGGCGGCAATATAGATGTTAAAGAGATTTGATTTAGGGAAGAACAATTGGGCTGTTCTTATAAAGGAATTAAAAGAAAGAGAAGAAGAAGTTAGTGGAGACATTACTAAAAGTGTTACAGATATTCTTAATGAAGTAAGGATAAATGGGGATAAGGCATTAAGAGAATATACTGAGAAGTTTGATAATGTTTCATTAAAAGAGTTAAGAGTAAGTGAAGATGAACTTAAAGATTGCTTTAAAAAGGTTGATGATGAATTCATTGAAAATCTAAAGGAAGCAAAGGAAAATATAGAGTATTATCATAAGGCTCAAAAAGGACAAGGTTTTATTTTGAATAAAGAGAGAGGGGTATTCCTTGGACAAAGAGTAATGGCTTTAGATAGAGTTGGAGTATATGTGCCTGGGGGAACGGCTGCATACCCATCATCAGTGCTTATGAATGTTATACCAGCAAAGGTAGCTGGTGTATCTGAAACAATTATGGTTACACCACCTAGTAAAGATGGTGGCATTAATCCATACATTGGTGTTGCAGCAGTAATTGCAGGAGTAGATAAGATTTATAAGGTTGGTGGAGCACAAGGAATCGGTGCATTGGCTTATGGAACAGAGACTATTCCAAAGGTAGATAAGATTGTGGGTCCAGGAAATATATTTGTTGCAGTGGCTAAGAAATTAGTATTTGGCATAGTAGATATAGACATGATTGCAGGACCTAGTGAAATTTTAATAGTTGCAGATGAAGGTGCAGATCCAAGTTATGTGGCAGCTGATTTAATGTCTCAGGCAGAACATGATAAGCTTGCATCATCTATTTTAGTAACAACATCTGAAGAGTTATATAAAGAAGTTGAAAAGGAATTAGAGATTCAAATGGAGACTTTAGAGAGAAAAGAGATAATTGAGGAATCCCTAAGAAATCACGGAAAGGTAATTATCTGTGAAAGTATAGATAAGTGTATTGAAATATCAAATATAGTAGCACCAGAGCATTTAGAACTTATGGTAGCAAACTCTATGGAGTTACTTGGAAAGGTAAAACATGCTGGGTCAGTATTCTTAGGATACAATTCACCAGAACCTGTAGGGGATTATTTTGGTGGTACAAACCATGTATTGCCTACAAATGGAACAGCAAGATTCTTTTCAGCCCTTTCTGTTGATAGCTTTATTAAGAAGTCATCCTTCTTATATTATTCAAAAGAAGCAATAAAAGCAGATGGAGAAAAGATAATTAATATAGCTAACAAGGAAGGACTTACAGCACATGCAAATTCAGTGAAAGTGAGGTTGAAGTAATGAAGGGTGTTAATTCTTACATTAATATAGAACAAAATTCGGAAATAGCTTTAAATGCAAATGAAAGTTATGTAGGTATGGGAAATGATGTCCTAATGAAGATTAAAAGCGCTTTAGATGAAGTTGACCTTAACAGATATCCAGAAGATAGTAGTAGGGAGATTAAGAAGGCTTATGCTAAATATGCAGAGGTAAGTGAAAAGAATATTATAGTTGGACATGGATCAGATGAGATGCTTGGACTAATAATAGCATCAACAATTACTGAAGGGAAAAAGCTATTAACATTATCACCTGATTTTTCAATGTATGATTACTATGTATCTATGAATGGAGGAGAAGTAGTAAAGTACAAAACAGATACTGATGGAAGCTTTAAAGTTGAAGATTTCATTGAATTAGGCAAGAAGGAAAATGTGGATTTAGTTATGTTTTCTAATCCTAATAATCCAACTGGCTATGCTTTGAATTGTGAGGAAATGGTGAAAATACTTGAGGCATTTGAAGATAAGTATGTAGTAGTAGATGAGGCTTACTATGAATTTAATGGTGAAACTATGATGCCGTATATAAATGAGTATGAAAATCTGTTAGTAACAAGAACCCTTTCAAAGGCTTGGGGCCTTGCAGCATTAAGAGTAGGATTCTTACTTTCTAATGAAGGAGTTATAGAGAAATTTAATAAGTATAAAGTTCCATACAATGTTAATTCATTATCTCAAACAGTGGCAACAATAGTTGTAGAAAAGCCTGAGATTGTAAAGAGGAATATTGAACTAATAGTAGAAGGTAGAGAGTTTTTATATAAGGAACTTAAAAAAATAGAAGAAGAGGCATCTCTTAAGGTTGAATTTTATAAATCTAAGGCTAACTATATTTTTGGAAGAACACCATATAAGGAAGCATTATTAAAGAAGTTAAAGGCTAGTGGAATAATAATTAGAAACTTTAATGATGATAGTTTTAGAGTAAGTGTTGGATCACCTTTTGAGAATAAGAAGCTTATTGAAAACTTTAAAGAGGTTTTTATATACGGAGGTAAGGAAAAATGGCAAATAGAAGTGCTAGCATAAATAGAGAAACAAAAGAAACAGACATTAAACTTTTTATTAGCCTTGATGGTGAAGGAAAGACAAGTATAAGTACAGGAGTAGGATTCTTTGATCATATGCTAAATTTAATGGCTTTTCATGGTGGCTTTGATTTAGATATAAATGCAAAGGGGGATCTAGAAGTTTGTGACCATCATTTAGTAGAGGATGTAGGTATTGCTCTAGGACAAGGATTTCTTCAGGCATTAGGTGATAAAAGAGGTATTAAGAGGTATGGAACTTTCTTTATACCAATGGATGAAACTTTAGCACAAGTATCCCTAGATATTAGTGGGAGAAGTTTCTTGGTATTTGATTGTGATTTTAAAAGAGATACTATAGGGGTATTTTCTACTGAAATGACCAAGGAGTTCTTTAGAGCCTTTGCTTTTAATGCTGGTATAACTTTACATGGAAAGGTTCTATATGGTGAAAATGATCATCATAAGGTAGAAGCACTGTTTAAAGCATTAGGAAGAGCACTTAGGGAAGCAAAAGAAGTAGATGATAATAATATGACCTTACCATCAACTAAGGGAATGTTATAGGGGGAATTTAATGATAGTAATTATAGATTATGGCATGGGAAATTTAAAAAGTGTTTTTAATGCGTTAAAGAAAATAGAATGTGAATGTAAAATATCCTCAAGTATAGATGATATAAGGTATGCAGATGGTTTAATATTACCTGGAGTTGGGGCATTTAAGGATTGTATGGATAATTTAAAAAAGTCGGGGTTACCCTCAGTTATTAAAGAAGAAGTTAGTAAAGGGAAGCCTCTTCTTGGAATATGTCTTGGAATGCAAATGTTATTTGAAAAGGGATATGAAGTAGAAGAAAGAGAGGGCCTTGGACTTCTAAAGGGTGAGGTAGTAAAGATGGTTGATCAGAAAGTTAAGATACCTCATATTGGTTGGAATAACCTTGAAAAGAATAGAGAAGATAGTCTTTTTGATGGGCTTAATGATGATGCCTATGTTTATTATGTGCATTCATATTATGCTCAAGGATTTAGAAATGAAGATTTAGTTGGTTATTCTAATTATGGAACACTTAAAATTCCAGGATTAGTTAGGAAAGATAATGTAATTGGAGCTCAATTTCACCCTGAGAAAAGTGGTGAAATAGGACTTAATATTCTAAAGAACTTTAAGGAGTTGGTATTATGATAATTCTACCTGCTATAGATATAATTGATGGAAAACCAGTAAGGCTATATCAAGGAGATTATAGTAAAAAGGAGATAGTAGCTGAGGATATTTTAGAAACAGCAAAGTCTTTTCAGGATCTAGGAGCTGAATATGTGCACTTAGTTGATTTAGATGGGGCTAAAAAGGGTGAGTTAGTTAATGGAGAAGTAATAATTGAAGTTGCTAATACATTAGATATTCCTGTGGAAGTTGGTGGAGGAATTAGAACTTACCAAACAATAGAGTATTTAATTAACAATGGAATTTCTAGGGTTATACTGGGTACAAGTGCAATGGAAGATGAAGAACTTGTAAAGAAAGCAGTTGAGGCTTTTGGAGATAAGATAGCAGTAGGGATAGATTGTAAGGATGGATATGCCTATGGTAGAGGATGGCTTGAAAGTAGCTCCTTATATTATATAGATTTTGCAAAAAGATTAGAAAAGTTAGGAATTAAGAATGTAATAGTTACTGATATAAGTAAGGATGGAACCCTTGAAGGACCAAATGTAGAAATGCTTAAGAAATTAAAAGATGAGGTTGATATGGATATAACTGCATCAGGGGGAATAAGAGATATAAGTAATATAAAAGAATTAAATGATTTAGGCCTTTATGGAGCTATAACAGGAAAAGCTATATATGCAGATACCCTTTCTTTAGAGGAGGCAATAAAGCTAACAAAGGGGGAAAAGTAGATGCATACTAAAAGAATTATACCTTGCTTAGATGTAAAAGGTGGACGTGTAGTTAAAGGTATTAACTTTGTAGGTCTTAAGGATGTAGGAGATCCTGTAGACCTTGCAGAGTATTATTATAAGCAGGGGGCAGATGAACTTGTATTCCTTGATATTACAGCTACTCATGAAGATAGAGGAATAATGAAGAAGGTAGTGGAAAGAGTAGCAGAAAAAATATTTATTCCCTTTACAGTAGGGGGTGGACTTAGAAGTATTGATGATATAAAAACTATACTAAGGGCAGGTGCTGATAAAATTAGTTTAAACTCTGCAGCTGTCAGAGATAAATCATTAATTAAAGAAGGTGCCTTTTATTTTGGAAATCAATGTATAGTATTAGCAGTTGATGCAAAAAAGAGAGAAGATAATAGAGGGTGGAATGTTGTAATAAATGGTGGAAGAATAGATACAGGATTAGATACTCTAGAGTGGATTGAAGAGGCTACAAGACTTGGAGCAGGAGAAATATTACTAACATCCATGGATGCTGATGGAACAAAGCAGGGCTTTGATATAGAACTTACAAAAGCAGTATCAAATATAACTAATGTTCCTGTAATTGCATCAGGTGGTTGTGGTAGTTTAGAGCATTTCCATGAGGTATTTAAAAAAGATGCAGCAGATGCAGCATTAGCTGCTTCATTATTCCACTATGGAGAGTTAACTGTTAATGAAGTAAAAGAGTATTTAAGAGATAAAAATATTCCAGTTAGATTATAGGAGTAGTTTATATGAGAGAAGATATTATAAAAAAGGTAGATCAAGTAGATTTTAATAAAGGTAATGGACTTGTTCCAGCAATAGTTCAGGATATTACTACAAAGGAAGTATTGATGCTTGCATATATGTCTAAGGAAAGTTTAGCAAAGACTTTAGAGGGAGATACATCTTGGTTCTATAGCAGAAGTAGGGATGAACTGTGGAATAAAGGGGCTACCTCAGGACATTTACAGTATGTAAAGGAAATAAGAATAGATTGTGATAATGATACATTATTACTTTTAGTAGAGCAAATTGGAGCTGCCTGTCATACAGGGAATAAAAGCTGCTTTTATAAAGAATTGTAAAGGAGATATTACTAATGGGTGATGAAATAAATGAGTTATATTCTACTATTTTAGAAAGAAAAAATAGTGGTGAAGAAGGGTCATATACAGCCTACCTTTTTCAAAAGGGTTTAGAGAAGATCCTAAAGAAGGTTGGAGAAGAATCAACTGAGGTAGTTATAAGTGCCTTAGGTAATGATAAAGAAGAGCAAATCAATGAAATATGTGATTTAACCTATCATCTTTTAGTTCTTATGGCTGAATTGAATATTCCTTTAGAAATGGTAGAAGAGGAATTGAAAAAAAGAAGTAAAAAGATAAATAACTTTAAAGGTGAAAGAAAAGAAATAGATAATATTTAAGGGATTATGAGGCTTACATTATGTACTTCTACAGGAGAACTTATTGTAAGTCTATTTATTGTAAATTTCTTGTGAAAGTTAGGTCAAACTATTGCATTAATATGGTAATAGATGTAAAATATAAATAAAATAGACATAATATAAAATAAATGGGTGGATGTGAGGAATTAATATGCAAAAAAAGATAGAAACAATGGTATTAGGAATAGGTGAATTATCCTTAGATGCTATTAGTACTTGGTTTCCTAGTAAGTCTAAAGAAATAATAATGGAAGAAATTGAAAAGTCAGATGTGATTGGAGTAAGGAATAATCAGGTTATGGCTAAGGCAAGGATTAAAGCAAAAGAAAAGGCTGAAATAGTAAGCAAAAATATTAATTTAGCGGCACCAAAAGAAATTGTAAAAACCCATGATGTTGGAGTAGAAAATAATGTGGCAACAATTGTAAACGAAGACATTAGCTACGGTGAGTTATTAGAGTTGATTACAAAGTACAATAGAAGAGTTAAAGAGAAATTTGAGAAGTTAGTAGCAAGTACTTTTGAAAATAAGAGACAAGCTATAATCAAATACTATGAAAAAAGATTTGATGTTGTTAAGAATCCATTCCAACTAGGAGAAGGTGGAGAGATATATTCACTTGTTCATAAAAAAACTAGGATGGAAATGTCATATTTATATATAGGTGAATATCTTACGGAAGCAAACTTTAATAAGATAGCAGATAATTTTGTTGAAGACACTATATATTTCTGTATTACAAGAGATTCTGAGGTGTTACCTAATATAAGTAATAGGGAATATTATCTAAAGGATGTAGATACAATAGTAGAAAATTATTTAAGTCAATATAAATTAAAAGAGATAGATTATACACTTCTAAAAATCAATTAAGATACTGGGAAACCTGAGTTTATTTAATAAACTCAGATTTTCTTTCTTTGTAGTATATTCCTTTTAGACCTGTTATATCTAAGAAATTAAATGCTTCATTGAAGTTTCTTCCTATATTGTTCTGATTATGTGCATCAGAGCCTATAGTTATATATTTTCCACCTAACTCTCTATATCTTGTATAGATGGTGACAAGATTCATAAAGGATTCTTTATTATCAATTCTTGCTGTATTTATTTCCATTACCTTACCGTTATCAATAAGGCTTTTAAAAACTTCATCTAAAATATCAGCTTTTTCATTGTAAATTAATTCTTTATTATCAAATGGACAATATCTACAAGGGTAATCTATATGACCTAGTGCATCAAAATCTTTATAATCCTGAATACATTTCAACATATATTCTAGATAGGTTTTAAAATATTCATCTTTAGTAACACCTTCCTTACCATAGGTAAGATAGATGTCTTCATCATTAACAGCATGTATTGATCCAATTATGAAATCAAAAGGATTAGAATTAGCTATTATTGAGTTCTCTTTGTTAACAGAAAGGCTTAAACCAATTTCAATACCAAGTAATAGCTTATTATTTCTATATTTATTATAGGCAGTAAAGTAATCTTTTGGATTTACTCTAAACTCATCCTTCTCTGGGTATGCTAAATCTAAATGTTCAGTTAATACAACACCAATATTTAGATTATTTGCTTTTTCAATTACTTCTTGAATTTTCATTCTACTATCGCTAGAAAATTCAGTATGCATATGTGAATCAAAAATCATAATATCCTCCATAAATAGTAATTTGTTTATAATTATATCATAGTGGATTATAGTGTACAAAAGAGTGAATAGAATATAGGGTTAAATATAAGTTAATATTCAATGAAAAGAAGCTTTATAGACTAATAATAATAAAGAGTAATAAATAATATAGAAATTTCTTAGATAAATATGTATACTAGTATCGATATGTATAGGAAGGAGTTAATATAATGAAAGAATTATTTAAAGTTAAGGATATAAGTTTTTATGAGGAAGATTTCCTAGATGATATAAATGAATATGAGGATATCATTCCCATAATAAAGGATTTAGAGCATGAGCTAAATTATGAGAAGATAACTTGTGCAAATGAAAATGATTGTTGCGAGAAGAGCAAGGATAATTATTTTGTACAAATTCATGGATTCCTTAATAAGGATGACGAGTTTATAACAAAAGAAGAGTTAGATACATTTGAGACTCAAATTAATAAAGATGAGCTAAGCTTATTTGTAATAAGAGTGTATAAGTGTTTAGATTGTGGTAAGTGGATAATTGATATATTAGAGTAAAATATGGGCAACTGATTTTTATATCAGTTGCCTATTTTCCTTAAATACCTTGAGATTTGTCAGATTTATAATTAAAATAGTAGTAATATGACATTAAGGAGTATGTAATGAAGGAGAAGATTATAGGTACATTAGTGGAATTTAAAAAGAATTTAAAGGATTATATAGTTAAATTAATAAGGGATATTAAAGAAATTAGAAAAGAAAATGCTATAGATTTCATTAAGGATAGAGGCAAGTTATTAATTACTATTATCTTACTTATATTTTTATCTTTAGGATATATAGTTGGAAGTACAAATTCATCAAAAAATAAGGTTTTATCAAAATTGGAAGTTGCATTAAGGGATGGAAGTGAAAGAAAGCTAAATGCTTTAGTCAGATTAGATGGAAAAAAGGTTAAGAAAGAACAATTAGAACCATTGATAAACTATTATAAGAGTGATGAAAGCAAAGGCCATTCAACTATTAGAAGATTAGAAGAGGCAGGAGAGACAGAGGATTTCATATTAAAAGAAGAGAATAAAATATTTGGGACAAGCTATTACATAGATTTAAAGACTTATAATCTTAAGGTTAATAGTAATTTTATAGATGGTGAATTCACCATTGATGGTAATAACTTTATATCGGGTGGTAATTCATTTATAGGGGTAATCCCAGGGTTATATAAAGTGGATGGAAAGCTTAATAGTGAGTATGGTAGTATAAATTCCTCAGAAGAAATATTATTGATGAAGGATGAGATAATTAATTTGGACTTTCAAGCTGTATCATTAAGTATAACATCTGTTTTTGTAGATGCTGAGGTTTATATTAATGATAAAAATACAGAGATTAAGGTGAGTGATGCAAAGGATATTGGGCCTATTCCTACTGATGGGTCAGTTAGAATATATATAGAAAATGAATTTCCCTGGGGAAAAATCAAAAGTGAAGAAGTAGTTGTAAGAGACATTCCAAGTATAAACTTAGGTATTAATATGGAAAATGAAACTATGAAATCAGAAATAATGAAGAATGTTAATAGTTTCTATAGTAGTGTATTTGAAGCTTTAAACAAGGAAGATAAGGAAGAAATTAAAGGAGCTACAGAAGGAACTAAGGATAAGATATTTGATATATTAGAAAGAAAGTATATACTATTAAAGAACAAGTATACAATTAACGATATAAATATTATGGAAGATAAAAGCCAGTATAGTTATGATGATAAAGAATATAGAGCTACAATAGTAGTCGAAGTTAACTATGATGTAAGTAAGAGCTTTTTGGGGTTAAATAAGGAAAGGAAATCAAAGAAATTCTTTACAAAGGTTTTATATAAAAATAATAATTGGATTATAGAAGATGTAGAGAATTTTAGTTTGTAAAATCTTATTTACTTTTGGGTTTTATTTTAAATAAATATTACTAGGAGGAAACTTATGAAGAGAAGAGCGATTAGATTGATAGCTTTATTAGTTATAGGAGCATTAACATTTAATGGACAAGTAGTCTTAGCAACTGGAAGTTCTAATTTGCAAGATAAGATAAATGGTAATAAGCAAGAGATTGAAAAATTAGAGAAAGAAAAAAATCAAGTAAATGAGCAAAGTAAGAGTGCTAATGCAGATTTAGAGACTATCTTAAAGAAAGTAGAAGCTAAGAATGTAGAGCTAATGGCATCTAATAAAAAGGTGGATTCATTCCAAAAAAATATAGATGAATTACAATCTCAGATAGACAAAGTCCAAGCAGATATTAATAGAATGGACGATGAGATAAAGAGTAAGGAAGAGCAGATAGTTAAAAAGGAAAAGGAATCTGTTGAAAGAGAAGAAATTTTAGGGGAAAGGTTAAGAAATTATTATAAGAATGATATGATAAGCCAAATTATGGCTATGTTAATTAACAGTGATGGATTAGGTTCTTTAATTAGTAATATCTATAATATATCTAAATTAATTAATATGGATAACAATCTATTAAAAGAAATTAAAAATATTCAAGAGCAATTAGATAAAGATAAGATTTCTTTAAAAGAACAAATAGACAAGCTTGACGAAGAAAAAGAAGGTATAAAAGTAAAACAGGCGGAATTAATAGAAGTGCAAAAGGGCTTTATAGCAGAAAAGAATGCTGTTGAAGCACAAATGAATGAACTTAAGTCACTTGAAAATGAAAAGCAAAGAATTGCAAATTCACTTACTCAAAAGGAGAGGGATATCCAGGAAAAGATAGGAGATCTTAATTCCTATAATCAGACTTTACAAAATCAAATGGATCAAATATTTAACGATATAAATAATGGCAGTAATGTAGATAGCGGAGCTTCAAGTGGTGAAGGCTTTATATGGCCAGCTTCAGGGCCTATATCAAGTAAGTATGGAAAAAGGGTACATCCTATAACTGGAGCAAATGGTTTCCATACAGGTATTGATATTGCAGCAGGAAGTGGAGCTCCTATAGTAGCTTCTAAAAGTGGGACAGTAGCATTTTCAGGTGTTCAAAGTGGATATGGAAATGTTGTTATTATAGATCATGGTGGAGGAGTACAAACTTTATATGCACATGCTAGCGCACTATTTGTATCTAAAGGTCAAAAGGTATCAAGAGGGCAAAAGATTGCAGCAGTTGGATCAACAGGTAATAGTACAGGACCTCATTTACACTTTGAAGTAAGAATAAATGGTAAACATACTGATCCTATGGGATACTTATAGGTAATACATATATTCAATAAAAAAAGTACAGATATATTCTAGAGAAAACTTTAGATAATATCTGTACTTTTTAGTATAAAAATATTTAAAAAATCAAAAACCTGTACTATAAAAAGTACAGGTTAAAGGGTTATGTTCACTTAAGAAAGGGAATAAATGAACATATTTGTGGGGTTTATTTTAACTCAAGCTAACCTGTTTGTTAGCTGAGTGGTATGGGCTTATTAATAACTATATTTTCATTATAAAACAAATTTAAATAAAATCAACCGATTTTTCTATGTTTTTCTCAAAAATAGATAAAGTTTTCGACAATATAACTGTGTTTTAATTATTTTTAAAAAAAATATGGAATTATGGATAAAATATACTTTTGTTTATTATAATAACAGTGTTATTATATAGAAAACATTTAGGAGGTTTTAAGATATGAAAGATGTGACAAAAGATCTTACAAAGATCAATGATATAAATAAAGAAGAAAAGGAAGGGGATTTACTAAAGGATGCTCCAGATTATGAGGATTACACTGATAATGTAGTTCAATCCAAGGGTTGTGGTGGATGTAGTAAAACTAAATCAAGTGCTTCAAATAGTACTGGAGGGTGCTGCTCTACTGGGGGTGGATGTTGCTCAAGTGGAGGAGGTTGTTGTAAAAAGTAATAGATATGGCAATAATAAATATTAGTGAATTTTTAAGAATTTATTAAATTAAAAAAAAATAACAAAAATAATATATAATACGCTATAATGTTATATAGAATAACAAGAAAATAGGATACTTTGTACTTGTTTCTAGTAGAAAAGATGTAGGAGGTAGGAAACTTGGCAAAACCAAGCATATTTAGTAGAGATTACGAAAAGAAAATGAAGCGAAGGAAGAGAAGAATAGTTATTTCCATATTAGTAGCACTAGTATTAATATTTGCACTATTTTTTAAGTTTAAAGTGCAAGATATGGATTTTACTAATATGAAGGATAAAATTCAAGCTTGGGTAGACAGTGGTAAGCCAGAAGAAGAGTTGGTTGATGAGGAAGAAGAGGTAATTGAAGAACCAGAGAAAGAAGTAGTACCTGAAAAAACATTTATTGATTTAAATGTAGAAGAAGGTGTTATTCTTAAAGCTGAGTATATGGATGATGCTGGGGTTAAGAAGTTTGTTGGAATAGATCCAATTGAAGGATTTACATATAATATAAGCCCTTCGGGAGAACAAATTCTAATTGAAGACAAAAATCAAAATCTTAAGGTGTTTAAAATAGATGGTACTGTAAAAGATATAACAAAACAGTCATATACATCTCAATCAGGAGGCCTATTTCCAAAGAACGAGATTCTAGCTGGAACACCAGAGTATATTTGGCACTCACAAGCTAAATTTATAAATGAAACTAGAGTGTTGTATATTAGCCAGTTACCATACTTTGGAGCATCTGCAACTAATAAGTATATTTGGATTTATGATATTGAAAACGCATCAGAAAATGTACTTTGGAACTTAAAGGGACCGGATACAACGGTAGGAGAGCTAGATCCTGAAAAAGGATTAAGTGTAACAGTTAATGGTGTAGCTTATTATATTAATGCTGATGGTGGCATTTCGCAATAGGTTATAATCCTAGCAAAATAACATAAAACCTACAAATAATTTGATAATAATTAGAAAGATGTGATATAATATCCTAGTCTATTAATGAAGATGTTAATAACTATTTTAGGAGGAATATAAAAAATGGAAGCTAAAATGGAAAAAATAGAAGCTAACGCAGTTAAGATTGAGGTAAAGGTTGAAGCTGCTAAGTTTGATGAAGCTCTAAAGAAAGCATATAACAAAAACAAAGGTAAATTCAATGTTCAAGGATTTAGAAAGGGTAAAGTTCCAATGGCAATGGTTAAAAAGTTCTACGGAATAGAAGTACTTTTTGATGATGCTATAAACTTTGTAATAGAAGAAACTTATCCAGTTGCTTTAGATGAAAACAATATAAGACCAGTTGACTATCCACAAATCAACATTGTTGAAGTTGGAGAAGGAAAAGACTTAGTTTATACTGCAGAAGTTACAGTATATCCAGAAGTTAAGCTTGGAGAATATAAAGGTTTAGAAGTTAAGAAGCCAGTTTACGAAGTAGAAGATGCTGAAATAGAAAAGCAATTAGCTTCAATGCAAGAAAAAAATGCAAGAGTTGAAACTAAGACAGAAGGAACTGTTGTAAATGGTGATATCGCTGTTATAGATTTCAAGGGATTTGTAGATGGAGTTGCATTTGAAGGTGGAGAAGGACATGATTACTCATTAGAAATCGGTTCAGGTTCATTCATCGACAATTTCGAAGAACAATTAATCGGTGCTAATGTTGGTGAAAAGAGAGAAGTTAAAGTTAAATTCCCTGAAAACTACGGTAAAGAGGATTTAAATGCTAAGGATGCTACTTTCGAAGTAACAGTTAATGAAATAAAGGTTAAAGAACTTCCAGAATTAGATGATGAGTTCGCTAAAGAGGTTTCAGAATTCGATACATTAGCAGAGCTTAAAGAAGATATAAAGAAGAAGATTAAAGAAAATAACGATGCTAAGGCAGAAAAAGAATTCGAAGATGCAGTTATTGGTGCAGCAATAGAAACTACAACAATAGATTTACCAGAAGTAATGGTAGAAAAAGAAATCGATGCTATGGTTAAAGACCTTGAAAGCAGATTAAAGTACCAAGGTTTAACTTTAGAACAATACATGGAATTCACTGGTAACACAGTTGAAAAGATGAGAGATTACATGAAGGCTAACGCTGATAGAAAAGTAAGAGCAGACTTAGTTCTTGAAGAAATAGCTAAAGCTGAAAAGATAGAAGCTACTGAAGAAGAACTTAAGGAAAAGGCTTTAGAAGTTGCTAAAATGTACTCAGCATCAGAACATGAAAAAATGGCTGAAATGTTAATTAACTCACAAAAGGCTATGTTAGAAAATGACATAGTTGTTGGTAAAACAATTAAGTTCTTAATAGACAACTGTAAAGCTGTTTAAATTTAATATTTTGATATATGATAATTGCCAGAAATAAATTTCTGGCAATTATTTCAAATTAAATGTTAACAAATACAGGGAAATCCTGTATACTTTAAATAGGATTATAATATAATTGTATCTTACTCTATATGTAGTATTGGGTATATTAATTAGGAGGTAGTATTATGGCATTAGTCCCTATGGTAGTAGAACAAACTGGTAGGGGAGAAAGATCCTACGATATATTTTCTAGATTATTAAAAGACAGAATTATCATGTTAAGTGGGGAAGTGAATGATGATTCTGCCAATCTTATAATCGCTCAACTTTTATTTCTAGAAAGTGAAGATCCTGATAAGGATATTTATTTATATATAAATAGCCCAGGTGGTTCAGTAACAGCAGGAATGGCTATATATGACACAATGAATTACATTAAAGCAGATGTATCTACGATTTGTATAGGTATGGCAGCTTCAATGGGTGCATTCTTATTATCATCAGGAGCAAAAGGAAAGAGAATAGCTCTTCCAAATGCTGAGATAATGATACATCAACCTTTAGGTGGATTCAAAGGTCAAGCAACAGATATAGAAATTCATGCAAATAGAATGTTGAAGATTAAACAAAGACTTAATAAAATATTAAGTGAAAACACTAATCAACCATTAGAAAAACTTTCTCAAGACGTTGAAAGAGATCACTTCTTAGATAGTGATGAAGCTTGTGCATATGGATTAATTGACAAGGTTATAACATCAAGCGAAATTGGGAAAGATAAAAAATAATACGGAATCTAAGTGAGGTGAATTTATGGCTAAGTATGATGACAAAAAGCAGTTGAAGTGTTCATTCTGCGGTAAAAATCAAGATCAAGTAAAAAGATTAATTGCTGGTCCTGGTGTTTATATTTGTGATGAATGTATTGATTTATGTTCTGAAATAATTGCAGATGAGTTTGAGGAAACTGTGGAATTTGACACTAAAACACTTCCAAAACCACAAGAAATCAAAAACTACTTAGATGCTTATGTAGTTGGTCAAGAAAGAGCAAAAAAATCTCTTTCTGTAGCAGTTTATAATCATTACAAGAGAATTAATGCAAATGATGATAATGATGATATAGAGCTACAAAAAAGTAATATTTTATTACTAGGACCTACAGGATCAGGAAAAACATTTTTAGCACAAACATTAGCTAAGTACTTAAATGTACCATTTGCAATAGCTGATGCTACAACGCTAACAGAAGCAGGATATGTTGGAGAAGATGTAGAAAATATTCTTTTAAGATTAATTCAAAATGCTGATTATGATGTTGAGAGAGCTGAAAAGGGAATTATTTATATAGATGAAATAGATAAGATTGCAAGAAAATCTGAAAATCCATCTATTACAAGAGATGTTTCGGGAGAAGGTGTTCAACAAGCCTTACTAAAAATATTAGAAGGAACAGTTGCATCAGTACCTCCACAAGGTGGAAGAAAACATCCACATCAAGAATTTATTCAAATAAACACTGCTAATATTCTATTTATTTGTGGTGGAGCATTTGATGGAGTTGATAAGATAATTGAAAAGAGAACTAGACAAAGTTCTATAGGATTTGGAGCGAATATCCAATCAAAATCTGAGAAGGATATTGGGAACTTATTAAAGGAGATCGTTCCTAGCGATTTATTAAAATTTGGATTAATTCCAGAATTCGTAGGAAGATTACCTATAGTTGTAACCCTAGATTCATTAGATAGAGAGGCTCTTGTAAATATCTTAAGTAAGCCTAAAAATGCATTAGTTAAGCAATATAAGAAGTTATTCGAAATGGATAATGTTGAACTTGATTTTACAGATAAAGCTTTAAATGCAATAGCAACTAAAGCAATTGAAAGAAAAACAGGTGCAAGAGGTTTAAGATCAATTATTGAGGAAGTTATGACAGAGATAATGTTTGAGATTCCTTCTGATGATAGAATTTCAAAGGTAGTTATTAACGAACCAACAATTATTGAAAAAGAGAAACCAGAGATTCATATGTTACCAGAAGGTGAATCTAGACCTCTATTAAAGCCTAAAAAGGCAAAAAAGAAAAAAGGCATGGAAACTGCTTAATTTAAAAGTGCGATAATTAATATTATCGCACTTTTTATTTTTGGAAAAATTAAATGAGGCTATATGATAAATATAGGAATATTTAATATATGAACTGAATAGGACTACCTTCAATAGTTAATAATTATAAACAGATAAAAATCACAACATTTGGAGGGAATGGTTATGGCAGAATTATTAGTTGTATTACAGGTAGTATTAATGGGGTTATTAATCTATTACATCTATACTAGTAATAAAAGTATAAATAGTAGGAAGGTAGTAATAGACAAAGAAAATAGAAAAGAAATGGATAAGTTATGTAAAATGAGAAGTATAAATTTAACTATTCCATTAACAGAAAAAAGTAGACCTATTAATTTTAATGAAGTAATAGGACAAGAGAAAGGAATAATGGCATTAAAAGCAGCTTTGTGTGGACCTAATCCACAACATGTTATAATATATGGTCCTCCAGGGGTAGGGAAGACAGCAGCAGCTAGATTAGTTTTAGAGGAGGCAAAGAAAAATAACAGATCCCCATTTAATAAAGAAGCAAAGTTTATTGAAATTGATGCAACAACATTAAGATTTGATGAAAGAGGAATTGCTGATCCATTGATTGGGTCTGTTCATGACCCAATATATCAAGGAGCAGGGGCTCTAGGAGTTGCAGGTATACCTCAACCTAAAGCAGGGGCAGTAACAAAGGCCCATGGAGGGATTCTATTTATAGATGAGATTGGAGAGTTACATCCAATACAATTAAATAAGTTATTAAAGGTATTAGAGGATAGGAAGGTATTTTTGGACAGTTCGTACTATAGTTCTGAGGATCCTAATATGCCGGATTACATAAAGGAGATTTTTGATAATGGTTTACCTGCAGATTTTAGGTTGATAGGAGCTACTACAAGAAGTCCAGAGGAGATTTTGCCTGCTATAAGATCTAGATGTGTTGAGATATTCTTTAGAGCACTATTACCAGATGAAATAATTCAAATAGGTAAAGATGCTGCATGTAAGGTAGACTTAGTAATAGATAGAGAGGGAGAACAGCTTTTAGGGGATTTTTGTAATAATGGTAGAGAAGTTGTTAATTTAATACAATTATGTGCGGGAATTGCGGTAAATGATAAGAGAAATAATATAACAGTTAAGGATATAGAATGGGTAATAGAAAATGGCCAATATACAAAGAGGATGGAGGATAAGATTCCTAGTATTCCTCAAGTAGGGGTTGTTAATGGGCTAGCAGTATATGGAGCTAATCTTGGGATAACAATGCAGATAGAGACATCGGTAAAAAGGGTTTTTAATAGACCTGGGAAATTAAGAGTTTCTGGGATAGTAGAAGAGGAGAGTATATCCAACAATAATAGGGAGATAAAAAGAAAGAGTACGGCAAGTGCATCAGTAGAAAATGTAATAACTGTATTAAACAATATATATGACCTTGAGTGTAACAAGTATGATATACATGTAAATATACCAGGGGGAATCCCAGTAGATGGTCCCTCAGCAGGGATAGCAATAGCTACGGTAATATATAGTGCTATAAAAAAATGCAAAATAGATAATCATATTGCAATGACAGGAGAGATAGGACTGCTAGGTGGAGTTAAGGCAATTGGTGGGGTTAAAGCAAAGATACTAGGTGCTAAGAAGGCTGGAGTTAGAAAAGTTATTATTCCAAAGGATAATTGGAGTGATAGTTTATTAGATATTAATGATATAGAGATATGTGCTGTAGAAAGTATAAGCCAAGTATTTAATATTATATTTAATAATGATGAAACAGTAGTTAATATAAGTGAGGAAGATTATAATATATTATCAGCAAGTGGAGAAAACTAGGGAAAAGGTGTTTGCTAGGTAAGCAAACACCTTTTCCATGTTAATTATTGAAAAAAATATCTATTATGTGTATACTAAATAGGTCTAAATAATTTTATGTGGAGGGAGGACAAAATATGAGTAAATATATTACACTTCCTTTGATTCCTTTAAGAGGGTTAACTATTTTCCCTAATATGGTATTACATTTTGATGCAGGAAGAGAAAAATCTATTGCGGCAATAGAGAAAGCAATGTTAAATAATGAAGAAATTTTCTTGGTATCACAAAAAGATCCTGAAACTGAGGTACCAGAGAACTCTGATATATGCAATATAGGTACAATTTGTAAGATAAAACAAATAATAAAGTTGCCTGGAGATACGATGAGGGTATTGGTAGAAGGGCAAACTAGAGGGAGAGTAAAGGAATATCTTGAGAATGATAGATATTTTGAAGCTTCAGTAGAGGAAATTGAAGAAGAAGAAAATGAAAGTGAAGAAATTGATGGTTACTTTGCAACATTAAAGAAGACTTTTCTTAAGTTTATAAAGCAAGCTGGAGAAAGTACTCCGGAAATGGTAGATAGCGTGAAAAGGGAAGAAGATGTAACTGTATTTGTAGATATGGTTTCCAGTTATATCCCTATATCTGAGGAGAAAAAGCAAGAGCTTCTTGAAACTTTAAATATAAAGAAGAGAATTGAAATACTTATAATAAGTATAGAAAAAGAGATAAAGGTAATAAAAGTTCAAAAGAAACTTGCTACAAAAATAAAGAAGAGCGTGGACGATTCACAAAAGGAATTCTATTTAAGAGAGCAACTTAAGTTCATCCAAGAGGAACTTGGTGAAGACGACGAAGAAAAGAAAGTAATTAAGAACTTTGAAGAAAAAATTAATACAACAAAATTACCTAAGGAAGTAAAAGAAAAAGCTTTATATGAATTAGGTAGATTAAAAAGTATGAGTATATCATCAAGTGAAGGAAATACTGTACAAACCTACTTAGACTGGTTACTTGATATTCCTTGGGGAAAGAATACTAAGGAAAGATTAGATATTACTAAGGCAGAATTAGTACTTAATGAAGAACACTATGGCTTAGAAGATGTTAAGGAAAGAATTCTTGAGTATCTTGCTGTAAAGAAAATGAGTGGAACATTAAAGGGACCAATTCTTTGTCTTGTAGGACCTCCTGGAGTAGGGAAGACATCTATAGCTAAGTCTATAGCAAAGGCTATAAATAGAAAGTATGTAAGAATGTCTTTAGGTGGAGTTAGAGATGAAGCAGAAATAAGGGGACATAGAAGAACTTATGTAGCTGCTATACCAGGAAGACTAGTTTATGGATTAAAGGAAGCTAAATCTATGAATCCATTAATACTATTAGATGAAATAGATAAGTTAAGTTCAGATTATAAAGGTAATCCAGCTGATGCTTTACTTGAGGTTCTAGATAGTGAACAAAATAAAAGCTTTAGAGATAATTTCATTGAGTTACCAATAGACCTTTCAAAGGTATTATTCTTAACGACTGCAAATAGTTTAGATACTATACCTAGACCTCTTTTAGATAGAATGGAGATTGTTGAGGTATCTGGATATACTTATGAAGAAAAGTTCAATATAGCTAAGAATCATCTGATTCCTAAGTTGTATAAAGAGTATAACCTAAAAGATAATAAGATAGAAATTAGTGATGAGGCTATTAATGAAGTAATAGATGGGTATACTAGAGAATCTGGTGTTAGAACACTTGAGAGAACTTTAGGAAAACTAATTAGAAAAGCTATTGCAGATATGCTTAAAAAAGATAAAGAAAATAAGTCAATTAGTGAAGAAACAGTACAAGAACTACTAGGACATAGAAAGTATACTTTTGATAAAATCAAAAATGAGGACAAGATAGGAGTAGTAACTGGAATGGCTTGGACTGCTTATGGTGGAGATACTCTACCAGTGGAAGCTATGGTTATGAAGGGTACAGGGAAACTACAGTTGACGGGACAATTAGGGGATGTAATGCAAGAATCAGCAAAGGCAGCTTATACTTATGTAAGAGCTAATGCAAGTAAGTATGGAATAAAAGATGACTTTTATAAAAATAAAGATATTCATATTCATGTACCAGAAGGAGCAGTACCTAAGGATGGCCCTTCAGCAGGGGTTACTATGGTAACAGCCTTAGTTTCAGCTTTATCAAATAGAAAAGTCAGAGGAAATGTTGCTATGACAGGAGAAGTTACTTTAACTGGTAGGGTGCTACCTATAGGAGGGCTTAAAGAAAAGTCACTAGCAGCACATAGAGCAGGTGTTGATACAATAATAATACCTAAAGAAAATGAGAAAGATATAGAAGATATACCAACTTCCATTAGAAGCAAGCTAAATATTATAATTGCTGAAGAGGTAGGTACCGTATTAAATAATGCGATAATTGGAGATGATACTAATGATAATTAAACAAAGTGAATTTATTATATCAGCAGTTAAGAAATCACAGTATCCAGTTGATAATAGAGTTGAAATTGCCTTCGTAGGAAGATCTAATGTAGGTAAGAGTTCTATTATAAATGCAATAACTAATAGAAAAGCCTTAGCAAAGGTGAGTCAAACACCAGGGAAGACAAGACTTATAAATTTCTTTTTAATAAATAATGATTTTCATCTTGTAGACTTACCAGGTTATGGATATGCAAAGGTTTCTAAGAAGGAGCAAGAAAGCTGGGGTAAAACTATAGAAACTTATCTAACAGATAGAGAAGAGCTTAAAAGGGTAGTACTTCTTGTAGATTCAAGACATAAACCTACTGCTGATGACATCACAATGCATGAATGGATTAAACATTATGGATATGATGTTATTGTAGTAGCGACAAAAAGCGATAAATTATCAAATAATGAGCTAAGAAAGAGCGAAAAGTTAATTAAAGATACTCTTAAATTGACATCAGATGATAAATTGTATTTCTTCTCATCACTTAATAAAAAAGGAAGAGATCAATTAATAGATAATTTATTTGGTGATTTAACATCAGAAGAATAGATTGCATATAAAGGTATATCAAAATAGTTTTATTTTGATATACCTTTTTTATTTTATAAGGAATTTTTTATAAAGAATTTTGATTAAATAGTCAATATATAAGGTAACTAGTTCAGCTTGGGAATCATATATTAGGATTATAAAGCTGTATATCTACTGAATTCTCTAAATTTATTTGTAATAAGATTTTATCTGCAAGGATTTCACTAAAAAATCAAATATTAGTGTCAAATAAATAGGGAAGGAATAGTATATAGTATAAAAATCAAATATAAATCCTAAGGGAGGAAACAATATGGAAATCAATGATATTATTAATGGGTTAAACTGTAATAATGATGATAGCCGCAACAATAGTAATAATTGTGGTTGTAACAATAATTGCAGTGGAATCGGTAATTGTGGTGGATTCGGTAACTGTGGCGGATTCGGCGGATTCGGTGGATCATGGATATGGATAATACTACTATTCTTCTTCTTCGGATTTGGCGGTAACGGTGGTTGCGGCGGATTCGGTGGATTTGGTGGCGGCAGAGGAAACATGGGTAATAATTGCTGTTGCTGTTGTAGTGGTGGAAAGAAGAAAAAGAAGATGAGCTGTTGCTGTGAACCTTGTTGTGAACCTTGCTGCTGCGGAGGAAATAACAATGGAGGAAACAATTCATTCTTTGGTGGATCATGGTGGTTATTCTTATTAGTACTTCTATTTATTTGCTCAGGTGATGGTTTTGGAAACTGCGGTGGAAATTGTGGCGGTTTTGGTAATGGAATCTGTGGCTGTTAGTAGGAATGCTAGCTGACTAATCAGAAGGGAGCGATAGGTATGTCAAAGAGAAAGAAGCGTAGAGACAATTGTTGTTCATGCTGTGATAGTTGCTGCTGCAATGATTGCTGCTGCAATGATTGCTGCTGCTTTAGTGGTGGAAATAACAACGGTGGATTATTTGGTGGAGGCGGCTTTTGTGGAGGCTGGGAAGCTATAATATTCTGGTTAATAGCATGTGGTGCAGGATTGTTAAACACTAATTCAATATTAATAATATTACTATTCTTACTTTATGGCTGGAGCAGCGATGGAAATAATTGCGGCAATAGTTGTGGTTGGTAGTAAAGTTGAATGGAGGGCAGATATGCCCTCCAAAAATTTTGTTTAAAAAAGATAACCAAATATATAATTAATACATATAATATCATAAACAAGCTCGATTAGGAGGATTAATTGTGTCAAAACGTAGACGTAGAGATAGATCGGATGAAAATAGAAATATGAGAAGAAACCAAGGCCCTGGACATATGAATAATAATCCTTTCGGCATAAATCCTCAGCAACTCTTAGCAATGTTAGGTGGCAATATGGATATGGGCGGATTAGGCAATATGTTACAGTCTATGAATAGAGATGGTTTTGATTTAAATTCAATGAATCAGCATATGAACCAACAAATGAATCAACAAATGAATGGAAATAATGCTGGAAATAATGGTTTCAATTTTAATAATATAATGGGAGCTATGAATAATATTAGAAACAATATGAATAATAATCCTATAAATATGAATGGTGGTATGAATGATATTAATTCTGGTCAAGGGAATATGAATACAAATGTAAATGATATGAACACTAATCTAAATGACTTTAATTTTGATTTAGGGAAATATAATGAAAATGATGATAGTAAGATTGAAGAAAATAATGAAATACGCACTAGTAAAAGTCATAAGAGTAAGAAGAAAGAGGCTAAGATCAGTGATAAAGATAATATAGATGATGAGAACATACAAATGCTAAGATCTTTAAGGAACATAGTTGACCCTACAAAAGTAGATTTTGTAGATAAAATGATAGAAGTATACATGAATGGCGGATTTAAAGATATTTAACTTTAACTGTATAATTTATTTTTAAATGGTCAATAATATTACTGTACCGGAGAAAGTATTCTCCTATAGCAAAATGAAGATATTCTTCATTAAAGCTAAAACCCCCCATCCCCCTTTTAGGCCGCATTTTAATGCGGCCTTTTCATTTTAATTCATATATAGGGATGAAATCTTATATGACATATCTGAAGTCCGCTCAGTAGTAATATAAAAGACAACCTCTGATTTTGAAGAATCGTCTTTATCTTTAATATATTTTTCAAAGGTTAGTCTCCATTTCAAGGAGGTTATATTACCTTCATTATCGATACTATCATCATAAAAAAATCCATCTTGAAAGCTATAAACGTTAAATTCTTTGTCTAGGTTCCAAAGTAAACCTAGTTCAGCCTCTGAAATCCCTTCTTTAAATATATTAGGTACTTCTTGCACCTCATAATCCTTTTGAATTATATCGATTAACTGAATAATATTGATTATATCTGGAATTGGTTTAGAATCATTTGTTATATTAAGATATTCCCTATCAATAAACATAAAGGATTCAACTGAAGATATTCCAGAGGAAGAATTAAGGGAGTAGCATTGAGGTGTTTTATTGTTATTGAAATCTAAAATTCCAAAAATATTTTTATTACTTGAGAAACCCTTAATGAAATTACCATTATCCCATCTAAATATGTATTGAAGAGGAGTTTTATTTTTAGTTCCTTGAATAATGATTTCAGGAACTTTATTTCTTGATAAATTCCTAATAAAAACTTTTATTGGCCAAGAAGAAGTACTTGATAAAAGAATATTATCTTCACATAGAGTACTTAGGGAATAATTACGATTATTACTTGTTATTTGTATATCTATATTGTTATTTTTATTAATAACTTTTAATGTATCATCAATTCCATCACCAGTAAGATCTATTGAAGTTATTTTAGAATTATCTATAGGAGTGAATGTTTCTGTAGTTTGAGTAGTCTTAAAATGTATAAATAAAGGATAGCATATAAGTAAAGTTAGTATAATTAATGCGAAATAAATTATATTTTTCTTCTTTATAAAAAGTACTTTCATTTATTAATCACCTCATAGTATATATATGTAGGCAAATGGTGATTTATAATTTTATATAGAGTAAAAAAATAAGACCACTATAAAGTAGTCTTATTTATTGCAATCTGCGCATATTCCGTAGAAATATACTTTGTTTGATAAAACTTTGAAGTTTGTGTGTTTACTTACTTCTGAGTTTAGATGATCTAATGAGAAAGATTCTAAGTCTTCTACTTTACTACAATTAACACATTGAATATGTGGGTGGGTTGTTGTAGATCCATCATATCTGAAGTTACCCTCACCAACATTTATTTCTTGAACAAGACCTACTTCAACAAGAGTTTTAAGAGCTTTATATACTGTAGCCAAGCTCATTGTAGGGTATTCAGGTTGTATTGCCTTATATATTAGTTCAGCAGAAGGATGTTCTTTTGTTGTCATTAGATATTTATAAACCGCTAATCTTTGAGGAGTAAGTTTTAATTTTTTCTCTCTAAAAATGGTTGTAATAGTATCCATATTATATATCCTCTCTATCATATTTTAATTAATTATATAAAATTACTTAGCTAATGTCAATCGTTATTTATGGAATATAATATCTAAGTAATAATAGTTATTAGAAAAAATGATTATATACTGGTTAAATAGGCAATATATAAGGTTTAAGTAATGATTTAAAATACAGAGAGAATAAAGTGATTAAAAATATATAGAGAATAAATGGATTAATTTGAAAAAAGTATTGTATTAAAAATCAAAGTATGTTAAAGTATAAACAAGGTTGTTAATTAATTAACAACATCCATGTTCATTCATTTTAATTTATTTTAAGAGCAGTATTACTGTTCTTATATTTTTTTTTGGTATTATACAATTATATAACAAGGTGGCATAATATTGCATTTATTTATAAGTAATGTTAAACTTAAATCAACAACAATCTTTGAAAAAGGGTAAGGAGGAAGAGTCATGGCAAAATATAAAGTTGGCGAAGAACTAATAATAGTAAATGATCCTAGTGAAGAAAATGAAAAGTTAAAGGAACTAACTCACTTAACTATTGAGGATGATTACGCACAGTTATCTTGGGGTGTTAAAATACTAAATGTAGAGTATGATAAGCCTAATGTTACATTGACATATAGAAATTTTAAGGGTGAAAAGAATAAAGTTTTTGCAGTGTGTAAGGATATAGAAAACTTTGATCAAGAAATGGTTCTTGAAAAAGCATTGTTAAAAGCCTTCCAAAATGAAATTATTGATATTTCAGTTGTTAAGAATACAGGATTCATCAAATAAAGAGTATTTTACTCTTTATTTTTTTATTTTGTTATTTTGTTATGATGTTCTACCAAATTATATTAAAAATACCTAAAAATGCTTTATTAATAATGTTTTTTATTATATAATAAGGGAAATAGTAGATTAGAGAGGCTTTATTATGGATATTTTTTTAGCAAGACAAGCAATATATAATAAAAAGCATAAAGTTATAGGATATGAATTATTATTTAGAAATTCTAATGCTAACTGTTTTAACACGGATATAGATGAAGATAAGGCAACAATGAAATTAATTTCTAATTGCTATACAATAGGTTTAAATCAATTAACTAATAATAAAAAAGCTTTTATAAACTTTTCACAAGGTGTTTTACTTAAAGATATTGCAAGTTTATTAGCTAAAGAAACTATAGTAATTGAAATATTAGAAAATGTTAATCCAACTAAAGAGGTTAAGGCTAATCTTACTGAGTTAAAACAAAAGGGCTATACTATTGCATTAGATGATGTGATTTATAATTATAAGTATAGAGAATATGGGGATTTAATAGACTTATATAAAGTTGATTTTATGAATACAACTAAGGAAGAGAGATCTTCGATTATTAGGGACATTAGAGAAATCAATCCTAATGGATTTTTACTTGCTGAGAAAATTGAAGATGAGGATAATTATAAAGAAGCTTTAGATAATGGATATTCATACTTCCAAGGATTTTATTTCAGTAAGCCTATAATGATTTTAGGAAAAGATATACCTATAAGAAATACTAGTTGCCTAAATATAATGATTGAATTATTAAATGATGAATTTGATATGGATAAAATTGAGGCAATAATAAAATCAGATGTATCAATAAGCTACAAACTTATGAAATTTTTAAATTCTGCTGTCTTTAGCTTTGTTCAGAAGATAACTTCAATAAGGCAAGGAATAATGCTTTTAGGCCAAAGAGAACTTAAGAAGTGGTTATCTGTAGTTGTTATTAGTGAAATGCAAAGTGATAATGATGAAGAAGTGACAAGTAGCACTATAATTAGGGGAAGATTTTGCGAATTAATAGGATCAAAGGTGAATGAAGGAAAGCAATCATTAGCCTTTATGGTTGGATTATTTTCTGACTTAGATAAATTCATACAAAGAAGCATGAAAGATATATTGTTAGATATACCAGTAGATGAAGAAGTAAAGCAAGCTTTATTAGGAAATGAAAACGAGCTTTCGTATATATTAAGATTAGTGCAAGATTATGAATCCATGAATCTTGAAGGAATCGAATATTATTCAGAAAAACTAGATATAGATAAGCGTTTATTAATGGACATGTATTTAGATTCAATTGGGTGGGCAAACAAGTTAATAGGAGATATTTAATTAATTATTGAAGATATATACAAAAATCCTTTCATTTTCCGAAGAGTTGTAATATAATAGTGGCATATTAATGTGTTGTCGTTTACAGAGGTGAGATTATATGAGTAAATGTCCGTTTTGGTCAACAACTAAATCAAAAGTAGAGTGTTATAGCGAATGTCCAATGAACAGGATGGATCTAAAGGAAGATAATTGCCCTTTTAAAGAGTATCTGTCAGAGAGTAAGATTAAGTTTAAAGATATTGTAAGTGAGGATTTTGCATATTCGCAAGATAAAGTCTTTGAATTAGAATTCGCTGAAGAAACATCAAATTTTTAAGAAATTATTAAAAGGATTAGCCTAGGCTAATCCTTTTTCACTATTTGTAGCTACTACTATATTTATGAAGAAGATCTTGTTTTAATGACCATAATCTATCTGAAAGATCTACATAGTAATTGTGAGGATTTTCAAATCTTAATACCTCAGGCCATAATTTTTCAGTTTCTTTTTGTGCAAATTCCTTTATTTCCAATACTGTAGGACTTTCATATACTTGTTGTCCTTTTTCAAATATAGGAATTAATAAATCCCTAGTATAGTAATTTGTAATCTTCTTCTTCTTCCAAGTGTGGACAGGATCAAATAATTCCAATACTTGATTTTCATCTATTTCTTCATCATGAAGAGTTAGTAAATCAGCAATGGCCATATGTGAGTCCTTGTCAAATATTCTAACTACCTTCTTAAAGCCTGGATTAGTTATCTTTTCGTCATTTTCACTAATTTTAATCTTTGGAATAATACGTCCATTATCTTCTATAGCAGAAAGCTTATAGACACCACCAAAAACAGGTTCAGATTTAGCTGTAATTAGTCTTTCGCCAACACCAAAGGAATCAATTGCAGCACCTTGCTCTAATACGTCTCTTATAATATATTCATCTAAGGAATTTGAGATGATAATCTTACAATCAGGATATCCAGCTTCATCTAACATCTTTCTGCAACGCTTTGTTAAATAAGTTATGTCTCCTGAGTCAATTCTTACACCAGATGGTCTTTTACCCATTGGCCTCAGTATTTCATCAAAGACCTTTATAGCATTTGGTATACCAGATTTGATAACATTATATGTATCTATTAATAAAACGCAATTATCTGGATATATTTCAGTCCAAGTTTTAAAGGCATCATATTCAGTGTCAAATAATTGAACCCAACTGTGAGCCATTGTACCTATAGCAGGAATGTCAAACATTTGATCTGATATAGTACAAGCGGTAGAGCTACAACCACCTACAATGGCTGCTCTGGCACCGTATATTGCACCATCATATCCTTGGGCACGTCTTGAACCAAATTCCATTACTGATCTTCCATTTGCAGCTCTACAAATTCTATTAGCTTTAGTAGCTATTAGAGTTTGGTGGTTTATTGTTAAAAGAATCATAGTTTCTATAAACTGTGCCTGAACTACAGGTCCTCTTACAGTAACTAATGGTTCATTTGGAAATACAGGATTTCCTTCTGGAACAGCCCATACGTCACAGCAGAACTCAAAATTCTTTAGATAATCTAAAAAGTCTTCTGAGAATATTTCTTTTTGTCTTAGGTAATTTATATCATTTTCAGTGAATTTCAAAGTTCTTAAATATTCAATGAGTTGTTCTACTCCAGACATTATACAGTATCCACCGCCATCTGGGACTCTTCTAAAGAACATATCAAAATAGGCAATCTTATTTTCTAATCCTTTATTAAAATATCCATTGCCCATAGTCAATTCATAAAAGTCTACTAGCATTGTTAAATTTCTATCACTTCTTACATCAAATGAGTTATTTTCTTTCATTGTAATCTCCTTTTTAAAAAAAATGCCTTGTCCCTATTGTACCTCTAGCAGATAATTATTACAATATAGATATTTGTTAGTACTTTTTGTCAAGAATAAGTATCTGAGGGGAGGAATAGTAATGAAGTTAGATAAATATCAAATAAAAGCAGTAGAAGCTAAAGAGAGAAATGTGCTTGTAGTTGCAGCCCCTGGATCAGGAAAAACAACTGTTATTATAAATAGGATAAAGTATTTAGTTGAAAAACTTAAAGTGAGAGAAAGTAATATAATTGTACTGACATTTACGAAGGCTGCAGCAGGAAATATGAAAAATAGATATATTGATACTTTTAATAAAAATAGAGCTCCCTTTTTTGGTACATTCCACGGATTATTTTATAAGATACTTTTAAGAGAAGGTAAAGCAATTAATATTATTGATGGTTTTATTACTAATAAAATAATAGAAGGGGTATTAAGGAAATATTTTGATGAGATAAATGAAGATAAGGTTAAGGAAGCAATAACTAATATTTCCTTATTTAAAACATCAAGAATGAGTTTAAATGAATTTACACCATCTTTTTCAAAGGATATTTTTATAGAGTGTTATGAGCATTATTCTAAGTACAAGGAAGAAAAGGCTCTTTGGGATTTTGATGATTTAGCCTTACAGGTACTAGAATTATTTACTGAAAATCCTAGGGTTAGAGAAGGATATAGGAATTTATTTAGATATATTTTAGTAGATGAGTTTCAAGACTGTGATCAATTGCAGGTAGATTTCTTAAGGATGATGAATATTGAGGGGGATAACTCTTTATTTGCAGTTGGTGATGAAGATCAATGCATTTATTCATTTAGAGGATCTAAGCCGGAGTATATGGTTATATTTGATAAGATATATAAAGGTGGGAAGAAGTATTATCTATCTAAAAATTATAGAAGTAATAAAAATATTATTGAAGCATCTAAAAAAGTTATTTCATTTAATACAGAGAGAAATAAAAAGGAGATTTTATGGAATAAGAATAAGGATGGAATTATATATTGTTCATCACCTTATGATGAGAGACTGCAAGGGGATGAAATAGTTAAATATATTAAGGATTTAGAGAAAAGTGGAGAGTATTCTTATAGAGATAATATAGTTCTGTATAGAACTAATATGGAGTCAATGAGTATTGTAGACACATTTATAAGAAATAAGATACCTTTTACAATGCTAGATAAAGAATACAATTTCTTTAATCATTTTATATGTAGAGATCTTTTGGCATATTTATCATTAGCCCAGTACCCTCATGATAGGGAAGCTTTTATTAATATAATAAATAAGCCTTTTAGATATATAAGTAAGAGCAATATAGCATATTTACGTGAATATAGAGAGGATATAAATCCTTTTGATATATTGATTAACAAAAGTGATACGCCACCATTTCAAAAGAAGAAGCTAGATGAGCTTAAGAAGGACTTTAATTTCTTAAGTAAATCTTCTTTAAGTAGCGCAGTACAGTACATAATTATGGATTTAGGATATATTGATTATTTAAAGTCCTATGCTGAGAAGTTTAATAGTAGCATAGAAGACTTAGGGGAAATATTAGAAGAATTTAAATCTTCAGCATCAGTATTTAAGAGTATTCCAATGTTTTTTGAACATGTAGATGATGTTGGTAAGAAAATGGAAGAGAGTAAAAAGGGTAAAGGGGAAGATAGAGTTTTATTAAGTACAATACATGGTGTTAAGGGAATGGAATTTAAAAATGTATTTTTGATAAACTGTAATGAAGACACTATTCCACATTCATCAAGTAAGGAAGAGAATCTAGAAGAGGAAAGAAGACTATTCTATGTTGGGATAACTAGAGCTATAGATAACTTATATCTCTTTGTACCTAGAACTAGAAAAGGAAAGTTTAAGGATCCTTCAAGGTTTATAATAGAGGGTGGCTTTAGGGAAGAAAATAAGGTATCCCATGGACTTTTATTAGATACAGAAGTTCACCATAGAGCCTTTGGAGATGGAAAAATTACTAGTGTAAATGGTGATGAAGTTAGAATTAAATTTGATGATAAAATTACAAGAAAGTTTTCAGCCAAGGTTCTATTAGAGAATAATCTATTAATAGTATTAAAATAGTAAAAAGTAGAATATTTTAGAGTCTCAAAAAAATTCTAATTAAAATATTTAATGTTGCTAATATAATTACAATAGGAAGAATTTTCTTATACTTTTTTATTGCTATTTCTTCAGCCTTAGTGTATTTTTTTTTACTTAGACTAAAATAAATAAGTGGATAGGCCGAGAGAATTATTATTATTGTAGAACAAATATAAGGGATACTTGAATAAAAATTAGTCACGATTAACACTCATTTTGTATTTATAATGAAATATAGTAATATTATACCATAAAATACGCTTTACAATAAATAATATAGGGTTAATTTGATATAATTGTAAGGATATACAATTATATGGGGATAAATATTATTAATTTTAATTATAGAGAATTTGGGAGGGATAGGTTATGAGTATTAATTGGAATGAAGTTATAATAAAATATGATGATAAAATTACAAGAAAATTATAAGCGAAGGTGTTATTAGACAATAATCTATTAATAGTATTAAAATAGGACTTTTGTTGAATGTTAATTGGTAATATTATATAATTTATATTAGGCTTATATTCTTTTGAATATAATGTATATTTGAGAAAAATAATGAACCAGTGAAAGAAAAGTTGGTCCATTATTTTCTTTTATATATAGCCTTTAAACAGAATTTATAGAGGATGAGGTTAGTATGGAAATCAATACTTTTAATCCAAAGGATATGATATTTTCTTTAGATATAGGAACACGTTCAATAATTGGAACTGTCGGTGTAGTTAGAGAAAAGAAGTTTGAAGTTATATGTGAAAAGTATAAAGAACATGAAGAAAGGGCTATGATAGATGGTCAAATTCATGATATTAATTTAGTAGCTAAAGTAGTAGCAGATATAAAAAAAGATTTAGAAGCGGAAATAGGCCTTCAATTAAAGGAGGTATCTATTGCAGCAGCAGGTAGATTTCTAAGGACTAGTGAAGCAAGAAGCGATATAGAGCTTAACGGAGATCAGGAAGTAGATAAGGAAATTCTTAGAACTCTTGAGTTAAGTGCAGTTAAAAAAGCTGAAAGTGAAATTAATAAGAGTACAGATGGAAAACTTTATTGTGTTGGGTATTCTGTTAAGGGATACTATTTGAATTCTTATATAATATCTAATTTACTAGGTCACAAAGGAGAAAAGATTGGAGCGGATGTTATAGCAACTTTTTTACCAAGATCAGTAATAGATTCATTGTATTCAGTGATGAATAAGGTAAATTTAAAGGTTATCAATTTAACATTAGAGCCTATAGCAGCTATTGAAGCAGCTGTGCCACAAAATTTAAGATTATTAAATATAGCTCTTGTTGATATTGGAGCAGGAACATCTGATATCGCGATAAGTTCAAAGGAAACAATATCATCCTATGGAATGGTACCTATGGCTGGGGATGAGGTTACAGAGCTTATAGCCCAGGAATATTTGGTGGATTTTAATTCTGCTGAAAGTATAAAGCGTCAAGTATCAACTTGTGAAGAAATTACATATACAGATGTATTAGCGTTAGAAAATACTATTTCATCTGGAAATATAAAAAAACTTATAAAGCCAATAGTAAGTAAAATTGCAGAAGCAATATCTAATAAAATTATTGAAATAAATGGTGGTAAGTCACCTTCAGCTGTATTTTTAGTTGGGGGAGGAGCACATACACCAGGTATTTTAGAGGAAATAGCAGATAGATTAAATATACCTGCTCAAAGAATAGCAATAAAAGATAGAAAATCTGTTCCTGAATGTATCTCTGATAATGGATTAGGTTCAGCAGGGGTAACGGTACTTGGAATAGCTTTAAGTGCTATAAAAAAGTTAGGTAATGATTTTATTGATGTAAAGTTAAATGATGAACCAATAAGTTTATTTAATTCACATAAACATACAGTAATGGATGTACTACTTCAAGCTGGAATAAATCCTGCACTTCTTATGGGGAAAAATGGGAAGAGTATACGATTCACCATTAATGGAAATAAGAGGTTGGTATTTGGTGAATTAGGAAAGAATGCAAGAATAAGTATAAATAAAAAGAAGTCTGATATTGAAACAGAAGTTAAGGCCGGAGATGAAATTAAAGTTACTTATGCACAAAATGGTAAGGATGCATCACCTAAATTAAGTGAGATAATAAAAGATGTAAATTCCATAAGTATTTTTGTAGACGATGAAATAGTTAATTTAGAACCTATATGTATCATAAATGGAAAAGAAAAAAAGATAACCAGTAATATAAAAAATGGTGATGATATTGAGGTATTTATACCAAATGATATACTAAGGTTCAAGAAATATATAATGGAAGAAAAAGTAGTTTTATTTAAGGATAATATTAAATTATCTGATGATTATATACTATTAGAAGGAGATAAACTCTATACTAAATATATAGAAGAAATAAAAGTTGAAGAAACTAAAGAAGAAAGTGGAATCACAATAAATGTAGTAGTAAATAAAGAAAAGGTACAATTACATGGCAAATCTTCTTATATGTTTGTTGATATTTTTAACTATATAGATTTTGACTTAACCTCAGCAAAGGGGAATATACGAACATTATTAAATGGTAAAGAAGTAGCCTACACAGATAAATTAAATGAGGGAGACCAAATAGAGGTATTTTGGAATTAATTTAATTTTAGTTGGAGGTATTTAATGATTACTTTTCTTAAAGAGGCAGAAAATATTAAGGATGAACTTATTGCAATAAGGCGAGATATACATGAACATCCAGAGCTTGGCTTTGAAGAAAAGAGAACATCAGAGATAATAAAGAGATTTTTAACAAAAGAAGGTATACCATATGTTTCAGTAGCAGGTACTGGTGTATATGGAATGATAAAAGGCGAAGGAAATGGAAATACTCAAAGAACAATAGCCCTTAGAGCTGATATGGATGCTTTACCAATACAAGAGAAAAATCTATGCTCATATTCTTCTAAGGTTCCAGGTAAGATGCATGCCTGTGGTCACGATGCACATACAACAATACTGCTAGGGGTAGCTAGAATATTAAACGATAATAGAAAGTTATTTAGTGGAAATGTAAAATTACTATTTGAACCAGCAGAAGAAACTACAGGTGGTGCTCCGATAATGATAAAGGAAGGAGTTCTTGATAGTCCAAGAGTTGATGTGGTAGCAGGGTTACATGTTACAGAGGATTTGGAGTGTGGGAAAATCAGAATTAAAAAAGGAATGGTAAATGCAGCATCTAATCCATTTAAGGTGAAAATAAAAGGTGTAGGTGGACATGGGGCAGCACCAAGTACAACAGTAGATCCAATAGTTATGTCTGCTAATTTAATAATGGCATTACAAACTATTGTTAGTAGAGAAGTACCATCCCTTAATCCAGCAGTTATAACAGTAGGAAGTATTCATGGTGGTACAGCTCAAAATATAATACCAGAAGAAGTTAATATATCAGGGATTATAAGAACAACTACAAAGGAAGATCGTGAGTATGTTGTAAAGAGAGTAGTGGAAATATCAAAGGGAACTTGTGAGACTTTAAGGGGAAAGGCAGAAGTTTTTATAGAAGAAAGCTATCCTTGTCTTTTTAATGATGACGAAATGGTTGATAGAATGAAAAGAGTTGGAAAAGATATATTAGGAGAAAAAAATGTAGTAGAACAAAAAAATCCTAGTATGGGAGTAGAGAGTTTTGCATATTTCGCTAATGAAAGACCATCTGTATTTTATTTTTTAGGAACAGGTAATAAGGCAAAGAATACAGATAAACAGGCACATAGTAGTTATTTTAATATAGATGAGGATGCTATACCATTAGGAGTGGCCCTACAATGTGGCATAGTTTTTGATTATTTGACAATATTGTGATTTAATATTAATCTAATATAATGGGGATTTAGTAAACAATAGGATAAGACTAGGAGTTGATTATATTTTGAAGATAGAAATAGGATCTAATGAAGCAGGGCAAAGACTTGATAAATTTTTAAGAAAGCTTCTAAAAGATGTACCATTAAGCGCTATATTTAAGGCCTTAAGAAAAGGTGATGTTAGAGTTAATGGTAAGAAACAAAAAGAAAAGTACTCACTACAAGAGGGAGACGTAGTTGAAATAAGATATATTAGTAGTAAAACAGAGAAAAAAGAAAACTTTATCAAAGTTGATACAAGTGGACTTAAGATATGTTTTGAAGATGAAAATATGGTTGTAGTTGAAAAATGGCCAGGGGTATTAGTTCATCCTGATAGCAATAAAAAAGAAGCTACACTAACAGATTATGTATTATCATATTTAAATGCAAAAGGGGATTATGTTCCTGAAAATGAAGTTACTTTTACACCAGCCTCATGTAACAGATTAGATAGAAATACATCTGGTATGGTTATTTTTGGAAAGAACTTCGAGGCTCTAAAGATGTTAAACGAAGCAATTAGAGAAAATGAAGTTGAAAAGTACTATAACACATTGGTAAAAGGAAAAATTAAAGATGGTTTATATGAAGGGTATATCTTAAAGAATGAAGATGCAAATATATCTAAAATTTATGATACACCAGTACCTAATTCAAAGAAAATATCAATGAAGGTTAAGAATATTCAAAGTAACGGAGCTTTTTCTTTTTTAGAAATAGATCTAATTACAGGAAGAAGCCATCAAATAAGAGCTCATTTAGCACATTTAGGTAATCCAGTAATAGGTGATACTAAGTATGGTGATAATAAGCTTAATTCATTCTTTAATAGTAAGTTTGGCTTAGAATATCAATATTTATATGCGTATAAACTTGTATTTAGAGCAGTAGGAGGAAAGCTAGATTATCTTAAGAATAAGACAATAGCACAAGCTCTACCACCAATATTTAAAAAGATAAAGCAGGATGTTTTTAAATTTTCAATATAAGATAGGGGATTAATATGAGAGAAGAGTCTTCAGCAGTAAGAGGAATGTTTATCCTTTCTATAGCTGGTATTATAGCAAAGGTATTATCTGTCTTCTATGTTCCTATGCTAATAGGAATTTTAGGAGATGAAGGCTATGGGATATATCAACAAAGCACAGAAGTCTTTGTATTTGTATATGCAATAACTTGTATGGGAGCACAACCTGCTGTTGCAAAGGTTGTAACTGAACTTACAGCATTAGAAAATCCAAAAGGAGCTATTAGAGCCCTTCAATTATCAAGAAAGTTCTATATGATAATGGGAGGTGTGCTAGGCTTATTAATGATGCTATTAGCATTTCCAATAGGTAATATTTCAGGTCATACTAGTATGGCATACGGTATTATAGCCTTAGGACCATGCGTATTAATAACATCCATACTAGCTACTTATAGAGGATATATGCAGGGTAAGGGTAATATGACTTCAATAGCTATATCTCAAATTTTAGAGCAAATTTTAAATGTTGTGATTAGCTTACTATTTGCATTTATTCTTAGACAAATTAGTTTGCCCTTAGGTAGTGCTGGAGGTCAAATAGGTACATCAGTAGGGGCAATGTTTGCATGTTTCTATCTTATTTATTCTTATGATAAAAAGAGATATATGGAAGAGGCTATGGAGCATCCTTCAGCTAGAAGGAAAGCAAGTGATAAGAAGATATTAAGGAAGATTATAATGTATTCAGTACCAATCACAATCAGTGCAGGTTTACAAAACTTTGGTGGATTAGTTGATATGGTAAATGTTATGAGCAGACTAACCTTTGCAGGATTCTCTGAAACAGAAGGGAATATTCTATATAGTTTTTTAGGTAGATATAAGACGTTATATGGAGTACCTCTTATAATTATTACAGCAATTGGAACCACTGTGTTACCAGCAATATCAAGATCTGTTGTACTAAACGAAAAAAAAGAAGTTAAGAAGAAGATTAGTTATGCTTTTAGGCTAACTTTCGCAATAGCAATACCAGCAGCAGTAGGGCTAGGTATGCTTAGTAACTTAGTTTACTTCAGTATTTATGGTAATGATAACGGTGCGCGGATAATGACTTTAGGATCGTTTATTCTAGTACTTATGGCTATGACTCAAATACAAAGTGTAGTCTTACAGAGTATTAATAAGTTATATTATATTTTAGGTACATTTTGCATTGGAATATTATTTAAGATAGTATTGAATTATATATTTGTAGGTATTGCTGATATTAATGTTTACGGAGTTTTAATTGGAAATTGCTTCTGGCATTTAATACCTGCAGTATTGAATCATAGGAAAATTTGTTCTACAATGAAGATGAGGTTATCAGTGTTTAAGCTAATTATTAAGCCAGTACTAGCTTCATCAGCTATGGGAATTGTAATTTATTTATTAAAGTTACCTCTAGAGTTCTTATATAGGTTTGTAGAGCCATCCAGATTAACATCTATTCCATTAACAATAATTATGGTCTCAGTAGGTAGTTTTGTATACCTATATTTAATGATAGTAATGGGTGGAATAAGAAAGAGAGATATTGAGACTATTTCCCCTAAAATCATGAGGGTAATGCCTAGATTTATGAGGAAGAAACTCAAATAATAAAAGAGCCTGTATCAAAATAATGTTTTTTGATACAGGCTCTTTTTATTGTAATTAGATACTAATTAATCTTCTACCTCGCCAAGAGTACCCCAGAATATAAAAATTCCGAAAGTAATAATTATAATGATTAAACTAGTAAAAAAGTTTAGTGGAGATAGAACTTTTTGAATAAATATGTTTAAAGCTAAATAAGTTAAAACTCCAAGTAAAATATAGATAAAAATATTTGTAGTAGAAATATTTAAATCCATATGTTTATTGACCTCATAAAGATTTAGCACAACGCTTACCACTGAAGTAAGGAAAAGGGTGATTACATAACCATATATATTTATACTTGGTATTGATGTAAATATATATAGTCCGATTAATTCTAGTATAGCAATAATAATTGAATTCCTTAAGATTATACCTTGTTTATTAATTCCATTTAATATACCAAACATTGTGACAGAAGTAAAAAATACTGGGGCAGATAAGCCAGCATATTTAATGTAGTCCCCTAAATCTGTTCTTTTATAGAACATTTCTCCAAGGGCATCTGGAATTAGTAAACAAATAGTTGTAGTGGCCAACCCAAGAACAAAAGCAATTTTAATAACTTTCCGTATACGAACTGCAGCATCGTAATAATTACCTTTACTCATACTTTGAGATAAATCTGGAATTAGTAGGGTATTTATTGAGCTAATGACAATCAAAGGCATACCGATAATCATCATTGCCATTCCTGTAAACTTACCTATCATTCCTAAGGCCTCTATATGAGAAAAGCCAGCAGACACTAAACAACGTGGGATAACTAAGGTGGATAAAGTATTAAATATGTTACTTAAAAATCCATTCATTGTTAATGGTAGGCATATAATTAGTACATTGAAAAGTAATTGAGATCTTCGTTCTGTTTTTTCATATGTCTTCGGCATCTTATTTAGGCAACGCCTATAATAAATATATAGTAGAACTAGACTTTGTAGTTCTCCTAAGCATAAGGCGATATAACATAGGGTAACTAGTCCTGTCAATTCTTTTGTAGCGAACAAATAAATTAATAGAGCTACTATAACCACTCTTAAAGCCTTTTCAAAAATATCTATTACAGAAGGTACTGTTATTTTTGATGTTCCCCAAAAGTATCCTTTAAGGATATTAGATAGAGCAATAAAGATCATCGCAGGACAAGTTATCCTTATAGCATCTACAGTTCTCATATCATTAATTCCATACTGACCTATAGCAGGTGCAAATATAAATACAAGGACTCCTATTAGTACCGCCCATGCAATATTAAATATGGCAACTGTATTAATGGTTTTAATGAGGTTTCCATTTTCATTTTTCTCAGCGTATACGGCAGATAATTTTGAAATTGAGGCAGATATTCCAGCTGACATCATGCAAATAAAAAGATTATATATTGGCATAACTAAGTTGTATAATCCCATGCCTTCAGGTCCAAGTACGTGAGAAAGGTATATGGAAAAGATAAATCCTAATATTCCTGTAGTAATATTTGAGGCTGTTAGTAAAAATGAATTTCTAAAAAAATTGTCTTTCTCCAAAGCTTATTCACTCCTTTAAATATCAATAAATCATATTCAAAAAAGTCATCAAATATAACAGTTTTAAAATAAGTAAAATAAATATTAGGTTACAGTATCTTTAGAGGAAATACTAATCCCTTATCAAAAGGCCAGGCTCCATTCAATTAATCCAAGATATTTTTTCAGTTATATTATCATAGTTTATAATAACTATTAAGAGATTTATAAAATAAGAACAAGGACTCTCATATTTCTTGGAAGGCTACATCTCGAAGAGCTAGTAGACCTGACAAGACATATGAGAGTCCTTGTTTTAGTTTAAATAACATATATAGTTAGTTCGTCAGTGATAAAAGTATGGTTGCTTTATATAAGGTTGTCAGGGTTTAAGCACTTAAGTTCATCAAGTACAAAAATTCCATCTTTTCTTATTAAAACATCATCAAAGTATATTTCTCCACCGCCGTATTCTGGTCTTTGGATAAGTACTAAGTCCCAGTGTAGTGCAGATTTATTTCCATTGAAGGCATCATCGTATGATGCACCGGGAGTGAAGTGGATTGAACCAGTAATTTTTTCGTCAAATAGAGTGTCTTTCATAGGTTCTAATATGTAAGGGTTAACTCCAATTGCAAATTCACCGACGTATCTTGCACCTTCATCTATATCAAATACTTTATTTATTCTTTCTGTATCATTAGCAGTAGCCTCGATTATTTTTCCATCTTTAAATGTAAGCCTAATATTTTCATAAGTGAAGCCTTCACGAAGGGATGGTGTATTATATGTAATTGTACCATTTACAGAATTTTTAATAGGGGCTGAGTAAACTTCTCCATCTGGAATATTTGCTTCCCCAGCACATTTAATTGCAGGAATATCCTTTATAGAGAAAGTTAAATCTGTACCTTCAGCTGTAAGCCTTACCTTATCAGTTCTATTCATTAGATCTACTAAGTTATCCATTGCTTTAGACATCTTTGAGTAGTCTAGGTTACATACGTTGAAGTAGTAATCTTCAAAAGCTTCAGTACTCATATTAGCAGATTGAGCCATTGAGTGGTTAGGGTATCTTAATACAACCCATCTAGTTTTAGGAACTCTAATTTCTCCATGGACAGGATTTGCAAAATATTTGCTATAAAGCGAAAGTTGTTCTGATGGAACATCAGAGGTTTCAGCTGAATTTTCACCAGCTCTAATTCCTATATAGGCATCCATATCATTCATTCTATCGGATTCATATTTTGCCATTAATTCTAATTGTTCTTGAGTAGCGTGCATTAACAGCTCTCTATCAACTTCTTTATTTTTTAAAGTAACAAGAGGGATAGCCTTTGTTTTATATGCCTCTTTTACCAATTCTTTTACTAGAGGAACGCAATCACCTATTCCTTCGATTAGTACCTTTTCGCCTTCTTTTAAGTTACAAGAATAGTTTATTAAATTTTTTGCTAATTGAGAAAATCTTATGTCTTTCATTATTTTCCTCCTTTAATAATAATTATCTATTAGTATAGCACTACTAATAGATTTTTCAAGTTGGGGTTATATTTTGGCTACATTAAAATATAAATTTAATGAAGGAATATATTGGGGGAAATTATGAAGAAGTTTCTTAGATTTACTATTGTGTCAATATTGATAGTTACTTCAGCTTTTGCTGTTTTTAAGATATCAAATAAATATAGAGTAAGTATATTAAAGGATGACATAGATTGCACAATAATTGCTAAGGGATGTGAAGATGCTAAAGCAATTACAGTTGATGAGGATGGATCTATATACATAGCCTATAAGGAGTCAATTAAAAAGATAGATAGGGAAGGTAAGGAGAAATTATTATATAAGGAAAAAGATTTAAATATAGAAGATTTAACTTATATAAATAATAACTTATATTTTATTTCTGATGATAAAGTAGAAAGTTATTCATTAGTAAATGGAGTTATTGATATAGTTATATCTAATATTCCTAGTGGGGGAAATGAAATTGATAGGAGACTATTATCAAAGGAGGGGGAGTTATTTATATCAATAGGAGCAGCAACGAATTCTGGGATTTCAGAGTCGGGAAGAGGGGATATTTCTCCAGTAGAAATAACCTTAGCTGGAATTAACTTCGGAGAGGAAAAAACAGGAGCATTTAAAGATAAAGGAGTATCTTCAGAGATTGGAGAAAAAATTAAAAAAGCTGAATTAGGTAATGGAGCAGTTTATAAAATAGATTTGGAAAAGAATAGTGTCAGTTTATTTGTAAGTGGAATTAGAGGAATTACTGGATTAGATTATGATAATGAAGGAAATATAGTAGCAGTATTTAGCGGGATGAAAAATGAGGGATTAAGAGCAGTTAATAGAGATAGGGATTATATTTATAAATTAGTAAAGGGAGAGTGGTATGGCTGGCCTGATTTTAGTGGTGGAGATCCAATAAGCTCTCCAAGGTTTAAGGGGGAAGAATTAATAAAGCCATTATTACAAAATCCACCTAAAAGAGTGGTTGCAGGACCATTTTATCAGAGTTCATCAGTTGATGTTCTAAAAGAATTATCAATAGATAGGGGGGGAGATCTTCTTCAAAAGGATAGTTTATTACTATGGGACAAAGGAGAAAATGCAATTTCCACAATAAATAAAGAGGGAGTGTATTATAGAGTACTTAAGGTTAGTAATGATAGTTATATTAAAGATATTGTTTATAATAATGAAGAATTTTTAATTTTGGATAGTGGAATTGGAGCTATATATAGTTTACATGAGAAGGAAGGCTTACTTGGATTTAAATTACCTACAATAGTGTGGGCATTCATATTTTTATTAACCTTCTTATTATTGGTTGTAGCTGTCTTGAAATTTACTAATTTAAAAAAAGATATTAAGTAGGACGTAGGCTAAATATGTTGAGGAACTTATTTAGCCTATTTTTAATTATATATTTAAGGGTTATATGTTGATATTTATAATTATGTAAAAATATGGTAGAATCATAAAAGGTAGGAGGGATATATGATGGGTAAAACTTTAATTATAAATATGAATGATGTGCATATAGAAGGGGATATATTAGATCTATCTGGAGAAAATACAGGAGTTATATATAATATGTCTAAAGAAGTGGAGGAAGAAGTAGCTATTGATTATGTAAGTGAGGAAAGTAAATATGAATTAAAGGAAAGAAAATATGATGCATGTACCTTTTTCTTTAATCTTAATAATATTTGGGGAGGCAGAAGGAAGGAAAGTATAATAAGAGAAGTATCCTCTTATCTAAAGGAGGAGGGGAGTATATATATTTGGGATGTTAATAAAGAAAGAGGAAAAATAATAGATAATAAGGTCAAAGTATTGCTTCCAAATGAGAAAGTTAAGGAAGTGGAGTTTAAAAATTATAACCCACTAATAACTTGTACTTTTGAAGAAGTGAAAAAAATCCTTGAAAAATACTATAAAATAGAAGAAACTAAAGTTTGGGAAGATATATTCTTCATCAAGGGAGTAAGAATATAAGGATTAACATAAGAGAGGAAGAGTAAATTATGAAGATTTTACTTACAGCTGTAAACTCAAAGTATGTACACAGCAATTTAGCAGTTAGATATTTAAAGGCATTTACAAAGGATATGCCTTATGAAGGGGTAATTAGGGAATTCTCTATTAATGATAGAGAAGAACATGTTTTAAAAGAGATTATTGAAGAAAAGCCAGATGTTGTAGCTATATCAACTTATATATGGAATGTTGAAATGGTATCTCGTTTAGCAAATCTAATAAAGATGGTTGATTCAAATATTGAAATATTATATGGAGGCCCAGAGGTTTCTTACGATAGTAGGGTATTCCTTAAAGAGAATGTTGGAGAGTATGTTATAGAAGGTGAAGGAGAGAAAACATATAGAGAGTTTGTTGAGTATAAGTTAGGTTTAAGAGATATAGAGGATATAAGGGGATTACATTACAAAAAGGATGGGGAGGTTTTATCCAATCCTAGCAGACCATTGATGACAATGGATGAATTAGTATTTCCTTATGAAAAAGATGAAGATTTAAGTAATAAGATTGTTTATTATGAAGGAAGTAGAGGGTGTCCTTTTAATTGTAAATATTGTTTATCATCAACTACTCATGGAGTAAGGTTCCATAATATTGAGAGAGTACTAGATGAATTACAATTTTTCATTGATAAGGAAGTAAGGCTTGTTAAGTTTGTAGATAGAACCTTCAATTGTAATCATAAATATTCAATGGCTATATGGGACTTTTTAATAAAGTCTGATACAAAAACCCAATTTCATTTTGAGATATCAGCAGATATCTTAAAGAAAGAAGAACTAGACCTATTAAGAGAGGCGCCAGAGGGAAGATTCCAATTCGAAGTTGGAGTACAGACTACTAATGATGATGTATTAAGGAATATAAATAGATTTGTTAACTTTAGTGATATAAAAGAAAAGGTTGTAGAGTTATTATCTATTAGAAATATAAAACAACATCTTGATTTAATAGCAGGCCTTCCTGGAGAAGATTATGATTCTTTTGTAAGGTCTTTTAATGATGTCCATAGTATAAGACCAGAAGAGATTCAGTTAGGTTTCTTAAAGTTACTTAAAGGCTCATCTATGAGAGAGGAAAGTGATAAATATGGCATGGCTTTCTCACCATATCCACCATATGAAATATTAAAAACTGATAAAATTTCATATTTTGAGCTTCAAAAGCTTAAAAAAGTGGAAGAAATGGTCGATAAGTACTATAATAGCCAAAAATTTAATAATATACTGAATTTCTTTTACTCAAAATATGATAAACCCTTTGATTTTTTCTATGATTTAGGTGAATTCTTTGAAAGTAAAGGATACTTTAATAGAAATATTGGAAACTCTGAATATTATAAGGTATTTTTAGATTTTAATATGGAAATATTAAAAGGTGATGAAGGGTACTTAAAAGATATTATTAAATATGATTACTTATCTTTTAATAAGAAAAGAGGGATGCCGGATTATATGAAAGGAGAGATTGCCAAGGAAATAGAGATAAAGATAAAAGATAAGTATAGGGATACATATTCTTTTAAAGAATATAATGTTGAAATATTTTCAATAGATATGGATGCTTATGTAAGGCAAGGGATAATTTCAAAAGAGGAGACCTATTATCTTGTGGGTAATTCTGGTGAAAAAATTAAAGTGGTTAATGAATAATTATAAGTTTGTAAATTTTTTAACAATAAATATGGCTTGAAAGCAGGGTAGAAAATGTTTACATATGTAAAATTTATGAATTATATAAACATATATGAACATAAAATTGTTGAAAAAAATGCAAAACAGTGTATAATAGAATAGAGTAAAAAGTAATTAATACTATATAAAGTATTAATTCATATATTATTAATAATTATTACAGATAATGGCATGAAGGTGGTGATATTTTGGCATTAGATGCAATTAAAGAAATAAAAAGTGCAGAAGCAGAAGCAGATAAGATGATTAAAGATGCTACAGCTAAAGCAAAAGAGATTGTTCAAAAAGCTACTGAAGAAGCTGAAGATACATATAAATCAGTGATAGATGGTGCTAAGAGCAAAAGTAATGAAATTTTAGAAAAAGCATTAGAGGAAGGTAATAAGAAGGCTGAGCCTATATTATCTAAAGGTAATGAAGATTCAAAGAGTATTTACAATATCTCTGAAGAAAAGAAAAATAGTGCTGTTAAATTAGTGGTTGAGAGGATAGTGAAGTAAATGGCAATAGTTAAGATGAATAAGTTCACTTTGCTTGCTTTTGAATCTCAAAGAGCTAGGCTTTTAGAAAAGCTTCAAGGGCTTGCTGAAGTAGAGTTTATAAATTTACAGGATGAAGATGTAGTTGAAAAACATGAAGAACTTGCAGATTTATATAAAGATAGCGCCACTTCAGATTATGCAGAGTGCGAAGATAAATTATCTATGGCTAAGTTTGCCCTCCAATTTTTAATGGCGTATGTTCCTCAAAAATCAGGCTTAAAGGAAATGAAGGAAGGAAAAAGAGAGTTAACCTTCAAGGAGCTTGAAGATGCAATAGGCAAAAGTGAATGGGAAGAAGTTTACCATAATCTTAAGGTTAAGGAGAAGAAAATTTCAGATTTAGAAAATGAGCAAACTAAGCTACAAACTGTAATTGATTCTTTAGAACCATGGGAAGGTCTTGATACCTCTTTTGAGTTATTAAATTCTTTAAAAACTCCACACTTCTTAGGAAGTATTCCAAAGCAATATGAAGAAACACTAGTTTCTGAATTACAAGATTGTTATTTAGAGATTATCTCAAGTAATAATCAGGATTTATTCTTTTTATTAATATGTGACAATGATAAAGAAGAGGAAATAAGTGAAAAATTAAGAGGGTTTGGATTTAGTCAATTCAAAACAGATATTAATGAAGTGCCTATAAAGGTAATTCATGATTATAAAGACAAGATTGCTAAACTTGATTCAAATAAATTCTTCGTAATTGAAGAATTAGCAGGTTTAGAGGAAGAAGTTACAACATTTAAATTGGTTTGTGAGTACTATGAAAATATCCGTGTTAGAAAAGATGCTATTAATAATTTCTTAAAAACAGAAAATGTTATGATCATTCAAGGATGGATTCCAGAGGAGGAAAATAACAAACTAGTTGAAGTGGCTAAGGAAGTTCTAGGAGATACTCATTATTTAAACTTTGAAGATGTTAAAGAAGATGAAATTTCAGATGTTCCTGTAAAGTTAAAAAATAATGAAATTAATAGTGCATTTGAAAATATTGTTCAAATGTATAGTACACCAAGGTATGACGAAATCGATCCAACGCCACTGATGGCACCATTCTATTTATTATTCTTTGGGATGATGGTTGCTGATATTGGTTATGGAATAATACAATTAATAGTTACATTATTTGTACTAAAGAAATTTAAATTAGATGAGGAAAAAGAAAAGTTTGCTAAGTTCTTCTTCTACTTAAGTTTCCCTATTATAGGATTTGGAGCTATATACGGCTCATTCTTTGGTGGAATAATAGATTTACCAAAGTTAGTAGATCCAAATAAAGATGTTACTACAGTGTTAATTGCTTCTGTTGTATTTGGAGCAATTCAAATATTCTTTGGACTTGGTGTTAAGGCTTATATGCTTATTAAGGCAGGAAAACCAAAGGATGCATTTTATGATGTAGGAGCATGGGTAATCACTCTTGTTTCAGTAGGATTAGTTCTAGGCGCAGGTGCTTTAGGATTACCTCCAGTTGTTAAAACTATTTCTATTGTAGCCATGATATTCGGTATGGTTGTAATAGTATTAACTGGTGGAAGAGAAGAGGCGAGTACAGGTGCTAGATTAGGGCAAGGAGCTTATGCACTATATGGAATAACAGGCTATGTAGGAGATCTTGTATCTTATACAAGACTAATGGCTCTTGGACTTGCAGGAGGATCTCTTGCTGGAGCATTCAATCTTATGATGGGTATGATTCCAGGAGCGGCCGCTATTCTATTTGCGCCTATGATATTTATACTTGGGCATGTATTTAACCTTGGATTAGGCTTGCTAGGAGCATATGTTCATACTTGTAGATTACAATACGTTGAATATTTTGGTAAGTTTTATGAAGGAGGGGGAAAATCATTTTCTCCATTCAAAACAAAAAATGAATATATTAATTTAAAGAAAAATTAGGAGGATTATATAATGGAAATGACTTGGGTTCAATTTTTAACAGAAAATAATGGTGGATTTATATTAGGTGCACTAGGTGTAGCATTAGCAGTAGGATTAGCAGGGATTGGTTCAGCAAAGGGTGTTGGTATAGCAGGTCAAGCAGCAGCAGGATTACTTACAGAGCAACCAGAAAAGTTTGGTAAGGCTTTAATACTTCAATTACTTCCAGGTACACAAGGTCTTTATGGATTCGTTGTAGGATTAATGGTTTTATTACAATTATCAAGTACAACTACATTACAACAAGGTGCTTATCTTTTATTTGCATGTATGCCAGTTGCTATAGCAGGTTTATTCTCAGGGATTGCACAAGGTAAAACAGCTGCTTCAGCAGTTCAAATCTTAGCTAAGAAGCCAGAACATAACACAAAGGGTATCGTTTTAACAGCAATGGTTGAAACTTATGCACTTTTAGGATTCGTTATTTCAATAATGTTAATTGTTAATTTATTCTAAGATTGGGGTTGTGAAACTATGTCAAATATAAGTAATCTGACTTCCAAGATTCTTAAAGATGCGGAAGAAAGAAAGGATAGTATTTTAGCAGCAGCTGAAGATGAAAAGGCAAAAATTATTGAAAAGAAGATTAATGCAGCCAAATCATTAGAAGCTACAATGTTAGAAAAGGCTGAAATAGAGGCTCAAACAAGAAAAGAAAGAGTTATCTCTGGAGCAGAACTTACAGCAAGAAATGAAAAGCTTAAGGCTAAGCAAGCAATCATTCAAGATGTATTTGTTAAAAGTGTTGAGGAGCTTTGTAAGTTAGGCAAGGATAAATATGTATCTTTTATAAAAGACAGTATTCTTAAGTTAGATATAGCTGGAGATGAAAAGCTAATCTTAAATGAAGAAGGAAAGAAAATTGTAGATGGAGCTTTAATAAGTGAAATAAATAGAGAACTTGTTTCAAAAGGCAAGAAGGGTGAAATAACTTTAAGCACTGAGATAGGAAACTTTAAGGGTGGATTCATCTTAGAAAAAGCAGGTATAGAAATAAACAATACCTTTGAAGCTTTAGTTGACTCATTAAAAGAAGAATTGGAGTTCGAAGTAGCAAGAGAGTTATTTAATTAAGGAGGAGAATTAATGGATGTAATGCAATTTACTCAGGTTATTCCAAGACTTAGAGTATTAGAAACCAGACTCCTTGATAAGGCCAAAATAGACAGAATGATAGATTCAAATTCTGCTGAAGAGGCATTAAAGGTGCTTCAGGAAACAGAGTATGCCAATGTAATGACAAATGTTAAGAGAGCAGCGGACTATGAAGATATGCTAAGTGCTGAACTTAAGAGAGTTTATCATGAAGTATATGATATGTCCCCATCAAAAGCTCTTGTGGATATAATGAGTATTAAGTATGATTACCATAATATAAAGGTAATATTAAAGGGAATGTTCCTTGAAAAAGATTTTTCTCATATGTTTATTCCAGTAGGAATGATTGAAGTATCAAAGTTAAAGGTTTCAATAGATACTAATACTTTGTCAGATTTTAACCCTATTATGAGAAGAGGAATTGAAGAGGCAATAGAAGACTTTAATACTAAAAAGGATCCTCAAAGAATCGATATCATCTTAGATAAATATATGTTTGAAGAGATGATAGATATTGCTAAGAAATTAGATGATGCATTTACTGAAAGGTATATTAAGGCTTTAATAGATCTAACCAATGTAAAGAGTCTATTAAGAATTAAGAAACAAAACAAGGGTAGAGAATTCTTACTTTCTGTAGTAATAGATGGTGGTTCAATTGATAATGATAGATTATTAGCACTACTTAATGATGCACCAGAAAACATAGTAAGTAAGTTAAGTTATACTAACTATGAAGATGTACTAAAAAATGGTGTAGATGATTATAACAAGAGTGGTTCTGCTGGACTTCTAGAGAAATTAGTAGATAACTACATAATGGATATGATGAAGGAAGCAAAAATGATTCCATTTGGTGGAGAACCTTTATTAGCATACATATATGCTAAAGAAACTGAAATAAAGGTTATTAGAATTATTATGGTTGGTAAGCTCAACAATATTACTGGGGAAGTAATAAGAGAAAGGCTGCGTGATATTTATGTTTAAGAAAATAGGTGTTGTAGGAGATAAGGATTCTGTTTTAGCTTTTAAAGCACTAGGAATAGATGTATTTCCAGTAGTAGAATCAGATGAAGCTAGAAAAACTATTGATAGATTAGCAATGAATAATTACGCAGTAATCTTTGTAACTGAGCAAGTTGCAAAGGATATTGAGGAAACTATTGAGAGATACAATAGAGAGGTACTTCCTGCTGTAATATTAATTCCAAGCAATCAAGGAACATTAAATATAGGTATGCAAAGAATTAGCGATAACGTAGAAAAAGCTGTAGGCGTTAATATTTTATAGGAAGGTAGGTTAGTGATTTGAAGACCGGAAAGATAATCAAAGTTTCTGGACCTTTAGTTGTAGCTGAAGGTATGGATGAAGCTAATATATATGACGTATGTAAGGTTGGAGAGAAAGGTCTTATCGGCGAAATTATAGAAATGAGAGGCGATAAGGCATCAATCCAAGTTTATGAAGAAACATCAGGAATAGGACCTGGAGATCCAGTAGTTACTACTGGAGAACCACTAAGTGTTGAACTTGGACCAGGGCTAATAGAATCAATGTTTGATGGAATACAAAGACCACTAGATGCATTTATGGAAGCAGCACAGTCAAACTTCCTAACAAAGGGGATATCAGTTCCATCATTAAACAGAACAAAGAAATGGAATTTTGTTGCTACAGCTAAGGTTGGCGATAAAGTTTCAGCAGGAGATGTTATAGGAACAGTTCAAGAAACACCTGTTGTTAAGCAAAGTATAATGGTTCCTAATGGAGTAGAAGGTACAATAAAATCTATTACTCCAGGTGAATTTACAGTTACTGATACAGTTTGTATTCTAGAAACAGAAAAAGGAGATAAGGAACTTACTTTAATGCAAAAGTGGCCTGTAAGAAAAGGTAGACCATATGCATCAAAGATTAATCCAGCAGCTCCTATGACTACAGGACAAAGAGTTATAGATACGTTCTTCCCAGTTGCAAAGGGTGGAGCAGCAGCAGTACCAGGTCCTTTCGGAGCAGGTAAGACTGTTGTTCAACATCAGATTGCTAAATGGGGAGATGCTGAAATAGTTGTTTATGTTGGTTGTGGAGAACGTGGAAATGAAATGACTGACGTTTTAAATGAGTTCCCAGAACTTTTAGACCCTAAAACTGGGGAAAGCTTAATGAAGAGAACAGTACTTATAGCAAATACTTCAAATATGCCTGTTGCAGCTAGAGAAGCATCTATATACACAGGTATAACAATTGCTGAGTACTTTAGAGATATGGGTTATTCAGTATCGATAATGGCTGACTCAACTTCAAGATGGGCAGAGGCTCTTAGAGAAATGTCTGGTAGACTTGAAGAAATGCCTGGTGACGAAGGTTACCCAGCTTACCTAGGATCAAGACTTGCTGACTACTATGAAAGAGCTGGTAAAGTTAAATGTCTAGGTAATGATGGAAGAGAAGGAGCAATTACTGCAATCGGAGCTGTATCGCCTCCAGGAGGAGATATCTCAGAACCAGTTACACAATCTACACTTAGAATTGTTAAAGTATTCTGGGGACTTGATGCACAACTTGCTTATCAAAGACATTTCCCATCAATTCATTGGTTAAATTCATATTCATTATATGCTGAAAGCGTAGATAATTGGATGGACCAAAATGTTGCTGGCGATTGGTCAGAATTAAGAAAAGAATGTATGGCTTTACTTCAAGATGAAGCTAACTTACAAGAAATCGTAAGACTTGTTGGTATAGATGCATTATCTGAAAAGGATAGATTAAAGCTAGAAGTTGCTAAGTCAATAAGAGAAGATTATCTACAACAAAATGGTTTCCATGAAGTTGATACATATACTTCACTTGACAAGCAATATAAGATGTTAAAGCTTATAATTGATTTTAAGAGAGAGTCTGAAAAAGCACTTGCTGCTGGAGTTTACTTAAATAAGATTTTAGGCCTTGGAGAAATAAGAGATAGAATTGCAAGAAGTAAGTATGTTCACGAAGATGATTTAGTTAAGATTGATGAAACTAGTGCTGACTTAAAGGCTGCAATTAATGAATTAATCAACGAAGGAGGGGTACAAGATGCTTAAGGAATACAGAACAGTTACTGAAGTTGTTGGACCTTTGATGGTTGTTGAAGGTGTTGAAGGCGTTAAGTACGACGAACTAGTTGAAATAGAACTTCAAACTGGAGAAAAAAGAAGAGGTAAAGTTCTAGAAGTTAATGGAACTAAAGCCATGGTGCAAGTTTTCGAAGGTTCTTCAGGTATTAATCTAAAGGGAACTAAGGCTAAGTTCTTAGGTAGACCACTTGAAATAGGTGTATCTGAAGATATGTTAGGTAGAGTATTTGATGGTATGGGAAGACCTAATGACGATGGTCCAAACATAATACCTGAACAAAGATTAGATATAAATGGTGAAGCTATTAATCCAATGGCAAGAGATTTCCCATCAGAATTTATTCAAACTGGTATCTCTGCTATAGATGGACTTAATACACTAGTTAGAGGACAAAAGTTACCTGTGTTCTCTGCATCAGGGCTTCCACATAAGGAGCTTGCAGCACAAATCGCAAGACAAGCGAGAGTTCTTAATTCAGACTCTAAGTTTGCTATAGTATTTGCTGCTATAGGTATCACATTTGAAGAAGCACAATTCTTCGTAGATGAGTTTAAGGCAACAGGAGCTATAGATAGATCAGTTCTATTTATGAACCTTGCATCAGACCCAGCAATTGAAAGAATAGCTACTCCAAGAATGGCACTAACTACAGCTGAGTTTTTAGCTTATGAAAAAGGAATGCAAGTTCTTGTTATTATGACTGATATTACAAATTATGCAGAAGCATTAAGAGAAATATCAGCAGCTAGAAAAGAAGTTCCAGGAAGAAGAGGATATCCTGGTTACCTATATACTGACCTTTCTACATTATATGAAAGAGCAGGAAGATTAAGAGGAAAAGAAGGTTCCATTACTCAAATTCCTATGTTAACAATGCCTGAAGAGGATAAGACTCATCCAATTCCAGATTTAACTGGATATATCACTGAAGGTCAAATAATTCTTTCAAGAGAATTATATAAGAAAGGTATAATGCCACCAATAGACGTTCTACCTTCACTTTCAAGACTTAAGGATAAAGGTATTGGAAAAGGAAAGACTAGAGAAGATCATGCAGATACAATGAATCAATTATTTTCTGCATATGCTCAAGGTAAGCAAGCAAAGGAATTATCAGCAATCCTTGGTGAATCAGCTTTATCAGATACTGATAAGAAGCTTGCTAAGTTTGCAGAAGCATTTGAAGCGGAATATGTTTCACAAGGCTTTACTACAAATAGAACTATCGAAGAGACTCTAAACTTAGGATGGAAGTTATTAAAGATGATTCCTAGAAATGAGCTTAAGAGAATTAGAGATGAGTATCTTGAAAAGTATATGCCAAGAGAAGAGGAGTAAACTATGGCAAGGTTAAATGTCAATCCTACAAGAATGGAACTTTCTAAGCTGAAGAAAAGATTAGCTACATCTACAAGAAGTCATAAACTTTTAAAAGATAAGCAAGATGAGTTAATGAGACAATTCATTAATCTTGTTAAATATAACAATACTCTAAGAAAAGAAGTTGAAGGACAACTAGAAGGTTCTTTAAAGGATTTCGTTATGGCTAGAGCAGTAATGAGTTCTGAATTCCTAGAGGAGGCTATAGCTTATCCAAAGGAGCATATTTCAGTTGAAGTAGGCGAAAAGAATGTTATGAGTGTATCCGTTCCTGTAATGAACTTCAAGAGAGAACTTGAGGGGGATGAGGGAAGTATTTTCCCTTATGGATTTGCAAATACTTCTTCAGAACTTGATGATGCAATATCAAAGCTTTATGGGATACTTCCAAAGTTACTTGAACTTGCAGAAGTAGAAAAGTCATGTCAACTTATGGCTGATGAAATTGAAAAGACTAGAAGAAGAGTTAATGCTCTTGAATATATGACAATTCCTCAACTTCAAGAAACTATTAAGTATATAAGAATGAAACTTGATGAAAATGAAAGATCTGCTATTACTAGATTAATGAAAGTTAAGAGTATGATAGAGCAGAGAGGATAGTAGAAAAGCTTCCCTAATATTTGGGAAGCTTTTCTTGTATATAAGTTAAATATCTTTAAAGTATGGTGGAAATAAAGGCAGATAATTCAAATTTAATATTTTTGTAATTGATTAAAAAAGTCGATAATAGTATAATTCAAATTATAAGCGTAAAAAAATATGCTTAAAGCTAGAATAGTTTAGACATAAAATATTTAAGGAGTAGAGTTTATGAGGAATTACATATTAGCATTAGGAGTAACTTTTTTGATTGTTTACATAATTACACCACAGTTAATGAAGTTAGCAAAGAAAATTGGTTTCACTGATAAGCCTACTGAAAGAAAGAAGCATAGAGGGCCCATTCCCCTTTGCGGTGGAGTAGGAATATATATTGGATTCTTCCTCATGTATTTTTTATTAGTTCATGATAATAAAACAGAGCAATTTTGGATTTTTATAGCATCTACCTTAATATTGATAATAGGGCTAATTGATGATCATTATAAGGCAGTAGGAAAAGAATTTCCTATATATCCAAGATTAATAGTTCAAATATTTGCAGCAATATTAGTATATAGATCAGGGATAGTTTTTGGGGGATTTGCAAATCCTTTTGTAAATGGTGAATATATAAATTTACCTCCAGAGTTACAGTTTATATTAACTATAACATGGATATTTGGTGTTACAACAGTTATTAATTGGTCCGATGGAATGGATGGTTTAGCTGGAGGTATTTCAGTTGTATCAGCAGTAACATTTTTCTTTGCAGCAGTTATCCTTGGGCAAACTGAGTCTGCAACAACTGCATTAATATTAGGTGCAGCTATATTTGGATTTTTAATGTACAATAGATACCCGGCTAAAGTCTTTATGGGAGATTCAGGGGCAAATTTAATTGGATTTTTATTAAGTATAATTGCTATAGATGGTGCTTTTAAACAAGCAACAGTAATGAGTCTATTTATACCTATATTAGCCTTAGCAGTACCTATATTTGATAATATATTTGTTATATTTAAAAGATTTAGTGAAGGTAAACCGGTATATCAAGCAGATAGAAGTCAAATGCATTATAGATTAGAAGAAAAAGGATTAACTACGAAGCAAATAGTTAATTATATCGTAGTTATAAGTTTAGTTTGTAGTATAATCTCAATTCTATTATTATTAATTAAACATTAAGGAGATCTTTCAAGGTCTTCTTTTTATTTAGAAAAAACCCCCTTTACAAATTAAGTAATAAAGGGTATAATATACAAAAATGAATAGTTCTTATCTAGAGAGGTGGAGGGACTGGCCCTATGAAACCCAGCAACCGGTATATGTCATAATTATACATGGTGCTAAATCCTGCAGCAGAAGCTGAAAGATAAGGGGAATTTTTATAGCGTAGTATTTTATTATGCCTAGAGGATAACCCTTTAGGCATTTTTTTATTGCAAAGAGGGGGCAAAAGAAATGAATATAAAGAATTTATTCCAAGAAAAGAAAGTGGTATTTTCCTTTGAAATATTTCCACCAAAGGCAACATCATCAATTGAAACAATATACAATACCTTAGATGAATTAAAAGGATTAAGTCCAGATTATATAAGTGTTACTTATGGGGCTGGTGGTAGCATTAGGGATAATAAGACTACAGAATTATCATCTTTAGTAAAAAACAAATATGGGATTGAGGCAGTAGCACATTTAACATGTATTAGCTCAACTAAAGAAGAGATAAAGTATTATTTGAAGGAATTAGAAGCAAATAATATTCAAAATATCCTTGCATTAAGAGGAGATTTACCTCTTGGAGGTGGAATCAAAGGTGACCTTAATTATGCAACTGATTTAATCAAGTATATACAAAGTAAGGGGAATTTCAATATAGCAGCAGCTTGCTATCCAGAAGGGCATACTGAAGTTAAAGGATTGGTGGCAGAAATCGAAAATATGAAGAGGAAAGAAGAAGCAGGGGCATCTTATTTCATATCTCAGCTATTTTTCGATAACAATTTATACTATGATTTTCAAGATAAGGTTTGTGCTGCAAATATTAAAGCACCAATTGAAGCAGGTATTATGCCAGTAACTAATAAAAAGCAAATAGAGAGAATGGTGGCATTAAGTGGAGCATCCCTTCCAGAGAAATTTAAGAGAATAATGGAAAGATACGAACATAATCCAGAGGCACTAAGAGATGCAGGAATAGCTTACGCAGTAGAGCAAATAGTTGACCTTATTTCAACAGGAGTTGATGGAATACATTTATATGTAATGAATAATCCATATTTAGCAAGAAAGATAAGTGGAAGTATTGAGAGTATTATTACCTCAGTAAATAAAATTGAACTAGTTTAGGAGGAGTTATGATGGAAAAAGTAGAAAGTTTTGAATTAGATCATAGAAAAGTAAAGGCGCCATATATAAGAAAATGTTGTTTATTAGATGGAAAAAATGGAGATCAAGTAACTAAATTTGATATAAGATTTCTTCAACCTAATAAAGAGGCATTTGGTACTGCAGCAATGCATGGATTAGAACATTTACTAGCTCATACATTAAGAGATAGCCTAGAAGGGATAATAGACTTATCACCAATGGGATGTAGAACAGGATTCTATTTAAGTATATGGGGAGATAGGGATCCTTCTGAAATAAAGGAGGCCTTAGAGGAGGCTTTAGCAGAGGTTTTAAAGGCAACCGAAATACCAGCAGCAAATGAGATACAATGTGGAAACTATAGAGACTTATCTTTATTTGGTGCTAAGGAATATGCTAAAGAAGCATTAGATAGAGGATTTTCTTTAAATATATTTGGAGAATAATTTATGAATGATATAGAATTTACAAAAGATAATATACTCATTTTCGATGGGGCTATGGGGACAATGCTACTTAAGAATGGATTAAGTTGGAGTGAAGGTTTAGAAAGATTTAATATAGAAAAACCTCATATCATTAGGGAAATTCATGAAGAGTATATAAAAAGTGGTGCTATGGTAATAACCACTAATACTTTTGGAGCAAATGAATTAAATATTAAGGATATAGGATACAGCGTAGAAGAAATAATTGATACAGCTTTAAATATTGCTAAGGATGCAATAGGCCATAGGAGTATTCATATAGCTCTTGATATTGGGCCTATAAGGGAGTTATTAGAACCGAAGGGGAATTTAAGTATTTATAGAGCATACGAAATATTTAAGAGGCAAGTTATTCAAGGAGAAAAATCAGGAGCAGGTTTAATACTTATAGAAACAATGACGGACCTTAATGAAGCAAAAGTAGCTTTAAAGGCAGCAAAAGAAAACACAAAGTTACCTGTGTTTTGTACGATGCATTTTGATAAAACTGGAAATACTTTGGCAGGAGATACACCTGAAAGGATGGCAAAAGAACTAGGGGAACTAGGTGCAGATGCAATAGGTATAAACTGCGTTTATGGTAAAGAGTATCTACTGCCTATGGTTAAGAGGATAAAAGCAGTCACTAATTTACCAATTATAATTCAGCCTAATGCTGGTATACCAACATTATCAAAAGGAAAAGCAATTTATGAGATAACAGCTAAAGAGTTTTCTTATTTGGCAAATGAATTAGTTGGAGAAGGCGTTAGTATAATAGGTGGTTGCTGTGGAACTACACCAGAATTTATTAAAGAACTTAGAAGAATAGTTGAAAATAATAAATTAAAGACTATATAGATGTGAATTACAAATTTATGAATATAAGCCGAAGCTAACATTTAAAATAAATGTTAGCTTTTTTTTGTTATGTAAATATTATTTTGGGTTTACATACGGAAATGCAGATGATATACTAGTGTATATACAGTAGAAGGGGGCTATAATATGAATAATAAAACTAAACAGATGATTTATGCAGCATTACTTTCTGCATTAGCAATAATAATTCCAATTCAATTTGGATTTTTAAAGGTTTATCTGCCACCATTTAGTGCAACACTAGCATCACATGTACCTATGTTCATGGCTATGCTTATTTCACCAATGGTTGCAATAGTAGTTGGAGTAGGATCAGGAATTGGTTTTTTATTTGCAGGAATGCCTATGCCAATTGTCTTTAGGGCGCTTACTCATATACTAGTAGGATATGTTGGAGCTAAGATAATATTAAAGAGTAGAAATTATAGGAAGGCAGCAATAATTACAGCACCAATACATGGACTAGCTGAGGCAATTGTAGTAATACCTTTTGTGGGATTTGATTTATATCAACTACTTGTAGTAATGTTTATATGTGGGATGATACATCACTTTATAGACAGTGTAATTGCTTATGCAATAACAAAAGCTGTAGCAAAGGCTAAGAGAAATAATATTTATGATACTTTTGGTGAATTTAAAGAAGCAGCATAAAAACAGATTCTTATATCTTTCTGGTTTAATAGGCTAGAAGAATATAAGAATCTATTTTTTTTATTTAAAATATATAAAAATAAAACCTTGTATATAGTATTGATTAATTTGTCTAATCCTTTATATTAAATGATATTAAGTTTATAATAGAAAGATATCAAGAAAACATAGAGGTATAAAATGGAAGTAAAGTTAAAAGAAGAAAGAGAAATTTTACATAAGAAAAGAAAATTAATTAAAGAGGAACTTAAGAATAAGGAAGAAAATATTAATAGTATAGAGAGTAAGGTTAAAGAGCTAAGAAAAGAATCTAAAGGTAGCTATAGCCAGGAAAAAGAAAATGTAGAGAAGATATATGAAGTATTAGCTAAGGATATAGGTGATTATGAAGAAGCTTTAGATGCACCTTACTTTGGAAGAGTGGATTTTAGAGAATATAGAGGTCTAGGAGAAAGTTTATATATTGGGAAAAAGGGAATTAGTAGTACAGAAACTGGAGATGAAGTTGTAGTAGACTGGAGAGCACCTGTAGCAGACCTTTATTATAGTGGTACTGGTGGAGAGGCATATTACAAATCACCTGGTGGAATTATTGAAGGAGAACTTCAACTTAAAAGAAAGTTTCTTTTTAATGATGGTGACATAAAAGAGTTATTTGATGAAGGTATAAATGAATTAATGATAAATGGGGAAGAAGGCCAAGAATTAGTTGATGAATTTTTAAAAGTAAATCTTGAAGAAAATAGAGGAAAGAAATTAAAGGAAGTTGTTGCAACTATTCAAAAAGAACAAAATGAAATTATAAGATGGCCTAAAAATCTACCAATAATAGTTCAAGGATCGGCAGGATCTGGAAAGACAACAATAGCTCTTCATAGGTTAGCGTATTTAATATATAGGTATAGAGAAAATATGAATGGAGAAGAGATTTTAGTGTTAGCACCTAATGAATTATTCCTAGATTATATTTCGGATATTTTACCAAGTTTAGGAGCGGCGGAGGTTAAGCAAAGTACCTTCGAAGAATTAGCTATATCTAAAATAAAAGCTAAAGGGAGGATATACGATAAGGATGAGAAGCTTAAGGAGATAATGGAAGAAAAGGAGGAAGAAAAAAGAAAATTAATAGTAAATTCAAGTAAAATTAAGGGTACTCTTATTTATAAAGTTATGATAGATAGGTATATAGCACTTGTTGAAAGTAGAGCCTTAGATATTAAAGATATTATGGTTGGAAATCAAGTATTATTTAGCAATAAGGAAATAAAAAGATTATACTTAAAGGACTTAAAGTCATATCCTATAAATAAAAGAAAAGATGAAATAAAAAGATATTTAAATTTAAAAATAAAAGAAAAGATAGAGATTATTTTAGCTAAAATAGATAAAGAATGGGATTTGAAAATAAGAGAGATCAAGAATGAACTTGGTGATAGTGATGAAAGAAGAGGGAAACTTATTAAGGTTTATGAAGAAAGAGATGCCATAAAAGAAAATATTAAAAAGAATTCGAAAAAAGAATTCAATGGATATTTTAAGAATTGGAGAGGAATAGATTCAAAGGATGTATATTATAACTTCTTTAATGATGAAGAACTATTTAGTATAGCTACTGATGATAAAATTCCAGAAGAATTAGCAAAGTATATGAAGGAAGAATTTAATAAGAATTTTGAAAATAAGATAATTGATGAAGATGATTTAGCCCCGCTCTTATATATTAGGGTGTTGCTTGAGGGTATAGAGGAAAGTGAAAAATTCCAGCATATTGTAGTAGATGAAGTTCAGGATTACAGTCCTTTTCAGATATATCTTGTAAATAAATTATCCAAGGGAAATTCATTAACATTAGTTGGGGACTTAGCTCAAGGGATTTATTATTATAAGGGAATTAAAAAGTGGGAAGATATAACTGAAGGTTTGTTTAAAGGAGATGCAACTTACATTCAATTAACTCAAAGTTATAGATCAACAGTAGAAATAATTGATTTTGCAGAGGGAGCATTAAAGGCTCAAGAGTTAGGTCTTAAAAATGCTAAGCCGGTATTAAGGCATGGGGATAAACCAGAAATTTTAGAAGTTAATAGTGAGGATGAATATCCAAAAGTTATAGATAATATTATTCACAAGATAAAGGAAAAGGGGAAAAATAGCCTAGCAATAATAACAAGAACAAGTGAGGAAGCTTTGGGGTTATATAAGTTACTTAAAAAGAAAAGTAAATATAACTTTGGATTAATTAAAGGAAAAGAAAAGTCTTTAGGAGAGGAACTAGTAATAATACCATCATATTTAACAAAGGGATTGGAATTTGACTGTACTATAATTTTTAACCCTAGCGAAGAAGTATATGGTGAAAATTTATTAGATAAAAGATTATTATATGTATCATTAACTAGAGCATTACATTATGAATATGTTATTAAAAAAGATAGAATTACATCGTTAATTAAAGATAATACTATATAGATAAGAAATTAATAAAATGTTTATATAATATAGATATTGTTATTCTTGTGTCAATTAGTAAATTGGAGTATAATATGTAATAGTTGCTAAAAGAGAATCATTATCAGGAGGTAGTTATAATGTCAGCTATAAATTTAAAAGACAATATATATTGGATTGGTGTTAAAGACCCTGAATTAAGAGTTTTTGATATAATAATGGAAACAAAAAGAGGGACTACTTATAATTCATATGTAATTAATGATGAAAAAGTAGTTGTTGTGGATATATGTAAGAATGGATTTTATGATGAATTTAAAGAGAGATTAATTGACGTAATAGGAGAAAAATCAGTTGACTACGTAGTAGTACAGCACACAGAATTAGACCACAGTGGGTCTATAAAAATGTTATTAGAGGATTACCCAAATGCAACTGTTGTAGGAACAAAGGCTGCTATAAATTATTTAAAGAATATATTAAATAAGCCTTTTAAAGGACTTGTAGCAGAAGATGAATTATCAATTGGAAAAAATACACTTAAATTTATAAAGGCACCAAATCTACATTGGCCAGATACAATGTTCACTTATGTTAAAGAAAAGAATTTCTTATTTACTTGTGACTTTACTGGGTGCCATTATTGTCCAGAGGGATCAATAAGAGATGTTGGAGCAGATGATTATCTAGCTGAGATGAAATATTATTTTGATTGTATTATGGGGCCATTCAAGCCTTATGTTTTAAAAGGACTAGATAAGATAAAGGATATTAATATAGAAATAATTGCACCAAGTCATGGACCAGTTCATGAAGGTGATAATGTAAAGAAATATCTTGACCTTTATAGAGAGTGGGCTACAGAAGAACCAGTTGATCCTAATAGAGTAGAGGTATTCTATATTTCTGCTTATGGAAATACAGAGGATATGGCTAAATATATTTCAAATAAGTTAGAGGAAAAGGGATATAGTGCAGGAGTTCATGAGATAACATCTATGCCAATAGAAGAAGCAGCAGCTTTAATAGAAATGTCTAATGGATTTATGATTGGATCACCAACAATAAATGCAGATGCAGTTAAGCCAGCTTGGGATTTATTATCTTTAGTAAATCCTATAATTAATAGAGGTAAAGCAGCTATGGCATTTGGTTCATTTGGTTGGAGTGGAGAAGGTGTAAATATGTTAACTGACAGAATGAAGTCTTTAAAATTACATGTAGTTGAGCAAGGTCTTAAGTTTACATTTGTACCTTCACAAGATGATTATAAAAAAGCAGATGAAATGATTCAAAAATTTATTAACTTAATGCAATAAGAAAGATATAAAGGGAAGCCTAGTGCTTCTCTTTATACTTTTAATAAGTAAAGTTAGATAAATTATTATGTGGACATGTTTTTTTCGATATAATATATTATTGTTTGATTTAATATATAGAACTAGATTATAATATTTAGGTAAATAAACATATAGGATTCAATAAGGTGTTTACTTATGTATATTAATGGTTAATAATTAATTATGAAACTTATATGAGATAAATTAAATAAAGATGAGGTGTAGGACATGGAAGAAAAGGAAATAATGTCTTTCAGAGATGAAGATGGAAATAAAGTAGATTTTGAAGCAGTTGCAAGAATATTTTTAGAGAAACAAGAATATTTATTATTAGCACCATTAGATGAAGAAGAAAGTGAAGATATGTTTGCTTTTAGAGTTGATCATGTAGATGGTAAAGAAGAATATAATCTTGTTGAAGATGACAAAGAATTTATAGCCGTTCATAAAGAATATAAAAAGCTTATATATTAAGGAGTGAAAAAGATGAAGGTTGCAGAAGTAATAGAATTTTTAGAGGATAATGGATTATCAGAAATAGAAGAATTAAAAGCAACAGATAATTGTATAATAGTTAAATTTTATTATGATTTCGATAAGGAGGAATTATCTGCGGCTAGAGCTTATGCTAATGAAGAAAGTGACCTAGATGAAGATAGCGATGAGTGGTATAGAGATTGGTATTTATCATATCTTAATGACGTGGCAAAAGATACAGTAGAAGAAGTTATAGAAGAGCTAAGTGAAGAATTTGAAGTAGAAGGAAAGTTTAAAGCAGTAGAAATGGATGCTAACAATTCAGACTATATGAAGTTCGTTGCAATGATAGCTATGGATTCAGAAGATGTAGATTTAGAGGATATATTAAACGATTACTTATAGGGATTAATTTCTATTGCATTGTGATTTTTATGTGATATAATAAAGTCATAAGATTCCTGAGATGTGCGCCAAGCTTACTATATTCAACCTACATAACATAAACGGGATTTGCAACAGCTTCTAGGGATGTCGGGCTTCATTTACACATTGTGGCAGAAGATGGCTGAGATAGAATGAGCTTAACCCACCTGCGAGACGCAGGTCTGAATATATAAGCAAACGGCATGTTGGGAAACAAATTGTATTTAAATACCTCAATTTACATTGAGGTATTTTTTATTTATGCACTAAGTTTCTCGTATTTGTAAACTCGTTGCTTTCGTTCATATCTACGAGATAGATGATGCTGATACTTATATATATGCTTGTCCAAATCTTGGGATAAAGCTACCATAAACTTATTAGTAGGAGGAAGGAAAAGGAGTAAAAAATTAATAAGTCTTTTTCTTCTACGTATTTGTTTTGACAAATCTTTCATGTTCAATTTCATCACCTCATTTTACAAAATAAGTAAATTTTCTCACAAGACTATTATAACATCTCATAATAAAATGTAAAAATATTTCATAACACAAAAAGTGACAATATTTGGTAAAAATGATAAATTACTGTGTGATTAGAAAGGTGAATAACGAAATTTCACAGGGTAAATATACATAAACTAAGGAAAAAAGACGAATAATTTATTCTCTAGTATATATAAGTTAAAAAACAAAATAATATCTATAGGGATGTAAAGGTTGATAATATACCAAAATATATGTAAAATAAATTAAAGATATATAATGACTAATAAAGTAGTAAAATAGACTATAGATAAACAAAGGAGATATTACAATGGATGTAGATGCAATGAAAATAGAAGAAGTAGTAGAACATATAAATATGCTTTATAAAAAAAGCCAAGAAGAGGGCTTATCAGATAAAGAGAAAGAACTTCAACAAAAGTTAAGAAGAAGATATATAGATAATGTTAAGCGTAATTTCAGAGGTCAGTTAGAGGGTATTGAGTTAAAAAATAAGAAATAAAGGGTGATGGGATTTGTCAGTAACAGTTGATAAACTAATAAAGGATTTTGATCTTGAAGTCCTTATGGAAGGAAACCAAGGTGTAAGTATATCTGTTAATGATATTAATAGACCTGGATTACAGCTAGCAGGTTTTTATAATTATTTTACACCTGATCGTCTTCAGGTGATTGGTAAAGCAGAATGGAGCTTTTTAGATGATATGCAAAGTGAGCTTAGAAAAAAGAGGTTAAACAAGTATTTTACATTTGATATGAATTGCATAATTATTGCAAGAGATTTGGAACCTCATGAGGAGTTAATGAATGCTGCTAGGAAGAAAAAGGTTTGGGTTTTAAGAAGTAAGCTAGTAACAACTAAGCTTATAAGTAAAATTACAATGTATCTATCAGACAAGCTAGCACCAGAAACACGTTTGCATGGGGTCTTAGTAGACGTTTACGGTATTGGTATACTTATAACTGGTGAAAGTGGTATAGGTAAGAGTGAAACAGCTCTAGAGCTTATTAAGAGAGGTCATAGGCTAGTGACAGATGATGCTGTAGATATAAAGGAAATAGATGGAGAGCTTATAGGTTCTTCTCCTAATATAACAATAGGTATGTTAGAAGTAAGAGGAATAGGCATAATTGATGTTTCAGCATTATATGGACTAAGTTCAGTTGAACAGCAAAAAAATGTAACACTTGTAATGCATTTTGAGCATTGGAAGGATGATAATGATTATGATAGGTTAGGAATTAACTATGAATATATGAATATATTAGGAGTTGATGTTAGAAAATTAACGGTTCCAGTAAGACCTGGTCGTAATATAGCTGTTATAATTGAAGCAGCAGCAGTTAATTATAGACATTCATTAATGTCTAATGTATCAGCTGTAGATATTATAGAAGGAAGAATAAGTGCAGTAAGCGATAGATAAAGTGATTATTAGCTTCAGGTGGAGTTTTCTTAAAAGGATGATTACTTCATCGGAAGCATAGAAAAACCAATACCCTCAAGGGGCGCCAGTCCAGGCGGGTGGCAGTGATTAGCTCTCACTTGTAGAAGATGGGAGTATTAGCAATGGGTGCCAGGGGATAAAGTAATAGGATAAAATTAGATTTAACCATAACTAATCCCTTCTAATACTGATTTATTGTGAAAGAATGTATTAGAAGGGATTAGCATAGGATAAACTATTTATATACACTAAGGAGGCTATATTTATGAACAAAGAAGATTTTAATGCGTGGGATAAGTATGATGAAGAAGGAATAAAGAAGATTTTTGCTTTTAATGATGGATATAAGAAATTTATGTCTGATTGTAAAACTGAGAGGGAATGTGTAAAGGAAACAATTAGAATAGCTGAGGCTAAAGGATATAGAGATTTAGAGGAAGTTATTAAAAATGGTGAAAGTCTTAATGCTGGAGATAAGGTTTATGCTAACAATATGGATAAAGCTATTGCACTATTCCATATTGGAGAAAAGCCATTAGAAGAAGGGCTTAAGATATTAGGAGCACATATAGATTCACCTAGATTAGATTTAAAGCAAAATCCACTTTATGAAGACACTGATTTAGCTTTATTAGATACTCATTACTATGGTGGAATTAAAAAATATCAATGGGTTACACTTCCACTTGCTATTCATGGTGTAGTAGTTAAGAAGGATGGAACTAAGATTGATGTAGTAATTGGGGAAGATGATAATGATCCTGTAGTTGGAGTATCAGATCTTTTAGTTCACTTAGCACAAACACAACAAGAGAAAAAAGGTAATAAGGTTGTAGAAGGTGAAGATCTTAATGTACTTGTAGGAAGTATGCCTCTTAAAGGTGAAGAAAAGAATAGAGTTAAAGCTAACATACTTAGACTATTAAAAGAAAAGTATGATTTTGAAGAGGATGATTTCATATCAGCAGAGTTAGAAATTGTTCCAGCAGGAAAGGCTAGAGATTACGGAATAGATAGAAGTATGGTTATGGCATATGGACATGATGATAGAGTTTGTTCATATACATCACTTATGGCTTTATTAGATATAGAAAAGATAGATAAGACCTGTGTATGTCTGTTAGTTGATAAAGAAGAAATAGGTAGTGTTGGAGCTACTGGAATGGAATCTAAGTTCTTTGAGAATACTGTTGCAGAAGTTATGGACAGAGTAGGAGATTACTCAGAAATAAAATTAAGAAGAGCCCTTAAGAATTCAAAGATGTTATCATCAGATGTAAGTGCTGCTTTTGATCCAAACTATCCATCAGTTATGGAAAAGAAAAATTCAGCTTACTTTGGTAAGGGGATGGTATTTAATAAGTACACTGGTGCTAGAGGTAAGTCTGGCTGTAATGATGCTAATGCAGAATATATGGCAGAACTTAGAAGAATTATGGAAAAGCATGATGTTACATTCCAAACAGCTGAACTTGGGAAGGTAGATCAAGGAGGCGGTGGAACAATCGCTTATATCCTTGCACAATACAATATGGAAGTAATTGACTGTGGTGTAGCTCTTCATAATATGCATGCTCCATGGGAAATAGCTAGTAAGGTTGATATTTATGAAACTATGAGAGGATATTATGCATTCCTTTTAGAAGCATAGTATAAAAAGCAGACTAAATAAAGTGGTCTGCTTTTCTTTGTTGTAAAATATTCCTAGAAACTATTGACATAAAAATACAGAGATGTTATTGTTTATTCAGATAAAAAAATAAAAGTTCTTATCAAGAGTGGTGGAGGGACTGGCCCTATGAAACCCAGCAACCAATATTTTTGTTCATATACAAGGATATACGGTGCTAATTCCTGTAGCTGTAAAAGGCTAGTAGATGAGAGGGTAATTCATAGAGTATGTTTATTCGTGCACTAGAGATTTATTCTCTAGTGCACTATTTTTTTATCAAATAATATAAGGTGCTTTCATAAAAGAAAGGTAAAAGGGAATCAAGTTAAAATCTTGAGCAGCACCCACTACTGTATATCTGACGAAAGTCTATTATCCACTGTTATCATAATGGGAAGGAAGATAAGTAGAATGAAGATAAGCCAGGAAACCTGCCTTATATAAAAAATAAATCTTTGGGATGAAGATTAAGGAGGGGTCAAAATGACAAAAACAACTATTATTGGATATCCTAGAATAGGGGTACAAAGAGAACTGAAATTTGCAGTGGAGAAGTACTTTAAGGAAAGTATTTCTGAAAGGGAACTTCGAGAAATTGCAAAAAGATTAAGAGAAGAGTATTGGATTACTCAAAAAGAAAATGGAATAGATATCATACCATCAAATGATTTTTCCTTTTATGATAATTTCCTAGATACAGCTTTTCTTTTAAATGTAATACCTAAAAGGTATAAGAGATTAAAAGAAACTAAGCTTGAAACATATTTTGCTATGGCTAGGGGATATCAAAAGAATAATAGGGATGTTAAAGCATTGCCTATGAAGAAGTGGTTTAATACAAATTATCATTACATTGTCCCAGAACTAGAAGAAGATGCAGAGTTAAAGATAAATGATGATAAACCCTTTGAATTATTCAAAGAAGCTAATAAGTTAGGTATTAAAAGTAAACCAACAATAATTGGACCATTTACATTTATAAAATTAGTTAATATAAAAGGTGATAAGAATATATCTGACTGGAAAGAGAAGCTAGTAGAAGTCTATAAAAATATACTGTTTAAGTTTAATGAGATAGGTTTGGAATATTTACAAATAGATGAACCAATATTAGTTACAGATTTAACAGAGGATGATATTAAATTATTTAATGATATATACACAAATCTTTTAGAAAAAGAGCGAAATTATAAATTAATCTTACAAACTTACTTTGGAGATGTGAGAGATATTTATACAGATTTATTAAATCATAAGTTTGATGGAATTGCTTTAGATTTTGTAGAAGGATTCAAGAACATTGAATTAATTAAGAATCATGGTTTTCCAAAGGATAAACTATTAATTGCTGGTGTAGTAAATGGGAAAAATATATGGAGAAATAATTATGAACAAAGTATATCCTTAATAGAAGAACTTAGAGGATATATACCAGAAGAAAAATTAATCTTAGGAACATCATGCTCTTTACTTCATGTACCTTATACTATTAAAAAAGAAAACTTATTAGAAGAAGAGTATAAAGAAACATTAGCTTTTGCAGAGGAAAAACTAGAGGAACTTAATGAGTTAAGAGAGTTGATTAATGATAAAAACTATAAAGAAAATATAAAATTTATAAATAATCGAAATATAATTCAAAGAAAAAAATTTAATCATTTATGCTTTAATGAAAAGATTAGGGAGAGAATTACTTTACTAAAAGAAGAAGATTTTAGGAGGAATGAATCCTTTGAGGAAAGAAGAGAAAGACAAAAAAAAGAGCTTAAATTACCGATTCTTCCAACTACTACTATAGGCTCTTTCCCTCAAACTGAAGATGTAAAGAAAGCAAGAAAGGCCTTTAGAGGTGGGGAAATTACAGAAATAGAGTATGAAGATAAAATAAAAGAAAAAATTAAGGAAATAGTAGAATTCCAAGAGGAGATAAATATTGACGTCTTAGTACATGGTGAATATGAAAGAACAGATATGGTTGAATACTTTGGAAGGCTATTAGATGGATTTATATTTACCTCCAATGGATGGGTTCAATCATATGGAACAAGAGGTGTAAAGCCACCAATAATATTTGGAGATATACAAAGAAGTAGGGATCTGACAGTAAAGTGGAGTAATTATGCACAAGGGTTAACTGATAAACCAGTTAAGGGGATGCTAACAGGACCAATTACTATCTTAAATTGGTCGTTCCCAAGGGAAGATTTAGATTTGAAGAATATAGCATACCAGATTGGTGTGGCAATAGGTGATGAAGTATTAGCCCTGGAAGAAAGCGGAATAAAGATAATACAAATAGATGAGGCTGCATTAAGAGAAAAGCTACCAATAAGAATGAATGATTGGAATAAAGATTATTTAGATTGGGCTATACCAGCTTTTAGGCTAACTAATTCTAGAGTAAAAGCTTCTACATCAATTCATACACATATGTGCTATAGCGAATTTAGTGACATAGTAAAAGCCATAGAATATATGGATGTAGATGTTATTTCTATAGAAGCAGCTAGATCAACATTCTTATTATTAGACTTTTTAAGAGAGAGTGATTTCAAACTTGAAATAGGACCTGGAGTATATGATATACATTCACCAAGGATACCTAAAGAAGGGGAAATAGAGGAACTTATAAAAATAATTATTAACAAGTTAGATATTAACAAAGTATGGATTAATCCAGATTGCGGTCTTAAGACAAGAGGAATAGAAGAAACACAAGAAAGTTTAAGAAATATGGTTAATGTAACAAAAAGAATTAGAGAAGAGTTAGGGTATAAGCACTAGGAAATAAGTATAGTGATTGACAAAAGGATATTTTCAAATATAATAAAATATAGTAATATATGGTTGACCTTATCATTAATAGGGAATGTGGTTAGAATCCACAACAGCCCCCGCTACTGTAAAAGCTACGAAATCTCAAAAATCACTGAAATTTATTTGGGAAGATGAGAAATTAGGTTTGAAGCTTTAAGTCAGGAGACCTGCCTATATTAATATCACAAATTTATTTCGGCGGGAGATAAAATGTGGTGGGCGAAGGGCGCATAGTTATTTTATTATGTTTATTTGCATACTGCATAGGGAGAGCCGAGTGGCTCTCTTTTTTTATTTTCTTCCACAAATAAGGAGGAGAGAAAAATGAAAAAATTATTATCAAAGGTAATGGCAGTGGTATTTGTAGTATCAATGTTATTTACACTACCAAATCAAAATGTGGCTAAGGCAGCTACTGAAGGGGTAAACATACAAGAAATATTGAATACTACTGCTACAAACTTAGTAAAGAATGTTAGTGAAATGACAGCTAAAGATGGAGCTTTTTCAATTGTTGGACTAGCTAGATCGGGAGTGGAAGTTTCAGAAAATATTTTTGAAGAATATTACTCTAAGGTTGAATCACAGGTTCTAGAAGAAATGAAGAAGACAAAACCTTTTGCAACTGTAACTGATTTAGAAAAGATAGTTATTGCAGTAACATCAATAGGAAAAGATCCAACAAATGTTGCAGGGCATGACTTAATTAATATGATATGGCAAAGAGAGAATCTAGGAGCTCAAGGAATAAATGCATATGTTTATGGATTAATAGCCTTAGATACAAATAATTATAAAGAACCAGTTAATTCAGTAAATACAAGAGAATCAATTATAAAATCAATATTAGACCTTGAATTAGCTAATGGTGGTTTTAATTTCTCAAAGATATGGGGGGGAGATACTCCAGATGCAGATATTACTGGTATGGCAATGCAAGCTTTATCTAAGTATATAGATAAACCAGAAGTTAAAGCTTCTATTGACAGAGCTAAAAAGATTATGTCTGATCAACAAAACGTAAATGGTGGATATATAGCTTGGGGAAATGGAAATGTTGAAGGAACATGTCAAATACTTATCGGATTAAATACCTTAGGATTAGATGCTAAGAATGAAGAAGTTGGATTTGTTAAAGCAGAAGGAGATTTACTAAACTTTATTTTAAGTTACTATGATGGTAATGGAATGTTTAAAGCAGGATTCTCAGGACAACCCAATAAAATGACCACAGAACAAGCTTTTTATACATTAGCATCATATGAGAGATTGTTAAATGGTAAAAACACTTTATATGATATGAGTGATGTTGTAACAGACGCTAATTATGAAGAATTATTAATTAATACTAATATGGGAATATCAAATTTACCAAAGTTTGAAGAGTTATCATTAGATAATAAAGAAGAAATAAATGGATTATTAGCAAAGTATAGCAGTTTAACTGAAAAATATAAGAGACAAGTTATTGGATTAGAAAAGCTAAATAATTCAAAAGCTAGAATAGATGAATTAGATAATATAGTAAATATTTTAAATAATGATATATGGAATAAAATTAACCCATCAAATATTACGATACAGGATAAGAAAAATGTTTTAGATATAATGAGTAGATATGACAAGCTAAGTGATAAGGATAAGAAGTATGTAAATAACTATGAAGATGTTCTTAATGCTAAAGCTGTGATTGATGAATTAGAAAAGCCTGTAGTTGAAGATGTTAAAGAGAAAGACACTTCAGAAAATAAAGGTGAAGTATCAAATTCATCTGCAGTAAAAACATCAGATAATTCAAATATAACTTATTTAGCTTTAATTATGTTAACCTGTGGAATAGTTTTAATATTAGGTATAAAAAAGAGTACTAGAGAGGCTAAATAAAAATGAAGAAGTATTGGAAGAGTATAGCATTTTGTATTTGCTTACTTATAGCAATTATTGTTGGAGTAAGGGGATGTGAAATTAAAACTCCAGAAGATAAGGAAGCTAATAGTATATTAAGTGAAAAAAATAATGAAGAGATAGCAGAAGATGAGAATAAGGAAAATATTGATGAAGAGGTTAAAAATAAACAAGAAGAAACAACCTCTAATAATGAGGTTAGATCAAATGAAACAATATCTTCATCTAATGAAACTAAAAGTACAAGTAATGGTGAAGAAAATACTAGTAGTAAACCTCCTGTATTAGTTGAAAAAGATACTAAGGAGCAGGTTACTCTTTCAATTACTTATGATACCATCTTGAATAATATGGACAAACTAAATAGTAGTAAGAAAGATTATATAAAGGATGGAGTTGTATATAAAGCTACAAAGGTTGATATAAAAAAAGGAGAGACAGTATTAGATCTATTAAAAAGGGTAGCTAGCTATAATAGAATTCATATAGATATCAATTCAGGATATATAAGAGGAGTTAATAATATATATGAACGTGATTGTGGTGAATTAAGTGGCTGGATGTACTCTGTAAATGGTAAGTTTCCAAACTATGGAGCAGGAGAGTATAAGCTAAATGCTGGAGATGTGGTTGAGATTAAATATACCTGTGATTTAGGAAAAGACATAGGCGGAGGACAATAAAAATAAGAAAGGAGAATAGGACATGAAAGATACATTTTCAACATATCATCCAATAATAAACTTCATTTACTTTATTGCAGTAATACTTTTTACTATGTTCTTTATGCATCCAATTTTCCTTGTAATATCCCTAATTGCCTCCATAGTATATTCAATTAGATTAAAAGGCTTAAGAGCATTAAAGTTTAATATTTTATATATGATACCTACCCTTATAATAGTAGCATTAATTAATATGTTACTTAATCATCAAGGAGCAACAATATTACTTTATATTAATGATAATCCAATAACTCTAGAATCAATTGTATATGGAATGGCTTCATCAGTTATGTTTATATCAGTTATAATTTGGTTCAGTTGTTATAATGAAATTATGACATCAGATAAGTTTATATACCTGTTTGGGAGAATCATACCTTCTACTTCTTTGATTTTTTCAATGGTATTAAGGTTTGTGCCTAAGTTTAAGGCACAGATTAAAGAAATATCTAAGGGTCAAAGATGTATTGGAAGAGATGTAAGTGAAGGTAATATATTTCAAAGGGCTAGGAATGGAGTAGAGATAGTATCTATTTTAGTTACTTGGGCATTGGAAAATGCAATAGATACAGCTGATTCTATGAAATCAAGGGGATATGGATTGAGGGGGAGAACTAGTTTCTCCCTATATCACTTTGATAAGAGGGATAAATCAGTACTAGTAATTATATTATCTTTAATTGGGATAATTATATTTGGATCTGCACTTGGGGAAAATAGTATGATTTACTATCCTCAGATTAAAGTGGGACAAGTTACTACTATGAGCATTATTGTGTATACAGCATATTTTTTACTATCTATACTACCTATCATATTAGATCTTTTGGAGGAAATAAGATGGAGATTATAAAAATAGAAGAACTAAATTTTACATATCCATTAAAGGAAAAGAAAGCACTAGATAATATTAATCTATCTATAGAAAATGGAGATTTCTTAGTTATATGTGGAAAGTCAGGTTGTGGCAAAAGTACATTACTAAGACATTTAAAGACTACATTAACACCACATGGAACTCTGACTGGGGATATAAAGTATGAAGGTGTAGATTTAAATCAAGTTAATCAAAGAACACAAGCAGGGGAAATAGGATTTGTTTTACAGAATCCAGATAATCAGATTGTTACAGATAAAGTATGGCATGAAGTAGCTTTTGGATTAGAAAGTTTAGGTTATGATAATGAAACTATTAGATTAAGAGTGGCTGAAATGACTAGTTATTTTGGAATTCAAGAGTGGTTCTTAAAGGATGTTACTGAATTATCTGGTGGTCAAAAACAGTTATTAAATTTAGCATCTATCATGGCTATGAACCCTAAGATATTAATTTTAGATGAGCCAACATCCCAATTAGACCCTATTGCAGCATCAGAGTTTTTAGAGACAATAAAAAAGATAAATATGGACCTTGGAATTACTATAGTTATGACAGAACATAGATTAGAGGAAGTATTTCCTATGGCTGATAGAATTATTGTAATGGAAGAGGGAAGAGTTATAGTAGATGACTCCCCAGAAAATGTAGGAGAAGAACTTAGTAAAGTAAAGAATGATATGTTTACTTCACTACCAACACCAATGAAGGTATACTTGGGATTAGATAGTAAGCTAAAGTGCCCTATAACAGTTAGGGATGGCAGAGGTTGGCTTAATAAGATAATAAAGAAAGAGAATATTAGAAGTGAATATGAACCTCAAAAGGATAGAAAAAAAGAAGGAGAACCTATAATACGCCTCAAAGATATTTGGTTTAAGTACGGTAAGAATTCATCAGATATTTTAAAGAATCTTTCTCTGAATGTATATAAGGGGGAAGTATATTCTATAGTAGGGGGAAATGGTACAGGTAAAACCACAACACTTTCTATTATAAGCGGTATAAACAAAGCCTATAGGGGGAAGGTGTTTATAAAGGGTAAAGAAATAAATAAGTATTCAACTAAGGAATTATTCAATAATAATTTGGGGGTATTACCTCAGAACCCACAATCACTATTTGTGAAAAAGACTATAAAGCTAGATTTAATGGAAGTATTATTTTATTCAGATATAAGTGAAAAGGAAAAAGAGGATAGAGTAATTGAAGTTGCAAGGCTTGTTGATATTGAAGGATTACTATCTATGCATCCATATGATTTAAGTGGTGGAGAGCAGCAGAAGGCTGCCCTTGCTAAAATTCTACTATTAAATCCACAGATAATATTACTTGATGAACCTACAAAGGGAATAGATAATCATTACAAGATGAAGCTTGGAAGTATAATTAATAAACTAAAAGAATCTGGGGTTACAATTATTATGGTAACTCATGATATAGAATTTGCAGCTATGTATTCAGATACTTGTGGAATGTTCTTTAATGGGAATATAGTTACAAGTAGTGAGCCTAAGAAATTCTTTGGTGGAAATAATTTCTATACCACTTCTGCAAATAAAATGAGTAGACATATATTTAAGGATGCAGTAACCTGTGAGGATGTGATAAAGCTATGCAAAATGAATATGTAGATGAAAGCCCTAATAATTTAAAGAAAAGAACTATTTTATCAGCAATTATTATCTTATTATTAATACCATTAACTATTCTTTTTGGTATTTTTGTTTTAGAGGATAGAAAATATTATTTTATTAGTATACTCATAATAATATACACAATGGTTCCATTTTTTATGGTATTTGAAAAGAGAAAACCTAAGGCTAGAGAACTTATAATTATAGCAGTATTATCAGCTATAGCAGTGGCTGGGAGAATGGCATTTTTTGCTATACCTCAATTTAAGCCAGTAGTAGCTGTAGTAATTATTGCTGGAGTTTGCTTTGGGGCAGAAGCAGGTTTTTTAACAGGGGCAATATCAGGATTTGTATCAAATTTCTTCTTTGGTCAAGGACCTTGGACACCATGGCAAATGTTTTGTTTTGGGATAATAGGATTCATTGCAGGGATATTATTTCAAAAGGGTAGATTAAAAAAGAAAAGAATATCTTTATGTATTTATGGAGGAATTAGTACATTACTTATATATGGAGGAATAATTAATTTAGGCTCCTTATTTATGGCAACAAGTAAAATTACATTAGAAGGGATTTTAGCTATATATATTTCAGGATTTTGGTTTGATATTATCCATGCAATATCAACTGTTGTATTTTTATTTTTTATAGCAGATCCAATGATAGAGAAGTTAGATAGAATCAAAATAAAATATGGATTGATTGAATGATAAGAGTTCTTATGTGATGAAAATTGCGTAAGAGCTATTATTATTTATGGAATAAAATGGGTAACATAGTTTAAATAAGGTACATATAATAAAGTAGGATAAAAGGGGGGATTTTAATGGAAAATTCTCGTTTTAAAAACTATGGACTTTGGGTTTCTATAGCTGCTTTAATTCCCTTGATACTCAATGGGTTAGGGATTAATATATTACCAGCAAATTATGAAGAGATAACCCAAGCAATACTTTCAATACTTGTTATGGCAGGTATTATAAGTAACCCTACGACAAATTCAAAGTGGTTTGGAGATGACAAGAAAGAAGAACCACAGCTTGAAGAAACAGAAGGAAAAGACAAAATAGAACAGTAGAAGTCAATAGTCTAAAGATTAATAAAAAAAAGAGAAGCAATTTAATTTGCTTCTCTCATTTTTTAAAGAATATTATTTAATATGTTATCCATGAAATCTTCAGGCATAGTCATACAACCTATATCACCATGTCTTAAATCACCCACTAGATCTCCATGACAATCTGAACCACCACTAACTAATAAGTTATTTTCTATAGCAAAGTTTATTAATGCATCTTCCTCTTCCTTAGTATTTTGAAAGTATATAGCCTCAATACCATCAAAGTCCATAGTTAAAAAATCTTCTAGTGGAGATTTTTTTATGAAGATAGGATGGGCTAAGAAAACTGAAGCATTGTACTTTTTTAAAAGTTTAACTCCATCTTCTGTACTAAGTTTATTTGTAGGAACAAATGCGGGACAGTCTTTTCCTATAAAATTTTGAAATATATATTCTGTTTCATAGGGATAGCCAGCACTTATAATTTCTTGAGCTATATGAGGTCTTGCTACAACATCTTTACCACGATTAAGAACATTTTCTATACTGATTTCTATATTGAAAACTTCTTTAAGTTTTTCAACCATTCTCTCAGCTCTAATCTTTCTTTTGTCCTTTAGTGTTTGTAGATATTCAGTGAATTCAGGATTTTTATAGCTATCGTCTTTAAAGAATCCTAATATGTGAATACTTTCTTTATTATGATTAGTTGATAACTCAACACCAGGAATTAGTTTGATATTTAACTTTTTAGCCTCATCCAGGGCTTCTTCTAATCCAGAGATAGTATCATGATCAGTTATTGCTAAGTACTTAACATCATTATGAAATGCTCTTTGAACCATTTCTTTTGGAGATAGTATTCCATCAGATGAGGTGGTATGTGTATGAAAATCTGTTTTTATCATTATGTAGTCAGCTCCTTTCCTTATACATATTTTTTATATTTAAAAGCTATGTTATAATTTACATTGTTATAAGTATTTTACTATAGTTTGTAATAAGCTACAACAGATATACTGAGGAGGACAACATGTTACTAATGATAGATAACTATGATTCCTTTGTTTATAATTTAGTTAGGTATTTTAAAGAGCTAGATGAAGATATGGTGGTTTATAGAAATGATAAAATATCTTTAGATAATATAGATGAAGAGAAGTATTCAGGAATAGTAATTTCACCTGGCCCTAAGAATCCAAAGGAAGCAGGGCTATGTCTAGATATACTTGATAGATTTAAAGGGAAGATACCCATACTTGGGATATGTTTAGGACACCAATGCATTGGACATTACTTTGGTGGACAAATAGAAAAGGGTATAGAGCCTGTTCATGGAAAGTTAAGTTACATAATACATAATAAAGAGGGTATATTTAATGAAGTAAAAAATCCCTTGAGGGTTACTAGATATCATTCTTTAGTTATTTCTAAGGAAAGATTACCAGAGGATATCGAGATAACAGCAGAAACAGAAGATGGTGTTATTATGGGAATAAAACATAAATATTATCCAATATATGGAGTGCAATTTCACCCGGAGGCTGAGCTAACAGAAGAGGGGCACAAGCTACTTAAAAATTTCATTGTAGAGTGTAAGAGGTTTAGGAATGATTAATTTTAGATTAAAAGAGCTAGAGAGGTATTATGAACCTTTAGATACTTATAGACTGTTTAAAGATGAGGTTGATACTATATTTTTAGATAGTTCAAAGGAAGATAAGGAGTTATCTAAATATTCTTTTATAGGGATAAATCCAATATGTAAGTTTAAATCCGAAGGTAAAGTAAGTTATTTAAATGGTGAAAAGATAGATGATAATGATCCATTTCAGGTTTTAGATAATCTTATTAATAAGTATAAGATTGATATAAAATCAGAGCTACCTTTTATAGGTGGGGCAATAGGATATTTTTCTTATGATATAGGAAGAATTATTGAGGATTTACCTAATACTTCAAAAGAAGATTTTATAATACCAGATAGTATCTTTATGGTTTATGAGAATATTATAATATTTGATTTAGAAAATAGAAAAACTTATATATCTGCTATTGGAATAATTAAGGATAGTATTAAAATGATTGAAGACAAGCTTTTAGAGTATAGGGAATATGCAGAAGTAATGGTTGGGCAAGGTAACAACAAGTTTTATTCAAACTTCTGCAAGGATGAATATGAAAAAGCTATAACTAAATTAAAGGATTATATAAGAAGTGGAGATGTATATATAGCTAATATGACAAGAAGGATATGGTGTAATAACACTGAAGAATCCTTTGACATATATGAGAAATTAAGAGCTATAAATAAGGCTCCATTTTCAGCATATATGAACTTTGAAGACTTTCAAGTAATAAGCTCATCACCAGAAAGATTTTTATCTATAGAGGATGGGGTAGTGCATACAAGGCCTATAAAAGGTACTAGACCAAGAGGTAGTAATAAGGAAGAAGACTTAATAAATAAGGAAGCATTACTTAATTCAGAAAAGGATAAATCAGAGCTTTTAATGATTGTAGATTTAGAGAGAAATGATTTAAGTAAGGTATGTAAGGCTTTTTCAGTTAAAGTAACTGAGTTATTTAAGATAGAGGAATATGCAACTGTTTTTCATTTGGTATCAGATATACAAGGAAAACTTGAAGAAGGTGTATCAGCAGTTAAGTGCATGAAGGAATGCTTCCCAGGAGGATCTATTACTGGAGCGCCTAAGATAAGAGCCATGGAGATAATAGAGGAACTAGAAGGTCTTAAGAGGAATTTATATACTGGGGCAATTGGATACTTTGATTTAAGAGGAAATTGCGACTTTAATATTGTTATAAGAACTATAGTTAAAAAGGATAATAAGGCTTACTTTGGAGTTGGAGGGGGTATTACCTGGGACTCTATAGAAGAAGATGAGTGGTTTGAAACTATAGATAAGGCGAAAGCTTTAATGAGGGTGTTATAATGAGAAGAATATGTTATAAAAGTGAAGAAATTTTGCTTGATGAGGGAGCTTTCTTTGCTAGGGGAGTATTTGAAACTATTCTTTGGCTAAATAAGCCTATTTTTTTAGATGAGCATATAGATAGACTAAAAAAAGGAATGTCTATATTAGGCTTACAAGAACTAGAGGAGGTAAAATTACTATCCTATTTAGAGGGGCTAAGTATACAGAATAAGGCAGTAAAGATTACTGTAACTCCTTTAAACATTATAATAACAACAAGAGATATTCCTTATAAGGAAGAGGATTATATAAAAGGAGTAACATTAACAATTTCGAAGGTTAGAAGAAATAGCACATCAAGACTTTGCTATGTTAAATCTACAGGATATATAGAAAATATATTAGAAAAAGAAGTAGCAAAGCACCGTGGCTATGGAGATGTATTATTTTTAAATGAAAAAGGATATGTAACAGAAACAAGCTGTGCTAATATATTCATTGTAAGGGATGGAATAATTTCCACACCAAGAATTAATGATGGCTTATTAAGTGGTATAATAAGAAAATGGATTGTAGAGAATTGTAAGGTTCATGAAAAGAATATTACTTTAAAAGAATTAGAGGAAGCTGATGAAGTTTTTATTACTAATAGTTTAATGGGAGTTATGCCTGTAAAACTAATAGATAAGTTTATATATAGCAAAGATATAATAACAAGTAGCGTAAGAAATAAGTATGAAGATGATAGGATACAGGTGGGAGGAATATAGATAATGATAAATAAGGAAAAGATAGCAGAGGGAGTTAAATTAATACTAGAGGCTATAGGAGAAGATCCAAATAGAGAAGGATTAGTAGAGACACCTGATAGAATTGCTAGAATGTATGAAGAGATATTTGCAGGGATAGGTAAGACGGCAGAGGATCATCTTGCAAAGACTTTTGAGATAAATAGAAATGATTTAGTTTTAGAAAGAGATATTACTTTCTTTTCAATGTGTGAGCATCACCTAGTACCTTTCTATGGTAAGGCACATATAGCCTATATACCAAATGGAAGGGTAGCAGGATTATCAAAGCTTGCAAGAACTGTAGAAACCTATGCAAAGAAGCCACAACTACAAGAACAATTAACTTCAGAGGTAGCAGATGCTATGATGGAATACTTAGGTGCTCAAGGGGTAATGGTAGTAATTGAGGCTGAACATATGTGTATGACTATGAGAGGTGTTAAGAAGCCAGGTGCTAGAACTTTAACTACAACATATAGAGGTGTTTTTGAAGAGAACTATGAACTAAGAAAAGAAGTTCTTTCATTAATAAATCAGTAAAGGAGTGATATCCTTGAATAAGGTTAATGAAATACTAATTAATAAAAAGTATAAAGAAAATTTAGAGCTTTTATTAGAACTAGAAAAAGATAGAGAGTTTTGTAATCACACAATAGAACATTTTCTTGATGTTGCAAGAATTGCTTATATTGAGGTTTTAGAGAGAGGACTTTCTTATTCTAAGGAAGTTATCTACGGAATTGCTTTACTTCATGATATAGGAAGGGTATTAGAATATCAGAAGAATATACCACATCATGAAGCTAGTGTAATATTGGCTAGAGAGATATTAGGTGAAACTAGTTATTCAAAGGATGAAATAAATAATATGTTACAGGCAATAGAAAATCATAGAGGATCTTCAGAAGATGAACTTTCTAAAATAATTTATAAAAGTGACAAATTATCTAGAAATTGTTTTAATTGTAAAGCTGAGAAAGACTGTTATTGGAGTAAGTCAAAGAAAAATTTTGAGATTACTTCTTAAAAAGGAAGGTTGGGGTAATAATGAAAATTGGAAATAAAGAATTTGTAATGGGTGAAAGAACTTATGTTATGGGAATACTTAATGTAACTCCTGACTCATTTTCAGATGGTGGAAAGTTTAATGAAGTAGAACTTGCCCTTAAAAGAACAGAAGAGTTAATAAGAGATGGTGCAGATATTATAGATGTTGGTGGTGAGTCAACAAGGCCAAACTTTGAAGCTGTAGGGGTGGAAGAGGAAATAAAAAGAGTTGTACCTATTATAAAGGCTATAAAAAAACACTTTGATATTTCAGTATCAATAGATACATATAAAGCTAGAACAGCAGAAGAAGCAATAAAAGCAGGGGCTGATATTATTAATGATGTATGGGGATTTAAGAAGGACAAGGATATAGCAAAAGCTGCAGCTAAATACGGGGTTCCATGTATATTAATGCATAATAGAGTAGATATGCCTTATAAAGATATTATGAAAGATGTATTAATGGATTTAGTAGAAAGCATAGATATAGCCTTAGAAGCAGGGGTAAAAAGAGAAAATATTATACTTGATCCAGGTATAGGTTTTGCTAAGACTTATGAAGAAAATCTAATAGTAATGAAGAATCTTGAAGTTATTAAAAATCTAGGATTCCCAGTGTTATTAGGGACTTCAAGAAAATCAATGATAGGATTAACTCTTAATTTACCTGTAGATCAAAGAGTTGAGGGTACTGTAGCGACTACAGTTATGGGAATAATGAAAGGTTGCGAATTTATTAGAGTTCATGACGTTCTTGAGAATAAGAGAGCATGTGTAATGACAGATAAAATAATGAAAGCAAAATAAGGTGGCTATTATGGATAAAATATATTTAAAAAATGTAGAGATATTTGCAAATCATGGTGTATTTAAAGAAGAAAAGACTTTAGGACAAAAGTTTATATTAGATATAGAATTAACATTAAATCTTGAGGAGGCTGGAAAGAGCGGAGATTTAACTAAGTCTGTACATTATGGAGAACTTTGTCATGGAATAGAGAAGGCATTTACGGAAGAGTCTCATGATTTAATAGAATCAGCAGCAGAAAAGGTTGCAGAATTTACTTTAGTTAACTACCCAATGATAGAACTAGTTAAAGTAACATTAAAGAAACCTTGGGCACCTATTGGAAGACATCTAGATTATGCAGCAGTAGAAATAGAAAGAGGTTGGCATGAGGCTTATATTGCTATAGGTAGCAACATAGGCGATAAAGAGGCAAATCTTAATGAAGCTATTAAAAGAATGGGTGAATGCAGGGAAATTAATATAGAAAAGGTATCTAGTTTTATAGTGACTGAACCTTGGGGATATACAGATCAAGAAGAGTTTGTTAATGGAGCATTAAAGATAAGAACCTATCTTTCACCAAAGGAATTAATAAGAAAGCTATTAAGTATTGAGCATGAAATGAAAAGAGAGAGAGTCTTAAGATGGGGTCCAAGAATAATTGATCTTGATGTAATATTCTATGATGATTTAATATCAGAGGATGAAGAAATAATTTTACCCCATCCAAGAATGGAAGAAAGAGATTTTGTACTAAAGCCACTTAATGAAATAGCACCGAATAAGATACATCCACTACTTAGAAAAAGAGTATTTAGACTTTTAGAAGAGAATTCTTAAATGTAATATTAATTTTAAAAGAGATTTTATTAATTAAATCTCTTTTTTTTATATATTATGTTAGATAATATATACTAAAATATGATAAAATTATATATAAAGCGATATAATTTTTATTTATAATTTATATTATAGATAATGAGGAGGATACATATGAAAGGAACTGTTGTTTCTACATGGATAAAGACTTGTAGAGAACTCTATGGAGAAAATTTAACTAATAAATCATTAAGATCTGCTGGTTGGGAAGAAAATATAACTTTTAACCCAATCGATAGTGTTGAGGATAGAGAGGTATTTGGATTTATAGCTAATGTGGCTAAGGAATTAAATGTTGATGTGGACAAGGTATGGCATGAAATTGGGGTAAAGAATCTAGATGCATTCTACTCATTTTATCCTACATTTTTTAAGAAGGACAACCTATATAGCTTTCTTAAATCATTAAATGATGTACATGATGTTGTAATGAAAATATTTAAGGGTGCAAATCCTCCAAGACTAATGTTAGATATAATAAGTAATACTGAAATAGAATTTACATACATATCTAATAGAGAGTTATATTCTTATTTTCTTGGTTTATTAAATGGTAGTGCTAAGTTCTTTAAAGAAAAAATTGAAATAAAAGAGTTAGAAAGATCAAAAGGAAAATTAAAATTAAAGATAAAATTTGAAAAAGTTATAATGGAAAAAGAAAGATTTAGACTTAATAAGGCATTATCATTCCTAGGAAAATATAACTTTGGAATGAAGTCTGGCTTAGTGACAGGAATTATAACATTTATAGTTGGAGCAATATTTGGTGGTTTAGCTACAGGAGCTATAGCTGGGTTAACATCTGCTATATCTACTTATATTATAGTAACTATGTTAACGGCTCCTATAAAAACTATAAATCAAGAGATTGAAAAGCTTACTCGTAAAAATATTATTGAGAAGGAATTAGATACTAATGATTGCTTTGAAGATATGGTTGAATCTTTAAAGGATACAAAAGAAGAGCTTTTAAAGAATGTTTATTCCTTCGGTGGTGTAAAAGATGAGATGTCAGTATTCATGAACTCAATATACAGTATCACTCAGGATATGAAAGCTAATACAGTTAGTATTAAGGAGTTCTCATCAAGCGTTTCTGAGCTTGCAATGAAGCAAGAGGAGAGTACTGAAGGCCTTGTATTACAAATGCAAGAAAATATAAAGGCCCTTAAGAAGTTAATTCAATCTGAAAATGCTAATAAAGGTGAATTAGAAAAGGCTGTATCTAAGATAAATGAAAGCCATATTAGTGTAGATAAAACAAGTAAAAATATAAAAGAATCTTTAAATACATTTACAGTAGTTAAGGATAGTGGAATTAAGCTTCAAGAAAGAGCTAAGGATATAACAGATATAGTTTCATTAGTTTCAGGATTGGCAGAACAAACAAATTTACTTGCTTTAAATGCATCAATTGAAGCGGCTAGAGCAGGAGAACAGGGAAGAGGCTTTGCAGTAGTTGCGGAAGAGGTTAAGAAGTTAGCTACAGAATCAACAGGAGCCGTAGGGAACATAAATGTTAACTTAAATGAATTTATAAGTGATATAAATATGTTAGTTAAAAGTATAGAGGAACAATATGAAATATTAGAAAAAGAAACATCAGGATTAGAGGCTGTAAGAGAAACAAGCTATGAAGCAACTAACTTAATTCAAGTAGTATCAGAAGCTACAAATGAAAGTATAGATGCATTAAATAAGGAATCAGAATCTATAAATGATATGTTTAGAACTTTATATTCTCTTGGAGATATAGCAGTAGAGAATGTAGCTACATCACAAAGAGCAGGAGAGGATATTGAGAAGTATACAGAAGATATTGATGATATACTTTTAAAATTAGAGAAAGTTAAGGATGTTACAGAAAGACTAACAAGTAAATAGATATAAAAAAGTACCTATAGACTAGACTTAAGATGTTTAGGCTATAGGTACTTTTTATTACTAACATATTATTTATATTCACGGGCCTTATTTTCAATATGTTTACAAAAGTCATAGAGGTTATATTTTTTAGGAAGGTTTTCAATATTTATTATATCCTCTTTAAATATCCCATCCCATGGAGATACACTAATAGTATTTTCATTATAAACCTTAATTACATAACTACTATTATCTTCAAATTTTATTTTAATCTGATAAGGCTCCTTATTTGAAATTTCAGTATCCTCAAGGTAATTTTCAGGAGATAATTCACGAATAAAATTCTCTATAACATTTTCTTCTTCATCAGCAACAGGGATATTTTTATAGATATTAGTATTAAAAACATCTAATGAATAGTTCTCAGACTTTAGTAATTTTGAGTATATTTCCTTTGTATAAAAATCATTACTACTTTTATCTTTGAAGTGTATGTATTTAGGATCTTCAAAGGCACACCCTTGTAATATTATTAATAGAATAAGAACTAGAGTAATTTTGATTTTTTTCACAACTACCTCCTAATGCAATTAATTACCTTATTAATTTATTCCGTAACTTAATAAATTAGAACATAATAATTAAAGAAAGGGTGTATTAAACTATAGTTTACGAACACCCTTTTAAATTAACAACTATTATTTTCTTCTCCCTTAGCTTTACTAATTAAAAAACCTACAGAGCTAAAGAGAAGATTTCTTATTTCAACTGCAGCAGCTGAGGATTGGCTAATGTCTGTCCAATAAAGTAATATGATAGCAGCCATACAGAATAAAGCCACTATACTTGCTATTGATACTTGAATACCATTATTACCAAAGTTATTAGGAAGACAATGATCTCCTAATATATAACCGAATATAGAGGACATAACAGAGCGGATAGCTACATCAGCTGGAGATGCAAATGTTGATGAAAAGAATATGGATAATATTGTATTTATCAAACATATGATTCCTATTAATAATATTACCTTAGTAGCAGGGCATTGAGATTTGAAAAGTTTAATTGTAGATTTTAAGAATTTCAACATAAAACCACCCCAATACATAATATGTTATTATGGTGAATTTGTGATTATTAAAATATTTAAGTGATATTTATAGAAGGTTAGGAGTAAGAATTAATTAGTAGAAATAATTAAGGAGGGTCATATGTTAATAATCGCCACTGTAGGTCCAAGCACAAAGGAAAAAGCAGTTTTAAAGGACATAATAGACGGTGGGGCAAATGGGTTAAGACTTAATTTCTCACATGGAAATACTGAAGAGTTTGAGAGAATAATAATGGAGGCAAGGGGAATAAAAAAAGATATACATATATTACAGGATCTTTCTGGAAGAAAAATAAGGGTTTCAGATAAATTAAACTATATTATAAAAATATATAACGGAGAACAAGTTATGTTTTGCGGAGAAGATGTGTATAAGGATAATAGGTATAAATCAAGTAATGTAATTAAAAAAATAATTCCATTAAATATAAATAGTAAGGAATTAAATTCCGATAAGCTAATAGAAATATCTATGAAAGATAATACAATGATATTTGATATTATCTCTATAAATAAGATGGGGTTAATGGCAAAGGTTAAAAGAGGAGGAATAGTAAGGGCAGGAAAGGGATGTAATATAAAAGGATTCCCAAGGGATGATATATCTTTATCTGTAAAAGATAGGGAGGACTTAGCATGGGGTATAAACCATTCTGTAGATATTATTTGTCAATCCTTTGTTGAAAGTGCATTAGACATAAAAAAGGTTAAAAGTTTCGTGATGAGCAAAAATAAGTTAGGTTATAATCCTAAAATATGGGCAAAGGTAGAAACACCAAAGGGAATAAAGAATTTGGATGAGATTATAGAAGAAGTTGATGGAGTCTTAATTGGTAGAGGAGACTTAATACCAGAAAGCTCATTAATATGTACTCCAATATATGAAGAAGAGGCATTAAGAAGACTTAGAGGAAAAAATAAAGATATTATAATAGGAACTCACTTATTAAATAGTATGAAAAATGGTAGAAGAGCAGAATTAGCTGAGGTTGAGAGTATTTATTATAAAATAAAGGATGGAGTCACCGGATTTCTTCTAGCAGGAGAAACCTCAGTTGGAAAAGCACCTATAAGAACAGTTGAGTTCCTTAAGAAGCTAATAGATAGATATGAAAAGATAAAAGGTGAGGAACATGAGTAATAGTAAGGATAAAGGGTATGTATTAGCTCTTATGTGGACTGCACTTGGAATAGTAATAATATATTCCTTATATAGGGTTATTTTATTATTTTTATAGGTTTAATTATATTAATATTAAATTAAATAGATAAGTAAGAGATCTGCTGTGATAAAATAGCAGATTTTTTTATAGAAGGAAAAATATACATTAGTAGTCGAAAATAAGAAAATATTGGAATAATATAAATAATTGGTGTATTATATAAGTAACAATTATACTTTTCAGGAGGTTATAGGATGAAGGTGGAAGTTAGAGATAACAGTAAAAGTTTAAAAGGAAAACTATTGAAAGTATTGCTACCAGTTGTAATTATCGGTTGTTTAGCTATTTCAATAACAGGTATTATGTTTTCTTGGAAGGGTGTCATTAAGACAAGCTCTAAACTTTTAAAACAGAATAATGAATTAATCACTAGTAGAATTAGTGATACTATGAAAAGTAATTTAAATAGTATAGTGGGAATGACAAATAGTCCGGTTCTTTCAGATTTAAGTAGGCCAGAAGAGGCTAGAATAGATATGTTAAAGAAAAATATAGAAAGCAATGGACATATTGATATGGGGATACTTAACCTTGATGGTAGTATTAGCTACATTAATGGGGGGAATGAAAATTTAGAGAACACTGAATTATTTAAGAGCTGTAAGGAAGGTAAGACATACATATCAAATTTATTTATACATAATGGTGAAGAGGCAATTAAGTATGCAACTCCAATTAGAAGTAAAGGAGAAGTTGTTAGTATTCTAGTTGCTATAAGACCAATTTCAGATATAACTAACATAACGAAGAACATTAAGGTTTTAGAAACAGGAAAAGTATATGTGTTGAATGATGAAGGAAAAGAACTTGGAGGAATTGAAGTTCTAGAGGGAAAAGAAGCCGATTTAGAATCAGCTTATAAAATTATGAAGGAAAGTAACAGCAACTTTGAAGAATATAAGAATAATGGGTTAGATAAGTATATTTCAATGGAACCAATTGAAGGAACTAATCTTTCTGTACTTATATCAATTGATGCAAGTGATTTACTTCATGATAATACATCAGTAAGAACAATAACATTAATATTATCCTTAGGAACAATAATATTAATATCAATAGTTATAATGATATTAGCAAGAAGTATTTCAAATCAAATTAAAGATGTAGAAGGAACCTTGAAGGTACTAGCAGAAGGTGATTTTAGTAAGAGAGTTAGTGAAGAATCTTTAATGGATAAAACAGAGGTAGGGAATATGTGTAGATCATTATCACTTACCCAGGATTCTATGGTGTATATGATAGAGAACATTAAGAATGGATCAGTGGATGTAGATAAAAATGCATCAAGCTTAGCGGCAATATCAGAAGAACAAACTGCTTTAACAGAAAACATAGTAAGAGCTATAGAAGAGGTTGCATCAGGAACAACAAACCAAGCAGCAGATCTTGCAGAGATAGCAAGAGAATTAGATAAGTTTGGAGAAAAGATAAATTCTACAAATAATTCAATCAAAGAGATAAATACTATGTCTGGTATTATTGATAATAAAGCAAGTAGCAGTAATGAAGAATTAGGTGAATTAGTTAGAAATATTCAAAGCTTTAACAATAACTTCGCCAGATTCAATGATTTAATTAACAAAATGACAGGTGACATTAGAAAAGTTAATGAAATGACTGATTTAATTAATGATATATCAGAACAAACTAATTTACTTGCATTAAATGCAGCTATAGAAGCAGCAAGAGCAGGGGAATCAGGAAGAGGCTTTGCTGTTGTAGCTGAGGAAATAAGAAAGCTTGCTGAGATGAGTAAGGAATCTACTGAAAAAATTTATTATACAGTAGGGCAAATTCTAATGAGTACTGAGAATATAGTTAGTGAGACTGATGAAATGAATACAGCATTAAAGAAGCAAGATGAAGTTGTTGATGGAACAATTGTAGCCTTTAAGGAGATATCTGAATCAGTTAATAATATAATACCAAAGATAGCATCTATATCAGAATCCTTTACAGAAATAGATAGAAGTAAGCAAGGAATACTATCAAAAGTTGAAAATATATCTGCAGTTTCAGAACAAATTTCTGCTACAGCACAAGAGGTATCTGCTTCTTCAGAGGAATTGAATGCAGCAAGTGAAGAGGTGGCAAATTCAGCTAATAGTTTAACTGAATTAACAAATGGAATGAATAGTAGTCTGGCAGAATTTAAGGTAAGATAGGATAAAATAATATATTTTTTAATTGATAATAAAGAAGATAGTAGGTACTAATATAGATTAAGACCTACTATTTTCTTTTTTGATTATTATACTAATCCGTAATTTTTACTACGTTTAGATTAACGATAACGCCCCCAGCTGTAATAAGAGGGCTACCTAAGTCAATTGTATTATTATTGTCAAAATTTCTTAAAGTAAGGGTATCTCCAAGATTTAGTTGTAAAGTAGCGCTAGCAGTAGCGGTACCCTCTACTCCATTCATTATATAGGTGTCTATTGCAACACCAATGGTAGCTCCATTTACACTTATACCCAAAGAAACAGCTTTATTAATATTTTCAGTATTTTTATCGATGGTTGCACTCCAGGTTACAAAATATAGCCCAGGAAAATTAATTTCAATTGATACATATGGTCCACCAACAGGTTGTGCTGTTGTGTTTAGGGTAATTTGTTGGTCAAAAGAAACTATGGCATTAGGAGTAAGGGCAAATGTTAGTGGGTTAGTTAGTAATAAAGTACCAAAGGTTCTAGGTATTGCAGATCCAGTTCCACCAGAGGGGCCAGTAACGCCAGTTGCCCCAGTAGGACCAGTTGCTCCAGTAGGGCCGGTTACACCTGTAGCTCCAGTAGCACCTGTTACTCCAGTTGCTCCAGTAGGGCCAGAATTACCAGTAAGGCCAGTAGCACCTGTAGTACCAGTATCACCATTAAGGCCAGTTGCCCCAGTAGGACCAGTAGAGCCAGTATTACCATTAAGTCCAGTTATCCCAGTGGGACCAGTTACTCCAGTAGGGCCTGTACTGCCAGGATTACCAGTTGGACCTGTAGGTCCAGTAGTACCGTTAAGTCCAGTTACCCCAGTAGGGCCGGTAGGTCCAGTAATACCTCTTGGGCCTATAGGTCCAGGTGGACATATTTGATTACATCCACAGCAGTCAGGGAATTTTGAATCTGTAGAATCATTACAGTCAAATATCATTTAGTCTCAATCCTTTCTAAAAATATAACTATATAAGAATAATTTTATATAGATAGTTTTTTTACTTTATATCCTATTATATGAGGATATGAGACATAGTGTTTATAATTGATTAAAAGTTATGAAAAAGGACAGACTATAGAAAAAGGTTAATTGGAGGTAATTATGTTTAAGGAAATAAAAAGATTTTCATATTTTATTACTGCATTTATTTTAGTTTTTATAATATATCAGCTATCGATTACTTTATTGAAGATTGGATTTAATTCTGCATCTAGTAATATATTTTTTGTGACACTAGGTATATATTTATGTATCCCAATTTTAAAATATAATAAGTCACGTAGTGGAGTTGTTGTTAATGAAATAGAACATTGTAGTAAGATGGAAAAAAGTATGAAGTCATTAAAGAAGAAAATGACACCTTTACAGAGGATTACTTTAAAGGTAAATGATAAAATTGTAGCATTTGATGATATAGTTGTAAGTAAAAAGGGTGTATTTAATATTGTTGAATGTTCTTTAACTGGAAATATAGAGATAAATAAAGACAATAAGTGGTATAAAAAAACTAGAAAAAGTAAGGAATTAGTTTCTTCGCCTATTACACAAATTAGAGAAAATAGAGAAATATTAAATAAAGTTTTAAAGGAAGATCAAATATTAGATGTGATTGTAATGATTAATGATAGGGTGGATATTGATGGTGAAGAGGATTCGGCAGTGCCTATTGTTAGATATGATGAAATTGCTACGTATATAAATGAATATGATTGCAGTGAAGAATACGATGATGAAGAGTTATATCAAAGGATATATCCTATTATAGAAGAGGAAAAAGATTTAGAGGAAGTAGTAAAAAATTATCATATGATTTTAGATAATAGATGGCAATTTAGGAGTAGATTATTTGTTGTAGTTATTTTCTTTGCTCTTTATATTTTAAATATTATAAGCCTGTCCTAATAAAGAAAGTTATAGTTTATATACTAAGCCATACAGTAAAATTTGCTGTATGGCTTTTATATTTGTATAATAAAGGATGTAGGAATAAAATGGAACAAGATTTGGGAGTAATTAAGTATGAAAAAGAAGGCAATATATTTATTAACAGGGTTAGTAGTTATAAATTCATTAGTATTTTATTTTGAGAATCCAATATATACATATTCAGTAGATAAGGATGCTAAGGAAAAGATAGATAAGTTAAATGAGGCAGGAAAAAATTTAGATGAAGCACAGAGAAAAAGAAAAGAGGTAGAAAAGGAAACTGTTGAGATTCAAAACAAAATAGATGAAGTACAAAATAAATTAAATGAATTACAAAATTCTATTGATGTAATAGAAAAGGATAATAAAAGGATTGATGAAGAAATAGATGAAATACAAAAGGAAATAGAAGAAAGTTATGAACTAATTAGAAGTGTTATGAGAATTGAGTATGAACAAAAATCAGGTGGATATATAGCTTTAGTTTTAGAATCTAAAGATTTTACAAGTTTTATAAGAAGGCTTGAAGTGGTATCTAAACTTGTAAAAGATAATAATGCAATAATTAATGAAATAAAAGCTTTAGAAAAAGATTTAAATACAAAGAAAGAAAAATTAAGTGCTCAAATAAGTGAACTAGATGAAAAGAAATTACAGATTCAGCCTGAAAGGGATAGCTTACAAGTATTGATGGATGAGAATAGTAAAAAGGTTGCAGAACTTATAGAGTTACAAAAAAATATTGGTGCAGATATGATGTTAACTGCAAGTGAAATAGAAGGCCTTGAATTAACAGGAGATAAAATAGATAAGGAAATAGTAGATTTAACTGGGGATGGTACATATGAAGGAGAAATGACTTGGCCAGTACCAGGATATAATGATATATCCTCTCCTTTTGGATATAGGGTACATCCTATTTCAGGTCTGGTTAAGCTACATACAGGGATAGATATACCAGCACCAGCAGGAACAGAGGTTATAGCAGCGAATTCAGGTAAGGTAATAATATCAAGATACAATGAATCCTATGGAAATATGATTGTGATAGATCATGGTAGTGGCATTGTTACATTATATGCTCATAATACTCAACGGTTAGTGAAGGTAGGAGATGTAGTTACTAAGGGACAAGTTATTTCTTTAGTGGGGACAACGGGTAACTCTACAGGTAATCACTGTCACTTTGAAGTGAAAGAAGATGGACGAACTGTTAATCCTATGGGTTATCTACAATAGATGAAGTAAGGAGGGGGCTATTAAGATGAAAAGACATACAGTAAAAAATTTGGTTGTAGATGGGGCTAAGAATATTATTTTAAATAGGCTTGTATCATTTATAGCATTAACAACAGTAATTATATCCTTAAGTTCATTAGGAATATTCTATTCAATAATAAGAGTTATGAATGATAATATAACTAATTTACAAGGTGAAATAAAAATAGTTACTTTTTTGAATGATGATATTGAAGAAGATAGAGTATTAGAACTAAAAAATGAGATACAGGATATGGATGATGTGGAGGAATTAAAGTACATTACCACAGATGAAGGCTTGGATTTATATAAAAAGAGCTTTGAAGATGATAATGATGATGAAATGAAAAGAATAATTGATGAGGTTGCTGAGGAGGGAAGAAATCCTATTCCTGCAACTTTTGAGATTAAGCCTACAAATGGAGCTGATAGTAACAAGGTTAAGGAGAAGTTAGAAGAATATAAGGAATTTTATAAGGTATCAGATGGAAGCTTAGTTACTGAATTTTTAAATAGTATAAATAAATATGTTAAGATTTTAGGGTATGGTTTAATAGGAGTATTACTTCTTGGAGCTATATTACTTATATCAAATGCTATAAAGGTTTCTGTATTTGTAAGAAGAAGAGAAATTAGAATAATTAAGTTTATTGGGGCAACTGATAATTATGTTAGGTTACCCTTTATTATTGAAGGAGCAATTATAGGCTTATCTGGATCTATTATAAGTATTATGATTATTTCAGGGCTATATACTTTTTTATCAAGTAATATACATAGTTTCGTAGGTTCATTTATATCAGGTTTTTATTTAACACCACTAGGAAGTATATTAGTAATATTAGTACCAATTATATCTTTAATTGGTGGAGGTATTGGTGGTTTAGGAAGTATAGTATCTCTTAAAAAATATTTAGATGTTTAAAAATAAGATAAATAGTGAATTTTAAAGAAAGACATTAGCCTTGTGCTAATGTCTTTCTTTATTGTTGTAATAAATGAACCAATAGAATAGATATGAATATAGTAGTAATAAAGTTTTAAATTAGGAGGAATTAATGTTTTTTATAGAAACAAGACTTAAAGGTTCTTATATTGTATCTATGGAAAAAATAGGAGATAGCAGAGGCTCTTTTTCAAGGGCATGGTGTAAAAGAGAAATGGAATCCTATGGATTAGATGCAGACATACTTCAATGTAATATGTCTTATAATGCAAAAGCCGGTACATTAAGAGGAATGCACTTTCAAAAGGAACCTTTTTCAGAAACAAAGTATATAAGGTGTATAAAAGGTAGTTTTTACGATGTGATTATAGATTTAAGAGAAGATTCTCCAACTTTTGCTCAATGGATTGGAGTAGAGCTTAGTGAAAAAAATGGAAAAGCCCTATATGTACCAAAAGGATTTGCTCATGGATATTTAACATTAGAAGATAATACAATTGCATACTATCAAGTGACTGAGTTTTACAATAAAGAAAGTGAATCTGGAGTAAGATGGAATGATAAGAAGTTTAATATTGAGTGGCCATTAATAAATGAATTAATAATATCTGAAAAAGATAGAAAATGGCCATTATTTCAAGAATAAATATTAAGGAGAATAAGTGGGATGAAAGTAAGATTATTTAAGCCAAATGTTGGGGCAGAAGAGTTAGAGGCAGTAAAAGGAGCTTTTGATAGAGCTTGGCTTGGAATGGGTCCTAAAACAAAAGAATTTGAAGATAAATGGAAAGACTTTGTAGGTTGTAATGAGGCAGTAGGACTTAATTCATGTACAGCAGCCTTACATTTAGCATTATCAGCTTTTAAGTTTCCTAAAGGAAAGAAGGTATTAGTTCCTGTACTTACTTTTGCAGCAACGGCTATGGCACCTTTATATAATGATTTAGAGCCTGTTTTTGTAGATGTGGATGAAGATACATTATGTATTAGTTTAGAGGACTTAGAAAAAAAATATGATGAGGATTGTGTAGCAGTAATTCCTGTTCTTTATGGAGGTTGTCCAGGAAAAATAGATGAGGTAGTTAAGTGGGCTAGAAGCAAGAACCTAAAAGTAATAGAAGATTGCGCTCACACAGCTGGAGGAAAATTTAAAGGTAAAATCCTTGGTACCTTTGGAGATATAGGTTGTTATAGCTTTGAAGAAAAGAAATGTATGACTACAGGGGATGGAGGAATGATATGTTCAGATGATGAAGAACTAATTGCTCCTTTGAGGCATAGTAGATGGGTAGGAATGAATAAGGATACCTGGCAAAGAGAAAAGGAGAACAATATAAGTTCAGAAACTAGTCAGTGGTATTATGAAATTTTAGACCTAGGATATAAATATAATATGAATGATTTGATGGCATCTATAGGATTAAAACAATTAGAAAAACTACCACAAATGAATAAAAGAAGAATGTATATAATTGAAAAATACTTAGATGGTATTAAATGGTGTACAACATTTAGACCAGCAATTCCCTATAAAAAGGAAGTAGGTAGTTACTGGATGTTTATGCTTAGGGTTAATAATAGAGATAAGTTTATTAAATTTATGCAAGCAAGAGATATTGCTACAGGAGTACATTATATGCCATTAACTTTACATCCATATTTTAAAAAGTATGAAAATGATACTCCTACTGCGTATAGGATATGGAATGAGTTTGTAACTATTCCTCTTCATTCAGGGTTAACTGATGTAGAAGTGAATTATGTGATAAATGCAATGTTAGAATTTGATAACTTAAATGGGAGGAAGTAAGAGATGAAATTAATTCTTATTGGGGCAAAAAATCCAGAAACAATTAGAGTTATAGCAGCTGTAAAAAGAACTATAGCAAACTTTGAAGTTGTTGGGCTTTTAGATAATGACCCTAATAAGAAAGGAAAAGATTTTTATGGAATTCCAGTACTAGGAGGAAATGAGATACTAGATGAGTATATAGGAAAAGACATTAAATTTCTAAATCTAATTACAGGAACTACTGAATTAAGATATGAAACATCTAAGGTTATAGCTGATATGGGATTAGAGTTTGATAACTTAATTCATCCTAGTGTAGATTTAACCATGACTACAATAGGATTAGGAAACTATATTCAAGAAAATGTAGTAATACAAGCAGACTGCAGAATTGGAAATAATACAGCTATTAATATGGGGTCTCTTATAGGACATGAAGGAACTATAGGGAACTCAGTTTTTATAGCTCCTGGGGTATCAATTGCAGGAATAGTAACCATAGGTGATGGTACTTTAATTGGGACTAATGCAACAATACTACCAAGAAGAAAAATAGGGAAATGGTGCACAATTGGGGCTGGGGCAGTAGTGACTAAGGATGTTCCTGACTATGCAGTAGTTGTTGGAAATCCAGCAAAGATTCTTAAGTACAATAATAAGAAATATGATAGTGGAGATATAATTAAAACTAAGGAAGGGGAATAAATATGAAGGTAGTAATACTATGTGGTGGAAGAGGGACAAGAATGGCTGGGGAAACAGAATATAGGCCTAAGCCATTGGTAACTATAGATGGAAAGCCGATGATATGGCATATTATGAAATTCTATTCTTCCTATGGATTTAATGATTTTATACTATGTATCGGATATAAGGGAGAAATGATAAAGCAATATTTTATGGAAATGTATTGGAGAAATAATGACTTAACCGTTCATATAGATAAGAATCAAAAAATAGAATACCATACAAATGAAGAGGAAGAAAATTGGAATATTACAATTGTAGATACAGGCATTCAAACTGAAACTGGTGGAAGATTAAAATCAGTTGAGAAATATATTGATGAAGAAGAGTTCTTATTTACCTATGGAGATGGTCTTAGTGATGTAAATTTATATAAGCTAGTAGATTACCATAAAAGCAAAAATAGACTAGCTACATTAACAGGGGTTCATCCAGTATCTAATTTTGGAATTATGGATGTAGAGGATGGAATAGTAAAGTCTTTTAAGGAAAAGCCTGTGCTAAAGGATATGGTTAATGGTGGCTATATGGTTTTAAATAGGAAGGTATTTGACTATATAAAGGAAGATTGTTCTTTTGAAGGAGGACCTTTAATGAATATTGCAAAGAATGGAGAGCTTGCAGTATATGAGCATAATGGTTTCTGGAAGGCAGTAGATACATTAAAGGATGTATTAGTAGTAGAGAATATGTGCAAGGAAGGGAATATACCATGGAAAATATGGAGCTAGATATTTTTGATGGTTTTTATAAGGATAAAGTAGTATTAGTAACAGGGCATACAGGATTTAAAGGCTCTTGGTTATCATTATGGTTACAGGAATTAGGGGCAAAGGTTATAGGATATTCTTTAGATCCAGAAAATAATGAGGATAATTTTAATGTTTCAAGACTTAGTTCAAAAATAGTAGATATTAGAGGAGATATTAGAGATTTTAAAAAGCTAGATGATGTTTTCAATCAGTACAAGCCAGAGATGGTATTTCATCTTGCAGCACAACCTTTGGTAAGAGAATCCTATAATAATCCTAGAGAAACCTATGAAATTAATGTAATGGGAACTTTAAATGTATTAGAGGCTATAAAAAATAGTAATAGTGTTAAAGTAGGGGTAATGATAACAACAGATAAATGTTATGAGAATAAGGAAAGAATATGGGGATATAGGGAATATGATCCAATGGGGGGATATGACCCATATAGTTCAAGTAAGGGATGTTGTGAGCTTTTAATATCTTCATACAGAAATTCCTTTTTTAATTTAGAAGAATATGATATGCATAACAAGGCTATTGCATCAGTTAGGGCAGGAAATGTCGTAGGGGGAGGAGACTTTGCTAAGGATAGAATAATTCCAGATTGCATTAGATCTATTAGAAATAATGAGAAAATCTCTGTTAGAAGCCCAGAAGCAATTAGGCCTTGGCAACATGTATTAGAACCTTTATATGGTTATATGTTATTAGGAAGAAGGCTATATGAAGATGGAAAGCTATATTCAGAAGGTTGGAATTTTGGACCAAGTGATGAGCTTCAAGTAAGAGTATCAGAAATAGTAAATCTAATAATAAGAAATTTTGGGGAAGGCTCATGGGAAGATAAATCTGAAAAAAAGGGAGTACATGAAGCTAATTTATTAACTTTAGACTGTACTAAGGCAAGAATTAGGCTAGGATGGTCTTCTATAATGTCCATAGATGAAACTATTGAGTACACTGCAAAATGGTATAGAGATTTTAAAGAAGATATGTATATGTTTAATGTAAATCAAATAAGTGACTACTGTAAATTAAGACGGGGAGTGGTTTGATTTGAAAAAAGTAAGCATAATTATGTTAGCTTATAATAAGCTGGAGTATACAAAACTAGCTGTAGATAGTCTATATAAATATACATCTAATATTGATTTTGAATTTATAACAGTAAATAATGGCTCAAGTGATGGAACAAAAGAATTTTTTGATTCTTTACCTAACGAGAAAAAAATCAATTATGAAACTAATGTTGGAGGGGATAGAGCCTTCAATGAGGCAATTAAACAGGCAGAAGCTGAGTATACTGTATTCCTAAATAATGATTTAATATTCACGGAGAATTGGCTAGAGAATTTAATAAAGGTAATGGAGTCAGACCCTAATATAGGTGTAGCGGTGCCAGTATGTAATTCATCATCAAACTATCAGACTGTAGCATTAGAATATTATGATACTAATATGCTTCAAGAAGTAGCAAAGAGCTATAATAAATCAGATAGTAGTAAGTGGGAAGAAAGATTAAGGCTCATGTTATATGCAGCAATTTTTAGGACTAAAGAGTTAAAGGAAATAGGAGGATTAGATGAGATATATTCTCCAGGTGGCTTTGATGATGATGACTTAACTTGCAGATATAGAAGGGCAGGGTATAAGTTAGTATTAACAAAGGATACTTATCTTCATCATTATGGATCAGTAACTATTGGAGAAGCCTATGCTGCAATCTTAGGAAGAAACAGAGTATTCTTTAAGAATAAATTTGGGTATGATTCTTGGGAAGCTAATTATATTAATTTTAATGTTGTAGATAACTTAAATTATATTAATAAAGAAAAAATCAAAATTTTAGGTATAGGTGAAAGTTGTGGTGCAACTATACTACAAATTAAAAATAGATTAACTGAGTTAGGTAATAAAAATATAGAATTAGAGTATTTTTCTTTTAGTAATATGTATACTACTGATTTAAATACTATATGTAATAGGGTTCGAAGTGGAAATATAGTTGAACTTTATGAAATATTAGAAGGGGAGAAGTTTGAGTATATTTATATGGATAAACTTATATATAGCATTAGTGAAATAGCTACATTTATAAGCAAGATAAGAGATAACCTATGTGAAGATGGAACACTAATTTTTAATATAAAAAATATAAGTACTTCAAATGGGGAAGTATGCAGTAGAGAGGATGTAAGGAATTTAATTAATATCAATGGATATAAAGAAAGTAGGAGAATTACTGGGGAAGAGGAAATAGATTATTATTTTATATGCAAATAAATATAATGGCTACTTTGAAGATTTTTTTAATCTTTAAAGTGGCCATTATCTTAAAATATTATACTATAGTTAATTAATATCTATTATAGTAGGAGGTCTTAAAATATATATACAATCTTTATCATTTGATTTAATGTCAGAAATTGAATAATTATAATCCTCTATAATATTTTCTAGGTTTTCCCTGAAAGTTGAGCTTGCAGTATTAGTAAAGGTTATGAAAAGATCACCATTTTCTTTTAAGTTATTTCTAAAATTACTTAGTAGATTACTAATAACAAGATCACCAAGGGTACTAAAATCCTCTTCAATAAATATAAAATCATATTTATTATTAGAAATAGATTCATCTACTTTATCCAAAGAGCCTAATATTACAGTATCGAAAAGAGTTTTTAAATCAGTTAAATATAAGCTTCCAAGGGAGTAATATGTTGTTTCTATATTATCTATCCATTCATTTCGTTTTAAAATATTTTTAGCTCGGAGCATTGTATTACCGCAGGTTCTACCAACAGATAGGAAGCTAAGATCTCCCTTTTTAGAACAGTCTAGATTTAATAAAACTAGATAGTTCATTGAGAAGATAACTTGATAGACATCTACACCAAATTTATTTATAAAGTATAAATGATTTTTATTCATATGAGGACGATCTACATAATGTTCAACCATAGTTACAGAACCATAGTGATGTACATAAGTATCATAAGCTAAAATTAATTTATAGCCAGCACGTCTATAACGGAAACTTAAATCATCATCGTCATGACCACCAGGTGAATATGCTGTGTCTAATTTACCTAATTCTATCAATTCTTTAGTTCTAAATGCCACAAGATACATTGTTAAATCTACACGTTCTTCCCATTTACGAGGATTAGAGACATTATAATTTCTAGCGAATTCTTGAAGCTCAGTGGTGTTTGTATATTCTGCATAAACAATTTGATCATTAGTAGGAGTATTACTAGCTGGAACTACAGCACCTACTTTAGGATCTGAATCTAGGACTTTAACAATATTACTAAGCCAGTTGGTAGTAAGAATAATATCATTATTAATTAAAACATAATACTCTCCTTCTGAAATATCTATGGAATCATTTATGGCCTTTTCAATCCCAACATTAGTTTCATAATTTATTTTTTTCTTATTAGGTAATGAATCAAAATATTCCTTAGTACCATCAGTTGAGCCATTATTAACGGTAATAAGTTCAAAATCTACATCCTTTGAGTACTTATATATGCTATCAATGCATAATGTAGTATAAGAAAGTTGGTTATATGCAAGTACTACTAGACTAGCCTTTGTCATAGTTAGAGCTCCTTCATAAAAAATAATACACAATCATAATATGCTTTTACTATTATATTTGTGTATAGATATTTTAAATTATCATATAAATCAGTTTAATGGAATTAACTTAAATAAAGTTGCAATATTATAATAGAAAGTTCTATTATCAATGGGCTCAATTTCTATATTTAAAATATCGTAGGCTATTTTAAAGAGTTCGTTATCAATAAGATAATCTGTAGGGCAATTATTAATAAGTTCTGGTAGTGGAAAATGGCATATATTTAGGTCATTAGAAAATGCTAATAAAAATATATTATTGGAGCTACTATCAGAAATATATTTTAAATAAGCTTTAAAAGAGTATTGGATAGTAAGCATGAATTTAGTTATAGAGTATCCTTCGTTAGAAACTAAAGGAGTAGTATTCATAAGCTTAGAATTATCTATTTGTAAGTTAGAAGTTAAAGATAAAGTTTTTTTTATTGGCTCTAAGCTCTCTTCAATTGATATGTATCCATCTATAATAGATTCTTTATAATAAGCTATTTCATTCAAATTCAAACCTTGTCTACCTCCCTTATTGATTTGGATAAATTACTGAGTTAGATTACTTGTACAAATAATATAAGACTTATAAAAATAGAATGGGAATTGAATTTACTTGCAGAAATATCAAGGATATTTACAACAATATTGTTATTACCATAAGAAGATCTATCTAAGGAGGTTAATGATTCAACAAAAAAAAGTTCGAAGTTATCATAATAAATTGAGCCATTTTCATTATTAGAGATATACTTTACATTACTAGAAATAGAACCTTTAAAGAATAATTTATATGTTCGTGAAGGGTTTTTATTTAAATAAGCTTTATTAGGGATTTCTACTATGTTAGTACTTAAAATTTTTGTGGTTGCTGAGGATTTAAGTACGGTATTTATTCCAGGTTTATCAGATGGAATAGCAACTAATCTAGAGACAGTAAAACTTTTAAATTTAGTATTATCCTTTATTTTAGGCAGTATATTATGGAAGTTTCTAATTAATTGATTTTGCACTATTACACCTCAAAATTATTTATTTCATTGTATCTTATGAAACAAATAATAAATTAAGTATAACTATACATATATTTTTTAATATAAAAGAAAATTTATAAAATAAGGGGAGTGAGGATAATGAAGGAAGGGACTACTCTTAATAAAGCTTTGAGAATGAAGGGTAATAGAGAGAAAGCAACCTTATATTCAGAAATAGCTTATGAAGTTGAGTTTAAGAATAATACATCACAGGATATTTTTAATGTGAAAGTTCCAATAAAAATACCTAGTCATTGTAGATACAAGGAAGATAGCCTATATATAAATGGTAAAAAATACAGTGTTAATAAAGGGAATGAGTTTAAAATATCAGTATTTCCATCTAAGAGTATTTTAAAGTTAAATTATTCAACAATAGTAAATGAAATTCCTTTAAGTGGTCAGATAGACAATAATATTGTGATAAGTTATAACCCAAGCAATAATGAAGAAAGTATTAGAAGGATATATAGCAATATTGTTGTTACAAAGATAAAGGGAGTAAAGTTACATATAGAAAAAGTCTTAGATAAAAAGGAATATGGAATAGGTGATCTTATTGAAGAGGAGATAATAATAAGAAATGATGGAAATATAAAGGCAATAAATCTAATATTAGAAGAGATATTTCCAAAGGGAATATTATTAGAGAAGATAAAGCTAGGCAGAGATGAATTAGAGAGAGGGAAAAATTATAAATATATAAAGATAGGAAACCTTGAAGTAGCAGGTACTATAAATATAAGGATTATTGGAAAGATAGTAGATATAGATATTAGAGAGGATAGAATAAAAACTAAAGCTAAGTATGATTATTTTGATGACTATGAAGAAAAGTATATTTTAGAAACAATAGAAAGTAAGGAAATTCCTTTAAGCTATAGAATTGAAGAATTTGATAATAGCCTAGGTAATATAGATGAAAAAAATTCTAAAGAAAGTAGTAATGAAGAAGATGAAGTAGAAGAAATTGATATAACAGTTGAAAAAATAAATTGCGAAATAATAAGCGATAAAGAGAATTATATAGTTGGAGATAGGGGTGTATTTAATTTATATATTGATAATTTAGGGAGCAGAGCCTTAGAGAGGGTCTCTATTAAAATAAATATACCAGAGGGAATACAAGTAATTAATAATGATGTATTCATAGATAATAATAGGTATAAATACAACAATGAGTCAGATGGGATAATTCTAGATAGAATTGATGCAAATGAAGGAATAGAGTTAAAGTATTATGGGTTAATTGAAGAATGTAAGAAGGGGGATTTTATTGAAACAAGCTATATAGTAAAAGGGTATTATAACTATGGTAATGAAGTTAAGGAAGAAATTAAAGAGTATATAGGTCCTGTACTAAGAAACAAGGTAGATGATATAAGTCTAAAGTATTTTTTTGTTTCTGATCAAGAAGTACTATTACTAGGAAAAGAAGTTAAGTATACAATTACCATAATAAATGATGGAACTTTGCCAGTAAAGATAAAGTATAGATTGGAACATGGAAATGAAATACAAGAGTTATTAGATACTAAATATGCTGCTGATGATGGTGGGGTTGAATATAAAGAAGAAATAAATATAGAAAGAAATGATGGAGTAGTACTAGATAAGAGCTTTGTATATACAAGATTTAGGGGTAATAAGCTAATAGGGGCTAAGGGAATTATAGATATATATTATAAGGGGGAGGGTGATAGGGAGTATAGCTATAAAAAGCTAGAAACAGATACCTTAGAAATAGAGGCTTCTAATACTACATTTGAAGAGGTAGTAGTTGAGGATGAAATTGATATATCGGAGGTTACTCCAAGGATGAGGGAAGTAAGTAATGTTTACTTTAATCCTACAATTATTAGTGAGAATATTAGAAGCATTAATAGAGATATGAACTATGATTCTAAGGATATAATTGGATACAGTTTATCTTATGTAGGTAATCTAAGTTATACAATTGAGTATTTAGGTTTTGAAGGTGATGATGTTATGTATTTTATGTCTAGAGAAAAGGTCTTTTCATCTAGTATAAATTTACCTGATACTTATGTAGATGGAGAGAAAATAAGTATAATACCTGAGATTTTAGATTTAAATTATAAAATAGTGGATAGTAAAAGATTATTTATTACAATTAATTTATTAATAAACACAAATATTTAATATTGAATACTATAATAATGGCTAAATTTATATTGGAGGGCAAACATAGTATGAATATGAAAAATAAAAAGTCTAAATATATTAATTATATAAGTCATTTAAATAAAGATATTGTTTATGAAAATAGCCCAAGAGAAAATAACATCAAGTATAATTATGAATTAAAGGTTGTTAAAGACCTTGATTTTAAGAGCAGCTATATAGATTTTATAGTAGATGAAAAATTATCAGAAAAGAATATAAATATCACGTTAAATAAAATGAAATTTACTAGGGTTTTAGGGAAAGTAGAGGATTGTAATGGCAGCATAGTAGCTAATAAACTTATTAAATTATATAGGGCTACTTTATTTAACTATAAAACTGAGTATAGATTTGTTAGTGAAACAATTACAGATGAGTTAGGAAAATATGAATTTGTAATACAAGGTGATATAGGAGAGGTACATTATATAATAAAAATAGAAGATGAAATAAGTATATTAACCTAAGGAAATTGGTACTATATATTCTTTATATATGTTGTCAAATATATAATAAGCTAGCTTAGAGCTGGCTTTTTTACTTTATAGAGTATAGTAAAAGTCCATTTATAATATTTTAATATAAAAAGGAAAGGATGAATTAATTGAGGCATATAGTAATAATAGAATAATAATTTTGGAGCTTTAAATGAGGAATTTATATAAAAATTTAATTGAGTACTCAGGAATCTCAAAATACATACCTAAAGGTTTAAACTCATATAAAGAAGTTGACGTTGAAAGCATTATAAAAGTCAAAAAAGATAATATAAAAATAAAGGAGATTGTAAAAGTTAGTACACTATCAAATATTATGAGTACGAGAGTAATTAAAACACCTGTATGTGAATCATTAGAGGGACAGAGGTTAACTGGAGAAAAGTACGTTATAGAAGGTGAGCTTTCTATAAGAGTTGATTATTTATCAAAGGAAGAGGTGAATAGAATATATTGTCTTAACCATAAAGAATTCTTCTCTAGTTCAATTATATTACATAAGGATTTGATTGGAGGTTCTACACTCATACCTTCAATTTTTATTGAAACAATAAATGGAGAATTGTTAAGTGAAGGGGAGGTGCTAGTAATTAATTCAATACTTGCTACAGTAGAAATGTAAAATATAATTAAAAAGGAAAGGAGGGAAGATAGTGAGGTTGTTACAAAATGGAACAGAAGTATATGGTGTATCAGAAAATATAATAATAAAATCAAAATGCTTTAAGGAATTTGATTTTCAAGTTAATACCTTGATTAAGGGGGAAAAATTAGAAAATATATTATCAATAAATGTAGTGGTCCTTGTAGGGGAAATAGGTATTATTAAAACACCAATAAAAATATCTAGTGAAGGCATGTACTTAAGTGGTTATAAATTGAAGGTTGAGTTAATAATTGATATGAAAATGAAGTTTATGACTAATTCATGCCGAAATAATATAGGAGTAAAGAGTAATAAAATAGTTAAAGTTATATATATAGTTGTTCCTTTAGAGCATAGTGGAGAGAGTATGGTAGATATACTAAGAAAAAAAAGAGTAGATATTAATACATATATTGAAGATATTTATTGCGAAGTTAGAAATTATAATGTTATATACACTAATATAGCTGCTATAGTAACAGCCAACTTTAATTAGAGATAGAGGTTTCATATAGAGAATAACTAGTAGATAAATTAAGGTTATTACGACAATCCTTCCAAAGACACAATAAGTTAGGGGAAATATCAACAGAAATACTAGATGAATCTGAAATAATGAAGTCTCCTATACTTGAATTTAAGCTGATTATTTTTATTCCTGATTTAGAGGTATATTCAATATATAAATTAATATTTATTTTTAAAGTACTAATATACTTATTAGTTATAATTCCATTATCTTTATTTGAGCCTATAGGTATAGATGTTATAACAGAGGTAGTAATATCCTGAGTTATATTAGTAATATCATCTAAAGATAACCAGCTTGAATAAGGAAATTCAAAAACACTATTAGAAATCTTTAAGTTATTATAATTAAGTATATCTTTATCTATATTAGCAGGTAGAAAAGCAAAACAATTTTTAAAGCTATTCCAATTCATTAATATCCCTCCAATATTTATATCTATAGGTTATACACATCTAACAAAGAGTCCAAAATTAAATTAGGATTAAATTTATTTGCAATATCTAGAATTTCGTAATCATTTAGTAGTTCATAATTAGAAGTATCTATATTAAATCCATGGTTTAAATCTGAAATATAAATAGGGTAGTCTTCGAGATATTCTAGATTACTCTGGTTTTGATAAGCTAAAATTTTAGTTTTTAAAAATAGGGCATATAGGCTAGTTAGGTTTAATTCATTACAAGGATTTAAGTTTATAAAGCAGATAGAGCCGTTTATTAAATCAATAATATCTATATAAGATAAATTATTAAGAAAGACTACATTAGATGATAAGTTAATGCTATCAATGTATTTAACTAAATCAATATAAATATTCTTATTTTTAGGAAGATATGTTAAGGCTAAAATAAGAATAGAATCATTAATCCTAGAGTAGGAATTGAATAATTTAATTGTATCTATTAAGGTATTTCTTGAATTAATTTCTCCTACATATATGTAATAATCCTTATATATATTAAATTTTCCTTTAACATATGTTCTACTTAAAGCCTTACTCCGGCCAAGTAAATCAAAGGAAATACTTGGTGGAATAACTTCTATAAGATCACTATTAAGAGAAAAGTAGTTACATAAATCAGTTTTCATAAAGTTATATGGAACTATTATATTATCAGAGAATTTTATAGTTTTATCTAGTCTTGCTAAGTATAGATTCTTATAGTTTGAATCTATATACTCACTAAAGAATAGGGGTAAGGTGGTATAGATAGTAGATACTTTTTTTACATTATCATTGTTAGTAAGAGAAAAACCATTATGAAAGCAGTGGTAAATATTTATTTTATTTTTGTCTATATATTCAATTAAAGATTTTTTATTATCTAATGAAAAATCTAGCAATTCAATATGAGGGGCAGCATTAAAGTACTCAGAGTCTAAATGAGAAGTAGAAATTATATTTTCTTTAATAATGGTACTATTAAAGCAGGAAGAATTATTATAGCTAAGTAGTGCATTTAAGTGGCTAGCACAGTACTTGGAGGATTCTATATTATATAAAAAACAGGGTAAAGCATAGTATAAAATATTCATAAGTCTATATAAGCTCCTTATCAAAGAATAAATTTTTAGAATCACTATTAATAGCATTAATATCCTTAAGGGGATTAGTAATAGGGACATTATTCATAGTCTTAGAAGGATCAAGAGCAATAATAAGAGAATAGTCAAAGGTAGATTTAGAAATTTTATTAAAGGATCCCTCTAATATTAGTAGTTCAACCTTTGACAGCTCATTATAGCTTTTAATAGTAATAATAGACCTATGACTATACTTAAAGAATACTCCATTATTATTACTATCAATTCCAATTATATTAAAGTCAAAATTACAAGTTATTATATTTAATATCATATCTTCAAAGGGTAAGTATTTAATATTAGTTATTTCACCAAGAATATTAATTTCAAAAAAATCATCTATATCTTTATCAAGGGTAATAATGGAATTTACAGTTTGAGTTTCCATATTTTTTAATGATTTATTTAATAATAGCTCTTTTGGAGTTAATCCTTTAATAGAAAAATTGTTATACATATTAAGTCACCATTAATAAGGAGCTATAGAAATATACAGATGAAAGCTATTTGAAGATAGAAGTTTTATCTTAAAATCATTTATTTTAGGACTTATTGATTCCTCATTTAGGGAGGTATCAATATTAAAGGTTGAAGTTATATAAATATATTCAGAATATATACTCAAGCTATTTTCATCTTTGCCATCCATATATTCAAATTTAATTGATAGATTATAAATGGAATTTAAAAAGTTACCTGTATTTATAATGTTTAAAGAATTACTATGGGAAAATACTATATCAAGATCAAGATAGACTCTTATAATACTTAGAATATTAAATTTAGAATCTAGATGTATATCCCTTTCAATAATAGTTGGACTCGGATAGTCAGAGGGAGTTAGTCCGTAGTATTCAATTGGAAATTCTTTGATATTATTATTCATGATCTATCCTACCTCCTTATTAGCAATGATAAATTATCACTAAATAATCTTAATACAATGTTAGGAGATTCTTCCAGTGACATTGAGTAGATATTATATAAACCTAGTTCATTTGAAGAAAAAAGAATATTTCCATCATAATCTATGTCCATTGAAGATATAGAAAAGTTACTTTTTAAAATTAAGGTAAAATCATAGCTTACAAGATTAAATGAATATATATAAGAGCCTTGGCTATTTCTACCTAGTAATATAGCTATATTTTCTGAGTAGAAAACTATATTATTTACGTCAAACTCATCTATTGGCATGTGTATTATAGTTGCTGAAGGATTTATTATATTGACAATAGTTAAGGTGTTACTACTAATACCAATTAGAAGACTTCCCTTATTATTAATGTAAAAGCGAATAAAGTTAACAGTATCATTAAACAAAATTGATCCATATATATCTAAAACAACTAGGTTATTTTTATTATTTTTATATAAAGTAAAGGCAAATAATTTGCTATAGTTTACTTTAAATAGGTATTTAATTTCACCTGAAGACTTATAGAGAAGAGTTTCAGATTTTGTATTTAAGTTTATTAAAATAAAAGAAGAGAAATACTCTTCATTTTTTAGGATAATGAATTTATTATAATCAATATTAAAAAACCACTTTATAAGAACATCATGGAATATTAGAGTGATTTTATTTGAAACCAATGAACAATTATAAATACTATTATTTCTCAAATAAAAAAAACTATAATCATATGAAGAAAAGGATAGATTATTGTAAGTATCAAGAGAGAAGCCAATCTGATTGAAATTTTCACAGTTTATATCAGATGAATATAAGTAGCTTTTCTCATCCTTGGAATTTATCAAATAAAGAATACTTAAACCATAATTAATCTTGAGTTCATTATTTATTATTATTAGAAGAGAAATTAAGGTATCACTATAGAATAATAAATCAATTGACTCAATCCTACTTAAAGGAGTTAATGCTTGTCTATAATTTAAATAAGTTAAGTGGAAGCTATGAACTTTGTCATCTAAAAGTAACTTATCATAGTAGAATGTATTGTACTTTAAAACATTAAGAACTGAAGAATCACTATAGGTATAAAGGATTTTAAAGAATAATGAAATTTCTATAGTTACTACAGTATCTTTAAGCTCCCAGTTAGTTATAGAACTTGTACAATTATAGGAAATAAGATTAAATTTCCTATTACTCATAGGGATATTAATGTTTATAGCCTTAATAGAAGAATTTGAATTACTAAAGCTATATTTATTCTTATCATTTAAAGAGTACATACCTATCCCTCCTTATAAAGTGATTCTTAGCTCCCACTTTATAGAAGATGGGAGTGTTAGCAATGGTAGCGCTCGGATAAAACCAATCTTATTAATATTTATGTAAAAGGGTTATGAAATATAATAGCTTTAATAGAAATATTCAAATCTTTTGGAATAAACTTTAGAAACACATAATAGTATAATACTAGTTAAAATTATAGGGGTAGGGAAAATAGGCTGCTATGGTGTGAAAAGGGAGAAGAGGATTAAATGAAAAGAAATTTAAATATAACCGTAAACACTAATGAAGATGATATTAAAGTACAAAGATTTACTGAAGAGGTTAGAGATATAAATAAACTTGTGAATATTTATCTAAAAGCAAATTATGAAGAAGTAGGACTAGGACAAAGTTTTATTTATAAAATAGTTGTTGAGAATAACAGTTATGAGGATATATATAATGTTTCAATAACTCAAAAGGGTATAAGTCAATTAAAGCTATTAGAAGTAATGAGTAAGACAATAAATATTACTAATATAGAAAAGAATAATGATAGTATTATGATTTTCGTTGAAAAAATAAAGGCAAAAGCTAGAATAGTTATTGATATAAGGGTTCAAGTTGTATATATATCGGATATGGGAATAATATCAAGTAATGCAAAATTAGAAGGAATTTATAAGGATGAGGTAGAGAGGGAACTAATAATAAATTCAGAAGAATCTATTATAAACATAGAAAAAGCCAATATTACTTTAAAGAAATATGTAAAAAATAGAGATTTGATTATTGGAGATCGTGGATTATTTTCAATAGTTATAGAAAATAGTGGGAACATAAATATTAGTGATGTAATAATTAGAGATATGCTAAATCCAGAATTGAGGTTTGTTGACAATTCTGTTAAGATAGACGGAATAACAAGTAAAAATGCTAGTATATTATCAGGAGTAAAGCTTGGTGAAGTAGAAGTAGGAGGCAGGAGAGAGATTACATTTGAGGCAGAAGTTATTTCAGAGCCAAAGGAATTTGAGATATCAAGCATATCTTTAGGACAATATACCTATAAAATTATAGGTGAGAATCAAGTAAGGGATGGAAGTATTAAAAGTAATGAGGTATTCATCAAAATACAAAAGGTTCATTTAGATATCTGCAAAACTGTGGACAAGGTGAATGTATCATTAGGTGAAGTTGTTACTTATGATATTGTAATAAAAAATACTGGATCATTAGATGTGAAGAATATAATCTTCAAAGAGATTATTGACCAGGCTATGTGTATAGTTGATGGCTCCTATTCTATAGAGAATAAGATTATTAATAATATAGATTTATCTAGTGGAGTAATGGTAGGAAATTTAGAGGTAGGGGAAAGTAAATCTATTAAATATAAAGCAAAATATATTAAGGTAGATAATACTAGAAAAATTGCTAATAAGACTATACTTAATTATGATTATATATTATTAGATGGTTTAGTATTAAAAGGAAGAGAAGTTAAAGAGGATATAGAAATAAGCTCTACTATATCAAATTTCAAATACGTTTCTCTTGCAGGGAAGATATATAGGCAAAAGGGTAATCCTGCTATTGATGAAACAGAGAGTATAACAGCTACGGCAGAAATAACTGATTATCATTTAATAAATACTATAAAGGGAACCTCAAATGAAGGGCAAATATTAACTGGATATAAGCTAGTCATACAAGGAGTTATGAAGGAAGTTGCTGAATATACAACAAATGAACTTGATAGAGCAGTATACTCAATTACTGGATATATCCCTTTTTCTACATTTATAGTTTTGCCAGATAATTTTAGGGCAGGTAATAAAGTCAGTATAGATTATAGTATTGAAGATACAAGTTGTAAAAAGAAGGATGAGGATTGTATATATTCAAATATAAACTTTTTATTAATTGCTAAGGTTCAATCTTTTATGAAATTAGAAGAAGAAATTTAATTAATATAAGTAATAGTGAGGAAAGACAAGGTTAATTTCTATTAAAAAATAGAAATTATTACCTTGTTTTTTTTGTTTACATAAAAAATTAAGGATATATAGTCAAAAAATGTAACGAAATACTGGCTAGAAAATATAATGTAATTGTGTGATAAAACTGAACCTTGAGGAGGTCAAAAATGATGAAAAATTATTATAATTATAATTCTTGGAATAACAATGATGTAAGTAATGAAAGTAACAATTGTGGTGTACCATGTAAGTGTCAAGTGAAACCATGTCCAGAAAAGCCATGTCACCAAAATCCATGCCATCAAAATCCATGCCATCAAAATCCATGCGAATGTGAAGATTTCTCATATCTCGTAGGAAATAGTGTTGATTTTACAGTAGATAAATGCGATAGCGAAATAAAAGCAGATCTTACAGTTACTTATAGAGATACTGTAAGAATTTGGGGACAAATAAGAGATTGTAATGGTAATCCAGTAGAATTTGCTTATTTAAAGTTAATAAAAATGACATGCAACGGTTATATAGGGGTTGCGCACACAATAACCGATTGCTTAGGATTCTATCAATTCGATATTTGTCCATGTACTGATGGAACTTGCTTTAGATTGTTAGTAAGCAAGGCTTCAACTGGTGGAGTAGAAAAGACAGTATCTACTGGTATTCAAGGAACTAACTGTAATCCTTGTAATCCATGCGATCTACCACCATGCAATTGTAAATAATTATAGATAATTATTGAATATATGGAGAGTTTGCTAGTTATTTTAAGAATTTATCACTAGCAAACTACCTTCAATATATTCAAGTAGATTAAAGGAGGATGAATATGGCATCTGTAGTAAGAGGATTAGTTGAGTATAGTGGAATAGATAATTGCGTAAGAAATAAAATAAAAAACTTTAGACAAATAAACTTTGAAAGCACTTTTTCCGTACCACCACAAAAGCCTGACATTGAGCAGATCGTTAAGGTGTATGGAAAAACAGAAATAATAAAATATGAAGTTGTAGAAACTCCAATAGGAAAATCATTAGAAGGTCAAGAAGTAACAGGATACAAGGTATTAGTATCTGGTGATATTAATTACAAAATTCAATATGTTGCAAATGAACCTACTCAATCTGTTCATACCTTTCATCAATGTATACCCTTCTGTGGATATATAGTATTACCAAAAAGATTTAATAGAGGCTCATATATTAATCCAACAGCTTTAATAGAAGATATAGCAGTAGAGCAGGTTGATGATAGATGTGTATATTCTAATATTACTTTACTACTAGTTGTAGATATAAGCTGCTAAAGGAGGAAAGAAGATGGCAATTTTTAAGGGTGAATGCGTACACAATGTGTTACCAAAGGATGCTATGTATTTTAAAGAAGAGGAAATAACAGAAATATTAAGTATACCTTGCCAAAAGCCAGATGTTGAAAATATTTTATCTGTTATAGTCTCACCTGAAATAGAGGATATAAGGGTTATAGAAACAGAAATAGGAACGTCTAATGAAGGGCAAGTACTTACAGGAAGTAAGCTTGTAGTTGAAGTTAGAATGAAAGAAAAAATAACTTATGTTGCTGACGAATGTACTCAATCTGTTCATGCTGCACATTATGAGAATTTAAAGAGCTTCTTTGTAATTATACCAAATGAGATTGATGGTCAGTATGCATGCGACTTACTTCGTGCAAATAGAATAAGTGTAAATCCATATGTAGAGGCAGTTCATACAAGAATATTAGATAATAGAACTATATTCAAATGCGTGCTTTTATTTATAGATGTTAAATTTTGTTAGGGGGAGGGCGTAGAGGATGGCAACAAACTGCATTTGTGGAAATAATAGTTTAGTTATACAAAAAAGCGTTAATAAAGAGCATGCTATTGTAGGCGATACACTAAAATATACTGCTACAGTTATAAACGAAGGGGATACTTTAATTGAAAATATAGTTGTTATTGATACTTTAGCAAGTGAATTAGAGTTTAAAACAGGAAGTGTTAAACTTGGAAATATTCCATTACCAGATGATAATGTATTATCAGGAATAAATATAGGATGCCTTAAACCAGGAGAAATAAAGACAATTTCTTTTAAGGCAAAAATCATAGAGAGACCTGCTAGCTGTTATATTAAAAATACTACTACTGCAAAATTTTCTCATGATTCTAATTTAGATTCAAATTGGTCAGTTTCTGATGTGACTAGTAATGAAGTATGTGTAAGAGTAGATATTGCAGATATAGAGATTATTAAAAAGTCAAATAGAGAAACAGCATCTAGAGGAGATATAATTTGTTATGAAATTAAACTTATAAATGTAGGAACATTAGAGGCAAGAAATATTTTATTTATAGATAAGTTACCTGATGAAGTAAGTTTAGTTAATGACGCTATAGAGGTTAATGGACAAAGAATCAATAACGTAGGTAATGATATAGAAGTATATATAGGAACAATAGAAGCTGGGGATTGTAGTGTTGTAAGGTATAAAGTTCGTGTAAAGTCTAGTGGGTGTAAAGGTGCCATTATAAATAAAGCTTTTGTTAAGTTTAATTATAATCTTTGCAAATCCTCTTATGGTGAAGTTATATCGAGATGTAAGGAAGAGTGCATTAGTGAAGTTAAGCTTGGAATTAGCACCTTCAAACAAATTTCAATAGATGATAATCTTTGTATCCCAGAAGTTAAACCTGATATTGAAGAAATAAATGATATGAAGGTTGAAGCTAAAATTGTGGAATGTCATGTAATAAAAACTACAAATAATATTTCAAATGAGGGACAAATTTTATCAGGATATAAGCTAATAGTTAGAGGGGTACTTAAGGAGTTTATTGAGTACACTTCAAATACTGAAGAGCAATCTGTTCACTCTGCACACTATTCGATTCCATTTTCTACTTTTATTGTTTTACCATCTAACTTTGTTATAGGTAGCAAGATTGATGTAGAAGCAAAAGTTGAAGATGTATACCATAAGTTAATAAATTGTAGATGTTTCTTTAAAAATGTAACTCTCCTTATAAATGCAAAAGTTATGTCTTGTGAATATATGTAAAGTATATAAAGAAAAATTATGTGTATTTAAAAGGAAAAGGAAATCACAAAAATATTATGTATTCATATAATATCGTATGGATAATTTTTTTAGTAGTGTTATGTAAAATAAAGACACTTAAGTATGTCTTAGGAAGGGGTTGGTAGTACGTGGTAGAATTAAATGTCTCAAAAAGTGCAGATAGAAGATATGTATTTTTTGGAATATCAAATATAATAAAGTATTCGATAGTTATAACAAATGTTGGAGATACAAAAGCAACAAATGTAACTGTTAGAGACATTATGAGTAAAGGCGCATTTTTTATTCCAGGTACTTTTACAGTTAATGGATGTAAATTAGAAGTAATGAACATCAATAAAGATATAAATGTAGGATCTATTAATCCAGGTGGAAATATATTAGTAACATTTGATGTTAAAGTAGTTGTTTTTAATCCACCATCTGAAATAGTAAACCAAGCAATAGTTAGATATTGTGATGAAATGGGTAATGTAATGGTAGCAGAAAGTAATGAATTAGTTATATCAGTAATAGATGTTAATGTATGTGCACAAAAGTCTGTGGATAGATCTAGTGCTTGCATCGGAGATGTAATAAGTTATTCAGTATTTATAAGAAACAATGGAAATATCAATATAGATAATGTTGTATTCTATGATGACCTTCCACCTAGCGTTGAGTTATTACCTGCAAGTGTTCTGGTAAATCTAGTACCACAATATATTGATAATTTTAGTGGTGGATTGGATCTAGGAACTATTAATGCACATGCAAGCATGATTATTAGTTTCCAGGTTGCAATAGTATCATTACCAGCATCAGGGTGTTTAGAAAATATTGGAAGATTTGAATATTCCTATACTATATTAGATAATGGAATACCTGTAACATCTATTGGTGATACTTGCACTAATGAAGTTGCTACAAGAGTTAAAAATATGATAGTAAAATGCTAATAGCTATTAATAATTAGGAAAAATACAGTTAAATTTAAAAAGTAAGGAGTGTATTGTTATATGAACAGTAGATTTTTATATAGCCAAAATGGATGTAATGGTGGTTCAATAAGTTCTTGTCACAGAGGTGCCTCTGATTGCTGTACTAGTCACAGAGGTAGTTCTGATTGTTGTACTAATAATTGTGGACCTTCTAGAGTATGCCCTCCAGGACCAGTTGGACCAAGAGGAGCAACAGGAGCAACAGGAGCAACAGGAGTAACTGGGGCAACAGGACCAACAGGAGCAACAGGAGTAACAGGACCAACTGTATTTGTTACAGGAGCAACAGGAGCAACAGGAGCAACAGGAGTAACAGGAGCAACAGGTGTAACTGGAGTAACAGGAGCAACAGGAGTAACAGGAGATCCAGGAGTAACAGGGGCAACAGGAGTAACAGGGGCAACAGGAGCAACAGGAGCAACAGGAGCAACAGGAGATACAGGAGCAACAGGAGCAACAGGAGCAACTGGAGTAACAGGAGCAACAGGAGTAACAGGGGCAACTGGTGTAACAGGAGCAACAGGTGACACAGGAGTAACTGGGGTAACAGGAGCAACAGGAGCAACAGGAGCAACTGGTGTAACAGGAATAACAGGGGCAACAGGATTAAGCACAAATGCATTTGGATTCTTCAACAATAGTACACTTTCTACTCATGTATTAGTACTAGGTGGAACAGCACAGATTAATATAGATACAACGGATTTAGCCCTTAATGAAACTTTAGCAGCTAATCTTATAACTGTTGGTCTAACTGGCACTTATCAAATAGACTATTATATGGTTTCTACAGCAGCAGTAGGAGTAGGTGTAACTGTAGGTATAAATATCAATGGAGCAACAACAATAGTTCCAGGTTCTCAATCTGGTGGAATAATTGCACTTGCAGTTGGAACAGCATTATCAGGTCAAGCAATAGTGAATTTAACAGCAGGAAACACAGTTGGATTGCTAATAAGCTCAGCAATTGTAGCAACAGCTGTACTTGGTAATATTTCAATAACTGTTACTAAGATTGTTTAATCTAGTAATAAAATTTAGGTAAGTAAACTAAGCACATATTCTCTTTGATGAATATGTGCTTTTTAATGAATAGGAAGAATATTAGATTATGTAATATTAGTATGTTATTCAGAAGGAACATTATTTAGAAGTAATCTTTTGGGTTAGATACAGAAAGATAAATAATCAAGGAGGAGTGGGAATAGGTGATAAATTTAAAAGTAACTAAATTTGCAGATAGAAATTATTTGTTTATTGGATTTTCTAATAGGGTGAGATATTCAATTATAATTGAAAATCAAGGTGATGAAAGCGCTAATTCTGTTAGGGTATCAGATATATTAAGTAGAGGAGCATTTGTAGTACCAGGGACAATTACAATAAACGGTTGTAGACAAAACAAACAATTTTGTTGTGAGCCTATTTCAATTGGATCAATAGGTCCAGGAGAAAGTGCAATAGTAAGCATGGTAGTAGAAGTAAATGCAAGTTGTCCACCACTATCGATAGTGAACAGGGCCATTGTAAGTTATTTCGATAATCAAGGTAATAAACTATCTGTTCAAAGTAATGAGTTAGTTTTACCAGTATATAATCTAAGTGTATGCATTATAAAATCAGTAGATAAAGTAGTAGCAAAGGTAGGAGAAGTTCTTAGTTACTCAGTTCTTATAAGAAATACAGGTAATGTTGATATATCAGATGTAACATTCTTTGATCAGCTACCTGAGAATTTATTATTATTACCATCAACAGTATTAATAAATTCAGTACCACAGTTTATAGATGATTTAGGCATAGGTATAGATTTAGGAACAATAGTAGCAGGAGGTAATGTAGTTATAAGCTTCCAAGCAGAAATATTACCATTACCAAAATCTTCAGTAGTAACAAATGTAGCTAATATAGATTTTTCATATACAGTAAATGATGGAGGAATATTAATTACCTCCACCGGAGAATCAATTAGCAATCCAGTAACAACAAAATTATTAAACTGCATTTGTTAGTATATTTAAAACGAGATAATAGTAATTAAAAAAGGGGTGAAGCTTATGAGGTATCGTTATGTATCTGATATATCTAATTTCTGCACCCAAAATAATATGAATAATAGTAATGTTGAAGTTACTAAAGTTTCTTCCTATATTCAGAATAAATTTACTGATTTAGAACAAGTAGGATATGAGGAAAGTATGGGGATTATTGGACAGTCACCTACTACTGGAATAAAAGAAAATAGATGTATGGTACAAAATGGAGTAGGAGCTATAATTCCATTTGCATCAGCATATGGGAGAGTTGCATCAACAACTATAAGTGGAAACCCAAAAACAGGGACTCCATTAGGTTTTGGATCTTCATATCCATCGATTTTATTAGGGAATGAAGGTAGTATTAACATTGATTCAGATGGGGCAAATATGGGACTTATTTTACCACGTGAGGGTATAATAACTGGAATTTCAGGATTTTACTCCTTAGTAAATGATGTTACTATTCCTAGTTGCAATATTGTAATTGTAAGCCTAGAGCTTTATAAATCAATACTAGGAAGTAATAACTTTACTCCAATAGTAGGAACATTACTAGATTTATCTCCTGCCTTGACAGATATTTCAAGGGCTGGTGTAGTGGGATCTGCCACAAAAGAACTAGCAATACCAGTATTAGCTGGAGAAAGAATATTACTAGTAGGGAAAATAAGAATGACTGGAGTCTCAGCTACAGAAATTTCTGTTAATCTTTCATTTAGCGGAGGCATAGCTATAGGTTAATGAAAGAGTAATTAAATAATATAAGGCACATATTAATAGAATTATTCTATTATAAATATGTGTCTTTATTTTTGATAAATGATAAGGAGTATTGTATGGAGAAAAATATAACAATTAGTTTATGTATGATAGTAAAGGATGAAGAAAAAACATTAGAGCGTTGTTTAAATTCAGTAAAATCTTTTATTGATGAATTTGTAATAGTAGATACAGGATCAACAGATAGAACTAAGGAAATAGCTAAAAAGTTTAATGCAAAAATATACGATTTTAAATGGATAAATGATTTTGCAGCAGCTAGAAATTTCTCTTTCAGTAAGGCTAATAGTGAATATATTATGTGGTTAGATGGAGATGATTTCATAGATGAGGATAATATTAAAAAGATAGAAGAGTTACTTAAAAATTTTGATAAATCCTATGATTATGTAAGTGCTGAGTATATACTTGGTAGAAATGGAAATGGAGAAGTTAGTTACTCATTAAGAAGAAATAGACTAGTTAGAAGATCAATGAATTTTAAGTGGATAGGTCATGTACATGAATATTTAGAGGTATACGGAAATGGACTTGCTGGAGATTTTTCAACAGAACATGGAAAGATAAAGGCTTATACAGATAGAAATCTTCAAATATTTAAAGATATGGAAAAGAAAAAAATTCTATTTACACCGAGAGATTTATTATATTATGCAAACGAATTAAAGGATAATGGAGAATATAAGGAGGCAGTAAAAAACTATAGAAAGTTTTTAGATACTAAACTAGGATGGATAGAGGATATAAAAACAGCTCATGCAAAAATAATCGATTGCTTTAAGATAACAGATCAAAAAGACAAAATACCAAATGTTATATTTGAGTCATTTAAGTATGATGTTCCAAGGGCTGATATATGTTGTTGTTTAGGTGAGCATTATTTAGAAAAAGCTCAATTAAAGCAAAGTGCCTTTTGGTATAAGGTAGCAATGGATTGCATACCTGAAAAGGGAAATCCAGCTATAGATAATAGAGATTATTATACATGGATTCCTAGCCTTCAATTATGCCTTTGTTATTTTCAAATGGGAAATCTAGATTGCTCATATTTTTTTAATGAACTGACTGCTACATTCACTCCTAATTCAGAAAAAGTAGAATATAATAGAAAATATTTTAGGGAAGAGTATGCAAGAAGAAATATTAATCCACCGGAAATAGAGTATCCTATAAAGCTAAGTGATTATAAAAAGTATTTATAAAAATAAGGACCGCCTATGTTAATAGGGGTCCTTTAATTATAAAAAACACTTTAATCATCACATGGTTTTTTATTATTACAAGGGTCTGGTGAACAAGGATTACAAGGTCCTGGTATATTACAATTTGTTCCTCTTAAGCCTGTAGAAACAATACGTTCTTCGCCAGTAGCAGCTTTACCTACTAAAACAGTATAATTGCAACCATCTTTACATACACAAATATCGAATTGATAGAAACCTTGACAGTCAGTCATTGTATGAGCAACTCCTACTAGTCCATTTGGAGTAACTTTTAACAATTTTACGTAGGCACATGCCACAGGTTCAGAATTACAGTCTCTTACCTGTCCCCATACTCTAACAGATTTTCTTGAACCTACAACGATATCAGCTTTTATTTCACTGTCATGTTCAGTAACACAGAAGTTTACACTATTACCTAATAAATATGAATCATCATCACATGAATCAATTGGATAATGTGGATTCATGCGAGGTGATTTAGATGAATTGTCCTTACATTTTTCATCCATGTAATGGTCGGATTGGTCAAAAAAATTGTTACTCATTGCAAAACCTTCCTTTATAATAGTTTTAATAAAATGTCCTTCAAATTCAATATAGTATTCGGACTAGAGAGTTGTTACTAAATTTATAGTTATTAAAATAGAAAAAATAACAGTTACTTAACTTAAATTATAGGCTTATATGAAGAGGAAGTAGGAACGAAAGGCTACAAGGAAAATATAATAATATATAGAAGGGTTATTAAATTATGTATATTTAGAGAAGTATTAAAGGGAAGTAAATAAACCTTAAAACTTATATAAATAGGCTATTTAATTAAATTATGTTTTAGTATAGAAAATATTTAGAAATTCCAAAAAGAGATGAATGATACTAGCTTTAGGAATTGAGGTTACTGATATTTTGAGTAAGAAGAAATCTTAAATCTAAAAAACAAGGAGTGAAATATTATGTGCAACCCATATTATTATGAAAATAGGTGTACATGCTCCGATAGCGAATGTGGAAGAACAATAATATATCCACCAGGTCGAATTGGGCCCAAGGGGCCTACAGGACCAACAGGGCCAACAGGAGCCACAGGGGTAGGATTACTTGGAGCAACAGTATTTGATCCATTAAATGCACCAAATTATCCAGTAGGATTGGTAGTTCTATATGATGGAAGCACCTATATAACAAATGTAGCAAGTCCACAGGGAATACCAGGAAGTTCAGCTGACTATACTTTGTTAGCATCTAAGGGAGATACAGGTCCAACAGGTGTAACTGGAGTTACTGGGGCAACAGGACCAACGGGAGCAACTGGAGATACTGGAGTAGGACTACTTGGAGCAACAATATTTGATCCATTAAATGCACCAAATTATCCAGTAGGATTGGTGGTGCTATATAATGGAAGCACTTATATAACAAATGTAGCAAATCCACAAGGATATCCACCAGACCCATATGAAGTATGCGGAGGACTTGAAGTTTCATTAGTTTCATCAGATTATACTTTACTAGCAGCAAGGGGAAATACAGGAGCAACAGGTGTAACTGGAGATACTGGTGTAACAGGGGCTACCGGAGCAACTGGAATAGGATTAGAAGGAGCAACAGAATACAATCCATTAAATGCACCAAGTTATCCGGCAGGGTTAGTAGTTCTATATGATGGAAGCACCTATATAACAAATGTAGCAAGTCCGCAAGGGATACCAGGAAATTCGGCAGATTATACTTTATTAGCATCTAAAGGAGATACCGGGGCTACAGGAGCAACAGGTGTGACCGGAGCTACAGGAGGTGTTGGTATAACAGGAGTAACTGGAGAAACAGGAGTAACGGGAGCAACTGGGGACACCGGGGTTACGGGAACAACTGGAGAAACAGGAGTAACAGGACCAACTGGAAATACTGGAATAACTGGAGCAACTGGGGATACAGGAATAACCGGGGCTACTGGTGAAACAGGAATAACAGGTGCGACTGGAAATACTGGCGTAACTGGAGCAACAGGAAATACAGGAATAACAGGAGCAACCGGAGAAACAGGAATAACAGGAGCCACTGGAAGTACTGGTGTAACTGGTGCCACTGGCGATACAGGAATAACTGGGGCAACCGGAAATACAGGAATAACAGGAGCGACTGGTAACACAGGAATAACTGGAGCAACTGGAGAAACAGGATTAACCGGTGCAACTGGCGATACAGGAGTAACTGGAGCAACCGGAAATACTGGTGTAACTGGTGCTACTGGTAACACAGGAGTAACCGGAGCAAACGGAGAAACAGGAATAACAGGTGCGACTGGAAGTACTGGAGTAACAGGTGCAACTGGCGATACAGGAATAACTGGAGCGACTGGCGATACAGGAGTAACTGGAGCCACTGGTGAAACAGGAATAACAGGTGCGACTGGTAATACAGGAATAACAGGAGTAACTGGCGATACAGGAGTAACAGGGGCAACTGGTGAAACAGGAGTAACCGGAGCAACTGGTGACACAGGAATAACCGGAGCAACCGGAGATACAGGAATAACTGGAGCAACAGGAAGTACTGGTGTAACTGGTGCCACTGGCGATACAGGAATAACTGGGGCAACCGGAAATACAGGAATAACAGGAGCAACTGGCGATACAGGAATAACCGGAGCAACTGGAGATACAGGAGTAACTGGAGCAACAGGAAGTACTGGTGTAACTGGTGCCACTGGCGATACAGGAATAACTGGGGCAACTGGAAGTACTGGTGTAACTGGAGCAATTGGAAATACAGGAGTAACTGGGGCGACTGGTAATACAGGAGTAACCGGGTCAACTGGTGAAACAGGAGTAACTGGAGCAACTGGAAGTACTGGAATAACTGGAGCAATTGGAAATACAGGAGTAACTGGGGCGACTGGTAATACAGGAGTAACCGGGTCAACTGGTGAAACAGGAGTAACTGGAGCAACTGGAAGTACTGGAATAACTGGAGTAACTGGCGATACAGGAATAACAGGTGCGACTGGTAATACTGGGGTAACTGGAGCGATCGGAGATACAGGAATAACCGGAGCTACTGGTAATACAGGAATAACAGGGGCAACCGGCGATACAGGAATAACAGGAGCTACTGGTAATACAGGAATAACAGGGGCAACTGGTAATACAGGAATAACAGGGGCAACTGGCGATACAGGAGTAACAGGAGCAACTGGAAATACTGGAGTAACAGGAGCCACTGGAAGTACTGGTGTAACAGGTGCTACTGGTGTAACAGGTGCAACTGGCGATACAGGAATAACTGGAGCCACTGGCGATACAGGAATAACTGGGGCAACCGGAGATACAGGAGTAACTGGAGCGACTGGTGAAACAGGTGCAACCGGAGATACAGGAATAACAGGTGTAACTGGGGTAACAGGAAATACAGGAATAACCGGAGCTACTGGAGATACAGGGGTAACTGGAGCAACTGGCGATACAGGAATAACAGGTGCAACTGGAAATACAGGGGTAACTGGAGCGACTGGTGATACAGGAATAACTGGAGCAACTGGTAATACTGGTGTAACCGGAGCAACTGGAAGTACTGGTGAAACAGGTGCAACCGGAGATACAGGAATAACAGGCGTAACTGGGGTAACAGGAAATACTGGAATAACAGGTGCTACTGGAAATACAGGAATAACTGGGGCAACTGGAAGTGCTGGTATAACAGGTGCTACTGGAGATACTGGTGTAACTGGAGCTACTGGTGAAACAGGAGTAACTGGAGCAACTGGAGAGACAGGCGTAACTGGGGTAACAGGAAATACTGGAATAACCGGAGCGACTGGTAACACAGGAGTTACGGGAGCAACTGGCGATACAGGAATAACAGGAGCCACTGGAAGTACTGGTGTAACAGGTGCTACTGGTGAAACAGGCGTAATCGGAGCGACTGGTAATACAGGAATAACAGGTGCAACTGGAAATACAGGGGTAACTGGGGCGACTGGTGAAACAGGAATAACCGGGTCAACTGGTGACACAGGAGTAACTGGAGCAACAGGAAATACAGGTGTAACTGGAGCAATTGGAAGCACAGGCGTAACAGGTGCTACTGGAGAAACAGGAGTAACTGGGGTAACAGGAGATACAGGAATAACCGGGTCAACTGGTGACACAGGAGTAACTGGAGCAACAGGAAATACAGGTGTAACTGGAGCAATTGGAAGCACAGGCGTAACAGGTGCTACTGGAGAAACAGGAGTAACTGGGGTAACAGGAGATACAGGAATAACTGGGGCAACTGGAAGTACTGGTATAACAGGTGCTACTGGAGATACAGGAATAACCGGAGCAACTGGAAATACAGGAGTAACAGGAGCAACTGGAAGTACTGGTGTAACAGGAGCAACTGGAGAAACAGGAGTAACTGGGGCGACTGGTGAAACAGGCATAACCGGAGCTACTGGAAGTACTGGTGTAACCGGATCAACTGGCGACACAGGAATAACTGGAGCAACCGGAAATACAGGAGTAACCGGGGCAACTGGAGTAACAGGATCAACTGGTGACACAGGAGCAACTGGCGATACAGGAATAACTGGGGCAACTGGAAGTACTGGTATAACAGGAGCAACTGGAGAAACAGGAGTAACTGGGGCGACTGGTGAAACAGGCATAACCGGAGCTACTGGAAGTACTGGTGTAACCGGATCAACTGGCGACACAGGAATAACTGGAGCAACAGGAAGTACTGGTGTAACTGGAGCAACTGGTGAGACAGGAATAACTGGAGAAACAGGCGTGACCGGAGCAAACGGAGCAACCGGAGCAACTGGCGACACAGGAATAACTGGAGCAACAGGAAATACAGGAGTAACTGGGGCAACCGGAAATACAGGAATAACAGGAGCAACCGGAGATACAGGAATAACCGGGGCAAGTGGAAATACAGGAATAACAGGAGCGACTGGTAACACAGGAATAACAGGAGCAACTGGAGAAACAGGAGTAACTGGGGCGACTGGTGAAACAGGCATAACCGGAGCTACTGGTAACACAGGAGTAACCGGGTCAACTGGTGACACAGGAATAACTGGAGCAACTGGCGAAACAGGAGCAACTGGAAGTACTGGAATAACTGGAGTAACTGGCGATACAGGAATAACAGGTGCGACTGGTAATACTGGGGTAACTGGAGCGAGCGGAGATACAGGAATAACCGGAGCTACTGGTAATACAGGAATAACAGGGGCAACTGGTAATACAGGAATAACAGGGGCAACTGGTAATACAGGAATAACAGGGGCAACTGGCGATACAGGAGTAACAGGAGCGACTGGAGAAACAGGAGTAACGGGAGCAACTGGCGATACAGGAATAACCGGAGCAACTGGCGATACAGGAGTAACTGGGGCAACTGGAAGTACTGGTGTAACAGGAGCAACTGGAGAAACAGGAGTAACAGGAGCAACTGGAGAAACAGGAGTAACTGGGGCGACTGGTGAAACAGGCATAACCGGAGCTACTGGTAACACAGGAGTTACGGGAGCAACTGGTAATGCAGGAATAACTGGAGCGACTGGTAATACAGGAATAACAGGTGCAACTGGAAATACAGGAATAACAGGGGGAACTGGTGAAACAGGAATAACCGGAGCAACTGGAGATACAGGAGTAACTGGGGCGACTGGTGAAACAGGAATAACCGGAGAAACAGGTGTAACTGGGGCAACTGGAAATACTGGAGTAACAGGAGCCACTGGAAGTACTGGTGTAACAGGTGCTACTGGTGAAACAGGCGTAATCGGAGCGACTGGTAATACAGGAATAACAGGTGCAACTGGAAATACAGGGGTAACTGGAGTCACTGGAAATACAGGAATAACAGGTGCAAACGGAGAAACAGGAATAACAGGTGCGACTGGAAATACTGGTGTAACAGGTGCAACTGGCGATACAGGAATAACTGGAGCCACTGGCGATACAGGAATAACTGGGGCAACTGGAGAAACAGGCGTGACAGGAGCAACCGGAGATACAGGAGTAACAGGAGCGACTGGTAATACAGGAGTAACAGGTGCAACTGGTGAAACAGGAGTAACTGGAGCAACAGGAAATACAGGAATAACTGGAGCAACCGGAGATACAGGAATAACCGGGGCAACTGGTGACACAGGAATAACCGGAGCAACTGGAGATACAGGAGTAACTGGAGCACCCGGAGAAACAGGAATAACAGGTGCGACTGGTAACACAGGAATAACTGGAGCAACTGGTGACACCGGGGTTACGGGAGCAACTGGAGCAAATGGCGATACAGGAGTAACCGGGTCAACTGGTGAAACAGGAATAACCGGAGCAACTGGTAATACAGGAATAACAGGGGCAACTGGAAGTACTGGGGTAACAGGAGCAACCGGAGATACAGGAATAACTGGAGCAACAGGAAGTACTGGTGTAACTGGTGCCACTGGCGATACAGGAATAACTGGGGCAACCGGAAATACAGGAATAACAGGTGCGACTGGAAATACTGGCGTAACTGGAGCGACTGGTAATACAGGAGTAACCGGGTCAACTGGTGACACAGGAGTAACTGGAGCCACTGGTGAAACAGGAATAACAGGAGCAACTGGCGATACAGGAATAACTGGGGCAACTGGAGAAACAGGAGCAACCGGAGCAACTGGCGACACAGGAATAACTGGAGCAACAGGAGACACAGGAGCAACTGGCGAAACAGGTGTAACTGGTGTAACTGGTGATACAGGAATAACAGGTGCAACTGGAAATACTGGTGTAACAGGGGCAACTGGAGATACAGGAATAACAGGTGCGACTGGTGAAACAGGCTTAACCGGAGCGACTGGTGAAACAGGAATAACAGGTGCAACTGGAAATACTGGTAACACAGGAGTGACTGGGGCTACTGGTAACACAGGAGTGACTGGAGCAACTGGCGATACAGGAGTAACCGGAGCGACTGGAGAAACAGGAATAACTGGTGCAACTGGCGATACAGGAATAACCGGAGCGACTGGAGCGACTGGAGCGACTGGAGAAACAGGAGTAACAGGGGCAACTGGTAATACAGGAATAACCGGAGCAACTGGTGAGACAGGAATAACTGGGGCTACTGGTGACACAGGAATAACTGGTGCAACCGGCGATACAGGAATAACCGGAGCGACTGGAAATACAGGAGTTACGGGAGCAACTGGAGAAACAGGAGTAACTGGTGCTACTGGTAACACAGGAGTAACTGGAGCAACTGGAGAAACAGGAGTAACTGGAGCAACTGGTAGCACAGGAGTTACAGGAGCAACCGGAGATACAGGAATAACTGGAGCAACAGGAAGTACTGGTGTAACTGGTGCCACTGGCGATACAGGAATAACTGGGGCAACCGGAAATACAGGAATAACAGGAGCTACTGGTAACACAGGAATAACTGGAGCAACTGGAGAAACAGGAGTAACTGGAGCAACCGGAAATACTGGTGTAACTGGTGCTACTGGTAACACAGGAGTTACAGGAGCAACTGGAGAAACAGGAGTAACTGGGGCGACCGGAGATACAGGAGTAACCGGAGCAACTGGCGATACAGGAATAACCGGAGCAACCGGAGATACAGGAATAACTGGAGCAACAGGAAGTACTGGTGTAACTGGTGCCACTGGCGATACAGGAATAACTGGGGCAAGTGGAAATACAGGAATAACAGGAGCTACTGGTAACACAGGAATAACTGGAGCAACTGGAGAAACAGGAGTAACTGGAGCAACCGGAAATACTGGTGTAACTGGGGCAACTGGCGATACAGGAGTAACCGGAGCAACAGGAAATACAGGAATAACCGGAGCTACCGGAAATACTGGAGTAACAGGCGTAACTGGGATAACAGGAAATACAGGAATAACCGGAGCGACTGGTAACACAGGCGTAACTGGAGCAACTGGCGATACCGGAATAACCGGAGCAACAGGAAATACAGGAGTAACTGGAGCTACTGGTAATACCGGAGTAACCGGAGACACTGGTGCCACAGGAAATACTGGAGTAACCGGAGCAACAGGAAATACAGGAGTAACTGGAGCTACTGGTAACACAGGCGTAACTGGAGCAACCGGAAATACAGGAATAACCGGAGCAACAGGAAGTACAGGCGTAATTGGATCGACTGGAAATACAGGAGCAACTGGATCGACTGGTAACACAGGAGTAACTGGAGCAACCGGAAATACAGGAGTAACTGGAGCTACTGGAAATACAGGAGTAACTGGAGCAACCGGAAATACAGGAATAACCGGAGCAACCGGAAGTACAGGCGTAATTGGATCGACTGGAAGTACAGGAGTAACTGGAGCTACTGGAAATACAGGAGTAACCGGATCGACTGGAAGTACAGGAGTAACAGGGGCGACTGGAAGTACAGGAGTAACTGGAGCAACCGGTGCCACTGGTGAAACTGGAGCAACTGGTGCTACAGGAGTAACTGGTTTACCATCAGTTGGATTTGCATCAAATACAAGTGGATCAGCAATTTTAGTTCTACTAGGAGGAACATCAATACAGCTTCCAAATGGACAAATTCTAACTAATGTATCAGTAAGTGGAGGTAATACAATATTTACTGTAGCAAATGCGGGAACCTACTATATAACCTATCAAATAAATATAACAGCAGCCTTGGCAATGTCATCTAGGTTATTGGTAAATGGATCAGCAGTAACAAGCTCTGTTGTAAGTGCAGGACTTTTATCACTATCATCATTCAATAATGATGTTCTTTTAACACTTGGAGCAGGAGCAACAATCCAATTACAATTATTTGGACTAGCAGACACAGCAACACTTACGAATAATTCAGCTGGTGCAGCATTAACAATAATTCAGGTTAGATAAAATATATCAAAATAGATAGCTGTTGCTTAAAAGATTTTAGGCAACAGCTTTTTATTTAATATAGATATCAATTCTAATTTTTATAATAACTTAAATAGATATAGTTATTATAATAGAACAGAAGAAAATAAAATTCATATAATATGTTATAAGATGTAGAAGGAAGGTTAAATTTGAATATGGCAGATATGAATGTTATAAAAGAGCTAGAAGAATTGAGAGAAAGAATGAAATTAGTACATCAAGGGTATGCAACAGATGGAGTAAAAGTAGGTGATTTTACCTACGGTGTACCAACTATTTATTATAAAGAGCAAGGTTCAAGGTTATCGATTGGTAAGTTTTGTGCTATATCAGAGTTTGTAAATATATTTCTTGGTGGAGAACATAGAACTAATTGGGTAAGCACTTATCCTTTTCATGCCTTTATAACAAAGTATTTAGGTGTAGATTCATATCCAAGTAAAGGTGATGTAACTATTGGAAATGATGTTTGGATAGCAAGCAGTGTAACTATATTATCAGGAGTAACAATTGGAGATGGAGTTTGTATTGGAGCAAATTCTGTAGTGGCAAAGGATATTCCGGATTATGCTATTGTAGCAGGTAACCCAGCAAGAATTATTAGGTACAGATTTAATCCTGATATAATAGAAAAACTTTTAAAAACTACCTGGTGGAATTGGGAATTAGAATATATTAGTGAAGCAATACCAATAATTTTAAGTGAAGATATTACTAAATTATTTGATTATTATGAAAGAGTAGTCAAACTTAATTTATTAAAATAATTTACAAAAATAGGTTGACAAAGAAATACTTCGAGCATAGAATAAAAATATACTTCGATATAAGAACTATTTAAAGGAGATATTTATGAGGACAAATGATAATTTTAAAGTAGAAGCAATGATATATGATTATATAGAGGAGTTTAAGGATCTATTTTTTAAAGGCCAAAAAAGTAGTGAATTTTTAGATTATACTAAGAATGAAATATTAACTATTCTATTAATATCAAGAAGAAAAAATGTAAATGTAAGCGAGGTTGCTGAATATATAAATTCTCCTTTAAATACAGCTACTGGTGTAATTAGTAGATTAGAAAAGAAGAATTTACTTGAAAGAAAAAGAGATACAGATGATAAGAGAGTAGTTAAAATTGTCTTAACCAAAGAAGGTGAAGCTTTAATTGAAAAGGAAAAGAAGTCAATTGGATACTATGTTGAAGAAGTATATAGATTATTAACAGATGAAGAGAAAATAGCGGCAATAAGTATAGTTAACAAAGTTATTTCTGTATTTAAATCAGGAGATAGTATTGTTAATGAAGAAGAAAAGAAGGTTAAAAAGATAAAGAAAATTAATATAGAATAACTTAGGAAACTAGGTTATTTTTTCAAACAAATACTTCGGGATACGAATTATTCTTAAAGAGAAGTAAAGGAGAGTTATTATGGGAAGAATTATTATTTTTACTGGTAAGGGTGGAGTAGGTAAGACAAGTGTGGCAGCAGCTCATGGGGTAAAAGCAGCAAGGTCTGGAAAGAAAACATTAATTGTAAGTACTGATATGGCTCATAATTTAAGTGATATTTTTCGGGTATCAATAAAAGAAGAGCCTTTAGAAGTTATAGATAATTTGTATGGATTAGAAATAGATCCAAATCATGAGCTGGGAAGACATTATAAAAATATATCCAAGTCTATTAAGGGTATGATGAGTAGTATAGGTGAAGATAGAAGCGAAGCTTTAGAAGATATGGTTGTCTTTCCAGGAATTGAAGAGCTATTTTCACTAATTAAAATTAAAGAGTTATATGATAAAAATATATATGATTTAATAATTGTAGATTGTGCTCCAACAGGAGAGACATTATCTTTATTAAAATTCCCAGAGCTATTTTCTTGGTATATGGAGAAGTTATTCCCCGTGGGGAAGATTGCAATGAAGGTTCTAGGACCTATATCAAAGGTAGCATTTAAGCTTGAGATGCCAGATAAAGAGGCAATGAATGATATTGAAAAACTATATAAGAAACTAGGAGAACTGCAAAAGCTTTTAAAGGATAGGGAAGTATGTAGTATAAGAATAGTTACTATTCCTGAAAAAATGGTAGTTGAAGAAAGTAAGAGAAGTTATATGTATTTGAATCTTTATAACTTTAATGTAGATGGTATATATATAAATAGAGTAATGCCAGATGAATTAGATAATAGCTTTTTTGATAAATGGAAAGAGATTCAAACCTATTATTTAGAAGAGTTAAAGGGGGTATTTACTAATATTCCAACCTATAATATAAAGTGGTACGAAAGAGATATAAATGGGATAGAAGGTTTAGATAGATTAGTTAAGGATTCTCTTTCAGATGAGAATATATTTAAGGTATTAAAAACAACTGTAAATGAGGTTTTTGAAAAGATAGAAAATGGATATTCATTAAAGGTTTATATACCTTTTGTAAATAAAACAGATTTTGATTTATTTCAATCAGATACAGAGGTTATTATCAAGATAGGAAACTTTAAGAGAAATATTCCTTTGCCAGATGTATTAAGAAGTTATTCAGTAAAATCTGCAAAGCTAGAAGATGAAAAGCTAAATATTATTTTTGAATAAGGAGTGTTTTATATGAATAAGGGCTTTGCTAAAAAGATTATAAGGGCTAAGATACTTGAATATGAAGCACTTAAGGAGATAATGCCTAGTAGTATTAAAAATAAAATAGATGATATTGAAAAGGAAGCAATTAATTTATTTAAAGAGGTTGCTATTGAGTTGTTACAGGATGAAGGAAATATTGAAAAAGAGAATAGGAAGAGTGTTAAAAAAATAGGTGTAGACTTTAATTAAGAATGGGGGAAGAGAGATGAGAATAATACTATATACAGGCAAGGGCGGAGTAGGAAAGACAAGTATTGCAGCTGCAACTGCATGCAAAATAGCAAAGGAAGGTAAGAAGGTATTAGTAATGAGTACAGATCAAGCTCATAGTTTAAGTGATTCCTTTGATATTAAGTTAGGCAATACACCTATTAAAATAGTGGATAATTTATATGCTATGGAGATAGATACAGTATTAGAGAATGAAAATACTTGGGGAAATCTAAAAGGATATTTCAAAAAGCTTATGGTATTAAAGTCAAAAGAAACAATAGAAAGCGAAGAATTATTGGTTTTTCCAGGATTTGAAGAATTACTGTCATTAATTAAGATAAAAGAGATTCATGATGAAGGTAAATATGATGTATTAATAGTAGATTGTGCTCCTACTGGTGAAACAATGTCTCTTTTAAAGTTCCCTGATTTATTCAAGGGATGGATGGAGAAAATATTACCTGTAAAAAGAAAAGGGGCTAAGATTATGAGGCCAATTTTAGAGCCTACTTTAAAAATACCAATGCCTAGTGAGGAGACCTTTGATGATTTTGAAAGGTTATACTCTAAAATTGATGAGCTTCATTCTATTATGTTAGACAAGGATACCGTAAGCTTAAGGATAGTAACAACCCCTGAAAATATTGTGGTAAAGGAAGCAAAGAGAAGCTTCTCATATCTTCATCTATTTGATTATAATGTAGATGGAATAGTAATAAATAAGATTTTTCCTAAGGAATCTATAAATGGATACTTTGAAAAGTGGGAAAAGATTCAGGGGAAAAATATTAAAGATATTGAAGATAGCTTTAAAGGAGTTCCTATATTTAAACTAGAATTAATGAATAGTGAGCTTAGAAAGTATGAAATGTTAGAAAGAGTAGGGGAGGAGCTATATGGAGAGATAAATCCAGAAGAAATACTTTTTAAAGAAAATATATTTACAGTAGATAAAAATGAGAGTGGGTATACACTAAAAATATATATGCCCTTTGTTGATAAGAGCGAGTTAGATTTGCTTCAAAAGGGGGATGAAATAATTATATCAGTTAAAAATGAGAGAAGAGTAATTGTTTTGCCAAATAAGATTCAGTCTATGGAAGTTATAGGTGCAAAGTATAATGAGGGAAGTTTAAATATTGAGTTCCAATAAAAAATGAATGGAGAATAAATTATATGAAAAAACTAGATTTGCATATGCACTCAAATTTTAGCGATGATGGTGAATTAACTCCAGAAGAAATAGTAGATAAAGCTATTGCTAATGGCATAGAGGTTATTTCAATTACAGACCATAATTCTATTAAAGCTAATGAGATTGCTATAGATTATGTTAAAAATAAAAATATAAAGTATATTTCTGGAATAGAAATTGATTGTCAATATAATGGATTAAATCTGCATCTTTTAGGATATAATTTTGATTTTACAAAAGATTCTTTTTTAAAATTAGAAGAGGATATTATAAATAAAGAGAAAAAAGCGGGTATAAAAAGAATAGAAAAAATAAAAGAGGTAACAAAACTTCACTTAGATGAAGAAGAGATATTTAAAAAATCTAAGGATGGTATAGTTACAGGTGAGTTAATAGCAGAAGTATTACTTGATGATGATAGAAATAAGGATTCTGAAATTCTTAAAGCATATAGAGATAATGGAACAAGAAGTGATATGCCTTATGTGAATTTTTATTGGGATTATTTTTCACAAGGAAAACCAGCATATATTCATATAGAGTATATTGACTTATCCAAAGCTTTAAGTTTGATTAAAGATAATGGAGGAGTAGCTATAATAGCTCATCCTGGCAATAATCTAAAGCACAATCGAAATATAATTGATGAGTTAATCTCTCTTGGAATAGATGGAATTGAAGTTTTTAGTTCATATTATAATAAAGATGATATAGAATTCTTTTATAATAAGTGTATCACAGAGGATTTATTAATATCTTGTGGTAGTGATTTTCATGGGAAAAATAAACCTAATATTGATATAGGCAAGTTTGAATTTACTTTTGATTCAAGCAGAATAGTATTTAGCTAGTATTGATTTGGTGGATTATACTAAAAACAGACTAATATTTAGATAAATAATAAAAACTGAGTAACTTCAAAAGAGAAGTATACTCAGTTTTTATTATTAATTAACCTACTAAAGGTAAACTATCAGTATTTTCTTTAAGAAGAGTATTAATTCTTTTAAAGTAAGTATAAGCTAATGGAATTGCTGCAAAGACCCAAGCTATAGGATCAGATAAACATATTCCAAGATATCCTATAAAGCTTGGTAATGTAAATGCAACTAATGCTCTAGCTACTAATTCAAACACCCCTGCCATCATTGGTACAAAGGAATCACCAATTCCTTGAAGAGCATTTCTATATATAAATATTAATCCTAAAGGAATGAAGAATATTCCTGCTATATCTAGGCATTGCTTTGCATAGCTTAAAATAATTTCATCTGGATTATTTAAGAATAACATTACGAAATATTTACCAAATACAATAAGGACTATTCCAGCTATTATACTTAGAATTATAGAAATGATACTACATTTAGTAACACCGTCTTTTATACGCTTATAATTTTTGGCACCAAGGTTTTGTCCACAATATGTAGCCATTGTAACACCAAAAGTTATGGCAGGTTGCATTACAAGTTGAAGTGCTTTTGAAGCAGCAGTATATGCAGCAATAACTGAAGAACCAAATACATTAAGAGCACTTTGAACTATCATTACTCCTAAAGCAGTTATAGAAAATTGTAGTGCCATTGGTATACCAATTTTTAAATGTTTAGAATAATAGCTTTTATCAACATTAAAGTCACCCTTTTTAAACTTTAAAATAGAGTATTTTTTATATGTATAAATTAGGCATAATAGACCAGATACACCTTGAGAAATAATTGTAGCATAAGCTGCTCCAGCAACTCCCATAGAGAAGTTAATAATGAAAACTAAATCTAAAACTACATTTAAAACAGAAGATACTATTAAAAAGTATAGAGGTGTCTTACTATCTCCAAGAGCTCTTAAAATACTAGAAATCATATTATAAAGGAAAGTTGCAATAGTACCAGCAAATATTATGACTATATAGGCATAAGCATCTTCTATAATATCAGCAGGTGTATTCATTAAGTTAAGCATTGGTCTTGCAGTAAATACACTAACTAAAGTAATTATAATCATTGCAATTGTGGATAAAGTAATTGTACTTGATACTGCTTTACGAATACCATCTTCGTCTTTTGCACCAAAACGCTGGGAAACTAAAACAGAAAAACCACTTGTAAGTCCTAATATAAATCCATTAACTAGAAATACCATGGAACCTGTAGAACCTACAGCAGCAAGAGCTTCAACACCTATATATTGACCAACGATTATAGTATCCACCATACTATAAAATTGTTGAAATATGTTTCCTATTAATAGAGGTATTGAGAAAAATAAAATAAGTTTAACTGGATTACCAGTTGTCATATCATTAGTCATAAATGCACATCCTCCTAAACTTTTTTCACAAGTCCTTAGGATATCATCTTTTTAGCAATTAATAAAGGTTTTTATAAAAGATTTTCTATAGTTAATTTTTATGAATTTTTAAAAAGTTTTGCTAAATGAACATATTTCAAGAATTAAGGTATTTTCTACTTTATTTATTAATATAATTAAATGAAAATAAATATCAAATGATTCAATAAAACAAATGAGAAATACTTGCAATTGAAAAGGAAAAGTGATACCTTATAATTATGGTATTAAATAACAAATAAGAATTAAATTGCATAAGGAGTGGTTAAATGTTAATAAATATTCTTGATTGTTTAAATAAAGAAGGTAATTTTTCAACGAATTTTATTTCAAATGAGCTTAATATTCCATCTTCATTGGTTGAAGATTTAAAGAATAGACTGATAAATATGGGATATATATCAAAGGTATCTTGTGATACTACTATGTGTGAAGGTTGTTCTTGTGGCTGTAATTCAATCAAGTTAAATGATAAAACAGATTGGAATATAACTGAAAAAGGACATGAAGTTTTAAAGAAAATGGGGAGGTAATTATGAAAACATTAGATCAATTAGAAATTGGAGAAATGATGAAAGTAAAAAATATTGAGAAGGGCAGCGCAGTAAGAAGAAAGTTATTGGATATGGGAATTACACCAGGAATTGAAATTAATGTTACAGGAAAAGCACCTTTTGGAGATCCAGTTGAAATTATGGTGAGAGGGTACAAGTTAACATTAAGAAAGAATGAAGCTAAATCTGTAAGTGGAGAATAAAGGGGGATTTATTATGATAATGCCAATGAGCCAAGCTACTGAAGGAAATATAGTAGAGGTAAAAGGAGTTTCTATCAAAGAGGCCATGGGGAAAAGGCTCGGGGAACTTGGAATTGTATCTGGTAACAAAATAAAAATAATCAAGAATGATGGAAGAAGTTTAATTGTTGGAATTGATGAAAGTAGATTTGCATTAGATAAAAGTATAGCAAGAAATATAATGATTGCTATTTAATTTTTTATAATTTTCAAATGATAATAACTTTCAATATCGTAATTAAGGGGGATTAAAATGAAAACAATAGCATTAGCGGGTAATCCCAACTGTGGGAAAACCAGCTTATTTAATACTTTAGCAAAGTCTAGACAACATGTTGGAAATTGGCCTGGAGTTACTGTGGAAAAGAAGGAGGGTATATTAAAGTATGGTGGTAAGGAATATACAATTATTGATTTACCAGGTACTTATAGCTTAGGTGCATATTCTGAAGATGAGGTTGTTGCAAGAAATTATATTGTAAATGATAAGCCAGATGTAGTTATTAATGTGGTAGATGCAACAAATATAGAAAGAAACTTATATCTTACTATTCAATTGATAGAGATGGGTGCAAAGGTTGTAGTTGCATTAAATATGATGGATTCAGCAGAAAAGCAAAAAATAGATATAGATATAAAAGAACTTTCTAAAAGACTTGGAGTTCCGGTTGTTCCAACAGTTGCTTTAAGGGAAAGTGGAATAGAAGACCTTATAAAGACTAGTATAAGTGATGCTATACCTATTTCAAATCTATACATAAATTATGGTGAAGAAATAGAAAAGAATATAGATATTTTAGCAAAGTCTATTAAAGAAGTTGCTACTGATAAGGGGCTATCAAGTAAATGGGTAGCAGTTAAGTTACTAGAAAATGATTCACACATTAAGAATGAGCTAGGAATTGATGATAAAGAAGAGATAAAATCCAAGCTTGAAGGATGTAATAAAGACATAGAGGAAGAGGTTGGCTTTGAAGGGGAAATGGCAATTGTTAATGAAAGATATTCCATTATAGCAAACATTGTTAATGGAACGGTTTTCAGAAGAGAAAAGAATAAAGAGACAACTACAGATAAGATAGATAAGGTAGTTACAAATAAATTCTTAGGCTTACCTATATTTGCTTTAGTAATGTTCCTTTTATATCAAATTACATTCGTAGTAGGAGCAGGTCTTCAGGAAAAGGTTGATGAAGGAATTGGGGCTTTGGGAGAAGTAGTCACAGGATGGATAGAAGGGTTAGGAGCACCAGACTTATTATTAAGCATAGTTGGTGATGGTGTATTTGGTGGTATTGGATCAGTATTATCATTCTTACCACTAATAATGGTTATGTATTTATTAATTGGACTTCTTGAGGATAGTGGATACATGTCTAGAGCAGCCTATGTTATGGATAAATTAATGAGAAAGCTAGGTTTACACGGCAAGACCTTCGTATCAATGTTAGTTAGCGTGGGATGTAATGTTCCAGGAATTATGTCAACAAGGACCCTTGAAAATAAAAAGGATAGAATGATTGCGATTTTAATAAATCCCTTTGTTTCTTGTGGAGCAAGGTTACCAATCTATGCATTGTTTATTAGTGCTTTCTTTGAAGATAATCAAGCTTTAATTTTATTTGCTCTTTATGCAACAGGTATTATAGTAGCCCTTATCATGGGTAAATTATTTAGTAAAACATTATTTAAGGGAGAACCATCATATTTTGTTATGGAGCTTCCTAGCTATAAAGTACCATCAATTAAAAATGTAGCTATGCTAATGTGGGACAAGGCAGGAGCTTTTTGTAAAAAGGCAGGAGTAATTATACTTCCTATTATGGTTGTATTAGCATTCTTATCAAACTTCCCATCAGGAGTAGAGGCAAATAGTTCAGAGTCATTATTAGGTATGATAGGTGGAGTTATAGCTCCAGTATTTAAACTTGCAGGTTTTGGAACTTGGCAAGCAGGAGTATCTCTTTTAACAGGCATTTTAGCAAAAGAATCAGTTGTAGGAACAATGGGATTAATATATGCAGGTGTTGAAGAAGGAACTACAGTAGTAGCTGCTATACAAGGAATATTTACGCCACTTACAGCTATTTCCTTTATGGTAATGTCATTATTATATACTCCTTGCTTAGTAGCTTTAGGAGCAGTAAAGAAAGAAACTAACTCTTGGAAATGGACAATATTTACAGCAGTTTATACTTTTGCAGTGGCGTGGATAGCAGCAGTACTAGTATTCCAAGTCGGATCATTACTAGGTTTCTCATAAAGTGATTCTTAGCTTCAGGTGAAGTTTTATTAAAAGAAATAAATTACTAATGGTAGTGATGGAATAAAAATAGAAAAAAGTTTCAAAAACATATTGACAATGATTTTCAATTAGGATAATATGTAGTTGAGAACAGTTTTCAATTAAATCTAGGAGGGGTCAATTTGAAAATAGTTTATTGGTCAGGAACAGGTAATACAGAAAAGATGGCAAATTTAATTGCAAGTGGTATAGAATCAGAAGGAAAGAGTTCTGAAGTTATAACTGTAAATGAAGCATCAGATAAAATTTTTAATGAGACTGATGTTGTAATCTTAGGATGTCCTGCTATGGGTGATGAAGTATTAGAAGAGGGTGAATTTGAACCTTTCATAGAAGAAATTAAAAACAAAGTATCAGGAAAGAAAATAGCACTTTTTGGTTCCTATGGATGGGGGGACGGAGAGTGGATGAGAACATGGGAAGAAAGAATGATATCCTATGGTGCAGACATTCTACTAGAACCATTAATAGTTCAATATGAACCAGAAGGTAGTACAGAAGAAGAATGTATAGCTTTTGGAAAGAAGTTAGGAAAGGTATAGGCTATGTGTACAAAAGTTAACGAATTCTATAGTAAGCTAAGAAATATGGATGATAAAGAATATGTAGAAAATTTTTTGATATACAATTCAGCAACAGTTTTGGCAGGACATAAAACTGCATCTACAGTTACATTAAAGAAAACTGGAGATGATAATTATAGCAAATGGATTAGATATGGAAGATCATTTATAGAAGAAATAGGTTTAGACTATATAGAATTAAGAGAAACTAAAGAATCAATTATAATACTAATTTATAATGATGATGTACTAAAGGACTATATATTTGAAGAGGAACATCATAAATTTTTAATTAATCTAGGCTATTCAAAAGAAAAGAATTTAGAGTTAGCTTTAGAGAAATTAAAGGAAAGATATGATTTATATAAGTGTCCTCATGAACTCGGGTTATTCTTAGGAATACCGTTTAATGATGTTAGAGATTTTATGGAATGCACAGAAAAACAATGTTTACTTTGCGGTTATTGGAAAGTATACAATGACTGCAATACAGCTATTAAAATATTTAATAAATATGATTTAATAAAAGAGCATACTGTAAATTATATACTAAAAGAGTTGAATTCGCGTGATCTCGCTTCTAGTATAAAACAAGTTTTCTATTCTCCCAAGAAAGTGCTTTCATAAAATTAATATAATAAAAAGTCAGGTGAAATATCATCTGGCTTTTTTATTAGATTTAAATATAGATAATACAAATTTGCAGTTGACAATGATTTTCAGTTAAGATATTATAGGGTAGTAATTGAAAAAAATTATCAGTGAATGGAGTGGTAAAATACTATGATGATTAACAAAAGATTAATCAACTATTGTGAAGAATCAAAGAAGTATATTCTTTTGACAGTTCTAGCAAACTGGATATCTCTTCTGTGTAATATAGGAATAATAATTATGGTAGGAGAATTTATAGGTAAGGTTTTTACAGGAGGAGAAGTTGGTTCTTTAAGTAAGAGATTAGTAATACTAGGAATTATATTAATAATTAGATTTATAGCTAATTTATCTTATGGACATTTTTCTAATAGAGCCTCTGAACAGGTAAAATTAAAACTTAGAGATGGAATATATAGTAAGCTTGTAAGGATAGGACTTAATTATAATAAATTTGTATCAACAGGTTCAGCAGTGCAGCTTTCAGTTGAAGGTGTTGAGCAGTTAGAAGTTTATTTTGGAAAGTATTTATCTCAATTAATTTATGCATTACTTGCACCTATAACACTATTTATTTTATTCTCATTTATATCATTAAAGGCTGCAATAGTATTTATAGTATGCGTACCTTTAATACCATTATCAATAATAGCAATTATGAGAATAGCTAAGAAAATTTTAAAGGATTATTGGAAAAGTTATTCTAATTTAGGAGATACATTCTTAGAAAATCTTCAAGGATTAACTACCTTAAAGGTATTTAATATTGATGAAGAAAGACATGTAAAAATGAATGAAGAAGCAGAAAGCTTTAGAAAGATTACAATGAAGGTTTTAAGCATGCAGTTAAATTCAATAAATGTTATGGATTTAATAGCATTTGGTGGAGCAGCAATAGGAAGTATAATTACTCTACTAGCATTCAAAAATGGGGATGTAACCCTTGCAGGAACAATAGTTATAATATTACTTTCATCAGAGTTCTTTATACCACTTAGACTTTTAGGTTCTTTCTTCCATATAGCAATGAATGGTATGGCTGCTTGTGATAGAATATTTAAATTATTAGATGCAGAAGAGCTAGATGAAAGAAATGAAGATCATAAGAGAGAACTAAGTGAAAAGATAGATATTGATATAGATAATATTTCATTTAGTTATGATGGTGAAAGAGAAGTATTAAAAGATATTTCAATGAAGATAGAAAAGGATAAGTTTACTGCAATAGTAGGGGAAAGTGGTAGTGGTAAGAGTACAATAGCCTCTCTATTATTAAATACTTATAAAGTTAATGAAGGACAGATTTCCTTAAATGGAGTTAATATAAACAGAATAGCTTTAAAGGATTTATATGATAAGATGGTAATTATCTCAACTAATAGCTTCATATTTAATGGAAGCATTAGAGATAACTTATTAATGGGTAAGAAGAATGCCACTTTAGAAGAAATTAATAGAGCTCTTAATATAGCAAACTTAAAAGAATTTATAGATTCTTTAGATAATGGATTAGACACCTTAGTTGGTGAAGGTGGTTCACTTTTATCAGGTGGTCAAAAACAAAGACTTGCACTTGCTAGAGCAATATTATCTGATAGAGAAATAATGATATTAGATGAAGCTACATCTAACATTGATGTTGAAAGTGAAGAGTTAATTTGGAATTCAATTGATAAGCTTAGAAATGAAAAGACTTTAGTAGTTATTTCTCATAGGCTTGCAAATGTAAAGAATGCGGACAAGATATATCTTTTAGATAAGGGAAATCTTATTGAAGAAGGTAACCATGAAGAGTTAATTAAAAAAGAAAATAAATATTATGACTTAGTTAAAATGCAAGAAGAACTTGAAGGAAAGGGAGTGATGTAATGGAAAGAAGATCTGGATTTAAAATAATGAAAAGACTTATTCTTGAGCTTAAACCTCTATTACCTGTTATGTTCATTACTGTTACATTTGGAGTTCTTGGATTTTTAGCAGCAATAAGTATCACTTCTTTTGGAGCTGTTGCAATAGGAGATTTTATAGGATCATCACTAGGAGTAGCTATGAAGACAGCAATATTACTTATGATATTATTTGCAGTTATTAGAGGGCCCCTTAGATATGTTGAACAATTATCTGGTCACTATATTGCATTTAAGATATTAGTAATACTTAGGGATAAAATATTCACAGCCTTAAGAAAGCTTGCACCAGCAAAGCTTGAAAAGATGGGGAAGGGTAATTTAGTTTCCTTAGTTACAGCTGATATTGAATTACTTGAAGTTTTTTATGCACATACTATAGCACCTATTTCAATAGCTATTATTACAAATACAATTATTACAATAGTACTATTTGTGATAAATCCTGTTCTTGGAATTATGGGGGGAGTTTACTTCTTTATAGTTGGTTTTTGTATACCATACTTTACATCAATTTATGGTAAGAAGGCTGGAGAGGAATATAGAAAAACCTTTGGTGAAACAAATACTTATCTTCTAGATTCTTTAAGAGGATTAAAGGAAGTACTTATATATAAGGCTGATGGTGAGAGAAGAGATGAGATAAATAGAAACTCTAAAGAGCTAAACCTTAAGCAAAAGAAAATTAAAACTCATGAAGGTATGATAAGAGCCTTTTCTGATTCAGTTATAATGATTGCAATACTTTCATTTGTATTTGTAGGCGGAGACTTCGTAATTAAGGGTACATTAGCAATGGATAGATATATCCTAGCAATATTTATATTAGCTTCCTCCTTTGGACCAGTAGTTGCATTAAGTAATCTTTCAAACAACTTACTTCAAACATTTGCAGCAGCTGATAGATTATTTAATCTTTTAGATGAAGAGCCAGAGGTAAATGATGTTTTAGGAAATGAAGAGTTACAAAATGTTGATGTTGAATATAATAATGTTAACTTTGGATATAAAGGAAGAGAAGAAATATTAAAAGATATTAACCTTAAAATTAAGAAGGGGGATAAGGTAGCAATAATAGGTGAAAGTGGAAGTGGTAAAAGTACACTAGTTAAGCTACTTATGAGATTCTTCTATGTAAACAATGGGGAAATTACAATAGGGAAAAAGAATGTTAAGGATATTTCAACTTATGGACTTAGAAAAGCTGAAGTATTAATGAGCCAAGAGACTTATCTTTTTAATGAAACAATCGAAGAAAATATTAAGTTAGCTAAAATGGATGCTACTAGAGAAGAAGTAATTGAGGCAGCTAAGAAAGCATCAATACATGAATTTATTGAAACTTTACCTAATGGATATGAAACTAAAGCAGGAGAGCTTGGAGGTAATTTCTCATCAGGTGAAAAGCAAAGAATTGGACTAGCTAGAGCATTTTTGAGAGATGGGGATATTATGATATTAGATGAGCCTACAAGTAACTTAGATACTTTAAATGAAGGAGCAATTCTAAAATCTATAAGAGAAAACTGTGGAGATAAAACTATAATTTTAATAACTCATAGAAATTCTACAACCTCAATTTGTTCTAGAACTTTAAAGCTAGAAAATAAGAGATTAGAAGAAATTAGTTAAGGAGGCTAGGGAGTGAAGTCTATGGAATGTAGGCTTTAGCCAGAATAAAATTATGAATAAAATTAAAAAGGGAATTTTTATAATTGTTGGATGTATATCACTTGTTTTTGGGATTATTGGGATAATACTGCCAGTACTACCTACAACACCATTTTTATTACTAACATCAGTATGTTTTGTTAAGGGATCAGAACGTTTTGATAATTGGTTTAAGGGGACAAAGATCTATAAGAAGCATTTAGAAAGCTTTGTGAAAAATAGATCCATGACTTTAAAGCAAAAAATAACTATATTATTATTTGCAGATTTTATGTTAGCATTTCCATTATTTATAATAGATAGCTGGCATGTTAAGATTTTAATAATAGTTGTTGCTATAAGTAAGTACTATTATTTCTTCTTTAGGATTGAGACAATAAAGGAACCTGGTAAAAGAATTAATAAGGAAAAAGAAGTGGTAGAGCTTATGATTAATCTTTATTGTGATAAAAAACATAAGTGCAACTCAGAGAGATGTGAAGAGTGCAATGAACTTTTAGAGTATGCACATAAAAGATTGAGTTATTGCAAGTTTGGAGATGAAAAGTCTTCTTGTAGTAAGTGTCCTATTCATTGCTATAAGAAGGATATGAAAGAAAGAATTAAAGAGGTTATGAAATTTTCGGGACCAAGATTAATGATTTATAAACCTTTTGAATTTGTTAGACATATGGTTAAATAATTTTAATTATAAAAGGCAGTGGGTTATTCCGCTGTCTTTTTGTGATTTTAATGAAAGAAATAGATATATGTAAAATTATGTTGTAAATAACTCATTATGGTATAATATTCTTGGATTTTAAGAATATAAGGGGGGCTTATTATATTTAAAGATTTTAACATAGTAATTAAGTTCTTATTAATAGCATATGTAGGAATAGTCTCAATAACAAAAGGATATAATCCATGGATTATTGTTTGTACTATATTAATCATATTTTCCTTATCAATTCTTGTTTATGTAGTGCCTATGAAAATCAGGGGGATTATTTTATTAGTAACATTTATGATTTCTATGGGACTTGGACTTATATATTCAAAGGAAGCTATAATACTAGCAGCATACACAATAGGAGAATACTTAATTATTCTAAAGGGGATAGGCTATCCTTCATTAGGCCTAATACCTGCAACAGCATTTCTTATATATAAAGCAAATAACTTTTTAGAGCTATTACTTATAAGTACATTATCTTTATTATTGCTACTTTATATAACTAAACAAAATCATAGAATAATATTTTTAGAAAATCAGTGGGATAAGAATAGAGAAACAGTTAATAGTCTTAACTCAAGGATAATATCAATAGAGAAATATAAGGATCAAGAAGTTCAAACTTTAAAGTTACAGGAAAGAAATGATCTATCGGGGAAAATGCATGATAAGGTTGGGCATATTTTAGCTGGATCTCTTTTGCAACTTGAAGCTCTTGGAATAGTAATTAAAAATGATGGTAATAAAAAGGCTATAGAGATGATAGGTAATATTTCAAAACTTTTAAGAAGTGGTATGGAAGATATAAGGGTTACTCTTAGGGAAATTAAGCCACCCTCTGAAGAACTTGGGGTTAATAAAATTAGATTACTATTAGAAGATAAGATTAAAGGTACTGATATTAGATATTTCTTAACTTCTGAAGGGAACTTAGATGTTATAGGAGCAAATCAATGGTTTCTTATTACGGAGGGGATTAGAGAATTATCTACAAATTCAATTAAGTATTCTAAGGGTAAGAAAATAAGGATGAATATAGAAGTATTAAATAAAATTATAAAAGTAGAGGTAAAGGATGATGGGATAGGTAGTTCTAGAATTAAGAAGGGAATGGGACTACAGAATTTAGAAGAAAGATTAATTAAAACTAGAGGGAATCTTATATTAGATGGAAGTAGAGGCTTTACTGCTATTATGATTTTACCAGTTGAAGGAGATAAGTATGGATATTAGAGTTGGAGTAGTTGATGATGATGCTTTAATTAGAGAAAGTTTAAAGATAATTATTAATTCTGATGAGGAAATTATAGTTGAAGAAATATTTTCAAATGGACAAGAGCTACTTAAATACTTAGAGGGTAATACTTTAGATATTGTTTTAGTAGATATAAGGATGCCTGTACTTAATGGGGTAGATACTCTAATAGAGGCTAATAGAAGAGGATATAAAACAAAGTTTATTATATTAACAACCTTTGATGAAGATGAGTACATAGAGAAATCCTTGAAAAATGGAGCTTGTGGATATATTCTTAAAAATAACACACCAGATAAAATTATAGATACAATAAAGATGGTATACAGAGGTAACTCTGTAATCCAAGATGATATTTTAAGGAGATTTAAAGACCTTGGAAGTGATAAGCCAAAGGGAAATATTAATAGAAAGCTTTTTACGGAAAGAGAATTAGAAGTTATAGAAGCTGTTGCTAAGGGATTAAGTAATAAGGAAATAGGTAATAATCTTTTTATTTCAGAGGGAACAGTTAAGAACTATATTACTTCAATATTAAATAAGACAAGCCTTAAGCATAGAACCCAAATAGCAGTTTATTATTATACTGGAGAAATTATATGACTTTAGTCAGGGGTAGTTTATGACCTTTTCTACATTTTGTAGGAGGGTCTTTTTTATATACTAATATTATGAAGTAAGAAAGGGGGAATTTTTTATGAAAGTAATAGAAATTGAAGGATTAGTTAAGAAGTACGGGGACTTTTTAGCAGTTGACAATATATCATTAGATATTGAAGAGGGGGAAATTTACGGATTACTTGGTCCTAATGGAGCAGGTAAAAGTACTACAATTAGTACTATTTGTGGATTAACAAAGCCAACAGATGGGGATGTTAAAATTTTTGGAAAAAGCATAAAGGATAATGATGTATCTTTAAAAAGAAAAATTGGATTAGTTCCACAAAGTATTGCTCTATATAAGGACTTTACTGCAAAGGAAAATCTAAACTTCTTTGGTGAGATTTATGGACTAAGAGGTAAGGAATTAAAGTCCGCAGTAGACAAAGCTTTAGAATTTGTAGGACTTACAGAAGTTAAAAATAAAAGGGCAAAGGAATACTCTGGAGGGATGCTTAGAAGATTAAATATTGCTTGTGCAATAGTTCATAGTCCTAAAATAATTATTATGGATGAGCCTACAGTTGGAATAGATGCACAGTCAAGAAATCATATATTAGAATCTATAAAAAGATTAAATAGAGAAGGAGCTACAATTATATATACATCTCACTACATGGAGGAGATAGAGACTATCTGTAGCAAGATAGCAATAATTGATCATGGAAAAGTTATTGTTGAAGGTGATAAGGATGAGCTTAAAAATATTGTTGATGATAAAAAGACTTTAACCTTAACTTTAAATTCCTATGATGAGGTTAATATTAGTGAGCTAAAAAATGTAAAAGGAGTATTATCAGTATATCAAGATGAAAATTTAATTACTATAAATACATCTAAGGATGGAAATAACCTAGATAAAATTATTAACTATTTCACTCAAAATGAAATAAGTATAAATAATATTGGCTATAGAGAGGTTACTTTAGAAACAGTATTCTTAACTTTAACAGGAAGAAGTTTAAGGGAGTAGGTGAAAAATAATGTTTCCAATTATAAAACAGGGATTAAAAGCTCAACTAAGACAAACAAATTGGGTTTTATTTAATTCTTTATTTACAATATTTTTAATGATTTTATTAGGATCAATGTTATCTGGAGCTATGATAGATACTACTGAAAAGAAGAGTATTAATATTTCCTATTATACTGAGGAAGGTAATAAAGAGATAATAAGTGATATGAAAAAACATTTAGAAGGTGAAGAAATTAATTTAAAAGAAGTAGGTTCTATTGAAGAGGGGAAAGATAGAGTTGAAAAAGATAGAGAAGTATTTTTACTTTTAGAAGAGGAAAGAATTAAGGTTTATTATTCAGATAAGACTATAAAGGATGGAGGAATGGTTCTATCTTTCTTAAAATCATATAGTGATACTTCTTCATCAATTAAGGAAATGTACAAGGTTAATCCTGCAAAAGCAGGGGAATTATTAATGGACGAAAATAGTTTTAATGATGAAGTTGAAATAAGTCTTGTGAAAAAAGAAGATGCTCCAAATTCCTATCAGTATTATGGAGTTGTTGAATTAACAATGATGATATTTTATGCCACATTATTTCCAATAGGTTTAATTGGATTAGATAGAAGTCGTAATCTAAAGGAAAGAATTGCTTTATCTGGTGTTTCTGAATTTAAGTATTTTATTGGAAGAATAATTTCTAGCTTTATTTTAGGTATAATAATTTTCATTCCTGGATGTATATTTTCAGTATTTGTTATGGGATCAAAATGGGGAAGCAATCCATTCTTGACCTGGGCATATATATCAGCCTTTTTGCTTATGATGGTTACCTTAGGGACCGTTGTAGGTTATTTAATTAAGCAAAGGGACAAGGCAACCTTATTTCTACAGGGATTAGTAATACCTCTTTTATCGTTTTTAGGAGGATCTTATATATCACTGCCTCAAGACGCAGGGGGGATTTTTGAAAAGGTCACTAATATATCACCATTAAGATGGATTAATAAGGGTGTATTCCAAGTGGCTTATGAAGGTAAGTATGATTATCTAAATGTTAGTTTAATTATAAATTTAGGTTTTACTCTAGTATTATTAGCAGTTTTATATCTAGGACTTAGAAGGGAGAAGAGGATTTCATGAGGAGAATAGTTACATTAGTAAAAAATAATCTAAGGATACTCATAATTAAAAAGCCAATATATAGTTTATTGATGATTATACTACCTTTAGTAGTTACTCTTTTCATGTTTAAAGTTATGAATACAGGGGGAAAGCCAATTAAAGTAGGGGTTGTTGATAATAGTAGTTCATTTACATCAAGTAGAATTATTGATTCTCTTAAGGATGATGAGGTTCTTGAAATAATAAAAGTTAATAGTGAGAAGGAATTAGATGAGAAGTTTTCTGCAAAAGATATAAATCTTGCTATTATATTTACTAAAGATTTTCAGGATAATGTGCTAAAGGGAAATAAAGAAGGAGTTATAGTAAAGGGATTAGAAGGAGAAGAACTATATTCTTTAATTAGTAGAGGATTAGGCATTGAAGTTTCTAATTTAACTAATTTAGCTAAAGTAAATAATGGAGATTATGAAAGTTATAAAACTTCAGTTGAAAAGAAAGATTTAGGAGCTATTAAGATATCTAAAGAGGATTTAAGGGATGTAAAGGGAGACTATAATGATGCTCAATCATTAATAGGTTTTATTATAATGTTTGCATTTTACAGAGCTATGAGTGGTTCTGGATTAATCAATGAAGATAAAGAACAGTATATTTACACTAGAGTTATGGCATCCACAGTAAAGCCTTGGGAGTATTTTTTGAGCAATATTATTAGTGTTATAATGCTTTTAGTTATATTATTTGGATTAAGTATTATAGGAATAAACTTTGTTTCTGATGTAGATTTAGGAGTAAGTAGTATTCAACTAATGTTAATTCTATCTCTTATTGCTATAGTGGCAGTTTCTATTGGGACTTTCTGTAGCACAGTAACAGAAGATAGAGATTTATCAAATATTGTATCGAATATTATATTAGTTGGTTTTTTAGCTTTAGGGGGATGTTTCCTACCTGTAAGTTATTTTTCAGACACTGTAGATAAGCTATCATATTTTACCCCTACAAGGTGGGCAATGGAGGCAGTTAACAATATTCAGCAAGGGGCAGATCTAAATATTATATTGATGAATTTTGGAGCTATGCTTTTATTTGCATTAGTATTCTTTATAGCTTCAATATATTGTATTGATAGAAGGGATAAGGTTGATAGTGTTAAGTGAGGGAATCCGAGTCGGGTTTCATTTAAAAATGTCTCCAAATTTCGCAAGAGTAATTCTACACATTTAATTTAAAAGCAGGACAGAGGTGTCCTGTTTTTTATATGTTTGGATATATAGAATGGTTTACTAAATAAACCTGTCATTTAAATTATCCCTATCAACAAAAGTCCCTTGAATCACTTTTCTTTCATTATCTCCAGAAATACAAAGTCTAAGGGCTTCAATTCCTAAAAGTTCAAGGTGAAAGTCGATTGTAGATAGATTAAGGACCTTACTAGTTGAAGAATTATCCTGACCTATAATAATTGGAAGTTCTAAACCTTTATTTTTAAAATACCAGTAGATTCCTGATGCAATCTCATCACTATTGGCAAAAATGCATTGAAGTTTAGGTGTAATACTACTGAAGTAAGCACCGGCCCTTGTGCCATCATCAAAAGATCTACAATTAGAAAATATATTTTCTTTACTAAAGTTAGTTAGATTTTTAGAAAAGGTGGAATATGTATTTTCAGCATTTAGACTACTATTAGGTAATCTACTAAAAGTTAAACCTACATGGTGAATATTCTTCTTCTTTAATATCTCTAAAATAGATTTATAGGTGTTACTTTTATCTAAAGTTACAGATGGAACAGAGGAACTACCTGTATCTTCACAGCTTACTATGTGTCCATACTTTAAGTATTTCTCAATAACATCATAGGAATTAGCAGCTGATGTGAGTATTATCCCATCAAATTCCTTTGTAGAGAGTAACTTTAAGTAATTAATTTCTGTATCTTTATCATAATTAGTTGGTAAGAAAGTAACCCTATAATTTCTTTTAAAACTTTCATAAATAATTGAATTAATTAGAGAGCTATAATAAGAATTATAAGTCACATAAGGAATAATAATTCCAAGAGTATAGCTTTTACCAGTACTTAAACTAATAGCTTTATTGTTTGGTACATAATTTAATTCATTAGCTATTTTAAAAATAATATCTCTTGTTTCCTGTGAAATTCGACTATTATTATTTAAAGCTCTAGAAACAGTAGATGGTGAAAATCCAGATTTTTTTGAAATATCATATATAGTACTCAACTTAGCTCACTCCTTTAAAAAATTATAGCAAAAAAAGTTTTTACGAACAATCTTGACGTGCAACCGATTGAACAGGTTATAGTTAAATTACAAGGATAAAAAATTAAGAGGAGAGAATGAAATGAAGAGATTATTGAGTTGTTATGCTAGTGATTATAAGAATATGAAAGCAGAAGAATTAAAAAATGCTATATTGGCAAGTGAAGGAAGGACTATTCTAGGAAAAACAGTAGTAACTGTTGCACCACTTTTAGAGGGGGTTACTAATGCTGAAGTTATGAGTTCCTTTGGAGCAGATATGATACTTTTGAATGAGTTTGATGTATTTGAAAAGAAGATTAATGGGATGAAAGACGAAGAGAATCCAATAAATAAGATTAAGGATCTTGTAGGAAGACCAGTAGGTATTAATTTAGAGCCAGTAGATAGTAGTGCTAATTTAATTGATGAAAAAGTAAGTTTATCTAGTGGAAGACTAGCAACTATAGAAACTTTCCGTGAGGCAGAAAAATTAGGAGTTGATTTTATATGTCTAACAGGAAATCCATCTACAGGTGTATCAAATGAAGCAATAAACAATTCTATAGTTAATGCAAAGAAATATTATTCAGGATTAATTTTTGCAGGCAAAATGCATGGTGCAGGAATGGTAGAAAAATTAGTTGATGAGAAGATGATACTTTCTTTTGTGAGTAATGGTGCAGACGGAATTTTACTTCCAGCAGTTGGGACAGTTCCAGGGATAAATGAAAATTTATTATCAGATATAGTTATGAAGATAAAAGAAAAGGGTGCTTTAGTAATGAGTGCAATTGGTACAAGTCAAGAAAGCGCAGATGAAGGAACTATTAGATTAATTGGTATGAGCAATAAAAGAATAGGAGCTGATATTCATCATATTGGAGATGGTGGATATGGAAGAATGGCAGATCCTGAAAATATAATGGCTTTATCAATAACAGTTAGAGGAAAAAGACATACATATTTTAAAATGGCTCAATCAATAAATAGATAATAAAAAAATCGAATAATTTATTACATAATTCAAATAATAACTATAATTAAAATAATAGTTTGAGGTGGAATTATGAAGAAAAAATTATTGTATATAAGTGTTAACTCAAAGCCAGAAGAGTTATCATCATCAAAAACAGTTGCTAGAGAATTTATAAATAAGTTTTTGGCAAAATACAAGGATTTTGAGGTGGAAGAGGTAGACTTATATAAGGAACATATTCCAAGATTAGAATATAAATATTTTGAGGATAGAAATTGTTTAATTAACGAGGAAGCTGCAAAGAAATTGCCTGAGGAGTCACAGAAAGAAATACAAAGAATCAGAGAATTATGTGATCAATTTATAAGTGCACAGATGTATGTAATAGCAGCACCTATGTGGAGCTTATCCTTTCCAGCACCTTTAAAAGAATATATAGATTGTATAGTACAAGATGGAAAAACTATTTCCTTAGAAGAGGGGAAAAAGCCAAAAGGTCTACTTGATGATGTAGATAGATCATTGGTTTATATACAATCATCAGGTGGGAATATACCTTGGATGTTAGACTTTATTATGGATAAGGGAGAAAACTATATATCAAGTATAATGAAGGTTATAGGAATAAAAAAGGTTAAAGAACTGAAGGTAGATTATACAGGAACAACAAAAGAGCAACGCCAGAATGCTATAGAAAAAGCAGTGGGGGAAATTGACAACATAATAGATTCTCTCTATATATAGCGCGTATAATGTTTAATGAGAAAAGTTTAATGTATATTTTAAGTATTAGTATGATATAATAAAATAAATAAAAGAAAGGCAGAGGTAGTTTCAACAATGAGAATATAATTTACACTTTTATGAATTAAGTACAACAAGGTAAATATTAATTTATCCGATCGCTACCATTGCTAACACTCCTATCTTCTATAAAGTGGGAGCTAAGCACTGTTACGCGCCTGGACTAGTTCTTCTAAGCTCCAGGTGGAGAGGGTATTCCTATTGAGAAAACTCCACCTAAAGCTAAGAATCACTTTGTTAAAAAGAACCTATAAACTAGGGCTTTTGTTGTGCTTGAAATTTAAGAGAGTAAATTATTCTACAGGGACACTATGCCTTTTTGCGGAATAAACATACTCTCTTCTAAGATTTTAGGAGGGATTTTTTTATGGAATTAATTAAATTAGATAAAGTTAAAAAGTATTATGGAGATAGATTAATCTTAGATATAGATAGCTTAGAGATACTAGATAATGAAAGAATTGGAATTATTGGTGAGAACGGAGCAGGTAAGACAACTCTTATTAATATTATTTTAGGTAAGGTAGAGGTTGATGAAGGGCAGGTTTATTTAACTAAAAGCTATTCATATATTAGCCAAAGTGAAGACTTTTGTGGAAGTTCAAAGGATGGAAAATTAAAAAAGATATTAAGAGTTCCAGATGAGTATAATGATTTTTTATCTGGTGGGGAAAAGATAAAACTTAGGATTAATGAAGCTCTAAGTTCTAATAGTAGTATTCTAATTGCTGATGAGCCAACTGCTAATCTAGATTCAGATAGTATTAAAAATATTGAAAAGCTTATAAGTGAATATAAAGGAGCTTTATTATTAGTCTCTCATGATAGGGAGTTTTTAGATAAGCTTTGCAATAACATTTTGGAGATAGATAAGGGGAAGGTTAAATTATATAAGGGGAATTATTCTAAATATATGGAGCTTAAGGCTGAGGAAAAGGAAGTAGAAGGAAGGGAATATGATAAATATATTCTAGAGAAGAAGAGGCTTCAAAAAGCTATAATAGGAAAAGAAAATAATAGAGATTCTATTAGAAAAACTCCAAGGAGAATGGGTAATTCAGAAGCAAGACTTCATAAGATGGGGGACCAAAGATCAAAGAGGAATATTGATGGAAATATAAAGGCTTTAAAGGCTAGAATTGATCACTTAGAAGTTAAGGAAAAACCTTCTGTAAGTAAGGATATTAGGATAAAAGTTAATAAGGGTAGTGAAATGATTTCTAAAACCGTTATTAATGTGAAGAAGTTAAACTTATCAATTGATGATAAGCTTCTTATAAAAGAAGGAGATTTTATAGTTAAAAATGGAAAAAGAGTGGCTATTATTGGGGAGAATGGTTCTGGAAAGACTACTTTAATTAGAAAGATTCTAGAGAATAATAGCGAAAATATAAGTCTTTCAAAGTATATCTCTATTGGTTATTTTGATCAAGAGCAAGATATTTTAGATAAGGATAAATCAATATTAGATAATATGAAGGAAACAAGCTCTTATGAGGAAAGTTTTATTAGAATAAGTCTTGATGGTTTTGGATTTAAAGGAGATACAGTATTTAAGAAGATTTCAGTATTAAGTGGTGGGGAGAAGGTTAAAGCTGCACTATGTAAGGTTCTTTTAAGTGATAATAATACTTTAATTTTAGATGAACCTACTAATTATTTAGATATAAAATCAATTGAAGCCTTGGAGAATGCTCTTAATAATACGGATAAAACAGTAGTGATGATTTCTCATGATAGACATTTTATTTCTAAGGTATGTAATTATATTATTGAAATAAAGGATAGTAAAATAAATACCTTTAGTGGCACTTATGATGAGTATATTAATGCTAAAGAAAATGAGGCTAATAAAAAGGAAGAGAATTTTAGTGAGCGTGAAAGAAGAGAAAGATTATTTCTACTTGAGAATAGGGTTTCGGAGGTTATTTCTAGACTATCTTTTGAGAAAGATTTGTTAGAGAAGGAGAAGTTGAGTAAAGAGTATACAGAACTTTTAAGGGAAACTAGGGAGTTAAGAAAGTAGGAATAATAGTTTAAGAAAAATATTTAAATCTTTGATTTGTATACTTTCCAGACCCTCCAATAGTATAAAAGAATTAGGAAATTTGACTTTGTAAAAATATTTTTAACGAAGTCAAATTAATGAAAATATAGCATAAAAAGAAATAATCAGGCCACTTATACTATAAGATAAAGAAATTTTTTTATTATTTTTCTTAAATTCAAAATAGGAATTTAAGAAATTAAAGAAACCTAGAAGAATAAAGAGACAAAAAGTTGCAAAATCACTATCAATTATTTCAAAATATATAGGTATAAATAATATTAAAGCAAATAAAATTAATGAAGCAAGTTGATTTAATTTATTATTCATAAACACCTCCGAAAGAGTATTAAAAAATATAAAGTAATTACAAATTGTATAAAATAATCTAAAAAGTATATTTTAATAATAAATGGTTAATAACGGTATATTTTAAATTATAACAGCTTCCTTGAGAATATCAATATCTATTGGTACAACAAAAGCAATATTAAAGTTAATAAGACTCTGTAATTTTAGTATAAATCAGTGGGAATATTAAATGTATAGATAAATATTGAATATTAGGATAAAATTTAAAGTAATATTAAATTTAATTCTTGGAGGAAAGATGAATAGGGAAAAGAAATTAAAAGTATTAAAATGTATTACTTATGTAATAGTTTGTTCCTTATTTTTAATAGTTATTTCAATAAGTGTAAGTAGGATTAAAGGGTATTCACTTAATAATGTACTGTTTGGAGAAGGGATTTTAGTATTAATAATAAGCTTAATTTTTGGGGCTGGAGTTGGAGCAACAGGACTATATTTTAATTCTAGGAATAGTAGTAATTCACAATTTACTGTTATAGATAATGAAGGTGTTACAAAGTTTGAAAGGGATATGAAATCTATTAAAAAACCTTTTTCAATAACTATTTTTAAAATATCATTAATTATTGCTAGTATTCTAATATGTAGTTTAAGTTTTTTGATATAGGATACTATATTGTAGTATAAATAAAAAAATATAAGGGGTAGCACTAATAAAGTAGAAGGATACTATTTTGTTATTAAACATAAAGATAGTAAAAGCATTTTGAATATATTTGAAAATGCTTTTATCTTAATTAAGAAGCCAATGATCTATATTCATTGGCTTTTGCTATTTATTAAAATTGGATTTAGGGAAATCAGTAAAGCCAATGAGATATTATTAGTTTATAATCTCTTTCATATAGTCAATACCAACTATATTTCTAGAGGGTAATGGAAGATTAGTAGAATTTGGTTGATATTCAGGAACTAGTCCAAGCACAAAGGTACCAACACTTGATGAATATATTATAAAATACTTATCTGTATAAGAATCATGTTTAATTCTTTCTTCTTTTATATCATTTGGCAATAATGATTTGGCCAATGATATTGCTTTTTCATAAGGAATGTTAGTAGAATTTATTTCACTTGCATATGTATAAGAAGTTAAAATTTCTCCATAAGTCTTATCATCAATATTAGGAATTTGAGATAATGCTGCACTATGGACAAAGCTAGTCTCAGTTTCATAAAAATAATAATCTGATTTATTTATTTCATATTTTAAATTTTCTTTATCTACTAGATTATATCGTTCCTCTATATTTGATGATTTTGTAAAGGGCTCATTTTCAGCTATATTAGAAGTAGTATCTTCATTTGTTAGCTGATTTTGTTGAGAACAACCAGAAAATAATAATGCTAATGTTATAAGTGGAACTGCAATTTTTTTCATAAAAGCCTCCTAGATATAATTACAATATAAAACATATATTACCATAAAAGGCTAGATTATAAAAGGTGATTTTTATCTTTGATTATAAAAATAATATTAAATAAAATTAATTTTATAAAAAAGACTATGAGCCAAGTAAAAAGGCTAATTTTCGGATTATCTACTGGAAATTGGCCTTTTATATTTAAATAGTGAGAATTAATAAACTAAATACTTTATTTTAAGACCAAAAACATTATAAAAATTGTTAGAATCTTTATCTTTACAAAAATTGAATTTAGTAAAATCAAAGGATTAATAGTCCTAATGAATACCTTAGTTATAGTATATATGGGAATATTTAAGCATGAAATAGATAATTACAGAAAAAAGTAATATTATTGTAAAAATATTAAATATATGATAAAATGGCAAAAAAAGGAGGATATTTCATGAGGATTAAAAGTATTTTAAGCAAATTTTTGGTGGGCACATTAGTTATTACTACTGTAATGGGAGGAAGAGTTGCCTCAGCAAAAGAAAAAAAAGAAGAGGTTATTTCACCTAGTAATGTTGTTTATTTTGACGCAAAGGAAGAAGATGAAAGAATTCAGGCTGAAATCATGAGGCAAAGTGAAAAATCAAGGGCTGATGGAGAGGTTTGGACATTGGCTAGTACTGAGACTGTTAAAGAGAATGTATTACTTACTGCAAAGGCAGATGGAATGGTTCCAAAAGATGCTGCTAAAAGGAATACAATAGGTCTATCATTAGGTGCAAATAAAACAATATATGGAATTAAGGTGAATGTTGGATTCACATATTCACATGATTATACAATTAGTGGACCTAAAGGGAGTTCTCCTCTTGCAAATGATAAAAAAAATGGATACCTAACGCATAATGTAGCTGTAGGATATACAAAAGGAAATTTGATTAAATACACTTATAAAGTAACTAATAAGTATAGCGGGGGGTTTTTAAGAACTGAAACTAGTGTTGCAGCTGAGAGAAAAGAATCTAGTTATTATACAATAGGAGTACAATCAGCAAGTAAATTTAAAGCTGAAAATACTGCTGGGAATAAATTTAAGACATATGCAAATTATTCAGACTATGCTGAAAAAGTAGCTGCTTTAAATAGTTCGTATCTTTGGTGGTAGAAGGATAATAATGTATATATATATATTAAAGTCAAGTAATGTATTTTACTTGATTTTTTTATTATAAATTATTTTATATTATAAGTTATAATATTGTTTGTAAAGTAGCAACGAAGAAAATTAAGGTTCTACTAAGAAATAATAAAACATTTTTGGAGGTAATAAAATAGGATGAATAGAAAAATAATACTAAACTTAGCAATGAGTATAGATGGTTACATAGCTTCAGAAGATGGTGGGTATGAGTGGATAGTTGGAGATGGTGATGATAAATTAGATACGGAAAATAAATGGGATTATGATGAATTTTTAAAGGGTATAGATGTGGTAGTTATGGGAAAAAGCTGCTATGATCAAAACTTCCACAATGACTTTAAGGATAAAAAGGTATATGTAGCAACATCACAAGAATTAGAAGACTATGACAATATACATTTTATAAAGGATGATTTATGTAAAGTAATAGAAGAAGAGCGAAAAAAGGAAGGTAAAGATATCTTCTTATTTGGCGGAGGAGTTCTTATAGATAATTTTATTAAAGCAGAGATTATTGATGAATATATAATAGGAATAATTCCTACTATTTTAGGAAAAGGTAGACCTTTATTTTTAGGGGATAACCCTAAGATAGATTTACATTTAGATCAGTATATTACTGATAAGGGTATCGTTATTTTGAGATATTCAAAAAGGTAAAAATAAAGAATTAAGTGAAATAGGGCAATTTATAAATAACGAATATTATTTATAAATTGCCTTATTTATTAAAGTATTTTAAGTAATGTATCAATAGAATTTTTTAGGTAAAGATAAACTATATGAAACTTAAGAGATAAGGAGCTATTTAAAGTATGAACAATGTTTATCTAATGACAATAATAAAGACTGTTGCAGTATATTTATTATCATTATTCTTAAGTAGAAGAGTAGGTACAAAACTTATTTCTCATATGAACTTTTTTGATCTTATAATGAGTGTTTCTATGGGGTCTATCATTGCTAGTATTATAATTGATAAAGATTCAGCTACAATCTCTGGTGTTATAGCATTAATATTATTTTCGATTTTAACTATATTAACAAGCTATGTAAGTATAAAAAGCCTTAAACTAAGAAAGATACTAAACTCAGAGCCTGTTATATTAGTTGAGAATGGAAGAATTTTAGATATGAATATGAAAAAACTTAGGATAACAATAAATGAACTTATGATGAAGCTTAGAGAAAAGCATACCTTTAATTTATCTGATGTTGAATATGCAATAATGGAGAGAGATGGGAAATTATCTGTATTAGTTAAAGCAGATAGCAAGCCAATAGCCCCTAAGGATATGAATATAGAAGTAAAAAGTAGTGGATTATTAAAGGATATAATAATAGATGGGAAGATAATAGAAAGAAATTTAGAGGCAGCAGGTGTAGATAAAGAGTGGCTAGAAAATAAGCTTAAAGGAAATAAGATTTCGAGTGCTTCAGATGTGTTTTATGCAGGTATAGATAAAAATAAAAAGCTTACTATATCAAAGAGGTATCCTAGTGATTTTAAGTCGGAGAATAGATATGGTATAGAGTAATTTAGTGAAAATATAACTTAGAAAAGGAATAGTAGATAATAAAAATACATAAATAATAAGAAAAATATTAAAAAAGGAGAAATTAAAATGATATATGATTTTAAAGTAAAAGATACTAAAGGTAATATAATCTCATTGGAAGATTATAAAGGAAAGGTTCTTTTAATTGTTAATACAGCAACTGGTTGTGGATTTACACCACAATATGAAGGGCTTCAAAAGATTTATGATAAGTATAAAGATAAAGGTTTTGAAATATTAGACTTTCCTTGTAATCAATTCTTTGATCAAGCGCCTGGAGATAATGAGGAGATAGTTAAGTTTTGTACATTAAATTATGGAACAACTTTCAAGACTTTTGGAAAGATAGATGTAAATGGAGACAATGCAGATGAATTATATAAGTTCTTAAAGAAAGAAGCACCTAGTGCTACAGAAGATGATGCATCTAAGGGGTTATATAATAAATTATCAAGTCTAGGATTTGAAACAACTGGAGACGATATTAAGTGGAACTTTACTAAGTTCTTAGTTGATAAAGATGGGAATGTTATTAATAGATTTGCACCAACTTATGAACCAGAAAAGTTAGAAGAAGTAATAGAAGGTTTACTTGATAAATAATATAGACTAAAAGCTAGGTATTTCTAAAAGAGATTTAAGAAATACCTAGTTTTAATTTTTATAAAAAATAAGATTATTGGTAGTGAGATATAAGTAGAATATTCGAATAAATACGTATAATAAATAAAATTATGTTGAAAATGTTCGAAGTAAGTGTTATTATGGAGTTGGGAAAAATTATATACTGATATATTTCTAGTAAGATAATCCATATGTTTCTTGGGGCTAAATAAAGGCTATCATAATTATGAGATATGTATTACTAAGAGGTAATTTGACAATTTAAAAGGGGGACAAGTATTATGTCAGATATTTTTACTGACTTTTTAGCAATTTTAGGAGTTATTCTAAATGGCTTACCACAAGGATTATTGGCGTTAACATTCGGCTTTGCCTCAATTCCAACAGCATTTGCTTTTTTAATAGGAGCAGTTGGAAATTTATTAACAGGTTCTGTGGCACCAATTTCTTTCCAAGCAGAGACTATAACATATGCAGGAACTGCTGGTAAGAATATGAAAGAGAGACTTTCAATGATATTCATTGGAGCTGCTATTATGACCTTCATAGGAATGTTCGGATTTTTAAGTAAGATTGTAGATTTTATAGGACCAACAATTACATCAGGTATGATGGCTGGTGTTGGAATAATGTTAGCTAAAGTATCTATGGATATGATTAAGAGTGCTAAAGTTGTAAGTATAATATCAATTGCTACTGCAGTAATTATATATTTTGCTTCAAGTGATTTAGTTCTAACTATTACTATTTCAGTAGTTATTTCAAGTATTGTTGGAAATATTCTTGATAAAGAAATGAGAAATGTTGAAATACCAAAGGAAAAAATAGAAAAGCGTAAGCTTGGTTTTAATGGAAGAATATTAAGAGGGGCTCTTGGAATGGTATGCTTAAATATTGGTTCTAATATAGCCTTTGGACAAATTACTGGAAGCATGGCTAATACTGAAGTTAATATTGATCATCTTTCTGTTATTAGTAGTGTAGCTGATATGTTTTCTTCATTATTTGGTGGGGCACCAGTAGAATCGATAATATCTGCAACAGGAAGTGCACCACATCCATTAGCAGCAGGTATAATAATGATGGTAATTATGGCTGCTATATTATTCTTTGGATTACTACCAAAGATAGGGAAGTATGTACCTTCACAATCAATTAGTGGTTTCCTATTTGTACTAGGAATTTTAGTAACAGTACCAGGAAATGCAGCAGCTGCATTAGCAGGAGCAGACAGTTTTGTAGGTGGAGTTACTATGGGAGTAACAGCAATAAGTGATCCATTCTTCGGAATGCTAGCGGGAGTTATAGCAAGGTTTGCTACAGCATTATTTTAGGGGGTAAGTTAATATGAATACATATAATTTGGAATTACTTTCATTAAAAAGAGAGTTACCTTTAATGAAAATTAAAGAGGATTTAGCTATTGCAAGTTTTGTAATACTAGGGGATACAGAATTAGTACAAACAGTTGCACCTGTAATAGCAGATAGATTAAAGGATATAGATGTTATTGTTACTGCAGAAGCAAAGGGGATACCTCTAGCTTATGAAATATCAAAAGTTTTAGGTATGAAGGAATTTATTGTAGCTAGAAAAAGTATTAAAGCTTACATGGATTCACCAATAACAGAAGAAGTAGAATCAATTACTACTCAGAAGAAGCAATTTTTATGTTTAGATAAGATTGATGCAGAAAAGCTTAAGGGAAAAAATGTTGCTATTATTGATGATGTTATTTCAACTGGGGAGTCATTAAAGGCTGTTGAAAGCTTAGTTGAAAAAGTTGGAGGTATCATTAAAGCAAAGGCAGCAATTTTAGCTGAAGGGGATTCTTCAGAGAGAGAGGATATTATTTTTATAAAAAGACTTCCATTATTTAAAGTGGATGAAAATGAAAACTATATAGAGATTTAATATATTAAATAATAGTTAAAAGCAGTAGTTAGCTTTGTGAATGCAAGGCTAGCTACTGCTTTTATTTGTATGGGTATTAAAGGTATAATTAGAATATAAAAGAAACTTAATATAATTTTGATAGAAAATTTATCTGGATAACGTAGTACTAAGTGAAGGGTAAAAAATCCTATAGGATAAAAAGAAGGGAATAAAAATTTATGAAGATAAATGAGATGAACTTTATAGAGCAGATAAAAAAGAAAAATCCAAGGGCCATGGATTATATAATAGATAATTATCTTGGGATAATACAATCTATTTCAAAAAAGCATTTATCAAATTTATCAAGTGTTCAGGATGAATGTGTGAATGATGTTCTTCTATCTATTTGGAGGAATATAGATAGCTACGATTCTACTAGAAGTGAATTAAGAAACTGGATTGCTGGTATTACTAAATTTAAGGCAATAGATTATAAGAGAAAATACCTTAAAGGCATTTGTTATGAGAATATTGATGATTTAAATATAGCAATAGATGATAAATGTGCAGAAAATATAATAAATGATGATTTACGAAAGGACTTAGATGAATTATTAAGTTGTCTTAAGGAGAAAGATAGAGAGTTGTTTATAGAACTTTACGTAGAAGATAGGATGATGGACGAGGTAAGTATTATGACAGGAATTCAGAAGAATGTTATATATAACAGGGTCTCAAGAGGTAAGAAAAAAATAAGAAGTAACTTTAAATTAGTAGAGGGGACGGGCGAGAAGGAATGGATAAAAAGTTTTTCGAAATGATGAATGATGCAGAAGTAGATTTAAATAAATATGAAATAGAGGAAATGACAGATTTGGAAAAAAAGAAATATAAGAAAAAGTTTAAGAGTTCATTGAATGTAGGTGGAAAATTCAAGAAGTCTGTTAAGAAGGTAGTTATTGCTAGTGGAATGGTGTTTATAGTTACTATTGGATTATTGCAGACTACTGGAGGTCAAGTGGTATTTGCAGAGGTGGCAAAGTCCCTTGGTATTAAGGGGAATTATAATACAGAAAATATAACATACCTAGATCCAGAATCTAAGTATGAAAAAATAATTAATGGTTCTGTAGAAAAGGATGGATTTAAAGTTAGTTTGGCTAAGGCTGTTAGAGATGGTGATTTATTTAAGATATATAAGAACATAGAGAGAGCTGAAAATATAGAGGAGTACAGATATATTACTGATTATGAAGTATACATTAATGATAAAAAGGTTGAGAATAGAAATGTTGAAATGAGTGAAGTAACAGAGGATGATTATAAACTTGGAATAGCAGCTTGTATAGATTTAGATAAACTTGAGTTAGGAGATACATTTAATGTGAAATTAGATGTATATAGATATGATTCGAAGGCAGCTGAAAATGAAATAGATGGTGATAATAATGAAATGATACTAAAGTCAACTAAAGAGAAGATAGGGACATTAGAATTCGAAGTTGATAACAAGGCTTACCAGGAATCAATAAAATATATACCGATAAATAAGGAGTATACTTTAAAGAATGGTGATAAAGTTACTATAGAAAAATTATCTATGACTTCAGTAGTTAATAAGTTCTATTATAAAAAGGATTTAAAAGAAAATAGTGAAATTACAGATATGAATAAATCAAATATCCAACTAGTAGTAACAGATGAATATGGAAATGAGATAACTGGTAATACATGGGGAATGAAAAGTGAAGGTTCAATTAGAATTGTAGATAGAGATGATGTGAAGCAATTAGAAAGCGAAGGTAAGGCAAGAAAATTAGATGAAAATGCAAAAGAGTTGACTGTGAAGGTAAAGGCACATATTACACCAGAAAATCCACAGGATCCTTGGGGTGAATGGGAGATAATTGATGAATTTAAATTAGATATAAGTGAGATAAATAAATAGATTCTATAAAATAAATATATAAAAAGAGTAAAGTCAATTTAAAGAGCTATCTCAGATATTTGAGATAGCTCTTTTGTATAAAAAATACTTATTATGCACATAAGTATATCATAAGAAAAGCTATATTAATAGGAGATTCCCCATGTTATAAAACATGGGTTTTTATATTTCAATATTAAAAAGCTATAAAGACTAAAAAGATACTATCGAATATAGTATAGTAAAATATATATTTCAAAAGATTACTTAATTTAATTAAAAAAATAATTTAAGTTTAAATAAAATAATAGTAAAATCTATTTGAATAGTGTTTGATTACATAGAAAGTGAGGCTGATATGGGATATAGAAAAAATACTACAACTAAGATAGTAGATATTTTAAAGAGGGATATAACTAGGGATAATACAAAAATAGAACTCTTAAATAAATTTCAAGGAATGTCTCCTGAGGGTATAGTGGAAGAAATATTAGATCTGAAAGATTCATATATGAATACTATCTATAGATATCGTACTGAAATATATAGTAATTATGATTTTGTATTTGAATTTGATTTGATAGAAGATAGTTTTACAGTATATATTGATAAGTTAGGATTTGCAAAATTATGGGCTCCTAAAAATTATAGCGAAGCTATAAACTATGGATATGAGGCATGTCATCCAGAAGATGTGAGAAAATATATGAAGAGTTTTTGTCTTAGAAGTATTAAGAGATCAATAGATGCGGGGGAAGAAAGGTTAGATTTAGAATATAGGGCTATGACGAGGAAAGGTATTTATAACTGGTTCTATTGTGTAATAACACCTATTGTGGAAGAGGGAAGGATAATAAAAATAATTATCTGTATCAAGGATATAGATATAGAAAAGAGACAAGAGGAAGCAAGGGAAAAGTTATATAAAACGATAGAGAAAAACGAGAGATTTTTGCAATCAATATATTCCTCAATAGGAGGTGGATTGGTTCAATATGATGATAAGGATAAGATGAGGATTTTAAATGCAAATGAAGGTACTTATTATATATATGGGTATTCAAAGGAAGAATTTAAAGAGAAATTTGACAATTGTATTGAATCTATAATTTATGAAGAAGACCTTCCAGTAGTTCGTAAAAAAATAAGTGATGCCAAGTTAGGTAGAGGATTTAAGAGTTGCGAATATCGTATTATATCAGGTAGTGGAGAAATTAAATGGATTCATTCAAAGATTAGTAGGGTAATTAATGAGGATAATATTGAAGTAATCCAAGCAGCTTATACAGATATTACAGATTTTAAATTAGATGAGCTTGGGAAAAAAGAGAAACTAAGGGAGTTAGCTAGAAAAGATTCATTAACAAATTTATATACAAAGGCACATGGAGAATCTTTAATAAAGTCCTATATTGATAATATGCCAAGTTATGAAGTTTGTGCATTAATGATTATAGATATGGATTATTTTCAGAAGTTAAATGATGAATATGGATTTGTTTTTGCAAATGAAGTTTTGAGAAATGTTGGAGAAATCTTAAGGGAAGAGACTGATGAAAAAAGCATTCTAGTACGGTTAGGTGGAGATGAATTTCTAGTATTTATAAAAGATACTAGAAAGGAGAAGATTGAAGCTATTGGAGAAAATATTAGTAGGAGAATAAGTAAAATATACTCAGGTGAAAAAAAGGAACTTACTGTATCAAGTAGTATTGGTATTTCAACTACAGATAATTCAAGTAAATATGAAGAATTGTATTTATCAGCATATAAAGCATTAAGATATGTAGAGAAATTTAAAAGGGGAAAATTTCAAGTTTTTTTTGATGAGATAGAAGAGTTAGATGAAAGCTGTAAAGATATTACGTTAGACAATATTGTTATTAATGAAGTTCTAAGTAAATATAGAAAAAATAGCGAGGATTTACTTTCATTTGCCTTTAGTATTTTAGAAAATACTAAGGATATTCCAAGTGGAATAAATATGATATTGGCAAGAGTTGGTAATGAGTTTAAATTAGACAGAGCTAGAATATTTGAGATAAATTTAGATTATTTAAGTTCTAAAGTAAGTTATCAATGGGGAAGGTATGAAGATGCTTCGGAGTTAAAAGTAAGTCGTTATTTAGAAAAAAAAGAGTATAAATATCTAAGCGAAGATTATGACAAAGATGGATTATCAGTGAAAGAGAATAATATTAGGCATAAAAATTGGCTTAAGTCCAGGTTAAAAGCAGCAATGTATGAAGAAGGTCGGTATAAGGGATCAATTGTATTTGAAACGAACTCAAGTAAATTTATATGGACTGATGAAATAAAAAGAGATTTAAGAGAAGTTACAAAAATAATATCACCTTATATAGTTAAAGAGAATGCAAATAGTGCAAGTAGAGCAAAGACAGATTTTCTATCTAGGATGTCCCATGAAATACGTACACCAATGAACGGTATTATAGGAATGACTAATATAGCAAAGAAAATGGTTCATGATAAAAATAAGATAACAGATTGTTTAAATAAAATTGAGATATCAACTAAATATCTACTATCTTTGGTAAATGATATATTAGATATGTCAAAGATTGAGAGTGGAAAGATGACAGTAGTAAATCAAGAATTTAATTTGGATGAGTCATTAAATGAGTTAGAGATATTAATGCATCCTCAGGCTGATGAAAAGGGGATTATATTTACAATACAAAAAGAATATGAGGACAATATACTATTTGGAGATGAACTTAAATTAAGTCAGGTATTAGTAAATATTGTTGGTAATGCTATTAAGTTTACTGAAGATGGCGGTGAAGTTAGAGTAAGTGTTAAGCAGACCTTACATGAAGATGATTATGCAGTAATGAAGTTTAGTGTAGAGGATACAGGGATTGGGATAAATGAAAAGAATTTGAGCCGTATTTTTAAGTCCTTTGAACAAGACAATAATAGGGGGAAAATATCAAAGGGAACAGGATTAGGACTTTCTATAAGTAGTAATTTAGTTGAACTTATGAAAGGAAATTTAGAGGTTACAAGCGAAATTGATAAGGGATCTAAGTTTTTCTTTTCAATTGGCTTTGACTTGAGTGAAAAATCAGATGAAATAATTGAGGTAAAGGAAGAAATAGAGAATTCAGAGAAAAAGGAATATAACTTTAGTGGTAAAAGAGTTTTATTAGTAGATGATAATAGCATAAATATGGAGATTGCAAAGACAATTCTAGAGATGGCATCTTTTAAAGTAGATGAAGCAGAGAATGGATTAATGGCAGTGGAGAGGTTTAGAGATAAACCACCCTACTATTATGATATTATTCTTATGGATATTTGTATGCCAATTATGGATGGTATCGAGGCTACAAAGGGTATTAGAAATCTTGAAAGGGAAGATTCACATTCTGTAGCAATAGTTGCTATGACAGCAAATGCATTTGATAAGGATATGGAGAAGTCTATAGAAAGTGGTATGAATGGTCATTTATCAAAGCCAATTGATGTAGATAAGCTGTATAGGATATTGGATGAAATATTAAATAAACCAATAAGGATTGGATAAAAAAGAAAGTGAGATAGATAATATGACAGGGAATTTTATATTAAAGCTAAAATCAATAGGAGTAGATACTGAAGGTACAATAAATAGATTTTGCAATAATTTAGAACTTTATAAAAAAATTTTAGTAAAATTTTTGAGTGATAAAAACTATGAAGATCTAATGAATAGTTTAAATAATAAGGATTATAAGGATGCGGAAATGTATTCCCATACATTAAAAGGGTTATGTAGTAATTTAGGATTTGTTGAACTTTCTAAAATTTCAGCAGAAATATTAGGGATGTTAAGAGAAGGAAAATATAATAATTTAGAGGATATGAGGGAAAAATTAAGAGAAGAGTATATTAAGGTAATTACACTAATTAAAGAGGTTTAAAACTGCTAGGAGGGGTGGAATGTCAAAGCGAGATACAATTCTTATTGTAGATGATATAGAAACGAATAGAATTATTTTAAGTGAATTACTTATGGATAGTTATAGAATTATAGAAGCAAAAAGTGGAGAAGAAGCCCTTGGGCTGATAGATGAACATAGAGAAAATCTTGCACTTATTTTATTAGATATTATTATGCCTAGAATGGATGGATTTCAAATAATAAGAAGGCTAAAGGAGGAGAATGTATTAAAACATATTCCAGTTGTTTTTATAACTGCATGTGATTCTGATGAGTACGAGGAAAAAGGCCATGAACTGGGAGCTTCTGATATTATAAAGAAACCATTTAATCCTTATATAATTAAGAGGCGTGTAAATAATTTAGTTGAACTTTATAATCATAAAAATGAAATGGAAGAATTAATAGAAGTTCAAGTTAGTATGATAAAGGAACAAAATGATAAGTTAATGAGGCAAGCTGAGAGAATTAATAATATTAATAATAATATGATTGATATTCTAGGCACAATTATTGAATATAGAGATATGGAGTCAGGTAAACATATTAAGCGTATTCGTTATTTTACATATGAATTATTAAAGGTTATTAGAGAAAAATATCCTAAATATAAATTAACAGATGAGTTAATTGAAATGATATCATCTGCATCCACAATGCATGATATAGGAAAGATAGCCATTCCCGATGCTATTTTACTAAAGCCTGGAAAGCTTACGAAAGAGGAGTTTGAAGTAATGAAAACTCATGCTATAAAGGGTTGTGAAATTTTAAACTTATTAGATAAGAATGAGGATGATGAGTATTTAAATTATTGTTATAATATTTGTCATTATCATCATGAGAAGTGGGATGGTAAGGGCTATCCGGAAGGATTAAAGGGGAATGAAATACCTCTTTGTGCTCAGGTTGTATCTATAGCTGATTGTTATGATGCACTTACAACTAAAAGACCATATAAGGAAGCATATAGCCATGAGAAAGCTATGGATATGATTATAAATGATGAGTGTGGTGTATTCTCTCCTATGTTAAAGGAATCTTTTAAAACAATAGCATATAAATTTAAAGAGTTAGCTACAATATATTCAGATATAAGTTAGGAACTTTATTTAGTAATTGAGATACTAAAGATTAAGAACTAGTAATTCTTAGAGACAAATAAGATTGTTTATTTTGATATTTTTACTGAAAATATTGATACAGATGCCTATTTTAGATGTCTATGAAGCAACAGAGGCAATACGGAAATCTAGTCATAAAGATGCTAAAACTATACCAATAATTGCAATTACAGCAAATGCCTTTGGTGAAGATGTAGAACAGGCATTGAAAAGTGGGATGAATTCACATATTTCAAAACCTATTGATCAAGAAGTCTTATATTATACTATATATAAATTTATGAATGGCGAATTTAAATAAGTAGAGAAATAGAGTTATATTTACATATAAAAAGGGAAGGATTAAAGCTTTATTAATCCTTCCTTTTTTATTTTATATCTATGAAGATAGTTTTACCTTATATGAAGTAGTATCATTTTGAATTTTACCATCGAATACCTCTATAACTCTATCAGCTTTTTCAGCTATCTTATTATCATGAGTTATTATAATAAAGGTTGTATCATATTTATCATTAATATCTCTTAATAAGTTATAAATATCATTAGTAGTATTTGAATCTAAGTTACCAGTAGGCTCATCAGCTAATATTATTTTAGGATTATTTATTAAGGATCTTGCAATAGCAGCCCTTTGCTGTTGTCCTCCAGAAAGGTCTGTAGCTAAATTATTTTTAACCTTACTTAGGCCAACAAGATCTAGTAGTTCATCTGCCCTAGCTTTAATTTCTTTATTTACCTTGTCTCCAGATATAAGGTAAGGCATTAGTACATTTTCTAGTACTGTAAATTCAGGTAGTAGGTAGTGAAATTGAAATATAAAGCCTAAATCTTTATTTCTTACATCTGCTAATTCATTTTTACTTAAATCATCAGTCCTTTGTTTATTTATATATATTTCTCCTGAGGTTGGTTTATCTAATGTGCCCATAAGGTTAAGCATTGTACTTTTACCGCTACCGCTTTGACCTATAATTGCAACAAATTCTCCTTTATTAATTTTTAAGTTTATATTATGAAGAACTTTAGTTTTAATTCTATCTCCATAAGATTTATCTATATTTTTCAATTCTAAAACTGTCATAATTTTATCCTCCTAGTTATTTCTGATTATATCCATTGGATCTAATTTAAGTGATTTCCTTGCAGCAACTCCAGCAGCAATTATTGAAGCAGCTATTGAAAGTAAGATACTTATTGCAATAAATCCAAAGTACATATTACCAGGCACTAAAGGACTACCATCAGAGGTTTTAACTGCAATATTAAATATTTTAAATAGTATTATCCCTAGGGCTGTACCAGTTGTAGTTCCTATAACTCCAAATATAAGACCTTGAAGTAGGAATATAGAAGCAGCAGCCTTGTTTTTGATACCCATTGCTTTTAAAATACCTATTTGCTTAGATTTTTGTAATACTGATATTGCTAGAACTCCTGCAATACTCATAGTTACAGATATTATTATGAATACTTGTATTGTTAAACTTGATGACTGTTGTCCACTAAGTGCATCTAATAGGCTACCATTATCTTCTTTCCAGTTTGTAACCTTAAGGTTATCTGGAATATATGTTGATATATTAGAAGCAATAGTATCAGCATCAAAGATCTTATCCATATCAATTTTCATTTCTATAGTAGTTATTGAATTTTCTTGGTCAAATAAACTTTGAGCAGATTCTATGGAAGTTAAAACCCAAGAGTCATTTAGTGCTTTAACCTGTAAGTCTACTATTCCTGATATTCTAACAAGAGTTTCTTTATTGCTAGATGTAATTAGGGTAAAGGAATCACCAACTTTAAGATTAAGGGTCTCACTTATTCCCTTTCCTATAAGAACATCTCCGTAAGTAGTAGGAAAATCTCCTTCAGTAATTTTATTTGTAATATCATAGATATCATTATCTTTAGTATAGTTTAGGCCTCTTACTAAAAGTGAATCATTTGAATCACCATTATTAACTAAGGCAGGTGTATCAAGAACAGTAAGTAAATCTGTTATAGTATTACCTTCTTTACTTTTTATGTCTTCAACTATATTTTCATAATCTTTTATAATTTTATCTTCCTTATTATCAGAAGTTATTGTTATTTGAGATGAAGAACCTATAGTTTTATTTAATAAGTTATCATTTAGGTTATTAATTAATAAACCTAAAAATATTTGAACAGCAACACCAATAGCTATTCCTAAAGATATTAATGTTGTCTGAGCTTTGTTAGATTTCATAAATCTAGAAGCTATTTTTAAATTTGTACTCATTTTGTTCCCTCTTTTCTTAAGATTTCTTAATGTTATTTTATCTTATTGATATTTATTCTCTATAAACTTGGTCTTAATTCCATCTTAATTCATTATTTAAAGTTCTTTAATCAATAGGATGAAAAGTTATGATGTGCTATAATTTTTACAAATAATATTTGGAGGAAGCTATGGATAATACTTATGGAAAATATAAAATTTTATTAGTGGATGATGAAAAAGAAATATTGGATTTGCTTTCTACTGTATTAAAAAAGGAAGGCTTTAATAATATATATACAGCAAGTACAGGGGAAGAAGCCAAGGTTATGGCAATAACAAAGAAACCTGATATTGTTTTATTAGATATAATGTTACCTGATACAGATGGTTATGAGGTTTTTAAAGAAATAAAATCACATACCAATATACCAATTTTATTCATATCAGCTAAAACAGATGAAGTGGATAGATTACTAGGATTTGCATTAGGTGCAGATGATTATATAAGCAAGCCCTTTAGTGCAAAGGAAGTAGCTTTTAGAGTTAAGGCAAGGCTTAAGATTTATAATAATATAGTTGAAGAAAATAAAAATAAGTTGATTAAGATAGGTAATATAGAAATAGATGAAGAAAATGGTTCTATTCTTAAAGATGGTGAGGCTTTGGAATTAACAGCTAAGGAGTTTAAACTTTTAGTTTATCTTGCAAATAATCAAAATCAGATTATAAGTAAGGAAACAATTTGTAAAGAAGTTTGGGGGGAAGACTATTTTGGCTTTGATAATACAATTACAGTACATATTAGAAAGCTTAGAAAGAAAATAGAAGAAGACCCATCCTCACCTAAGTATATAACAACAGTAATAGGACTTGGATATAAGCTAGTTAATAAGGAGGGGAGGTAATGAAGTGGAAGCTAACATTACACTTTTTTGTAACCTTAGTTATATCTGTTTTAACAATTATTGGAATAACAGTGGGCTTCATTTATGTAAGGTTATATGGACTAGCCAAAAGTGAATTTATATATAGCTATTCCTCAGCAAATGATTTTACAGTAGATTTTTCAAAATATATTTATAAAGATGGAAAGGATATTGAAGTTCATGAAGAGGGATTAGATTATCTTAAGGAAAATGATATTAAGCTACAAATATTAAATAGCAATAATAGTGAAATATATAATTTCAATAGACCTAATGATGCAAAATTAAGTTATAGTACTAAAGAAATAGTAGATTTATATAGTAGAAGTGGAAGGGAAACCTTATTTTTAAATGAGGTTAATATTGGTGGAGAAAATTATACCTGCTTATTATTTTTTAATCCAAGTAACATTAATAGGTTAATGATTAATTACGATCCCCGTAAAGTATTAGAGGCTCATGGATTCTTTTTCTTAATTTTTATTAATGTAATGATTATACTATTGATTAGTCTTATGTACACTGTATACTTAACCAAGCCTATCAATAGTATTATTAATAGTGTTATTTCATTATCTAAAGGAAAGTTTGTAAAGCTTAAAAAGAGAAGAGGATTATACTCAGGTATTGCAGGAAGTATTAACGAGTTATCAAGTAAGATGCAGGAGAATGCTATTGAGAGAAAGAGATTGGATACAATGAGGGAAGAGTGGATTTCAAATATTTCTCATGATATAAAGACCCCTCTTACTTCAATTAGAGGTAATGCAGAAATTATGGCAGATAAGGATTATTATATTGATAATGAAACAAGGATTAAGTCATCAGAGGTAATAATAAATAAGTCTGATTATATTAAAAATCTAGTTGATGATTTAAATTTATCCACTAAATTAAAAGGTAATAAGTATGTTTTAAATAAAGAAGTAGTAAATATAGTATCTTTACTGAGGCACACAATTATTGATATAGTGAATGATACCAAGTATGAGGATAGAGTTATTAATTTTAGATGTGAGAAAGAGATAGTTAATGTAGAGATAGATAAGTTCCTTATGGAAAGGGTATTTATAAATCTAATTACAAACTCATTGATTCATAATAATAAGGATGTTGTTATAGATGTATATATATCGAAGAATACTTTAGGTGATATTCATATATCAATAATTGATAATGGAGTTGGAGTCAGTGAAGAGGATTTAAAGCATATTTTTGAAAGATATTATAGAGGTACTAGTACTACTAAAGCTATAGAAGGATCAGGTCTTGGAATGGCTATAGCTCATGATATTATAGTAGCTCATAATGGAAGTATTAGAGCTAAAAGTTCCCTTGGAGCTGGAATGAAAATAGAGATTATAATTTAGGGGATTTAACTTTAGTAAGAAAATAGTAATAATTTATGTAATAAAAAAGACTGTATTTTGAAACAGAACTGTCACATAAGGGATGTACAATGAGTTTAAAGGTTAAGTACATAATATTTATGTAATAGCCAGTAAATAAAGTCATAAGTTTAAATAAGGTATCCCCCTATAGTTTAAATCTCACTGAATTTTACTGGCTTAAACATAAATATTCTTACTTTATATTTTGTTTATGGATAAAAGAGTTATCACAATGCAATTCTTTTATTTTTCATATAGGGAAGCCAGTAAAATAATATACTAGAGATTCAAAGTACCTCCGCAATACTTAGCTAGTAGAAATTATTTTTTACTGGCTTTTTATTTTACTTAGAAATAGGGTAAATTATACTTATTACAATTGTGTTAAATTTATATCTATTAAATAGACAGTAGTGTAAGTTAGGACTATAATTGTGTGAATAGATTTATTGAGGACAGATATAGGAAGGGAAATGTAAAGAAATGAAGAAAAAAATTAGTATAGCATCACTTTTAGTAGCATTAGGAATTGTATATGGAGATATAGGTACATCACCATTGTATGTTATGAAATCAATGCTAGGAGTAAATAACGGATATGTATCAAAGGACCTTATTTTAGGGGGAGTATCTCTTGTAATTTGGACATTAACGCTACAAACAACAATAAAGTATGTAATGTTAACCCTAGAGGCAGATAATAAAGGTGAGGGTGGAATATTTTCATTGTATACCCTTGTAAGAAAAAAAGCCAAGTGGCTAATTATACCTGCTGTTATAGGTGGAGCAACATTGCTTGCTGATGGAATGATTACACCACCTGTTACTGTAACATCAGCAATAGAAGGTTTAACTTTAGTTTTTCCACTAGAAACAAGTGGGATAGTTATAATTGTAATAAGTATATTGACAGCACTATTTTTATTGCAAAGATTTGGAACAGATATAATAGGAAAAGTATTTGGACCTATGATGGTTATATGGTTTTCCATGCTAATAGTTTTAGGATTTAGTCAAGTATTACAATATCCTGAAATAATTAAAGCAATAAATCCTTATTATGGTATTAAGTTATTGGTTACAAGCCCTCAAAGTGTATATATTTTAGGAGCAGTATTTCTTTGTACTACTGGAGCAGAAGCACTTTATTCTGATCTTGGACATTGTGGGAAAAGAAATATTCACTATACCTGGATATTTGTAAAGATATCTTTAGTAGTAAATTATTTAGGCCAAGGGGCTTGGCTTATGTTACAAGAAGGAAGTGTAATTAAAGATAATCCATTCTTTTTAATTATGCCAAATTGGTTTATCATACCAGGAACTATAATAGCTACTATTGCCGCAGTAATTGCTAGCCAGGCTCTTATAACAGGATCATTTACACTAGTATCTGAGGCTATCAAATTAAATCTGTTTCCAAAGCTTCAAGTTAGATATCCAAATGATGATAAGGGAAAGATTTATATACCAGCAGTAAATTATTTACTATATGTTGGATGTGTACTACTAGTCTTAAAGTTTCAAAAATCAGAACATATGGAAGCAGCATATGGTCTTGCAATAACTATAACAATGATAATGACTACTATTTTATTGTCTCAATATCTTAAATTTAATAAGCAAAAAAAGGTTATGTCAGTATTAGTAGTTGTTATATTCGGGACAATAGAAACAGCTTTCTTATATGCTAATTTATTTAAATTTGTAAATGGTGGATATGTTACAATTATAATTGCAGGAGCTCTTATATTCCTTATGTATATTTGGATTTATGGTACAGTTATAAGAAAAAGATTTAGTCAATATGTTGAGATATTATCCTATAGAAAACACTTTAAATCTTTAAAAGAAGATAAAGAACTACCACTTTATGCTACTAACATTGTATATCTAACTGAATCACAAAATTATAAGAAAATTGAAAGTAAAATAGTTTTCTCTATATTTAATAAGCAACCTAAACGTGCAAAATATTATTGGTTTATAAATGTAAGAGTAACAGATGAGCCATATACAAAAGAATATAGTGTAAAAACAATTGTACCAAATGAAGCATTCAGCATTCAATTTAACTTAGGATTCCGTATTGATCAAAAAATCAATGTCTTTTTACACCAAGTTATACAGGAGCTTGCTTCTAGCGGTGAAGTTAAATTTACTCCAAAGGATTATATGATTGGAAATAATAGTAAATGCATTGTGGGAGATTTTAAATTTATATTATTAGAAGAAATTCTTTCTAATGAAAGTGAACTTTCTAGATGGGATAGTTTTATTACAAGTGCAAAGCTATTAATTAAGAAGTTAACTGTATCACCAGCAAAATGGTTTGGAATAGATACGAGCAATGTTGAGGTAGAGAAGGTTCCTATTATTATAGGAAATAAAGAAACTTTAACATTAACAAGGATAAGTTAAACAGAGGTGATAAGGATGGTTAAAAAACAACCAGTTTTATTTATAGGACATGGAAGTCCTATGAATGCTATAGTAGAAAATTCATATACTAAAATGCTAAATAAATTAGGGGAAGAATTGGATAAACCTAAGGCTATAATGGTTATATCAGCACATTGGGTAACAAATGGAACTTATATAACTGAACAGGATTCTCCTAAAGAAATATACGATTTTTATGGATTTCCTGAAGAATTATATAATGTAAAATATTCAACTAGTGGAGCTAAGCCTTATATAAATAAGGTTTTTGAAGAGTTGAAAGATCATAATGTTAAACTAACTGGAACTTGGGGAATAGATCATGGAGCTTGGTGTGTTTTAAAACATATATTTCCTAAAGCGGATATACCTGTATTTCAATTAAGTTTAAATGCATTAGAAAATGAAGAGTATCATTATAATTTAGGCAAAAAATTATCTAAGTTTAGAGAAGAAGGGATACTAATTTTAGGTAGTGGAAATATAGTTCACAATTTAAGAGAGATGAAAGCAGAGGTAGATTCTGTCCCATATAGCTGGGCAACTGAATTTGATGAATTTGTGGCAAATGCTATTTTAAAAGGTGAAGATGATAAGTTAATTAATTACAAGAAGTTTGGAAGGCAAGCTTTACTTTCTGCTCCAACGGATGAACATTACTTACCTCTATTATATATTGCAGGATTAATGGAGGAAGGAGATAATGTTGAGTTTATATTTAAGGAAATAGAACATGGTTCTCTTTCCATGAGATCAATAAAAATAGGTTAGCCTAGATATTATATAGGGTGTATTAGAAGATAAAGAATGCTTCTAATACACCCTTTTTCACAGAATTTTATTAACTCTTATTCCATAGCTAATTTCTATATTATCTATAAGTGGGAGTTAGGGATCTATTAGCTATTAGTGAATGTCATTACAAAATATGGTAAAATGGAGTTGGGGGGATGATATGAAAAAATTTATAAAGCTCTTTAGTATTACAATATTGCTGTTAGCCATTTTAATACTGTATAAAAATTATTTTGGATTAACAAGAGATGAAGCTATGATTCAATATTTGATTTTTGCAGCAATAATTATTATAGGTAGTCTAGCTTTTAATATAATATACGGTCTTCACTATAGTAAAAAGATAAATAGAATTGCAATTGAGGCTATAAAGGGTGGTAATATTAAAAAGTCTATTGAGGAAAATGAAGTATTATTAAAGAAAGTAAAAGGGGAATTTTTAAAAAACCTAATTAGATTAAATATAGCAGTATCCTATTCTCTTTTGGGAGAATTTGAGAAAGGTAAAGAAATACTAGTAAATGATATAGAAGTGAGAAGACTAAGGAAAAATGAAGTATTAAATTATTATATAAATCTAGCAACAGTATACTTTTATACGAAAGAGAAGGAAAAGGCAATAAATATTATGAGAAAATATGAAGGTGAATTTGAGAGAGTTGAAGGGGATCCGCTGTATGGGAGTAGAGTTAACCTTTTAAAGATATATAAATATATTGTGGAAAAACAATTTGATAAAGGAAAGGAATTATTTATAAAAACAAAAGAAAGATGGCCAGAGTACTTAATGGAAAGTGATTATAACAAGATAGAAGAATTCTTAGGATAATAGAATGAAGCAAAGAGGAGAAAATAAAATGAAAAACAATAGAATAACAGTATATAAATATGATGTATTTACAAACACTCCTAATAAGGGGAATCCAGCAGGGGTTGTTTTGAATGCAGATAATTTATCAGATAAGGAAATGCAAGAAATAGCATATAGAGTAGGATTTAATGAAACTGCTTTTGTTGTGAAATCTGACAAGGCGGATTTAAGGATTAGGTATTTTACACCAGGCCATGAAATGAATTTATGTGGACATGGTACTGTGGCAACATTATATTCATTAAAATCAAAAGAGCTAATAAATAAAAGTGATAATATAAGAGTAGAAACAAAGGCAGGTATTCTACAAGTTGATCTATTTAAAAAGGATAAAGAGTTATATGTGTTAATGGAGCAAGCACCTCCTATTTTTAAGGCTTTTAAAGGTTCAATTGATGAACTGGCATATTCAATAGGGATAAGACCTGAAGATATTGATACATCTAGTCCAATTGTTTATGGTAGTACAGGGACATGGACATTACTTGTTCCTATAAAAACTTTAGAAGCTTTTTCACGTATGATACCCCAAAATAAACTATTTCCAAATGTATTAAAGGATATGCCAAATTGTTCAGTTCATCCTTTTTCTCTGGAAACGACAAAACAGCACACTCACATGCATTCAAGACACTTTTCATCTCCACTTTCAGGAACAGTTGAGGACCCAGTAACAGGAACTGCATCAGGAGTTATGGGTGGATACTATATAACTTATTTGACTCCTGAAGTGAATAAGCTTGAACTAGTAGTAGAGCAGGGGGGAGAGGTAAAGCGTGATGGTGAAGTAGGTGTTCATGTTACTAAGGTAAATAATGATATAAGTGTTTCTATATCTGGAACTGCTGTGTATACGGAGGAAATAACAATTGAATTATAATAATATTATTAGTATATAGCCCATACAGTTCTCCCTGTATGGGTTCTTTTGTATTTATGGATACAGCTTGCTAGGGTAGGATTCATGATTACATTTCATTATAAACATATATATGTTTAATATATAACATATATATAATTATTAAAAAAGATATATACAATTAATAAATTAAGGTTTATACTAAATATAAGATAATGAAAATTAATAAGTTTTTTATTAATAGAAAGTGAGGTTATATTCTATGCTTAAAATTGGATATATCGGCAATGGGAAGAGTGTAAATAGATATCATCTACCGTTTGTAATGCAAAGAAAAAATATTAAGGTTAAAACTATTTATAATAGAGATGTGGTAAATGTAAAGTGGAAGAAAATTGAGGGTATAAATTATACATCAAATCTTGATGAACTAATGAATGATGATGAAATACAGATGATAGTTGTATGTACAATGCAAAAGTTTCATTATGAATATGCAAAAATGGCTTTAGAGCATGGTAAAAATGTTTTAGTAGAGAAGCCATTTATGATGACTTATGATGAAGCTAAAGAAATATTTGACTTAGCAAAGGAAAAAGGACTATTAGTACAATGTTATCAAAATAGAAGATATGATTCAGACTTCTTAACAGTACAAAAAGTAATAGAAAGTGGTAAATTAGGTGATTTATTAGAAATTGAAATGCACTTTGACTATTATCGTCCAGAAACTCCAGAAGCTTCAAAGGAATTCCTTTTCTATGATAGTTATTTATATGGACATGGATGTCATACAATTGATCAAGTAGTTTCATATTTTGGTAAGCCAGAGAAGGTAAACTATGATGTTAGATGTCTACTTGGACCAAATAAAATGAGTGATTACTTTGACTTGGATTTATTTTATGGCAATTTAAAGGTATCAGTAAAGTCTAGTTACTTTAGAATAAAAAGAAGAGCAAGTTTTATTGTATATGGAAAGAAAGGTATGTTTATTAAAGAAACACCAGATCGCCAAGAGGAACATTTAAAATTATTTTATATGCCAGGGAATGAAGACTTTGGGGTTGATAATTTTGAGCATTATGGAACTATAACTTATATGGATGATGATGGAATAATTAAAGAGGAAAAGGTTCCTTCAGAAGTTGGTGACTATGGTAGAGTTTACGATGAATTATATGCAACAATTGTAGAAGGTAAAGAACCAGTGGTAAAAGATGAAGAAACATTATGTGTAATGAAAATCTTAGAAACTGGAGCAAGAATGGCAGGAAAATAAAAATTACATAACTAAGAAGGTTGTATAAATAGGGGTGTTATAGGTGAAACCAAAATATAAAGTAGTATATGATTCAATAAAAGAAAAAGTTATAAATGGTGAATATCGTGTAAATGAACAAATTCCAGATGGGGAGTCATTAGCTAAGGAATATAATTGTAGTGTTTTAACTGTGAAAAAAGCCTTAGATATCCTTGTGGCTGATGGGATGCTTGTGAGAAAAAGAGGGCTAGGTACCTTTGTAAAGAAAATAGTAAATAGTAATACAAAAGTAAATAGATTACCTATGAGCGAATTGTATTCTTTGAAAAGAAGCTTAGTTAGAAATGAAGTAACTTCAATTGTAGAAAAGTTTGATGTCATTAAATGTGATGAAGAAATGGCTAAAAACCTAGATATTAATCCAGGGGATTTTATTTACTACATTATTAGAGTTCGTTTATATGAAGGGGAACCAAGAACAGTTGAGTACACTTGGATGCCTTTGAATTTAATAAAGGGATTAGAATTAAAGCATGTTGAAGGGTCTATATATTATTACATACAAAAAGAATTAAAACTTAATATTCAAAGTGCACATGTATGTATTAACTCAACTAGACCTAATGAAATAGAAAAACGTCATTTTAATATGGATGACAATGATTTTTTAACTGAGGTAACTCAGACAGCATTCTTGGATAACTCAGAAATATTTGAGTATTCAATTGCGCGTCATATTCCTAAGTATTTTAAATTTGAAACTACAGTAATAAAAGAATTATATTAAATAAAGATGAATTTGAAAGGAGAAAGTTATGTATTTTGAAAAAAGCAAGGGTTTTCCAGAAGGGTTTCTTTGGGGAAGTGCTTCTGCAGCATACCAAGTAGAAGGTGGCTTTGATGAAGGTGGCAAAGGTATTTCTAACTGGGATAAGTTCGTAAGAATTCCTGGTAAAACATTTAAGGGGACAACAGGAGATAAGGCAGTTGATCATTATCATCGATTTAAAGAAGATGTTGCATTAATGGCTGAAATGGGACTTAAAACATACCGTTTTTCTATTGCATGGTCAAGAATATATCCAAAGGGAAATGGGAAAGTAAATGAAGAAGGATTAAAATTCTATGGAGATTTAATTGATGAATTATTAAAGTATGGAATTGAGCCAATGGTTACAGTGTATCATTGGGATATGCCTCAAGGACTTCAAGATCAGTATGGAGGTTTTGAAAGTCGTAGAATAGTTGATGATTATGTGAATTATGCTAAGACCTTATTCGAAAACTTTGGTGATAGAGTTAAGTATTGGATAACCATGAATGAACAAAATATTTTCACAGCCTTTGGGTGGTTAAAAGGGATGCATCCACCAGGTATTGAAAATGATATGAAGAAATTCTATCAAGTAAATCATCATGCAAACCTTGCACATGCTGGTGCAGTATTAGCATTAAAAGAACTATATCCAGAGGCTAAAGTAGGAGCTAGTTTTGCCTTTTCTCCATGTTATGCATTTGATTGTAAGCCTGAAAATGCAATGGCAAAAGCAGATTATGATGATTTACAAAATTATTGGTGGATGGATATTTATGCATATGGAAGATATCCAATTTCGGCAATGAAATATTTGAAATCAGTAGGAGTAGCTCCTGAAATTGAAGATGGAGATATGAAATTATTAAAAAGAGCAGCTGATTTAGTTGATTTTATGGGTGTAAATTACTATCAAACAACAGTTGCTGAATATAACCCTATTGATGGTGTTACAATGTCAAATGAAATGAATACTACAGGTAAAAAGGGAACAGCAAAGGTGCAAGGGCTGCCAGGGCTTTATAAAAATCCTCAAAATAAATTCTTAGAAACAACTGATTGGGATTGGACAATTGATCCAATGGGAATTAGAATGTGCTGTAGAGAAATTACAAGTAGATATGCATTACCAATTGTTATTTCAGAAAATGGATTAGGAGCCTTTGATAAAGTGGAAGATGGTAAAATTCACGATCCATATAGAATAGCATATTTAAAAGCTCATATTGAGGAATTAAAGAAAGCTTGTGATGATGGTTGTGAAGTTTTAGCATATTGTACATGGTCATATACTGATTTATTAAGCTGGCTTAATGGATATCAAAAGAGATATGGATTTGTATATGTGGATAGAGAAGAAGATGAAAACACAGGAACATTAAATAGAATAAAGAAAGATAGTTATTTCTGGTATAAAAAAGTAATTGAAACAAATGGCGATGAATTATAGATGTGATGTAACTAAAAAATATCTTGTATGAATTGATTCCGCCTGGACTAGTTTGATTTCGGGGAGTATTTCTACCTTTTATAAAATAATAATATAGTATTAAAAAAAGGGCTGTCACTAATGTGGTAGCCCTTTTAATTTGGTAATAAAGCATAATTACTAGCTAAATGTATATGAAATTAAAATCATATAGACTACTGAAGTTTTTAAGTGACATATCGAGTGGCTTTTATTGGTATACTTGTATTTAGTTTAAAATAATTGTATACATATTTACAATTGAAACGTCATAATAAAGAAGTACTTCAAAATAGTTACTGTCAATTAGCTTACTTTAGGGGGGAATAATGAAGAGTGAATTAATAAATGAGATGTTTGAAAAAAAGAAGAATCTCATATACAAGTATTTGCTTAAAATTGGGTGTAGTCAAGATAATGCAGAAGACATAGTCCAAGATACCTTCTATAAAGCACTGAAGTATATTGATGGTATAGATGCTAATAAGATTTCAGCATGGCTTTTTAAAGTAGCAATTAATAATTACTATGATATGTGTAGAAAAAATAACAGATATATTCATTTGAATATTGATGAAGATATTTTTAAAGAAAGCCTTACAGATAGTAAGTTTGTTGAAGATTTTATATTGGATATAGAGAGAAAGGAAGAAATTCTTAAGGTATTAAATTCTATTAGTGAGATTCATAAAAATCTATTATTTTTTAAATACGATATGGGTTTATCATATAAAGAAATATCAGAAGTATTAGGTATAAACGAAAAGACGGTTAAGACCTATATTTTTAGGGCAAGAGAGCAGTTTAAGAAATTATGGAGGGATGATTATGGGTATTAAGAGTGATGATGAAAGATTAGAAGAATTATTTAATATGAATGAAGCACCGGATTTTAACAGAACAATTAGAAAGGCTAAGATGTTTTCAATAATGAGAACTATTATAGTAAGTTTTATGATATTTATTATTATAAGCTTTGGAGTACTTATATTTAATACAACTACTTTAAACAAAATGAGTATTAAAGAGGAGAGACGATTAAATAATTCTTTTAGGGTTTCTATGCCAAATGCTTATTTAGGGGGTATTCAAATTGATGACAGGATTATGGTTGGTGAAATAAACTATGTAAGATATAGGTTTTTAGGAAATAAGCCTGTAACTGATGGAAGTTATAAAGAAGAGTATACTTATATGCCTTTAATTAACGGAATATATGGTGATATGGGAAACTATTTATACACTGGTAGTTATAATCAATCAGAAGAGGTTTCAGAGTATAATAAAGCAGGAAAAAAAGTTATGAAATTTTATCATCCATCAGTGGAATATAGTAATTATATAAATGATTTAGGAAATCTCTCTGAAATAGAAGACAACAAGTTGATGGAGGTATCATTATCATTTAATAAAGCCTATAGTATTGATGAAGTGAAGAATATGATTCCTAGTGATATTACTTTAAATTGGTATTGGGTTGACACATTTACTACAAATGCTAAGGAGTTATCAGAAAAAAAATCATTTAATGAATATGATGTTTATGGCATTAAGGCTTTGGATAATAGGGGGAATCCTATTGATAGACCTGAAGATGATTTTATAGGTGTTATTCAACAAAGTAAAATAGATAATGGTCAATATGCGGAAATATTCAATACTTTATGTAATGGCAAAAATGAAATTAATAAAGATGACTTAAAGATAATAGGAGTAGTTGTTAGTGGAGATAGTAAATCATTAAAAAATTTAAAGAATAATGAGTATATTAAAGGAGCAACAATAGGGGCAATCGTAGATAAATACTAATAAGGGGGATAGATATGAAGACATATTTTAAATTAGAATTAAAAAAGGCTATATTTTCATGGAAGACTATGTTATCTATTATAATACTCACAACATTATTTATAGCACCTTACTTAAAGGAAGGTACATCACCCTATTTAGAGCTTGATGGAGTAGATATGTTTTTAAGAATTTCTGGATTTTCATATATAGGATATATAGCACCAGTTGTAGTAGGATTAATTTATTCAACATCAATAATTGAGGATAAACAATCAGGATTTATGGATAAGATAATAGAAATAATAGATAGAAAAACATATTTTAAGGTAAAGTTACTGGTAAATAGTTTGGCAAATTCAATTATTTTTGGAATAAGCTATGGGATTGTTATTTTATATTTAATCATAAGTTTGGGAATAAGTAGTGAAATTCAAGATGAGATGTTAATGGGGTCCTTTGTTAAAGGTAGTGTATTTATAGGAATATATGATATTTCAAAATTATTGTATATTGTTACAATATTTTTATTAATAGTAATATCTTCAGTTGCATTTTCAACTTTCCTACTTGCTGTTACAACAGTAAGTAGGAAAAAGATTATAGCCTATATACTACCTATATTTTATGTGGTGATTACTGGAGTATTTTTTGAAATATGGGTTTTAAATGGAACAGTTGATTTTAATATAACAAGGTTATTTAATATGGCTATATATAGGAGGGGAAGTGGAATTGGTATATTATTATATGATTTGATACTAATGCTACTTGGTATAGGTTTCATTTATAGATTTGCCTATAAGGAAAATTTAAAATTAAAGGAAATAATAGAATAAAGAAAGATAGTTATTTATGTATAAAAAAGTAATTGAAATAAATAGTGATGAATTATAATCATTAGAAAAATAATAAGATAGTATTAAAAAAAGGCTGTAACTAATGTGGTAGCCCTTTTAATTTGGTAATAAAGCATAATTACTAGATAAATGTATATGAAATTAAAATCCTATGGACTACTAAAATTTTTAAGTGATATACTAGTAGTTCTAATTTTTGTATATAGTTCACAATTGCATTTAAATATGCAGATAATATATTACATATATGGTAATATATTGTATATTTATCCTTAAAAAATACTAAGGAGTGAGAATATGAGCAATTTAAAAGTTAATTTAGGCATTGGAGTTTCATCAGATGTGAAAAGTGACTATATTGATAAATTAAAAAGAGGAAAAACAAATGAAGAAGTAACCCGAGAGATACTAGAAATGTACAAGGAGGAGCTTACAGATAGTGATGATGGACCAGACGTATGGTTTGGATTAGCAAATGTACAATGGGATTATGGTAGGCTATTACCTGAGGTTAAAGAAAAAGCATTAGAAGCGCTAGAGGAAATAGAACATCTAGACAGGTACAAAGAATCAAGCAAAAGTGTATATGAAAAAAGAGTAAAAACTCTTGAACTATTAAAAGAAAAATTATCTATGGAAATGTCACCTGAGAAGAAGGTCAGTAAGTATAAACCCTATGTAATTGATTGGAAAGATGGAGACATATTTGCCTATAAGCTAGATAATAAATATAGTAAGGAGACAGGCTATTATGGCAAATATGCCTTATTAAGAAAAGTTGGAGATGGAAGTTATTGGCCTGTTCATACAGTTCCAGTAATGCAAATATATAAGTGGATTAGTGATGAAGTACCTAATATAGATATAGTTAATGAGTTAAGTCTTAATCCAGCTTATAGAACACCGAGTATTTATAAGGATTTAAAGAATGATAAGCTTCCATATAAATTTCAGTTGGACATAACATCAAAATCACAAATATCCAAAGATAAATTTGTGTATTTAGGGAATTGTGGTACTACAGAAAATCCTAAACATCAACAAAATCAAACGGAGGGTTTTCATGGTTATTTAATAAAAAGTTTAGATGACATAATAATTTGTTCACTAGAGTGGTGGAAGGATATAATTTAAGAGGTCAGGAACCTGTAAAAAAATACGGGTTCCTGATCTTGTTTTCATTTGGTAAATATAGTTCAGTTTAAAAATGAAGTATGTATTTTAGCCAATCTATCATTTCAAAATTGATTTATAGTATATACTATGAACTTTAGGTTATAAAATAATAATGAAGGTTATATAGTAAGTACAGAAAATTAATGATGAACTAAGGAGGGTGAACTAATGAAGAATTTATCTAATAATCTTTGGAAGTATATATCTATAGCATTGATATCACTATTAGTAGTAGGGCTATCTGTTAATATGATTTCTAGAGGTAATAATGAGGTTAAAGAAACTTTGGCAGAAGAAAGTAGTGGTAATACTATTATTCCAAAACCTATAAGTTATACAAAAGGTGAAGGGAAATTTATACTTACCAAGGATACTTCAATTTATGTAAAGGGAAAAACAGATGAGGAAACAGAAGAAATTAATAAAGTTGCAGAGTTTATAAAAGGAAAGCTAAAAGCTTCAACAGGATTTGAATTAAATATTATTAAAGGAGATAATCCCCCTAAGGGGAGTATTTATTTAACTACCTTAGGATCAGAAGAGAGTAAAGGAAATGAAGGTTATAAAATAGTAACAACTCCTGAAAAGGTTAGTATTATAGCCAATAAACCAGAAGGACTTTCAAGAGGAGTTCAAACTTTAAGACAACTATTACCACCAGATATTGAAAAGAGTACTGTAGTTACTAATGTAGAGTGGAGTATTCCAGCTTCAACAGTAGATGATAAACCTGAATATAGTTATAGAGGTTTAATGATTGATGTGGCTAGACACTTTTTTACTGTAGATGAAGTTAAGAGACAAATAGATCTTGCAGCTCAATACAAAATAAATAGGGTTCATTTACATTTAAGTGACGATCAAGGATGGCGTTTAGAAATAAAAAAATGGCCAGATTTAACTACTATAGGTGGAAGTACAGAAGTAGGTGGTGGACCTGGAGGATATTATACACAGGAAGAGTTTAAAGACATAGTTAAATATGCAGGTGAAAGATATGTAGAAATAATTCCAGAGTTCGATATGCCAGGTCATACTAATGCAGCTTTAGCATCTTATGGATTTTTAAATGAAGATGGTAAAAAGAAGCCTTTGTATACAGGAACAAAGGTAGGATTTAGTTCCTTTATGACTCATAGTGAAAAGACCTATGAATTTATTGATGATGTAATTAAGGAAGTTGCTGCAATATCACCTTCAAAATATTTTCATATAGGTGGAGATGAGGCAGATAGCACTAAAAAGGCAGATTATGATTACTTTGTTGGTAGGGTATCTAAAATTGTTGAGAAGTATGGAAAGACTCCAATTGGTTGGGATCCAATAGATACTTCTCCAGAAATAAATTCAAGTACAGTATTGCAAAATTGGAAGGATTCAAATGAGGCAGCTAGGCAAAAAAAGATGAATATGATTATTTCAATTGCTCCAAAAGCTTACTTAGATATGAAGTACAATGAAAGTACACCATATGGATTAGATTGGGCAGGTTATATACCAGTAGAAACAGCATATACATGGGATCCTACTGATTATGCTCCAAAGGAATTAGTTTTAGGTGTAGAAGCACCATTATGGACAGAAGCAATTACTGATAGAAAAGCTATGGATTATATGATATATCCAAGGTTGCCTGGTTATGCTGAAATAGGATGGACATCTAAAGAAGCTAGGAATTGGAATGAATATAAGAGTAGATTAGAAAAGCAAGGAATAAGGATGGAAAACCAAGGTATAAATTACTACAGGGATAGTAGTATATGGGGATCTGAAAATAAATAAATTTTACTAAAAGCTATTTGAATTATTATTCTTATAGCTTTTTTTATCATTAATGAAGTTATTAACAAACAAAATTGTTGACAGGGAAACAAAAATGAATTAATATTGTATCCAAGGAAACAAAAGAAATGGGGTGATTGCTTTGAATAATATAAATAGTATTATGGGGAGCCTTAAAGAAATATATGAAAAAGAAGAGGTCTTAGGTAAGGTAGCATTTAAAGGAGAATATGAAAAATATGGAGTTTCAGAAATACATTGTATAGACCTAATTGGTAGAATTGAAGATCCTAATGTTACTAAAATAGCTAAGGGAATGAATATGACAAGAGGTGCTATAAGTAAGATTAGCAAGAAACTTTTAAGTAATAATCTTATTGATAAGTATAAAAATCCAAACAATGATAAGGAAATATATTTTAAATTAACAGAGTTAGGAGAAGAGTTATATAAACAACATGAAATAAAACATAAGGAATGGGAAGAACGAAATAACAAGTTTTTTAAAGATATAGATAAAGCTGAGCAAGATGTGATAGCTAGCTTTTTGAAGAAATTCAATAATTACTTGGATGAAATAATAGAAGAAGAGGGAGAGAGATAATATGAATCTACATTTAAAAGAATTTAATATTCCCAAGGAAATACTAAAGTGGGGTGATTCAAAGCCAGCCCATCAAAGACAACATATAGGAACACATATTGATTGTTATAATTTATCAACTATAGAATTACCATCAGAAATAGAGGTAAAGGTAATAGATGTTAGAAATATTGATATTATAGATGTTGATATATTAGATAAAATATCAATAGAGGAAGAATCTTTTATAATATTTAGAACAGGATATTTAGAGAAGTATGGATATGGAAGCGAGAAGTATTTTAACACAGAAGGAAGTCCATATTTGACAAATGAACTTGTAGATAAATTATTAGATTTTAAGGTGAAGTTAATAGGAATTGATTTAAGTGGAATACAGCATGGAAAGGATCATGTAATAATAGATAAGTATATTGAAAGTAAGGGAGCTTATGTTGTAGAAAATATATGCAACTTAGATAAGGTGGATTCTGACTTTAAAGCAAGTTTAAATTGGATTCAATCAGAGGGTGCTACAGCTATAAAAGTTGAGATTGAGACAAAGAGTTCTGTTAATAAATAGGAAGGAAGAGGTAGTAATATTCTTATAATCAAAGTAAGTAATAGAGCTTAAGACATAACTTATGAACCAATTAAATATAGGCCGAATAATATATTATGTATAACATGTGACTAAAATATTAATTAAATTTTAGTTTAGAAAATATATGAAAAGATTAATAAATTAAATCAAAGTATATTGGGGATGAAACAAATGGCATATAGATATATTGGTTCAGGTTCTGGACGTGATGTATTCGATTTGAGAAATGGATATGTAATTAAGGTAGCAAAGAATATGGCTGGAATTGCACAAAATCAAACAGAATATAGGATTTCATTTAATGAGAATTCAGATATATTTGCAAAGGTAATAAAAGTTTCAGGTAATTTTAAGTTTCTAATAATGAAAAAGGCAGAAAGGATAAATAACTTCTCAGAGGTATTAAGATATTTTAGTACTACAAACAATACTGAGCTACTTAGACTAAAGGAAATAGAAGCTATTCAGAGAAAGTATGGTTTACTAGGAGCAGACTTAGGTAGAAGTAGTAGTTGGGGAATAATTAATGGTAAGCCAGTAATTGTTGATTATGGCTTCACTAAAGAGGTAAAAGGGAGATATTATTAAGCAAGTTTTAATAATAATATTAATTATAGAAATCAATAGTTAATAAGAAGGAGCAGTATCTTTTAATGGTATTTCTTCTTCTTTTTTTTATATTAAGATAAGTTAAGGAAAATAGACATTATGAAATAACTTTTGAATGTTATAAAAGAAGGGTTTATGAATAGGACAGGAAGAAATCTGAAATACTTTATTATAGGGGGAAGAAAATAAAACAACACAAATGTTAAAAATTTTTATAAAAAACTATTGAATAAAAATTATTTTCATGATAATATGTAAACATATTCATAAGAAAATTATTTTCTTAAAAAAATAATGGTAAAAATATTTTTCATAAACAAAGGAGGAACAAAATGTTTAAACAACTACAAAAAATAGGAAAATCCTTTATGTTGCCAATTGCTATACTACCTGCAGCTGGTCTATTACTTGGGATTGGTGGTGCATTATCAAATCCTAACACTGTACAAGCTTATCCATTTTTAGATATTCCATGGTTACAAGGTATTTTCTCAATAATGGCATCTGCCGGAGATATAGTTTTTGCAAACCTAGCTCTTATAATGTGTATAGGTCTTTCAGTTGGACTTGCTAAGAAGGATAAAGGTACAGCAGCTTTAGCAGGTGCAGTAGCATTTCTAGTAATGAATGCATCAATAAAAGGTATGATAACTGCTTTTAATCCTTCTGTTGAATCTATTGATACAGGTGTTGTTGGCGCAATTGTAATCGGTTCACTAGTTTCCTATCTACATAATAAGTATCACAATATTCAATTACCTGCTATTTTAGGATTCTTTGGAGGATCAAGATTTGTCCCTATAATATCTTCATTTGCTGCTATTGGTGTTGGTTTTATTTTCTTCTTAATATGGCCTACATTCCAAGGTTGGTTAGTTTCAGCTGGTAATGGAATTGCTAATTTAGGACCAATAGGAACATTCTTATATGGATTTTTATTAAGATTAACAGGTGCAGTAGGACTTCACCATATGATTTATCCATTATTCTGGTATACAGAGTTAGGTGGAGTTGCACAAGTTGCTGGACAAACTGTTACAGGTGCACAAAATATATTCTTTGCTGAATTAGCTGATCCAAATCATGTAGGATTATTTACGGAAGGTACAAGATTTTTTGCAGGACGTTTTGCTACAATGATGTTTGGTTTACCAGCTGCATGTTTAGCTATGTACCACTGTGTACCAAAAGCTAAAAGAAAATTAGTTGGTGGTTTATTCTTAGGAGCTGCAATTACTTCATTTGTTACTGGTATTACAGAACCAATTGAATTTATGTTCTTATTCGTTGCTCCATGGTTATATGTTGTTCATGCAGTTTTTGATGGTTTATCATTCTTCCTAGCTGATATATTAAATATCTCAATTGGAAATACATTCTCAGGTGGATTAATAGATTTCTCATTATTTGGTGTACTTCAAGGTAATGAAAAAACTAATTGGATATATGTAATCTTTATAGGAATAGCTTGGGCTGCATTATACTACTTCACTTTTAGATTCTTAATTACTAAATTCAATGTTATGACTCCAGGTAGAGATACAGAAGGAGATGAAGTTAAGGTAATAACAAAAGAAACTATGGGTGCTACAGCTGCTGAAATATTAGCTGCTTTAGGTGGTAAGGAAAATATAGATGATGTTGATGCATGTATTACAAGACTTAGAGTTGCTGTAAAAGATGTATCAAAGGTTGATAAAGATAAAATCAAATCATTAGGTGCTACTGCTGTACTAGAAGTAAAAGGTGGTATTCAAGCTATCTTTGGAGCAATGGCAGATCCATTAAAGCAAAAAATTAATGAAATTATAGATAATGAGTAGAGATAAGGAGTTAAAGAAATGAATAGAGGATTAATCGTATCATGTCAAGCACTAGAAAATGAACCACTTCATAGCTCTTTTATAATGGGTAGAATGGCTGTTGCAGCTAAAGAAGGTGGAGCTGTAGGAATTAGAGCTAACACAGTAGAGGATATTAATGCAATAAAGAAAGAAGTTGATCTACCTATAATAGGTATAATTAAAAAGGACTATCCTAATTTAGTACCATATATCACTCCAACAATGGTTGAAGTTGATGCACTTGTTGAAGCAGGGGTTGAAGTAGTAGCCCTTGATGCAACAATAAATCAAGATGTAAGCTTTATAAAAGAAGTATTTAAAAAGTATCCAAACCAAAAGTTTATGGCTGATATATCTACTATTGAAGAAGGTATAAGAGCAGATGAATTAGGATTTCATTATATTGGAACTACATTAGTTGGATACACAGATCAATCAAAAGGATTAAATAATTTTGATGTATTAAATGTCTTAATTGAAAAATGTAAGGCGCGTATTATAGCAGAAGGAAACTTCGATACACCTGAAAAAGCTAGACGAGCTATGGAAAATGGTTGTTATTCTGTTGTAGTAGGAGGAGCTATAACAAGACCTCAACTTATAACTAAGAAGTTTAATGATGAAGTAGTAAAAGCATTATAATAGATTAAGTACTACATATGAGATAGAGGTTGTAAAAATCTCTATCTCTTTTATTTCACTAAATCTTGTATTATGCTATTATATAATCAAATCGATTGTATAGTGGAGGTTTTTAAGTGGACATTTTATGCGAAATACAAAGGGTATATAATAGTTTTTCAGATAAAGAAAAATCTATTGCAGACTACATTTTGCAACATGGGGATATGATAAAAAATATCAATATAACGGAACTAGCAAAAAATATAGGAACTTCTGGTGCTACAATTACTAGATTTGTTAAGAAAATAGGCTGTGATAGTTTTGTAGATATGAAAATAAAGTTGAATTCAAATAAAGTAGATATAGATCCTACCCAAGAAGAAGGTATATTTTCTTATGTATATCAATATTATAATGAGGTTATTGAAAGAACCAAGCATCTTATAGATAATGAATCTATTTTTAGAATAGTAAGGGAGATAAAGAAGGCTAATAAGATATACATATATGGTGTTGGAAGTTCTGGGCTAACTGGAAATGAAATGATGCAAAGATTATTGAGAATGGGGTTTAATGTTTATTCAATTTCAGATTCTCATATGATGATAATAAATAGTTCAATAGTTTCTGAAAAAGATTTAGTTCTTGGAATATCTATATCAGGTGAAACTAAGGAGGTAGTACAAGCTCTTAGAATATCGAAAGAGAAGGGTGCAAAAACTGTCTCTATAACAAGCTTGGAAGATAGTAGTATAACAAAGTACTCAGATATTAAATTTACTGTGTATAATGCAAAGTTTATTGATAAAAACAGATTCATTAACACTCAATTTTCTACAATGTATCTTCTAGACCTTATTTCTATGGTCTTATTAAAAGACGTAAACTTAAGTAATAAAATGCAAATTACTATTGATGCAATTATAAAAAAATAGAATAGCCTAAATTGTTAGTAGTAATTTCATACAGAGAAGAGTTTAGAATGAGTCTGAAATATGATATTTAGATAAAAAGTTATACCCTATAGAAGAATCTATAGGGTATATTTATATAAATATTAATAAGGAGATTATATATGAGAAGGGAAAAAGAAATGATGGACCTACTTTTGAAGGTTGCTAGTAAAGATGAACGGATTAGAGCAGTATTTATGAATGGGTCAAGAACAAATATTAATGTACCAAAGGATATTTTTCAAGATTATGATATAGTCTATGTTGTTAAAGAAACAGAATCTTTTATAGAAGATGAAGATTGGATTAAGGTATTTGGAGAAATCCTTTATATGCAGAAGCCAGAGGAAATAGATAAATTATTAGGAGAAGAATGTAATATTTCAAAGTGCTATGGTTATTTAATGCAATTAGCAGATGGAAATAGGTTAGATTTACGTTTAATGAGAATTGATTATGCTAAGAAAATGGTTTTAGAAGATAAGCTTGCAAAGATTCTTTTGGATAAAGATAAAGTTTTACCAGAAATACCTGAGGTAACAGATGAAGATTATCATGTAAAGAGACCTGATGAAATCCTATATTATAGATGTTGTAATGAGTTTTGGTGGTGTCTAAATAATGTTGCAAAGGGCCTATGGCGTGAGGAGATTCCTTATGTTATGGATATGCTAGATCATGTTATAAGACCAGAGCTAAAGTCAATGCTTATATGGAATGTAGGAATAGATACAAACTTTTCTTTAAGTGTAGGTAAAAGTGGTAAGTATTTAAAGAAATACTTAAGTGAAGATATTTGGAGAAAGTATTTAGAGACATATTCAGTTGCAAGAATAGAGGCAATTTGGGATTCTGTATTTATAATGTGTGATTTATTTGAAGTACTTTCTCGTAAGATAGCAAAGGAATTTTCATTTAAATATAATGAAGAAGAGGCTAGAAATAGTCTTAGGTTTTTAAAGAATGTAAGAGAATTACCAAAGGATGCAATAGAGGTTCTATAAGTGATGAGAGTAGTTAATCATTACTTTTTTTATAAGCAATAAAATTTAATTATGATGAAGACTTATAGAGTGAGTTATTAAATAATAAAATATTTGATTAATATGCTATGGGTAAACTAAATGACTTTAATTTATGATTTATTCCCCTTGAAAAGATATTATTTTTTAGAATGTCCCACAAGTGGGTATAGGTGCATTCGCAATTATTATGTACAATTGGGATTATATTGAGGCAAATAGTGTGGAAATTTTAAAAGTATTAAAAAATGTTTTTTATCAGTTTGCAGGTTATATTCAATCATATTATAATGCTATATTAGTACAGAGGGAGAATATTGCAGAAGAAAATGCTAGAAGTCTGCTGGTAAAGGAAAAAGAAGTGGACCAATTAATAAATAGGAGTGATTACATTGATTAAAGGAATTACTTTTAATATTCCTAATGAAGAAGGTGATTATTTATTTAATATATTAAATTGTATAGATATAAAAAAGTATACTTGGTATATATCAGATGATGATGTTTTAGATGAAGATGATAAGTGTTTTTTTGAGAATAGCATTATCTCTGGAGAATTATTATATAATAAGTTATTAAATGAAAAAACATATGTAATTAATTTAAACTTAAGCGGTTATATAGAAGACACAGCTAAACATATATGTTTTCACACATATGAGGAATTTGAAAAAAGTAAATGTAGTATCTGTTTAATAATTATAGATTGTACTGATGTTGAAATATATTTTAGAGATGAGATGGATTTAAAAGATTCATACAATTATTTTAAAAACTATAATATTGATGTTAAATATATAGATGATAAAAGGCTTAGGGCTAGTTTAGATATTTTTTAATTTTATATAATATAAAGGACTGTAGTAGATTTGTGTAAATACAAATCTACTACAGTCCTTTTTATGCCTTATTTCCTCAGCAATAATAATGTCAAATAGAAAAAGACATATTGAATATATGTATTTCAAGTATCAAAAACTGTACCTTATGCAAAGGCTATTGTTATCAGTAATTAAGGAATATATAATAAAATCAACCTAGGGATAAAAAATAAAAATACTACTGAGTAGCAGAGATTGTATGAAAATATTGTAAGTATTTGTAATGGATTATATAATATTCTTTGGCGAAAGAATTTTAAATTTTGGAGAAGAATAATGATTAAAATTGCAATTTGTGATGATGACAGAAATATTATTAATGAAATCAAAAACTGTATAGAAAGTTACCAGGGGTTAGAGTATAGCATTACAACTTATGGAAGTGGAGAAGAACTTTTAGAAGCTAGTGAGAAATTTGATCTAATATTTTTGGATATTGATATGACTGGTATAAATGGTATTGAAACAGCAAAGGAAATAAGAAATTATGACAAAGCTGTAAAGATAATTTATGTTACAAGCTACACTGATTATTTAAATTTGGCATTTAGTGTACATGCTTTTGGATATTTAAATAAGCCCGTTAAAATGGAGCAAATACATAGTCAATTAGATGAAGTTTTAAGTTATTCAATGGAAGAAAAAGAAGAGGTTTTAGAATTTATAACTACAGAAGGAGTAGTTAGGCTAACAGCAAAGGAAATATATTATTTTGAATATATAAACAGGACTGTAAAACTAAAAACACTAAAGGAAAGTTATATTTTAAGAGATAAGATAACAAGAATAGCAAATGAAATGGAAGAGTACGGATTTTTAATGCCACATAAAAGCTTCACAGTAAATTTATTTCATGTTAAATCAATAAAAGGATACGATATCTTTATGATGGATGGAAGTATCATTCCGCTATCACAAAAGAAATCAACAGAATTTAGAGATGAGTTTAATATGTTTTTAGAAAAACGTATTTTACAATAAGGAGACTAAGTTATTATGGATAGCCTACTTCAAGTTACATTGGTAATTATAATTTTGTTACTTCAAGTTTTCTCACTATATATAGTATTTGACTTTATGAGTAAATTTGAGAGAACTTTATATCATAAAAAAAGTGATTATATTTTAAGCTACTTTATATTCTTATTAGTACTTATCTTAACTGGTGTTGTTTTTGGAAATGGGTTTATTAATTTAATCGTAAGCTTGATAGGTACAGTAATTATAGGCCATTGCCTTTATAATGATCAGAAGATTTTCATAGTCTATTATAGTATTTTTATTGTAATCTTATCTGCATCTCAGATTATAGTAAGTAGCATATTTCAAGGTATAGTTACTTTAGGAAATATAACCTTTAACAATTTAGATCTAGCTGTTATAACGAATTCAATTGTAATACAGTTTGCTAATTTAAGTGGATCAAAGTTGTTTATACATTGGTATAAGAATAAGAGGATTAATAGACTAAGTAAAGCTCAATTTTTTAACTTTTTACTTTTACCTATGTTTAGTATATTTTATATAGTTACTTTAATGATGTATTTTCAAACAAATATATCCTTTGGGGACTCCTTGGTATTACTTGTGAATATAGTTTCTATTATTGCTTTAAATATTTTTATTACAGATATTTTTCAATCTATATCAAAAAATAATGAAATGAAAAGTGAGCTGTTACTTTATGAGCAACAATCTAATATGCAGTATGAGTATTACAATTCCTTAGAGGAAAAATATAAAAGCTCTAGAAAGATTATCCATGATATAAAGAATCATCTTCATACTATAGAGAATTTGTATAACCTAAAAGAAGAGGAAAAAGCTAATTATTACAGTAAAGATTTATACAAGATGTTTGATGGTCTTGAGCAAAGATATTATACAGATAATAAGGTACTAAACATTATTATAAATGATAAATGTGAAGTAGCTAAGAAATTTGGAATAAGATTAGATTGTAAGATAGGGGATGTAAATTTAGGTTTTATTAAAGATATAGACTTAACTACAGTATTTTCTAATCTTCTAGACAATGCTATAGATGAGGTTAAAGGTCTTGTAGAAGAGAAAGAAATATTCTTAAAAGTAGACAAGTTTAATGAATTTTTAGTTATTAATATTAGTAATTCACTTAGATCTAAGCCTATAAGAACCAATGATAAATTTAAATCTACTAAGGAAAACCACAAGGGATTAGGATTGCAAAATGTAAAAATGGCAATAGAAAAGTATGAAGGTAATTTAAGAATAGATTTTAATGAAAAAGAGTTTAAGGTTAATATAGTTATTCCAATAGATTAAAAAGAATTTAAGGGGGAAGTTTAGATGAGTAATAATAAGCCGAAAATAAAAATAGAAACAACAAATTTACATAAGCTTTTGGACATAGTGTCACTTATTTTAGTAGGAGTTACATTAGTTTATACAGTTATGAAATATAGTGTATTACCTGAAATAATACCTATTCATTTTGATCTTGCTGGGAAGTTCTCAGGGAATGGAGCAGGTAAGAATGGAATATTTATATTTATCCTTATTGGTGTAATATTATATTTAGGATTATTCCTTTTATCCAAGTTTCCTGAAAAATATATGTATAAGGTTGAAATAACAGAGAAGAATGCAAGAAGACAATATTCATTAGTTAAAACTTATATGAAAGTAGTTAGCTTATTAATTGTCACATTAGTTTGCTATATGCAATATAGTGTAATAAATGCAATTATTCAGGGCAAGGATACTGTAGGTATGTCCTATATGATATTTGGTGGACTAATAGTAATATCAGCAATTGCATATACAGTAAGATCTAAACAGATTAAATAACTTAATTTGTAACTAGTTTAAAATTTTAATATTAGTTAACAGATTATATTAGTATATAAGGAAGATAGCATTATGAATAAATTTGAAAAATATTTAATTAGTACTTGATGGTTGAGATAAAATAATATAGTATATTAATTAATAATCAATATCAATTAATGGATTGAAATAGTTATTTATTTAATAAAAGGAGGGATAACAATGGAGATTCTAATTGGACTTTTAATACCACTTATAGGTACATCATTAGGCGCAGGTTGTGTTTATGCGATGAAAAAAGAAATGAATTCAAAGGTTAATAAAATACTTCTTGCATTTGCTTCCGGTGTTATGATGGCAGCAGCAGTATGGTCTTTAATTATTCCTGCTATAGATATGTCCGCGGATATGGGAAAATTATCTTTTATGCCAGCAGCGATTGGAGTATTAGCTGGAATTATGTTTTTATTTTCTTTGGATAAATTAATTCCACATCTTCATATAGATAGTGATAAACCAGAAGGTCCAAGTAAATACAACATAAACAAAACTACAAAGCTTGTATTAGCAGTAGTACTTCATAACATTCCAGAAGGAATGGCTGTAGGAATTGTTTTTGCAGGTATTATGAATGGAAGCAGTGCAATAACTATTGCTTCAGCTTTTGCACTCTCTATAGGAATAGCAATTCAAAACTTCCCGGAAGGTGCAATAATTTCAATGCCACTTAGAAGCGAAGGTATGAGTAAAAATAAATCTTTTCTTTACGGGGTATTATCAGGAATAGTAGAGCCTATAGGAGCAGCAATTACAATAATATTTGCTAGTACTATTACACCAATAATACCGTATCTGCTTTCATTTGCAGCAGGAGCAATGATTTTTGTTGTAGTGGAAGAGTTAATTCCGGAAGCAGCACAAGACAACAATTCTGATATTAGTGCAGTAGTTTTTTCTATAGGATTTGTAATTATGATGATTTTAGATGTGGCACTATCTTAGTATTGAATTATGAAAAAGCACAACCATTCTTTGTGATATGGAGTGCTTTTTTTATCAACTAATTCATATTTAATTCAAGGAAAGACCTATGCCCCAGAATTAAAATTAAATGCTATAAAAAGCGATTTAGGTCAATCTATTGATGATGATCAAAATAATAACTTAGGTTATGAAAAAATAACTCTATACTTGAAATAATTAAAAAGTTAATTTATAATATAATAAGTAAAAGTTTTAGACGCGTATAATGGTTCAGCGTGAGATCAAGTGATTGGTCTCGCGCTTATTTTTTTGCCTAAATCTTTTAAATATTTAAGAAGAAAGAGGAATGAGTTATGGATTTTCACATGAAATTACCACGAAACAAGAAAGAGTTTGCACTTTTTATGGCAATAATTTCAATTATATCAGTTAATATAATTGCACCATTAATTACTTGCTTTGAAGTTGGATTTCATATGCACGTATGGGGAGATGTGATAAAAGTGATACCGTTAATATGCGTAAGTGTTATTTTATTGGTTTTACTTACACATAAACCTGCTGCATGGATGAAATCAAAAATCATTGAAAAAGATGACAGTTTCAATGCTCATATTATTGTTGAGACATTATGCACTGTATTTTTAATGTCAATATTCTTGACTGTAATTGGAGCTTGGATTGGTGGAAGACAAGTTAGCATGGAACCTATTCATATGTTCTTTTACAAATGGCCACGAAACTTTGCTATTGCTTTTGCAGTGGAAGCTTGTGTGGCACAGCCAATAGCAAGATTGGTTATGCTAAGGTTGCATTTAATAAAGGACAATCAAAAAAGTAATAAAGTAGCTTAAGGAACAAGAGAAGTTGGTTAAAGTATTTGGCTGGTTCTTGATTTGCTTAAAAACTTATATAAAAGTAGTTAGCATAATAGAATGTAGACTGTGGAAAATTTATTATGGATAAAAATAGAAAAAATAAGATAAATATGATATTATATAAGGAATTATAAGTGCAGATAATAATATAATACACTAGCTAAAAATGTTAATCCTATTAAATCTAGCGAGTACTGGATTCCTAAAATGCCATCAGAGTTCTTGAATTATTGGGAGAATCTTAATCATCATTGTCATGGATATTATAAAAGTGTATCGAAGGCATATTATATTAAAATATAATAAGTGAAATATAGTATAGATAGGATGACAGGTGGAGGAGGCTATGAAAATAGGAATGGTTAGACATTTTAAAATTGATTATACACATAAAAGATTAATGGATTCTAATGAGTTTCAAGAATACATTACTAACTACGATAAAGCAGGCGTAATAGAAAATAAGATTGATATAAGTTATGATAAATGGGATAGATGTTACTGTAGTGATTTATCAAGAACTATAAAAACAGCAGAAAGTATTTATGGTGAAGAGATAGAAACTACTAAATTATTAAGGGAAGTTACAATGTATCCAGTAGTAAAATCAAAGATTAGAATACCAAGTTTTATATGGAGTATTACTTCAAGAATTGGATGGGAAATAAATCATAAGTCCCAATTAGAAGGGATAAATGATACTAGGAAGAGAGCAAAGGAATTTATAAATAAGTTGGATATTAATAAGTCAGAAAATATAATTATAGTATCACATGGATTCTTTATGATTACCTTAGTTAAGGAACTAAAAAAGTTAGGATTCAATGGAGATGTTCCAATGAACATTAAAAATGGTTATTTATATATACTTGAAAATTAGATGAAATTTTAAAGCTAATAAAAAATAATCCCCTATGTAAGATAGAATAATGAGTAACTTACATAGGGGATAGTTTATAATTATTTAAATTTATTTGGGAATTGCTTTATTATTCCATCAATAAGTACATCAGCAAACATAATCATATGATCTTCACCTTTATCATAAACTTCAATATCTGTTTTCCAATCCTTATTAAGTCGTGCTACAACTTGATCTGTTATTAGTTGCAAGTGTTTATATAACATATCTTTTAAAGTGGTTTTTGAATAACTAGGATTGATAGAGCTTAAGTAGTCAGCAATTTTATCTGCATTTTCATACCATAGTTTATTATTTTTATCTAATTCATCTTTATTACCTGCTTTAGCTGCATCAACGACTTTTCCGGCAACTTCTATATGTTCTCTTAGAAGAATAGCAAGTTTATTCCCAGCCTCATCTCCAAAGTAAGGTTTAATTGAGTTTCCAATATCATCTTGGTTTTTAAGAAGTCGTTCTGTTACAGGACCTTTGTCTACTAGTGAACTTAAATCACTTACAATAAAACTTCTGGTCCATAAAACATGATCAATCCAAAGTTTTCTTTCTGCCATCCTTAAGTCACAGATAGATTTGTTAGAAAAATTATCTTTGGATGATATATCCTCTATAGCATTTGTTGTTAGTGGTATTAATACTGAAGCAAATAAAAATAATGACAATAATAAATTTCTAAAAACTTTCTTCATTTGTGTATACTCCTTTTATTATTAAATTCAAATTTAGTTTGTTCAAAGTTATATTTATGTATACGATATTTCTATAGGTAATTAATCTTAATAATAAACTTGAAATTACATATAATAAGTTAGGTAAAACTAAAAGGAATAGCAGATGCTATTCCTTTCTCCATTTTAATTGTAATTTAGTAAGAAGTTTTTCTTCATTACCTATTATAGTATGAAGGGTTGTAATTGTATTATCATCATTTTCTATAACCTCAGTTGAGATATGAAGGGTATCCCCATCAGTTGTTTCCTTCTTAAATAAAATCTTAATATTAGCTAATTCATACTCATTAATTATATTCCTTGGTAAAGTATCTATGGACATTTCAATATATTTCACATTATTAACATGATTATTTGAATCAATATCACTATACCTAATAGGGAAGTCCTTAGAGAAATCTTCTTTTTCTAACTTCAATATATCATCTAGTGGAATGTCTTCTTCCAGTTCACCTTTAACGCCATATATCTCATATTGATCAGGATATATTTTCATAGGACGTCTTTTTTCGAAATCTATTAAGATTGCAATTGAAAGTACATCACCTATAACCTTATTTTCTGAATTTCTAATAGTATATTTTCTATAACCATAGAATTTTTTAACTCCTAAAACTTGAGTATCTACTGAGATGGTTTCTTTATATTTAGGATACTCATAAATATTTATATCATATTTTAAAAGAACCCAGATACAATTATTATGTACAAAGCCTTCCTCTGTTTCACCTACAGCTTCAGATTGAGAGATAACTATATCCCATAGATAATTTACTATAGTTGAATATTTACATTTTAAATTCGAATCTACATCGTAAATGTTTATTTGATAATCTTTTTTGAAAATATCATTCAAGCACATCACTTCCTTATAATTCCATAATGTTTTATAATTAAAATAACATAATAATAAATATTATACAATATACGGGGGGTAAATATTAAATAGATTAATTTTAGAAGGGGTGTATAAAAAGTGAAGAGAATGGTAAGTGTAGTATTAGTTATTTTAGTAGGTATTATTGGATTATTTGGTTGTAAAGATTCAAAGTCTAAAGAGATAACATTAGATGGAAGCAATGAATTAATAATGAACTATTTAGAAGCTTTGAGTAATAAGGATATAAAAGAACTTAAGAAATATAGCACTCCTGAATTTGGAAAGAGCATAGGTGATGATAAAACAGTCTTAGAGAATACTCTTAAATCTGCTGAATTATTATTAGCTAAAATTGATTCAATTGAAGAAGATAGAGTGAAGGTATATACAGAGGTGGAGATAATTTGTTATGATACTCCAGAGTCTGCACCAGCTGGTGATTGGATAAATGGAGAAACAATATCAAAGAAGTATTTTGAATTGAAATATGTTGATGGTGAGTGGAAAGTAGATGGATGGGGAGCCTAATAAAGAGTTGTATATTAAGGGGCATTATGTTAAACTTATAACAGTTTCATATGCAACTGAAATTAGGAGGAGATGTCTTGAAGAGAGAATCAATTGGAAAGTACATAGCTGGTATTTATAGAAATTCTCAATGTATTATTAATAAAAGATTAGAAGGTTATGATATTGGATGCGGTCAGCAGGATTTTTTATATATAATATGTAACAATGAAGGTTTAAGTCAAAAGGAATTAAGTGAAAAACTACACATTGGAAAGGCAACTACAGCAAAGTCTATTAAGAATTTAGAGGGGAATGGATATATAATAAGGGAAAAAGACCCTGAAGATAAGCGTTTTTATAAAATATATCTAACAGATAAAGGTAGAGAAATAGCACCTTTAATAAACTCAACTTATAAAGAAATGCTAGATATATATAGTGAAGGCTTTTCAGATGAGGAATATATTCATATACTTAATTCACTCAAGAAAGTCCTTGGTAATCTTCATGGAGCTAAAAACTGTGGAGAGTGTGAGTAGTAATTAAAAGTGATAAATATTGAAAAAAGTAGCTTCCAGTGGTCTTCTGGGCTACTTTTTTAGGTTGATTAATTATTTTGTAAAGTTTTTAAGAGGGATTTCATTTCTTGAACACCCTTACTTTGGGTAGATACTATATTTTCAGCTAATTTTGTTATGTCTGGATCTTTGGTATATCCTAATATGTCCTTTGCCATAGCAATAGCACCCTCATGATGATATATCATTTGTTGAAGGAAATTAACATCAACATTATCAGTGATTTTAACACCTTCCATTTCTTTAAACATATTATCTTTTATTTCATTATATTTTTTTATATAGCTTTCAGAAGATTCCTTATTTGAAGGTGGCTCTTTTTCAAATTTGCTTTTTAACTCCATCATTATTGGAATCTGAGCTTCTTGAGATGTAACGATATTTTCAGCAATTTTTTTTACAGCTGGATTTGAGCCATATTTTATTATTGCTTTTGCCATATTTATGCCACCTTCATGGTGTGGAATCATTTCTACTACAAAGTCTAAATTTACATTTCCAGTATTAGGTGCATCATTCATTCCCTTTTTCATAGTATTAAAGATTGTATTGTACTCCAAGTTATAACCTTTTTCACCTAAGGTGGAAATATTAATTTCACTGTTGGCATACTGATGTGATGTTAGAAAAATTGGATTTACAAGGGTTGTGGCTATCAATAGTGTTAAAAATAATGTTTTCATAAGTTACCTCCTAAAATTCATTTATAAATAGTATTACTTAAAAACATAGAGATATACTTAAACCATAATAGTAGAATTATTCATTATCTTTTTATAGTAAGATAAGAATAATTATTATTTAAAACAAATTAATTCTATGCTATCATATTTGATGAAAATAATAATGTACATATTAATACAATATAGGAAGAGTATATTAAAAATAAATAGAAGAATTTATTTAATTGGACAAGCTAAATTGAATTCTCAATACCATATTAATGAGGAAAATAAGATTCATATATATAATTTGGTATTTGTAGTTAATAGAATAATTTTAATTAATAAGGGGGATGGTTATGAAAATAAAAAAAATAATATCTTTTCTAGTTATCTTATCAATGATTATCTCAGGCATACCAATTACAGCCTATGGAACTGAGAATAATGAAAATATGTCAATTGATAGATTAGATGACTATAATGATTTATATGGGATTAATAGGAATAAAAATAGAAGTACAAGGTCCTCAATAACAGAAGGGAATTTAAATAATATCGCTGTTTTTATTGAGTTTTCTGATAGGGAAGACATTAGTATTGATGACCCAGAAACCCAATCAAAAGCTCAAGAAGTATTTAATACAGGTGGGACAAATGATTCTACATATGGAAAGATACCATTAATTTCTTTGAATGAATATTTAAAGGACTTATCTTATGGAAAATTAAATGTAAAAACAAGTATATATCCTAAAAGTAATTCAACTGTAGTATCCTACAAACCTGACAAACCAAGAACATATTTTATGAAGAAGAGTACTACAGCTAAAGATGGATATACAAATTTATCAGAACAAATGGCTAGGGAAAGAGAACTTATAGGAGGGGCATTAAATGCAGTAAAGGCTCATGTTGAAAAAGAAATGACAGGGAGCCAAATTGATATTAATAATGATGGATACATAGATGCTATTTCTTTTTATGCAGAGGGAGAGTATGGATATGGAACAGGAGTTGAATTCCAATCACTACTATGGCCACATAAAGCAGATGGATACTTTGATACTAAAATAGCTGGGAAGGAAGTTTATTCGTATAATTTAGTAAGTGTGGGAGATTCTAAGCAGCCAGGAGGAGTCTTTAGTAAAAGGAGAACAGTTTATGGAGTAATAGTTCATGAATTTCTTCATGTGATAGGACTTCCGGATCTTTATAGAGTGTTGGGAGATGATGGGGATCCGGTAGGTAGATGGAGTATGATGGCTTCAAATGGACAACAAACTTTAAATCCTATAACATCATTTTATCAGAGGGAAGTTTTAAATTGGGGTTCAAGGCTTGATACTTTGGGTTCAGGAAAGCATACTATAACATTGCAAGCTCCTAAATATATTAATCCAGATGAAAAAAGAGCTATTATAATAAAATCTCCATTAAATGCAAAGGAGTATTTTATAGCAGAATATCGTAAAAAAGAAGGCTATGATAAATATACTAATATGGACAATGGAGGAATAATAGTATATAGAATTAATACTAGTATTAATCAATATGATGGTAATAAAGAAAAAGACTTTATGTATGTTTTTAGGCCAGGAGAAACAGGATTAGGTCTAGGCAAAGGAGAATTAGGCAAAGCTACTTTATCAAAAGAAAGTGGAAGAACAACCTTTGGAAAATCAACAAGTGATTCATCAACATTTGATAATGATACTATTCACTATAGTAATGGTGAAAATAGTGGGATTGTAATTTCAAATGTTTCAAGTGGACTTGGTGATACAATCACTTTTGATGTGGAGGTTCCAACTGTAGAGGGTAATGGTACAGCAAGTAATCCATATATAATAAATGATCCATCAGATTTTAACTTAGTTAGAGGACAGGGTAAAGCATATTTTAAGATGACAAAAGATATTGATATGTCAGCTGTAGATGATTTTAAAAACCTAGGAATGTTTACAGGGAATTTTGATGGACAAGGTTATAAGATAAGTAATCTTACAATTAATGAAGATAGTATTAGTAGTACAGCAGCATTATTTGATGCAATAGAGGTTGGTGGTAGCCTTAGAAATTTAGTTTTAGAAAATATTAAATCAAAGAATAATTCAGGAAGAGCAGCAACTCTTGCAGGTTCAGTATCTGGTAAGATTGATAATGTACAAGTTACTTCAGGAGAGGCAATAGGCTCTAAGCCAGAAAGCTCATATTCTATTGATACAGCAGCTGGGCTAATAGGATACGCTATAGAGACAGCTGTAATTACCAATTCATATTCTAAAGCAAATGTAAGGGGGAATGGTTTCGTAGGTGGATTTATAGGTATTAATTCAAATGCAACAATAGAAAATTGTTTTTCAACTGGTAAGGTAGAAGGAAAGACTAATTCTGATAAAACAGGTGGATTTATAGGTAAGAACTTACTTTATGGTGGTGAATATAAAGCTCCTAAAAATAGTTATTTTGATATGAAAAGTAGTGGTCAAACTAATAGTATTGGTGATGTTGAACTTTGGGGACAAATAACTGGGGCTTTAACTGGACGAGAAGGTGCTATAGGAGTAGAGATAGATAGTAATGTTCTTTTAGATATGCAAGGGATAAAGAGCAAAGAAATTAAATTGATATCAAATCCAGTATCATCATTAAAGGGGAATTGGGAAAGTAAGGATAAATCTATAGCAACTGTTTCAAATGGTACTGTAACAGGAGTATCAAAGGGTAATACAGAAGTAATTTATAGATTACCAGTAGGGACAAATGATATGCTATTTATAACGAAGGTTGAAGTAAAAGATTCATTACCTTTTGAAAAAGAGGATTTAAATAAAGATGGTAAGATTGATTCACTTGATATAGCTATATTATCTAATAATTATAATAAAGTTAGTGGTCAGTCTGGATGGAATACTAATTATGATCTTAATAAGGATAATATAATTGATATATATGATTTAGTATTAGTATCAAGAAAAATAAAATAGTAATTTAATAAATCTCAAACTTATGTAGTTTGGGATTTGTTTTTTGTTTAAACATGTATATCTCCTCTAAGAATAGATTTTATAATTTATTCTAAAATAATTAGTGTGAAACAGAAAATATTAAACATAGCATATTTATGTAAAATCAAAAAGATGGATGCACTAATTAATATTAGTGCATCCATAACTATTTATTTAATTCCGTTTTCGTAACTTTCAACCATTTTTTTAACCATTTCTCCGCCAACACTTCCGTTTTGCTTAGAAGTAAGATTTCCTTTATCAGCATTTTCATAATCCTGTAATCCTACTTGAGAAGCAACCTCATTTTTAAGTCTATTTAAACCTTGTTTTGCTTCTGGTACTAAATTTTTGCTACCACTATTATATGAAGACATATATGTGTACCTCCTAAATTTATTATTCTGTCGACACTAATAGATTAACCATGAATATTGTAGACTACTCTATAAAAATATTGATAAAATTGGAGGATAAAACCTAGATTTCCTATGTTTATTTAATTATTTTCAGGAATAGCTCCTTTGATTTAGAATTTAATAATATAAATACTAATATAGTGGAGGTTTATGGAATTATCTGCAATGAAGTTTGTCAATTAATGAAGACTATGATATCATAGAGTCTCAAAAGAACTCTCTATGTGGTTTTTGTGAATTTTTATTACCTAATTACACTTTCAATGAAGCTGTAAAAGGGGATTAAAAGTTATAAATTATATTTAACAATGAGGAATGGAGGAAATGAAATTATGGATAATTTACCAAATTGCCCAAAATGTAATTCAGAATATACTTATGAAGATGGAAACTTATTAGTTTGCCCAGAGTGTGCTTATGAGTGGACAGCAGGTGGAGAAAATGAAAGTAATGAAGATACTCTTGTTGTTAAGGATTCAAATGGAAATATCTTAAAGGATGGAGATACTGTAACAGTAATTAAGGATCTTAAAGTAAAAGGAGCTTCATCAGCTTTAAAGCAAGGTACAAGAGTAAAGAATATACGTTTAGTTGAAGGTGACCATAATATTGATTGTAAAATTGATGGCTTTGGTGCTATGAAGTTAAAATCTGAATTTGTTAAGAAGATCTAAGGGGATTTAGTTGAGATTTAATTGGATATATAATAAAAAGGGTGCTAATCTTAAAAGGGATTAGCACTCTTTTTTAGATTTTGGTGGATTAATTAGAACATTTACAGCTATACCAATAATTATTCCGCATATTGTTTCAAAGGTTCTATTAACAGCATAATATATTGGATCATTAAAAGCGTGGGTAGTTGTCACTGCAAGAAAAGCAATGCAGGCAACATTTATTGCACCAGGCATTTTAAGAAAAAGATTATTAGAATAAATAACTATAATTATACCTAGGGCTATAAATATGTAAATTATAAGCTTCTTAATAAAAACAGAATCTATATTGTAGGTTACAGCTTTAAATATAAACATTACAATAAGACCAATTAGGGCTCCCATTATTGTTCCTATACCTCTATTTTTACCCATTTTATATGAGTTTTCAACAGTGTCTTGAATACAAAAAACAGAAGTTAGGCAAGCAAAAAAAGGTTCATTAGGTAGTATTGCCAAACATAAAAATACTGCTATAGATGTTTTTATAGTTCTTAGTCCAATCTTTGGTAATTCAAGGTTTTTCATATCTAATCCTCCTATTTTAAAGATGTATTATATCATAAAATTCTAGGATAAAGAATAAGTAATATGATAATTTTCATTTGTTTGAAAATAATACAGAGTCATTTATGTACTAACTATCCATTCAGTGGAGATGATAATATATAATAAGTTAAACTATATAAGGAGAATTAAGATGAATAAAGTAAGTATATTAGAAGTTAATTTTGATTTTGGAGGAGAAGTTAATAGAATTTATCCAGTTGTTTTGGAAGATGAAAGAGAAATGGTTTTAATAGATTGTGGATATCCAGGTTTCTTATTCTTAATTGAGGAGGAAGGAATAAAAAATGGAGTTGATATAGGAAGGTTAACTAAAATAATTATAACTCACCATGATTTTGACCATATGGGATCAGTAGCTGAATTTAAAAGAAAATATCCTAATATAGAAATTTTAGCTGCTAAAGAGGATGAGCCTTATATTAGTGGTAAGGAAAAATCCTTAAGATTACAGCAAGCAGAAGGGATATATGAAAGCTTACCAGAAGAGGAGAAGGAAGGAGCCATGGCATTTCATAAGGTCTTGGAATCAGTGGAATCCTGTAAAGTAGACATAACCTTAGAGGATAAGGATTACTTTGATATTTGTGGTGGTATAGAGATAATAGCTACCCCTGGACATATGCCTGGACATATATCAGTTTATGCTAGAGAAAGTAAATCATTAATAGCTGGAGATGCATTAGTAATAGAGAATGGAAAGCTTGATATAGCTTTGCCTGAATATACATTAGATTTAGTAGATGCAAAAAAATCTGTAAAGAAGTTTTTAAATTACGATATAGATAGGATTATATGTTATCATGGTGGCTTGTTTACAAAGAATATTAGAGAAGTACTTAATGAAATATAAGGAATTAACTTAGTGAAGAAGTAAAAGAAAAGAGAGAAGAAATAAGAATTCTTATTTCTTCTCTCTTAATCATTCCTTGTTAGATGTAAAAATTATTCTGCTTCAGCTACTTTATTATCACTATTATAAACATCCTTATCTATTTCATTAAAGCTATTTCCAACAGTAACAGCAGCAACCATAGTCCCATTTACATTAATTAAAGTACGTCCCATATCTAAGATTGGGTCTATTGCAAGGATTCCTCCAGCTAGAGGGAAGTAAGCTCCAAGGCCCATACCAGATACTACAACTGATACTGCAACAGTAGCTGTTCCAGGAAGTCCTGTAATTCCAAGTGACCCTATTGCAATTACTATAACAAGCATTGCGTAGAAGCTAATATCCATAGGTGTTCCAGACATATTAGCTATTGTAATAACAACTAAAGCTGGATATATACCTGCACAACCGTTCATACCACCATTAGAGCCTAAGCTTCCTACAAAGCTTGCAAGACCATGTTCTAAACCTACTTTTTCAGTTAATGTTTCTATTGTAACTGGTAATGTACCAAGGCTTGAACGTGATGTAAAAGCTAGAAGTAAAGGTTCAGTAACATTTTTAATATACTTTATTGGGTTTAATCCATTTAATGAAATAATAACCAAATGTACCACAAACATAATAGCAAGACTTATATATAATGCTAAAATAAAATCAATTACCGTAAGTATTGCAGATACACCTTTACCTGCAATTGTATTAGCTAATAAGGCTATTACAGCATAAGGCATAAATTTAATTACTGTTATTGTAATACTTGTGATGATTTTATAACCAGCCTCAACTAGATCTGTAAAAGGTTTTATTGCATCTGAATGTTTTACATTTAATCTCTTGATAGCAAGTCCAATAAATGCAGCAAAGATAACAACAGCAACTATATTTGCATCAGCCATTGCCTTTACAGGATTTGATGGTAATAAGCCTCTTAGAGTATCAACTACAGAAGCAACTTCCTTAATTTCTGATTTAGCCTCTATAACTTCAGCTCCAACACCAAGTTTGAATAAATTACCTACAATAATAGCGATTATTGCTGCAATAGCAGTAGTTCCAAGTAACACAGCAATTGATCTACCAGTAAGTTTCCCTAGTTTTTCTCCATCTTTCATATTAATAATAACTCTTATTATTGAAAGAAGTACTAGAGGAACGATTAACATCTTTAAAAGATCCATAAATCCATAACCAAATAATCCGTACCATTTAGTTACTTCACTAATCCAGGCAACTTCACCAGGAGTAGATGGGAATCCAGCTACTGCTTGTATTATTACCCCTAATAATAAACCAGTTAGAGTTGAAATTATCATACGTGTTGAGAATTTCACCTTTTTCTTTGCTAATATATTAACTGCAAAAAATATTCCTATTAATATAGCTATAAATAATACAGTTTTGATATCAGTAACCATTATAAATTTCGAAAAGAATGTACTTTCCATATATATGCCCCCTTACAATTGCATTTCATACTAAACTTATATGTTTAGTTATTTTTTATTAGTATATGCCTCTATTTGGGAAAAGTCAACAGTTTTATAAAAAATATATTAATTTTAAATTTTTTGTTTACTAGGGACTATGTTTTTGAAAAGATGATTTTGTGTTAAAGTATAGTTGTAGATTTTTTATATGAAGGGGGTAGCATGTGCATGTATAGTACAGACCATTTAGTTATTGTATCAAGCTCCAAGCAAAAGCTGTAAAATACAGAGCATATTTTGTGAGGAGCTATTCAAAATTTAATAGTTTATCAAAATAGTTGTGTGCAGTTTTTGCATCTATATTTACATTAATAATAGTGAATAGGAGCAAAAATATGAAATATGAAAATGCACAGAATATATTACCTAGCAGTATAATAAGAGAACTTCAACAGTATGTTGATGGAATATACTTATACATACCTAAGAGGGAGAATAATAAAAAGTCTTGGGGAGAAGATAGTGGTTTTAGACAGGAGTTAGTTAAAAGAAATATAGAAATTTATGAGAAGTTTCTTAAAGGAATATCGGTAAAAGAACTAGCTAAGGGTTATTACCTATCAGAAAGTAGTATAAGAAGAATAATAAGAGAATATAAACTATAAGAATAATAATATATAAAGAGCTAATTGAGATTATTTCATTAGCTCTTTCTTTAATATATAGGAAAGAATATTACAGAACCATACTCTCACATTCACTGTGTATGAACTATGCTATAATTTTAGTATATTATAGAAATTAATTACTCAAAGGAGAAAGTAAAATGAAGGAAAATAAATACGATAATTCTAATTTTTTTAATGAATATAAGAAAATGTCCCGTTCCGTTAATGGATTGAAAGGGGCAGGAGAATGGCATGAACTTAAAAAATTGCTACCTGATTTTACTGGCAAGAGGCTATTAGATTTAGGCTGTGGTTTTGGTTGGCATTGCATGTATGCAATTGAGAATGGGGCAAAATCGGCTGTAGGTATTGATTTATCAGAGAATATGTTAGAAGAAGCTAAAAGTAGAAACTATTCTCCAAGGATTGAGTATATAAGAATGCCAATAGAGAATATAAATTATCCAAAGAACTCCTTTGATGTTGTAATTAGTTCCCTAGCATTCCACTATATAAAATCTTTTAAGGATATATGTGATAAGGTATATAAGTGCCTTACTGTAGGTGGAGATTTTATCTTTTCAGTGGAACATCCAATATTCACAGCAGAAGGTAAACAAGACTGGTATTATGATGAGGAAGGTAACAGAATTCATTGGCCAGTTGATAGGTACTTTACTGAAGGTATTCGTAGTTCAGTATTTTTAGGGGAAGAGGTACAAAAGTATCATAAAACTATGACTACATATATTAACACTTTAATTAAGGCTGGATTTGAGATAACAGGGGTTGTAGAGCCAGAACCAGATCCATCTATGTTAGAAGGAAACTTAGAGATGCAGGATGAGTTACGTCGTCCAATGATGTTATTAATATCTGCAAGGAAAAAGTAAATAGGATATTGAAAGAGCTAATTGAGATTATTTCATTAGCTCTTTATTTATTGAGAGCAAGGGGATAATAGCAATAAAGGATAAAACAATAAAACTAAAGCGCAATAAATATCAATAAAGTACAATAAAATACAACAAAAAGCATTGACTTCTAAAATAACCTTGGTTATAATATCAAATATAGTAGATAAGGAAAGGAAGAATAGTCATGGAAAATAAATTTTATACTATAGATCAAATTGCAGAAATGTTAGGTATGCATCATAAAACTATTAGAAAGTTTATAAATGAAGGAAAACTTGGAGCAAACAAAGTAGGGAAACAATGGAGAATATCAGGACATGATCTAAGTCTCTTTATGGAAAAAAACAATGTTACTAGGTCTAGTAAAAGTGTAAAGGAAGAATCAAGCATTGAGTACTCAGCTACAGGAGGAAAAGGAACTTTAGATAATAGAGTAAGTGTATCTACTGTAGTAGATATTAATGAGATAGATAAGGATGAGTATATGAGGATATCTAATATGCTTTTAGCTATGATGAATTCTAATGATTCTAAAATAGATAAATCAACAATAAATATGCTTTATAAGGAAGAGGAAAATAGATTAAAGGTAATGCTATGGGGTAATGTGAAATTTATTGAAGAAATGTTAAATTCAATTTCAGTTTTAGTAGAAGATAGGATGGGGGATGTATAGAGATGAAATATAGAATAGTAGAAAAAGAAAATAAAAAATATATTATGTACGAAGGTGATGAGAAGAAGATTTCTACAGAGGATGATGTGATAGATATTGTTTCTACTTCCTTTGAACATGATACAGGGTTAATAATTATAAATTCAAAAGCTCTTTCAGAGGATTTCTTTAATCTTAGAACTGGTTTAGCAGGAGTAATGTTACAAAAGTTTATTAACTATCATATTAAGTTTGTTATTCTTTTAGATAATAAAGAGGACTTAAGTTTAAGATTTAAGGAATTAGTTGGTGAGGCTAATAGAGGAAATGAATTTAGGGTAGTTGCTGATATTGCTGAGGGAGAAAAGTGGCTATTAAATATAGGAGAAGATTGATATGAAGAAAATTAGTGCTTTTAAAAGTAAAGAAGGTAAGAGAGATGTTATTGAATATTATAATTCATTTCTTCAAAATTCTACTTTTTCCTTAGAAGAACTATATGTAGATACAGAGTATGGAAAAACATTTATTATAGCAGCTGGAGAAAAGAGCTCACCACCCCTTGTATTGTTACACGGAAGTGCTATGAATTCAGTAATGTGGTTAAAGGATATAGAAAAATATTCAGTTACCTATAGGGTATATGCTATTGATATGATAGGAGAACCAGGAAAAAGTGAAGAAACTCAATTACCACTAGAGGATGACTCATATTCTAAATGGTTAAATGAAGTATTCAATGGATTAACTTTAGATAAAGCTAGTATAATAGGTATTTCATTAGGGGGATGGCTAGGGACTAAATTTGCTATAAGCTATCCTGAAAAGGTAGATAAGCTTCTATTGATTTCTCCATCAGGAATAGGACCACAGAGGAAATCATTTTTATTTAAGTGTATTGGACATATGATCTTTGGTGAAAAAGGTATGGATAAGCTTTATTATAAAGTTAATGGAAATCAACCTATACCAGAAAAAATGTTGAAATATCAAAAGCTTATAGGGAAAAACTTTAATAATAGAACTGAAATAATTCCTATATTCTCTGATGAAGATATAAAAAGATTAAATATGCCAACCACGCTGTTTGTAGGTTTAAAGGACATAATGCTTCACTCTGATAAGACAGCAAAACGTTTAGAAAGATTACTTCCACAGGCTAAAATAAATATATGCCCAGAAGCAGGGCATACAATTATAAATCTTACTGATGAAATAAATAAATTCCTTAATGTTAAGTTTAGTTGACAAATATCCATTTATACTTGATAGAAAAGGGCTGTAGTTTCTAGTATACTATAGCTACAAGTTAACTTGAAATGAATGAAAGTATGGTGGTTATTATGTCATTAGGGGAAAGATTATTATATTTGCGTAAAAAGTCAGGTTTATCTCAGGAAGATGTTGCTGAAAAATTAAGTGTATCTAGACAAACAGTTAGTAAATGGGAAACGGATCAAACTGTTCCTGAGTTACTTAAGGCAAAACTATTAAGTCAATTGTACAATGTAAGCTATGATTATCTTGTAAGTGAAAGCCATATTGGTGGGGACCTTACTAGTATGGAAATGATAGTAGATGAAATTGATTGGACGAGTGCATGGAGTAAAAAATATCCTATTTTAGCTTCATATCAAGGTATAGAAGGAATAAATAAATATTGTGACAAGGTATCAGAATTGTACGATAGTTTTAAAGAAGAATTTAAACTTAATGATCAGGATACAGTTTTAATTTTAAAAGATATCCTTTATCAAAAGTATAAAAGGGAAAATAAGAAGTAATATATTTAAAAGCGCTTATCAGAAATGTTAGGTGCTTTTTATTTTAAGTATATTATGAATATATTTCATCTCTTTAAATGAAAATATATTAAAGAGATAAAGGAGCTACTATATTATGAAGATAATTATTTGCTTGATTCTAGCTTTAAGTTTAAGTCATAATAATATAGCCAATGAGAAAGATAAAAGACCACCTTTCATAGAGGCAATTATTCTTGCTTATGATGCTATGTATACAGGAGATAAAGAGGAATATAAGGATTTTATAATACTGGATATGGAGTCAGTATATTTTGTTGATACTACTTATGAAGAGCGAGGAAAAGCAATTAATTATTTTAAAAAGTACAATAAAAAAGTTTTAAATGCTTCCTTATTTAAATTAAAAGAGATAGGATTGGTAGATGAAATTGGGCAAATTAGTATTAATGGAGATTTGTTAATGATAAATAGTATAGTATCGGATAATGATGATTCTATAGTTATTGAAGGATATAAATATTATGGACCAATTTCTGCTTATAGATATAAAGTTAAACTTAGAATTATAGATAGGCAATGGAAGGTGATTAATATAGAGGAGGTAGGAGTAGCTTAGTACATATAAATAAAAATGCAGTAAACAGAATTTTTGTTTACTGCATTTTACTATGCGATTTTATCATCATTATCAATAATGATTCCAAGTTTAGTAGAAATTATAGTATTAAGTCTATTGATTGATGAAGAAAGACACAGTATTTGCTTTTCAAGTCTAATAAGCAAATAAGCGCTAACAGCAACAGGAAAACCAACATTACCTACAAGACCTACTAATTCATTGATTTCCATAAAAAAATCACCTCTCTTTCATATAAGATATATGCTAAAAGAGGGAAAATCTAAGTTCTAGTTTAAGTAGGCAGAATTTTCTTTAAGGGATCTACTAAGCTTTTTCATTAAAGTACCTTTTCTATAAACAGCAGTAGAGTATGGTATATCTTTTAAATTTGAATACTCACGTATACTTTTATTCTGTAAAGTTATGAAATGTAGGAATTCCTTTTCTTCAGAATTTAGGTTATTAATAGCTTTACTAAGTTCTTCACTTTCGCAAGCTGAACATATCCTATCATCTATATAAGACTTATCTGATAAGTTTAAGTTTTCTAAGTCACCATCCATAGTTAAAGCATCAGCTCCATCTGTACCTGATCGTTTTTTAGATTTTCTAATAAGTAGATATATTGAATTTTTTATGGCCATAGTGGCATAGGCAACAAAACGATGTCTATCTAAATCATAATATTGAAGTGCTTTGAAAAGTGCCTTATAACATTCATTTTGTATATCTAAAAGTTCATAACCGTGAATAAAGCTTTTACTTGAAAGATTGAATATAAAGGGTTTAAATTCCTCTATCAGACTTTCTTTAGCCTTTTCATCACCATTCTTAGCATGTAATGCTAGGGTTTCAATTGTTTTATAGTTCATAAACTAATCCCTCCTCTCTTAGGTTATATATGCTTTCAAAGGCGAGATTTAAGTTCAAAATATTATAATTTAAATTTTAAATATCTTTAAAGTGGTTGTTACAGATTAGTAATTTAATTATAGTATATAATGGAAGTAAATGGAATAAAGAGAAATATCAATTAAGTAACAAAAGATAATTCTGAAAATCTATTGACAAGGTTTACATAAGGTGTTACAATAGCATCATATTAAGGCTGGAGTCATTTTTGGATTGTTACTGTTCGGCAGGCAAAACCTAAATTGATACCAAATTTGTTGTGGGATAACCATAACTATTTGATATTGATTTGGGTTTTTTATATTCCAAAAAATACAAATATCTAATGAAAAAGTTAGCACGAAGGAGATTAGGAATATGCTAATAAACAAGGTGTTAAATAACAATGTAGTTACAATTATAAATGATAATAATGAAGAATCAGTTGTTATGGGAAGAGGTATTGCTTTCCAAAAGAAAAAAGGGGATATGATTGATGAGGAGAGTATAGAAAAAATCTTCACTTTAGAAAATAAAGGGATTAATGATAAATTGATTTCCTTAGTTAATGATATTCCAGTAGAGAATTTAGAAGTTGCAGAGGAAATAGTTAAGTATGCGGAGGAAAAGCTAAATACTAAGTTAAATGAAAATATTTATTTAACACTTACTGATCATATAGGATTTTCAATTGATAGATTAAAAAATAACTTAGCAGTGAAAAATGTAATGCTCTGGGATATAAAAAGACTTCACAAAGAGGAATTTTTAGTAGGTGTTAAAGCCTTGGAGATTATTAAAGATAGATTTGGTGTTGAACTTCCAGAAGACGAAGCTGCATCAATAGCTATGCATATTTTAAATGGGGAATTAGATCAGGATATGCCAGATGTAGTGAATATGATAAACTTAATTGATGAAATACTTAAAATTGTAAAATATCATTTTAATGTTGATTTTGATGAGGAATCAATAAATTACTATAGATTTATAACTCATTTAAAGTTCTTTACTCAAAGACTTGCAAGTGGAAGGTATTATGAAGACGATGATAATGAATTGTTTGACATGATTAAAGTGAAGTATCCAAAGTCTTATGAGTGTACTAAAAGAATTGAAGGCTTTATTAAGCAAAAATATAACAATGACTTAACTAAAGAAGAAAAGCTATACTTAATAGTACATACTGCAAGAGTTGTACAAGAAGGAATTGAACAATAAAGTGATTCTTAGCTTCAGGTGGAGTTTTCTTAATAGGAATACCCTACTCCATCTGAAGCTTAGAAGAACTAATCCAGGCGCGTAGCAGTGCTTAGCTCCCACTTATAGAAGATAGGAGTGTTAGCAATGGTAGCGATCGGATAAAATAGAAGCTTTAGGCTTCAATTGGGATTGTTACTGATTCGATCAGGCAAAACCTAAATTAATAATTAAAATTAGGCTACAAGTTTACTATATCTGCTTATTATCAAAGATTATAGGAGTAAATTAGCTAAAGTTTTAATGGTTAGTTTAGGTTTTTTTATTTATATAAGTACTGATAATTCAATTTTAGTGAAGGAGGATAGGAGAAGGATTTAATTTATAACCAGAAGTTTCATAGGATTGTTACTGATTAGATCAGGCAAAACCTTAATTCTTCATAATTTTAAATCAAAAAAATTAAAATTTTGAAATGGAGGAATTAAGCTATGAATTATGAAAATTTAGCAAAATCAATATTAGAAAAAGTAGGCGGAGAAAAGAATGTATCAAATGTAACACATTGTGCAACAAGATTAAGATTTAATCTAAAGGATGTATCAAAGGCAAAGACAGATTCTTTAAAGAAAACTAAGGGAGTTCTTGGAGTTGTGGACAATGGACCTCAATATCAAATAATTATTGGTAGTGATGTTTCAAATGTTTATAAGGAAATACTAAAGCTTGGAGATTTCCAAAGCAATAGCTCAAAATCAGAAGGTGAAAAGTCAGGTAAGCTTGCAAAGGTATTTGATATAATTTCAGGTACATTTACACCTATTTTACCACCACTTACAGCAGCAGGTATGCTAAAGGCAGTGCTAGTTATATTAACATCTTTAGGATGGATGGCAAAGGATAGCCAAACCTATTACATCTTAAGCTTTATGGGAGATGCAATATTCTTCTTATTCCCAGTAGCTCTAGGATATACAGCTTCAGTTAAGTTTAAGTGTAACCCATTTATGGGGATGTTACTTGGTGGAATAATGATTCACCCTAACTGGAATGCATTAGTTTCAGCAGGGGATCCTGTTTCACTATTTGGTTTACCAGTTAGACTTGTAAGTTATACATCATCAGTTATTCCTATAATATTAGTTGTTTGGATAATGTCTTATGTTGAGATGTTTGCAGATAAAATATCACCAAAGCCAATTAAGTTCTTCTCAAAACCATTAATAACAATTTTAGTTATGGGACCTCTTGCATTAATAGCTTTAGGACCTATAGGTTCAATTTTAGGAGATGGATTAGCAAATATTATTACTAGTATCAATAGTGTAGCACCTTGGTCAATTCCAATGATAATTGGTGGAGTTATGCCACTATTTGTTATGGTAGGTATGCACTATGCAATAATTCCAATTGCATTTAATGAATTAGGATTAAAGGGGCAAGAAAATGTATTAGGGCCTGGTAACCTTGTATCAAATGTAGCTCAAGGTGGAGCAGCATTCTGTGTAGCAGTTAAGAGTAAGAATAAGGACTTAAAGCAATTAGCAGGATCAGCAGGTTTAACAGCTGTACTTGGTATAACAGAACCAGCTATGTATGGTGTTACATTAAGACTTAAAAAGCCATTAATAGCAGTTTGCACTGCTGGGGCATTAGGTGGATTATATGTTGGTCTTATGGGAGTTGTTCGTTACTCTTCAGGAGCACCAGGACTTGCATCATTACCAATATTTATGGGTGAGAATCCAATGAATATAGTTCATGCAGTTATTGGTTGTGTTATCTCATTTGTTAGTGCCTTTGGTTTAACTTGGATTATTGGATTTGAAGATCCAGTAGATGAGGATGAAGAAGTTGAAGAATTAGAAGTAGTTGAAGATGATAAAAAGCCTTTAATGAATAAAATTAAAATTGCTAGCCCATTAAATGGAGAATTAGTACCTTTATCAAAGGTTAAGGATGAAACTTTTGCATCAGAAATGATAGGTAAGGGAGTTGCAATTAATCCAACAGAGGGTAAGGTTGTATCACCAATAGATGGGACAGTTGAAATGGTATTTAAAACTAAACATGCTATAGGTTTAAAATCAAAGGATGGAGCAGAAATCTTAATTCATATTGGTATGGATACAGTTCAATTAGAAGGTAAGTACTTTACAGCACATGTTAAAGATGGTGAGGAAATAAAGGTTGGAGATACTTTAGTAGAATTTGATATTGATGCTATTAAAAATGAAGGTTATGAATTAATAACACCTATTATTATCACAAATACTATGAATTATTTAGAAGTATTACCTGCAGAAGAAGGGGATATTAAAGCAGGAGAAAATATTTTAACTATTATTTAGTAGTTAATAAAGTATAGGGAATAACTTTAATTAAAGGTTATTCCCTTAATGAAAAATTAGTGGAGGTATTTATTATGAAAGAGTTAAATAGATTTCCTGAAAATTTCCTATGGGGAGGAGCATTAGCTGCAAATCAATGTGAAGGTGGATATAAAGAAGGTGGGAAAGGTCTAACAACAGTAGATCTATGTCCAGCTGGAGAAAATAGACGTAAGGTTATGGAAGGAAAAATTGATATTTTAAGACCAGTTGAAGGTGAATATTATCCTTCTCATGAAGGAATAGATTTCTATCATAGATTCAAAGAAGATATAAAGTTATTTGCTGAAATGGGCTTTAAGTGTTTGAGAATATCAATAGCTTGGTCAAGAATATTCCCAATTGGAGATGAAAAAACTCCAAATGAAGAGGGATTAAAGTACTACGATGAAATTTTTGATGAGATGCTAAAGTATGGTATAGAACCAATAGTTACTATATGCCACTTTGATACACCAATTGGAATTATAGAGAAGTTTTGTGGATGGAAGAATAGAAAGTTTATTGATTTCTATTTAAATTACTGTGAAGCTATATTTAAAAGATATAAGAATAAAGTTAAGTACTGGATGACCTTTAATGAAATAAATATGATATTACATCTTCCTTTCATGGGAGCTGGTGTTAGATTTGAAGAAGGGGATAATGAAGAGCAAATCAAGTATCAAAGTGCTCATCATGAACTTGTAGCAAGTGCATTAGCAACAAAGATGGCTCATGAAATTATACCTGGATCAATGGTTGGTTGTATGTTAGCTGCTGGGTCTACTTATCCATATTCTTGTAATCCTAATGATGTTCAAAAGGCTATGGAGAAGGATAGAGAAAACTTATTCTTTATAGATGTTCAATCTAGGGGGGAATATCCAGGTTATGCAAAGAGATTTTTAAGAGAAAATGGAATTGAAATTGAATTTGGACCAGAAGATGAAGAAATATTAAGGAATAATACAGTTGATTTCATAGGATTTAGTTATTATTCAAGCAGATGTGCAAGTACTGATCCTGAAATATTAAATGGTAAAACTTCTGGAAATGCCTTTAAAACCGTTAGAAACCCACATTTAAAAGTATCAGAGTGGGGATGGCAAATAGATCCATTAGGATTAAGAATAACTTGTAACACATTATATGACAGATATCAAAAACCTTTATTTATAGTTGAAAATGGATTAGGTGCTGTAGATAAGATAGAGGAAGATGGTTCTATAAATGATGATTACAGAATTGAATACCTAAGAGAACATATAAAAGAAATGAAGGAAGCTGTAATGGATGGAGTTGATTTAATAGGATATACTCCATGGGGGTGCATAGATATAGTATCTGCCTCTACAGGGGAAATGAAGAAACGTTATGGATTCATTTACGTAGATAAGGATAATGAAGGAAATGGAACTTTAAAGAGAAGTAAAAAGAAGAGCTTTGTCTGGTATAAGAATGTTATAGCAAGTAATGGTGAAGAATTATAGAATAATAGTAGTTGTGAAAATCCACGGTAATTTATCGTGGATTTTTTTGTGATCTTGTAAAGAAATTTACTGATAATTCATTATAAATGGAGAGATAATTTCATCTAGCTTTGTTAATTTATTTGATATTATATTAAGTCCCTCTATTAAAGGTTGATAACATCTTTAAAGGAATAATTTACAATAAAACAAGTAAGTGGTAAAGTTTATATTGTAAGGATATTAATTAATAGTATTAGAACAGAGGTGTATAATGTCAAAGTTTATTATAGAAGAAGAAGCTACTAAAGCAAAAGCAAATACAGCCTCCACTGCAGTTGAAAATATAAGAAATACATTGATTAGTGCAGAAAGATTTATAAATAGTGCTATTGAGCTAATTAATGAGGATGAGGAATTAGGGAATTTATATTTTCCATCTCAAAGAGGCTTTTATAATGAACTTGATGATAAAATACTTGATTTAAGAAGATTTGGAGATATATGCTATTTCTATGATAGGGAAGTAGATGGACCTTTTACTAAGAACTACGAACAGGTAGTAGATATGGTAAGCAATATAAAATCAGATGAGATAACTATTCCTAATAATATTGGTGCAACAAAAACTGAATACTATAGAGAAATGGGACCAGGAGGCAGCATGAATAGCGGCTCAAGGGAGGTTCTAAAAGAAGGCATATCCTTTGATGATGTATTAGGTTACGGAGATATCGGTGAACTAATGAAATCAAACTACGAAGCCTTTTCAAAGGCTAATCCGGATATAAAAACTGAATATCCAACCTTTGAAAAGTACTTAGATGGGCTTATTCATCAAGGAGAGTTTGACTACGAAATAATTCCTGAATGGAAGGAGTATACATCATTAGTTATAGATTGTATACCTGTAATTGGAGATGCTAAAGGCGTAATCGAGGCTCTTGTTGGACAAGACCTAGTAACAGGTAGAGATTTAAGCTTATTAGAAAGAGGCCTTTGCTTAGTTTCTTTAATTCCCTTAGTAGGGGACGGTGCTAAGATTGGTGGGAAGCTTGTAAAAGAAGGAATACAAACAGCAGCAAGATCCTTGGGAAAAGAGTTAGTTAAAAATGCAACTATGATGGTAGGTACAAATGCTCTTGCCTCTATGGGAATAAATCCAATTGCATGCATGGTTTTATATGCTGGTGGTAAGGGAATTAAGGGCGGTATTAATCTGCTAGAGGCTAGTGGATTAGGAAAAAACTTTGACTTGGCTAAGTCAGAGTTTAAAAATGTTATGAAAAGTAAAGGTGATGGAATAAAATCTGTTATTAGTAATATATCAGAGCAGAATGGTGAAATAAAGATAACTCTAAAAGATGGAATTGGTGATGTTAAGAAAATTATCTTTAGAAGTGAAGAGCTAACTCCTTATCAGAGATATGTTTGCTTTAATGGATGCTTTACTGCCGATACGTTAGTCGTAACAGAGAATGGATATAAAGAAATATCCTCTATAGTTGATGGGGAATTAGTGCTAGCAAGAGATGAGATGACTGAGGATATTGGTTATAAGAAAGCTAAATTGATACAGAAGTTAGCTGAAGAATTAGTAGTAGTAACAGTAAATAATGAAATTATACAAGCTACAAAAGATCATTTATTTATGACTGATAAAGGATGGGTCAGAGCAGGTGAACTAAAAGAAGGAGACAAGCTACTTACATCAGAAGAAATCTATAAGACCATAGAAAGTGTAGAAAAAACAGGATATAATAAGGGTAAAGTTTATAATTTAGAAGTCGAAGATTATCATACCTTCTACGTAAGTAAGTTAGGTCTTTTAGTCCATAATGATTATAGTATTACAGAGTTAAAAGATATATACAAGAAGTTTAATAGTAGTATAAAGGATGTAGGATTAAAAGCAGAGTTTAAAACTATGTTAGATAAACTTGAAAACTTACCAGAGGGTAAAATAAAAGATAACTTGCTAAAGGATTTCCATGGTAAGTTTGAAGGAATAACAGGTGCGGATGATGCTGGAATTAAGAAGATTATTGAGGATGTTAATGGGAAAATTACTGAGGGGGTAAGTAAAGCTACTGAAGGTTATTCTGGAGATTTAATGTCTGTTAAAGATGCAGAACGATATAGTGAACATTGGAGAAAGTTGGGTATTGGGTCAGATAAAACATGGAATGAATTTTCAAAAGCTAATCCTGGAAAAACTATTGATGATTATTATGAGTTAATAAATGGAATGTCGCCATGGCCTATAGGAGAATCAGGAAATACTAATGTTTTAAAGGCAGGAGATAGATTCTATATGGCAGTAGAAAATAATGCACCAGATAATATGATAGGAGGTTTTGGTGTAAAGGAAAGAATTCAAAGTACAGAATTTATTAGAAAAAATTTAGCAGTAAAATCTGATTGGAAAAATACATGTAACGTAATAAGAGAGTTTGAGGTTAATGAGGGAATAAGTTTAGAAGTTTTAGAAGGGCCAGTTGGTCCTCAAATAGATTTACTTATTGATAGTTATTTGCCGGGTGATATGAATATTACACAATATGACTTATTTTCTAAGTTGAATGGTAGAGTAAATAGAACAGATTATGTTCATATAGTTGATGAATTTTGGGTGGATTAAGTATGGAGGAGTTGCAATGAATATTTTTACAGATAGAAAAAATGGAATAGTAAAATGGAGCTATAATAATAAGGATATTAAAATACAGAATACAGATATGATGTTTGCCTTTGAATATGCTAATGATATGGTAATGTTAAAGGTTAAAGGAAATGATAGTAAAATAGGTTTTATTTTATATAATACTGATGGAACTATAATTTTATCATATTCAGCTAAGGCAGAAGAAATAGTTATTAAAGAAAATAAGCATCTAAAAATAAATAATTTGATATCAGTTGAGTATAGCAAGAAATATAATAAAATTATTATTCTTAGAGGTATAGATGATGAAAATCAAAAATTAATTATTATGGATTGTAATGGAGATGAAATTTCAAGTATTAAGAATCCAGTAGGCTATACCTTTTACTATACTAAAAATGTAGGAAATATGGTAATGGTAGTTTGTCAAGGGAATAGTGATTTAACCAAAGATAAATATGGAAGAAATGAGTGGAATTATAGAATTGATTTGGATAATTACTATGTTGAAAAATTATCTATAACACAATAAATATATTTTTATATGCCAATGTTTCTTAATAAAGAGATATTGGCACTTTTTGTATAGTAATCAAGCTATATTTGCAACAGTACCATTAGTAGTAGCAATAGCAACAAGAGCAGCCATAGGAGAAATAATTAATAAGAAAATAAGTATTATTAATACTGGTAAAGCGTGGGTTGGTGAAGGCTATAAAACAATAACTAAGAATGCAGGAGATATAATTGGCTACTCAAGTAGTGATGGAATGTGAGCTTTTAGAATTCAGTATAAACCTAGAGAAGGAATGTGGAGAGGTGATTTTACAGAAAATTACAAGTATATCAATGAATTTGGCGACATAACAAATAAGCAATTGAAGAATGTCCATATTTATATTTTAGGTAAATAGGAGGTTGAAAATGAAATTAGAGATAAAAGCTTATAATGTAATTAATGAAATCTGGGATGATATAGATGATTTTTTCTTATCATGTCAAATAGATATAGGATTCAAAGATGAAATAGGAGCAGAAATATATTCATTTGATATTGTAAGTCCTAAAAAACTTCAAAAAATGTTAGTAAGAGATGGGATTGAGATAGGAAAAGGATATTTCATTATGAATGATTATAATAAGAATTCAGTATGTGATAAAATAGGGAAATTAATTAACAGAGAGATTTCAGAAGAGAATAAGTATGATGTTTTTGATGAAATTAGTGCTTACTTCAGAGAGCAAATTTAACTGCAAAATAAAGAATTAAGTAACTGCATAAAATATAACAGGATGATAATCTAGTTAAATCAATAAGAGAAAGAAAATTTAACACCGCATAATTCTAATAATGCAGTAAGAGAATGATAGAATGAACTAGCTGAAAAATAAGAAGGCTAGTTCATTACTATTTATAGTGATAAAATATTGGTAGGTGTTGAGAAAACTCAACTCAACCACTAAAACCTAATAAGGGAAACTCTGCCCCGAGGGGGTAAGTAAAGCTGATTTATTAAAAAATTCTGGATTGGATAAAGTAAAGGTAGATGAAATAGTGTCTATATCTAAAGGAAGTAGACCAGACCCGTCAACATATCTTAGCAAGGATTATATAGAACAACATTTAAAACAATTTGAAAATGGTGGTTCATTTGTTATGACTAGAGACCAATATGAATGGTATGTAGAGGGCAATAGTTTTATTGGATTTAATGACAATACCCAATTTATTGCTCCAAAAGATTTTATGGATAAAATAGAGAAAGTAGCAAGTGGCGATATTAGTGTTTATGAAAAAATGCTAGGATTTGATGATGGATATTTTCAATCAGGTGGAGGATTAGTTAGATTTGACACAATAAATTTAAAGGATTTAGAAATAAGAATACCATCAGGAAATGAAGCAGGGGCTAACTCGCATTGGATACCGGGTGGGCTTACTGATGGAGGAACACCAGAGGCAATAATCAATAAAATACCTAATAATGATGAGTATATTAAGATATCATTTATTAATTAAAGGAGTAGTATAAATGGATATAAAGGAAAAGTTGTTGGTAGCAATAGAAAATAATGAAGTTATAGATTTTTTAGAAGGGGAAGGTCAGTATAAAATTGAGTTTCATCAGTGGGTTAGTTCGAATTCACCTACAGATATCACTCAGATTATGACTCAAGGAATATATAAATTGTATAATGAAAGACCTGACTTGAATATTGATAAAGTTTTAGAAAGTAAATTATTAGAAATGATGAATTTAAATGAGTTTGATATATATATATCATTACAAATAATATATTTTCAGTTAATAAGAGAACAACGAGGAGATTCACCATTTAAACTAGATATGGAAAAGATATTAAAGAAAAACAGAGAAGCATTAATAAATAATAAAGAAAATATGATAAAATATAAAAAATGGGCAGGAGAAGGAAAAGAAAATGGCTTATGGGATGATGTAGTTCGTATAGATACTTTATGTAAAAGAAAGTGGAATATTTCAATTTTATAAAGTTATTAAGGATAATGCATAATAAAGAACTAATTAACTGCATAAAAAATAATGATAGCAGAATCTAGTTAAATCAATAAAAGCAAGAATAGTTAACACTGCATAAATCTAATAATGAAGTGAGAGAAGTTAAGAAGATTAATGTTTCAGTGATTTGAGCATTAATCTTTTTTCATAAGTAGTAATGTAGATAAAAAGTGTTATGAATGATAAAATAAATTTAACATATTAAGGGGAATTAAGGTTAAAAAGTAACTACATAACAGAAAATATGGTAAGTGATTAGAAATGGCTAGAAAATAGTGTAAGGCATTGAAAACACTAGATTTATAGAAAAGACAGACCCTGCCCCAAGGGGGTTAGTAAAGCTAGTCCGGCAGAGGTAGCTCAAAGTTGGCAAGGGAGTTTTCCGTATGTTGGAGTTGATAATTATAAAAACATAACATTGAAGAAGGGGAAAGTAATATATGTTGGAGACCCTTATCCAACAGGATATGCAACTACTAAAAGTGCTCTAGATAGAATAGATGGAGACGCAAGGAAGTTGTTTGAAGGACTACAAGTTAAACCTTATTGGGAAGATGGAATGGATGTTGCTGAATATAGAAGTAAAATGATGGCTTATGAAATAACAGAACCAATAGATGTAGCTTTTGGAATAACGAAGGCTAATCCGCAATTTGAAAGTGGTGGACTACCTCAAATGTTTCTGCCAGATTTTAAAGAGTTACTAAGTAGTGGTAAAATAAAGAAAGTTGAACTAAAGGCAGTGGAGTTGAGTAATTATAAAATGCAATTAGATGATTACAATAAAGTGTTAGATGTATTAGAAGGACTAAAGTAAAAATAGGAGGATATAGATGAGACTAGATAAAGGCAAAATAGTTATAAATAATAAAGAAATATATAGTGGAATGGATAGTGAAAGTTTTAAAAAAATATTTTTAATAGATGTAAATAGTTATACAAATGGAAATATTGAAAGATATAATTTTAAAAGTCCACAAATAATAGATGGATTATCACTATGGGTTAAAATTATATTTAAAGATAGTTTCCTATCATCGATAGAAATGAAAAATGCAGATTTAAAATTGAAAAATTCTTATGATAATTGGAGTGATGATAAAGTAGAATTGAAAAGAGAAAGTCATAATAACTGGTTAATAAATAATTTAGGAGAAGCTCATGAAAAATTACCAGTAGCACTAATATATAGATATAGTTGGGGGAAAATAGAATCATATTATGACCCTAAAGCAGCAGATAGTGGAATATTAATAACTTATAATAGAAATAATGCATAATAAGGAATTAATTGAATTCATAAAAAAGAGTAGTAAATGAAGTTGCTTAAATTAATAATATTATAACTGATTTTAACAATGCATAATATTAATAATACAGTGAGATAAAGACGTAGAAACTAGCTGAAAAATAAAATAGGCTAGTTTCTATTTTTTCTTGAGAGAGTTATTGGAAATACTAGTGTGTAGCAGTAAAATATAATAAGACAGACTCTGCCCCAGGGGTCGGCTGAAGCTGTTAACCTATGGAGAAAATCTGGATGTAGTAATGATGAATTATATAATTATTTATTAAAAAATGTAAATTCAGATGTGGCAAACAACTTTTTAAAAGAGGGCAAATGGCCAGAGGGTATTCAAATTCTAAAGAATTCATCAGTAGTGAATCCTGATGGTTCAATTAATTGGAGTAAAGCTGCGGAAGGTGGATATATATTAAGTGCTGACGGAACTGCAATAAAACAGCAGTTTAATCCTAAGGTTGGAGAAGTAATTGATAGATATGGTAATGCTAATGGTAGATACACATCTCCTGTAATTGATGGAAAAGCATATTCATATACAGAACGTTCGCTACCATATGTAGAAGATTTATCTAATTATCATCAATATGAAGTTATTGGAGATTTTAATAAAATTGAAGAGTATGTTAAAAATTGTTCTGATATTAAGTTAAAAACTCAAATAGATGCAGCGGTAACAAAATATTATGATGGCGATTATAGCAAACTAGTATCATATAAAGGTGAAATTGCAGGAATTAAAGGATGGGGAACAGGAGGGGGAATTCAATATGAATTTTCTATAACAGTTGAGCAATTAGAGCGGTTAGGATTATTAAAAGAAATAAAGTAGGAGGAACTAATAATGACAAGAGAAGACGCAATAGATATTATTTCTAAAGAAGGATTGAAAAGTTATAACCTTAATGAAGAGAGATATAATAGAGAAGATGAATTGGTTATTAAGAAGGAAAATGATACTTGGATTGTATATGCAACAGATGAAAGAGCAAGCGTAATTACAGGTTCAAAGAAAATATTTATCAATGAAGAGGAAGCGTGGGACAATTTAATAAAGAGGTTAAGAGCTGATAAAATTTTAAGAGAAGTATAAAGTTAATACTGCAAAATGTAGTATAATATAAATGCATAATAAGTTTATTCGGTTTAATTTATTAAATTCAATAAAAGAGTCAGATAAACAGATTGCATAAATCTAATAATGCAGTGAAAGAAGTTGAAAAGATTAATGTTTCAGTAAGTGGAACATTAATCTTTTTTTATAACAGCATGTTGTAGAAATCAAAGAGGTTGCATGATAAAACAAGATTAACATATTAAGGAAAATTAAGGTTGAAAAAGTAGCTACATAACAGAAAAAATGATAAGTAGTTGAAAGTAGTCTTGAAATTGTGGTAAGGCTTTTTAATCAGAACGTATAATAGAATCAATAATATTACGTGAATTTAATATAGCATAATTTCAATAATGTAGTGAATAAGTTGAGAAGGTTAATGTTTAAGTAATTGAACATTAATCTTTTTTCATGTATTGAAATATTTATAAAAGCTAAGATAACTAGAATTGAATTTCACTCAATAATAAAAAGAATTGAAAAGATGAAAGATATAAATAAAATATATTAGCGCTGATATTATCACTAAAAAATAACAATTATGTTATTTTATCCTTCCTAACTGAGATAGCTTTGTTACATTTAAGGAGTAATATTAAATTAAGGAGGTAATGAAAAGGTTTTAATAAAGTAAAAATATTATAGGGGGAGATAGTAGTGAAGAAAACATTTGTAACATTAGCTCTTATCTTATCAATGATAGGGGGAGTATCAAGTAGCTCAAATAGCTTGGCAGAGGATAAAGGAATAGACATAAATCAAGAAGTACAGAAAAAGATAAGTATTATGACTATTGAAGAGAAAGTTGGACAGATGATGTTTTTTGGTGTAGACGGAACTAAGGTAGACCCTAAGACTATAAATCTTTTTGAAGATCAACATGCAGGAGGAATAATCCTATATGGATGGAGAAACTTCTGGGGAAAGGGCTATGAGGATAATATTAAGTATGTTAATGCACTTAAAAAAGCCAATAGTCAAAATAATGGAATTCCATTACTCATAGGATTTGATGAAGAGGGGGGAAGCTTATCTCATTTACCTCAAGAGCTTTTAAGAACACCTTATAAAGGTGAGATAGGTAATTTTAACGATTCAAGTCTAGCAGAAGGTATGGCTACATCCACAGCTAAGAAATTAAATTTATTAGGTATAAATACTGATTTTGGAACTGTTTTAGACATAAATACAAATAAGGATAATCCTATAATAGGAATTAGGTCTTATGGAGCTACAAAGGAAAAAGTAACTGAATTCGGGCTTAAAGAAATGAATGCTATTAAAAATGAAAATGTAATTCCAACCTTAAAGCATTTTCCAGGTCATGGTGATACAGAAGTAGATTCTCATGTAGGATTACCTTCATTAAATCATGATATAGATAGATTGAAAAATGTAGAGCTTGCACCATTCCAAGAAGCAATAAATAATGGGGCAGATATGATAATGACAGCACATATTATGTTACCTAAAATTGATGAAGAGTATCCAGCAACTATGTCTAAAAAGATATTAACTGGATTACTAAGAGAAGATATGGGTTATAAGGGTGTTGTAATAACTGATGACCTTGAAATGGAAGCAATAGCTAAGAATTGGGATCTTGGGGAAGCTGCAATTAAATCAGTTGAAGCAGGAACAGATATTTTATTAGTTTGTCATACATTAGAAAATCAACAAAAAGTATATAATTCTGTATTACAAGCTGTTATTGATGGAAAGATTGATGAGAAGAGAATAGATGAAAGTGTTGAAAGAATTCTATCATTAAAGTACAAATATAAACTTTCTGATAAGGCAGTTAAGCCAACTTTGGATGATATGTATAGTGTAAATAATTATATTTATGAGCAACTTAATAAGTACAATAAAAAAGTTGTAGATAATATGTATAATTAGAATGAAAAGCCAGGACAAATGTCCTGGCTTTTATTCTTATAGAGCTGCTTTATATTCAGATGGAGTAATCCCAGTTATTTTCTTAAAGGTTGTACTGTAATATCCTTGATTATTAAATCCAACATTTAATGCTACATCAAATAAAGTTAATGAAGGATTCTTCAAGAATATCTTACTTTTTTCTATTCTCCACATTGTTAGAAATTGAGTAAAAGTATAGCCAGTTTCCTTTTTAAACAAGTTACAAAAGTAGCATTTATTTATTTTTAAATCATGGCAGATCTTGTCCATAGATATATCTTCAAAATAGTTGCTATGGATATATTGGATAGCTCTATTAATAAAGGGGTTATAACTTTTATCATAAATATCATCTAATACTTGAGATAGTAAATTATTTATATATTTATAGGTGCTAGGGGGAAGTAAAGAAAGATTGTACTCTTTATTCTCACTATTATTATAAAAAGGTCCGATTAAAAAAAATAGTGGTTTATTTATGTTAAAAATATAGGGCTTGAGTAAAAAACTAATATTGTTATTATAGTCAAGCACTGAATAGGTATCTTCTAATTTATGATTACCTAAATTCTTAAGAATCTTTAAATTACTTATAATCTCTTCAGTAATATCTGTATGTCCACTCTTATTCAAAACATTATAGTTATTGTCTAATAAGTAAATAGGTAGCTTACAGCAGTTCTGGAAATTTTCTAAAACAGAATTTAAATAAAACATATATCTCTCCTTCAATAAAACTAAATATTTTTTAAATATAACTAAATATATTTGAAACTATTATATTTAAAACATGGTAATATCTAATTGTTATTGAAAATCAATTTCAATTAGATAAAAGTCATGTGTATATTATCTATCAGGGAGATAGGATTGTCAATTATACAAAGTCAAATAATTTATATTAATAAAGGAGAATTAACTTGAAGAAAATTGCGATTTACGGAAAAGGCGGTATAGGAAAATCAACAACAGTTTCAAATGTATCAGCAGCATTATCTACTTTAGGGTATAAGGTTATGCAGGTAGGATGTGATCCTAAGGCTGATTCAACAAAGAATCTAATGAAGGGGGAATTTATTCCAACAGTATTAGATGCTATGAAGAACAAGGGGGATGAATTAGAACTTAAGGATATAGTATTTGAAGGTTTTAATGGAGTTCTATGTGTTGAAGCTGGTGGTCCAACTCCAGGGGTAGGCTGTGCAGGAAGAGGGATTATAGCTGCCTTTGAACAATTAGAAGAGTTAAATGCCTTTGAAACATATAAACCAGATATAGTAATCTACGATGTTTTAGGGGATGTTGTCTGTGGCGGATTCTCAATGCCAATAAGAAATGGATATGCAGAGGAAGTATATGTAGTTACCTCAGGGGAAATGATGTCTATGTATGCAGCTAGCAATATTTCTACAGCTGTTAAGCAGTTTAAGAATAAGGGGTATGCGTCATTAAAGGGATTAATTTTAAATGCTAAGAATGTTGAGAATGAAGTTGAACTTGTAAATAAGTTATGTGATGAAATAGAAACTAAGATTATTCATTATGTACCAAGAAATCCATCAGTACAAGTAGCTGAAAATGATGGGAAGACTGTTATTGAATATGATAAGGACTGTGAAATGGCATCAGTTTATTTTAACCTTGCTAAAAAGATTATGGGATAAAGTGATTCTTTATAAAAATTAATAAATATAGGAGTGAATAAATATGATTAAAAAGTTAATGATAGCAGCTTTAATAGGTGTAAGTATTTTAGGGGTATCCTGTGGAAAAGCTACTACAGAGGTGGCAGAAGCAAAGAAGGTAGTAAGTGCAACAGTATCAGCAACACAAGTAATGGACAAGTTTGGTCTTGATTTAGTTGGAGTTCCAAAAACTAGTACAACTTTACCAGAAAGATATAATGGAGTTCAGGAAATAGGACAAGCGTTTGCACCTAATTTTGAAACTATAGTGTCATTAAATCCTGATTTATTAATTTTTGATATTAACTTTAAAGAAAAGGTAGAAAAGCAAGTTAGCGATTATGGAATGAATGCTTTTTACTTTAATACTAAAAGTTTTACTGAATTTAAGAATAGCATAATTGAATTAGGAGATTTAACAGGTAAAAAGAAAGAAGCGAAAAAAGTAGTTACAGAGCTTCAAGAATCTGTTGATAAAGTTTTAGCTAAGGGTAAAAAAAGTGATAGCAAACCAAAGGTTGCTATAGTATTTGGATCAGCTGAAAGTTATATGCTAGCTACAGATACATCATATGTAGGAGATTTATTAAATACAATTTGTGTAGATAATATCACTGATGATATAGATTCTGTTAATTCAGCTTATTTAAACTTTAGCATGGAACAAGTTGTGCAAATGAACCCAGATTATATATTAAGACTATCTCATGGTGATTTAGAAGAAAGTAAAAAAGCTTTTGAAAAAGAATTTGCAACTAATCCAGCTTGGAGTTCGTTAAAGGCTACTAAAGAAGGAAAGGTCTATGATTTAGATCCAGGATTATTTGCAGTAACAGCTAATCTTTCAGTAACTGATGCTATAGAAGAACTTGGAAAAATAATATATGGTGAGTAGTATGAAAGATAAATCTAAACTTATATTAATAGGACTTGGAGTACTAGTATTAAGTGCTTTAATAATAATTTTATCAGCTATAGGAAGTGTTAATTTAAGTCTTGGAGATATATTTTCAGCCTTGATTAATGGTGATAACAAGACGGTTTCAACAATTGTTTTACAAATGAGACTGCCAAGAAATATCTTGGCAGTGCTAGTTGGAGCTAACCTTGCAATATCAGGATGTTTACTTCAATCTGTAATGAAAAATCCATTGGCAGATCCAGGAATAACAGGGGTCTCCTCTGGGGCAAGTGTATTTGCAATAGTAATATTGCTTCTATTACCACAATATACAGGGATACTTCCTTTAGTTGCATTTATTGGAGGAGCATTGGCTTGTACAGTAGTGTATTTTATGGCATGGAAGAATGGATTAAAAGCAATAAGAGTTGTTCTTGCAGGGGTAGCAGTTAATGCAATCCTAGGTGGATTTATATCATTATTAACAACTTTATATAGTGACAGAATTCAAAGTGCATTATTATGGTTAAACGGAAGTTTAGCATCTAAAACTTGGAGTGATGTAAGGCTTGTAGCAATATATTCACTTATTGGTTTATCACTATCTTTATTATGTATTAGGGGAGCTAATGTTTTAAATTTAAGTGATGAATCTGCAACAAACCTTGGATTCAATGTTAATAAGACAAGAGTATTATTATCTGCTGTTGCAGTATTTTTAGCAGCAACCTCAACTGCTGTAGTAGGGATAATTAGCTTTGTTGGGCTAATAGTACCACATATAAGTAGGATGGTAATTGGATCTGATCACAAGTATACAATACCATTTTCTATGGTACTTGGAGGAATAGTATTGTTAGTTGCAGATACAATAGCTAGAACAATACTAGGTTCATTAGAATTACCAGTAGGTGTAGTTATGTCTATTGTTGGTGGGCCATTCTTCTTATATCTACTAAGAAAGAAAGGAGGAGAATAAATGATAGAAGCAAGAAATATAAAGGTTGGATATGAAGGTAAAACTATAATTCAAGATTTATCATTAAAGATAGGCAAAGGCGAGGTTGTTTCTATAATAGGTCCAAATGGATCAGGGAAATCAACCTTACTTAAATCATTATCAAAGCTTTTAAAGAGAGAGGCTGGAGAAGTTCTAATTTTAGATAAATCCATAGATTCAATGAAAAATAATGATGTAGCTAAAGCCTTATCTATGCTATCACAACAAAATTCTTCTCCTGAGGATATAACAGTAAAACAGCTTGTATATTACGGAAGAATACCTCATAAGAAATGGTTTGAATCAAAAAATACTGAAGATGAAGAAATAGTAAATTGGAGTTTAGAGCAAACTGGAGTAGCCCATTATGCTGATAGGAAGGTAGTAAGCTTATCTGGTGGGGAGAGACAAAGAGTTTGGCTTGCTATGGCTCTTGCTCAAAAAACAAAGATACTTTTCTTAGATGAACCTACAACATATTTAGATATGGGCCATCAACTAGAGCTTATGGAGTTAGTTCAGGAAATTAATAAGAAGTTTGATATGACAATTGTTATGGTATTACATGATTTAAATCAAGCTGCTAGATATAGTAGTAGGGTGGTAATTATGAAGGATGGGGAAATAGTTGCTGATGGCAAGCCGGAAGAAGTTATAGTTAAGGACATAATTCATTCTGTATACAATGTTAAATGCAGTATTCAGAAAGATCCTATTAACAATAAACCTCAGATTTACCCACTTGAAGTATGCTATAGGAATAAGGAGAGGTGCGATAACTGTGAATTATAGTTTAGATATATTAAATAGATTAAGTGAAATTAATGTGGATAAGGATATTAAGGGATTAAGTCATGCAATATTTCCCGGGACACATTGCCCATTATTTGGGGTAGCCCTTACAGCATCTTATGTTGAGAATTTAGCTATGTTAGTAGTAGGGACAAGCGAGTGTACATATTATACAAGAATATTCTCAAATAACAGACAGAAGGGTAATGATAATGTATATTCACTAGTTCTTAAGGAAAAGGATGTTGTCTTTGGAGCTGAAAAAAGTGTAAGAGAAGCATTGGAGTATATTAAAGAAAGCTCAAATCCAGATGGAATTATGATAGTTACTACTTGTGTTCCAGAATTAATTGGGGAAGATTATGAAGGAATAGTAGATGAAGTAGAGGATGAGCTTAATATACCAATTTTTGTTGTTAGAACAGAACATTATAAGTGTAATAGCCATATCCCAGGTATGGTTAGAGCTTTAGGTTCTTTTGTTAAGACTATGAAAAGTAGTAAAGAGCTAAAGGGGATAAATATATTAGGTCATAGACAAGAGGGAGTAAAGAATACTGAACTTGTTAAGTTACTTGATAAACATAATATAGAAATAAATACTATAATTCCATCTAAGTGTAAGGTTTCTGAAATTCAATTAGCACCAAGGGCAAAGCTTAATATTGTTACAGATATGATAGCATTAGACCTAGCTAAAAAGATGGAGAAAGAATTCAAAACTCCTTATATATTCTTTGACAAGCATATGAATAAAGAAGCTATAGAGTCAGCATATAAAAAGCTTGAAAAAGTTTTAGAAATAGATCTAACTTCAGATTTAAAAGAAATTAAAGAAGAGTATGAAGAGTTATTTGAGAAGACTAGAAAAATTTTAGGTGGTAAAAGCTTCGTTTATGGAAATACTCCAATGATGGCATTTGAAACTGCAGAATTCTTAGTTGAATTAGGATTAGAGCCTAAGTTAATACAAGTCAGAGAGTTATATGATGTAGATGTAAAGTGGAAAGATAGAATATTAGAATTAGGATTTGATCCTTATGTTACTAGAATTGCTAATATTGCACCTTTAAGAGAACTATATGATTCACTTAATGTAGAGCTTTATGTAGGTCATGAAAATCCTATGTTATTAAAGTCAAAGGGAATAATGCAAGTAACCTTAGACTCTAACGCACAAAAAATAGGATATGAATTACCTATTGGTATTATGAAAACTTTGATTGAGAAAGCAATGGAGGGCTAGTTATGAATATATATAAGTATTTCCCTGTAGCATCAGATAGAATGGGAATCATATGGACATTAAGCTCTATAGAAGATCTTTGTATTATAGAGTTTGGACCAGCTGGAACTACTCACTATGCAGTAGAATCAATTGGACAATTAAATGGAGAAGATTTAGCTACTATATATTCTACTCATATGGATGAAAGTGATATTACCTTTGGATCCTATGAAAGACTAGAGAATTCTATTAAAGAAGTAGATATTAATAAAAAGCCTAAATATATATTTGTTATGGCATCTTCTGTATCTTCAATAATTGGAGCAGATGTTAAGAGTATTTGCCGTGAACTACAAGCAGGAATTAATGCAAAACTTATACCAATTACAACTGGTGGCTTAAAGGATGACTATAATGTAGGTGTTGAATCTGCATTAGAGTTAATTGCAAAAAACATGGTTAAAGAATCTGATGAAAAAGAAGATAGATTTAATATTATTGGTAGCAATATTGATGGATATAACTTCTTATCTGATGCAGAAGAAATAAAAAGAATGATGAAGACTTTCTTTAATAAGGATTTAAACACAACATTCACAGCTTATACCTCTGTAGAAAAATTAGAGGAAGCTGGGAAGGCTTCATTAAATATTGTTATTAGAAAAGAGGGCTTAAAGGCTGCTGAATATATGAAAGAAAAGTTTAACATCCCATATGTTTATAAGAAGCCAATAGGATTAACTCAAAGTATAGCTTGGATTGAAGAAATAAAAGCTCTTATGAAATATGAAGTAAATGAAGAGGCTTTAAATGAAGAGATAGCTTTAATTAAGAAGTACTTATTTAGAATGAGATTTAAGTTAAGAGCATTAGATAATAAGGATGTAGGTATTTTTGCAGACTATGACACTGTTATATCTATGAAAAGTTTTATAGAAGAACTAGGTTTAAATGTAGATAGAGCAGAGGTACTTCATGGATGTAAAAAGGATAGAGATGACATCTTAATTAATTTAGGAGAACCAAGTAGATTAAAATACTTAAAGAAGGAGCTACTAATTTTAATGGGGGATGGTGCTACCTTAGACATGGCACATAGTAGCAAATTAGACCTTCAAATTAGTAATCCAAATATAAAAGCAAAAAATATATATCCTTATACCCCATATATAGGTTTTAGAGGATCTTTACTATTATTAGAAAAAATACTATCAGTTTAGAAATTATTAAAATTAGAGGAGAGATAAAAATGGAAAAATTATTAAATAAACAAAAAACATTAATTATAAGTGCACTAGATAAGGATAATAAGGCTAGAATTAGTTACTCACCCTTTGTACTTGATGGAGGAAAATTCTATATTTATATAAGTAAAATAGCAGAGCATTATAATAATATTGTGAATAATAATGAGATAAGCATAATGATAATAGAAGATGAACAAAATGTTGATATTACATTTGCAAGAGAGAGAGTTTCATTTAAAGGAACTGCAAGAGTATTAGAGGATAATCAAAAGATAATTGATAAGTTCAGTGAAAGACAAGGAAAATCTATTATGGATGTATTAGTAGGATTAGATTTTGATGTATTTGAAATTGAAGTTTCAGAAGGAAGATTGGTTAAGGGCTTTGGAAAAGCATTTGATGTAAAGATGGTTGATGGTGAATTTGTCACAGAGGCTGTAGTAATAGATAAGGGTCATAAATAGATAATAGTTATATTTCCCAAGGTTAATATGACAAGAATTAAATGATAAGTTAAGATATATTAAATTATTGTATAAAAAATATATAAAAAGGTTTACAATGGTAAAAATATGGCGTATAATGGAATAAAATTAATATTTAGAATATTTTGTATGGCGTGTTACCATTTGGGCACAAGCTTCCCTACATTTTGTAGGGGAGCTTTTTTTACTCCCTAGGAAATTATAATCATTATTAACTTGTGGATGATTTTTGTAAGTATGTATGTTATCAAAGTTATCCTAGCAGAGTAAAAAAATAAATATATGCGCCTGCAAGATTTTCCAAAGACAAGCTTTGGAAATGCAGATGCGCAAAAAAAATCGACGACTCGGCAAGCTCGTCTTGACGATTTTTTTATTTTACTAAATTAACAAACTACATTTTAAGATGAAAATATTTGAAGAAATATTTAAAACACCAGGGTTAAGACTTAAATAGTTGATAAGTTTAAATTAGCAGAAAAGATTTTGCTAATTTAAGTTTATATAAATTTTAAGAGGAGTGAAACAAAGAGTGATTATGAAGAAAAAAAGAAAACTAAAATCTATCATTTCATTTGCACTTGTAGGCTTAATTACTATAGGATTTGTTCCTGATATTGTTGTATCAGCCAAAGAGGATAGTAAAGAGTACAAGATCTACCCAAATCCACAATTAATAGAGTATACTGGTGGAAGTTTTGAAATTTCTAAGGATGTCAATGTAGTTTATGAAGGTGGAATTGATGTCTATACAAAAAGATTAGTGGAAGATATTTTAGAGATTAAAGGTAGAAGTAGTTCAGTATCAAATGAAGTAGTAGATGGAAAGACAAATATTCTTGTTGGTATTTATGGATCAGAAGAATATGTTGATAATTATTCTAAGAATAAAGATATTACTGGAGATACAGCATTATTTAATAAAAAAGATTCTCATGTTGTAAATATTAAGGATGATGTAATTTCTGTATTAGGTAGTGATACAGATTCAGCATTCTATGGACTTACTTCATTAAAACATATATTTAGACAAATATCTGGAGATAGTGTTTTAGAGTTGAGTATAAGAGATTATTCAGATGTACCTTTTAGAGGATTTATTGAAGGTTATTATGGAAATCCTTGGTCAAATGAAGATCGTGCTGAATTAATGAGATATGGTGGAGAGTTTAAGATGAATCAATATATCTTTGCTCCTAAGGATGATCCTTATCATAATTCAAAATGGAGAGAGTTATATCCAGAAGAAAAACTAGGAGAAATTGCTGAGTTAGCTAAGGTTGGAGAAGAATCAAAGAATAGATATGTTTATTCATTACATCCATACATGTCAAATCCAGTTAGACATGGAAGTGAAGGTACATATAAAGAAGATTTAGAAATTATAAAAAAGAAGTTTATTCAATTGATGGATGCAGGAGTTCGTCAGTTTGGTATTTTAGCAGATGATGCTGCAGTGCCTGCTGGTGGTGCAGAGAGCTATGTTAGGTTAATGAAGGATTTAACAGATTGGCTAGAAACAATGCAAAGTCAATACTCAGGATTAAAGAAAGAAATGATTTTCTGTCCAAATGATTACATGGGTAATGGTGGGTCAGAACAATTAAAAATAGTAAATAAGATGCCTCAATCAGTAAGTATTGTTATGACTGGAGGTAGAGTATGGGGAGAAGTTTCAAACGAATTTGTTAATAACTTCTACAATAATATTGCTAGTGAAGGAAATCAAGGAAGAGGACCATACATGTGGATTAACTGGCCATGTACAGATAATTCAAAACAACATTTAATTATGGGTGGTAATGATACTTTCTTACATCCAGGAGTAGATCCAGAAAAGATCCAAGGTATTGTACTTAACCCAATGCAACAGTCAGAAGCATCAAAGTCAGCTATTTTTGCAAATGCTGATTATGCATGGAATGTTTGGGAGACTAAAGAAGAAGCAGATCAAAACTGGAATGATTCATTTAGCTATATGGATCATTTAAATATTAATGATACAGAAGGATCTGTAGCTTTAAGAGAATTAAGTAAGCATATGATAAATCAAAATATGGATGGACGTGTTACTAAATTAGAAGAATCTATAGAATTAGCACCAAAGCTAAATGCTTTTAAAGAAACATTAGAATTAGGTGAGTCAATTAAAGGACAAGCAGAAGAACTAATTTTAGAATTTAATAAATTACTAAATGCTGCAAAGACTTATGAAGCAAAAGCAGGAAATAAGAGAACTCTTGGACAAATTCAATATTGGATTGATTCTTGGAAGAATACAGCTACTGCTAATATCGCATTATTAGAGGGATTAATTGAATTTGAAGAAGAAAATTATGATAATGTTTGGGATAAATATTCATTAGCACAAAGTGAATTTGAGCAATCAAAAACACATTCCTTCTGGTATGTAGATCATTATGAAAATGCTGAGGTAGGGGTGCAACATATAGTACCATTTACTAAAACTCTATTATCTGATTTAGGAAATAAGGTAACTGGTATTCTAGATCCTACAAAGGTAATTACAACAGCAATTTCTAATCGTAAAGCAGATTCAGGGAAGTTAAGTGATCTTTTAGATAAAGATTTAAAAACAGAAGTTGCCTTTAAAAATCCAAACACAATTGCAATAGGAGATTATGTTGGAATTAAATACAATAAGGAAGTTAAAATTAATAATGTAACTTTCAATATGGGATTAAATGCTAACGTGGCAGATACATTCAAGAAAGCAAAGTTACAATACACTGTTGATGGCAAGGAATGGCTTGATATAGAAGGAACTAATTTTGTTGGAAATGAAAGTGAAATTACTGTAGATAACTTAGATTTAACAGCAAGAGGAATTCGTTTAATTGCAACTGAGGAGAAGAAGGGAACATGGTTTGGATGTCGTGAAATCCTAGTAAATGAAAAGATAGAAGAACCAGAAGGACCATCCTTTGAAAGTAAAGGAATTTACAACACTGAAGTTATGAGTATTAAGGGTGGATCTATTACAAATCTTACTGATGGAAATGAAGGTACATTTGCTCATTTCGCCAAAGGCCCTTATGTATCAGGAGATCCAGATAGAGATACTACTCCAGTAGGAGCATGGGTAGGTTTAGAATTTGATAAGGCAATTACCTTAGGGGAAGTAAAGTTTGTTCAAGCCACAGGAGATAAAATTCTAAAGGGAGAATTAGAATATAAAACAGAAGGTGGCGAATGGTTACCTGTTCCAGGAGCAACATATGCAGGGGAAGGAACCTATACACATACCTTTAATGATGAGGTTATAGCAAAAGGAATTAGACTAAGAAATACTGAAAAGATTAATAAATGGTGGCAAGTAAAAGAGATTACTGCCACAGAAAGAGGTACAGCAGTCCTTGGTAAAGATATTATTAAAACAGATATTTGGAGTGTATATAGAGGGCCAGAAAGTAACTTAACTGATGGTAGTGATAATACATTCGTTTGGTACGATCCAGATGGTTCAACTCAAGCAAATCTTGATGCATCTATTCCAGGAGATTTCATAGGATTAGATTTAGGGCGTGTGGCTCATATTGGAGAAGTTAGAATTGTTGTTGGAGCTGGAGATGGTGATAAGTGGAAGAAGTATCACTTAGAATATTCAGAAGACAATGTAACTTGGAAGACCTTTAAGTCATACTCTGGTTTAAATAGTGGAAAAGACATTATTGAGGAAGATTTCAAAGGTAAGGAAGCACGTTATATTCGTCTTGTTAATGATGAGAGAGTAGGTGCTTGGGTAAAATTCTCAGAGTTTAGTGTTAGTGAAAGTTCTACTCCTGGTTGTGTAGATTATACATATACCAATGTAGATTCTTATAAAACAATTATTAATGATTTTGGTAAGGATTTTGCATCATTACTTGTTGATGGAAGCTATACACTAAAGGAAAATGAATATATTGGAGTTGTATTTGATAGAATTAGAGATTTAAGAGAAATAAAATTAGATGGTACAACTTTAGATGGATTAAAGCTTCAAGTTTCTAATAATGAAATTGAATGGATTGATGTAACAGATAAAAAGGATTTATCTAATGGACGTTATATTCGTTTAATTAATGATAGCAACAGTGATAAGACTTTTGAATTATCAAGATTTGAAGTTTATACAAATGAAATTAGTGGACCATCCTTTATAAGTTCTAATATTGCTCTTGGTGATACAAGTAACGATTCAAGGAAAAATGGTTCATTAGGAAATTTATTTGATGGAGACTTAAAAACAGCATCATGGTTTACAGGATTACCAAAAGAAGGACAAACTATTGAGTACGATTTAGGACAAGAACGTAGAATTAATTCCTTAAGACTTTATGTATTAGACTCAGAAAGAGATTACCTACGTGATGCAGTTATTGAAGTTTCTAATGATAAAAAGGATTGGAAAACTGTACTTACAATTGGTGATGGAGTAGAAAATACAGCTGAGGTTGATAATCCAATTAATGAAGGATACACCCATGATACATCTAATCCAGGTAATGCTTATGTAGAGTCAAAAGATTTAGATTTAATAGGAAGATATATGAGGATTAGAATTACAGCACCTTATAATAGAAGATGGGTTAAGGTTAATGAAGTTTTAATCAATGGTGGAGAATATGTTAAGGAAAATAATGATCCAACCTTTGAAAGTAGTGTAATTGAAGAAAGAGGACATGGAGCAGAGAAATTACTTGATGGGGATATATTAACATCCTTTAAGCCAAGTGCTGCTAATGGATCTTTAATTTATCGTTTATCAGATAATACCAATGTTAAATTAATTAATATTATTCAAAATGGTAATAGTATTTCTAATGCAAAGGTATTAGGACGTGTTCCAAGTAGGAATAGAGCAGGAAAAACTGAATGGGTTGAATTAGGTATTTTAGATAAGAGTTTAAAAACTATATACAATCCTTTTAATGAAAATCTATTTGAAATTAAAATTGAATGGGGAGATGTAATCCCAACAATTTATGAAATGATTTCTTTAACAGATGAGAATTTATTACCAAGTCGTACTGAATTACAAGAGGTGGTAGATAATCTAGAAGAGTTAAATGCTGAGTCATATACAGTTTCATCATTTACAGTATACGAAGAAGCAATAGGAAAAATGGTTAGTATTCTAACTAAAGAAAATAATGCAACACAAAATGATATAGACCAATCAATTATTTCTTACAATGCAGCTAGAAATTTATTAGCAAAACGTGGCGATGTAAGTATATTAGATAAGTTATTGAAATCAGATGACTATACTAAATTAAATGAAAAAGATTATACTCCAGAAAGTTGGACAAACTTTAAAGCTGTAGTTTCAGAAGCAGAAGAGATGATTGCTGATAATTCAAACGTAACTGAAGCTGATGTGAAGGAAATGGAAATCAATCTAGCAACAGCTAAGGCAGGTTTAATAGAATCAGATTTAGTTGTATCATTTAAAAATTTACAGGCTTTAATTGATGAATATTCAAATTTAAATCCTGAAGATTACACAGAAGAAAGCTTTGCAGAATTTAATAATGTTTTAGATAAGGCTAAGACTATGGCAAAGGAAGAAAAAGCTTCCCTTGATGAAGTTAGAGCTATGATTACAGAATTAAAAAGAGCTAGAGCTAGCTTAGTAGCATCAGATATTGTAAAGGATAAGACTCCTTTAGAGTCTGCTATTGCAGGATTTGATGAAAATAAATATACAACAAGTTCTTGGAAAGACTTTGCTGATACACTAGAAGAAGCAAAAGCAGCTCTTAAAAATGAAAAACTAACAAACAAGGAAATGAATGAGCTTATTAAAAAGCTAAATGAAAAAGCTAAAGTTCTTGTTGTTAAAGGTGATATTAGTATATTAGAAGCTTTAGTTGCAGAGTTTGAAAAACTAAATCCTAAAGATTACACAGCAGAAAGCTGGAAGGGATATGAAGAAGCAATTAGAGAAGCTAAGAAGTTAATAGGAAATAGAGATGATTTAACTCAAGAAGAAATAAATGAAGTGTTAGTGAAAGTAGAGTTAGCAAAATCAAATTTAGAATTATTTAAAGAAGCTGACCAAAATACAGGAGATAATAATACTAGCAATAGTGATAGTATTACTAAGACTGGAGATAAGGCTAACATTGGTATTTATTTAGGACTTGCTGTACTTGCTTTAACAGGAACTGCAGTGGTTATGAGAAAGAAAAGTGAAGTATTAAAATAATAAGTTTTCTAAGTAAGTAGATAAATAAGGATAATAAATATAAACAACCAGGGCAATTGCCCTGGTTGTTTTATTTAAATGGATAAAGGTTTTGGTTAAGATGTGAGGGGATCATTTATAAGAAATAATACCAAATTTAGATGGACATTATATATAAATATGTAATATAATGGAACTATAATATATCATGATGAAATGTAATTAAACAAAATCTATAGAGGTGAATTATATGGAGTTAAAAAAGGTATTAAAGACTTATTTACCAATGACAGAAACAATGTACTACATTTTATTGTCATTAAAAGAAAAAAGACATGGATATGGAATAATGCTACATGTAGAAGAAATAACAAATAAAAGAATTAAAATTGGGGCAGGGACAATATATAATTCCCTATCTAAATTAGAAAAGGATAAATTGATCCTTGTAGTAGAAGAGCAAGAAAGAAGAAAAATATATGAAATAACTGAATTGGGAAGAGAAGTATTAAAAAGAGAAATTACAAGGCTTGAAGAGTTACTAAATAATGGAAAGGTGTAATCTGTGAAACTATGGTATTGAGGTAAATTGAGATTATGGAGGTGTAATTTATGGATAACAATATTAACACTGAGGATAAGGAAAATATTTTAGTTGAGAAGTATATTATTAGTCTTGTAGATTATGAGAATTATGAGAACTGGTTAGAAGAAAAAGAGTCAGAAGGCTGGAATTTAAGAGAAGTGAAGTATACTAAGGCATCAATTGAAGCAAAAGCTAGTATTTCAGGTGAGCATATATTTCATAAGGGTCAAGAGAGAAAGATCAGGTATTGTTTAGATTATAAATTTATAGCTGAAAAAGGCTATGAAGAAATATTCAAAGATTTCGGCTGGAACTTAGTATCTAAGGGGAAGGACTACTGGTTATGGTCAATGGAATATGAGGGGGAAAGACCAGAAGCTTTCGATAGAATTGATCTTATGAAGGAAAGGTGCCATAAATATATAAGTAGTTTAATAAGAGATATTATTTTATATAGTATTACCTTAATGTGTATGATTTTGCTATTTACTGAATCAACTCAGTGGTCAGGTTCATTTTATATTATTTTTATAAGTGGTTATTTAGTAGCTAGAGTTATCTATAGATGGAGTGACCTAAGATATATAGGAGTATATCTAAAAAAGAAAAGGATAATAGAAGGATATAGAAAGTAAAGTTATGGAATAAAAAAGGAGGCTTCACTATCAGTAGAAGCCTCCTTTTTATTCTTATTTATCAGTTACCACATTCTTATTAACACCACTTATAATAAATCCAATAACTCCACCAATTATAGCTGGTAGTAGCCAGTTAAATCCAAGGTTTGCAAGGGGTAATTTATTTACAAAGTCCATATTCATTCCTAAGCTATTAGCTACAGTAAGTAAGCTAGTTAAAAGAGTTGCATAGGCTGCACCTTTATAAATTTCACTTCTATTAAATACATTTCTAAAGCAGTTCATTAATACTAGAACTATTGAAACAGGATAAATTACTGTTAATATTGGAGCAGAGACAGATATAAGCTTATCAACTCCAAGGATAGACATTACAGTACTAAATACACATATAAAGATAACTACATAATTATATTTTAACTTTTTATTACTTACATCTTCAAAGAATTTACCAGTAACAGAAGTTAAACCAATTGCTGTAGTAAGACATGCAAATATTACTACTACACTTAACATTATTGTACCCCCATTACCTAAAAGGGAATTAGTTATATTAATTAATAATGCAGTCTGAGATATACTTGAATCATAAACATTAGATACAGTAGCTCCTAAGTAAGCTAAACCACCATATACTAGAGCAAGACCTATACCAGCAATAACAGATGATTTAATAGTTAGTCCAATAGTTTCTTTTTTACTATATCCCTTTATTAAGAATGAAGTAATTACAAGAGCTGCTATTCCACCTGTTCCTAAAGGATCCATAGTTTGATAGCCCTGAGTAAGACCATTCATAAACAAATTAGTAGTTTCTATATTAGTATTTAAATCTCCAATAGGTGATACTATTCCTTTTATAATTAATATAGCTAAAGCAAGTAGTAATACTGGTGTTAAAAACTTACCTAGTATATCCATAACTTTAGTAGGGCGAATAGTTAAAATAAGTACTACTCCGAAAAATAACACTGAGAATAAAATTGGATTAAATCCGTTAAATAAAGGTTGTATACTCATTTCAAAAGTTGTAGCTGCTGTTCTTGGTACTATAAGTATAGGGCCAAGGCAAAGCATTATAATAATTTCTAAAGTAAGTCCAAATTTCTTTCCTGCTCGTCCAAGTACAGCTTGGAATGAACCAGATTTTGCAATAGCAATCATAGCTATAAGTATAAGTCCAACATCTGAGAATATAAAGCCTAAGAAGCTTACAATCCAGTTGCTACCAGAAGTCATTCCAATATAGGGAGGGAATATTAAGTTACCTGCTCCAAAGAACATTGAGAATACTGCAAAAGCAATAATTATAATATCTTTAGTTTTATTTTTATTCATATTAATACCTCTTTCATATTTTATATAATAAAAGCCACATAGTAGTTACTATGTGGCTTTAAGGCCTAGGATTAAAAAAACCACATAGTGTTTATCTATGTGGCTTTGCATAACAAATTAACTCTAGCCTTCATAGATACAAACAAGTAGAACGTTTGTATCTATGATTAATATATTAATCCATAAATACAAACTAACTAAAAAAGCTAAAGTAAAACATATTAAGTTTTAGCCTATTTGGTAAGTTTATATTTTTCATCATCATTAAAACCTCATTTTGTATAAAAATATACATATTTCATAACAATTATATATAAAATATTTTAAAATAGCAATAAAAAATTAAAAATCATAAGAATGTATTTAAGAGAATTTTAATTTCACTTACAAACTATTTGATTATCAAAGTATTTTCTGATATTATCTTTTTTAAGACATGCTATATTGCAGTCAACAAATAAATAGAAAAAATAAGTTAGGAGATATTATGAAGAAAAAAGGAATTATTTTATTAACATTAGCAATTATAATAGCAGCAGCTTTAGGGATATTTTCACAATACATACCAAAAGCAAAGAATAGTAATGATACTGGATTTTCTGCAGAGAGGGCTAAGGAGCATATAAAGACAATTGCTAAAGAGCCACATTCTATATATAATCAAGAAGCTTTAGGGAAAGTTAGGGAATATATTTTACAAGAATTAAAAGAGATTGGATTAGATCCAGAAGTCTTTACCTATGAAAATGTTAAAGATAGAAATGGTGATTTACAAACAATAAACAATATATATGCAAAAATAGATGGTAAGAAAGGTGAAGATGGAAGTTATATACTACTTGCATCACATTATGATTCTTCACCTAAAAAGAGAAGTGGAGAAGATAATAATTCACATGGTGCAGCAGATGCTGGATATGGTGTATCAACAATTTTAGAGATACTAAGAAATATTAAAGAAAGCGGAAGTCCTTTAGAAAATGGAATTAAGATATTGATTACAGATGGGGAAGAGATGGGATTACTTGGTGCAAAGGAAGAGATGAATAAGAATTTTTCTAATTATGAAAATGTATCCTTTGTAGTTAACATGGAAGCAAGAGGAATTAAAGGCCCTGCATTAATGTTTGAAACTGGTGAAAATAATGAGAAGGTTATTGAACTATATAAGAATGCAAAGCTTCCAGTTTCATATTCTCTTGCTGCAGATATATATAGAAAGATGCCAAATGGAACTGATTTTACTGAGTTTATAAAAAAAGGGATTAATGGAACAAACTTTGCTGTATTAAATAATTTAGATTATTATCATACAAATTCAGATATATATGAAAATATTAATGAGAGAAGTATACAACATTATGGAGAACAGGTACTACCAATGGTAGAGGAGTTTGTATATTCAGAAAAATATTCAGATATAGATTATTTTAAGGCTGATCAAGATAGAATATTCTTTACAATACTACCAAATGTATTTATTAATTACTCAACTACAATTGCAATAATAGCATCTATTGTAGCAGTAATAATACTTGCTATGATTATTAAAAATAGTAGAATTTCCATTAAGAGTTTATTAAAATGGACTGGAATTTGGATTGGGCTAGGAATTGGAGCATTAGTTATAGGTTTAGTTATATCATATATTATATCTATTTTTACAAAGGTTAAATTTAGCTTGACCTATATGCCTAATATAGCAGGAGACAACATAATTACTTTAATTGCAGTAGCTGTTTTAATAGTTATATCAACTATAGTTGCAAAATATTTAGTAAGAGAGAAAGATGATAAAGATGCTATGATTTTAGGTGGATTATTATTTAATACAATTTTAATGACAGTATTTATGGTTGTTTTACCAGGAGGTTCATATTTATTCCTATGGCCAATAGCACTAGTAATAATATCTATCTTATTAAAAGGTATGATACCTGGGAAGAATGGTAAGTATATATTATTAGCACCATTAATCTTTACTGTAACAATGTATATTCCAGTAATATTTAATATATATACAGCATTAACTATTGGTTCATTAGGAATAACTTTATTATTAACTTTAATAGCAATATCAATAATTATTCCTTTAGGAAATTATATATTATCAGAGTAGATTTTATAGGCTGCACACTATCTAATAGTGTGCAGTTTTATTATTTTCTTGTTTTTCATAAGGGAAGAAGTAAAGTATAATATAAATAGGAAGGTTCAGGAAAAACTAAAGGGTAAAATATTGATTTTTAGGTGGAGGTTATAGATGGATAAGGTATCATTTAAAGAAGAGATTTGTAAGAGTGGGTTAACAAAGCTAAAAAGAAAGATACCCTATGGATGGGATTTAAATATTTATAGAGGCTGTCAACATGGCTGTAAGTACTGCTATGCAATCTATTCTCATAAGTATTTAGATTCAGAAGATTTCTTTAGGGATATTCATATAAAAACTAATATAGTAGATGAGTTAGAAAAAGAATTAATGAATAAGAGCTGGAAAAGAGAGGTCATAAACATTGGAGGAGTAACAGATAGCTATCAACCAGCAGAGGATAAATATAAGCTTATGCCTGAAATATTAAAGCTTCTTATTAAGTATAAAACACCAGCTATAATTTCTACCAAATCAAAGCTTATATTAAGGGACTATGACTTGATAGATGAGCTATCAAGAATTACCTACGTAAATGTTGCAGAAACCATAACTACTATGGATGAGGAAGTTAGAAAAAAGGTTGAACCCTTTGGAGCAACAAGTTTAGATAGGTTCAATGTATTAAAGGAATTTAGTAAAACTAATGCAAGTACTGGTTTACATGTAATGCCCATAATTCCTTACATTACAGATAGTTATGAGAATTTTGATAGTATGTTTAAGATGGCAAAGGAATGTAAAGTAGATTATGTACTTCCTGGAACTTTATATTTAAGGGGAAATACTAGGGCTGTATTTTTTACTTTTATTAAAAAGGAGTTTCCAGATTTATATGAGCCTTTAGAATTGTTATATAAAAAAGGTGGAGCAGGTAAGGAATATAAAGAAAAACTATATCTAGTGGTAAATGAATTAAGGAATAAATATAATCTTTCAAGTAGTTATACAAAGCCTATGAAAGAGAAATTAAATCAAGGGTTGAGTACTCAATTATCATTATTTGATTAATGATAGGAATTTGTAAGCAACTATTGCTATAATTAATTTACAGAAAATAAAGAGGAGAAAACTTATGAAGAAGAAAGGTATCTTTATTATACTTGCTATTATAGTAATATTAATTCCAATAGGGATAGTATCTCTAATATATTCCAAGGATAATACAGAAGAGGAGAATAAGGGTACAAATATAACAGCCATAGAGTTTAATGATTACTTTGAAACTTTTAAAGAAGAAACCCAAGAGTATATTATAGGAGATGCTGAAGAAGAGCTTAAGGATATAGTTTCAAAGTCTTCAGAAGCAATACAAAGTAACAATACAGAAGCTTTCCCATTACTAAAAGTTGAGATAGAGGCATTTAAAGAAAAAGTTACTACTATAAATAAAGAAAATCTAAATAAGATTATAGAGGAAGTTAAGGCATTAGATATTTCCACCTTATCTGAGGAGAAAAAGAAGGAAATCCAAGTTGATATAGATAAGGCTGAAGGTTATATAAAAAATAACTATTTCAAATCTGCAAATATTATATTAGAGAGTTTTGTAGATAGAATTAAAAGTGAAATAGGTATGGTTACTTATAAAGATATTAATGGAAGCTATTTAATTGAGTATAAAAACAAGGTTGGAACTTTAGTTGGACAAAGCATTGTAGTAGTTAACATTATAAATGAAGAGGAAATGGAAATTATAAATGCTAGTGGTAATGTGACAGAAGGCTTCTATATAGGTGAAGATAATAGGAAGGTAGACTTTGATTATTATACTGAAGAAGATATTAAGAATCATGGAATGATAAAGGCGGACTATCAGTTTGGTATCTTTAAGAAAAGTGAAGATAATATATGGGAGGGGAGTATAAACCCCTATGTTCTAATTACAAATTTAGCTAATAGAAGTCAGGTGAATAATGGCAAGTCCATATTTAATAATAAGAAAACATATAAAGCTAAGATTGTTATTCAAGAGGGGAAGTTAATTATTACCTATGATAATGGTAGAAGTTATACTATGGAGAAGGTTTCAGATAGCTTAAATGCAGACGACATTCTTAAGATAAAACCTTAAAAGGATTGATTGTGAAAATTAATTATAAAAAATGCAGTAAACAATGCATGATGTTTACTGCATTTTTTGCATATAATCAAGAATTATTTTCCTTTGAAATATGCCTCTTGAGTCTCAGAATCACCAATTACTATTGTGTAATCAGTACATCCTTTTGGTATTTGGAAAACAAAACAACTTTTTGTAGGTACATCTGGTTTTAATACTGGATCTTCAATATAATTAATAGGGAAATTCCAAGTGCTTATACTAAAAAGTATTCCATCGTAGACTAAGCCATTGCCATCATTTCCTCTTATGGAACTAGTAATGTTAGGTGAAGGACCAAACTCATCATGAGGGAAGTCATTAGGGATTGTAAGACTATATTCAACAACAGCGTATTCAAGCAAACTACTATCAAGAGAAGCAACTGTAAGACCATAGTCACTAGCATTATATTCATCTACTATCTTCTGAGCAGCATCCCCTCGAACAATACTATCTAATGAAACCTTTACAGTACCAGTTTCTAGTGAATCGTTTTTACTAAGTATACTAGGAATAAGCATAGATGCAAGTCCTGTTTCACCAATGTTTAATTTTGAGTCAATACTTGATTCTTTAGCAGTAGTATTTGTAGCTACTGGCTTTTCTTCTTCAGGTTCTTTGGCAGTGTCTTCAACTTGTGGAGTTGTAGTATCTGGCGTAGGTTCTTTTTTATCACCACATGCTACTAAGGTTACTGATAACATAGCAACAAGAAGTGAACTAAGTATTTTTCTTTTCATAATTATATCTCCTTTGTATAAATATATAAATTTACTTATCTGTTGTTCGGTTAATATTACCAAACATAAACAATATTAACATATTATATTACAAAATTAAACAAAAATTTCAATTTTATTTAAATTTAAGTGATGAAAATTGTTAGAATAAAGAAGATGGAAATATAAATATAAGAATAAATACTTAGGGAAATTGTTTTATTTCTAAAATTTAGTATACTAATAAATAAAAGAATTAAATTTAAACTTATATAAGGAGATACAAATGAAAATAGGGAGTTTTTTTAAGTTAGTAGAAATACAAACTAAAGTAGCAAGTGTTATTCCATATTTACTTGGAACAGTATTTGCTCTTTATAAATATGATGATTTCAAAATTACAAATGCAATATTATTATTTTCAAGTATGCTTATTTTTGATATGACAACAACAGCAATAAATAATTATATTGATTATAAGAAAGCTGTAAAGAAAGAAGGCTTTGGTTATGAAGAGCATAATGCAATAGTTAAGGATAGCTTGAATCCTAATATGGTAAAAGGATTAATTATTAGTATGCTAGTTATATCAAGCCTACTTGGAATATTATTATTCTTAAATACAGATATTATAGTACTTTTAATAGGAATGATTTGTTTTGCTATTGGTGTGGCATATTCTTTTGGACCAATACCAATTTCAAGAACTCCCTTTGGTGAGATATTCTCAGGGTTTACAATGGGATTCTTTATAACATTCTTAGCTATTTACGTACATGTTTTTGATGAGAATATTATTACTCTAGGATTAACAGATGGTAGGTTAAATCTAGGAATAAACTTAGCTGTTATAGTTTCATTAGTTATTGTTACAATACCAGCAATTATGGGAATAGCAAATATTATGTTAGCTAATAATATTTGCGATATAGATGATGACTTCGAGAATAGAAGATTTACCCTTCCACAATATATTGGAAAGGATAATGCTTTATTAGTATTTAAATGGCTTTATTATATTGGTTTTATTGCAATTATTATAGGGGTAGTAGCTAGAGTATTACCTATAACTTCAATTTTAGCTTTAGTTGCAATTAAGCCTGTTAATGAGAATATTAAGAAGTTCTTTGAGGTACAAACTAAAAAGGATACCTTTGTTTTAGCTGTTAAGAATTTTGTTTTAACTAATATTATTTATATAGGGACAATAATTCTTGGAGTAATACTAGGACTTGTGTAATAAATTAAATAGAAGAAAGAGAAATCCCTTAAATATCTAAGGGACTTTATCAGCAAATTGGAAAATAGAGGGTAGTATAATACTCTCTATTTTTTTACTTATTCAAGTTAAATTTGTAAGGCAATACAATTAAATGGTAAAATATCAAGAGTGATAAAAATATAAAATGAAATGGTATTGGTAAATGATGAAATACTTAATTAATAGGAGAATATAATGAGAAAAAGCAAGGAATTATTGGGGATTAGATATATATCCTATATAATTTTAATATTTCAAATCCTTTCTATGCAAGAGAGTAGAAGATTAATAGGAGTAGCCTTAATTTTATGTATTATTATAAATAATAACATAAGGATATTTTATATTAAGAATGAAAAGGCTATTATTTTATCAGTGTTAATAGAAATATTAGTATGTACTATTGTTCATTATTTTGTAGGGGGAGAAATATTATTATATTTAATTGGAACTATTATAGATAGCTTTACGTTAAATAAAAAAGTTATGAGATATATAAGTATAAGTATTATAACAGTGATATATTTTATAAGTAGCAATATTTTCAACTTTGAAGAATCAATAAGAAATATACCTATATTAATTGGATTCTACATACTATTAAATTATATTGAGAGATTAAATAGAAGTAAATTAGAGGCACAAAGCCTTTATGATAAACTAAGAGTATCAGAGGAAAAGCTTATTGAAGCTAATAATGATCTTGAAAGTTGTCTAGACTCTATAGAGGAGTTAACCTTAGTTAAGGAAAGAAACAGAATTTCAAGGGAAATTCATGATAGTGTTGGACATGCATTATCTACAGCTATGATTCAGCTATCAGCTATGGAAGCTATAGGTAAAAAGGAAGAAAGTTCACTAGGAAAAATGGCTGGTAACCTAAGAGCCTTTATTAATGAGAGTCTTCAAGATGTTAGAAGGGCAGTAAAGGAACTAAAGCCAGATGAATATGATAATTATCAGGGAATTTTAAGACTTCAAGAAGTTTGTAAGAATTTTGAAAAGTTATCAGGAATAATAGTAAACTTAACAGTTTCAAAAGGAGAATGGAATTTATCTACTAAGCAGGTAAGCCACTTATATAGAATAACCCAGGAAGTATTATCAAACTCTCTAAGGCATGGTAAGGCTACTAAGGAAAATATAATTATGAACTTTACAGAGGAGGACTTTGTTATTTCCTTTAAGGATAATGGAGAAGGTACAAAGGAAATAAATGAGACTGGTTTAGGTTTAAAAAGCATTAGGGAGAGAACTGCTGAATTAAATGGGCTGGTAGATATGAAATCAAGTCTTGGGGAAGGTTTTTTTATAAAGATTACAATTCCAAGGGAGAAGGAGATATAGGATGGATAAAATAAAACTTCTTATTGTAGATGATGAAAAGCTAATAAGAGAGGGCTTGAAATTAATGCTTTCAACCTTTGATGATATTCATATAGTTGGAACTGCAGAGAATGGATATGTAGCTCTTGATATCTGTAAGAATAATGAAGTTGATATAGTTCTTATGGATATAAGAATGAAGGATTGTGATGGGGTAATGGGGACAAGACTAATTAAGGAGCAGTTTGCTAAAGTTAAGGTATTAATTCTTACAACCTTTAAAGATAAAGAATATATACAAGAAGCTTTAAAATATGGTGCCTTTGGATATATGCTAAAGGATAGTTCTCATGATGTAATATATGAGGGAATAAAAACAGCATATAAAGGAAATATGGTTGTTCATCCTGAGGTGGCAACAAAAATTCTAGAGGATAGTAATTATAAAGAGAAGAAGTCAGAGATAAATAAATTTAATCTTTCAGAAAAGGAAATAAAGATTATTGAGGCTATTGCAGAAGGCTTAAGCAATAAGCAAATATCAGAGGAACTTTTCCTTTCTGAGGGAACAATAAAGAATAATATTACTAATATATTATCTAAATTAGAACTTAGAGATAGAACACAAATAGCAATTTTTGCATTTAAAAATGGAATAGTGACTTAAGTCATTCTATGTAGTGACTTCAAGTAATGGTTAACCCTCCTAGGTTGTCGTATTATAATATCATAATACAAGATAGACCTTAGGAGGGATTTTTAATGGGGATAATTAAAATAGAAAATGTTACAAAGAGATTTAATGATAAGTTAGTTTTAGATAATGTAAGTTATGAAGTTAAAGAGGGTGAAATATTTGGATTTATAGGACCTAATGGTGCTGGTAAATCAACATTAATAAATATAATGACAAGCTTACTGGTACCAGATAGCGGGAAAATAATTATAAATGGATTTGATATAGCGAAAGAACCAATTAAAGCAAAGAAGTCTATGGGCTATGTACCTCAGGATTTAGCCTTAATGGAGAATTTAAGTGCTTATGATAACCTTGAATTTTTTGGTTCACTTTATGGTCTTAAAGGAAGCTTACTAAAGGAAAGAATTACTGAAGCATTAGAAGTAACAGGCCTTGAGGATAGAAGAAGAGAAAAGGTTAAAAAATTCTCTGGAGGGATGAAGAGAAGATTAAATATAGCAGCTGCAATAATGCACCATCCAAAGATACTTATAATGGATGAGCCAACAGTAGGTGTAGATCCACAATCAAGGAATCATATATTTACTTTTACAAAAAAGATTTGTAAGGAATGGGGCACTACAGTTATTTATACTTCTCATTATATGGAAGAGGTAGAGGAGCTATGTGAAAGAGTCTTTATAATGGATTTAGGGAAAGAGGTTGCATATGGTAGTAAAGATGAAGTTAAAACTTCTGTTTTTCCAAATAATAAAGTTGTAATATCAACTGCAGGGGTAAAGGCTGAGACTTTAGTGAAATTTAAGGAAGTTATGGGGGTTAATAAAGTAGTAGAGGTCAAAGGTGAAATCGGATTTACAATAGATAGTAGCTTTAAATTAGGAGATGCTTTAAATTTACTAGAAAAGGATGGAATTAATATTAGGAAAATAAGCTATGAAGAAGCAAAGCTTGAAGATGTATTTTTAGCGTTGACAGGAAAAACTTTAAGGGATTAGGGTGATTGATATGAGATTATTAATATATATTAAAATTAAGTTGAAGAGGATGTTTAAAGGTGGCTTAGTAACTTTAGCGTATTTTCTGATATTTCCAATAATATTAGCAGGGTTCACTGGGTTTATTCAGGAAAATATGCATACTAATCCACTAAAGCTTAAGGTATTAGATATTAATATAGTAGATGAAGATGATACGAATATGTCTAAGTCACTTATAGAATTTTTAAAGAGTGATGACATGAAGGAATTTATTAATATAAAAGATGATGGAAAGGCAGATATTATTATTCCTAAAGGCTATGAAAGTAGTTTACTATCAATGAATAAAAATAATATAGTTATAAAGGAAAAAGGCGAAGGGGAGGCAGTTATAAATACATTAAAAGTTATTTTAGATAATTATCATCAAGGTATTTATATTAATATAGCTGGTGGTTCTCAAGAAGATTTAATTAGCCTAACCCAAATGACTACGATTGAGAGCAATATTATAGATGAAGTAAAAGAAGTAAGTAGCTATGAGAGAATGGCTTCATTAATGATAGGATTTGTTATAACTATGATGATTTATATGTTGATACAATCTAATTATGAGGATTTATCAAAAAATATAGATAAGAAGGTACTATCAACTCCAATAAATAGGACAAGAATATTTGAATATGAATTTATTATATTGTTAATTTACTCTACAATAATTATTTCAGCATATGTTTTATTTTTTAGGATTCTAGGAATAGCCTTTAAGGGTGAGATTTTAGGGCTTAGTCTATTAATATTTACAAGTGCTATTTTAGTTACATCTTTAAGTTCCTGCATTAAGAGTTTCTTTGGAGAGAAGTACGGAAAAATAGTAGGTTTAGTAATTTTCATGTTACCTATTATAGGAATGGAAATGTTTACTGGAAGTGGAACCGTATTTGCTGAATTAGCACCTACTCACTATATTTCAAAAGCCTTTTCAGCTTATTGCTTAAATGGAAATTTGATTGGTGTTGAAAAAGAAGTCTTTTGGATAATAGCAATATCAATAGGGATTTTTATAATTACCTTAATAAAAGAAATGAAGAGTAAGGAGGTAAAGTCATGGGTTTAGTTCAATTAACAATAGTAAATATAAAAAGATATGCAAAAAATCCAATGATTTTATTAATGTCATTTGTGTTACCAGTGATTATGTTAGTTGGAATGATTGGAACTGAAGGATCTAAACCAACTATAGGTATAATAGATAAAGATAATAGTGAGTATTCTGAAAAAATTATAGAAGATTTAAAAGTTGATTATAAAGTTTATTATTATACTGGTGAAATTGAAAGTAACTATAAAGAAATAAGGGATAAAAATGTAGGAGCAATATATGTTATTGATAAGGGCTTTGAGGATGATATTAAAAGTGGTAGAGTTCCAATTATAGAATCCTATAAAAGTGAAGAAGTAGCTGGATCAATGCTTGCAGAAAAAATTATTGATAAATTTATAAAGGGTGAGCTTGAAGAAGGGATTGAAGAGGGATTAAGTAGTAAGTATATTGAAACTACTATTGAAAAAGATGAGAAATCCGATAATGGAGAATATTTAATTTCATTACTGATGATTTGTTACTTTATGGTTATTGGTGGATCAATTATTACAGAGGATATGATTAAATTAAAGGTACAAAAGGTGCTAAAACGTGCAATATCAACTTCAAATTCAGATAAAGAAATTTTAGGGGGAATGTTTATGGCAGCTTTCTTTATTCAAGGGGTATTAAGTTCACTTGCATTTATAGTAACAAGTAAGATTTTAAAGGTACCTAATATAAATATTCCACAAAGTATTTTAGTAATAGGATTATGTAGCTTATTTACAACAGCTTTAGTAGTTTTAGTTACAAGATATATAAAAAATGCAAATTTTGCAACTTTGTTAGTTGTGTTAATAGGTTTAGTATACTTTACATTAGCAATAGTAAACATGAATTTAGGGATGTTTGAGAATATTCCAAGTTTAGTAACAAAATTAGGTATATTATCACCATTTTACTGGATGATTGAGATAATCAATAATGGTAGAGTTCTGCCAGCTATAGTAATAATATCATTAATTTCATTAGTATTCTTTACAGCTGGAAGCTTTAAGCTAAGAGAGTTTGTAAAGGAATAATATATAGGAGTAATATAGGAGAACTTTAATTTGATTTAAATAAGAACAAAGACTAGTTGAGAAATATGATAGTCTTTGTTCTTATTATATTATTAAAGGTGTTCAAAAAAAGAAGTTGATTATCTTAAGAGGTAATATTATAGATAATCATAGAATGAATATGAAAATATACTATATTAATATATATCTTTAGAATAAATATCAAATTGTTAATATTTAGGCTATAAGGATATTAAGTATTAATCATTTGGTGAGATAAATACTAAAACATTGAAATGAGTTCTTTTAAATATAAGACTATAAATTTATATTTATGAAAGATAAGCTATAATATGGAAGATAGGTCAAAAATAAAGTATTTATTAATTTTAGGGGGTTAATATGCTTAAAGAAAAGAATAGAGCTATATTATTAATAGGTATTATAGTAATTACATTTATAGTTACAGTTATTTACGTTAAAGAGAAGCAAAAGGTGATTGTAGAGAGAAAGAACTATATTAAAGCGAAAGATGAATTCATAGAATATATGGGAAGTAATGGAGAGTTAGAAAGTATTGTTACTAAGTATTACAGGGTTAATAAAAATGACTTTGTAGAGATTAGTTCAGATAATGAAAATAATATTGATTTTATAGTTAGTTATGGACTTATTAAAGAGGATACTAACAATAAAATAATTATTGGTTATGAATGGCTTACTAGAGAAAGAATTAATTCTTATTCTTTATCATACTCAATTCAACCAGATAAAGTAAAAGAAGTGAATAATTTCAGAAGAGACTATTACGAACGTGAAAAGATAAAGGACAAGTGGAAGTTGAAAAGTTCAGCTGAGAATGAAGGGTTTGAGACATATAAGAATAGTATTTATATTTTTGAGAATTATAGGAACGAGAAGAAGCTTTATAATAAAAAAGATATTATTACTATTGATATGGGAGAGTCTATTATTGATGATAGTACAATACAATTTGCTTATTCTACATATGGTAATATAAAGTATAAAGTGAATGAGATTAAAAATGAAGTTGATTATTTAACAGATGATAGTATAAGTAAAATAAGTATAAAAGTTAATGAATAGAAAAATAATTTTTTTATGAAAAAGAATATTATTTTCAATTAAAACTATATACAAGCTACAAAAAAAGTTGTAAAATACTTGAAAGACTATTTTAGTAGTAAAAGAGGGGGCACATTAATGAGTAAATTAGAAGAGATATTGGAGTTCAATAGTCGTTTTGTAGAAAATAAGGAATATGAGCAGTATGCAACATCAAAGAATCCAAATAAGAAAATACTTATTTTATCTTGCATGGATACTAGACTTACAGACCTTTTACCAAAGGCTTTAAACATAAAAAATGGTGATGCAAAGATTGTTAAAAATGCAGGGGCAGCAGTTATGCATCCTTTTGGTAGTATAATAAGAAGTATTATTGTTGCAATTTATGAGTTTAATGCAGATGAGATTTTTGTTATTGGACATCATGGCTGTGGTATGTGTAATTTAAATACAGATGACTTATTAGCTAAGATAGTTGATAGAGGGGTATCAGAAAAATCAATAGAAACCCTTTATAATAGTGGAATTGACGTTAAACAGTGGCTTCATGGTTTTGGTTCGGTAGAAGAATCAATTCAGGATAGTGTTAATATGATAAAGAAACATCCTCTAATGCCAGAAGGTATTTCAATTCACGGACTTGTAATAGATCCAGCAACTGGGAAGCTGGATGTTGTTATTAATGGATATGAATAAAGGGTAAGCTTATAATTAGCAGTCTGCACTAGAGGGCATATGATTAAGATGCAATATGTGCAGACTACTTACCTTACTAACTAGATTTCGAATTTTCACCAAAGCAGTCATTTAGCATTAAAGTAAAATACTCTAGTGACTTAACTAGTGACTGTAATTGAGTTTGATAACTTTTTAAAGAATTTCCCTTATACTCAAGCTCTATAACTTCATCAACTCTTGTTATTTCCTTCATCATTCTTTCAATTCTTGCAGATATTAAAATCTGAGCTTCTACAATAGAATTTAATTCAATAGAATCATATACAGCTTTTTCAATAATAAATTTAAAATAATTTTTCAAATCATGAAGTTGTGAATTATATAGGTCTAATAAATAAAGAGCATCAGAGAGGGAATCTAAAACTGGAACTATATATCTTTTAGAATCTTCAATACAACTACTTATATTAGATGGAAAGAAATTAGAGAGAATCCCATGACTTGTATTTACTTCAGTTGTTTCGTATTGATTATAACCAGATAAGTTTGTGTTAAAGTGTTTTGAAGTTACATTTCCATTCATCCTAGAATCCAGGCTATTAACTGAGTTTATGAAATCCTCCAGCGAATTATAAATACTTTTCAATTTATTCTGTGTTCTACTAATCAAATTATTAAAATCGGAAACAATATTCCGAGATAAATTTATTGCTGCTGATTCAACTTGCAAATCATATGCTTCAATAACATCTTTAACATCATCGAATATATTATTTTCTTCTAAGTAAGCCTTGTAGGAGTTAGGAAGGTTTTTAACTTCATATTTTCCACTAATAATTCCTTGTGAAATACTATTACCAAGCCAATTATCCATATCAGAAAAGTTTTCAGCTAGCCCTTTTGACAGTTCAGCAGTATTTAAAATTTGTTTTTTTAATTCAGCCACATTTTTTTCTTCAACTTCTAATACTTCTGAAATTGAATTAACAATACCATCATTTTTAACTGAACGCAATCCTGTACCTTTAAATACCTCTTCTGTTTTACTTAAAAAACCATTAGTGACATTAATAAAAGCTTTTCCTATGGCTGAAATTGTATCAAATCTATAGACTTGAGGGGTAGAGGTGTACATTGAATAAGAAGTAAATTCACCTGTTGTAGTTATTTGATAATATAAAATGTCTGCAGATTTTTTTAAATCCTTAATCCAGTTAATTAAATTATATTCATCAAATTCTTCACCATCTAAAAACCAGCGTCTGCCACCACTTGAACCCCATCTATCAAGTTTTCTTGTTACATTATAGGTATTAAATTCACTTAATAGTTTTAGTGTATTTTTATTAGTGCCTTTTACTAACTTACCATGAGAATTATCTATTCTACTTAGTAGTTTCGTTAAGCTAGCTTCATTTAGTCCCTCAACTACCTTACTACATAAAGTATCTTCTCGTTGAGTTTTATCACTTTTAATCCTGTTATTTTTATCCATGCATAAACCTATAGCTTGATTTATCCACTCTATATCATTATTGACCATATTATTTTCCAGGTTTTCTTTTAAATTATAGAATGCATTAGGATCAATATTAATAGTGGTACCATTTCCACTATATAATCCGCTTCTTCCAAAAAGGTTTTTTACTATTAAGCTTTCAGGTGTTAGGGATAAATCAGATTTTCCATCTCCATCAAAGTCAAGAGATAGAACTGTACTTCTATCTATTTTATTTGCTAAAAGTATTTCAGATATATACTTTTCTGTTTCATTTTCCATGAAAAATTTCAAATCATGTCCTGCATCATTATGGATTAAGTATTCATCTCCAAGATAAAATCCATTTGCAGAATCAGATAAACTATTTAACCAATCCTCATCACTTACAAATCTAGTGATTCTACCATTATAATTTTCCATTATACTATTAATTAAACTAGCAGTTCCTGTTAAGTGTGCAGTAGGTAATACATATAAGGGAGCACCATTGAAGGTTGTTATAAAAGGTATATCATTTTTAATTCCAATATACACGCATAATGCGCCACCTAGTGAATGACCAGTAGATTCTGTTATATTGTAACCTTTTCCTTTAAGGCTATTAATAAATTTATTTGCCTCCTTCATATAAGGGGAATCATTATTTATTCCTGTAATGGCAAGCCCTACTGCATCTGTAAGTATATCCTTTGAACTTTCGGAAATCCCATTATCAAGGTTTGTTCCAGCGAAACCAACTATTGTTTCGCCAGTTTTTGTATCTAAAAATGCACATCCGCTTGAGCCAAAGGTTTCATCCCAATATACATCTATCAGCTCAAGGTTTTTAGGGAAATCATTACGCTCTTTTAAATCAACAATTTCTTTCTTTATATCATTTAAACTATATCCTTTATAAAGCCAGATTTCTATTTGATAGCTTATATTAGCGATAGAGGTTGTATTCTCCATAGGTCTATTCACCTTCTATTAAATTATTAAAATCACCACTGCCTTTAAAGCTCAAAGAAGAAGTAAAATAATTATTGTGATTATCATCTAAATAAATTTCTAAAGACACTCTGCTTGTTGTATTCCAAGGTATGCCATCTCCTGCTAAAGTCATATTTATATTATTTGTATCAATTGGCAGGTCAGGATATATTTCTTTGATTTTTTGAATATTTTTATCTTTATCACCTAATTTATAAGTTATATCATATACAGGTACTTCACCATTATAAATAGTTTTAGATTCTAACTTTTCTAAATAGCTTCTATCTAAAGAAATATAGTCGAAGATCATTTTAAATTTAGCTAGCTCTTCTTTAACTGATGATTCAATAGTTTGATCTACAAATTTAATACCATCTTTATCATAGTAAATAGGGTATTCTGCCTTTTCTATAATCTTATTAATATCATTAGTATCATGAATAGTTTTTAGGAAATTACCTTTTGCTTCTCTTGTATTTTTATTAAAATTTATTGTGACTCCTGTTGTTTGCCATCCTTTTTCAACTGTTGAATGATTAAATGAAGAGACTATCCATGTCCCTAAATCACCTTCTTCTAAGTTTGAAGGATTACCGTCTTTGTCATATAAAAAATTTAAGTTATTAGAGGGAAACATAGTAATAAAATCACTGACTTTATCTAAGATTTCTTTGTTTTTTTGCTGAGTAAACTTATCTGCGCATCCTACAAACTGACTCATAATTAACAGCCCTCCTATTAATAATAGTTTTCTTATTTTTTTTCTTCTAATAAATATTTTCAACAGCTCCTTTTTAGGAAGATAATAGGAATATTATACCATATATCCATTTTATGTTAATAGGATTATTGTATTAATTTATAGAAATATGATGATGAGTAGTAAGGGGAATTTATCCATATTATTCTTAATTTGTAACATTTTAATATATGTGTTTTAATATATTTATATTATAGATTAAGGAGGACATCTCGTAATGAAAGAAAATACTAAGAAGAAATCGAGCTTCTCAAATCTTTTTTTCTTATTTGCTTTTACTGCTGCCTTTCTAGCTTTTTCAATGGGCTATTCTGCTCTAAATTCACAACAAGAAAAGTTAAAAAAATATGATGGAGAAACAAATAAAGTAATTCTGCTCACAAGTAATGGAGTAACAGGTGATGACATAAATAGAATATTAAATGATAAAAAAATTACTATACAACTTAGATATGGTTTAAATGATAAGCTGAATGATAATATGTGGTACGAGATAACAACAGAAATAAAAAGTGATAGTTTTACAAGAGTTGGAGATTTAAGGTATGGTAATTATCTAAGTAATGAAGATTATAATGGCGACAAAAATATAGGAGTATTTTCAAATAGATTAACCAAAAGTAAAAACTTTACAGTGAGGAATGACACTCTATTGGTACCTGTAGAGATAGATATTACTGAAAAGGCTAGAACCTTTGATACTGAAGCTTATATAGATATCCCAAACAAATTGTTTTATAAGCTTACTGGAAGTAATTATGTTGATAATGGACAAATTCCTATAGTCATAAGTGGTGATAAAAGTGAAATAGATTCATCTATAAATTTACTTAAAAGTTTTGTTCTAGAAAAAAATAATGAAGCACTAGTTGATATTAAAAATTATACAGTACAAGATATAGAAAGCGAGAGTACCCTTATGTTTCAAAGTTCTTTTTTAATACTTGTAATCACAGTAGTAAATTCAATTTCTATTGCTTATTTATGGGTCCAAGATAATAAGAAGGATTTAGCTATAAGAAAAGTATGTGGAGCAGGTAACATAGAACTTCTAAAAATATTCTTTGGGAAATTAATTTTAATTGCATTAGTAGCTGTTACAACATCATTAGTAATTCAATTTATTATAGGACAAGTATTTAAAGGGATGTTCTTAAACTTAGATATTAGGTTGAGTTTAAGTAATATATTTATTTCCTTAATAGCTTCAGTTGGGGTTTCACTAATATCAAGTATTCCGGCACTTGTATATATAAATAAGGTTCAACCAATTGAAATTTTAAAGGAGGGATAGAAGATGTTAAATGCTTTTAAATCTATAAAAAGGCTACGAATGATTGCTTTTCTAATTATTTTTCAATTGGCCTTAGGACTATCATTACTTAACAATGTAATACTTCAAAGTAAGGGGGCAGTAGATAAAAAAACTGCTTTTAATAATATGTTTAACGCTAAAAATACTTATGTTGTTAGAATTCGTGAAGCTGATGAGCAATTAGATAAAAGAACCCAAGATGAATGGATTAAAAATCAACAAAAACTATCTGATGATTTATATAATTTAAAAGGTAATGGAGTTATTACTAATGTATATAGTTGTTTTAATTCACCTATGATGCTGAATAGTTTAATTGAAACTTATTCTAATAAATCAGATAAATTACAACCACAAGATCAACCTAAACTATATTCAGCTTTAGAAGTAGATAAAAACTTTATAGACAGATATACATTTAGTGTAGATGAAGGAAGAACTATAATAAAAGAAGATTTTAATTTAGATTATAAAACTCAAAATATTCCTATCTTATTAGGATCTGATTACAAAAAAGATTTTAAAGTAGGAGATGTACTTAATCAAACTGAATGTATAGGGTATACAGATGATACTATGGACTTAGTTGATGCAAATTATGAAGTAGTTGGTTTCTTAAAAAAAGATTCTGTATTTAGCTTTTTTACAAAGAATAGTTTTTTTGATTCTGTAACTTTTTCAAATAGTATGATAGTTAAACCTGCAAACTATTTCTTTTATTCTAGTAGTTTTGTCGCTTTGAACGATGTTGGGCTGTTCTTAGAGGTAAATGAAGGTACCACTACAGAAGATGTTAATAGAATTGTTGAAGAGATTACTAATAAAGTCGAAAAAGATACAGGTTTGAAGCATATATCTGGCACTATATTCTTAAAAGACCAAGTTGGAGATGTAAATGAAAAACTCCAAAATGATGTTAATGTAAAGCTACTTTTAGGTATAGTTCTTACGATTTTATCTGTTATAGGAATTACAACTACAATATTAGGTGAATTTAAGGAAAGGCGTAAGGAATTTGGAACTAGACTTGCAATTGGGGCTAGTACTAAAGATTTATGCAAGGAGCTAGTATATGAAATATTAATAATGGTATCAATAGCTGTTATAATATCAAATATTTATCTGAAACTTACATTAGGAGTATATAAGTTATCTCCAATAATACTAATTATAAACATAGTAATTATCCTTATATTTACTTTGATTATATCACTACTTCCTATTGTAGTTCTTAGAAAATACAATGTTATAGATCTTTTAAAGGAGGATTAAAAATGAATATAATTTCTTTGAAAAATATAAGCAAAATTTATGGGAAAGGTAATGGTGAAACTAGGGCTCTTAAGAATATAAATCTTAATATAGAAAAGGGAGAAATGATTGCAATAATGGGACCATCTGGCTCGGGGAAAACAACTCTTTTAAATATTATTGGGCTTTTAGATATTCAAACAGAGGGAGAATATATTTTAAATGGTAGAGAAGTTAAAGAGCTTAAAGTAGACAAACTAGCTAAAATAAGAAATAAAGAACTTGGTTTTGTTTTTCAAAACTTTAACCTTCTTTATCAGTATAGCACCTTATATAATGTAGAAATGCCTATAACTTATTCAAAGGATAAAAAGAATATGAAAGAACGTGGGATGAAAGTATTAAGTGATGTAGGATTAAAAGAATATAAAGATAAAACTCCAAATGAATTATCAGGTGGCCAAAAACAAAGGGTTGCAATAGCAAGAGCACTTGTAAATAATCCTGAAATTATTTTAGCAGATGAGCCTACAGGAGCTTTAGATAAGAATACAGGTATTGATATATTAAATTTATTAAAAAGCATAAATAAAGAAGGAAGAACGGTTATTATTGTTACTCATGATATAAATATTGCTAATGAATGTGATAGAATAATAAATATTATTGATGGACAAATAAGCGTGGCATAGCCACGCTTTTTTCAATTAAAAGAATTCGTAATTAATTTTTTCCTTTGGAACACCTAGTTCTAATAATGAGTTTTCAACACCCTTCATAAATGGAGGTGGTCCACAGAAATAGAACTCAGCATTTAATGGAACATTATCCTTAAGCCAATCTTTATTTACAAAGCCTTTGCAATCATAGTTAACCCCTTCAGTATCTGTATCTAAAGGATCAGCATAGAAGATAGTATTTTTAATCCCTCTAGTATCTACTATAGCTTCTATATCCTTTTTGAAAGGATGTATATATGAGTTTTGTAGTGCTTGAACAAAGTGGATATTATTTCTTGTTTGTGATTCTGAATATAGCATTGATAGTAAAGGAGTTATTCCTATACCACCTGATAATAAAACTATAGGTTCAGTTTTTGGAGTATCCTTAGCTACAAATAATCCAGTAGGAATCATTGCTTGTATAGAATCTCCTACATTTAGGTTATCATGAAGGTAAGAACTAATTAATCCACCTTCAATTTTCTTTACACTTATTCTATACATATCTTCATTAGGAAGTATAGATAAGCTATATGTTCTTATAACATCTTTATATTTTGGATCCGCTGTCTTTATTTTAAAAGGTAAAAATTGTCCTGGCTTATGCTTAACAAGTTTACCTCCATCTTTTGATTTAAAGTAAAATGAAATAATACTTGGGCATTCTTCGATTTTATCCACTAAAACTAGTTCTCTAAAACCTGCCCAACTTCCGTTTATTACTGTCATAAATTTACCTCTCGCTTTCATATTTAAATTCTAACTAATAATAATTATTATATAATAAATCCAGAGAAAGTCAAGGAAAATATAGGGAAAGTAAGATAAAAATCTTGGATTTATAGGAATAATATATATTAAATTAATATTACTGCAAAACAATTGTAATAAAAAGTAATAAAATTAAAAAAAAGACTAGATTAATAAAAATAAGGACCAAAGTCATACCTTTTCATTGTTATCATTATTATGAGGGGAGGGGATAATGTGAGAGAGATTAAAGAAGTTAGTAAAAAGATAGAAGAATTAAGAGAAGAACTACAAAGATTAATAGATGAAAAAACTTCTTTAGTTAATGATGAAATCCTTGTAGTGAGTAGAAGACTTGATGAAGCTTTAAATGAGTATAATGACTTAATTAAAAAATAATAATGGAATAAAGCCCTCCTTATAGCTATAGCTAAGGGAGGGCAAAGTTTTATTCTAAGTTTAATTTATTTTTAGTTATATAATTACAGGTTATAAAGTAAGCAACTCCTAAAACAATGTTTCCAATATTAACTAGAAGTAATACCAAGTTTACCAAATTAATTGGATCCATAGTATTAACAACTCCAATAAATGGAGTAGCACATACTGCTGCTAAGGTTTGTGATACCATACTTAAAACTATATAAGCACCAAAGGAACAAAGAATCTTTCTTTTATTAAATAAATGTCCTAAAGATATTGATGCATATACCATTAAAATTGCAGAAGCGTAGGAAATAAGCAATAAAAGTATTACTTGTATAATAATTAAATAGCCACTCATTCCAGCTTGGGTATATAGATCACTAAATACCATAGGAATATCCTTAAATAGTTCAGTTAATACTCCTTTTTCATATGCCATAATTAGAACTGATACTATAGCTACAAAAACACTTGCAATAGACCAAACAATTGCAACTATAAGTTTAGAAGCTATATTTTGCCAAGTTTTAACTGGAAGGGTATTCATTAAATAACCTTCATCCCCAAGTAGATTTTTATAATATCTTTGTGCAGTTATGAAAAATGTTACTACAAAGATAGCTACCATTGTTGCGATATACATAATCATACTTAAAACTCTAGGCAACTCACCTAAGAAAGAGGGAGTTTCAGATGTCAAAATATCTCCCATAAATAACTTATTAATAAAAGAGAAGGCAATTAACACTATATATAGTGGAAATAATAATCTCCCTGTTGCTTTAAATTCATATTTTAATAACTTTCTTAACATTTAAATACCTCCCTAAATAAGGCATCAACGCTCTTGCCATTTTCTTCTCTAATTTCATCAACACTTTTAGATAGATAGATTTCTCCATAAGAGATGAAAACAACATCATCTAAAACTTTTTCAATATCAGAAATAAGATGAGTAGATATTATTACTGTAGCATTCTCATTATAATTAGTAATTATTGTGTTTAATATATAATCTCTAGCTGCTGGGTCAACTCCTGCTATAGGTTCATCTAGTAAGTAAAGATCAGCTTCTCTACTCATAACAAGTATAAGTTGAACCTTTTCTTTAGTACCTTTAGATAAAGTTTTTAGTCTATCATTAGCACTTATATCTAATTTTTCTAGCATATCATAAGCTCTATCTGCTTTGAAGTCACTGTAGAAGTCTGAAAAGAAATTAATAAGATCAGAAACCTTCATCCAGTCATTTAAATAAGTTCTTTCTGGTAGGTAGGAAACTATTTTTTTAGTTTCAACTCCTGGAGCCTTCCCATCTATTAAAATTTCCCCACTTGTTGGAGTTAGTAGGCCGTTGGCAAGTTTTATTAAAGTACTTTTACCACTTCCATTTGGACCTAGTAAGCCTACTATTCTTCCACGCTTAATATTTAAGTTGATTCCTTTTAATGCTTTTTTCCCCCCATAACTTTTAACTAGATTATTACATTCTAGTATAGTCTCGCTCATTATTTAGCCCCCTTTATAACATCATCAATTGCTTTGATAATATCTTCCTTTTCGTATCCTATTTTTTGCATTTTATCTAGAAACTCTTTAATTTCATCCTTTGCTAAATTATACTGAATTTCCTTAATCATATTACTATCCTCCGTAATAAATCTACCACTTGTTCTAACACTAAAAACTAATCCTTTTCGTTCAAGTTCTGTAAGTGCCTTTTGCATAGTGTTTGGATTAACTGAAGCATCGCTTGCTAAATCCCTTACAGAAGGCAACTTTTCCCCGATTTTATATTCACCTGCAAGTATTTTTAGTGTGATTTGATCCATAAGCTGAGTATAAATAGGTCTATCGTCTTTAAATTCCCATGACATAACTTCACTTCCTTACAATTTGTATTACTGTACTACGTCCTTAATACAATAATATGATTGCGGTTTAAAAATGTCAATAGAAATTTGAAACTTTCCTAAATTATATCATAATAATTTACATAAAATATATAAAATGGTATTATATTTCAGGGGGTGTTATCATGAAAAAAAGCTTTAAGATAGTATCAATATTTGCTTTTATTTTATTAGGAACAGCATTTTTCGTAGGCTGTGGAGCTAGTAAAATAGAAAAGGGTATTGAGAAGGGGAAATCACAAATTGAAGAGGGTAATTATACAGAAGCAAAGGATACTTTTTCAGATTTATTAGTAGATATTAAAGATGAAGATAAGAAGAAAGAAGTTGAAGAGTATGTTAATTCAGCAGATAGACTTATAAATTCTAAAGCTAGTTTTGATGCAGGTCTATTAGCTTTAAATAATAAGGAATATAAAAGTGCTATAGATTCTTTAAAGCTTGTAATAGAAGAAGATAAAAAGAATATTGAGGAAGCAAAATTAAAATTGGAAGAGGCTAGTAAGGGCTTTAGTGATGAAATTATTGCAGCTGCTAGAAGTCTAATGGGTGAGGAAAAGTTTGATGAAGCTTTAAGTAAGTTACAAGAAGCTAAGACTGTATATGAAAATAGTGAATTTGATACAGTTATTCAAGAGGTTCAAGGTAAGAAGGATGAAAGTATTGCAGCTAAGAATGCAGCAGCAAGCAAGGCTCAATCAAGTACTACAGAAAGTAATTTTGAAAAAGCTATAAGAGAAGGAAAGATTATAAGTGCAAAGGATGCAGAAGCAGGAACGGCAGCATCAAAAGCTAAAATAGAAGAAGCAAGGAAAAAGGCTCAAGATAAAGTAAATAAGATACAAAATAGATAGAAGTCTAAATAATATTTATGATAAAATACAAATAAGCAAATGAAAAACATGAAATTTACAATTTGAAAGGAAAGTCATTATGGCTAAATTAAGAAAAATGTTAGGAGATATTAATTCAGAAGAATGCATCTCCCTAATGAACTTGATTGAAACACAGAGTAAAATCACATTGGCAACTTGGGCTATTGGATATGCTAAAAGATATTATCTAGGAATTTACGAAGCAGAGTGTCCAGATGATTTACGCTTCCAGAATATAATATTAGCTTGTGAAGAATATTTAAAAGGTAATATGAAATTAAAGGAAATAAAACCTATTATCAAGGAAGGAAGTCAGATTGCCCGTGAAGCTAATGATAATCCAATAGTACAAGCTACCGCACGTGCTATTTCCACGGCTCTTTCTACAATTCAGACACCTACAAGTACATTGGGATTTCTATTTTATGGTGCAGCTGCTGTTGCATATAGTGAAGTAGGACTTGGAGAAACTACAGAAGTTTATAATAAATTGGCCACAGTTGAACTTAATAGAGCTTTAAGTTCTTTGGAGGAAGTTTCTATTCCTAATGAAGAGTGTCCGGTAAAAATAAGTTGGAATTGTTAGATTCCCTTTTAATAAGCAGTTCAATCTAAGAGGTTGACTGCTTATTTTTATACAAATACTCAAGATTGTATAAATACATTTTAATAGATTAGAAGTATAATAATAAGCAAGAAGGTTAATGATATTAGTTGAAAGGCGAGGGGATTATATGAGTAAAAAGTCAAACAATAATAACAAGAATATACTACTTGCTTTAGGGGCAGTAGCAGGTGCAGCAGCAGTCGCTGCAATGGCATCAAAGAAGTTAAAAGAAAAATCACAAGTTGTAGAGAAAATGACCTTTGTTGATAGAGATAATGAAGATAAACAAGTATATTTCGTTGGTGGTGGTCTAGCTTCTTTAGCTGGTGCAGCTTATCTTGTAAGAGACTGTAACTTTAAAGGAGAAAACATTCATATTATTGAGGGAATGCATATTCTTGGAGGTAGTAATGATGGAGCAGGTGACCCTGTAAATGGATTTATATGCCGTGGTGGTAGAATGCTAAATGAAGAAACCTATGAAAACTTCTGGGAACTATTCTCTAGTGTTCCATCTTTAGATATGCCAGGGAAATCTGTAACAGAAGAAATTCTAAACTTTGATCATCTACACCCAACTCATGCTCAAGCGCGTTTAATAGATAAAAATGGAGTAATCCAAGATGTGAAAAGTATGGGCTTTAATAATGCTGACCGTATGACACTTGGAAAATTAATGATTACACCAGAAGAAAAATTAGATGATATGACTATTGAAGAATGGTTTAAAGATACACCACATTTCTTCACAACTAATTTCTGGTATATGTGGCAAACAACTTTCGCATTCCAAAAGTGGTCTAGTTTATTTGAATTTAAGCGCTACATGGAACGTATGATATTTGAATTCTCACGTATTGAAACTTTAGAAGGAGTTACTCGTACTCCTTATAATCAATATGAATCAGTAATACTTCCATTAAAGGCTTATTTAGATGAGTTTGGAGTAGATTTTAGTATTAATGCAAAAGTAACTGATTTAGACTTTAAACCAGGGGAAGAAATTACAGTAACAGCAATACATATAGAGGATTCAGAAGGCGAAAAAGTTATAAACCTAAAGAAAGGTGATATTTGTATTATGACAAATGCATGTATGACTGATAGTGCAACCTTAGGTGACTTTAACACACCAGCAGAATACAATCCAGATAAGCCAATATCAGGTGAACTTTGGTCAAAGGTAGCTAAGAAAAAGATGGGACTTGGTAATCCAGAACCTTTCTTTAATCATCCAGATCAAACTAACTGGGAAAGCTTTACTGTAACTTGTAAAGGAAATAAGCTTTTAAAGTTAATTGAAGAATATTCAGGTAATATACCAGGTAGTGGTGCTTTAATGACATTTAAGGATTCTAGCTGGTTAATGAGTATAGTTGTTGCAGCTCAACCACACTTTAAGAATCAACCACTTGATACAACTATTTTCTGGGGATATGGTCTATATACAGATAAGGTTGGAGACTATGTAAAGAAACCAATGAGGGATTGTACTGGAGAAGAAATGCTAATAGAACTTCTTCATCACCTTCATATGGAAGATAAGATGGATGAAATAATGGATAGTATAATAAATGTTATTCCATGTATGATGCCATATGTAGATGCGCAATTCCAACCACGTAAGATGACAGATCGTCCACAAGTTGTACCAAAGGGATCAACAAACTTTGCAATGATTAGTCAGTTCGTTGAAATTCCAGAAGATATGGTATTTACTGAAGAGTACTCAGTACGTGCAGCAAGGATAGCAGTTTATACTTTATTAGATGTAAAACATAAAAAGGTAATTCCAGTAACTCAATATAAGAAACAACCTAAGGTTTTAAAAGATGCCTTAAAAACAGCTTATAGATAAAAGGCCTTAGAAAACTATTTTAATTAATCTATCAAAAAACTACCCAATCATTAATTTGACAGGGTAGTTTTCTTTATTACTTTAATAATATCTCCATTAATTAATCTTTCTAATTTTTCAATAATACTTTCAGGGCTATCCTTCATACCTGCCTTCATCCAAGAAGTTAAAATTCCTATAAAAGCAAAGGTATAGAAGTTTGCAATAAACTCCTTTTCTTTAGTAGATACAGGAGAACCCTTTGAAACTTCTTCAACAACATCAATTAGAAGATTAAATATTTCATGTTGCAAAAAATCTTCAAGATGCTCCCTTCCCATTGAATGAAAGGTATTCATGCAAAAGGACTTATTATTACTTACATATTGAAATATTTTAAGGAAGCCTTCCTGCCAAGTGTCGTAGGAGATACAGTTAGATATACTACCTACAGCTTCAGTTTTATAAATCCAGCCTAATAAATCGTAGATGTCCTGAAAGTGGTAGTAGAAGGTTTGTCTATTAACACCACAATCATTAACTAAATCAGTAATTGTTATTTTCTGAAGAGACTTCTTTTCCATCATCTTTTTTAAAGATTTAGCAAGAGACTCCTTTGTCATTTGACTCATATAAATTACCTCGGTTTCTAAAGATATTAATTAAATTCTGAATATTTTATTAATAGTAATTATATTATGTTTAGGAGAAATTTACTAGGTGGAAAAGACATTAGTTTTTTCTTTAGTAATTTTTTTAGAATTAAATTCTTAATTTTTAATTTTATGTTTTAAATTAAAGAGGATGTCGCAAAATGACAAATCATTTACGACATCCTCTTTTTTATGGTAGTGCAGGTGCTTCAATCAAAGTAGTAAAGATGAAACAATGAAAATGTCCGTCTTCACAAGTTGTTTTACCTACAGCTAAATGAACATGTTTGCCACAGCCAACAGGGATTGGTGGCCCAGTAATAATACAAATTTCATGGAAGTGACCAAAGAAATCAGTATTAACTTTAATTTTATGAACATGAGATGCTTCAGGTCCGATAGCTTCACTAGAAATACAAGCGAAACGATGGTTATGTCTGTCATCGCATTCTTCAGCAAATTTAGTACTACCAAGAAATTCGTGGTTGTGTCTTTGCTCTGGTTCAGAGTTTGGACAGTTATTATAGCATTTATTATTATTAGAATATCTATCATAAGAATACATATAAAAAAACTCCTTTATTATGGAATAATATATAATATGTAACTTATGGATAAGGTGTGAGAAAAATATTATGTGAATAATAAATAATATTCTATAAGAAGCTTATAAATAGAAAACAATAGATAATTTTTATAAAGAGTATGTAAAATTAAAAAATAGAATCTTTACATAAGCAAAGGTTATATATATCTTTTTTACTTATTTATAAAAAAAAGTGCCATACTATATAAATTTCTATAGTATGGCCGCGTAAATAAATAGTTTAAAGATGGAATTGATGTGAAATCAATTACTGGGGGGTACCAACTAGTGTTAGTCCATCATTTAACATATATAGTATAACATAATATTACAAAAAGTGAAATAATTTTTCGAAGAATTTTTAATTCAAACAATATTCGGATTTAAGTTATAAATAGAAAAAGTATATTTACTATTTAGATAATTTACATTTATATAATTCTTTCATTTCATCTTCAAAAGTAAGTTCATAGTTATCATTTCCATAACTTTCAATTGATATTTTCGTTAATTTATTTAATAAAGTTGCTAGTTTATTTTGAGTATCACTTATTAAATCAGATAAGTGGACTGCTTTTTGAACAGACAAATCTTTTTCTAAAGTAGGGTTTGTAGGATCATCAAGATTTATGTACAAATCACAAAGACTGGATTTATATTTAGCTATAACTTTTTCAAATTCCGTAAGAATAAAAATATAATCTAAATTAATATTTGGTAGTTTTTCATCTCCATATAAATAATTACTTATACCAAAGGAGTTCATATGAGTTGCAAACATATTAAAGAAAGCACTTTTCATATCAGGGGTTAAATTCTCTATAAGCCTATCAATATTATCTTTTTTATATTCATTTAAGTAACTTTTATAATTTATTTCATTTAAATCATTAACTTCACTTTCATATAAAAAATATTCCATTGATACATTAAAAAAATCACAAAATATCATTGTCCACTTTAACCCAGGATTACGTCCATTTTCCCATGAAGATATATTCTGCGCATATATTTTATTTGAATTAGTCTTTTTATTTATTTCGTAGGCTAATTCTTTTTGGGTTAATTTTAATGAGGTTCTTAGTTCTTTTAATCTATTTTTCTTATCCAATGAAATATCCCTCCTTTTTCTAGTTATTATATCACAAAAATGTTTTAAACTAAATAATAAACAATTATTTGTAATATATAGAAAATTATGGTAATATTAAAATCATAATAATGTGTTAGTTAGAAGTTAGAAAAAACATAGCTTTCTATAATTTATTTATTATTCAGGGGAATTGGGTGTTTAAGGTAAGAGAAGGAAGGTTAAAAATAGGTCTTGGGGGAAGAGTATGGGCATATTAAATAGAAAAACCTGTAATATTCTGGAGCTATCACAAAGACTTAAAATATCTCATGCTAATGCGAGAAGGCTTACAGAAAAAGAAAACTTTCCAAGATTTATTTTTGGGGGTGAAGTAAGAATTGTTTTAAGTGAACTTGATGAATTTTTAGAAAATTACACTGGGGATATTTTTTAGTAGATAAAAATCAAGGTTAAATTGTATTTAAATTAATTAGAGAGGTGAGTTCAATGGAAGGTATGGCCTGGATAAAATCAATGACAAATATTTATGAAAGTGAGTCTATGAGATTATTAGATGTAATGCCAGAGAGAGATACTATCCACTATATTTATAGTAGACTTAAGATCCAAGCTGGAAGAACAAACGATGGAGGATATATCTATTATAGAGAAGGAGTAGCGTATACAGATGAAATGCTATCTACTATTTTTAATAGATCAGTTAATTCTATAAGATTAGCTTTAAATACCTTAGAGAATTTAGGTCTTGTTGAGGTTACAGAGGATAAATATATAAAAATTATAGAGTGGGAAAGAGAACAAAATGTAAAAGCTATGGATAAGGCAAAAGAGAAAAATAGAGAAAGAGTTGCAAAACATAGATTAAGAAAAATGGAAGCTGAAAGTAATGAAGGAGAAGAAGTAGAGGAAGAAAGGGCTACAGAATCTTGTAATGGTGATGTAACAATTACTGTAATGCCATGTAATGCTGATGTAATGGTACAGAAGAAGAGAGAAGAAGCAGATAAAGAAGTAGAAGAAGAAGTAGAAATAGAAAAGAGAGAGAGAAAGAAGAAAGAGAAAGAGTTACAAGGGAAATTAGAGATAGAAAAAAACAATGCTGCTACCATTGCTGAAAGTGGATATAAGGTCTTGACCTATTACGAGAAGATAACAGGTAGGGTAGGGATTTTGAATTTATCTGCACTAAATACTGCTATTGGCATCTATGGGGAGGAAAGGGTCAGACTAGCAATTGACAGAGCCTTAGAGGTTGATAAACCTAATATGAAATATGTTAATGGCATACTTAAAAATTGGGCAAAAGAAGGGTATCCAAAGGGGGAAGAAGGAAATGGGTATAGAGGCAATAGAAAGAATAAGGAACCAGATAAAAATAAATTCTCAGGTTTTAGGGCAAAAGAACCTGCAAGAATTACAGAAGGAGAGAGGAGAAAAACAGAGAAAAAACTTATATAAGTGTGATAAATGCAGTGATACAGGATGGATTCTAATACCCCGAGAGCATAGTCAGCCCCTTGCAACTAGGTGTGAATGTATGAAAGTTAAAAAGATTAGGGGAGAGTGGAAGGAGTCAGGGATAAGAACTGATATGTGTAAGTACACCTTTAGAAATTACGAGGTGTGGAATAATAGCTCTAGGGTAGCTAAGGACACGACTATAGCATATTTCAGTAATTATGAAGCCTTATTTGACAAGAGACATAATAGTATTATGTTATGTGGACAAGTAGGCTCAGGGAAAACCCATCTTGCAGTAGCCCTAGCTATAAATCTTTTAGAAACAAGAAGTAAAGTTATATATATGCCCTATAGGGATGTAATAACTAAAATTAAGCAAAATATGCTTGATAATGAGTATTACAGCAAGGTAATAGATAAGTATAAGACTTGTGAAGTGCTGCTTATAGATGATCTTTTTAAGGGAAAGGTAAATGACAGTGATATAAATATTATGTTTGAGATAATTAACTATAGGTATTTAAACTGTTTACCTATAATAGTTTCTAGTGAGTTTACAATAGAAAAGCTTCTGACCTTTGATGAGTCAGTGGGTTCTAGGATTTATGAAATGTGTAAAAAGTATATAGTAGAAATTAAAAAAGATATTAATAATAATTATAGACTTAGATAATGGAGGTTACTATGGGTAAAGAAGGTATGATAATTAGAAGGACAGTTAGAGATATGGAAAAAAAGCTAGAGAGAACTTTAATGGAAAATAAAGATTTAATGAGAGATAATACAGCACTTATCTGCGATAATAAAAGACTAAGAACTATGGTAAGGGAGCTACAGAAGCAAATTGGTGGAAGAGCAGAAGTTGTTAAAAGTAAGTCAACTAGAGCTGTGATTATATTTGATTCTAATAATTATAAAAGGAATTGATTATATAAATAAAGAAACTGTTTTATTTTTCTTCCAATACTGAAGGGATTAAATTAACATATATTTATAAAATAAAAAAATAATATAATCAGATTGGTAGAATGATAATTTTCTTGGTGACTTTAATATGGATGTAAAGAAAATTAAGTAAATATAGTTTATAATATATAAAAAGACTATTTTGGGAGGACAAAAGATGAGAGTAATAATAGTAGGTGGAGTTGCAGCAGGTATGAGTGCAGCAGCAAAATTAAAAAGAATGAAACCAGATTATGAGGTTATAGTTTATGAGAAAACAGATGTAGTATCATTTGGTGCCTGTGGACTACCATACTTTGTTGGTGGATTTTTTGATGATGCAAAGGAAATGATAGCAAGAAGTCCAGAGGAATTTAGAAAAACTGGAATTGATTTAAATATATTTCATGAGGTTCTTAAGGTTGATGTAGATAATAAAAAAGTCATAGTTAAAAACTTGGAAACTGGAGTTGAATTTGAAGACTCCTATGATAAGTTAATGATAGCAACAGGAGCAAGGGGTATAATACCTCCAATAAAAAATATTCAACTTGAGAATGTTTCAACATTAAAGAGTATGGATGATGGAGTAAAGGTAAAAGAATTATTAAACAAAAAAGAAAATAAGAATATAGTTGTAATAGGTGCAGGCTTCATAGGATTAGAAGTTGTTGAGGCAGCAAAGAATTTAGGTAAAAATGTAACTGTACTTCAATATGCAAATAGAATATTAGAACAAGTTTTTGATAAGGAAATAACTGATGTTTTAGAAGAAGAAATAAGAAAACATGATGTAGATTTAAGATTAGAAGAACTTGTTTTAGAATTAGTTGGAGAAAGTAAGGTAGAAAAAGTTATAACTAATAAAGGGGAATTTGATGCTGATGTAGTTATAGTAGCTACAGGAGTTAGACCAGCTACAGGATTTCTAAAAGATAGTGGTATAGAAATGTTACCAAATGGAGCAATAATAGTTGATGAGTTTGGTAAAACTTCTATAGAAGATATATATGCAGCTGGAGATTGTGCAACTATACAAAATATAGTTAGTAAAAAAGACAGTTATGTTCCACTTGCAACAGGAGCTAATAAACTAGGAAGAATAGTTGGAGAAAACTTAGCAGGAGCTAATAATAAATTCCAAGGTTCATTAGGCTCAAGTTGTATAAAAGTTATGAATATGGAAGCTGGATCAACTGGTCTTACTGAAGTACAAGCAGAAAAATTAGGATTAGATTTTAAAGTTAAGTTTATATCAGATTTTAATCAAACTAGTTACTATCCAGGTCAAGATAAGATATATGTAAAGCTTGTTTATGATGCAAAAACAAAAGTAATATTAGGTGGGCAAGTTGCTGGATATAAAGATGCAGTTCAAAGAACTAATGTAATAGCTGCAGCTATATTTGGAAAATTAACAACTAGTGAGTTAGGTATGTTGGATTTATGTTATGCACCACCCTTTGCTAGAACATGGGATGTATTAAATGTAGCAGGAAATGTATGTAAATAATAATTTGAGTTAAAAAAGGAAGCTTATCTAAATCTTATAGATAAGCTTCCTTTTATTTATGTATTTTAATATTCCTTTATTCCAAAGAACATATATTGTGCAGAATGCATATTACATGGGTTTCTTAAGGCAAGAGTAGATGAAAAAAACAAACTTAAGGTTTCGTAAGATTTTTTTATAATTCTTGTAAATTCTATCTTCTACAATAAAGTCAAGACAAATGAAAAGGAGTAGGGGATATGAAAAGAGGAATTAAGTTAATTTTATTAGTTATAACAATAGCATTACTGTGCTGGTATTCACTTAAATCTATAGGATATAATGAAATAAAGGAAAGTACTAGTAATACAAATAATATTTTACTTTTAGTAAATAAAAAAAATAGACTAGATAAAAGTTTTATACCAATGGATTTAATCATACCTAAAATACCATTTGCTGATGAAGCAATAGAAGAAGAAAAGCAGGTAGCAAGAATTATAAAAGAACCATTAGAGGAATTAATAAATGCAGCTAAAAAAGATGGAATAGTTTTAATAGGTAATTCTGGATATAGATCATTTAAATCTCAAGAAGATGTATATAATAATAGAGTAAGAAGTGAAGGTAAAAAAAGCGCTGATGCATATGTAGCTAAACCAGGATTTAGTGAACATCAAACAGGTTTATGTATTGATATTACTAACAAGCATAGATACTTTGCAGAAGGAACAGCAGAGGCTGATTGGCTTAAGGAAAACTGTAGTAAATTCGGATTTATTATTAGGTATCCTAAAGGCAAAAAAAATATAACAGGAATAGAATATGAACCTTGGCATATTAGATATGTTGGAAAAGATGTAGCAAAATATATTTATGATAATGACATTACATTGGAAGAATACTTAGAAAAATAAGGTGGGTGGAAAATATGAACTATAATAATATACTTGTAGTAGATGATGACAAAGAAATAAGAGAATTGTTGGAAATAAACCTTAGAAGTGAAGGCTATTTAGTATTTAAAGCTAGCTCTGGGAAAGAAGCTTTAGAAATATTAAATAATGAAGAGATTCATTTAATAGTACTAGATGTTATGATGCCAGATATGGATGGATTAGAAGTTTGTAAGAGGGTAAGAATTAATAATAATATTCCCATTTTAATGCTAAGTGCAAAGGTTGAAGATATGGATAGGATAGAAGGAATAATGACTGGAGCAGATGATTATATATGCAAGCCTTTTAATAGTTTAGAATTAATAGTTAGAGTAAGAGCCTTAATTAGAAGAGCATACTTTTTAAATTCTAAAATAGAAGCATCTGGGGATATTATAAATATTGATAATATGACTATAGATAAGAGAAAGCATAGAGTGACAGTAAATGATAATGAAGTAATTCTTACAGCAAGAGAATTTGAAATTTTATATTTATTAGCTACTAATAGAGGAAGAGTTTTTAGTGCAGAAGAGATTTTTGAAAGAGTTTGGAAAGAAAATTATTATCAGTCAAATAATACAGTTATGGTTCATATGAGTAGATTGAGAGATAAATTAGAACAAGATTCATCTAGTGATAAGATAATACACACTGTATGGGGAGTTGGATACAAGATTGAAAAATAAAAGAGTTTTTAAGTATTGGATTAAATCACTGGGCAATATAGTAATATCAGCAGTATTAACATATATAATAGCAATTCCAGCTAGAGAAGTAATAATTTTATTACATAGATATACGGAGATTAGAATTATAGATTATATATGGACCTTATGGAACACATTGCAGTATGAAAATATTGGTAGGTATCTAAACATAATAGCAATAGTACCTTTATTTCTAATTATAAATTATGCTATAACATATAAAAGTAATAAAAGTTTAGTTACGATTATAGAAGAAACAGAGATAATTTCAAATGGAAACTTAGATAAATTAATAGATATTGAAGCAACAGGTGATATGAGAAGTTTAGCAGATAATATAAACAATATATCAACACAACTTAAAGGAATAATGATAGAAGAGAGAAAAGCACAAAAAACTAAAAATGATTTAATAACAAATGTTTCCCATGATTTAAGAACCCCATTAACCTCAATAATTGGATATCTAGAGCTTATAGATGCTGATAAATATAAGGATGAAGTAGAACTGAGATATTATACTGATATAGCATATCAAAAGGCTAAAGATTTAAGTTTACTTATAAATGATTTATTTGAATTGACTAAAATGCAAAATAGCGCTATTACTTTAGAAAAATTACAGATAAATTTAGTAGATTTATTAGGCCAATTAGTAGTTTATTTTAAAAATGAGTTTGAAAAAGCAAATATGGAGGCAAGAATTAATTTTTCAGAGGATAAGTTAATAGTTTATGCTGATGGGAGAAAATTAGGAAGAGCCTTCGAAAACCTATTATCTAATTCAATTAAATATGGTAAAGATGGACCTTATGTGGATATTATAACAAGAGTTGAAGATTCAATGGCAGTTGTTGAAATTGTAAACTATGGAGAGCCTATACCTGAAATAGACTTACCTTATATATTTGATAGATTTTATAGAGTAGAAAAATCCAGAAATCGAGATATAGGGGGAACAGGACTAGGCTTGGCAATAACAAAAAATATTATTGAGTTACATAATGGTTCTATTTCAGCAGATAGTGATTACAGTAAAACTACATTTGAAGTAAGATTACCATTAAGTTCTAATGAAATGATAAAGGGAGATACTTAATTAAAATAAAAGGAAGCTTATCCATAAGATTTGGATAAGCTTCCTTTTTAATTACTACTTAACTTCAAGGTTAGTAGTTTGTCTTTGAGTGATATTAGCAGAGAACTTTTCATTTATCTTTTAAAAGTATTGACCTTCAGAAATAACCAATATAAAATAATACCATATTAAAGAATATATTACAAAAAAATCAAAATACAAAACAAATAATGCTACAATAAAAAAGTTAACTATAAATAGTTGGAGGAAGAGATATTGAAAAAAATTATTTATTTTTTATTAATAATTATTTCAATGTTCTCTTTTTCTATATTATTCAACAACGAAAAGTTGAAACAAGATAATAATATGGAAAAAGCAGAACAGTATTCAAGTAATTCATATAATATTTTAATTCCAAATGATATACAAAAATATTCAGAGGACAATGTGTACAATGGTATTATAGAGGTTGTAAAAAAATATAATGGGAATATCTATTATTCAAAGGTTGGGCCTAATAACAAGAAAATTAAATTTGTTTACTTGAGTGATTTAAGCTATCTTAATAATTTTCGAATTATAGATGGCAGAACATTAAGTTCTGATGATATGAACTCAGAAAGCTTTTTAAGCTCAGAAAAAACGGGAGATAAGAATCAGATAGGAAGGATCTCTACCTTTGATGGAACTGGATTATTTGAAATAAGAACTTTGAAATCTATAATTAATAGCAATTACTTATTAGATGGTAATTGCACTGTACAATTACAATCTAGCAATGATATAAATATGTTTATAAGGGATTTAGAGACAAGCCTTAATATTAATGGAATACAAAAGCAGGATAAAAATAATATATATCCAAAATATTACTACAATAAATGGATACATCCTTCTTTATATTTCATTGTTGTTTTATTAATTCTTTATAGTATTTTAAAATCATATAAAAAGTTTGGGATAAAAATAATGTTAGGATATTCAATTAAAGATATTTGGATAAAAGAAGTATCAAGTTTAGTGATTAGTCAAATTTTAATTGTAATTGTAGTGAATGTTATTATGAGTATATTTTTATTTAAAGAATTTAATATATATTTTATAGATTTTTTAAAAAATCTCTTTAAAAGTAACATAATACAAGTTCTTATTCTATTTATTATATCCTCAGTACCTTTTATATACTTAAACAATATTACCATAATAAATATAATTAAAAATAAGATTCCAATAAAAGATATTATAACTTTTAATTCTGTTTTAAAAGATATATTAGTAATATTATTCTTTATCTTAATAAATCAAGGAATTCTAAATTATGAAAGAATCAATAATGTTTTCACTAATAAATATGAAGCTTGGGAAGATGCAAAAGACTATTATATAATACCTTATATGAATAATAAAAATGAAGATTTACCTGAAGGTGAAGAATCAGTAAAGAAGCTAAGTCAATTATATTTAAATCTTAATAAAGATGGTACAATCATGGCTGATTTTAATTTATATTCACCAGGTCAACGGGAAAGGTTAAAAAATGATAAAAAGCATGATTATGAAAGAGATTGGGTAACTGTGAACCCTAATTACTTAAATGAAAATGTTGTTTATGATATTAATAATGAGCCAGTTAAAATTTCTGAGGATGATAATAATTTAGTGCTATTAGTACCTGATAAGTATAAGGAAGATGAAAAAGGTATAATAGAGTTATGGGAAAATATTAAGAATGGATATTCAGAAGGAGAAAGCACTAAAAATCAAAAAATTAAAATTCTATACACGAAATCAAATCAAAAAGTATTTTCTTATTCAGCTGATGTAAATATTAATGATGGGAATATGGTTGTTGATCCTATAATTAGGGTGATTACAGAAAAAAATGGAGTACCTTCGGACTATTATATTACCATAGGATTTACAGGGAATCCAATTAAAATTAAGGTTGATCCTTCCTTTGATTCGGAAAAATATATATATCAAAAGTTAAAAGAATTAGGGTTAGAAAAATATGTGGATAAGGTTGTACCAGCAAATGATGGGGTTGTTTTTGAAAGCAAATCTGTATATGAATTGCTGGCATTTATTATAGGGGGAATAATTATCTTGACATTGGCCATGGTAATAATTATAACTCAAAATATATATTGTTACTTTGAGCAATATAAAAAGCAGCTAGCTATAAGACAATTTCATGGCTATAAGGCAATTGATAAATATAAAGAGTGTTTATTATTAATATTAGTAACATCATTGGTAGCTTTTTTAGTTAATTGTTATATGAGAAATTTAGATTTTGCTATTCAAATTAAGTTAACTGTTATTTTTATATTTATTGATTTTCTAATAACTATAATAGTTATAAAGCTTGTTAATAAAAGAAAAACTACCAGTGTTATTAAAGGGAGCTAGTGATATATGGAAATGATAAAATTAGAAAATATTAACAAGAGTTATGGAGATAATAAAATATTAACAAACTTTTCTTTATCTATTAATGATGGTGAATTTGTGGCAATAACAGGTGAAAGCGGAAAAGGAAAATCTACAATACTTAATATACTTGGACTATTAGAGGATATAAACAGCGGTAAGTTAGTAATAGACGGTATGGAAAATATAAAAGCCAATAGCAGTAAAGCAAATAAAGTGATAAGAGAAAAAATAAGTTATCTTTTTCAAAATTTTGCTTTAGTTGATGAGGAAACTGTAAAGTACAATCTAAATTTAGCACTTAAATATGTTAAGATATCTAAAAAGGAAAAGGTTGATAGGATTAAGAGTGCCTTAAAATCAGTAGGTTTATGTGGATATGAGGAGAGAAAGATTTATGAATTGAGTGGGGGAGAACAACAAAGGGTAGCCATTGCAAGAGCAATTCTAAAACCTAGTAAAATAGTATTAGCAGATGAACCTACAGGATCTTTAGACCAATCTAATGTAAGGTTAATATTAGAGCTGTTAAAAGAATTAAATAAAGGTGGTAAAACTATTATAATAGTTACTCATGACAAAGATGTATCAAATGCTTGTGACCGAATAATTACTTTATAATAGATAAATTATGTTCCTAATAGATAAAATTTTAGATGTTAAATAAAAAAAGAAGCTTATCCATATAATTTGGATAAGCTTCCTTTTTAATTACTACTTAACTTCAAGGTTAGTAGTTTGTCTTTGAGTGATATTAGCAGAAAACTTTTCAATGAAAGAACCATTCTTTGTGATGAATATGTTCTTTTCAATTATTGTATCCATAAGAGATCTTACTTCAACATTAGATAAAGTTGAAGTAACACCATCAACAGAGATAGTAGATTTATCCCCTGAAGCACAGAGAAAAGTCATTGTTAAAATATATTCCATTAGGTAATCCTCCTTTCTTTAGACTTTAGCTAAGACTCAGTCTTAAGCTTGGATCTTAGAGCTTTCATTTAAGAAGAAGTCTCTAGTGTCATTTGCTAATACTTTAGTTATTGCATCAGCAACAGCATAGACATCTTCTATTGCAGCATTAGTCTTAACACCGCTAAATGTTTTCTTCTTGTAAGTTGCATTACCATCCTTGTCTTGACCTGATTCTATCTCCATTACTAGAGAAGATGAGCTTACAATTTTGTTAACAGCCATATGTGTTTACCTCCTTTTTCAGTTTTCATAGAGGATATATGCTTCTGGGGGAAGGATTGCAGAAATTTAGAAAAATAATTTCGTGGTGAATAGGTAATAGGAATTTATATAGGCACTAAGAGATATTGATAGCTGGAGAGAATTATATGTTATAATTTAACTAAAGATATAAAATAAGGATTATGGGGGTTATAATTGAAAGAGTCAATTACAGAAGAGTTAATGATACGTAGATTTTCATAAAATGAGGGTGAAGATTTAAATGTGAATTCATCTATTGGAGGTAATATGAAATTAGATCATTTTGTTGTAAATGTTGATGAAAAATATCAAAAAGATAAAGGTATTATAGATTATATTAGAAATGCCAAACTTCCTTATGAGCCGAAATGGGGAAAAGGAACAAAGGGCTTTAAAGTATCAAATTTATGGATAGGTAATGAATATTTTGAAATGGTACGTATCATAAAGGAAAATGGTGGAGGCTGGATAAGAGAATGGACAAAGAAGTACAATGAAGGCCATAGGGGAATGATTTGCTTAATGTTAGATGTGGAAGATATAGATGCTATTTATAAATTACTAACAGAAAAAAATATACCAATAAGTAAGCCAGAATGGTTAGAGTTCAAGTGGTTCTTCAATTTATTCACTAGAAGAATGCCCTGGAGAAATTCTTATATTCCATTTTTTGAAGGTGCTCCATTCCAAATTGGATTCCAAGAAATGAAGGATGAAAAATCAAGGGATTTTATGAAGCAATATATGGTTCCAAATTCAAGAGATAACGGAATTGATGGAATTAATAAAATAATTATAAAAGGAAGGTTCAATAAAGCAGATTTCGATATGATTTTATCAGTATTTGAGAATCAAGGATTTGTAAAAGCAGGGGCTATAGAAGTTGAATTATCTTCATCTCAATTTATAGAATTTGTGGAAGATCAGTCATACAAAATAGAGATTTACACAAATTCAACTACAGGACAATCTATTGAAATTGAGAATATGAAACTTCATTGCTAATTCTAGATAAAAAATTAAAAATGAGAAGCTATTGCACAATTATTATTTGTAATAGCTTCTCTTTTTATATCAAAAAATATTTAATTTAAATCACTATTTAACATAGTTCTGTGACTAAGTCACTGAAAAAATTTTCAAAATAGAGTATTATAACAATGTTAAAATCTTAACATTTAAAGAAATAAGTGATTTAAAAGGAGATTTATATATGAAGAAAAAAGTATTAATAGTTGGGGGAGTAGCTGGCGGAGCTTCAACAGCAGCTAGACTTAGAAGACTTGATGAAGAGGCAGAAATAATTCTATTTGAAAAGGGTGAGTACATATCCTTTGCAAATTGTGGACTACCTTATTATATTGGTGAAGTAATTACAGAAAGAGATGCATTGCTTGTTCAAACAGTTGAGGGTATGAGCAAAAAGTTTAATTTAGATATTAGAAATTTAAGTGAAGTTATTGGAATAAATAAAGAAGAGAAAAAAGTTACAGTAAAAAATCATAAAAGTGGTGAAGTTTATGAAGAAAGCTATGATACCTTAGTACTTTCTCCAGGAGCTAATCCAATAAAACCACCTATATCAGGAATAGATAGTTGCAATAATTTATTTACACTAAGAAATATTCCAGATACTGATAGAATAAAGGGATTTGTAGATAACAATAAGCCTAAAAATGCAGTTGTTATTGGTGGAGGATTTATAGGTCTTGAAATGGCAGAAAATCTTCATGAAAGAGGAATTAATGTTACCTTAGTTGAGGCAAGTGACCAAGTTATGGCACCTTTAGATATTGAAATGGTAAGTATGATTCATAGTCATTTAATTGAGAAGAATGTAAATCTAATTTTAAATGACGGAGTTAAGGAATTTAAGAATGATGGAAGAAAAGTTCTTTTAAGTAGTGGTAGAGAAATTGATGCTGATATGATAATTTTATCAATAGGTGTTAGACCAGAAACCACTATAGCAAGAGAAGCTAATTTAAAGCTAAATGAAAGAGGAGCTATTGTTGTTGATAAATATATGTTAACTTCAGATTCTAACATTTATGCCTTAGGTGACGCTGTTGAAATTATGGATTTTGTAAATAAAAAGCCAACTATGATTCCACTTGCTTGGCCAGCTAATAGACAAGGTAGATTAGTAGCAGATAATATTGCAGGTAAGAAGACTTCATATAAAGGAACTTTAGGTTCATCTGTAGCTAAGGTATTTGATTATACAGTTGCATCAACAGGGAATAATGAAAAGACATTAAAAAGATTAGGTCTTGAATATAAGGCAATTCACATACATCCATCTTCACATGCAGGATATTATCCAGGAGCATTTCCAATAGGATATAAAATGTTATTTAATCCTACAACAGGTGATATTTATGGAGCTCAAGGTGTTGGAATGGATGGAGTTGAAAAAAGAATCGATATGATAGCTACAGCTATTAAAGCCGGATTAAAGGTTTATGATTTACAAGATGTAGAGCCATGCTATGCACCACCATATAATTCAGCAAAGGATCCAGTTAATATGCTTGGATATTATGCTTCAAATATTATGGAGGGCTTAGTTAACACAATTCAATGGTATGAGGTTGATAATATAAACTTAGATGATTCTATTATCTTAGATGTAAGAGAAGAAATGGAGTTAATGACAGGTAAGCTTGAAAATTCAATTAATATTCCCCTTGGAGAATTAAGAAATAGATTAGGTGAATTACCAAAGAATAAAAAAATATATGTAACTTGCCAAGTAGGATTAAGAGGGTACTTAGCTTGTAGAATGTTAAGTCAGCATGGATATGATTGCTATGATATTGATGGTGGAGTTAAAACTTATTTATCAGTAAAAAGATCAGAAGAATCAATAAAGAATATTATTCATAAGGAAGTAAAGGAGGAAGTTGCAACAATGGCTTTAGAAGAGAATTTAGATACTACAGAAATAAATGCAAAGGTTACAGTAAATGCCTGTGGATTACAATGTCCAGGGCCAATCAAAAGAGTATTTGATGAAACAAACAAGATGGAAGAAGGGGAAATCTTAAAAGTAATAGCTAGTGATCCAGGATTTAAGAAGGATATTAGTTCATGGTGCGATAAGACAGGTAATGCTTTAATAAAAACAGAAACAGATGATAAAAAGAATTTTGTAGCCTATATTAAAAAAGGTACTGCAGAAATGAAGGAACTATCCTGTTCAATATCAAAGGATGGAGCAACTCTTGTAGTATTTAGTGGGGATTTAGATAAGGCAATAGCCTCATTTATAATAGCAACAGGTGCTGCATCAATGGGTAAAAAGGTAACTATGTTCTTTACTTTCTGGGGACTTAATATATTAAAGAGAGCAGACAAGCCAACTGTTGAAAAGAAACCAATGGAAAAGATGTTTGATGTAATGCTTCCAGCACATCCAGGAAAATTACCATTATCACAAATGAATATGATGGGTATGGGATCTGCAATGATTAAAAAGATTATGAAGGACAATAACGTGGATTCATTGGAAGTATTAATTGCAAATGCAATAGAAATGGGTGTAAATGTAGTTGCTTGTTCAATGAGTATGGATTTAATGGGAATCAAAAAGGAAGAGTTTATAGATGGAGTAGAGATTGGTGGAGTTGCATCATATCTTGGAGCAACAGAGGATTCTAATTTAAATTTATTTATATAGGATAGGGAAAGAGAGAAAATTTAAAAGTTATATAATATAACTTAAAAATGAAGGTGGTTACTAGATATCACCTTCATTTTTTTATAGAATTATTTACATTTATTTTAGGACAAGACGAATTATTCTATCATCAGATATAGAGGGATTTCCTCGACCATCCCTATTACTGGTTGTGATATAAATAGAACCATCTTTTCCTTGAACTACCTCACGTAAGCGTCCATACTCACCTTTTAATAATGCCTCTATATTTTGTATTGCTGTACCTTCATTATTTAGGGATATTAAAAGGAGTTGCTGCCCTCGAAGTGTAGCAACAAGCAAGTTATCTTTCCATGGGCCTACATTTATAAAAGCTATACCAGATGGAGCCCATGTGATTTCCTTGCTGTGAACTAAATGTTTTTGAATTGTTATTTCTGTAGAAGTTTCATCACCTTGAACAAGAGGCCATCCATAGTTTCCTCCTGGAATTATTATATTTATTTCATCATGAGCTGATTGACCATGCTCTGATGAGTACAGTATATTTCTAGGATTCCAGGCTAGACCTTGTGGATTCCTATGACCTAAACTATAAACAGGAGAATTAGTAAATGGATTATCCATAGGAATATCTCCATTAAGTTCTATTCTAAGTATTTTTCCGGCCAAGGTTGATATGTCTTGTGATAATGAGGGATTTTCTGCATCACCTGTTGTTATATATAATTTTTTATCCGGTCCTATCTTTATTCTTCCACCGTTATGAAATTGACTACCAGGAATCTTGTCTAAAAGAATTTTATCAATAGTTGCCATGTTGTTCTTTTCAATTAATCTTACTACTTTATTGTATAGAATATTATTTTCTCTAAATGAATGCATAAGGTATATATAATGAGTTTGTGAGAATTTTGGATCTAATGCAAGCCCCATCAAGCCTCCTTCATTTTCACTTACAAAGGGAAACTTAAATGTAATAAGTGGTTTTGGATTAAGTAACCCATTTTCAATAACTCTAATTGAGCCAGATCTTTCAGTAAAATATATTTTTCCTTCATCGCTTATATCTAGAGCCCAAGGAACAGTTAAATTTTCAGATATAATCTCTATGTTGTAAGGGAACTGTCTTGATTTTGTTTTAATAATTTTTATTTTTTTACTCGGTGATATTATTTTATTAAGAAAATTAAAGATAGTTTTTCTCATAGTTTATATCCTCCCAATTATATATATTTATAATATTATTCATTTGAAGTTATGTGTATCATCAAATATACCAGTATCAGAGGAGGAGATACTGAATTTTCCTAAAAATTGATATATATCGAGTAATCTGGTATATTGAAATAGAAATATGAGGCAAATTTTTCAAAAATATTTAATCGTATACATATTAAGAATTATTATAGATAGGAGAGATCATGAAAATATTAATTTTATGTGCAACAGGAGCATCAAGTAACATAGTTGTAGAGTCGGTAAAAATGGCAGTAGGTAATAGAGATATTAAGATATCGGCAGAGGGAATAGAAGAATTTCTGGAGAGTAGTAGAGATTGTGACTTAATATTACTAGGACCTCAGATAAGATATAAATTAGAAAATGTTAAAAAGGTATTAAAGGATAAGAATATACCCGTTGGGATAATAGATAGTATGGACTATGGGTTATGTAGGGGGGAGGAAATTCTTAATAAAGCCATAGAGATTATAAGCTTATTCAAAGGAGAATAACATGACTAAGGATAATAGGTATGAAGAAATATATAACTTTATATTAAACAGAACTAGAAGTCAAAAAAAGAATAATCAAAGAGTAGGTGTAACAACAAAGGATGTAGCAGAGGAGATAGGAATAAAAAGAACAAATGCAAGTAGTGAGCTAAATAGGCTTGTAAGGGATGGGTTAATAAGAAAAGATGAGGGAAGACCTGTTGTTTATAAATGTATTGAAGAAGATCAAGATATAATTAATGAAGAAAAAGTAGATGCATTCAATAAGTTTATTGGAGTTGAGGGAAGTTTAAAGAAATCAATAAAGCAAGCAAAGGCAGCTATTAGTTATCCACCAAGAGGGCTTCATACTCTATTACTTGGACCAACAGGAGTTGGAAAGACCATGTTTGCAGAGAAAATGTATGAATATGCAATAGAGAAAGGGTTGTTAAGTGAAGATGCTCCATTTGTTACTTTAAATTGTGCTGATTATAGTAATAATCCTCAGCTTCTACTATCCCAACTTTTCGGATATGTTAAGGGGGCCTTTACTGGAGCTAATAAGGATCATCCAGGTCTTGTAGAATCAGCAGATAAGGGAATATTATTTTTAGATGAGGTACATAGGTTACCTCCAGAGGGACAAGAAACCTTGTTTTATTTAATGGATAAAGGTATTTTTTCTCCTATTGGCTCAACTGAAAGAAAGCATGTAGATCTGCTTATTATCTGTGCTACTACAGCAAGAAAAGAGGATTCCTTATTAGACACATTTACAAGAAGAATTCCTATGTCTATAAAGATACCTTCTTTAAAAGAGAGAAGTAAGAAGGAGAGATTTAAAATAGGACAAGCTTTTATTGAGGAAGAGGCAAGCAGAATAAAAAAAGAAATTGTAGTAAATATAAGTGTTATAAAAAATCTTTTAAATTATGAGTGTTTAGGTAATATAGGTCAACTTAAAAGTGATATTAAGCTAATATGTGCTAATGCATTTTTAGATACTATTCATTTAAATAGAGATAAGGTTGAGATTGAGGTAATACATCTTCCAGATCATATAAGAAAGTATGGAATCTATGAAAAGGATTTCGATAGTGATATAGAAGCTATACTTGGAAAAAGTAATTTTTTAATTTTCACTGGTGATGGGGAAGGACGGATAAGTCCATCTAAAAATAAGGTTAAGTATGAGTCTTTTTATGACAGGATAGAAAAGAGATTAAAGGACTTAAGTAGTAGGTATGATAATCAGGATGATATTGATACAATAATTAGATTTGAGATTAATGGACAATTTAAAAATTATATAGAAGAGGTAAATAATAATATTGAACTTGAAAAAGTAGTTAGTAAAAAGAGTATTAGGTATATGGAGACATTATTAGCCTTAGCAGAAAAAGAACTATGTAAAAAGTTTTCTAAAAAAGTTTTTTATGGGCTTTGCATACACTTTGATTCAAGTTTAAAAAGGCTAAGTGAAAATAAAACTATAGTAAATAATAACATTCTTAATGTAATAGAAAATCATCATAGGGAATTTGAACTAGTTAGGAATTTCATAAAAGGGATAGAAGGAGAATTAGATGTTAGAGTACCTCTTGATGAGGTAGCATTTATAGCAATGTTCTTATGTATAGATGCAATTGAAAGTAATCTTAAGAATCAGTTGCCTAATGTAATAATTAGTATGCATGGAAGAAGTACTGCATCATCTATGGCTGAGACAGTAAATTCCCTATTAGGAATAGATACTGTTAAAGCTTATGATATGGAGCTTAACAAGGATTCGAGAACTTGTTATGAAGAGCTAAAAGAATTAGTAAGAGAAAATAGTAATGAAGCTGGAGTTTTATTGTTAGTGGATATGGGTTCATTAATTATGTTTGGGGACTTAATTGCTGAAGAACTTTTAATTAAGATAAAAGTAATAGATTGTGTGACAACTATAACAGCTTTAGAGGTGGCAAGGCATGCAGAATTTGAAAGGGATATTGATGTTATTTACGACTCCATTTTAAATAATCAAAAAATGACATTAATGGGTAATAGATATAAAGATGTATCTAATACAAAAAAAGAAAATATAATCATTGCTGCTTGTACTACAGGTGAGGGAAGTGCTCAAAAAATTAAAAATTTAATAGAAGATAATATAAATCTTTCAGGAACAAATACAGAAATAGTTACGGCTGCAATTAGCAGTCATGAAAACATTAGTAATATTATAGGAAAGTTAAGTAAGGATAAAAATATAATAGCTGTTGTAGGAAGTATTGATCCAATGGTATACGGGGTACCTTTTATATCTATAGCTGATTTAATTATGTTAAATAAGTATAGTGATATTGAGAAGATGATAAAAAGATTTGTAGTAGAGAAAAAGGTTGAAGAGGATGAGGATTTAAATGATGTAAGTGAACAGGTATTTAATAAACTAAGGAATAAAGTTAAGGGATTAGATATAGAGGACTTTAAGAGAGATTTTCAAATATTTAAGAAATGGATAGAGAGTGAATTAAGCTATCAATTTGATAAGGATAGATTAATAGCCATAGTATTTCACTTATTGGCAACAGCAGAGAATTTAGTATTAAATAAAAAATGTAAGGAGCATAAAAATAAGGAATATTTATTGATTTACTATGCAAAGGAGATAAAACAAATTAAATATGCTCTTAAGAATATAGAAGATAATTTAAAGGTTGATTTTAAATTAGATGAGTTATGCTACATATTAACTATACTGTATAAGCTATAGTGAGAATTTTTTTATGGTGTATAAGTTTAATATTAGTGTATAACTTAAAAGATAAAATAGTGTATAAAAAAGGAGGGAAAACCCTCCTTTTTTGAAGTTTTTAAAGTTGGCACGGAAGTTGCTTTAGATAAAGATGAGAGAAAAAATATTTATGATAGGAGAGATATATATGACAAAAATTATCTTAGCATGTGCAGCAGGAATGTCAACATCATTGTTAGTAAATAAAATGAAGGAATCAGCAGAAATTAGAAATATTGAAGTATCAATAAAAGCTATTCCAGAGGCAGCAATATCTGAGCATTTAGATGAATGTGACGTGATATTACTTGGACCTCAAGTAAGGTTTATGATTGATGAAGTTAGAGCAATAGCTGCTCCTAAAAATATTCCAGTAGAAGTTGTTCCAATTCAATTATATGGAATGATGAATGGAAAGGCAGTTTTAGAATTAGCTTTAGATTTAAACTCAGTAGGGAGGTAACTAATAATGAAAAAAATTATGGACTATATGGAAAGAAAGATAATGCCAGTAGCAAATAAAATCGGTAATCAAGTACATATTAAAGCAATATCAGCTGGTATGGTGAGTTTAGTAGGAATTATTATACTTGCTTCAATGGCTACATTAGTTCAAAACTTACAATTGGAATCATATCAAAACTTTATCCAAAATACTGAATCAGGACAAGTTATTTGGAATATAACTCAAAATATTTGGTGGGGATGTCTTGCTATGTATGGACTATTTGTTTGTGCAACAGTTGGACAATCACTTTGGAAAAACTATGGTCACAGTGGACTTGATGGTTTATGTGTTGCATTAGCTTCATATTTTGTATTAATTCCATGGATGGCACAAGTTCCAAATGGACAAGAAGCACCAATTAAAGCTTTTGGATTTATAAAATACACAAACTTTAGTGCAGATTCACTATTTAGCTGTATGATAATAGCTCTTTTATCAGTAGAAATACTTCATAGGTTATCAAAAGTTAAAGCATTTAAGATAAAAATGCCAGATGTAGTACCAACAGCAGTTAGTGATTCATTCTCGAAATTAATACCAACAATGTTAACAATAATTATATTTGCAACAATATCTTATTTAATAATGAGATTTGCAGGTGGAAAATCATTTAATGAATTAATTACGATGGCTATAACAAAACCACTTCAAGGATTTAGTGATAATTTAATAACAGCAATACTTGCACCACTTGTTGTATCAATATTATGGTTCTTTGGAATACATGGTTCAAACATAATGGGGCCAATACTTGCAGCAGTTTTAGCACCGCTTGGAATGGCAAATATTGAAATGTATGCCCAGGGGATTACTGATTGGTCTCAATATAACGTATTAACATATCAATTCATATCTTCATTTGTTAATATGGGCGGAGGATCATGTACAATAGCTTTAATAGTAGCTATGTTTATTACTAATAGAAAGAGACATAAGGTATTATTATCACTTGCAGGTCCAACTGGAGTATTTAATATAAATGAACCAATAATATTTGGATTCCCAATAGTTTTAAATCCATACTTATTTATACCATTTGTTATAGGGCCATCAATAATTAGTGCAATTTCATTTTTAGCGATTAAGTTTCAATTTGTTCACCCAGTTGTAGCATCAGTTCCATGGACAACACCTCCAATATTAAATGGATTTTTAGCGACAGGTATGCACTGGACTGGAGCAGCATTATCAATAGTAAATATTGCAATAGTTGCATTACTATATATTCCATTTATTAAATTAATAGAAAGAAATGAAGAAAGAGAGTTATTAGGTAAATAACAATATATATGAGAAAGGAGTTCATATGGGAATAGGAATTAGTATATATCCATTAAATAGTAGTATTGAAGAAAATAGAGCTTATATAGAAAAAGCAGCTAAGTTAGGTTATAGTAGAATTTTTACTTCAATGCTTGAGTTAGATAGTGAAAAAGAAAAAGCATTAAATCAGGTTGAAAAGTATAGAGAATTATTAACCCTTTCAAGGGATTTAGGAATGAAGGTATTTATTGATATAAATCCTGAAGTTCTTAAAATAATTGATATAAATCCTATGGATCTAAAATTCTTTAAGGATTTAGGAGCAACTGGACTTAGATTAGATGGAATGTTTAATGGTTTTTATGAATCAATGATTACATTTAATAAATTTGATTTAGATATTGAAATAAATGGCTCCTTTGATAGTGGATATGTTAACAATATTTTAGATATAGGATGTAAGAAGGGGAAGCTTGTGACTTGTCATAACTTTTATCCTGAAAAAGATACAGGACTAGGATTAGAGTATTTTAAAGATTGTCATAGTAGGCATAAATCTTTAGGTTTACATACAGCAGCCTTTGTAAATGCAACTAATGGAGGGATTTTAGGGCCATGGTTAGCTAATGATGGCTTGTGTACCTTAGAAAAACATAGAGGAATTGATATTTCAGTACAAGCACAAGAATTATTTGCATTAGGGCTAGATGATGTGATAATAGGCAACGCTTTTGCAACAGATGAAGAGTTAGAGGTTCTTGCAAAGCTAGATGAAAATATAATATCACTAAAAGTCACATTAGAAGAAGTTACAGAGGTAGAAAAGTCAGTAATTAATAAGGTTCTTCAAAATAGGTGGGATCCTAGTGATTCAGCAATAAGACATACAATGGGAAGAAAAGAACTAAAGGATAAGGAAATAGAGTCAACGACTAAGGCAGAAAGAACTGTTCCAAAAGGAACTGTATTAATTAACAACAATAATTATTTTAATTATAAAGGGGAAGTACTTGTAGCCTGTACAGACATTGCATTAGATAATAGAAGAAATGTAATAGCTACTATATGCAGTTCTCACTTAGAATTACTAAAATACATTACACCAGGGAAAAGATTTAAGTTGGAGGAATAGTATGGACGAAAGAACTTTAAATAGTGCAATGAATATAATCATGTATGCTGGAGATGCTAGAAGTTCAATTATTACAGCATTGAAGGTAGCAAGAGAAGAAAGTAAGGAAAAGGGTTTAGAATTACTTAATGAGGCAAAGAAAAATTTACTTGAAGCTCATAGAATTCAAACTGAATTACTTCAAGGGGAGATGCAAGGGAACCCATGTGAGTTTAGTCTATTACTAGTGCATTCTCAAGATCATTTAATGAATGCAATGCTTGCAAAGGACCTAGCTGAACAAATTATATTAATGATAAAAGAGGAGTGATATTATGGCTTTAGGTTTTAAAGAAAACTTCTTATGGGGAGGCGCAATATCAGCTAACCAAGTTGAAGGAGCTTACCTAGAAGGTGGAAAAGGTTTATCTACAGCGGATGTACTTCCAAGAGGAATGATGAGTGCACCAGTTATACCACCAGAGGGGGATTACCCATCTCATACAGGAATTGATTTTTATCATAGATATAAAGAAGATATAAAGCTGTTTAAGGAATTAGGATTTAAATGTTTAAGACTATCTATAGCTTGGAGCAGAATATTTCCTAATGGAGATGAAGAAATTCCAAATGAAGAGGGGTTAGAGTTCTATGATAAGGTATTTGATGAATTAATAGAAAATGGAATAGAGCCAGTTGTGACCTTATCTCACTATGAAATGCCACTAGGTTTATCTAGTAATTATGGTGGTTTTACAAATAGAAAAGTTATATCCTTCTTTGAAAGGTATGCAAGAGCTGTCTTTGCAAGATATAAGGATAAGGTAAAGTATTGGATGACTTTTAATGAAATAAACAGTATTACAGTAATGAGATTTACTTGTGGTGGTATTATTCCTAAAGAAGGTGAAAATCCAAGACAATTAAGCTATGAAGCAGCACATAATCAGCTTGTTGCAAGTGCTTTAGCTGTTAAAGCTTGTCATGAAATTATAGAAGATGGAAAAATAGGCTGTATGATCAATTATGGTTGTGTATATCCTATGACTTGTAATCCACTTGATGCATTGGACGCTTTAGATAAGGATAGAAGAACTTTATTCTTTTCTGATGTTCAAGTTAGAGGAAAGTATCCAGGGTATCAAAAGAGATTCTTTAGAGAAAACAATATTTCAATAAACATATCCGAAGAAGATGAGAAGATACTAAAAGAAAATACTGTAGATTTTGTTGGAATGAGCTACTATATGAGTAGGGTAGCAAGTACTGATGCTGAAAAACTTGAAAAAGCAGAGGGTAATATATTTAAAATGGTTAAGAACCCTTATCTTAAAGCTTCAGAATGGGGATGGCAAATTGACCCAGAAGGATTAAGATATTCCTTAAATACATTATATGATAGATATGAAGTTCCTATATTTATTGTTGAAAATGGCCTTGGAGCAGTAGATGTTCTTGAGGAAGATGGATCAATAAAGGATGATTATAGAATTGATTATTTAAGAGAACATATAAATGCTATGAAAGAGGCTGTAAATGATGGTGTTGATCTTATAGGTTATACAGCATGGGGGCCAATTGACTTAGTAAGTGCATCTACAGGAGAAATGAAAAAACGTTATGGATTTATCTATGTAGATAAAGATGATAATGGAAATGGAACCTTAGAGAGAAGAAAAAAGAAGAGTTTTAATTGGTATAAAGAAGTCATTAAAAGCAATGGCGAAATACTAGAATAGAGAGAATAAGTGAAAGAACTATGTACTTAGGAATTAGTGCATAGCTCTTTTCATTATTTTCTATAAAAGAATTGAAAAGAAACCTATTATACAATTGTTGCAATAATAAGCATTGTTTGTACAGAAATTCATTTGTTTAGGATATTTAGAAATAAAAAATAATATAACAGAAGCAGGTAGTGATTAAGCATTACCTGTTTTTTTTATCTATGGCAAAAATCTAATAGTAAAAATAAGTAAAAAATGTTATAAGATGATATAATATAGATATAAAATTTATGGAGGTCACAATGAATAGATGGTATGTTTTGGGTATTGAAGAAACAAAGGATAAAGAGGCAATTAAAGAAGCATATTATGAAAAATTAAATACAGTTCATCCTGAAGAGGATCCAGAAGGTTTTAAGGAACTTAGGGAAGCCTATGAAGAACTGATAAAAGCCTGTGACGAAGAGGAAGAAGCAGAAGATAATTCTGAAGTTGGAATTTGGATGAAAGATGTAAAAAGAATTTATAATAATTTTTCATTAAGACTTGATGAAGACCTTTGGAAAGAATTATTTGAAGAGGATGTATGCTACTGTATTGATACAAAAAATGAAGCATTAACAGAGTTATTAACTTTTCTTATGGACAAGTATTATTTAACTCATAATGTTTGGATTTTAATAAATGGTATCTTTGATATTAAAGAAAGAAAAAAAGAGCTATCAGGAAGTTTTCCATCAGATTTTATTGATTTTGTAATTAGTAAAATAGATTATGATGAAATTTTAAATTACAACTTATTTAAAATAGAGGATGGTAAGGATTATGATAGGTCTATTTATTTATTCAATAAAGTGAGAAGGCAAATTTTTAGTGGAGAAACAGAAAACATAGATGAAGAATTAAAGGAACTTAAAGCTTTAAATATTGAACATCCCTATTTCTCAGCTCTTGAAGGAAGAGTTCTTCTTTGTCATAGAGAAACAGAGAAAGCTAAATTACTAATTGCAGGGATACTTAAGGATTATCCAAAGGAGCTTGAAGTACTTTCAGTTATGGCAGAGGTCTATTGGATTGAAGAAAACTATGAAGAAGCTTTAAAGTATTATGAAAAGGAGCTTGAAATTGATCCGAATCATTTTAATGCTTTATCAGGTAAAGGGGATTGCTTAAAGGAGCTTAAAAGCCTTGAAGAAGCTAAGGGGATTTATATAAAGCTTATAGAAAGAGATTCTTATGATGATTATATAAGAGGAAAGATATATGAAACAAATGAGCTTTTAGTTAATTACTATGAAGAAAAGCTTGAAGAAAATTGTAATGATGATGATATTAAATTTAAATTAGCCTGGACTCTATGTGAACATGGTGATGCTGATAAAGGACTAAAAGTATTAGAAAAAATTGAAGTTCAGGAAGAAAATAAAAATTATCAACAGTATTTAGATTTAAGTGGTAGGTTAAATTATGTAACTGGGAATTATGAGAAGTCTTATGGTGATTATGACAAATGGGAAGGGGTTGTAACGGAAAAAGGCGATGACTTACTTTCTTATATATATTCTCAAAAAGCAAGAGCCTTAAGTAAATTAGAAAAATTTAATGAGGCGCTAAATTATTATGAAAAAACAATTCACCTTGTGGGAGAAAGTACTATTTATTTAAATTCAATGGCTGAAATACAATATAATCTTAAGAAATATAATGAAAGTATAAGCCTTAGTGAAAGAAGCTTAGAAATTAATGATTATCAAACAGAGGGGTATATAAATAGGGCAAAGGCGTACATGAAAATTAGGTTTGACAGAGAAGCCCTAGATGATACTTATAAGGCACTATCTGTTTATCCTTATATTATTGAGCCATATATAATGCAATTAGAGTTATACATTAAATATGAGGATTACGACTCAGCTTTTGACGTAATTAAAAAGGTAGAGAGTATAGGATTTAATGATGATAGGATTTCTATATATAAAATAAAAGCTTTAATTGGTGCAAATAAATATGATGAAGCTAAATTGAATTGTATGAATGAATTAGAAAGAGCAAGTAAGGGTGAAATTTTAGATAAAGAAATAATTGCTGAGATAAATTATCAGATGGCTATTGCTTATAGTGATACTGGGGACTACCTTAATGGGATAAATTATATTGAAGAGGCTATAAAGTTTAATGATGAGATATATGATTATTTCTATTTTAAAGCATATGTATATCAAAATATGAATGAGTTTAATAAGGCTTTGAAGATATATGATGACATGGCTTTAATAGATGAGGATTCAATATATTCTTTAAGGTGTAAGGGGAAATTACTAACAAAATTAAAGAAATATGATGAGGCTATTGAAACTTTCCAAGAGATAAAAAGAATTGATCCTCAAAGTGATTTTGCTAATGGTTCTATTTATGGAATCTATAGGGAACAAGATAATATTACCCAAGGACTTAAATATTTAGATATGCAGCTTGAGGTAGCACCTAGTTCTTATTACTACATTGAAAAGGGAATTATACTTGCAGATAAGGATGACTTTGAAGAAGCAAAATTAAGTTATGAGAAGGCATTAGAGATTGAACCAGATAATAAGTATGCTTTAAATAATATTGCAGTATTATATCAGAACAGACATGAGTATGAAGAAGCAATTAGGTATTATGAACAAGCTATTGATTATGATTCAGAAAATGAATTTAGCGATTGTGTTGAAAATATTGTTAGATGCTATGAAAGATTAGATAATAGGGAGAGAGCAGTAGAAGTTATTGAGAAAAATCTTAAGGATTATAATGAAGCTAGTCTATATTCTAGCCTTGGAAAACTATTTTATAAAGAAAAGAGATATGAAGAAGCTATAAGGACCTATAATAAAATAATTTATTCAGAAGATTTTATTATAAATGATGAAGAGAAAGCAAATCACCTTGTAGAGATGGGCGAATGCTTTGAGCTACTTGATATGTATGAGAAATCTATTGAGGCATATTCTAAAGCTATTAAATTCCATGAAAGCCATAAGTCTGCATATGAAAGATTAGCTGATGTATATGCTTACCTTGGAGATTCAAAAAAGGCTATTTTCTATATGGAAAAACAAATTAAGGTATCGCCTGAGGATACTACATGCTTAATGAAGATGGGGGAGATATTAAAACTTCTTGGTAAGTCATGGAGAGCTAAGAAGTATTTTAGAAGAGCTTTAGATGTATATAAAAAGTCTGGAGAAGATGATGCATGTACAAATAATTATATTGGTCGTTGTTTATGTGGTTTAGGTAATGTTGATAATGGAAATAAGTATTTAAATAGGGCTATAACTTTAGGTAAGGATTGTGAGGATTGCCCTCATGAAGAGTGTTTTGAAGCCTATTGGACATTGGGAAATAATTTGGTGTTAGAAGGTGACTACATAGAAGCACTAAAGACCTTTGAATCCGCAAATACCTTTAAGGGTGAAGAGGATATAGATGTAGTGAGAGCCATTAGAATGCTAAAGAAAAAGATGAAATAAAACTAGGGGGAAAGGGTATGATTATAGGAATAGACCTGGGTACAACTAATAGTTTAGTGGCATATTTTACGGAAGATGGAGCTAAAATTATTCCAAATAGATTAGGAGAAAACTTAACACCATCAGCTATAAGTATTGATGAAGATGGACATGTTTATGTAGGTAAGATTGCAAAGGAGAGAATGATAACCCACCCTGAATCTTCTGCAAATCTATTTAAAAGAAGTATGGGAAGCAAGAAAACCTATATGCTTTCAGGTAAAGAGTACAAACCTGAGGATTTATCATCTATGATAATAGCTTCTTTAAAGGAAGATGCAGAGAAGTTTTTAGGAGAAGAAATAACTGAAGCTGTAGTTAGTGTTCCAGCTTATTTTAATGATTATCAAAGAAAGGCAACAAAGATTGCAGGACAGCTTGCAGGTCTTAATATTGAGAGGATTGTAAGTGAACCAACTGCAGCGGCAATAGCCTATGGACTTAATCTTAAAAAGTTAAATACTAAGTTTATAGTTTTTGACTTGGGAGGTGGAACCTTTGATGTATCTATTTTAGAACTTTATAGAAACATAATGGAAGTTAGGGCTGTTGGTGGTGATAATTTTCTAGGTGGAGAAGATTTTACAGAAATAATATGTAGTTTATTTTTAAGAGAGAAAAATCTAGATATAAATGATCTAGATATTAAAACAATAGCACATTTAAAAAAGCAAGCAGAACTTTGTAAGATGGGATTTACAAATAGCAATATATCTAAAATGACTTGTAAGATAAATGATGAGATTATAGAATATGAACTTACTTTAGATGAGTATGAAAGAGGATGTCAACTTTTACTTGAAAAATTAAGAAGACCAATAGAAGGAGCCCTTAGAGATGCTAAGATTAAAATCAGAGAAATTGATGAAATAATTTTAGTTGGAGGGGGAACAAAACTTAAGATTGTAAGAAACTTTGTTGCAAAACTATTTGGAAGACTGCCGAGTATAAGTATAAATCCAGATGAGGTTGTTGCTTTAGGAGCCTCTATTCAAGGAGCTATGAAGGAGAGGAATGAATTTATAAAAGAAACTATATTAACAGATGTTTGTCCCTATACATTAGGAACAGATGTAGTTAGAGATTCTTTTAATGGAAGGAAAGAAGGAGGACACTTCTGTCCAATTATTGAAAGAAATACTGTCATTCCTGCAAGTAGAACTGAAAGACTTGTAACAGCACATAACAACCAAACATCTATAAAGGTAGAAATACTTCAAGGGGAAAGTAGATTTTCAAGAAATAATATATATTTAGGTGAAATAGAGGTTCCAGTTCCAAAGGGAAAAGCTGGAGATGAAGGAATTGATGTAACCTATACTTATGATATTAATTCAATGTTAGAGGTTCAAGTTAAAGTTATATCAACAGGATTCCAAAAAAAGCTTGTAATTAAGAAGAATGATTGTGTAATGACAGAAGAGGAAGTAGAGGAGAGATTTAAAGAATTACAAGAACTAAAGATTCCGCCTAGGGATAAGGAAGAGAATAAATTACTTCTTGCAAGGGGAGAAAGACTATATGAAGAAAGCCTTGGAGATATAAGAAGAGAAATTGCAGAAAAGATTAATATATTTGAGGGGATTTTAGAGAAACAAGATAGACTTGAAATAGAAATGGCTGCAAAAGAACTTAGAAAGTTTTTTGAGGATATTGAGGAACTTTAATATTAGTATATATGATAATATCTACCCAATGTACACGAAGTTATTGATGGGTTTTAAACCATAAAGAGTCATATAGAAATGTAGAATAAATAGGAAAATGGTGTAGAAAATACAATGATATTATGGTATTATATGGATAAATAAGTATTATATGGTTTAACTTAAAATCAAATCCTTTATATGTTAATAAAATTGAATTTATTAAACTAGTTTAGATAATAAAAGAGGTGAGGACGATGAATGAAATTCATACAATTAGAGTAGAGTGTGTTGGATTTATTAATTATGTAAATATAATAGTAGATTTAGCAACAAAGGAAGCTGCTATAATTGATCCAGCCTGGAATTTAAGTGAAATAATTCAGAAAATAAATGAAATAGGCTGTGAAATAACTACGATACTGCTTACTCATTCTCATATAGATCATGTTAATTTAGTTAATGAATTGATTTTAAGAACTAATGCAAAGGTATATATGTCGGAGAAGGAAATAGAAGTATATAATTTTAGTTCACATAATTTAAATAAGCTTTTGGATAAAGAGATTATTGAAGTTGGTAAAACTAAAATTATTGCTTTATTGACACCAGGTCATACAGAAGGAAGTATGTGTTATTTAACAAGTAAAGCTTTATTTACAGGAGACACTGTTTTTATCGAAGGATGTGGTATTTGTAACAGTATTAAAGCCGCTTCAGATATGTATAACAGTCTTAATAAAATAAGAACCTATGTAGATGAAAATATACTAGTATATCCAGGTCATTGTTATTACGAATCTTATGGATATCCGTTGAAAAAGATAAATAAAGATAATATATACTTTCTAATCGATAATGAACAGGAATTTATAAAATTTAGAATGCGTAAAAATCAAAAAAAATTATTAGATTTTATATAAATAAAAAGGTCGTAAATAGGCAGGATGAAATTAGGTATAGATGCATGTAGACCCTTACTGGAAGAAGTTAATTTAAAATTATTTATAAAAATATAACTAAAATAAATAGAGAAATAGAAGAGTAGATAGGTTTTTTCACATTAACCTATCTACTTTTTTGCACTAGTTAATGAAAAAGACATTAATTACAAATAACATTTATTTCTTTATAAGAATTAAAAGGATCTTTTTTGTTATAGATTTGTTTTCTTTTGAATCTGTAAAATTTTTATTAACGATTAAGTCATAACTCCAAGGAAAATTAGTTTCTAAATTATATCAAGATTTAATAAAATAATCAAATTTGATGAATAATCAATTATAATTGCAAATAAACAGATATTTAAAATTCAGATATAAAAGCAATAGTTTAATAAATGGAAAAGTATAAAAAATATACAAAGGCATATAATATATGAAGTAATTGGTATTAAATATCAATTGATAGAGATTATAATTTTCAAACTGGGGGTAAAAAAATGTTATTAATTATTCAATGTATTATTTTATGTATAGTATTTACTTTAGGGGTTGTTCCAAAACTATATAAGAATCCATTAAATTGTATAATGTCATATCCTAAAGAAATTAGAGAAAGGGTAGAAAACTTACCTGAATATAAAAATAAAATTAAAAAATATAAAACTAAACATATGAAGTCAAAGTTAATATCAATATTAGTTTTAATTATAATTATGTCGATAATAGCTTGGATATCTGGAGCAAAGACATTTACTGAAGCATTTGTTCACGTATTTATATTATTTATGGCTATTAACCTTTATGATTTACTTATATTAGATATTTTAGTATTTTGTCACAGTAAAAAGGTGATCATTTTAGGAACTGAAGATATGGTAAAACAATATAGATCTCCAAATCATCATATAAAAAGTTCAATAATTGGTACCATAATAGGATTAATAATTGCTTTATCAGCTGGTGGCCTTATTATATTATTTAATTTTTATTTATAGAGGAACAAAAAATTAATTTTAATATTGATTTTTATAAATTTATTAATTTAATAAAAAATGAAATCTTATCTAGGTATATTTTGATGAATTGCAATTACAAGCAAAGTCATAAGAACTGTAGGAATAGTTTAAGATAAAAAGCTAGATAGAGGATTTGTAGATAAGATAATAGAAGGATAAAGATCAACTAAGAACAAGAAAAGGGGTCCACTAGTACAGCAAATATATCATTAATTGCTGTAACTTGTGGACTCAGACTTTTATATAGTGGATTATTTTTATTAGGAGATATTAATGAAAAAAAGAGAAAAATAAATATTTTTTTAGGTTGTAAGTAAGTATATGGTAAGATAATTTCAGAGATGCATTTACATAATGTGATATATATGTTAAAATAATACAGAAATTTAAATATATGTTTATAGATTTAAATGATAAGAATCTGTTAAATTGTTATGAAAAAATAACTTAATAAATTATAAATTTTCACGTCCTTTGAAAATTATATAAGATTTGATACTTTTTTGTATGGGAAATAGGCCTACGTATTCCTACCAAACTTATATAATTCACTCGAATGGCAGCGGGGACATTTTATATTTGTTTTGTCCATTGTTATACTTTTCTTGCCTAATAGGGTAAGTTAGTTGTAGTAAACTTATTGTATTTCCTTAGGTTGAGAAGAGAAATGTTCATATAAGTTAACAGATTGAATAATAATATTAGGAGGAAATATGAATAGAATTTTGGTTACCGGTGCTAATGGTTTTGTGGGAAGTAATGTGTGTATAGAATTGCTTAAAGACGAAAGTAATATTATTTATGCTATTGCAAGATCAAAGGGAAAGAATAGCGCAAGAAATAGAGTTATACAAGAGATATCTAAGGGATTACATGAATATAGTGAAGATAATTGGAAAGATAGAATAGTAGTATTAGAAGGTGACATAAAGGGAATTAATTTAGGATTAAATGAGGAGAATTATAATTATATATGTGAAAATATAACATCAATATATCATTGTGCAGCTTCTATAAAGTTTTCATTAACATATGAAGAGGCAAAACAAATTAATTGTGGTGGCACAATTATCATGCTTAAGTTACTTGAGGATATTAAAAACAAGAATTTTGATAGGCTAAATTATATTAGTACAGCATATATTTCAGGTAGTTGTGTTGAGGGTTTTAAAGAAATAGATTTAAATAAGAATCAAAGTTTTTCTAATACATATGAAGAAACTAAATTTGAATGTGAAAAACTATTAGATAGTTATATTAGTAAAGGATGGCCAATTACTATTTATAGACCATCTATTGTGAACAGTAGTAGTGAAGATGGATCAACTCATGAAAATAATATTATCTATAAATTTATAAAATTTTTTAATAGAAAGAGAATTAAGGAATTTTATTGTAATGAATCATCATCTGTAAATATAGTTCCAGTAGATTATTTTGTAAAAGCAATGTTAGAACTATCATTAAGGGGTGAGTCAACAATAGGTAAGACCTATAATCTGGTAAATAAGATAAATACACCGGTTAAAAAGTTAGTAACTAATATTTGTAGCATATTAGATGTAGATGAACCCCAATTTATAGAAATAGAGGATAGTAATATGGGAATAATGATGAAAAATTCGTTAGGCCATTTTTTTAATTATGTATATATGTCTCATCATTTTGATGATGAGTGGACAAGGAGTCAATTGGAAAATACAAATATAGTGTGCTCAGAAATAACAAAAGAATATATAAGAAAAAATATTGAGTATTGCAATAGTATAGGAATACTATAGAGCATAATGGAATAATAAGGAATATACAATAAATATAAAAGATGATAAAGCTGTTAGATCTATAATTGAAAGTACTAAAGAAATTTCAGTTCTAGTTAGCTTAAAGGCTAAATAAAAAATTGGATGAAATACTAAAAGAATGAATAAAGGGATAAAGTGTGAAATTGATTAATTAAACTATTAAAAGAGTATATACTATTTTATGAATATGAGAAATCATAATCTGAGTCTGTCAAGAGAGTTGTCAATATAAATTTTTGGGAAAATTTATATTGATGACTCTTTTTAAGTTTATATATTTTATAAACAAAGTGGAAGGTAATATTGATATGAATTTAAGTTAGTATACACAATTTTATATGTTTAACCATTATAACTACTATTAGGTGGCATAGTCTTCATTCAAAACCTCCCAAGAACTATCTTTCTACTAAGATATTAATAATGATATAGAATTTGTAATAAATTTCTCGGGTATATTTATTTAAGCAAGTAATATACAAAGTACAAACTTGCTTTGAATCATCCTTCCATTCACTTTTAATTTACTACAATTCTTAGTTGAATACTAAGAAGAAATATTAAATACTTTGAAAGACTAATTTCTATTAAAAGTTAAAAATTAAACTTACTTTTCTAATTTACGACAAGAACTTGACAAAAAAAAAGAGAATGATAAAATTATACTTAAATGACAAAAAAAGTATACTATTCATAATTTAACCAATGCAGAATATATAAATAAATTGAGTTAATATTTTGGCAGGCTACATAATAAAGAGAAATATGTATCAAATAAGGTTATTATTTTAAATTTGGAGATGAGTATTTTATTAATAAATAAGTATATTAACTGTGAGAAAAAAGGGGGGGGCTTTTTGAAAACATTTATAGAGATTTCTAAAAAAGCAAAAGAGAAAGTAAAGCATGATAATGAATTCAAATTGGCAATTTTAGGAGATTGTTCTACTCAGCACTTAGCTAAGGCAATTAAGGGACAGGGTAATATTGAAGATATTGGTATAAGTGTATTAGATACAGATTATAATCAAATAAATGTTCAGATTATGTCTCAGAATTCGGAAATGTACTGTTTTAATCCAGATGGAATATTAATAGTTATGTGTACAGAAAAATTATATGATGAATATTGTAATACAGGACTAAGTGAGAGGAATCAGTTTGCTACGAAAGTATATACTAGGATATCTAATTATTGGGATTTGATAAACAAAAGGCTTAAAACTAATATAATACAATTTACATTTGCTGAAATGGACGATAGGGTAGTGGGTAATTGTGGATTAAGAATTAAGACCTCTTTTGCGTATCAACTAAGAAGGTTAAATTATCTTCTTATGGAAGCTTGCACAGAATATAAAAATATTTTTTTATTAGATATAAATCATAGTTTTTTCTTAGCTGGTGGAGATCAAGCTTGTGATTTTAGATTGTATTATCTTGCAAGGATGGCGTTTTCTGAAAAGGTATTACCTATAATTGCAAAAAATGTTACTGATATCATAAAGGCAACTTTAGGAAAAATTAAGAAGTGTATTGTTATAGATTTAGATAATACATTATGGGGAGGCATAATAGGTGAAGATGGAATAGAAAAGATACAGATTGGTGAACTAGGAATAGGACGTGTATTTTCAGATTTCCAAATGTGGCTTAAAGAATTACAAAAGCGCGGAATATTACTTGCAGTTTGTAGCAAGAATGATGAAGATAAAGCAAAAGATCCTTTTATTAATCATCCAGATATGATATTAAGGCTAGAGGATATATCTTTATTTGTAGCAAATTGGGAGAATAAAGTTGAGAATATTTTGTATATTCAAAAAACACTAAATATTGGTATGGATAGTATTGTTTATATTGATGATAGTCAATTTGAAAGAAATCTTGTAAGAAATATGATACCGGATATTGAGGTGCCAGAGTTACCAGAGGACCCAGCGTTGTATTTATCTTTTCTTAAGAAAAACAACTACTTTGAAACAATTTCATTTTCTGAAACAGATAAAGAGAGGACAAAACAATATAAGACAGAGATGCTAAGAAAGTCAAAAGAAAAAATGTTTGAGTCTTATGATGAATATCTTAAAGAATTATTTATGAAAGGAGAATGTACTCATTTCAAACCATTTAATTATGCACGTATTGCACAGTTAATTCAAAGATCTAATCAATTTAATTTGAGGACAATAAGGTATTCAGAAGAAGAAATTAGCAGAATAGCCGGGGATAAAAATTATATAACTTTAAGTTTTACATTGAAAGACTGTTATGGTGAATATGGTCTTGTGAGTGCAGTAATACTGAGAAGGAAAGATAATGAAAGTTTATTTATTGATTCTTGGGTAATGAGTTGTAGAGTATTAAAAAGAGGTATGGAGGAATTTGTGATAAATGAAATTTTTAAAGTGGCTCAAAAGAATGGCTATAGATTTGTAATTGGAGAATATATAATCACTCCAAAGAATTCTATGGTAAAAGATATATATATGAAGATGGGATTTAGAGATAATCTAAACGGAACATTTATTGCTGATGTAGAAAAATATAAAATTAAGGAAACTTTTATTAATTAATATGAAAAAGGAAAATGTTATTTATGTATGATAAAGAAGATATAAATGAGTATCGATTTAGTGAGATAAGTATTGGAATGAAAGAAAAATTTAATGTGATTATTACAAAAGAAAAAATGGAGCAGTTTAGAAAAATTACAGGTGACAATAACCCTATGCATACTGATGAAGATTTTGCTACCAATAGAGGATTTGATAATGTATTAGTTTATGGGATGCTAACAGCATCATTTTTTTCAACATTAGTAGGGATGTATTTACCAGGAAAATATTGTTTATTCCAAAGTGTGGATAATATATATTTTCATAGACCGGTTTATATTGGAGATAATTTGACTGTCCAGGGGACAGTAATAGAAATAGATGATAGGTTCTTTAGGATTGGAATTAAAGGAGAAATTTTTAATTCTCAAAGAAAAAAGGTATGTACAGGTATTTTATATTTAAAGGTTATGGAGGAATAAATATGGATATTTTTCTTATTACTGGTGCTGCTTCAGACATAGCAAGTAATGTAATACATTTATTAGGTGCTGGAGATACAAGAAAAGTTGTAATTGCGTTAGATAAAGATCCAATAGATGTTTCGCAATACAAAAAGTATTCTAATATGGAAGTCATTTATTGTGAATGTGATTTAGCAAATAGAGAAAGTATAATTAATACCATTAATTATATGAAGGAAGAGGATTTTCACCCTAATTATATTATTCATTTTGCAGCTATGAAGTATAGATTTGATAGTATACGAAAATTTGATTATTACAGAACAAATAAGGATATGCAAATACAAGTTTTATCAATATCAGAAATATGTAAAGTATGTTTACCAGATATGATAAAAAAACGAAATGGTAAAGTATTGTTTATGATTTCTTCTGTAACAGATGGTGAGCCACCAAATAGATTATGCCAATATACTATGGTTAAGTATGCCTTGCTTGGATTAATGAAATCAATAGCTGTAGAGTGTAAAGGGAAAAATGTTTCAGTATGTGGATTATCACCGGAAATGGTTAATACGAAATTCCTCAGTGAAATAGATGAGCGTATCCTTGAATTAAATGCAATGAAGAGTATAAATGGAAAACTATTAGAAGCAGAAGACATAGCAAAAGCGTTAATTGATTTATTGAGTCATGAAGCAGAAGAGTTAAATGGAAATAATTATCTATTTTCTTCTAATTCAAATTGTTAAGTGACTAACGGAGATGGACAATAACCATAGCAAAGGAGATTAAGGTGACCTTTATTACCTTCTTATCGTAGAAACATTCATGAGGAACACCACACTTAGAGTATTTTATTTTTTATGAAAAAACTTGTGAAACCTTGATATATAAAGATTTAAATAGAAAAGTACTGTAAAGAAAATTTACACTAACATGTTTAATGTGGGGGGATTAGTATGAAGCGATGTGACATTATAAAAAAAGTAAATGAGATTTTTGTGGAAGTGTTTGATGATAATGATATAAAAATCAATGAGAGTACATGTGCGGATGATATCGATGATTGGGATTCTCTTATGCATATTACACTTATAAGTGTAATTGAAAAAAAATTTAATATTAAATTTAGTATGCAAGATGTTTTAGGGATGCAATCAGTAGGCGAAATGCTAGATATTATTGAAAATATCAATAAATATAAGGATATATCAATATTATATGGAAAAAGCAGTTCAAATGAAAAAAAAAATATAATTGAACTATTTGAATGTGTAGCTAAGCAGAATAGTGAAAAAATAGCTGTGAGAAGTATTGGAGTATCATTATCATATATAGATATGCTTAATGCTGTGAATTGTCTATCAAATAAACTTATTAGAGCTAATATAAAAGATAATGATCGTATTGGGGTATTGACCAAAAATAATGTTGAAACTATAATTTCTATTTTTGCAATACTAAGAGTAGGAGCAGTATATGTACCGCTAGATGCAAATTTACCACAGGAAAAAATGGATTACATTCTTCAAGATAGTAAAGCTAGATTATTGTTAATTACGGATAATAAGAGTAAGAATAATAGTAAAATTGAAAGTTTAGGAGTAGATTATTTAGAGTTATCAAAATTTAAGGAAAAAGTAGACAAGCCATATCCAGCAAGTGATGTGAATTCATATGTAATTTATACATCTGGAACTACAGGTTATCCTAAAGGTGTAGAAATAAAGAATGATTGGATAATAAATTTATGCAATTGGAACAAAGCTGAAGCTCATATAAGTGAAAATTCTAAAGTAATGATGCTATTTTCATTTGCTTTTGATGCATCAATAAAAAACATATTTACACCTTTAACAACAGGAGCAGAACTTATTTTAGGACCAGATTTTTTATTCGATATTAATGAGATTTTAATAATTATTGAAGAAAATAAAGTAACGCATTGTAATACTAGTCCAGGATTATTTTACTCATTATTAGAGTATTCTGAGAAAAAAGAATTCTTAGCTTTAGGTAGCCTGAGATATGTTATGCTTGGCGGAGAAACTTTAGAAAAAAAACCATTAAAAAAATGGGCAGATTCTAAATTAGAGTTTATTATAATAAATTCCTATGGCCCAACAGAAGCTACAAGTATTACAACTTCATATATAGTAAAAAAGGAAGATATAAAAGAAGAGAAAAGCATTCCAATTGGAGTTCCAATTAATAATAAAGTTATATTGATTATTAATGAGAAAGGTGAAATTTGTGCTAATGGAGAAATTGGAGAAATCTATATAGGTGGATTAGGTGTTATTAATAAATATATAAGCAAATCAGAAGCATTAAGCAATGCGTTTATCGATAATGTAAATGGGATAGAAGGTAATTTCTATAAGACTGGAGATATGGGAAGAATAAATGAAAATTTACAATTAGAATTCTGTGGTAGACGTGATAATCAAATAAAAATAAGAGGGCATAGAGTAGAATTAAAGGAAATAGAAGAAGTTTTAAATAGAAGTGATTATGTTTATCGAAGTGTTTGCATTTATTTAAATAAAGATAATAAAGAAGAAATTGTTGCTTTTTTACACTTGAAAAATGCACTTTTATGGGATGAAAAAGCATTAAGAGTATATTTAGAAAATAAAATTTCAGATTTTATGGTGCCACAAAAATATATTATTTGCGAAGAGTTCCCCAAAAACATAAATGGAAAAATAGATAAAAAAGAATTAATTAAATTTTATTATTCAAAAATAAATGATGAAAAATTGAATAGAGAATCTAAAAGTTTAGATGAAATAATAAATAGAAATGATGTAGAAAAAAAACTGACCCAGGTATGGAAAGATATTCTTGGAATTGATTGTATAGGTCTAGAGGAAAACTTTTTTGATGTAGGTGGATATTCGTTGTTATTGACTAAACTTTCAAGAAAAATAGAGGGGAATTTAGATTGTAAAATTACTATTTTAGATCTGATGACCTATACAAATATAAAAAGTTGTGCTGAATTTATTTGTAATGGTAAAAACAATATTGAGATGAATGAGAGTAATATTACAAAAAATGGTAAATCTGTTGAAAAGCTTAAAAAAAGACTAGAAATGATAAATAAAAGAAAACAAAGAAGAGTGGAAAGTAGGTCAAGAATCAGTAATGAGCAATAAATGGATATTAAAATCAAAAACAAATGTAGAAGGAAACTATAGGTTGTTTTGCATTCCATATGCAGGTGGAGGAGCAAGTATTTATAGAAGTTGGCAGAAAAATTTTAGTCATGATATTGAGATATGTCCAATACAATTACCAGGTCGTGAAAATCGTATAGAGGAATTTTTGATTAATGATGCTAGATTGTTAGCACGTAGGATATATGGAGGAATAAAACAATATTTAGATAAACCCTTTTCTATTTTAGGCTATAGTGCTGGTGGCGTTTTAGCATATGAGTTAACAAGCATAATTTATAGAGAACTAGGAAAAATGCCTGATTTTCTTTTTATGGGAGCAACAACATTAGATTTTAGCTTTAAAACTAAAAAGGTGCATGGTTTAGATGAGAAGGAGTTTATTGAGTATATTGAAAGTTCTGGAGGAACAGAAAAAGTTATATTAAAAGATCGAGAATTTAGAAATGTATTTTTCCCAATAATAAGAAATGATTACAAAATGATTGAAAATTATTGCTGTAATAAGGATTTAGTTCCATGTCCAATTATAGCAATTGCATCTAAAGAGGATGAAGAAGTTCCATTTACAGAAACGTTAAAATTAGAGTCATATACTGATAATTTTAATATTAAATATTTTGATGGAAATCATTTTTTCTTAAAAAAGCATGAAAAGGAAATATGTCAATTTATAAATAAAGAAATATTAATTAATAAAAAATAGCGGTGTGGGAGAATTAAGTTATGAGAGATGAAAATTATAGTATGAATATTGCAATAGTTGGAATGGCAGGTAAATTTCCTAAGGCAGATGATGTTAATGAATTCTGGAATAACCTACTTAATGGTAGGGATTGTATTTCGCGTATTAATGTTGAAAAAGAAAATGAGGATATTTTGTATGCATATGGTGCAATAAATAGGCCTTTTCACTTTGATTATAGTTTTTTTGGAATCTCTAAAGGAAGGGCTAAAGAGATAGCTCCTCAAGAAAGGGTATTGTTAGAAGTATCTTATCAGGCATTGGAAGATGCTGGATGTGTAGCTGATAATTATAAAGGCAAAATAGGTATTGTCTGTGGAGCGCCTGAAAATGAGTATCGTACTAAACTTGCAGTAGCGGCTGGATTACGTAGGGGGTTAAGTGATAAGGAATATACTGGTTCATCTTTGGCTAGTAGAGTTTCTTATAGATTAAATCTTACTGGTCCAAGCTTAATGGTTGTAGCTGCATGTGCAACATCAATGGTATCAGTACATGAAGCTTGTCATATGCTATTAAATTATGAAGCAGATGTTATGCTAGCTGGGGGCTCAAATATATATACAGATCAGGAGAAATATGTATCAGTTGAGAATTTAGTATCAAAGGATGGATTTGGTAGAGCATTTGATAAAAATTCTACAGGATTAATACCAGGTAATGGAGTAGCTATGGTAGTACTAAAAAGATTAGAAGATGCTATTCAAGATTCTGATCATATTTATGCGGTAATAAGAAGTAGTGCCACTGGAAATGATGGAAATAGGAAAGTTGGATTTACAGCACCTAGTATTCAGGGGGAAAAGGAAGTAATTCAAGAAGCAATGATGTATGGAGGAATTACTAGTAATGATTTCTCTTTTATAGAAACACATGGAACAGGGACTAATCTTGGTGATGCAATAGAATTAAGGGCATTAAATGAAGTACTTTCTTATGATAGGACTTTAACTCATAAAATACCAATTGGTGCATTAAAAAATAATTACGGACATTTAAATATGACTGCAGGAATAGCAGGAATCATGAAAACAGCACTAGTATTAAAGACTCATTTAATACCGCCTATCATTAATGTAACTGATCCTAATGAAGAATTAAATGAAGATAGTTTAGTATACATTAATCAGGAAGTTAGTGAAATACCATTGACAGAAAATACAGTTATTGGTGGGGTAAGTTCATTTGGATTTGGTGGCATTAATGCACATATGATTTTAGAGGAGTATAGGGAAGAAAACAAGGAAGTTAAAGAAGATGAAGAAATGTATTTATTACCAATATCAGCAAAGAGTAAATACTCATTAAAGAGAATGGTAGAAAGGTATAAAGAATGGGTGCCTAATAATAAGGCGATATTATCTAGAGCTTCTAATATGTTATTCAAATATAGGAATAATTTTGATAATAGAGGCTATTTAGTTGTATGTAAAGGTGAAATTTTACATTCTTCTGAATTAGTGGAAAATTATTCAGAGTGTAATTTAAGGAATAAAGGTGTGGTATTTGATTTTGATAAGATTAAGTCTATCAAAGTTGAAGAATTTAGAAAGTTTTATACTTATTGCAAGACTTTTCGTTTTTACTTTGACGAATGTATGAGTATCATAAAAGCAGCGTCAGAAAAAAATTATGATGTAGAAGATGTAGTGATGCTAAGTATTGTTTCACAGTATTCATTAGCTAAAACTTTTGAATCATTAGGTATAATACCCGAAAAATTATATTATGAAAAAGATAGTATAATTCCTATGGCTTTGTTTAACAAAACTATTGATATAGAAACAGCTGTAGAATATTTAAAAACTAATAATGTGGCGGAATTAGAAAGGTTTATTCTAAATGAGACAAGTAATAAAGGTAAGTATATTTATTGTCTAGCTTCAGATGTTGACACAGAGAATGTAAGTTATAAGATATCTCTAAATATCTTTAAAAATGATATTATACTTAATTTCTTAAAACAATTAGGCGAATTGTGGGTTCGTAAAAATGACTTTTCAACAGATTTTATGTTTTCAGATGAAGAGCTTAAAAAGGTTAGTTTGCCGACATATTGTTTTGATGGTGAATATTTGAATATATTAGATGAATATTATCCACAAACTGTAGCATTTGATATAGATAAAAATGATTTTGAATATTTTAAGCATATTGAAAAAGAAGCAGATGCTGAATTAAATATTAAATCCCTTAGAGATTATAATGGATTAACTGAAGCCTTTGATGAAATATGTAGAGCGACAGCATTAGCGTACTTCAATGAAAACAGGATTAAATTAAATACTAAGTATTCTTTAGTAGAGTTAGAAGAATTGTGTGGTGTTACTAATTACTATAAACCATATGTCAAGTTCCTTTTGGGAATATTATGCAGAAGTAATGATGCTGTATATTCAAATAATAAATATATAATTAATAATAAGTATTCTTATAAAGAACTAATAGGAACATTTGAAAGTAATAAAGTAAAATTTTGCGATTTCAACCAATATATAGATATTGTTCAAAAGTGTGTGATGCAAATGGACTCAGTTCTTACGGGAAAAGTTTTTGGAAACTCAATAATATATCCTGAAGGTAATTTTGATATGTTATCAGAAATACATGATAATACACCAGAAGTAAGTTTGAGAGATTCTTATATTAAAAGTATGACTAAGGTATTAAAGAAGATTGTAGACAAATCCAACAAACGATTAAGAATTTTAGAGGTAGGATCAGGAACTGGGGCATTAACATGGGAGGTTTTAGAAGCACTAAAAGATGCAGATATAGAATATTTTATTACAGATATAGGACGTAGCTTTGTTACCATTGCTGAAAAAACTGCAAAAGAAAAGGGATATAAAAATGTATACTTTAATGTCTTTGACATTGAAAAAGATTTTAAAGAAGCAGGCTTTAGAGAAAATACCTTTGATATAGTTTTAAGCTTAGATGTATTGCAAGCAACTTCTAATATTACAAATGCATTAAGTAATATAAATAAATTATTAAAACCATGTGGTTGGATGATATCAGTTCAGACTTTATTGTTGCAAGATTTTACTCAATTAATATTTGGTTATGCACCAGGCTGGTGGAACTATGGTAACGATCCCTTGAGAAAAGATAAATCAATATATGTAGATTTTAATGTTTGGAAGAAAGCATATGAAGATGCTGAATTTGAGAATGTATCTTGTATAACAGGTGGTTATAATGACAGGAGGAAAGAAGTATCATTAATTTTCGCTAAAAAACCATACGCTTTAGTAGAAGACGATATTCCTTTTAGCATGGCTAAAAACCACACTAGAGAAGCGGTTAATGTAGTAGTTGCTAAGACTGGTGAAAAGCATACAGGAATGATAGGTGATTTAGTAAATATAATAAAAGAGGTAATTGGAGTTGAAGAAATTAACTTAGATGATGATATTTATTCTGCGGGAATAGATTCACTATCATTACTAATAATACGTTCAAAAATAAAAGAAAAATTTAATGTTAATTTTAGCATTAATGAATTTGATCAATGCGAATCAGTTAGGGAAGCTATAAATAAGATAATCAATTTAAGAATAGATAATAAAAATGAGAATACCAATAACTTAGTTAAAGAATCAACAGAAAAAAACGATATAAGTAAGTTATTTGAATTAATTCAATATAAATAATGAGGTGAGAGAAATGGATTTTAAAAATCTACGTTTAGATATTGATCATGTATTATCTAAGGAGAATAGAGCTTTTGAACTGATTTCAGATAAAGATTTTAAATTTTTTTGCGAATTAAATGATACAGGAAAGGATATATATTATTCCTCCTTTTCTAAAATGCTTGATAGCAGCAGCAAGAAAAATCCAACTAAAACAGCAATAATTACAACAGAGAAGAAATACACATATCTTGAATATTATAGTTTAATAAAAAGATATTGCAGTTCATTAAAAATGTTAAATAATGAATTTCCATCAAAGATAGCTATTATGCTTGAAAAAGGTATCTCACAAGCTGTTGCTGTTATAGGTACAGTTTATGCTGGTTCGTCATATATTCCTCTTGAATATGATTTGCCTATTTCAATGATAGAGTATTCTTTCCAAGCCGCAGAGGCGGATATTCTAGTTACTGATTTAGAAATGAAAGAAAAATTACTTAATAGTAATTTAGAATTTAAAGATCGAATATTTTCTTATGAAGAGATAATAAAGAATGAAGTAGATTCTAATTTTGAACCAGTAGAAACTTCTTCTAAAGATATATTTTCAGTAATTTTTACTTCAGGGTCATCTGGAAAAGCAAAAGGGGTTAAGATTAGTAATGCAGGTATGTATAATTGCTTACAATACTTTATTGAATATCATTCAATAACAGATAATGATACCATGCTAAGTGTATCAAATATTTGTCATGATATGAGCATTTTTGAAATATTTGTCCCATTACTTGTTGGTGGGAGTGTAATTATGCCAGATAAGGACAAGAGCAATGATGCAATGCATTGGTGTGATTTAGCTATTAATCACAATGTAACAATTTGGACCTCAGTTCCAACAATATTTAGCATGTTATTATACGCATTTGAATCAAATTATAGAAAGCAATTCTTTAATTCATTGAAAACTGTAATGCTTGCAGGAGAAGTGATTCCAACAGTTTTATATAAAAGATTAAATGAGATAGCACCACTAGCAAAGCTTTTTGCTTCAGGGGGGCCAACTGAGACTACACTACTAAACATTATACATCCAGTTAGTGAAGATGATGTTGAGAATGGAATAATTCCGTATGGTGTGCCTATATGGAACACACAATATTTAATATTAAATGAGGAATTAAAGGTTTTACCAATAGGTGAAGTTGGAACAATTTACAATTGTGGAACATGTCTAGCAGAGGGCTATTTAGATGAAAGTCTAACTAAAGAAACGTTTATTGTTCATCCAGATTTGCATATTCGTATGTATAATACTGGTGATTTAGGAAAGTACAATGAGCAGGGATTTATAGATATATTAGGTAGAGCAGATAATCAAGTAAAGATAAATGGTAAGAGAATTGAATTAGAGGAAATTGAAAAATCAATTGAACAAAACAAGAATGTAATGAAATCGATAGTTTCTGTTTATGAGGATCAAGAATTAGGTAAAAAATTAGTAGCTCAAGTAATGTTGAATGATAATTTTAATGATTCTAGTAACAATATAGAGCATTGGAAAACTGTATTTGATGAAACATATAGTGAAGAACGAAATAAAAATGAAAGTGAATCTGACTATAGTGGATGGCATAGTACCTATACAGGAAAGCAGATTCCAATTCCAGAAATGCAAGAATGGACGAAAAATACAGTTTCTAACATTGCAGATATATGTGGTGATAATGTATTAGAGATTGGTTGTGGAACCGGATTATTAATGTATAGACTAGCTAAAAAAACTAAAAGCTATGTTGGATTAGATATTTCTGATGAAGCAATTAATACATTACGTCATGATCTTAAGAACAAAAGAGTGGAATTTGATAATGTAGAAGTTTTTCAATCATCGGCAGATGATTTAAGTTGTGTTGCAGGAAGAAAATTTAACACAATAATTATTAACTCAGTAATAATGTTCTTCCCATCAGCTGATTATTTAATAGATGTAATAAAAAATTGTATGGAATTACTTGATGATGGTGGAACTTTATTTCTAGGTGATATTCAGGACTTTGATTTAATGAAAGTGTTTCGTTCATCAGTATTCTTATTTAGAAGTAAAGATGGAGAAATTGGAGAATTAAAAAATGTAATAAATGAAGATTGTAATAAGTTAAAAGATTTATATGTTTCTCAAAGATTTTTTGAAAATTTGCATAATATTATTCCGGAAGTTGCTAGAACAACAATTATGCAAAAGAACATGACTTGCGTTAATGAAATTTCTAAATTCCGATATGATGTGGTACTTTCTAAAAACAATATAGTTTCTAAAAACATAATAAATGAATATAAATTTACAAGTCTTGAGGCGTTAGATAAAGATATAGATAGTTATGATCTTAATAATGGAAATGTAATTGTAATTAAAGATATAATAAATGAAATGATTTATGAGGATTATTATATAAGTAATGAATTAGTAAAGTGTGATGAATCAGAATCCATACAAGAATTTAAGAAAAGATTAATGAATGAATTTAAGAGGGGTTTTTATCCACATGAGTTTTATAGTCTAGCTAAAAGGCATCAACTAAGGTGTGTTGTAAAAAACACTAAATTAGGTATGTTTAATGTATATTTTAGTAAGGGAGATATTAATAATATTTCTAATGAGTTTGAAGAGAATTGTGGAAAGTTTACAAATGAAATAGTGAATGAAGATGTTTCAGAAGGAATAATTGAAGGCTTAAAAGAAAGTTTGTATAAATTATTACCAAAGTACATGATTCCAGATATATGGAAAGTAGTTAGGGATATTCCAAAGTTAAACAATGGTAAGATTGATCGTAAAAAAGCAATAATTAATGTGAATAGTATAATAAACAAAGAAGATTTTGAAGTTACAAATATAGATGGAAGTTTATCATTAATTGATGAAATAAAAAATATTTGGCAGAGAGTTTTAAAAGTTAAAGAAATACAAGAAAGTAATTCATTTTTTAAGATTGGTGGACATTCACTGCTAGCTATGAGGTTGTTAAGTCAAATAAATAAAAAATATCATACTCTAATTAGGTTTTCTGAGTTCTATAAAAATCCAACATTACTTGATATGAAAAGAATGGTGGAAGAAGAAAGAGAAGAGAATATTAATGATGAAGTTGAAATAACTATATCCAAAGAAGAAGATCGATATTTAAAATTCCCAACTGCAGGGTTACAAAGGTCCTATTTAATGGGGAGGCAGTCAAATGTTCCATTAGGAAATTGCGCAACTCATTTATATTTAGAATTAGAAATAAAGAATCCAGATATAAAAAGAATTAACGATGTAATTACATTTATGATTAAAAAACATGATGCTTTTAGAACTGTATTTACAGATGAATATGATCAGTATATTTTGAATGAGGTAGAGGAAATAAATATAGAAATAGACGATTTTTCGAAGTATTCAGATGAAGATAGAGAACTATATTTAATTAGTAAGAGGAATAAAATTTCAGAAGCACTTCTTGATTATAAAAAAGCACCTTTAGCTGTATTTTCATTATCTAGGATAGATAATACTTCTTATATATTTCATATATATTTAGATGGATTAATTATTGATGGTTGGTCATGTCATATGTTCCTAGCTGAATTTGATGACTTATATACATCTGATAAGGAATTGATAGATTTAAATATGGGTAATCAAAGATCAGAAATATCTTTTAGAGATTATGTTTTATATCTTGAGAAATTAAGAGATACAAAAAAATATTTAAGAGCAAAAGATTTTTGGATGAGTAAAATTCCAAGTCTATCTGGAAACCCTGAGCTTCCTATGATTATGAATCCAGATGAAGTTATATCAATATCAAATATAAAGATAAGCAGGAATTGTTCAAAAGAACGATTAGAATTATTAAAAAATAATGCTAATAAAGTTGGTGTATCTGTTTTTGATGTAATGCTTACAGCCTTTGCACATACAGTAGCATTATATAGTAAAACACAAAATTTCTTAATAAATATTCCTTATACTTATCGTCCCGATATTGCCAAAAATATTGAATATATGCTTGGAGAATGTGCTAATTTCTTTTTGTATGACTTCAATAGAAATAAAGATGAGTCCATTAAGGATACATTAAAAAGAGTGCATAATGAAATAATTGATTTACAAGATAATATTAGTTTTCCAGGTGAAGAAATTGTTCGTGAAAGAATAAAACGTTCTAAAAGTTATGAGGGACAAATATCGACTGTAGTATTTACAAGTTTGTTAGATATACCTTACAAGAAATTAGAATCATTTAGACAAAAATATATTGATACTCATACAAGTCAAATCTGGATAGATGCAGTTGTATTTCGTGGAGATAATGATGATTGTATTTTTAGTTGGGATTGTGTTAAGGGATTATTTGATGAAAAATTACTTAATAATATGTTTGATACATTTATGTGCTTAATAAATGGATTTATTGATTCTATAGACAGTTGGAATGTGTTAAAAAGACCTAATTTATTAGAGTCTGATTTAGCGATTATTGATAATATAAAACCGGATATTGATGTTAATGTTGATGAATTAGTAACAGTAAGTGATATGATAATAAATCAATTTGAAAAAAGAAAAAATGATTTAGCAATTATTACTATGGATAATGACTATACCTATAATGATCTTAAAAGACGAACAATTAGTATAGCTACAGAACTAAGTAAATATATAAACATTGAAAATAATAGGGTAGCTATTCTTTTAGGTAAAAGCTTTAATCAAATAGCTTCAATATTAAGTGTTACATTAAATAGCGGATGTTATGTTCCAGTTGAACATAGTTATCCCCTAAAAAAAGTTATAGAAATATTAAAGATATGTAATGTTAAAGCTATATTAACGGATAATGAAAATTATAATTCGGCATTACAAGTAGCTACAGGTATAGGAAATATTGAAGTAATAAATGTTGATTCAATTAAAGATATATCAAATATAGATTTTAAATTCAATAGTAAGATAAAAGAAGATTCAGATATTTGTATTATACACTCTTCAGGGACCACAGGAACTCCTAAAGGAATGGTAGTTAAGCAAATAGGATTATCAAATGTTCTTATGTATACAAAAATAAAATGGAAAATAGATGAAAATGATTCAGTGGTAGGAAATACTAATTATTGTCATGATATATCTTTGTTCCAAATTTTTGTACCATTAATTTGTGGTGGGAAGATAGCATTACCATTAGAAAAATATTGGATGGACCCTAATTATATTGCAAAACTAATGTATAAAGCTAGTGCGACAATTTGGTTTACAGTTCCAGTAATGATGGAAATGTTAATTGATTCAAGAGGAGATATTCTTAGCAAGGCAATGAAAAAATTACGTTTAGTAATGCTTGGTGGAGAATGCATGAATATGTCTACGCCAAATAAAATTTGGAAATTCTCAAAAGATATAGAAGTTTATAATGTTGGTGGTCCATCAGAAGCGACAAATCTTAATATTGTACACAAGGTAGTACAAAATGATATAGAAAAAGGAATTATTCCTTATGGAAAACCAATAGCAAATTCAGAGTATATGATATTAAATGAATGGCATGAGCAATGCCCTATTGGCGTAGAGGGAAGGTTGTTTATTGGTGGTATTGGTTTAGTAGATGGGTATATAGGGTTGCCAGATCTTACAGAAAAGAAATTTATTAAAAATATTTGTGGGAGAGAAGTATTATATGACACAGGAGACTTAGGAAAATATGATAGGAATGGAGAAATTATTTTCCTTGGTAGAAATAATAATCAAATAAAGTTAAATGGTAAGAGAATAGAATTAGATGGAATAGAATCTGTAATTACAGCATACGAGGGCATAGATTCAGTAATTGTGAAGTTAGGAAAAAATAAACAATTAATGGCTTACTATGTATCTGAAAATGAAATAGATCAGAGCTTATTAATAGAGCATTTAGAAGAAAATTTACCTAAATATCAAATTCCATATTTATATAAAAGGATTGATAGTATACCAGTAACTCAAAATGGTAAAAAGGACAGAAAGGTATTAGAAGATATTGAATTTGAAGGTAAATATGATAATCAACCAATAGTTAATGATGAAATAAGTGAAGAAATAAAAGCTATTTGTTGTAAGATTTTAAAGTTAGATAACATTGAACTAGATAGTAACTATATATATATAGGTGGAAATTCAGTACATGCTATTCAGGTTTTATCAGAAATAAGGTCACGATTTGGAGTAATGTTGGAATTATATGATTTATTCAACAATCCAGTTATTTCTGTATGGTGTGATTTAGTTAGAAAAGCTATTAAAGCAAAGGATCAAAATAATAGTTCAATAGTTTTAGCGGATGTTTCAGAGAAAAAAGAAAACTACCTTTTATCGTATTCACAAGAGGGAATATTATTCCGCATATTAATGGACAATGATACTGAAAAATTTATAGTAGGTGTATCAGAAATTAAAGGTGAAATTAATATCGAAGCTATTAAATATGCATTTAAGAATATTTTAATAAATAATAATATTCTTCGTAGTAGAATAACTGAAACAAAAGATGGAGAGTTTATCCAATCTAATGTAGCAATAGATGAAGAAGTAATAGAAATAATACCATTTGATAATATTACTGATGAAGTAGTCAAGGAATATTCTTCTATAATAGGTGAGAAAAAGTTAATGAATCTTGATGAAAAATATTATAAATTCCAATTGCTTTATAGCAAATCAAAAAGTTTCTTAATTTTAGGGATTCACCATATTATTTCTGATGACGAAACATTTGGCATATTAATGGATGAACTTGTAATGTACTATGATGATTATTGTAACGGAGTAGTAAATTCTATTGGAAAAGATTTACAATATGAAGATTACGTAAATTGGCAACGAGGAGTTTATGAAGAAAAATTAAAAAAATCAGATATTTATTATTGGATTAATAAATTACAATCTTTAAAAGAGGGAACTCCAAATGAAAGTATTGCAAAATGTACTGATATAGGTGTAGCAGGAAAATATTACGACATAAATTTGAGTAGGGAAGATATTGAAAAAGTAAAAGTTATTTGCGGTACTAATAATATATCTATTTATTCTTGTTACACTATTATTTATGCAATTTCAGTAATGACTATTATTGAGGAAAAAGAAATATGGATGGGTATGCCAATTTCTAATAGAAGAAATATGGCGAATTCTAATGTATGTGGATTATTTGTAAATATAGTTCCAATAATGATAAATATAAGGAATGGAGAAAGCTTTTTAACTGCAATGAAAAGAATATTTAAAGAGGTTTTGGAAGTAACAAAACATTCTACGCTACCATTTGAATATATAGTTAGAAAATTAGGTTTACCAAATGAATATTCACAGTTGCCATTTAATATATTAATTAATTATTTAGGAGCAACAGGCAAAAGTAGAAAAATAGATGATATTACTTTTGGAGATACTGATTTTGTAAAAAATGAAGTTTTTCATAATTTAGGATTATTAATAGATGAAAAAGATGATGGTAATTATAAAATTTCAGTTTCTGCAAATGAAAATTTATTTTCAGAAGAGATAATGGATGTTTTTTGTGATACTTATAGTTATTTAGTAAAGGAATTTGTATCTAATCCTGAATATATAATAGATGGTTATTTATTTGATTAACAAATAGGAATACAGGAGTTTTATCACATATTATTATCAGTAGCTATTAATACAAAATATGGGGGCGGTGCAATAAAGGAGTGGTTTTACAACTAATAGATGAAATGGATGTAGTTTGATTTTCGGTAAATTCATTTAATTGGGGTGTATATAAAAAATTAATTGAAATTATTAAGAATAAGTAATAACCCACTATTTGTTATTTGTGGTGGAGTTTAGTTTAGATAAGGGGAAGAGTAATTATGAATGAGTATATAACAGACGATTTGGGTAGATTTGAGTTTCCAATAGAGGGTTTTACATCAGTGGTATTGGACCATTTTGACAATGATGATTTAGAAGATTGTACATTCAATTTAACATTTGAAATTGAATTACATGGTAAGTTAGATTTAAAAAGATTTGAAAGAGCTATGAATAAGGTAATAGCAGCCAATGATAGCATGAGAAGTAGTTTTAGAAGAGATGAAGATCAATACTTTATTAGAGTACGTAAAAAATACGAGCTAACTTTAAATGAAGTAGAAATACAGGGGACTACAGTGGAAGAACGAAAAGAAGAGGCATATGTGCAATCCAAAATAGTATCTCAAAGAGTTTTAGATATTTATAACAATGTTGGATATAGGGTAAATATTTTTAAAATTGATGATGATGAGCATTTAGCGGTTTTTGCTTTTCATCATGCTTTAGCAGATGGTGCAACACTAGCAATGTTTATAGGAACACTTTTAGCTTGTTATGAACACGAAGAAATAGAATTAAATCAAACTGGGGGGACATTCTTAGAATATTTAAGGGAAGAGTATGAATATTTGAATTCTGATAATTCTAAACAAGAAGTCGAATACTGGCAAGATAAATTTGAATCTTATGAATGTCCAGTATATGAAATTAACGAAAATGAAGAACTTCTTGAATCATGTGATGTATCGCCTATTATCTTAGATAAAAATGCATTATTAAAGGTTGCTAAAGAAAATAAAACTAGTTTATTTAATGTGGTAGCACTTATATATGAAATGGCAATAGCTAAAATTGAGAAAAGAAATGATGTGGCACTTAGTTTTTTACTTTCTGCACGTAACGATCCTAAGTATAAAGATACATTTGGATTTATTACTAGAGCTACAAATATTAGATATAAGTTTAATAACGATGAAGCTATTTGCGATATTCATAAGAAAATTAGAAAACAAGTTGCAACCGCTGCATTAAACTATAAGCAAGCATATCCTTATGTAAGAGAGAATTATATTTTAGCATATCAAAATCAAAGTACTGGTATGGCTATACCTACTTTTGAAGGAAAAGAAATTGATGTAAATTTTGTAAAGCTTAAAAGAAAACCATATTGGATGCTTATACGAATTAATGAGGATTTAGATAAAGTAATTACAGCTAACGAGTGTGATACAAGAAAATACACTAAAGAATATCTTGAGCAATTAAGAGTGGCAAGTATAGAGGCTCAAGAAATGATTCTTTTTAATCCAAGTGGCACTTTTAAAGAATATCTGCAAATGGGAAAAGAAAGTAACTATGAGAATATTATTACTTTTTAATAATTTTCTTCATAAAGCTATGTAAATTAGCAAAGGGGTATAAAATTATGAATGATTTTATAGATAATCTAATGAAGTTAAATGAGGAAGAAAAGATAAAAATGCTATCTATTATTCGTGAGAGGGGGGATGAGTTTAATATTTATCCACTTTCAGCAGAGCAAAGTAGACTTTGGTTTTTATATAAATTAAATAAAGATGATAGTAGTTATAACGTTACTTATAATATTTATATTGAAGGTAGACTAGAAAAAGAAATTTTAGAGAAAGCATTAACTGAGCTTGTAGAAAGGCAAAAGGTTTTTACAACTACTATCTTTTCATTAAATAGTGAACATTTTCAGCTTGTGAATAAAATTGAAAATATTAAACTTGATGAAATTGATATTAGCAAAGAGATTGATAAAGAAAAAGAATTTAATAAACATGTTCAAAAAATGTATAATAGTTCTTTTTCTTTGGAAAATGAATTTCCATTTAGAATGAAGTTGATTAAAACAAATATAGAAGAAAATAATTTAATAGTAGTTTTACATCATATATTTTGTGATGGTTATTCTATGGGGATATTTTATAAAATGTTGAAAGAACTTTATAAAAAATATTCTGGTGAAAAATACGATGATAGTATTTTAGAAAATATTAATCAATATCACATGTATATAAAAGATAAACAAAATTATGATTACTCTAAGAGTAAGAAATATTGGGGAAATAAAATGAGGGGAGCTAATTTGAAAACAACACTTCCCAATTCTTATCCTTCAACAATTTGGAATGAAGAAAAAGCGATAATAAAAAAGAGAGAGTTAAACAAACGTGAGGAAATAATGTTTTATTGTAAAAAGCAAAAAATATCTTTGTTTAGCTTTATGCTTGGAGTCTATGGATTATTATTAAAGCAGTTCAGCAATGAAACAAATATTACTGTTGGTACTCCAACATTAAATAGAGATGATGATAAGTGGAGAAATACAATTGGTTTTTTTGCAAATACTATGGCAGTTAATTTTAAAATAGATGAGAACTTAGATATTAGCCATTATTTAAAAAATATAAATAAGATAGTACTAGACAGTTTAGATCATTCTGACCTTCAATTTGATGATTTAGTAGACAGCCTATCAGTAAGAAGAAATCAAAAAAGTAACCCCGTGTTTAGCTCTATGTTTGCATTACAAAATAATATTCTATTTGGTAAAAATGATACTAGTTCTGTGGGCAATATAAAAATGAATATGAAATCACCAGAACATGAATATACTATGCAGTTTGATCTAATGGTTACTGTTATTGAAACAAATGAAAAAATAGTATTAGATATTGCAGCTAAAAAAAGCATTTTCTCAGATAGAAGAGTAAATGAAATGCTTGAAATGTTTGAAATTATTATAGAAAAATTATGTAATCAAGAATTAAATTTTATTAGGGAAATAAAGTTAGAAATACCATTAGAGGATATGGAAGAGTCCAATATCAAAAATATAAAAGAAAAGTGTATGGTTGAAATAATAAATAGTTGTTCCGATGCCCCAATAGATAAAATTGAATTCTATAGGGATGTGACATATATTTATTGCAAAGATGATAATGAAAAAGTATTACATGAAGTAAATAGTGTAATGAGAAAAATAACCAATACAGCTGTTGTATTTGTTAAAAAGATTGAAAAAATAGGTGAGCTATCAGGGATAGAGAAGTGTGAATTATATAGAGATATTTACAATAAAATAAAATCATTATTAATGAAATGTGAAAATGATAGTTCATTAGATGAATTCTATTTTATTTATAATAATGAAGATATAGAATTATACGTATTAGGTGAGTCAATTAATGAAAATTATTATGATTATGGTGATGAAATAAAAGTTCACATGTCAATTAGTTGTGAAACAAATGATAATTATAATGAAGATGAGTATAGTGAAAGCGAAGAAAGAATGCTTGTAATTTGGAAAAGCATATTGGGAATTAAAAAAATGACTAAGTATGATGATTTCTTTGCGCTAGGTGGAAAATCCATAAAAATGATTGAATTATTTGATAAAGTTAATCAAATATATCCAGGAAAAATAACAATAAATGATCTCTTTTCTTATTCAACAGTGTATAAATTAATTCAATTTATTGAAGGTAATGAAGTAAGCGACACTGATGAAGAATTTATAATGATATAGGGGTGAACTTATGAAATACAGTAGAATAGCAATAATAGGTACTAGTCTAAAATTTTCTGATGCAAATGATATCTATGAATTCAGAAATATTTTAAAGAACAAAATAGATTGCATAGGAAATATACCAGAAAGTAGGAGGAAATTATTAGGTCTTGAGTCAGACAAAGAATATATGCAGTTAGGATATATTGATGATATTGAATATTTTGACCATGAATTTTTTGGAATATCATCATTTGAAGCAGATATGATGAGTCCAGAACAAAGAATTAGCTTACAATTAGCTACTAAGGCTATTAATAATGCAGGCTATTCACTAAAAGAATTTAAAGGCAAGAGATGTGGAGTTTTTATGTCGTGGTCAGAGAATGAATATGACAGTAAAATTACTAAGTCTAATAGTATATCAAGTATAGGAAGTTTACCTTCTATGTCAGCAGGTAATATCTCTTATTATCTAGATTTACATTCAGCATCTGCCATGTATGACTCATCATGTTCTTCAGCACTATATGCTATACATGAGGCTTGTATGAAATTAACAGTTGGTGAAATTGATTGTGCACTTGTAGGTGGAGTGAAGCTTTATTTATCTGCTGTTGAAGTAAGTAATAAAAATTATGATGCAATGGGCCTATTATCTAAAGACTTTAGAAGTAAGCCATTTGATGATAGTGCTAATGGTGTTGGTTTAGGCGAAGGTGGAGGTTTTGTTTTATTAAAGCCTTTGGAGGAAGCAGAAAAAGATAATGATTATATATATGGAGTAATTGAATGTGGTGCAGTAGCAGGTGATGGAGGAAGAAGTAGTTCTCCAACTTTTCCAAGTGTACAAGGTCAAAGTGAAGCATTTAATTTTGCTTGGAAAGATATTAATGTATCTGAAATTACTGAAATTGAAGCACATGGAATAGGAACTGTTATCGGTGATAGTGTTGAAATTAATAGTATAAAAAATAGCTTAAAAGAATCTGGAGAATCAAATAATAATATAAAAATTGGTTCAGTAAAATCTAATATTGGACATCTATCTTATGCTGCTGGAATCTCTGGAATTATTAAAGTATTAACAGGTTTTTACTTTAATGAATCCTATGGAATTGTACATTTAAAAAGTAATAACAAGTTAATAGATATAAATAATACCAATATAGAGCTATTAAAAGATACTTATCATTGGGAAAAGGATAAAAAAAGAGTTTCAGGAGTTGATTCATTTGGACTAAATGGAACAAATATACATCTTGTTGTAAGCAATTATATTGAAGAACAAAAGAAGGATAAGGAAATAAAGCCAACTATTTTAAAGATATCTGCTAAAACTAGAACAGCATTTGAGGAGTACAAATATAAATTATTAGAGTATCTTAAAAATTCAGATGATAACTTAGAGGACGTTATTTATACATTAAATAGAGGAAGAGATGATTTTGAATACAGAAGGATGTTTAGAGTAAATGATTATGAAGATTTGTTAGAAAAACTAGATATGGTTTCACCTGCCAAATCTGATGAGGATAGTAAGATTTTCTTTACGATGGTATATGATGATGAAAAATTGTATGACAAAGCAGTACTAGATAAATTTTTTGAGTATTATCCAAGTAGCAAGAAGTATTATAAAGATAATATTGTAAGTGAAGATGGTAATTTTAAAAATTTTAGCTATTCGTATTGTAAGGCTTTGGGGATTAATGCTAATGCAATTTTAGCTGATGTTCAAAGTAAATCAATAGTGGAATATGCAAATGGTAATATAGCAATTGAAAATTTGCATGATAAATTGTCAGAAGAGGGAAATCGTAGCTACAACAAATTAATTGATTATTTAAACAAGACAGTAACTGTAACAAAGGCAATAGTAGTTAACTTTGGAGATACGGATATTCTAAAAAATGAGATAAATAATAAAAATATTACAATTTATAATATTACAGATGTAAAAGATTTTACTAATTTTTTAATTACTTATTATAACATGGGAAATGAAATTGATTGGAATATATTCTATGATAATAGCAATTTAAATCGTGTTGCATTACCGACTTATGTATTTGATAAGATATTACACTGGGCTGAAATGAAGAAAAATAGAGTATTAGATTCAGAAGAGATTAACAAAGGTAATCCAAAAATTTTAGAAGGTGTTAGTAGTACTAAAAAAGAATATAAATCTGATAACGAGCAGGAAAAAAATAAAAGGATAATAGAAATAGAAAACACTATAGAAAATATTTTGAGATATGGATTAGAGTATGATGAGGAAATTGAGCATGATGAAGATATTTTTGACTTAGGTATAACTTCTATATTAATTCAAAAAATGTCTGGTCAATTTAAAGAGGAATTAAATACTACTGTTGACTTATATGAAATATATGAATATGAAACCATAGAAAAATTAGCAGAAAGAGTTTACGAATTACAATAGTTTTTATTTTCATTAATAATGAGAATTTTATCTTATTAAATGAGAGGAGATTTCCAAAATGTCATTAATTGATACAATGGTATTGAACAAAAAGAAGTACGCAACAAAGACAGCTATTGCTACAAAAAGTAATAAATATACTTATGAGGAATTATATTATTTAGTTGAAAAAGCTGCTACTTATTTATATAAGAATGGTATTAATAAAGGGGATAGAGTTGTTATTACATCTTTATCCCAAATAGAGTATGTTGTTATTTTTTTAGCACTACATTTATTGCATGCAGTTACTATACCCGTAGAGAGAGGCATATTAGTAGATTCTTTGGAGTATATTATTGATGTTACCAAATCAAACTACTATATTACATCTGGAAAAAAGAAGTCAGAAAATGTAAAAACTTTTAGATACAATGAAATACTTCAATCTGAAGAAAAATTAAATTTATTTGATAACTATAAACAACTTCCAAATGAATTATCTGAAATAATTTTTACAACTGGAACAACAGGAAAACCAAAAGGAACAATGCATAATGAGAAGGCAATTGAAGCGAATACAAATAACACTATTAATGGGATTAGTATGCTTTCGGATGATGTGATATTACTATCGCTACCACTTCAGCATTCATTTGGACTTCGTGTGCTTCGTTCAGCATTAACTAAAGGTGCAACCATAGTATTACAAAGTAGTGCGATTTTTGCAAATGAAACTGAAAAAAATATTATCCAATATAAATGTACCGGATTTGTTTGTGTTTCCACTGTAATGGAGAAGATGCTTCAAGAAATGGGTGAGGAGAAAGTAAAGAAGGTATTTCAAAATTTACGTTACATTGAATTTAGTGCAGGTGCTGTTTCAGAAGAGCTTCGTAGACGGATTACTAATTTATTATCGAATGTAGATATATATAATACATGGGGGTCTAGTGAAACAGGTGGATGTTTATTTATTAATATTAGCAAAAGAAAAGAAAAAATAAATTCTCTGGGAAAGCCTTGCGAAAGTTGCGAGGCAGTATTATTTTATCAAGATGAAAACAGAATTATTGAGAATCCAGATCATGATAAAATAGGTAGATTAGCTATTAAAGGTGATATGTTAATGAGTGGATATATTGGGAGAGAAGAATTAACCAAAAGGACATTAATAAATGGTTGGTTTCTAACCAATGATTTAGTAAAAAAGGACAATGATGGATATTTTTATATGATTGGTCGTTCAGATGATATGATTAATTCTGGTGGTAAGAAAATTTCTATTTTAGAAATTGAGCAAATAGCTAATATGTATGATGGAGTAATTGAAACAGCATGTATCGGTATAGATGATAATGAAAATCATTTAGGTAAAGTGCCAGTGTTGTTTCTTGTTTCTAAAGAGACATCAATTAATTTAGAAGATGGAATGAAAAAATATCTGTTAAAGAAACTAATGAAATATAAAATGCCAGTTGAATATATTATTATTGATAAAATACCTAGAAATACAATTGGTAAAATCAATAGGATTGAATTAAAAAGGGTTTATCAAGAAAAAAAGAATAAGCAATAAAGTATATAATTTATTATATACACTATAAAAAGGTAGATAGAATTATATGAAGTTCAAAAAAATTTGAATTTATGTGGTATTATTAATAATAGATTCAATATTATGTAATAAATTCAAATAATTTATATATAAATAAATTATTTGAGGATTTATCAAGTAAAAGTAATTAATATTTAAAAAAAGTACTATTTAGTATTAGTAATATAAAATCAGTTTATAGGATATACAATTTTTTAATATTATATATTTCAGACTAATTATATAGTTTTGGAAGTGGTCTTTATTGTAAATATAATTTATTGATAAAAATAGTGACTAGTACTAATAAAAAGAAAATAATAATAAAGCTAATAAGAAGGAGAGAAAGAAGTATGTTAATAGAAGTAAAAGGAGCTATAAAGAAATATGGTAAGGGAAGCGCAACAGTATATGCACTTAATGATGTTAGCTTTTCATTAAATCAAGGCGAAATATGCGTAATTTTAGGACCTTCGGGATCAGGAAAAAGTACATTATTAAATATGTTAGGCGGACTTGATAATCTTGATTCTGGTGAAATAAACATTGCGGGGTGTAGAGTAGATAATCTTGATAAATCAAAATTGACTGATTACCGTAGAGAGAACTTAGGTTTTATTTTTCAATACTATAATTTGATTCCAGATTTGACCGTTAGAGAAAATGTGGAAGTAGTTACAGATATATGTAAAGATTCGTTAGAGATTGACGAAGTGTTGTCAGCTCTTGAAATTATTGATTTTAAAAATAGATTTCCTAAAGAGTTATCGGGAGGTCAACAACAACGTGTTGCAATTGCTAGAGCTATGGTTAAAAAACCAAAATTGCTTTTATGTGATGAATTAACAGGTGCATTGGATTCCAAATCATCACTAGAGGTATTGAAATTTGTGATAAAAATGAATGAAAAATACGGAACAACAACTATAATTATTACACATAATGAAGCTATCCAAGACATTGCTGACAGAATTATTAAAATTAAAGATGGTAAGATAATGAAAAATGAATTAAATAAGAATAAGAAACCTGTCGAGGAGGTTGAATTATAGTGCAGTTAAATAAAAGATTAAAAAGAAACATTAAGAAAAACTTATCATTTTATTTTGTATCGAGTCTTCTTACAATTTTAACATGTATATTAATAATTGCTTCAATGTCAACAGGTACAACAATGACAACAGTATTTAATGATTTCTTTGATAAAAATAATGTTGAAGATGCCCAAATTTATACTGCATTACCGATACCAAGAAATGAGATAAATGAATTGGAAGAGACTTATAATGTTAAAATGGAGGAAGTAAGATACCATGATGAAGAGTATGATGATTATACTCTTAGATTATTTAGTAATAATGAATCAATAAATATATATGAAGTTACAAAAGGAAATGATATTAGAAATAATAATGAAATTTTAATTTCTCAAAGGTTTGCGGAAGCAAATAATTTAGATATTAATGATAATATAAAAGTTGGTAAAGATACATATAATATTGTAGGTTTTATGGTAAAACCAGATTATATGCATATGTTAAAGTCTTTATCTGATGCATATTTTGATTATAATTCTTTCGGAATAGGGGTAATGTCTAATGATGAATTAGATAAATTTAATGATTATGTAGGATACTATTCTACTTTATATGAAGATGATAATATTTATGATTTTAGAAATGCAATAAATGATAAATATAAGGTACGTTCCTATGTAGCAGCTTCTTCTAATAATAGAATTAAGACTGCTGCAGACCAAGGTGAAAAAGTATCAGAAATGGCATTTAATTTTGCACCAGTGTTATTTATTATTGTTATGGCAGTTATAGCATTAGTACTTTCTAGAAAGATAAAAGATGAACAAAAAGAAATTGGTACACTATCAGCACTAGGTTATAGAAAAAAAGATTTATTAAAGCACTATCTTACTTACTCATCAGTACCAGCAGTTTTAGGTTCAGTATTTGGTATTATATTTGGATTAGCTTTAACTAAGCCATTTAGTAATTTCTACTTTGGTGATTATGAAACACTACCGCATACAATAAATATAAATGTACCATCACTATTAGTTTGTATAGTTGCACCTATTATATTATTCTCATTTGTAACAATTATTGTTGTTATTTCATTATTAAGACATAATACAATAGATTTGCTTAGTAGAGTTGTGGGAAAGAAAAATAAAAAAGTTAAAAGATTATTAGTTAATAGCAAACTTAATTTTAAAACAAAATTTAAAATAAGATCTATTATTGGAAATCCCTTTAGGTCTATTGTAGTAGCGTTTGGTATTGTTTGTGCATCAATTTGTATGATTCTTGGATTTGGATTGTTAGATGCTTTAGACACTGCTATGGAGCAGGTTAATAAGGAAATTAAATATGAAAATTCATATAGTCTAAATACTTTTATAAATAAAATACCTAGTAATGCAGATGGAGTTATTTCTAATAGTTGTGAAGTAAAAGGTAATTCAAAACTATTTGAAGTTTGGGGTATTGATAAGGAAAATGACTTTATAGATTTAGAAACAATATCAGGAGCTAAAATAGAGTATGGGGAGTATTATTTAACAGCAGTTGGAGCTGAAGCTTATGGGGTTAACGCAGGCGATGAACTAGAATTTTATGATGTTTTAACTACTAAGAAATATAGTATTAAAATTAAAGATATAATAGATGAAAAAACAAAAGCTATTCTTTATACTAGCAAGGAAAATGCAGCTGAATTATTTGGTTGTAAACCTGATGAGAGTAACTTCGTTATAAGTGATGAAAACTTGGATTTTGAAAATAATTCGGTAATGATAAAATACTCCAAAACACAAATGTTGAAAGCTGCTGAAGAATTAGTTGATATTTTTAAAGCTATGTGTTATGTAATCATTGCAATAGGGGTTTTATTAAGTATTAACATTATATACTTAATTTCCAATATGTTAATAAATGAAAATTTATCAAATATTAATATGCTAGGAGTATTAGGATATAAGGGAAAAGAGATCAATAATATGATACTTACTACTAATCATGTATTGGTTGTATTAGGTTTTATTATTGCCTGTCCACTAACATTATCCATTTGTAAAGTAGCGTTTGCTGATTCAATAACCACTATGGGAGTATATATACCAGCAGTTCTTTCAATTAAAAGTATCATTTTAAGCTTTGGAATTACTTTAGTATCATATTTTATTACTTTGTTTAGCTTAAGGAAAAAGGTAGACAATCAGAATATTGTTGAGAGTCTTAGCGATAATAGAGAGTAAGAGTAATATTTCAAGGAGTGGTAGCAATGAAAAGAGTACTGTACTATTTTCCACATGCTGGAGCAGCAGCAGCAAATTTTAAACATTGGAATAATTCTTTATCTAAAGATTTAATATTTATTCCTATTGATTATTCTGGAAGAGGGACAAGACATAAATATAAATATTATAGTTCAATAAATGAAGCTGTTGAAGATATTTATTCAAGGATAAAGCAGCATGCTTCTAATACTGAAGGATATTATTTCTGCGGACAATGTTTAGGGAGTATTATTGCATATGAATTATATTATAAAATTTTAGCTGAAAAAGAAATATCACTACCTAATGGATTAATATTTATTGGACAGGGGGCACCAGATTTAATTAAGTGTGAAAAATATAGTTCTATGAAAAATAAGGATATTTTACAACTTCTAAATGAACAAGGTAATATAGATAAAGGTATGTTAAATGATAATCTTGCAGACTTAGTTGAAGCTTTGGTAATAAACCCTTTAAAAGCAGATTCTTTAATTTATGAAAACTATTATCATTCATGTAAAAAAGAAAAAATATCCGTGCGAACTCATATATTATATGGTGAAGAAGATAATCATTACAGCAAAGAAGATATAGAAAGATGGGACCAATTTATAAAATTAGAGCCATATTATTATTGTTATGAAGGTGCGCACAATATTTGCATAAACCATTTGGATATTATTCTTAAAGATATAAAAGAAATAGTACTTAAAGGTTAGAGTTATTATCAATGAAGAGACTGTCTCGTAAGTGATTTATAAACGTACTTACGTAGACGGCTCTTTTTTATTTAAGGAAAAAATATGAATATAGAAAGTATAAATATATAGTGAAGATTTTGGTAGAGCTTTTATTAAAATCTTTATTTACCACTAGAAACATTAACTGCATCAGATAGTGAATTAAGCTTATTTGTCTGCACTTTTGGATTAGTATAAGATAGTATTTCTTCATTTGAAGATTGATCAGCAATTTTAATATTATCTAAATCTTTAGTAAGAGCAGATATCATATCTTTACCACTAGATTCAGCTACATGGGTTTTTACTAAATGTGCTAGTACACCTACATCTTTGCTATTTTCATCTTTCATTTAAATTACCTCCTTACCTTAAATTTATTATCTGCATTAATAAACATTTAATCCATGGTAAATATAGTGGAAAGTTATTATGTTGTTAATAGCAAATAGGTAAGTCATTAGTTTGACAAAAATAGAATGCAAGATATATAATGTTAGCAAGCTAACAATATTGAATGAGGTGAGTTTTTGAAGATGCCTAGATCTATTGGATTTGAAGTTAAGTCCATTAGTAATTTAATCAAAAGAAATCTAGCAGAAGAATTTACTAAAAGAGGCATGCATGATTTAACAGGTATGCAGGGATGGATATTAAAGTTCATAAACACAAAGAGTAGTAAAGATATTTTTCAAAAGGATGTAGAAAAAGAATTTAGAATAAGACGTTCAACTGCTACAGGAATGCTTAAACTTTTAGAGAAAAACGGCTATATTAAAAGGGAAGCAGTAGAATCTGATGCAAGACTAAAAAGACTTATTTTGACACCAAAAGCTACTATAGCTTTAGAGAAGTTAGATAATATTATAATGGAATTTGATAAACATCTTCATGAAGGAATCAGCGAAGAAGAAAAGGAAATATTTTTTACCATCGTGGATAAGGTGAAAAAGAATTTAGATTAATAGATAGATTCCTAGGTATTGTAGTAATTTACAATTCAATATTTATAAAGTGATTCTTAGCTTCAGGTGGAGTTTTCTTAATAGGATGCCTACTCCACCTGAAGCTTAGAAGAACTAATCCAGGCGCGTAGCAGTGCTTAACGACTACTTGTAGAAGATGGGATTATTAGCAATGGTAGCGATCGGATAACTGAATAGTTAGGAAACTTACATAAGAAGAAATTTTAACAGGAGGTATATATGTTAAAGACTTTAATAGGAGAAATTAGGGAATATAAAAGAGATAGTTTATTAGCACCTATTTTCATGGTTTTAGAAGTAGTTATGGAAATAATAATTCCACTAATGATGGCAGCAATTATCGATAATGGGGTGGAAAAGGAAAATTTAAAATATGTATTTATATTAGGTGGCTTAATGATATTAACTGCAATGTTATCACTAACATTTGGTACTTTGTCCGGTAAGTATGCAGCTAGTGCAAGTGCTGGTTATGCAAAGAATTTAAGAAAAGCTATGTTTGAAAATATTCAAACTTTTTCATTCTCAAATTTGGACAAGTACTCTACAGCAGGACTTGTAACAAGACTTACTACAGATGTTAGTAATGTACAAAATTCATATCAGATGATAATACGTTTATGTGTTAGAGCACCAATTATGCTTATAGGTGCCATGATAATGGCTTTTAGTATAAGTTCAAAATTATCAACCATATTCTTAGGAGCAATTGTTTTCTTAGGATTAGTTTTATTTTTTATGATTAAAAAAGCTTTCCCTGTTTTTGAAGAAGTATTTAAAAAGTATGATAATTTAAATTCAAGTGTTCAAGAAAACATTAATGCAATTAGAGTAGTTAAGGCATATGTGAGAGAAGATCATGAAATTAAGAAGTTTGAAAAGGCAAGTAAGAATATTCATAATATGTTTGTAAAAGCAGAAAAGATAGTAATTATGAGTACTCCAGCAATGCAATTTGCAATGTATGCATGTGTTCTTTTAATTTCATGGTTTGGAGCAAAGATGATAGTAGGTGGCACTCTTACAACAGGAGAGCTAATGAGCCTATTCACATATGTAATTAATATTTTAATGAGTTTAATGATGATATCAATGATGTTTGTAATGATAACAATGTCTAGTGCATCAGCTGAACGTATTGTAGAAGTTATTAATGAAGAAACTGACATAAAAAATGGAGAAAATCCTATAAGGAATATAAAGGATGGATCTATTGAATTTAATAATGTTAATTTTGCTTATAAAAAAGATAGCAAGAATTATGTTTTAAGTGATATAAACTTCTCTATTAAATCAGGAGAAACTATTGGAATAATAGGGGGAACAGGTAGCTCAAAATCTTCTCTAGTTCAACTTATTCCAAGACTTTATGATGTTAGTACAGGTGAAGTAAAGGTTGGAGGAATAGATGTAAGAAACTATGACTTAGAATCTTTAAGAGATGAAGTATCTATGGTACTTCAAAAGAATGTATTATTTTCAGGAACAATTAAAGAGAACCTAAGATGGGGAGATGAAAATGCAAGTGATGAAGAAATCGAAAGAGTATGTAAATTAGCTCAAGCTGATGAATTCATTCAAAAATTCCCTGGGAAATATGATACATATATAGAACAAGGTGGTTCAAATGTATCAGGTGGACAAAAGCAAAGATTATGTATTGCTAGAGCTTTATTAAAGAAACCAAAGATATTAATTTTAGATGATTCAACAAGTGCAGTAGATACAAAAACAGATTCTTTAATTAGAAAAGCATTTAAGGAAGAAATTCCTGATACAACAAAGATTATAATAGCCCAAAGAATATCTTCTATAGAAGATGCTGATAGAATTATAGTTTTAAACGAAGGTGCTATAGAATCAATGGGTACACATGATGAGCTTCTTATTAATAGTGAAATATATAGAGATGTATATGAATCACAGGTAAAGGGGGTTAATAAGAATGAAGAATAAAATGGCAGGTAAGCCTAAGGTTAAAAATCCAATGCTAATTTTTAAGCGTTTATTAAAATATATGGGTAAGGAATATGCAATTCATTGTATAGCTGTGTTTGCTTTAATTATAGTAAGTTCAATTACAAGTGTTATTGGAACTTTCTTTATGAAAAGCTTAATTGATGTATATATTATTCCATTTTTAAATACACAAAATGTTGACTTTGGTCCATTATTTATTGTTTTATGTAAAATGGCAGCAATGTACTGTATTGGTGTTGCAGCAACTTGGGGATATAGTAGAATTATGATAAATGTATCTCAAGGTACTATGAAGAAAATAAGAGATGACTTATTTAAGCATATGGAAACTCTTCCAATAAAGTATTTTGATACTCATGCTCATGGTGATATTATGAGTATTTATACAAATGATATTGATACTTTAAGACAAATGATGAGTCAAAGTATTCCACAGCTTATTGCTTCAGTAGTTACTATTGTAAGTGTATTTTTCTCAATGATAGTACTAAATATACCACTTACAATTTTAACCCTAGTAATGGTTGCCCTTATGTTTTTTGTTACTAAAAAGATTGCAGGAAAGAGTGGTAAGTACTTTGGAGAGCAACAAAGAAATATTGGTAAAGTTAATGGCTATATAGAAGAAATGATTGAAGGTCAAAAGGTTGTTAAAGTTTTCTGTCATGAAGAGAAGAATATAGAGGACTTTAATAAGATTAATGAAGAGTTAAATCATAGTGCTAATAATGCAAATAAGTTTGCTAATATTTTAATGCCTATTATAGGTAATATGGGACATATGAGTTATGTTATTACTGCAATAATAGGATCAGCTTTAGCAATTGCTAAGATTGGAGGCTTTACTTTAGGTGGACTTGCTTCCTTCCTTCAATTTAATAAAAGCTTCAATCAACCTATTGCTCAGATTTCTCAACAATTAAACTCAGTAATTATGGCCCTTGCAGGTGCTGAAAGAGTATTTACTCTTTTTGATGAAAAATCTGAAGATGATGAGGGGTATGTTACTTTAGTAAATGCTAAAATAAATGAGGATGGCTCTATAACTGAGGTTAAAGAAAGAACTGGAGTGTGGGCTTGGAAGCATTATCATAAGGAAGATGATACAACAACTTATTCTAAATTAGAGGGTGATGTTGTATTTGATCATGTTGACTTTGGATATAATGATGAAAAGATTATTCTAAAGGATATTGAAATTTATGCAAAGCCTGGAGAAAAAATAGCCTTTGTTGGGGCAACAGGAGCTGGAAAAACAACAATAACTAACCTTATTAATAGATTTTATGATATTCAAGATGGAAAAATTAGATATGATGGAATTAATATTAATAAGATAAAGAAAGATGATTTAAGACGTTCTCTTGGTATTGTTCTTCAAGATACACATCTATTTACTGGAACAGTTATGGAGAATATTAGATTTGGTAAGTTAGATGCAACTGATGAAGAGGTAATTGCAGCGGCTAAATTAGCTAATGCTGATTATTTTATAGATCACTTACCAGATGGATATAATACTATACTTACAGGAGATGGAAGTAACCTTTCTCAAGGGCAAAGGCAATTACTTGCTATTGCAAGAGCAGCTGTTGCTAATCCACCTGTATTAATTCTTGACGAAGCTACTTCTAGTATTGATACTAGAACTGAAAAGATTGTTCAAGAGGGAATGGATAAGCTTATGGAAGGAAGAACAGTTTTTGTTATTGCCCATAGATTATCTACAATTAAAAACTCTGATGTTATTATGGTTCTTGATAGTGGAAGAATTATTGAAAGAGGAAGTCATGATAAACTAATTGATAGAAAAGGAGTTTACTATCAACTTTATACTGGAATGATAGAACAAGAATAGTATATGTGATGTAAACTAACTATAGATGTGATGTAAACCAAAAACATCTTGAATGAATTGATTCCGCCTGGACTAGTTTGATTTCGGGAAGTATCTCTATCTTTTATAAAATTATCTGCGCTAAGGGTTCGCAACTCACGTTCGTTCAGACAGCTTACCCTTTTTATGCTCCGAAAATTTTATAAAAGATGAAATACTAGTCCCTTATCAAAATGCCAGGCTCTATTCAATTAATACAAGATGTTTTTTTGTTATCTCACAATAGTTACTTAACCTTTTTTTATGTCTTTAATATTTGAAAAATAATAAATTATTAATAGAATCATTTATAGCTAAAGATATGAACAAGGAATTCCAATAGGATTTAGAATAATAGAATAGTTAATTATTGGATATTTAACCGGTTAAAGTAATTATAATTTAATTAAATATTAATGAAGAGGAATAATATGGGGAGATAAAAAAATACCTAATTGGGTAAATAATATATTACAAAAGTAGCTAGTAAAAAATAAAAGTTTTACTAGCTATTTTTTTATCTTAAAGTAACATATCATAAGTAAGGTTATATTTACAAATTATGTTATAATAAATTTTAAGTGAAAGGCAAAATAGGAGTTTGTGAGGTGAATAGTTATGGAAATTAGACGAATGATTATTGATGATTATAATGAAGTATATAGACTTTGGCTATCATGTGTAGGTATGGGATTAAATGATATAGATGATTCAAAGGATGGCATTGAAAGATTCTTAAAAAGAAACCCTAATACTTGTTTAGTAGCAGAAGAAAATGAAAAAATAGTAGGCTTAATTATGGTTGGTAATGATGGGAGAAGAGGATATATATATCATACAGCTGTAAGTCCAGTTAAACGTAGTAAATGGGTAGGAACTGAACTTGTTAATAGGGCATTAAGGGAATTAAAAGAGTTAGGAATTATTAAGGTGGCATTAGTAGTCTTCAAGAAAAATGAAATGGGAAATAGTTTTTGGGAAAAGAGAGGATTTGTAAAACGAGAAGATTTGGCATATAGGAATAAGACAATTATTGAAATGGTAAGGATAGATACATAAATTCCAATTGGCAGGAGTGTTAGATATAAAAAAATATTTATGTTTATTTTTTTTGATATCTTATCTAAAAATATAAATATAGAGATAAATTACAAATTGGAAAGAGATGGATAAAATGAAGTTACCAACTAAGATAGGAACAGATGAAAAGGTTATATAATGAAGTTTACATCTAAAGATAATATTAAACCTGACTATATAGTATTAATAGAACAATTAAAAGTAGATTTTGATATTGGGGTAATATGTGATGTGTTAAATCCAGAAAACTTATTTTGTTGGGGGTTTTGGATAAAGCATATATGTGATTGTTTATATGGAGAAGATTTATCAGTAAAATTCCCTAGAATGAAACCAAATAAAAAAATGTGAATCGTTAAATAAGGATATTATAGAAACACTTTTAGATTATAGAAAGAAAATAGTAAAAGATAATTTAGATGAGGTTATTTTAAAATCTATATTAAAAAGAATTATAAGAGGAGCATATTGTTTAGTATCAGCAGAGGATAAAAGTTGGGCAATTAATACTAAAGATATATTAGATATACTTAAGTTTTATTTTCCTAATGAAGAAAAGTTTAAAGAAATAGAATCAATACTAAGGGAGCAAGAAGAAGTTTCGTTTACCAAAGTTCTTGTTATTGTTGATTATTTTATAGTTTGGTTTAAAAATAATATAGTTCAATGATTAATTTATCTATAATTATAATTGGAATGTAACAGTTCTAATAAAAATAATTCACTAGTAAATAGTAATATTAAAACGTCATTACTCATTAAGTATTACCTGCATTTATAAAATAGGTAAGTGATAGCAGTAGCCCACTTTTAGATATAAAATTGTACTTTAGAATTATATCATATTTATGTAGAATATATACACAAGATTAAAAAGGAAAAACCTCACTTGCAGATGTTACGGAGAAGCTTATCATAAGTAATGTTATATTTACAAATCATGTTATAATAAATAAGTAATAAACTTAAAGTGAAAGGTAAATAGGAATTTGAAAGGAACAGAATATTATGATAGATATTCAAAATTATAATTATTGTCCAGACATAGATGAAATAAGAGAATATATTAGAAATCCACTATTTGATGATTTCTTCTCAGAAATAATTAAAGAATATAATGCAAAATATAAAGTTGACTTTAGTAAATGCTCATGGGAACCAGGATGGAATATTAAGTTTAAAAAATCTGGAAAAACCTTGTGTACAGTATATCCAAAAGAAAATTATTTTACTGTGTTAGTGGTAGTTGGAACGAAAGAGAAAGAAATTATAGAGGAATTGTTATTTAATTTATCACCAGTAATTCAGAGGATATATAATGAAACAAAAGAGGGCATGGGGCAACGTTGGTTAATGATAGATTTAGAAGATAAGGATAAAATATTTACTGATGTACTAAAACTTATTGATATTCGTGCAAAAGCTAGATAAGCAGATAGCTAGTATTTACTATCTGCTTTTGTTATATTAAAGAACTTCTTTAGATTAGTAATAATAGAGAGGTATGATAAATATTATTTATCAATCTTCTTTTATGTCTTTAATATTTGGGAAATAGTATAATTGTGTAAAAGGGGGGAGGTATATGTGTAAAGATGAAAGATCCAGAGAAGGAGATAGTGGATGGATATTTTATGAAGGTACAGAGTCAGAAGAATATTTAAAGGATACAAATAATATGGGAGTATATTCTCTTAATACAATTGCTAATTATGATCCTGATATTATACTCCTATTAAACTCACCAGAAGATAAAAGCTTCTATAGAGATAGGAATGGAAGGTTTTATGAGGATAATTAGTTCTATAGAAACAGCACTTAGTATTGGTTGAATGGAGTGCTGTTTTAATATTTGGGGGAGGATACATGCAATGTGGCATATAGTGTTTATATAAAGAAATTACTAACAAATATCAATGCTCTGAAATGTGCTCAATTTTTTGTGAAAATGAGTACAATATGAAGCAAGAGAAAAAGTCGTCATAACTGTAACGGGAAGGGCGACCTTTCAATTAAAATAAATCTTAGCTAGAAGACTATAGGATATATTTAAACTTATTCTGATACAACAGAAATTCTTTCCTGAATATGGCTACCTTTAGTAGCTTCATCTACCATAGCTATAGCATAGTCAGCATAGCTGATTACACTTTCACCTTTGGAATTTAAAATTAACTCTTCTCCACCTAAAATATATTTGCCTGTTCTTGTACCATCAGCTTGAAAATCGCAAGCAGGGCTTAAAAATGTCCATTTTACATCATTTCTTAAACGAAGTTCTTCCAGTGCCTTTCCTTGTGCAGCAGCTAATGGTTTGAACATTTCAGGGAAATCAGATCCATCTATAACCTGTTCTGTGTGTTCAGGGTTTACATATAGACTTCCAGCACCACCAACAACAAGAAGCCTTATATTTTTACCACTTAATAGGTCACATAAATGCTTTAAAGAAGTGCTATGCTCAGGCAATGTTTCAGGTGTCCATGCACCAAATGCATCAATTACAATATCAAAGCCTTCTAAATCAGCGGTAGTCAATTTAAAAAGATCTTTTTGAATTACTTTTTTAGCCATAGTCATATTATCTCCACGTACCACAGCAGTAACATCTAAGCCTCTCTCTATTGATTCCTTTACAATAAGTTTTCCTTGTTTTCCATTTGCACAAATAACTGCAATTTTCATAATGATTACCTCCATTACTTTATGTTTTTACAGGATTGTTTTTTCCTGAATCTAAGAATATAATATAGCTGTAAAGTAATAATGTAAAGTAAGCACTTTTTTGTGCTATAGTTACCTTAAAGATACTATTGGGAGGAGTATGAGTATGAAAAAAGATTTACCATCATGCCCTGTAGAAACAACATTGATGATGATTAGTGATCGTTGGAAGGTTTTAATTTTAAGAGATTTATTAGATGGAACTAAACGTTTCGGTGAATTAAAAAAATCCATTGGGAGTATATCACAAAAGGTATTAACTTCAAATTTACGTTCTATGGAAGAAAGTGGACTTTTAGTACGTAAGGTATATGCAGAGGTACCACCAAAAGTAGAATATACTTTAACAGAGGATGGGTATAGTTTAAAACCAGTTTTAGATGCCATGAAAGAATGGGGTAAAGAATATCAAAAAAATCATGGTTAAACTATGAGAAATATAAGTACTTATATATTATAAAAAATAGTAGGCAGAGTTGTTTTTATATAAACAACTCTACCTACTTTTCTGTAATAATCTCAAGTATAAACAATATTTTAAGATTTTCTTCCACTTTACAGTTTCTTGAGTGAAATATTTAATGAGTTTAGCTATTGACCTGGAGTTAACTCCAAGTACTATACTTATTATAAAAGTACTTAAACAAGTAAATGGACAACTTATAGTACAACATGGAGGGAAGAGGATAGAATGAAAAAAACACTTTATTTAATGAGACATGGACAAACATTATTTAATTTAAGAAGAAAAATTCTATAGAATTTGATCATGCATATTCATCAACTCAAGAAAGAGCATGTGATACCTTAGAAATAGTTACAGATTTAGATTATGTTAGACTTAAAGGATTAAAAGAATGGAACTTTGGAACCTTTGAAGGGGAAAGTGAAGATTTAAATCCAAAAGTAAATAAAAAAGGTGGTACATATGGAGATTTCTTTGTTCAGTTTAATGGTGAGGAAGATATAGAAGTTCAGGAGAGAATGAATAAAACTCTTTCAGAAATTATGAATAAAGATGATCACCAAACAGTACTAGCTGTAAGTCATGGAGGGGCTTGTTTCATATTCCTTAGAAAGTGGGAGGATATTACTAATAGAAGTGATATACATTTTTCTAATTGTTGTATCTTAAAGTTTGAGTTTAAAGATGATAAGTTTATTGAGATAATTGATCCACTATCTAATTACTAAATGAAATAGATTAATCAAAAGATAATGATAAAATAGAATAATGTATAGGATATTAACACCGGAAACTAATATTTCTGGTGTTTTATTTTTAGCAAATGGGGTGTCTTGCCAGGGTTACTACTATTACGCCTAAAAGTGATGAAGAATTAAGGGATTTATATGAGCTAGGTTATGAAAGAATTACCATTGGAATGAAGATGGTGATGAGGAAAACATTGAGTTTATGAGAAAAGTTATAAGCTAGAAAAGTTATACCTACTTAGAAATAGCAAAGTAAATCTAGGTTTACAAAATATGTAAAATGTGATATGATTCCATTAAAAGGAATATAAGTTATTATATGTAATATTGTTGAGTATAAAAGTAAGTCAAAAACATTTTACTTATAATATATAGCTAGAAAAACAAAAAAATATTTTCTAAATTAAAAGAAGGTAGGTAATAGTTATGTTAGAAAAGTTAAAAACAATTTTATCAGAAGAGCTAAATTTAGAAAAGGAGAGTATTAAAGTTGAGACATTAATTTATGATGAATTAGGAGTAGATTCTCTTAGTTTATTTAGTATTATGGAAACAGTTGAAAAAGAATTTAAGATAACAATACCAGATGATATAGAAATAGTTACTGTTGGGGATATGATTGATGTTATAAAAGAATTAAAAAATTAATATTGTAAGGAGGTTAGTATGAAGAGAGTTGTAATTACAGGTGTAGGAGTGATTACGCCTGTAGGAAATGATGTATGTAGTTTTTGGGAATCTATAACAAAATCAAAATCAGGTATAGACTATATTAAATCATATGATACAACAGATACTCCAATAAAGGTAGCGGCAGAGGTGAAAAATTACGATTGGAAAGACTATTTTAAGCCAATTGATATAAAGAGGCTTGACAGATTTACGCAATTTGCTTTGATTTCATCACAAGAAGCATATAATGATTCAAGGCTAAATGAAAGTATAATTGATCATGAGCGATTGGGTGTTGTGTACTCTTCAGGGATAGGCGGAAGTTCTATAGGAACTGAATACAATAGAATGATTGAAAAAGGATTTAAATATGTTTCAGCATTAACTATCCCTTTTAATTTAGTTAATATGGCAGCTGGAAATATAGCAATAAAATTTAAAGCATATGGATCATGCTCATCATTAGTTTCAGCATGTGCAACCGGAACAGATTGTATAGGACAAGCATACAGACAAATACAGAGAGGGGAACAAGATGTAATAATTGCTGGGTCATCAGAATCTGGTATTAATCCACTGCTTATAGCAGCTTTTTCATCTTTAAAGGCATTATCAAGAAGTGATAATCCTGAAAGGGCATCAATTCCATTTGATAAGGAACGTAATGGGTTCGTAATGGGAGAGGGAGCAGGAACTCTTATACTTGAGGAATTAGATCATGCTATAAAAAGAAATGCTAAAATATATGCTGAAGTAGTAGGATATGGTTCTACTTGTGATGCATATAACATAGTATCACCTGCACCAGATTTGAAGCAAGGAATAAGAGCAATAAAAATGGCACTTTCGGATGCAAACATAGAATACAAGGATATTTCATATATAAACGCTCATGGAACAAGCACTATATATAATGACAAATTTGAGTCGAAAATAATTGAAGAGGTTTTTTATAAAGATGGAAACTTAGTTCCAGTAAGTTCAACAAAATCAATGACTGGACATTTATTAGGTGCAGCAGGTTCGGTAGAAGCAGTAATTTGTGCAAAGTCATTAGAGGATAATTTTATTCCAGCAACAATAGGCTATAAAGTTAAAGATGAAGAATTCAACTTGAATTATATAACTAATGAAGGAAAAAGAGAAAAATTAAATTATGTTTTATCAAATTCTTTAGGTTTTGGGGGACATAACTCCGCCTTGATCTTTAAGAATAAGGATTTAATTTAAATATTTAATGTGATAAGTTAATAAATAATAATGGGGGCTAGATAAGAAATATGAATAAAATAAAGTTATTTGCTGTCCCATATGCTGGAGGATCAGCTTTAGCATACGAAAAATGGAGGAAAAATCTAAATAAAGATATTAAATTAATTTCAATAGAACTACCAGGTAGAGGTTATAGGAGTAAAGAGAAGCTTTGTGAGACTATGAAGGATTTAATAGCAGATGTAATATTAACTATTAGTGGAAATTTAGATACAGAAGATGAATATGCTTTATATGGTCATAGTATGGGAGCTTTGATTATTTATGAAGTTTATTTTAATCTTAAGAAATTAGGGTATAAGTTACCGAAGCATATGTTTTTTTCAGGGAATAATCCACCAAATAGACAAATATCGCAAAATATAGATTATAAAAATTTATCACTTAAGGAATTTAAAGAAGAGGTTTTTCAATATGAATCAACTCCTAAAGAGATTTTTGAAAAAAAAGAATTAAGAGATTATTTCATCCCAATTTTAAGAAGTGATTATATGGTTATAGAGAATTTTTCATATAAAGAAGAAAATACTAAATTGGAGTGTGACATAACTGTAATTAATGGAAAGGATGATAATCATATTAAATTGGATCAATTAGGAGGTTGGTTAGATTTAACCAAAGGGATATGTCAAACATATTTTATGGAGGGTAAACACTTCTTTTTATTTGATAATGAAGAGGAGATAAATGAAATTATAAATAAAACTTTAATTGCTCGCAATATATTAAATGCATAGAAATGTTAGGGATTGTATTTGAAGGGGGCTATATTATGAAGTATAAAACGTTAGTTGAATCATTAAAAGAGAACATAAAATTAGAGGGTATAGGGATAAATATCATAAAAACTGAAGATATAGAAAAAAAAATAACCTATCAACAATTATATAACAGAGCTTTGAAGATGCTGGGGGGATTGCAGGCACAGGGAATTAAAGCAGGGGACGAACTTGTTTTTCAAATTGATAGTATAGAAGACTTTATAAACGTTTTTTGGGCATGTATATTAGGAAAGATAATACCAGTTCCTGTTGCAGTAGGAAATAATTACGAATCTAATTCAAGAATGTTTAAAATTTTTTTCACATTAAATAATCCTTATGTTTTAACAAGTAATAAAAATTCATTTCGATTAAAATCATTTGCAGAAAAAGAACATCTTATTGAGGAATTTCAAAAAATAAATGAAAAGACAATATTAATAGAAAGGTTTAATGAGAATAGTATATTTGGTAAAGAAGAGATAGTAAACAGTAATGATATTGCATTTATACAATTTTCATCTGGATCCACTGAGGAACCGAAAGGTATAATGCTAACTCATGAAAATATAATGACTAATATTAAAGCAATAATAAAGAATTCTCAAATAACAAGGGAGGACTCTTTTTTTAGTTGGATGCCGTTGTTCCATGATATGGGGCTAATTGGATTTCACTTAGTTCCTAGTGTAGTAGGAATTAATCAAAATATAATGCCTACTAAACTGTTTATCAGAAAACCAATGGTATGGCTGAATAAAATTAATGAATATAGAAATACAATAACATCATCGCCTAATTTTGGATGTAAATACTTTATATCTAATTTTGATGAGAAGGATGCAAGGGAATGGGATCTATCATGTATTAGACTAATATTTAATGGGGCGGAACCTATTTCAAGTGAAATTGCTAGTGAGTTTACAAGTCTATTAAAGGATTATAAATTAAAGGAAGAATGTATGTATCCAGTATATGGGATGGCAGAAGCAACATTAGCAATTACCTTTCCACCAGTTTTAGAAAAGATAAAAAGCGTTAATATTAAGCGAAATAGTTTAATTATAGGCAAAAAGATTGAAGTTATAGATATTAAAGAAGATGATAGCTGTATAAATTTTGTTGATGTTGGATATGCAGTAGATAATTGTAAACTAAGAATAGTTGGAGATAAAGGTCAAGAACTAGGGGAAAATTATATTGGTCACATTGAGATTATAGGTAAGAATGTAACACGTGGATATTACAATAATTCTAAAAGAACTAAGGAATTAATAAAAGAAGATGGGTGGTTATCTACCGGAGATTTAGGCTTTTTAAGAAATAGTAGATTAATAATAACAGGAAGACATAAAGATATAATTATAGTTAATGGGATTAATTATTATCCACAAGATATTGAGGCTATTGTTGAAAGAATGGATGAGGTTACCAATAAAGGGGTTGTTGCCTGTGGCGTTTATAACGAGAATTTGAATAATGATGATATTGTCTTATTTATAAAATTAAATAAGACAATATCTGAAGTTGCAGAATTAGCGTTAAAAATAAAAGAAAGAGTAAATTCATGTACAGGCATTGAAGTCAAATCAATAATCCCAGTAAGGTTAATTCCCAAAACCACTAGTGGCAAAGTACAAAGATTTAAATTAGCACAAAGATATATTAATTGTGAATTTAAAGAAATAGAAGAAGAAATTAATTGGATTTTAAAGAGTATTAAGAAAAATGATAGAAATATAGAAGAGAAAAATATGGATCCAAATTCAATACAAGTAAAATTACTAAATATAGCACGTGAAATATTAAGAAAGGATGACTTAAATATAAGTGATAATTTTATTGAGGCAGGCGCCAATTCAATAATAATTACAAGATTTCAACAAATATTAGAGGCGAATTTTAATATAAAAGTATCTGTTGCACAGATATTTGCAAATCCAACTATAATTTCATTAAGTAAATATATCGAAAATCAAGAGGAGATTATAGAAGAAGAAAGGCATATATCAAATATAGATGAGAGTATGGAAAGTTATTTTGATGATTTAGAAAATAAAATCAAATGCATTGATTATGAAAAAACTGCAGTTTTAGCAGATGATATAAGAGGTGGTTTGATATGAGAGAAGCTTTAAACTATATATTAGAAGGTGCAAAAAAAGGAAATATACCAAAAGAGGATGCATTAGAAGTTGTAAGTAGATTGAAAAATAGTTATAAAGACGAAAATGATGATATTGCTATAATCGGAATTTCCGTAAGAATGCCGAATTCTAAAAATGTAAATAAATTTTGGGATAACATAATAAACGGAGTTGAAAGTATAGAAGAATTTCCTGAATCTAGGAAAAGAGATATTAATAGATATTTGAATTTTAAAAATACAGATACATCTAAAGTAGCTTTTTCTAGAGGCGGGTATTTAGATGAGATAGATAAATTTGACTATGATTTCTTTAAGATAACACCAATTGAAAGTTCACTAATGGATCCTAATCAAAGAATTTTCTTAGAAACAGCCTACGAAGCAATAGAAGATTCAGGATATGGAGGGGAAAAAATATTAGGAAGTAATACAGGATTGTATTTGGGATATTCAAGAGATTTACTATTTAATTATAGTTCTATTATAGCAGATATGAATCCGGAATCTTTATCATTAGCAGCGGCTGGAAATATTCCATCAATTATTGCTAGTAGGTTATCATATGTTTTGGATTTAAAAGGTCCGGGAGTTATTATTGATACAGCTTGTTCATCATCATTAGTAGCAACACACATAGCATGTAATGCATTAAGGAATGGGGAGTGTGATATGGCTATAGCTGGGGGAATAAAGCTCAATCTACTTCCTTTAGTAAATTCAACTGGAATCGGAATTGAATCCCCAGAATTTAGAACAAAAGCATTTGATAATGATGCGGATGGAACAGCTTTAGGAGAAGGATCAGTTGCAATTATTTTAAAACCTTTATCTAAAGCATTAAGAGATAAAGATAATATTTATTCTGTAATTAAAGGAAGTGCGATAAATCAAGATGGAACTACGGTAGGTATTACAGCACCAAATGTTAATGCACAAAGAGATGTAATCCTAGAAGCATGGAAAAATGCTAAAATTAATCCGGAAGAGATATCATTTATTGAAGTTCATGGTACAGGTACTAGGTTAGGTGATCCTATTGAGATTGAAGGAATAAGTAATGCATTTAAAAGATATACAGATAAAAAGCAATTTTGTTCTATTAGTTCAGTAAAAACTAATGTTGGACATTTATTTGAAACATCAGGAGCAATTAGTTTAGTAAAGGCTATATTAGAATTGCGGCATAGAAAATTAGTACCATCAATAAATTTTAATTTTCCTAATAGTAATATAGAATTTGAATCATCTCCTGTATATTTAAATGATAGAGTAATTGATTTAAAACAAGAACCAAAGCCATTAATATGTGGAGTTAGCTCCTTTGGAATAAGTGGTGTTAACTGCCACATGATTTTAGAAGAATTTATTCAAAAAGAAAGTTCTTATAATGTGGTGAATAATAATAAAGTCTTAACAATTTCTGCAAAAAGTAAAAAAGCATTTGAAGAGCTAATTAAAGAATATAAGGAATTTGTATCTAGCGTCAATGAAGATAAATTAGATGATAGTGCGACACGTTGCAATATGAAAAGTATTGCCTAATAGAATTAACTATTAAGAACTGATAGTTTGAAAAATTAAATGATAGGGTAACGCCTTGAAGAATTTTCTCTAATACTCCGAATAGCAAATTTCTTTATAAGGAGAAATTGGTTATAAGCTCGGTAAAGTCGGCTGAGGTTATCTCCTAACAGGAAAGCTGAGGAAATGCGAATAAGAAATTATCGAGGATAATATAGGTCGGGAGTCCATAAAATATCTATGATAAGAATGTTATTGTAACTGACGAAATTCCGAATGAAAGGGTCTATAAAGTTATGAAATAGAAATGTTTTACTTATTAAATAATAAGGTGTGTGAGGGGGAGTAAATTTATCATTATGAAAGCCCTTATACTATTACAGGTAGTATTTTGCACACAGGCTCAAAGGAATTATCTAAGGATATATGTGAAGGATAAAACTATTGGAACGTGGTAAGCTGATAACACGGAAGTCTTATAGCTAGTGAAGTGGTAGTAAGGAAAGCAATGTATAACTTACTTTTATATCAGTGAAAGTAGTGGCGTAGTACCTTTGAAGTTTAGTAAAGTAAATGGAGGGATGGCCACGAGTTAATAAATTATATATTTAGCTATATCTTCTGATATTAAATATATAATTTATTAATGGAACGCCGTATGCGGTGAAAGTTGCATGTACGGTGTGGAGGAGGGGAAAAGATGGAGATTGCATCAAAATTTTACCTATTCCTATTGTGTTATACAGCTAGTACGGGAAGAGGTCACTATTCTTATAGATTAGCTATAATCTTTAAGAATAAAAGTGATCTAATTGATAAATTATGTCATGCATCTAATGTGCATAAGGAAGAATTGGAAGAAAATAATATCTTTTTACAAAAGCATAAAATAATTGTTGATAAAAAGAAAGCGGAGAAGTATGAAATTAGCGAGTTAGAAAAAAGAAAGCTTAATAGTGAAATACAACTAAAGGTTAATGAAGCTAATAAAAATCAACATAATGATATAAGTATAATAAAAACAATTTGTAGGTTGTATGTTAAAGGTGCGGATTTAAATTGGCAGAATTATTATACTAATAATAATAGTAAAATAAGTATTCCTGTTTATCAATTTGATAAAGAAAGATGTTGGATTTGTGATGAAACAAAGAAGAATATAAATGTTATTACGGATAAAAAATTAAATGAAAAAGAAGAGCAATTATGTATTATATGCGCTGAAGTAATTGGATTATACGAAATAAATATTGAAAAAAGTTTCTATGAATTAGGAGTAGACTCGATAATTGCAGCTAAAATTGTGAATATTATTAATAAGGAATTATCTATTAATATCAAATTAAGAGATATTTTAAGTGCAAGAAATATTATGGAGTTTGTTAATTCTGTTTCATCAATATATTTAAATAATAATTCAATTGCTACAGTGGAGTACAAAAAAATTAATGTTTTACAAAATAAAGAATATTATGTATCATCTTCAGCTCAAAAAAGAATGTATGTAATGCAAAAGAGTAATGAAGATAGTCTTATGTATAATATTACTGGCGTACTTGAGATAAATGGAAAACTTGATGAAAGAAGGCTTGAAGAATCTTTCCAAAAATTAATAGCTAGACATGAATCATTGCGTACATCATTTAAATTAATAGATGGGGACATATATCAGAAGATAAATAAAGAATTAGACGTGAGCATTATTAAATTAGAAGTTTCAGAAGAAATGTTAACTGATAAAATAAAGGAACTAATAAGAAAATTTGATTTAGAGCTTGCTCCACTATATAGGATATATTTAACTAATATATCAGAGAATAGGAATATATTGATATTTGATATTCATCATATAATATCTGATGGAATGTCTAATAGAATTATTATTAATGAACTATTAGAGTTATATAACGGAAATACATTATCTGAAATAACAGTACAATATAAAGATTATGCAGAATGGCAGAATAAGTATTTGATGTCAAGTGAAATTATTGAGCAAGAAAAATATTGGGTAGATAGATTCTCAAATGAAATACCTCTCTTAGATTTACCCCTTGATTACAAAAGAGGTAGGTTTAGGACTTATGAAGGGAAGGTAATTAATTATATCGTTAATGAAGAGTTAACTAAATTAATAAAGGAGCTAGCTATAAGCTGTAATACAACATTATATAATGTATTGTTATCAGCCTTTTATATCTTATTATATAAATATACTGGCCAGGAAGATATTATAGTAGGCTCTCCTGTTTCAGGCAGAAGTACTTATGAACAAGATATGATTGTAGGCATGTTTATAAATACATTAGCAATGAGAAATTATCCATCAGGAAATAAAAATTTCTTGAGCTTTTTAAAGGAAGTTAGTGACAATACAATAAGTGCTAATAGTAATAGCGAGTATCAATTCCAGATGTTAATTAACAAGATAAATTTAAGGCGAGATACCAGTAGAAACCCATTATTCGATGTAATGTTTATTCTACAAAATATAGATATTAAAAGTATAAAAGTAGGAAACTTAGAATTTAGACCAAGAAGTTTTAAAAATGATACTAGCCTCTATGATATAACATTAGAAGCTATAGAAGAAGATAATAAAATAAATTTCTCTATGGAGTATTGTGTAGATTTATTTAATGAAAGTACAATAAAAAGATTTTGTAATAGCTATATTAACATTTTAAATGAAATAAGCCAAAATCCTAACAAGCTAATAAATAATGTAGATATACTATCAGATAATGAAAAGGATAAAATATTAAATCAATTTAATAATACAGAAGTGAAATATGAAGATGATAAGACGATACATGAACTTTTTGAAAGAACAGTAGAAAGAATACCTAATAAAATAGCAATAAAATTTAAGAATATCAGCCTGACATATTCTGAATTAAACAAGAGAGCAAATCAATTAGCAAAATTATTGAGAATAGAAGGGATACAAAGAAATGATATTGTTGCATTGATGGTTGAAAGATCAGTTGAGATGATAGTAGGGATTTTAGCAATACTAAAGTCTGGGGCAGCATATTTACCAATAGACCCAGAGTATCCGATAAGTAGAATTCAGTATATGTTGGTAAATAGTGAAGCTAAATTATTACTTACTAGTAAAGCATGTATAAACAAAATTAACTTTCAAGGCAAGTATATTCAATTGGACGATGAAGAAATTTATACTGGAGCTAATGTTAATTTACAAAATGTAAATACATCAGATGATTTAATTTATGTGATTTATACGTCAGGTTCCACGGGAAATCCAAAAGGAGTAATGCTATCACATAAAGGTGTAAATAATTTTGCGATAGCTATGTCTGAAATAATAGATTTTCATGAATCAAAAGTAATATTAAATCTAACTACAATTTCATTTGATATATTTGTTCTTGAAACTTTAGTTCCATTAATTACAGGTGTACAGATTGTAATAGCTGCTGAAGAGGATCAAATAGACCCAAAAAGAATAAGTAATTTGATTGAGAAAGAGAAAATAAATATGTTGCAACTAACTCCTTCAAGGATGCAGTTATTATTGAAAGGTGTATCTGATAAAAGTACATTTTTAGGTATAAGTGAAATTATGATAGGTGGAGAAAGCCTATCAAGTACTTTATTAAATTCCATAAAAAAGGTTACAAAAGCAAGAATTTATAATATGTATGGGCCAACAGAAACAACAGTATGGTCGACGGTAAAAGATTTAACGGATAGTGATAAAATAACTATTGGAAAAGGAGTAGCAAATACTAAAATTTTCATAGTTGATAGATATAACCGAATTGCGCCAATAGGGGTATCAGGAGAATTATGTATAGCGGGTGATGGACTAGCATTAGGATACTTAAAAAATAAGGAGCTAACAGATACTAAGTTTATTGAAAATCCTTTTGAAAGGTCAGGCAAAATGTATAGGACTGGGGATTTGGCTAAATGGTTACCTAATGGAGAAATTGAATTCTTACAGAGAATAGATCATCAAGTAAAGATTAGAGGATATAGAATAGAACTAGGTGAAATAGAAAAAACTTTAGAAAGTATTCCCAAAATAAAAAATTCCGTAGTAGTTCCAGTTGAGGAAGAAGATGGGAATAAGTATTTGGTAGCATATTATGTTCTAAATGAAAAGAAAATTTCAAAAGAAGAAATTAAGAACTATTTATATAGTAAATTACCTGATTATATGGTTCCATCATTTTATGTTCAGTTGATTAAATTGCCACTTACTCCAAATGGAAAAGTAGACCGTAAATTATTACCCGATGTAAAAATAGAAGTAGCTGAAAGTGAGGAGAAAAGTAAATTAAAACTACCTAAAAATAAAATTGAAAGAAATATTTTGGGAATTTGGAGAGAGGTGTTAAAGCATAATAGTATAGGAATTGATGATAATTTTTTTGATGTAGGTGGAAATTCCTTGTTATTAGTACAAATGCACTCAAAGATAAACACACTTTATCCAGAGGTGATTGAAGTTGCAGATATATTTGCTTATCCAACAATTCATAAATTATCAGAGTTGATTATTAGTAGAAGTTGCGAGAATAAGATTAAAGGTATAAATTTACCGAAGGAGTATTTAAATCTTGAGGATAATGAAAATTTAGAATCGTTTGTTGAATTTAAAATAGATGGACAAAGCTCAGAAAAACTAAAGAATTTAGGGATTAAATATGAGGTAAGCGTAGATAGTATAATGAAGGGTATTTTTATATATTTAATTCATGAGATAAGTAATATGAATGAAATAAGTATACAGGTCCAGTGTGATGATAAGGAAGAATTGTTTAAATTAGATGTGGAATTTAATAATATAAATACAATTGAAAATTTATTTAGTATTGTTGAAAATAAAACAAAAAATCTAGATGGGATATTTATAAGCAGAAGCGAGATAAGTAATAGTACAAAAGATATAATATTCATATTTGTCCCAGATGGGAAAAAAAGCAGTAATTTACTTGAATTTGGGGATATAGTTTTAAAAGTTAATTGCTTTAAAGAATATATAGGTTGTTCGCTGGAATATAACGGATCTAAACTTAATAAATCAAAAATGGAACAACTAGTATATTCGTATCTAAAACTTATCCAAGTAATAATTAAAAGAAGCTAATTGCAGAAATCTGATTATGGGGGTGGGGGTTTGGAAAATTTAAAAAAATATATTTATGAGCAAGTAGCTAAGAAAATGCTATCTAAAGAAGATGCTAAGAGATTGCTTTTAGAAATAAAAGATAAAAATAGTGGTATTAAAGAGGAAATTGCTATTATCGGAGTATCATGTAAATTACCAGGGGCAAAAAACCCACAAGAGTATTGGGAAAATATAGAATCTGGCAAGGTGTGTATTGGGGAGTTGTCTAAACAAAGGAAGAAGGATAATGAAATATTATTCGAAGATTCTGTGATACAGTTTTTGGCAGGTAGGACAATACAAAAGGAAGAAAGAGATAAAGAATTTATTATAGCTGGTTTTCTTGAAGAAATTGATAAGTTTGATGCCGGCTTTTTTAAAATAGGCCCAAAGGAAGCTACGTATATGGATCCATATCAAAGGCTACTTTTAGAAAATGTATGGGAAACAATAGAAGATGCGGGGTATTGTAAAGAAGATATTTATGGAAGTAAAACAGGAGTTTTTATTGGTAAAGATTATACACCGATGTCTTTATATAAATTTATAACAAAAACAGATGCTATGCACCTAACAGGGTCATGGACTGGAATTTTAGCAAGTCGAATATCTTATATTTTTAATTTGCGTGGACCAAGTATGGTTATTGATACAGCATGTTCTTCTGGTTTAGTCTCTATACACAAAGCATGTGAGGCGTTAAGAACCAGTGAATGTGATATGGCTATAGCTGGAGGAATAAATTTAAATTTTACTCCAATAAAAACTATATCCACTTCATATGATATGGTAATGGTAGAGTCAGATGGAGGATCTGTTAGGCCATTTGATAGCAAAGCAAGTGGAACTGTGTGGGGAGAGGGTGTTTGTACAGTTCTTTTAAAGCCTTTAAAAAAGGCGCTAAAAGATGGTGATAATATATATGCAGTAATTAAAGGCAGTGGCATAAATAATGATGGAAAGTCAAATGGATTAACAGCTCCAAGCGTAGAAGCACAGGAGGAAGTAATAACTAGAGTATGGAGAGAGTCTAAGATTAATCCAGAAACTATATCTTATACGGAAGCACATGGTACTGGTACTTTGTTGGGAGATCCTGTAGAGATTAAGGGGTTGACCAATTCATTTAGAAGATTTACAGATAGAAAACAATTTTGTTCTATTGGTACTGTAAAACCAAGTATAGGTCATACAGTGGCTGCTTCAGGGATCGCAGGTCTTATTAAGGTAATACTTGCGATGAAAAACAAAAAGATTCCAGCAAGTTTAAATTTTGATGAACCAAATCCGTATATAAATTTTACGGAGTCTCCAGTATATGTTAATGACAAAACGAGGGAATGGGAAACTGGTGATATACCAAGGCGTGCAGGGGTTAGTTCCTTTGGATTTAGCGGGACAAATTGTTATATTTTACTTGAAGAACCAAGGGTTAGTCAAAGTGATAAAAAGTACGAGAGTTCAGTATCGAATCATATAATTACACTTTCCGGTAAAAGTAAGAGAGTGATGCGAGAACTTATAGAAAATTATCAAAAATATCTAAGTAGAGATATTAAAATTGATATAAGTGATATATGCTATACTGCAAATACTGGACGAGGACACTATAATTATAGAATAGCATTAATAGTAAAGGATATTGATGATCTTAGAAAAAAGATTGAGCTATTACTGGAAAGGGAAAGTTTTGAAGAGTATGATGATATTTTTGTAGGTAGCTTTAGTATAGTTTCAGTTAACAAAAAAAATAGAGACAATAATGAATTTACTGATATAGAAATAATGGAAAAAAGTAAAATTTTTAATAATAGCTTAAGCAAATATAATAATGAAGAAATTCTTAATGTTATAGGTGAGAATTACGTTAATGGAATTGATATTGATTGGAAGTTACTGTATAAAGATAAGAAACTAAAAAAAGTCAGTATTCCGGTATACCCATTTGAGAGAAAAAGATATTGGGCTGAGATAAAGTCTTTTAATAATATTAATAAACAAGAAAAAAGTACAGGTGTCTTAATTAACAAAAAAATGGTTGATAAACATATTATTGATACCAAAGATGAGAGAATATATACTACAGAATTAAATCCAGATAAGCATTGGGCTTTGAAAGAACACAAAATTGAGGATATATATTTACTACCAGGTACTGCATTGTTGGAAATGGTTATAGAAGCATATTATGATTTTACTGGATCCTATAATGTGAAAATAGAGAGTATGAATTTCTTAAATGCAATAGTTGTTAAGAATGATAGTGATAAGGAAGTACACATTATTTTAAAAAGAGAGGGAGACTCAGTAAGGTTTGAGGTTATAAGTAATAGTTCAGAAAGTTCTAGAGAACTTATTGGAATAGAAGTAGTACAAAATTGGGTTACACATACAGAAGGTTGTTTAGTACCAAATCAGTCCAATGAGAGTAGCATAATTAATGTTAATGAGTTAAGAAATAACTGTAATATAAATGAGATATTAGTAACACCGGAATTTTTTAATGGCACTTTAAATATGGGCAAAAGATGGATGAATGCAAAAAAAATATACCAAGGTGAAAATGAATTATTTGTTGAATTGGAAGTGCAAGATGAATTTGAGAAAGATGTAAGTGAATTTATTTTATATCCTTCAATAATGGATAATGCTTTAAATATAGTTAGTCAAGGAATTGATGAGGGAACATACTTACCATGGACATACAAAAATATGAAAATATACTCAAGGATACCAAAGAAGTGTTATAGTCATATAAAAATGCTAGATTCAACGGATATAAATTTAGGGATAATAGAATTTCAAGCAGTTATGATGGATCAGGATGGAAATAAATTGGTTGAAATTGAAAATTATAAACTAAAAAAAGTAAAAATAGAAGATTTAAAACAAAAAAACTCAAATCAAAATAATATATATCATTCAATAAAATGGGTTGGAAGTGAGATTACATCACAAGAAAAAGATTTTAATAGTGGAGATATTTTAATCATTAAGAACAAAAATAAGCCTATAATAGATGAGTTAATTGCAAAATTAAAAGGTGAAGGTAAGAATATTATAGAAGTAGAAATCTCTGAGAAATATAATAGGATATCAGATAAAGAATATACTGTGAACAACTTCGTGGATCATTTTACTTGTTTATTCAATGATTTAGAGAAATATAATATTTCTGAAATTATTCATTGTATATCAATAGATGAGATATACAATCCATATAATGTTAATGATATCGAAGCATTAATTAATAATGGAGCAATAAATTTATTTAATATAGTAAAATCTATTAATAGTTTAAAGTTTAAAAGTAAAATATCAATAACTATTATTACAAGTTATGCAAATAAGGTATTAAATGATGAACTGAATATTAATCCAATAAATGCTGCGTTATGTAGTATGGGGAATGTTATAAATAACGAATTTGATAACATTAAATGTAGAAGTATAGATATTGATAAGTATACTGAGGCTGAGGATATCTTATTAGAGTTATATAATAAAGATGAATTAAAAACAATCTCATATAGAAATAGGAAAAGATATGTAGAAGAGTTTGGTGATATTGATGTAGATAAATTATGTGAGAATAAAGTTGAATATACAGATGATGATATATTTATTGTTACAGGTGGATTAGGTGGAATTGGGTTAAAAATTAGTATGTATCTATCCTCTAAATGCAAAGCAAATATTGTATTGATAAGTAGAACAACAATGCCAGCAAAAGAGGAATGGGACAATATTTTATTAGAAAACACAAATGAAAGACTATGTGAAAAAATAAAAGTAATACGAGATATAGAAGAGAGTGGTTCTAATGTGTATTGTTATAGTGCAGATGTAACCAATATGGATCAAATTAAAAGGGTATTAGAGAATGTTAGAGGAAATATTGGTAGAAATATTAGTGGAGTAATTAATGGAGCTGGTATATCAATTGGAAATTTAATTGTAAATAAAGAAATTAATGAGTTTAAAAGTGTAGTAAATCCAAAGATAATAGGTACTTATATTATGGACAAGCTTACAGAGGATGATGATTTAAAGTTCTTTATCATGTTCTCTTCTTTAGCATCATTCTTAAGAGGTGGAGGACTGAGTGATTATGTATTTGGAAATACATTCTTAGACTTATATGCTGACTATAGAAATGCAAAGGGAAAGAAAAGTTTAACTATAAATTGGCCTGCTTGGAAAGATGTTGGAATGGCTGTTGATCAAAAAACAAATGTTGATATTGGAATATTTAAAAGTATAAACTCGTCTAAAGCAATAGAGGCATTTGACTTTATTATGAAAAAAGATGTTCCAAGAGTAATAATTTCTGAATTAGATTTTTCTAAAAAGTCTAATATAGAGGTTGACCAATTATATTTTAAGCTAAATGAAAAAATAATAAATAAACTAAATGTTGATAGAAATTATTCTAAAACCAATAAAGTAATGTTAAAAGGAAAGGATGATGGAAACTATACAGAAACAGAAAAAAGACTTGCTGAAATATGGTTAGAGATTTTAGGGGTAACTGAAGTAAGTATTTATGATAACTTTTACGATGTTGGTGGGGATTCTATACAAGCAATAAAAATAACCAATAGCATTAATATGAGTATGTCAAAAAAAATTGATATGAGTGATATTTTTAAATATATAACAATAGATGAATTAGGAAGATTTTTAGATAGTGAGTCAATAAGCGAAAATGTTTCAGTGAATAGTAGAATTAGTGAAGTTATAGACATAAATGATAGTAAAGTTAATGGAAATAGAAAAGAGTACGAGTTATCGAATGCTCAGAAAAGAATATGGTTTTTGCAAAAGCTTGATCCAAAATTATTTGCATACAACTTAGTCACTAGAATAGAATTTAATGAAAATATAAATATCGATATACTAAATAGGGCTGCAAACACCATAATTTCAAGATATGATTCATTGAGGACAATATTTATTGAGGAAAATGGAGTTCCTAAACAAAGGGTTTTAGACAGTATAGAATTCACTGTAAATGTTGTTGATATTTCGAGTAGAAACGATAAGTATACCAGGTTAGAGGAGATGATAGATGAGTATACCAAAACTAGTTTTGATTTATCTAGACCTGTTATAAAAATGTATGTATTTAAATTAGGTGAAGAGGAGAATATATTCTTTGCCAATATTCACCATATTGTTATTGATGGGTGGAGTTTTGGAATGATAATGAATGAATTAATTTACATTTATAGATCATATCAAAAGAACCTCATACCAGATTTAAAACCAATAGAAAAAACTTATTTTGATGTAGTTAATAAGGAGAATACATGGAAGAATACAGATCAGTTTAAGAAGGCAGAAGAATATTGGTTAATGAAGCTGGCTAAGCCACTACCAGAATTAAATTTACCTATAGATTATAAACGGACTGAAAAACAAACTTATAATGGTAACTTTATTAAATATAAAATGAATCTAGAAGATTCAAAAAAAGTTAAAAGATTAGCGGCTAAGTTTAATGTAACACCACATATATTATTACTTTCAATATACTTTTTTGTATTAAATAGTATTACGTTAGATAATGACATTATTGTAGGAGTACCAATATCTAATAGAGATGATAAGGAGTCAGAAAAAATTGTTGGATTGTTAACGAACTCTATTGGAATAAGAATTAACTTTTCAAATTTAACTACTTTTGAGGAGTTGGTTGATTCTGTAAAAATAAATAGCTTAGAAGGATATAAAAATAGTAAGTATCCATTTGATTTATTGGTTGAGAAAATAAATCCAGAAAGATTATTAAATAGAAGCCCAATATATTCAACTATGTTCCAGTATTTTGAGAATATACCTCAAGAGAGTAAGGGGATTAGCCAATATGAATTAAGTTTATTATGTAGAGATATTGAAAATTGCATTGAATTAAGATTAGAGTACAATACAGATTTATTTAAAATAGAGACTGCTAAAAATATCTTATCCTATATCCAAAATGCAATTATTAATATAGAACTAGAAAGTGATGTAAGGTTAGAAGAAATAAAAATTCTTTCGCAAGAAGAAAGAAGAAGTATTATTGAAGATTTTAATTCGACAAAAATCGAATATGATCACGATAAGAGTATTGGAAAAATATTCGAACAACAAGTGGAGAGAACACCAGAAAATGTTGCAGTTATTTATAAAGATTGCAGTATTAAATACAAAGAAATAAATAAAAAAGCCAATCAATTAATATCTTCATTTGAAAAGTATGGATTAAAACAAGGAGATATTATAGGGATTTTAATGGATAGAAAACCAGAAATGATAATTGCAATATTAGCTGCTTTAAAATATGGTGTTGCATATGTACCAATAGACCCAACCTATCCAATTGACAGAATAAGATACATGCTAGATGATAGCAATAGTAAATTATTATTAAGCAGCAAGGAGATTATAGATAGACTTGACATAAATAGTGATTATATAGATATACTTGATAGCACACAGTATTTTGGAAATGGTAAAAATATAAATCATGAGTTTTCCTCAGATAATTTGGCATATGTTATTTATACATCTGGATCTACAGGGAAACCTAAGGGCGTAATGATTCATCATAAGGCAGTAAATAATTTTATAAATGGTGTTTCAAAGGTAATAGATTTTTCAGAGGGAAAAAGGATATTAAATTTAACAACTATTTCATTTGATATTTTTGTATTAGAAACTTTATTACCACTTACAAAAGGAATGGGGATAGTTCTAGCAGATGAAGTAGATCAGATAGACCCAAATAGAATTTGCAATTTAATAATAAACAATAATGTTAATATGATGCAGATTACTCCTTCAAGAATGCAATTAATAATTAGTGGAAAAGGAAATTTAGAATGCTTTAAGAATATTGAGGAATTTATGGTAGGGGGAGAACCTGTTTCTGAGGAGTTACTAAAAAATTTAAAATCATTAACATTCGGGAAAATATATAATATGTATGGGCCTACTGAGACAACTGTATGGTCTACTATAAAAGATCTTACAAATTCAGAAAAAGTCACAATAGGAAATCCAATAGCTAATACTCAAATTTATATACTAGATAAAAATAATAATATTCAACCTATTGGTGTAGTTGGAGAGCTTTGTATAGGTGGACATGGATTAGCAAAGGGCTATTTAAATAATGAAATACTAACAGATGAAAAATTTGTTAATAATCCATTTATAGAAGGTGGAAAAATTTACAAAACGGGAGATTTAGCAAGGATTTTACCAGATTATGAGATAGAGTGCCTAGGAAGAATAGATTATCAAGTGAAATTAAGAGGATACAGAATAGAGTTAGGTGAGATAGAGAACCAATTAAAGAATATTGATTTAATCGAAAATTGTGTTGTAATTTTAGGAGGAAATTCTGAAGAAAGTTGTTTAGTAGCATATTATGTTTCAAATCAAGAGCAAGAAGCAATGTATTTAAGAAATAAATTGAAGAAAAGCTTACCTAATTATATGATTCCAGATGGTTTTGTTAGAGTTAAGGAATTACCATTAACACCAAATGGAAAAATTGATAAAAAAAAGCTACCACAATATAACAATAGTAAGATGATTAGTAATAATTCATATATTAAGCCAAGGTCTGCAATGGAAATTTTTTTAGCTAATATATGGAATAAAATTCTAAAAAATAAACAAATTGGAATTGATGATAATTTCTTCGATATAGGTGGAAACTCATTATTATTAGTACAAATGTTTAATAAAGTTGATAGCATATATCCAAATAAAATAGAAATTTCAGATATATTTGCTTATCCAACAATTAGAGAAATGACTAAGTTATTAGATTCTAAAGATAAAAATCAAGTTGAACAAATAGAACTAAGAAGTGTATCTTTTCCAAGTAGCTTTATCACAGATATAGAAGAAGAAAGTTCAGATGCTATTCTAGCATTTAAATTAGATGAGGATATACTTTATAATTTACAATCGATATCTAAAAAGTATTATATAAAAACTCAGTCATTAATGTTGGGTGCGTATATATACTTAATCTCAGAAGTTATAGGTGAGAATAAGATTTATATACAAACAATATTAGGAGAAAGCTCAGAAATATCATTATTGAGTATTGACATAAAATCTGCGGATACATTCTTAGAGTATTTCAGGTATATAGAAGAATATATGGAAGATAAAGAGTTAGATAAATATCCTCTGGAAGATGTTAGGAGAGGTAGTGATGATACAAAAACAAGTATTAGATTACTATTTACAAATAACAATGAGTTGGATTATGAGAAGTTTGATATCTTCGATTTAATTATATTGCTTAGAGATAAGAATGATATGAGTGAGGCAGAATTTTATTATAATTCCCAGAAAATCAAAAAAGATAAAGTAGAAGTATTAATTTATGCGTATATAAAAGTAATAAAAAGAATTATAGAGAGGATGATATAAAATGAAAAAAGTTTCGTTAGTATTTCCAGGTCAAGGATCACAATATATAGGAATGGGAAAGGATATATGCTTAAATAGTTCAAAAGCAAAAGAAGTATTCAGAGAAGCAAATGAGGTATTGGGATTTAATATGGAACAACTTTGCTTTGAAGGAGATATAAATAAATTAACGTTGACTGAAAATACACAGCCAGCAATATTAACAGTAAGTGTAGCAATGTATAAAGATTTAGAGGAGAGGATTGGAATAAAACCAAGTTTCCTAGCAGGTCATAGTTTAGGAGAAATAACTGCATTATGCATTTCAGGAGCAATAAAATTTAAAGATGCGGTACAGATAGCTAGAAATAGGGGGAAGTTTATGCAAGAAGCTGCAACTATGGGAGTAGGGGGCATGTGTGCAATAACAGGGGTATCTAAGGAAGTGATAGAAGAAATATGTATAAAAGTATCGTCAATAGATAATGTTGTTGTTATATCTAATTACAATTCACCCAAACAAATAGTTATATCAGGTCATAAAGAAGCTGTTGAGAGAGCGCGTGAAAAGCTAAATAATATAGGGGCAACGGTGGTACCATTAAAAGTAAGTGCTCCATTTCATAGCCCATTAATGAAGGATGCAGCTATAGCATTAAGGGAAGAGTTAAGTAAATATAAATTTAATGATTTCTCAATACCGGTATTATCAAATGTTGATGCTAGACCATATGAAGATAAAAATAGTATTATTGATAATTTAACAAAACAATTAGTTAGTCCAGTACAGTGGGTAAAGACTTTTGAGTTTTTAGATAGAGAGAATATGGATTACATTATAGAAGTTGGTCCTAATAAGGTACTCAGAAATTTAACAAAAGATAATAGCTCCCAAATTACAGCTTATTCTTATGATAATGAAGTTGATAGAGTAGAATTAGAGAAAGTTTTAGGCGTGGGAAAGAAGATGGATAACGAAATAAAAAAGGTTAGAGGAACAGTTGTTACAAGGTGTATGGCAGTTGCTGTATGCACAAAAAATAGTAATTGGGATAATGAAGAATATAGAAGAGGGGTAATTATGCCCTATAAGAAAATTCAAGAAATGCAAATGGCTATTGAGGGTGGTGGAAATAAGCCAACACTAGAGCAGATGTATGAGGCTCTTAATATGTTGAAGTCCGTATTTAACACAAAAGGAACACCAATTAGCGAACAGATTGAAAGATTTAATCAAATATTTGACGAGACAGAAACTAGAGAATTGTTATCAGATTTTAAAATACCAAGTATGTAGTTTATGTATAAATCTTGATACGGGGGTGTAATATGATAGAAAAATTAGTTGATTTTGGTGACTTATTTACGGATGACACAGCTATAAAAGAAAAGTTTGATATAAAAACAACTTCAAAAAAGGATATTGCTATTATTGGGGCAAATGGTAGATTCGCAGATGCAAATAACTTGGAGGAGTATTGGGAAATATTAAGTTCAGGGAAATGTTGTATAACAACTTTCCCTGAAAATAGGGCAAATGAAATAAGAAACTATATGGATGAGTTTAAAAAAATGGGTCTTTCTAAAGATGAAATTGATTTTATTGAGGGTGGTTTTCTTACTGATATAGATAAATTTGATTGTGATTTTTTTAATATTTCACAAAGAGAAGCAGATTTAATGGATCCAAATCAAAGACTATTTTTGCAATCAACATGGAATACAATTTATGATGCGGGATATAGTACTAGTTCTTTAAAGGGAACTAAAACAGGAGTATATGTAGGATTTAGTAATGATTTTTTTGAAGATTATAAAAAGTATGTGCAAAAAGTAGATCCAGATAGTTTAGGAATTGCAACTGCTGGAAATATTAAGTCTATAATAGCTAGTAGAATTTCATATTTACTTAATTTTAAAGGACCAAGTGTTATGGTTGATACAGCATGCTCATCATCATTAGTTGCAATTCACCTAGCATGTCAAGCTATAAGAAATGGTGAATGTGAAATGGCAATCGCTGGTGGGGTAAAGGTTATATTAACTCCTGTAAAAGGAAGTGAGAATTGGGGTATTGGAATACAATCAAGTGACTATAGGGCAAAAACATTTGACAGTGAATCCGACGGAACTGGCTTAGGGGAAGGAGTTGGGACAATATTATTAAAACCATTATATAAAGCAATAAATGATGGGGATAATATTTATGCAGTAATAAAAGGAACGGCTGTAAACCAAGATGGAAATTCAGCAGGACTAACAACTCCGAATCCAAGAGCTCAGGAAGAAGTAATAGTACAAGCTTGGAAAGATGCTAAGATTGATTTAGGCACAGTATCATATATTGAAGCACATGGTACTGGAACTAAGCTTGGAGATCCTATAGAAATAAATGGAATACAAAGGGCCTTGAGAAGATATACGAATAAAAAACAATTTTGTGCAGTAGGAGCAGTTAAAACAAATATTGGACATTTAGATAGTGCGGCAGGTATCGCTGGAGTTATTAAAATAATACTGTCAATTAAGAAAAAGAAGATACCAGCATCACTACATTTCCAGTATCCAAATTTGAAGATTAATTTTGAAGATAGTCCAGTGTATGTAAATGATAAATTAAGTGATTGGAAGAGAGAAGAATCTCCTTTGAGATGTGGAATTAGTTCATTTGGATTGAGTGGGACAAATTGTCATATTGTTATTGAAGAACCAGAAGAGATAACACATAAAATAAATAAGGATATAATCAACAATCTAAATATATTAACAATTTCAGCTAAGAGTAAGGGTTCATTAATAGAACTATCTAATAATTACTATACCTACATTACAGAATTGGAAAATGAGGAGCAGTTTACTGATATATTATTTACTATTAATGTTGGTAGGGATCATTTTAATCATAGAATAGCAATTCTATTTAATTCTAAAGAAGAATTATTAGAGAAATTAGAAGTAATAAATAATTCTAATTTTATAGACTCAATAAATGATAATAAAGATATGTACTATGGAAAATTTAAAATAATAGGACATGGAAGCAAAGATATTAATAATGGAGAGATAGATCAATCAGATAAGAATTTGTTAGATAATGAATGTAGTAAATTAGTAGATGAACTTACGAATAGTAAATTTAAGTCAGAGGATCTTTGGAAGAAAATATGTAGCCTATATATAAAAGGTGCTGATGTAGAATGGAAGAGTATATATAAGGAAAAGGATAATATTAGGATTTCTATACCTACCTATTCTTTTGTTAAAAATAGATGTTGGGTAGATAAAAATATTACTGAGAAAAATAAGAATTATTTTCATCCACTATTAGAAGAAAAATTAGTTAAATCTAATAAAATTGAAATTTATAATACAAAATATAATGCTAAGGATTTTTGGGTTTTAAGTGAACATGAAGTAAATGGAAAATATGTTATTCCAGGTGCAACATATTTAGAAATTGCTAGAGCGGCATGCTCAAATTATTTCAATGAACCAATATTAGAATTAGAGGACTTTATATTTTTATCTCCATTCATGATGGATTATGAAGATGAAAAGAGTATTCATACAATAATTAAGGAAAATAATAATGAATGTGAAGTATCATTTGTGAGTAAATCTGATGATGATAATTGGATAACTCATGCAGAAGGAAGAGTAAGAGGTATTACAGATGATAATAAGAATAATGATAAATATGAAATTAATCTTCTAAAAAATAAATTTAATGAAGAAAAAGAAATAGACTATTACAATCTGCCTCCATCTTATATAAAAACTGGAGAAAGGTGGAACAACCTAAAAAAGGTTTATATAGGTGAAAATGAGGTGTTAGGGGAATTTAAAATCTCTGATCAATTAGAAAAAGATCTAAATGAGTATCCATTGCACCCAGCATTAATAGACGTGGCTATGAATGTATTAATTAGGAATGTAGGAGAGGGATTATACCTTCCATGGTCATATAAGAAGTTGAGGATTTTTAATAAATTTCCTAGGGAATATTATAGTTATATAAAAGTTAAAAATAGCAATGAAATAACTAATGAAACAGCAACTTTCGATATAGATTTAATTGATAGGGATGGAAATATATTTGTACAAGTTAAAGACTATACAGTAAAAAAAGTTCATAAAGTAAGCAATAAATTTAATAGTTCTGAAGACTTTTATAAAACATCTTGGGTAGAAAAAAATATAGAATATGTTAATAATAATGCCTTTGATAAGGAAGAAAGTATTATTATTTTAAAGTCTGAGAATGATATTAGTAATGAAATTACTAAAGAAATAGTGAAATATTCATCGAATATTATACAGGTCTCATTAGGAACTAAGTATGATAAATTATCTAATAACGAATATATAGTTACTTCTAGTGAAGAAGATTTTATACGCTTATTTAATGATGTTAAAGAAAGAAATGTTAATAAAATATTTAATTTAATGAGTCTAAAAGATAATAGAGCTATGAAAAATATAAATGAATTAGAGAAAGCATTAGATAGAGGAATTTATAGCTTATTTAATATAGCTAAAGCTTTACTTAAAAGTAAAGTTAATAATTTAGAATTAATAATAGTGGCAAATAATGGTATTTCAGTAACGGGAGAAGAGAAAATTATTAATCCGCATAATGCTAGTTTATACGGATTAGCTAAAGTAATTTCAAATGAGTACTCTAATATTAAGTGTAAAAGTGTGGATATAGATGAACTAAGTGATAATAGAAATATTATTTTTGAAGTAATAGATGATAATAAGGAACAAATAGTATCATACAGAAATAATAAAAGGTTTGTTGAAGAGTTTGATATATTTAACATTAAAGAAGTAAGTCAAAATAAGATTGATTACAAAGATAATGGAGTTTATATTATTACAGGCGGAACAGGTGGACTTGGTATAGAGATTGCAAAGAGAATATCTTTAGATAAAAAAGTAAATTTAGCCCTTATAACAAGGGGTGAATTCCCAGATAGAAAAGAGTGGCAATCAATACTAAACCAAGAGAATGATAATAAATTATATAGAAAAATAAAAGAAGTACAACTAATTGAGAAAAATGGAACAACTGTAGAGTTTTATAGTTGTGATATATCATGTTATGAAGATATGAAAGATACAATTTCCAAAATTAAAGATAATTATAGCAAGATAAATGGAGTAATACATGCAGCAGGAGTTGCAGGAGATGGATTTATTATAACAAAAGATAAAGAAAGATTTGATAAAGTAATACGCCCTAAAATACAGGGAACTTGGATAATTGATAATTTAACTCAAGATCAGGAGTTAGACTTTTTTATAGGATTTTCATCAATAAATACATTATTTGGTGTTCCTGGACAAGGTGATTATACAGCAGCAAACTCATATTTAGATTCCTATTCAGAAATGAATGCTAAAAATCGAATGAAAGTAATTAATTGGTCTGCGTGGAAGGAAACAGGAATGGCAGTTGATTATGAAATAAACAATAATGATTCAATATTTAAACCACTATCTACAAGTAACGCTATAAGATTATTTGATGAAGTAGTTGAGAGGGATATCAAGAGAGTTATAGCTGGAAATTTAAATTACGATTATATTACAACTAATATAAGTGATGCTCAAATCAATTTAAGTAATGAGATTAAAACTGAAATACAAAAAAGATTAAATATTTCAAGTAGTAAAAGTAGAGAGCGTAATACTAATAATGTAAATCACAAAATTGTTCAAATTACTGGTAAAGCTGAGGATGAGATAAATGAAATAGATAAAAAGTTAGCTGATATTTGGGGCAATGTACTTGGGAGAGATACAATTGGGGTTAATGATAGCTTTAATGAACTAGGTGGTGATTCTATTTTAGCAACTTATTTGTTACGTGCATTAGAATCTGAATTTGAAGGATATATAGATATTTCAGATATATTTACCTATTCCTCATTAGCTGCAATGTCAAAATACCTAGATGATAAAATAAACAAAAAAAACGCTATAGTAGTAGAAGAATCAGAAGAGGAAGTAATCGATGATGAAGATTTGGATTATATATTAGAACAGCTAGCAAAAGGTGAATTAGATCCTAGCCAAGTAAACAAAATCATTAGTTTAGAGGGTGATGAATAGTGGAATTTACAACAATGTATATTTATGAACAGGTTGCACAAAAGAAGTTGAGTCAGGAAAATGCTAAGAAGATGCTTAAGGAATTGAAAAAAGTAAAAAAAGTTCAAAATGATGATGTTGCTATTATTGGTATGGCGTGTAAACTACCAGGTGCAGATAATATTAATGAATTTTGGAGCAATATAGAGAATTCAATAAATTGTATTGATACTGTTCCAATAGGAAGAAGAGAGGATCAGAAATCATTACAGAAGGATTCAGTTATGAAATTCCTTACAGGAAAAACAATTCAAGAAGAAGCAGAAGGTGATGATATTTTTATTAGGGGAGGATTTTTAAAGGAGATAGATAAATTTGATGCAGATTTCTTTAATATCCCACCCAAAGAAGCAACTTTTATGGATCCATATCAAAGATTATTTTTAGAAACGGCTTGGGAATCTATTGAAGATGCTGGCTATAATAATAAAACAATTCATGGGACAAGAACCGGTGTGTTTGTAGGGAGAGATTATTCACCAACATCTCTTTATAAGTTCATTACAGAAGAAGACCAGATGCATTTAACAGGATCATGGACAGGAATTTTGGCAAGTAGAATTTCCTATTTATTTAATTTGAATGGACCAAGTATGGTAGTTGATACAGCATGTTCATCAGGATTGGTATCTGTACATTTAGCCTGTAAATCAATGAAAAATAATGAATGTGAAATGGCAATAGCCGGTGGAATAAATTTAAGTTATCAATTATTAAAAGCACTATCAGAAACTATGGATATGAGTATGGTTGAGGCAGAGGATAGTTTAGTAAAAACATTTGATAAAGATGCAAAGGGAACGGTTTGGGGGGAAGGGGTTTGTTCCTTATTGCTTAAGCCGCTAAATAAAGCAATATCAGATGGAGATAATATACATGCAGTTATTAAAGGAAGTTCAATAAATAATGATGGAACATCAAATGGAATTACTGCACCTAATGGAGAGGCGCAGGAGGATGTGATTTTAAGAACTTGGAAAGATGCCAATATTAATCCAGAAACTATAGCCTATACAGAAGCACATGGAACAGGAACTGTATTAGGTGATCCAATAGAGGTAAAAGCGTTAAAAAATTCATTTGAGAAATTTACAAATAAGAAACAGTTCTGCGCAATAGGAACGACAAAAACAAATATAGGTCATACTGTGGCAGCATCAGGTGTGGCAGGATTGATTAAGGTAGTATTATCAATGAAAAATGAAAAAATTCCTGCTATTTTGAATTTTAATGAGCCTAATCCATATATAAGTTTTTGTGATTCACCTGTATATGTAAGTGATAAAACTAAGTATTGGGAAAAGAAGGATTATCCAAGAAGAGCTGGTATAAGTTCATTTGGTTTTAGTGGAACTAACTGTTATATGGTCATAGAGGAAGCTCCAGAAAAAATAGTTCATGATGATATAAGTGGTAAAAATTATATTATAACCATATCTGCTAAGAAGAAAGAAATTTTAAAGGAATTTTTAGAGAAATATTTAAGATTTTTGGATGATGCAAAGGGGAGTATTGCAGATATATGTTATACAGCTAACGTAGGAAGAGGAGATTACAATTATAGAATGGCATTTATAGTTAATGGAATTGATGATTTTAGAACAAAGCTTCAAAAGGTGCTGCATGGTAATTTAAAAACATTAAAAGAAGATGGAATATATTATGGATATCATAAAATAATAGCCAATAATAAAAATGCTGTAGATGGGTGTGAAATTACAGAATCAGAAATAAGTAAAGAAAGTAAATTATTTAACAAAAGGATAGAAAGAGATATTCAAGATAAAGACTTTCTTGAAAGTGTTTGTGAAAGTTATGTTAAAGGCTTAAATATTGATTGGGAGTTATTTTATATAGGAAAATCTTTGAAGAAGGTTAGTGTTCCTGTATATCCTTTAGAAAGAAAAAGATTCTGGGCTAATCCAAAAGTAATGGATGATACAAAAAACAATTATTACAAAGAGATAGATCATCCTTTACTAGATAGAGTTTTATCAGATTCTATGGATAGTACTGTGTATGTAACGAATTACAGTGTTAAAAGGCAATGGATGTTAGATGAGCACAAGTTAGAAAATAATTCAGTAGCTCCTGGTGTATCATATATAGAATTAATTAGAGAAGCATGTACACAGTATTTGGGTACAGATAAATTTGAAATTGTAGATATGATGCTATTAGCTCCTTTAGTAGTTTTAAAGGATGAAATAAAAGAGGTGCAAACGGTAATAAATAGAAGTGGTGAGAAGATTTCATTTAAAGTTATAAGTAGGAATGGAGATAATACTGGTATAAAGTCCCAATGGATAATACATGCTAAAGGAGAAATAATTAAGGTTCCTTCCTTTGAAACTTCTTATTATGATATAAATGAACTATTTGAAAAATGTAATGATATCATAGAAGGTAGTGAATCTATATTTTCAGATGAAACTATATCCGGGCCATTTAGATTTGGACCAAGATATAATAATATTATTAAAATTAGAACTAACCAAGAAAAAAATAATGTATTAACTCATCTTAAATTACCAGAGAAATTTGACGAGGACTATGAAAAATATAATGTTCATCCTTCGTTATTAGACAATGCAATCAACATTCAAGTCTCTATGAATGATTTGGGCAGTATATTTTTACCATTTATATTTAAAAAAATAAAAATATATGGAAAGATGCCAAAAGAATTTTATAGTTATTCAATTATGGTTAATAGTAGTAATGAAACAATGACATACAATATATACTTGATAGATAAAGATGGCAAGATATTTATGGAACTAGAAAACTATTCTACTAAGGTTCTAAATGATAAAGAAAGATTATTAATAAAAAATAGTAGTAAAGATTCATATTCTTTATATAAAGCTAATTGGATTAATGAAGAAGTATCTAAAATAAGTTTAGAAGAAATAACTCAAAAAATCTCAGAATCTTCAATATTAATATTTAATAATAAATCACTTATTACCAAGAATATTATCAATGAATTAAAAGATCAATGTATGGAATTGATAGAAGTAGAATTTGGGAATGAGTTTAGGAAGATAGATGATTTAAGATTTGTTATAGGAAATAAAGATGAAGATTACTTAGCTCTTGCTAAGGAAATAGAAAAAAGAGAAATAAAAAGAATAATATATACGGATAATGGTTTAGATAGCTTTAAAGATATAGATTTATTTAGGGAATCGCAAGAAAGAGGTCTTATATCATTATTTATGCTAAATAAAGTATTATTTAAGAAAAAAATGACAAATAGTATCGATATATCAATAATTGGAAGAAATATTAGTGAAGTAACCGGAAAAGAAACATATGTCAATAGTGAGAACTCTACAATGCTTGGATTAGGAAAAGTAATAAATGAAGAAAATACTAATTTAAAGTGTAGAGTAATAGATATTGACGAACTTATTGATGTAAAAAAAATACTGAATAGTATATATAGTGAAAATGAACCTTATTATGTTGCGTATAGAGGTGAAAAAAGATACGTAGAGGAATACTCTAGTGTGGTAATTAGAGAAGATAATTATGAGAAGATTAAAATACAAGAAAATTCAACTTATATAATTACTGGAGGATTAGGAAGTCTAGGACTAGTTTTTGCAAGATACTTATCATCAAAAGCAAAAGTTAATATATCGTTAATTAATCGTTCAGAATTTATAGATAGAAAGAATTGGGACAAAATATTACAAGAAGGAAAAGATATTAAAAATATAAATAAAATAAAGCAAATACGAGATATAGAAAGGAATGGAAGTAAGGTATCTTGTTATTCTGCTGATATTTCAGATCAAAGAAGTATGAAAAAGGTACTTGAAAAAATAAGAAGTATCTATGGAGAAATTAATGGTGTAATACATGCAGCAGGTGTTGCAAGTGACAGCTTATTAGTATTAAAAGACACAGAAGAATTTAGGAATGTACTATCTGGAAAGGTAGAAGGAGCATTTGTTTTAGATAAGTTAACAGAAAATGATAACCTAGAATTCTTTATAAACTTCTCATCAGTTGTAACTATTTTAGGAATGCAGGGGCAAGGGGACTATACTGCCGCAAATTCATTTTTAAATTCATTTAGTAGTTATCAAAGAAAGAATGGAAAAAATTCTATAACTATAATATGGCCAGCATGGAAAGAAGTTGGGATGGCTGTAGATTATGAACTAAGTAAAGAAGGTACTCTTTTTGAGATGATAAAGACTGAAGAAGCTTTAGAAGCTTTTGAAGAAATCTTAGATAATATGTTAACGAACATTATACCAGCAAAGTTTAATTACAGCTACCTATCGCAGGTTGATAGTACTGTGAGGCCATTTAAATTATCTAAAGAGTTAGAAGTTGAAATAAACAAAAAAAGTAAAAGTATGAATGCTTTTGTTACTAATAAAAATAAAAAATCAATTGAAGAGATTAGTGTAATTGGTAAGCCAGAAGAATTGTTAAGTAATATAGAGAAAAGTTTGATTGTAATTTGGGCCTATGTGCTGGGTGTAGATGAAATAGATATCTTTGAAAGTTTTAATAATATGGGTGGAAATTCAATATTAGCAATTCAAATGATGAAGGAATTGGAAGTAGAATACCCAGGTGTTATAGATATATCAGATATATTTGTATATTCTACAATTATTGATATGGCAAATTATATTAATGAAAATATAAGTGAAAATATAAGTGAATATGAAGAAGAAACTAAAGAATCTTATGAAGATGAACTATTAGGGTTATTAGATAGCTTAGAAACAGGTGATACATCTTTAGATGAAGCTTTAGAGGTAATTAAAGATAGGAGGGAGTAGGGATGAATGTTGATGAGTTAAATAGGTATATCCTTAGTTTAGTTAAATCAGGAAGCATAGATAAAGATAAGGCAATTCATTTAATCAAGAGATTGAACACAAGAGTTAATGAAAAACAAGATGATATTGCCATTATTGGAATGTCATGCAAATATCCTGGGAGTGATAATTTAGAAGAGTTTTGGGAGAATCTGAGAAAGGGACAAGTTTCTATTAAAGAATGCTCAGATCAGAGAGTAGAAGATATACTAGAAGCTTTTCCTCACTTACTAGAATCAAGAAAAGAGAAAAAGAAATTTGGTTTATTGGAGGAAATCGATAAATTCGATGAATCAATATTTAGACTCTCTCATAAGGAAGCATGTCTTATGGATCCATATCAAAGACTAATGCTTCAGAGTGCATATGAAGCATTGGAAGATGCAGGTTATAGTGGTAAATCAATTGCGAATACAAAGACTGGTGTATTTATAGGCCGTGATAATTCAACAAAATCTTTATATTCTATGGAGTTACAAGATGAAGATTTTTTAGCAGTTACAGGAGCATATCCAGGAATATTATCGAGCCGTATTTCCTATTTATTGAACCTTCATGGACCAAGTATAGTAGTTGATACAGCATGCTCATCATCGTTAGTAGCATTGCACATGGCCTCTAATGAAATAAAAAATAAAGGCTGTAATATGGCTATTGTTGGAGGTATCAATCTATTTGTTAACTCATTTCCTATCGATGGAAATGGGTCTAACATGGATAGTATAGAATCAAATACTGGGGAGCTAAGGGCCTTTGATAAATATGCTAATGGGACTGTATGGGCTGAGGGTGTTGGTACAATTATTATAAAGTCATTAAAAGATGCAATTAATGATAAAGATAATATATATGGAGTAATTAAAGGAAGTGCAATAAATAATAATGGAACATCAAATGGAATCACGGCACCAAGTGCAGATGCTCATGAAGAGGTTATTTTGGAAGCTTGGAAATCAGCAGAAGTTAATCCAGAAACTATAGATTATATTGAAGCACATGCCACAGGTACAAAATTAGGAGATCCAATTGAAATTAAGGGATTAACTAGAGCTTTTAAAAAATATACAAAGAAAAAACAGTTTTGTGCAATAGGATCACTAAAATCAAATATTGGACATTCTATGAGTGCATCAGGAGTCGCTGGTATTATAAAAATATTATTATCGATGAAGAATGAGATTATCCCTCCAAACATAAACTTTGAAGAACCTAATCCATTCATAGATTTTTGTAATTCACCAATATATGTTAATGATAAGGAGATTAAGTGGCAAAAGGGAGAAAAAATAAGAAGAGCTGCCGTAAGTAACTTTGGATTAAGTGGAACAAACTGTCATATTATTATTGACGAATATAAAAAAAGTAGTGTTGAACAAAGTGAGGACAATATTAATAAAAGTTATTTTATTACAATGTCAGCAGCAAGTAAGGATAGTTTAAGTGAATTGATAAATAATTATATTAGATATATTGAAAGAAATAATAATATAAATTTAAGTGATTTATGTTATACAGCTAATATAGGAAGAGGACAATATAAGTATAGAATGGCTGTTATATTCAAAGATTTAGAAGATTTAAAAGAGAAACTTCTATGCATATCAGCTTCTGAGTATACTGAACTTAAGAATATAGATATTATGTATGGAAATTATAGAGTTGTAAGCTCCAAAAGTACGGAATTAGATAGTGAAACAATAACTGAATATGAAAAAAGTACTATTACGAAACAAATAAATTCATATGTTAAAGAATATTGTGAAAGTAATAAAAAGAATTTTCATTTAGTATACAAAATATGTGAGTTGTATGTTAAAGGAGCTGATGCAGATTGGACTGAATTATATAAAGATAAGAGTAATTTTAGGATAAGCATACCTGTATATCCTTTTGAAAGAAGAAGATGTTGGGTAAGTAATAATCAGAAAAATGGTAATAGAAATGAAAGAAAAGATTCAATTAAGGCAGAAAGACAATTGGAATTGAGAGGCAAAAAAAGTAGAGATTATACTAAGATGGAAGAGTATGTAGCAGAGATTATTGCAGAAGAAGTAGGTATAAATGAAATAAATATATATGATTCCTTATATGATCTAGGAATAGACTCTATCCACTCAATGCAAATTGTTAATAAATTAGGTGTTAATTTGTCTATTTCAATAAAAATAGAAGAAATGGAAAAGATTGAATCAATTGCTGAACTTGCAGAGTATTTAGCTATTAAAGAGACAAAACAAAATGATGATGTTTTATCTGTTATGGAAAATAGGGAAGAGAAAAGAAGTAATAAAAAGCAAGAGTTCATTAAAAAGAAACTTGAAGGGTATAAAGAGCCTAGAGTGGTGATAATTGACGAGAATGGAAAGTATATTGAAGAAACTATAAAGCAAGATAAAGTTTCTTCAAATTGTTACATTTTAATAAAATCAGGCAAGGGTATTATTGTGGATCCAAGTATAGACAGAGAAGACTTATTAAGAATTATAAGTAAGATTGATATAAAAGTAGAGTATGTTTTATTAACACATGCACATGAAGATCACATTAACTCAATTGAGTATGTTGTAAATGATTTGGGAGCTAAGGTTGTACTTCATGAGAAAGGAATAGTAACTCTTGAGAAATTAGGCAGTATTTCTAGAGAGGATATGATAAAGTACCCTGAATTAAAAAAGGAATTTGACCTAAGTGGAATTTCATTTAAAGTAGTAGATTTTAAAGGACATACAGAAGATAGTGTTTGTATAATAAGTGATAAAAACATATTTACTGGTGATTCATTATTTAAGAATTCTATAGGTAATCCTGATACAAGTATAGGGTTCAGTTATGATGATATTATAAATAACATTAGGGACGGACTATTTCATTTAGATGATAACTATATTATATATCCTGGACATGGTGAACTTACTACAATTGGAGATGAAAAAAGAAACAATCCATTTTTGAAAAAATAGGAGATGATAATAAAAATGAATATTAATACAGGAAAAAATCTTGCAAGTGGAAATATATTCAACAATCTTATATATACAGCAGTTCCAATTTGTATTGCTTTAGTTCTAAATATGGGATATGGAATAATAGATAGAATGTGGATAGGAAATATGTTAGGAGAAAATCATCTTGCAGCGGCTACAATGATAACGCCAATTATAAACTTAATGATATCAATTATTTCAGGTGGTACATTAGGGATATCCATAATTATATCTCAAAGTTTTGGTGGAGGTAAATTAGATTATTTAAAGAAAGTAACAGGTACATCTATTATGTTTTATTCTTTACTAAGCATAGTAGTTATTGTTATTGCATTTATTTTTAGCAAGAATATTTTAATAGGACTTGATACACCAGATAGTATTTTTAATATTACATTGGAGTATCTAAGAATATCATTAATAGGGATGATAGCTGTTTATCTATTTTACATTATAAATTCTATCCTAAATGGCGTAGGTGATGTAAAGACACCAATTAAAATTCTTTTAATAGCAATTGTTATAAATGCTATTCTTGATCCTATATTGATTAATATATTTGAATTAAAGGGAGCAGCTATAGCAACTTTAACTGCTCAAGTAATAGCTTTTATTTATGGTGTAGTTTATCTTTGGAGGAAGAAAATAATTGACTTAACTACAATAAGTATCAAGATATTTGATTATGACATAGTAAAACAACTACTTAGAATAGGAGGTCCAGCAATAATACAGCAATGCTTATTACCAATCAGTAACATAGTAGTAACTTCATTGGTGGCCAATAAAGGAACCTATGCAATTGCAGCATTTGGAATATGTGGTTTAATTGATTTTCTTGCTATTATTCCCACAATGGCAGTAGGAAATGCAACATCATTAATAACAGGACAAAATATTGGTGCTAGAAAGGATGAGAGAATAGATGAAATATATAAGTCTGGAATATGTGTAAATTTAGTAATTAACATTATATTAGCAATAATAATATTTTCAATTCCACAAGTCATACTAGGAATGTTTACAGATAAGAAAGAGGTTATAGAAATTGGGGTAAATTATCTAAGAATAATGGTTGTAGGATATATATTTTTTGCACTATCATTCGTATCAAATGGTGTGATAAATGGTTCAGGTAAAACTGTAGTTACAGCAATAATATCATTTTTTTCACTGTGTATCGTAAGAGTACCAATAGCTATGATTTTAATAAAAACAAGTTTGGGTTTAACTGGTATATGGGTTGCTATACTATTAAGTTATATAGTTACAATGATTATTAGCTTCATATATTATAAATCAAAGAAATGGGTTAAAGAAGATGATTTAGAAGTAATTGAATCGATTAATTAAAAAATTCATGGTCACTAGATTTAGAATAGGTTGTAAATCAGAAAATTTAGATTTAATAGTGACAAAAGGAGGGGAATATGAATAGTATAAAACTTGTTTTGAAAAATATTATGAAAGATAAGAGGTTTAACTCATTTCTTATAGTTTTTTCTATAATGATGTCTAGCGCACTTTTTTTCGCAACTAGTTCGATAAATGCTATTATGAAAAAAAACTACGTTGATCAAATAAGGAAAGATGTTGGCTCAACAGAAATACAAATTAAGGAAAGAAATACTACAGAGGGAGGAATACTAAATAGTGAAAATTTATTATTTAGTATAGATTTACCATTAGATTATGATAAATATATAGATTATAAGGTTGGGGTAGTTAAAAAAGCAGCTTTTTATAAAGAATCAGAGGAAGGCAATTTAACAGCAATGAATTTGAAAGGGATCGACTATACAGAACTGGAAAAGTTCACATCACTTTCATTTACTGAAGAGAAAGATGTTACTCCATTCGAGGATAATAAGATAATTATTAGTGATTTAGCTCGAGAAAAATATGGACTAGAAGTTGGAGATAAGATTAAAGTAAATATTGATGGTAGTGAACATGAGTTTAGTATAGCGGCGGTGAATAGAAATACTGGTATATTTATGGGAGAAGGAGATAGTATTACTGCTGTAGTACCGGCAAAAATGCTAAATAAAATACTTGGAAAAGAAGGGGAAATAAGCACCCTTTATATTAAGTTGAATGATTCAGGAGATAAAGAATATATAATAGATAAACTAAGGGGAGAGTTTCCGGATAAAAAAGTTGGAGAGACTATTACAGAGGGTGAATTAGACGTTCAAACTAAGACAATGTCTACATTATTTTCATTAACATCTATTATTGTATTTTTTATTAGTATATTTTTAATATATACATCTTTTGCAGTTATTATTGCGGAGAGATTACCCGTATTAGGAACATTAAGAAGTATAGGCGCAACAAAGATAAAAATAAATACAATATTAATTATTGAAACTGTAATATATGGGGTAATAGGTAGTGCGTTAGGAGCTCTATTAGGAATTATCATATTAAAGTTAATGGTATATGGAATTACTCCAAGTAATGCGAGAAGTAATTTGCCAGCAGTTGAAATTAATAAAATATATCTATTAGCATCATTTGCTATGGGTGTGATCTTATCTTTAGTCAGTTCTATAGTACCAATATTAAAAGTAATTAAAATTTCAATAAAAGATATCGTATTGAATAATATGGAAACTAACGAAAGTAAAATAAGTGCATGGAAATATATATTGGGGATATTATTTATTATCGTATCAATTTTTTTACCCTCAAAAGTAGAAGGAAAGATAAGCTTACCAATAATTATTATATGTATATTTATAACAATAATAGGTATCGCGTTAGTTGTGCCTATGATAAAAGGTTTATTTATTAAGATATTTGAAAAAATAAACTTACTGATATTGGGGAATGAGGGGTATATAGCAGCAAGTAACTTGAGAGATAATAAGAGCATACAAAATATTATTATTTTATTAAGTATAGGTATCGCGTGTATATTTATGATTAATGTTTCAACTACAAGTACTGTAAAAGGAATTGTAAACTCATTTACAGATAATATTCTTTTTCAAGGAACATTATCTTTGACAGATATTAATAAAGAACACGAAGATAGATTGAAAGAGATAACTGGAGTAAAAGAAATAACGAAGGTATATTCAGCAACTAATGTAGAGGTTGAGGGTTCAGAAACAGCAATATCTCAGGTTCAAGGTATAAATAATGATTCATTTAGCAAGTTTTATAATGTTGATATTGTTGGTGATGATAATGAGGTGTTGGACAAGTTGAAAGAGGGGGATAATATCATATTAAGCAATATACTTAAAAATAGATATAATGTTGAAAAAGATGATTTTATTAGTATTTATTGCGGAAATAAGAAGGTGAAATTTAAAGTTGTAGGTTTTATGAATACATTGATTTGGCGTGGTGATTATGCATTAATATCCAGTGAGAATTTTATAAAATATTATGGTAGTCAAAATCATACAGTGCTAGATATAAAAATAGATGATGACAATATAGAGAACACAATAGAATTAATCAAAGATGAATTTGAAGATGAGAATGCAATTGTGATATCAATGGAGGCATATGCAGATAGTATAACATCAGATAATTTACAATTATACTCAATATTAGATGGATTCTCGATATTAACTGCAGTAGCAGGTATATTTGGGTTAATAAATAATTTAATACTTAATCATATAAAAAGAAAGCATTCTTTAGCTGTATTAAAATCAATTGGTATGAGTAAGAAGCAGGTAATAAAAATGCTAATTATAGAAGCTTTAACAACGGGGGTTGTAGGAAGTATAATTGGAATTATAGGAGGACTATTACTATTAAGGATTATTCCATATTTCATTATTGCTATTGATTCTCCCCCTATAACAATACTATACGAAAGCAATTATATTATTGGAATATTCTTGGCAGGTATTATTATAACGTTAGTAGCATCAGTACTACCAGCTTTAAAGGCATCTAAATTGAATATTGTTGAAAGTATAAAATACGAGTAGTTGGGGAGGAAACAATAATGAATAATGTAATAGAAGTAGTTGATTTATGTAAATCATATATACTTGATGGAAATAATGAAACAAAGGTTTTAAAAAAAATAAATTTAACTGTTAAGGAAGGGGATTTTTTATCAATAATGGGACCATCAGGCTCTGGAAAAAGTACTTTATTATATTTATTAGGTGGATTAGATAAACCATCAAGCGGAAAGATAAATATTGATGGTAAGGATATTGCAATAATGAATGATAAGGAAGAAAGTATAATGAGGAGAAGAGAAATTGGATTTATATTCCAATTTTACAACCTTGTACCTAACTTAACAGTAGAAGAGAATATTATCTTGCCTTTAATGTTAGATGGAAAGTCAATTAGTAGTTGTAAAAATAGTTTAGAGGAAATATTAGAAATTGTAGGACTTATAGAAAGAAGAAAGCATAAACCAAGGCAGTTATCAGGTGGACAGCAGCAAAGAGTAGCTATTGCAAGAGCTTTAATATCTAATCCTAAAGTTATTTTGGCAGACGAGCCTATAGGAAATCTAGATTCAAAAATGGGAGAGGAAATAATGATTTTACTAAGAAAAATAAACGAAGAACAGGGTAGAACAATTGTACAAGTAACACATTCTACTAAGTCATCGGAATATGGAAATAGAGTTGTTAGTATGCAAGATGGAGTAATATCTGAAATGAAAATATAAAATTATTATTTTGAATTAATAGTAGCTTCAAATTTGGAGCTACTATTTTATAGTTTTCAAATAATATAGTAATAATTAGAAGTTAGAGGAATTAAATATACATTTTTTAAATTTATAGGAGAGAATAAATGAGAGTTGAAGTTATAAAAATATCAGATTTACTTAAGGTGTACTATAAAGTACAGGGGATAATAGGAGTTACATAATGCTAATCAATCATATTGTCTTATGAATGTAACAAGGTAATTATTTCAGACAAGGGATTTAACAATCAAAAGAATTTTTAAATGGTATTTAAGGAAGTAGATAAAAAAAATATATAAAGCAGAAGTTCTGTTATTAAATATAACCATAAAGAAATGTAGGTTTTAAGAGGAAATAACAATATTCTCAGAAATAATAAGTGTACTGGTATTTTTAGTAAATATAATACAAATCCGGGAGAGTAGCAACGGCAAGTATAGGAGGGATGTTATGATAACAATTAGAAAAATGAAAGCTGAGGAAGGGCAAGGAGTAAAGAAGATTGGGTAAAAAGCTTTTGTTGGGGCAGAAAGACTTTTCGTAAGTAACCCCAAAGAGGAAATGGTTAAGGATGAAAATGACTTAGGTTGCCCTATAAAAGTTAGGGATGGAAGACGATGGCTAGATAATATGTTTAGAGATAAGGAAGTTAAAATTGATTATATAGAAGAAAAGAATGAAAGAGTTAATGAGGTAGCTAAACTATTAGACCTTGATAAGCTTTTAGATATGCATCCATATGATTTAAGTGGTTGGTAGCAGCAAAAAGCAGCATTAGGAAAAATTCTTCTATTAAATCCTAAGATTATATTTCTTGATGAGCCAACAAAGGGAATAGACAGTCATTTTAAAATTAAATTAGGAAATGTTTTAAAAAAACTAAATAATACTGGAGTCACTATAATCATGGTTACTCATGATATCGAATTTGCTGCTATGTTTTCAAGTAGATGTGGTATGTTCTTTAATGGAAATATAGTGGTAAGCGGATCACCGAGAGATTTTTTCGGAGAAAATAATTTCTATACAACATCAGCTAATAGAATGAGTAGACATTTGTTTAAAAACGCTATTACTTATGAAGATGTGATTAAGTTATGCAAGATGAATACATAGATAAAAAGTTATCTAAAAGAACTATTACATCGGCTATAATTATTTATACTATGATTCCATTTTTTATGATTTTTGAAGAGAGAAAACCTAAAGCAAGAGAATTAATTATTATATCTATGCTTTCTTCAATAGCAGTAGTTGGTAGGGTAGCTTTTTTATACTTCCACAATTTAAGCCAGTTGTAGCTATTGTAATCATTACAGGGGTATGTTTTGGTGGAGAAGCTGGATTTTTAACAGGTGCTATATCGGGATTTGTATCCAATTTTTTCTTCTGACAAGGACCTTGGCCCCCTTGGCAGATGTTTTCATTTGGAATTATAGTTTTTTTGGCAGGAGTTCTATTTAAGAAGGCAAATAAAAAAATTAAATTATGCATATTTGGTGGAATAAGTAGATTCTTCATATATGGATTCTTAATGAATACAAGTTCTATGTATATGTTTGGTTAAGATATTTCTTTAAAGGCTTTAATTTCATTAATTATATCTGGTGTTCCTTTTAAGAAGAAAGATTCAAGGAGCATGTGATTCACCTTTAACATCAGAAGGAATGAAACAAGCAAAATTAGCTAGGGAGTATTTCGAGAAAAATTCTATAGAATTTGATCATGCATATTCATCAACTCAGGAAAGAGCATGTGATACCTTAGAAATAGTTACAGATTTAGATTATGTTAGACTTAAAGGATTAAAGGAATGGAATTTTGGAACCTTTGAAGGAGAAAGTGAAGATTTAAATCCAAAAGCTAAGAAAAAAGGTGGAACCTATGGAGATTTCTTTGTTCAATTTAATGGTGAGGAAGATGTAGAAGTTCAGGAGAGAATGAATAAAACTCTTTCAGAGATTATGAATAAGGGTGATCACCAAACAGTACTAGCTGTAAGTCATGGTGGAGCTTGTTTCATGTTCTTAAGAAAATGGGAGGATATTACTAATAGAAATGATATACATTTTTCTAATTGTTGTATCTTAAAATTTGAATTTGAAGATGATAGGTTTAAATTTATTGAGATAATTGATCCACTATCTAAGGAGATTTAATAAACAAGGACTTCCTGTGTAGGAAGTCCTTATTTTTAACAGCATAACAACATTCTGAACTAGTATCTATCTTGCTAAGCTTGTTAAATATTCAACTGTTTCTTGATCATAATGTGAGAAGAATAAACTTTCTTCTTTGTCTAAGGTAGCAATCAAGTTCATATCCTCTGCTGTTAATTCAAAATTAAACACATCAAAATTCTCCTGCATTCTTTCCTTACTAACTGTTTTTGGAAGAACTGATACTCCTCTTTGAATAAGATATCTTAAAGCAACTTGAGCAATTGATTTATTATATTTATCTCCAACAGCTTTTAATGTTTTATTAGTAAATAAGTTATTTTTACCTTCAGCAAAAGGTGCCCAAGCTTGAGTATGAACTCCATATTTCTTCATTATTTCTTGTGCCTTTACTTGTTGATTAAATACATGTGTTTCAACTTGATTTACTGATGGAACAATTTTATTGAATTTTATAAGATCGATTAATCTGTCTGGATAGAAGTTACTTACACCGATTGCTTTAATTTTACCTTCTTTATATAGTTCCTCCATTGCACGGTAAGTTCCATAATAATCGTTAAATGGTTGATGGATTAATAGTAGGTCTAAGTAATCCAATTGAAGTTTTCTCAATGATTCCTCCATAGATTTCTTTGCATTTTCATATCCAGCATTGGAAATCCATACTTTTGTAGTAATAAATAATTCTTCTCTTGGAACACCACATTTTTTTATAGCATTTCCAACTGCTTCTTCATTTCCATAGGCTTGAGCAGTATCGATTAAGCGATAACCTACACCTATTGCATCTAGTACACATCTTTCACATTCCTCCTGATCTGCAATTTGAAATACTCCATACCCTAAAATTGGCATTTTAATACCGTTGTTTAATTCTACATACTTCATAATAATTTCTCCTTTATTATAATTTTTTCTCTGCTGTTTGTTATCTCATTGAGCAGGGTTACATTTACACAACTGAATTTATTGTGATATGATTAGTCTAAAGTGTTCGAGTAACTCGAAGTCAAGGATGTAATAAAAAAGATTTAATATTTAAGGATGAAAGGGCGGGAAATATGTATACAGTAAAAGAGATTGCAAAATGCCTTAATATGACTGAACATACAGTTAGATATTATACAGATATGGGATTAGTACCTACTTTAAAGCGAAATAAGAATGGAAACAGACTCTTTGATGAGAATTCTAAGAATTGGCTCATTGGCATAAAAAATCTTAGAGGATCTGGTATGTCCATACAAGCAATTAAGGACTATGTTGATCTGTGCTTAGAAGGAGAGTCTACTTTAGAAAAAAGGTATGAAATTATTTTAGAGCAAAAGAAAAAAGTAGAGGAGCAATTAAGGGAGATTAATGAAAGATATAAATATATTGAGTATAAGGAAAAGTGGTATCTTGATATTATGAATAATCGTATACCAGATAACAGTAATCCTGGAACATGGAGCACTTCTGGTTCTGAATCAGAAGGTAGGAACTGTGAATCTTTGGTTTCAGCTCAGGATTAAGATTTATAAGGAAGATATCCAGTTATATTCAATGTTTTGCGGTAGATCATTTGTATATGTTCTACCGCTTTTCATAATCTTAAAATTAGAATTTGCTATTTAGAATGCTTTAGAAATATATATTATGAAAAACCTTTTTAAAGTCATGCCTGCAATATACCCCTTAAAATATCCAATCTTTCAAATAATTATCTGTTAGTAATATTTTACAATAAGTGTATTTTAAATTAATTCATTTTATACTTTGGAAATATACCAATTAGTACTTAGTTATGTTAACGTTGTTTCTCAAATCATATATACTGTAGATAGAAAATAAATTGATAAATTTTACATAATTAAGCCTTTTATGATAGAAGTGAATTTAAGTTACGTATATATTTAGTGAAGAGCTCTTCAAAGGGGGAAGTAAAATGACTATAAATCCAGATAATTTCATCAAGGAGCTAAAAAAGAAAAATGAAAAAGCTCTAGATTATGTCTACAAAAGTTATAGTGGACTTGCTTATAAAATGGCATTTGATGTGCTAAAAGAAGTTGGTACAAAAGAAGATGTTGAGGAATGTGTAAGTGATATATTTGTTGGGGTTTGGAATAACATAGCCAAATATGATAATAATATCACCACTTTTAAGCAGTGGTTCATAGCAGTAAGTAAATACAAGGCTATAGATTACAAAAGGAAGCTTTTAAATAAGAATACCAATGTTGAGTTAGATGAAGAAAAGCTTACTGAACCTTGTACTACAGAGGAAAGAATAATAATGGCAGAAGATATGGATACATTAAGGAATATTATTAATGAAATGAAAGATGTTGATAAGCAGATATTTATAAAACGTTATATCTTAGATGAAAGCATATCTGATATATCAGAGGCCTTAGGTCTTTCAAGGGGAGCTCTAGATAACAGATTATCTAGGGGGAGGAAGACTATAAAGAATAAATGGATAGAAATTATGGGGAGGTAATACTATGAATAAAAGTAATAATGATGATTATATATATGAATTATTAAACTATTATAATATAGAAGATGAAGTAGAGGCTGATCCTTTAGATGACTTAACTGCTAAAAGGATAGAAGGAAAAATAAAGACAAAAATTAAAAAGAAGAAAATTATACCAAATAAGGTTAAGGTGGCAGTAGCTGGGGTATTTATTGCTACAAATATGATTTTAGTATTCACAAATGGACAAGAGGTTTATGCTAATATTGGAAAGTCTATCATAAAGACATTTAAAGAAATAGTAGGAGATCATGCAGATTATGAAAAATATTCAACTAGTGTTAATTTATCTACTTATGATAAAGGAGTTAAGGTTGAAGTTAATGAAGTAGTGACAGATGGAAGTGAAATCAATATTGCATATTCCTTAATTTCAGATGGGAAGTTAAAAGACATAGTGGGAAATCCTAATATTTTTATGGCTCAGTTTACTGTAGGTGGTAAAGATATTGGGGGCTATGGTAGTTCTGGGGAAATGGTAAATGATAATAGGTATGATGGATATTTAAGTATAAGAAATAGTAGTGGAATTACGCTTCAAGATACTTTTACTTTAGATATGAAAGCTAATTTTATAGGCACCCTAGAGGGAAATTGGGAGCTCAAGATAAATGTAGACAAGAATAATATTAAAGATAAAATAAAAGAGTATAACGTAGGTAAAGCCATTGATTTAGGCGATGGAGATAGGCTTAAAATAAATAAGATAAGTACCAGTCCATTATCAATATCAATGGAAATATCCGGTGATATGTGGAAGTATAGTTACTTTTTGTTTGATGACAAAGGAAATGAAATCATCGCAAAAGGTGGGGGTTCACAAAATGATAAAGGAAGTATAAACTTTAGAAGCTTAATAAATGATGATACTAAGAGTTTAACATTTATACCATATAAAATTAGTGATGATTACAAGGTTGATCCTCGTATATATGATATAAACACTCTTCCACTAGAGCTATCACAAGGAAGTATTGGAAAGCTTATAGTTAATGAATTAGAGTGGATAGGTGATGATACTCTTAAAGTGCACTATAATGCAGAAGGGATGATACCAGTTACTCAATCTCATAGCATAATATTGATTGATGAAGATAATAATATGATAATTTCAGAAGATAAATATAATACTCAAAGGAATATCTTTGACCAAAAGAATTTTGAAATGGTATTTAAGGGAGTAGATAAAAATAAGAAATATAAAATAGCTGGTGCTAAAATAGATGAATTTTATGAAATAAGGGAAGATTTAAAGTTTACAATAGATTTAAAATAAATGTCAAAGTTTTAGATTTAGAGGTATAAAAGGTTGGTAGCATTAAGGCAATCAACCTTTTATTTTCTTTATGTGAAATACTAGGGCTTAGGATTAATAGAATTGGTATAGGAATGCTATGCAAGCAATAAGAATATATAAAGCAGAAATTCTGTTAATTAAATATAACCATAAAGAAATATAGGATTTAAGAGGAAATAACAATATTCTCTAGAAATAATAAGTATACTGGTATTTTTAGTAAATATAATAAAAATCCAGGAGAGTAGCAATGGCAAGTATAGGGGGGATGTTATGATAACAATTAGAAAAATGAAAGCTGAGGAAGGGCAGGCAGTAAAGAAGACTGGGGCAAAAGCTTTTCTTGGGGCAGAAAGACTTTTCGTAAGTAAACCTAAAGAGGCAATGGTAGCTATTATTGATGAAAAAATTGTTGGTGGCATGGTTTTTAAATACACAATAGCTAAGGATAAAAAGATTGCATATATAGATTTTGCTTATGTAGATCCAGATTATCATAATCAAAGTGTTGGAAGGCAGTTATATAAAGAAAGCTTTGAATATTTATGGAGTGAAGGTTGTACGGCTATAATAACAATGGTTAAGGATGATAATGTTGCTTCATGGAAGTCTCTTCTAAATAATGGTTTCTCACAAGTTAGTTTGCTAGAAGCTACAAAAGAGCTAGGAGTAGAGCTAATGCTAAAGGAATATTTTGCTACTACAGCTTTTATGTCTAATGGGATGGAATTTTACTTAATGGTTAAAGGAAAGGAAGTTAAACCTAAAAAGGTTGAAACAATAACTCAAATTGGATTTTATCTTTTAGCAAATTTTTTATTATTGATATTAGGCTTTTTACTTAACAATAGAAGTAACTGGGGAATGTATATCCTTGCATATATTGGGTTACTAGCAAGTGGTGTATTTATTAGTTACTTAGGAAGCTTACTTTCTAAAAGAAAGTGGAAATTTAGGGTTAATAGCTGTGGAGCAGTAGTGGTTGCCTTTATAAATATAGGAGCAGCTTATCCTCTAATAGGGAATTGGTATCCTGAAAGCTATGAAAATACAAAGGAATTTAAAAGAGATATGGGAATTCCAGCTTTATTAGAATGGATATTTCTTTTAGTTATACTAGTAGGCTCAAAAATAATTATGCCACAACATATATTAGTTAAATATCTAAGCCAGATTGCAAGTACATTTATAATGTATCGTATTTTAGCAATATATCCATTTGAATCCTTTGGTGGTGGTAGAGTATATAGATGGAATAAGCTTTTGTATTTGATGATGAGCATAATTTCAGTTATTTTAATTATGATATAATTTATGTCTTAAAAAACAAGATAGGACTTTAATCCTATCTTGTTTTTGTGTAAACAGATAATTAAGTTTAAAGATATTTAAAATAATTGTACTAATAACAGTAATGATACAGAAAACATTAAAGAATCAAATATAACATGTATTACCCAAGGTACAATAATTGAATTAGATTTCACACCAGCACTATTGAAAACTAAACGTGATACACCTTGTAGTGCAAGCACATGAAGAAGAGTTATAATAATATTTCCATCCCAGTATGTTGGAACATGAAGTAGTGCAAATACTATAGCGCTGCCAAAGCTTGCGATAAGTAATTGTTTATTATTATTTTTAAATAAACTTGCAATAATAGCAAAAACAAAGAAGCTTATTAATTCTTCACCTAAAAGCATAAAAGGAAGGCTCAACCAAGGAACATTACCTACAGCTGGATTTCCAGTTAAATCTAATTTTAAAACATACATTAGGAAGAAACTAGTCAACATAGAAACAACTACTGCAAGTAAGAAAAAGGTAAAAAATGTTTTTATAGTTTTTTGAGGTTTACTAAATAACATTTTGATTGATTCAAGCCCGAAGGTTACTGCAAATGCAGCAAGTCCAGTTATTGCTAAAGAGAATGGTGCTAGAATTGGAATCCAGTCATATGATAGGTTAAGAAATCCAAGTGCTAAAATAATAATGCCGATAATAGTATTAATAGTTTTGATAGGTTTATTAAATATTTTGTCCATTTTATGGCCCCCTTAAAATAATTATTTATCCATATCTACGACAGAAGTATTTATTATTTAAATAGGCCTTTCGTATAATATATTTCATCATTATAGTACCAACAAAAGCCATTGTCAAATAAATCTATTTAATGTAATAATATGTCATATTAGATATTTTAGCTAAATAAAGTTATACTAATCTTAATAAACCTTAATAAATTTTAGGCGGATTTTTTAATATCTAATTTCTATAATTGTGCTATTAATCTAATTATGGAGGGGTTTATTGTGAGTAATAGATTTTTAAGACAATATATTTTATTTTCAAAACCATTCTCTCCTTTAATTATAATAAGGGTATTGTACCGGAGAGAGTCTAAGATTCTATAAGAAAAGTTATTAAGATTTATTAAGAAAATTAAGTTTATAAAAATGAAAACCTCCACAATATAATTTACTGTATTGTGGAGGTTTATTTTTTATTAAATAAGACTTTACTTTTAAATTAGCAGAGTTCTATTACCTGAACTTTATAAACTACAGTAATAATTTGACCTGGCGTCATTGTATTTAAGGCAAATCCCGCCGAAGGATTAAAGTCAGGATAGGATATACCATTTATATTTACAGATCCAATTACAAAGGTTGAATTGTGAGGAGTAGGATCTAGAAATACTACATTATTAGCATCAATATTGCCTATATTTACAATAGTAATTGTATAGGTTATTTCTTCCCCAATAGTAGCAAAATCCTTATTAGTAGCCTTAGTAACAGTTAAGTTTCCATAAGCTATATTAGTTGTTACAGTATTTGAGTAGGTTGTGTCATTGTATGGTGGTTGTTTTGGATCTACTACAAATTTAAAATTAACAACAGCTTGGTTTACTACAGTGTTAGTAGGGGGAACTGATACTACTGTTGCTACAAATATAATGGTTATAACATTACCTACACCTATATCCCTCAGGTTAAAACCAACTATTGGATCAAAGGTTGGTTGATTTACATTATTAACAATTACACTATGAGCTTTAAAGGCTAGGCCTGAAGGGAGAATATCCTGGAAGAAAAGACCACTATTAACTACAGTACCAACATTGGTTAATGTTAGCGAATAAGTTAATTCATCTCCAATAGTAGCAATTGATTTATCAACATTTTTTAATACAGTTAATTTTCCTAAAACCACATTAGTTGTTACAGTGTTACTTGATTGAATATTAGTATTTACAGGGCCTGTTGGGTCTAACTTATAACTAAAATTAACATTTGAAGTATTTGTTACTGATGCATGAGTTGGTAATGAGTTTATCTTAGTGCTAAAACCTACAGTTACATTTTGTCCCGGAGCTAAATTAGATAAATTGAATCCTATTATTGGGTTTAATGAAGGATATACTACACCATTTATGGTTACAGTTCCAGATACAAAGGTTAAAGCAGACTGTAATATATCTGTAAAGAATAAATTAGTTACATTTACGTTACCTGTATTAGTAATTATTGAAGTGTAGTTTAGGGTATCATCAACTTTAGCATACATCTTATCTACTGATTTAGTATTAGATAAGCTACCAAGATTTATATTAGTTGATACAATATTTGAGGTTGCAGTTATTGGGTAAGATGGTCCCTGAGGATCAACATAATATATACCATTTGATACAGCATAGTTTGTAATTTGTGGTGGTTCAGGAAGTGTAGTTACAGTGCTTTGGAACTCTACTAAAGCAGTATTACCTGCAATAAGATCTGACAAATTAAATCCAGTAATTGGATTGTAGGTTGGGAAGTTTGTTCCATTAACCTTTACTGTTCCTGACTGAAAGATAGCCCCATTTGATAAGTTATCAGCAAAAAATATTTGAGAAATAGTTGTATTACCTTCATTTTTAACTAATACACTATAGTTTAAATTATCTTGAAGTGTAGCATAGCTCTTATTAACTGTTTTAGTGGCACTTAAAGCTGGTTTAATAATTATAGTTGAAACGATATTAGAGAGACTAGATTTACTATAATATTGACCATTTGGATCTATTTTGTATGAGAAGGTTCCTATACCATGGTTTAGGATAGAAGAATTAATTGGATTTTGAATAACTGTTGCTGTAAATACTATAGTTATATTATTAAGAGTTTCAATATTACCTAATGAAAAACCTTGATTAGGATCATAATCAGGATGGGTTGTTCCATTTACTTTTACTGATCCTTGGTTAAAGTTTATATCACTTTGAAGATTATCTGTAAATATTACATTCTCAGCTGTAATATTACCATTATTTGAAACTATAATTGTATAGGTTATAACATCACCTATAGTTACATAACCTTTATTTACAGTTTTAGCTAAATTCAATGATCCTGAATTAACTTGAGTTGTAACTGTATTAGAATTAAGGGTAACTGGTATATCTTCACCACTTGGATTAACCTTATAAAAGAAGGTGATATTTGCTGTATTACTTACTAGTGATGGATTTGGTAAACTAATTATTTTAGCCTGAAAAGTAACTACTACAGTATCTCCTGATATAATATTTCCTAAGGTAAAACTATCAAAAGGATTAGCATTTGGATAGGATATTCCATTTATTTGTACTGAACCTGTTATAAAACTTATACCTATTGGCAAAACATCTCTAAAGTTTATATTCTTAGCAATTGTATTTCCTGCATTAAATATATTAACAGTATAAGTTAATATATCATCAATAGTGGCATAGGATTTACTTACTGTCTTTGTAGGAATTATTTTACCAACATTAATTATAGTTTGTACTGTATTACTTTGTTTTTCATCCACTATAGGAGGATTAGTAGGATCTACATAATATTTATAGCTACTTGTAGCAAAGTTATAGATAGTATAATCCTGTGGTAAGCTTTGAACTGTTGCTGAAAAAGTTACAACTGAGACTCCAAAACCAGGGATATCACTTAAAATAAATCCTGTATTTGGATTGTAATTTGAATAAGTTACACCATTAATTTTCACAGATCCAGTTACAAAACTAGCATTGGACTGAAGAATATCTCTAAATAATACATCAAAACAATTGGAATTTCCTGTGTTATTAACTGTAATTGTATAATTTAGAGTATCCCCAATAGTAGCATAAGTCTTATCAACTTCTTTTGTTGATACTAATACGCCAATTTTAATTAAAGTTGTAACAGTATTTGAATGGGTAGTTGTAGTTACTGGAGGATCTATTTCAGTTAATTTATAAGTGAAAGTAAGATCAGCAGTATTATCAACTTTACCACTTTGAGGTAATGAACCCACATGAATATTAAAGCTTATTGTATGAAAAGCATTAGGAGCCAAATCGGACAAGGTAAATCCAGTATTAGGATTTAAAGTTGGCCTAGGAGTACTATCTACTACTACAGTTCCTATATTAAAGGAAGTTGCAATTGGAATTAAATCTTTGAAAATTAAGTTTGTTGCATTTACTGAGCCGGTATTTTTAATTATAACTGTATAGTATAAGTTATCATCTACAGTAGCATAAGAATTTGTTACAGATTTAGTAACAGTTACTTCTCCTACAGCAATATAGGTTTCAGTAGTATTCGTGTTAATAGTAGCATATTGTATATCTGAACCTACAAGATAGTCATAATTAATATTGGCAAAGTTAGTTATTATATTGTTAATTGGTCTGCTATTAACTTTAGCTGAAAAACTAACAGTTGTAGTTGTATTTATGCCTATATTACTAAGGTTAAATCCAACATTAGGATCATAGCCAGGGTTCTGAACTCCATTTATATATACAGAGTCTGTAATGAAAGATATATTAGTATCTAATAAATCTTTGAAGATAACATGTTGAGCTGGAACATTACCCTCATTTTTTAGAGTAATTACAAAGTTCAAGGTTTCTCCAAGTTTTGTTACTGCTTTATCTACAGTTTTATTTGCAGAAATTATAGTATCGTAGACATAAACTGTAGTTGTATTTGAGGTTTTAGTTTTAGTGGTGATAGAACCATTAGGATCTACATAGTAACTGTAGCTTATATTAGCGGTATTTAGTAATTCATTATTGTTAGGAATTGAATTAGCAGTTACTTGGAAAGTAATAGTAACATTTTCTCCAATGGCAAGATTATTTAAATTTAAACCTGTATTTGGATTATAGTTAGGATGGTTTACTCCATTTACATAAACTGTGCCTAAGTTAAAGGAGGATTCTAATTGTACTATATCTTTAAATAGTAGATTTTGAAGTAAAGTATTACCTGTATTAGATATAACAAAGCTGTAGGTTATTATATTAGTTAATCTTACAATATTTCTGTCAGAAGCTTTAGTTACTGTTAAATTTCCTAAATTAATATAAGTGGTAACATTATTACTTGTTACATTAGATCTAATATAAGGGGCATTAGGATCTATTTTATATTCGTAATTTAAATTTGATGAGTTAGTTATAATACCATTTGGAGGCAAGGTTTTAACTGTTACATCAAAGGTAACTGTGACATTAGAATTTGGATTTATTGTCCCTAGAGTAAATCCAATATTAGGATCATAGTTAGAGTAAGATACTCCATTAATTTTTATAGATCCAGGAACAAAGTTTATATTATTATCAAGGTTATCAATAAAACTTGTATTATTTAAAGATACATTACCAGTATTAGATATCACAGAAGTATAAGTTAAAGTATCATTTATTGTTGCATATGCAGTGCTTACACTCTTAGTATTGCTAACTGACATCTTTCTAATATTAGTGGTGACTGTATTACTAGTTAAGCTACCATCAAGGCTTGGAGAGGTTGGAGTTAATTGATATTTGAAGTTTATATTAGCTGTATTGTTAATTTGTGGAGTAGTTGGAATTGAAGTTATAGCTGCTTTAAACATTACAACTACATTTCCACCAGGAAGTACATTACTTATTTGAAAACCTAAGTTAGGATTAAAAGTTGGTTTGCTTACACCATCTATAATTACAGATTCATCAACAAAGGTAGCTCCAGGAGGAATTAAATCCTTTAAAGTAACATTTGTTAATGTTACTGTTCCTGTATTGGTAGTTGTAATTGTATAGGAAAGAATATCTCCAATAGTAGCATAAGTCTTGTCAACAGCTTTACTTAAGGTAGCAGAATAAGAATTAATAATTGTAGTTACTATATTTGAAGTAGAGGTTTGTGTTACAGGCTGCTCAGCTGGATCTACATAATAGCTGTAAGAAGCAGTAGCATTATTTTTAATGGTATTAGGATTTGGAACAGAATTAACAGTAGCTTTAAATTCAATAGTAACAACTTTTCCTGTAGCCATTGAACCTAATGGGAATCCTATATTTGGATTGTAATTAGCTTTATTAACCCCATTTATTAAGACAGAGCCTGGAAGAAAGCTAACCTCTTCTTGAAGAATATCTGTAAAAAAAGTATTTATAGCATTGCTATTGCCACTATTAGTTGCAGTAAATGAATAAGTTAAAGTATCACCTAAATTTGAATATAATTTATCTACAGTTTTAACTAAATCAACTTTAGCAATTGGTATATAGGTTTTAACAATATTTGAATATACTGTTTTAGTTATTATAGGACTATTAGGATTTTGTTTATAAGTGAGTGTAACCTCTGACATATTTTGAACATAACCAATTGGAGGGTAACCAATTATTTTTACACCAAATACTATAGTAGCTGTATTTCCTGGATTCATATCTGGAATTGGAAATTGTTCATTAGGATCATAGCTTGGGTAGTGAATACCATTAATATAAACTGTTCCTTCAACGAATTCTAAGAATATATCTGTAAAATCTGCAAACTTAATATTAGTTAGAGGTACTGTACCTGTATTTTGAATAGTAGTTGTATAAACTAAATAGTCATTTAGATGGGCATATATATTATCTACGGTCTTTGTAATAGAATATTTTGCTTCATTAATTATTGTTTCTACAGTATTAGTAAATACATTGTTAGTTAGTATACCTCCATTTGGATCTGGTTGATAGTTATAAACTACACTTCCATTGTTGTATATTACATTTGGTATAGGACGACTATTTACATTAGCTTGGAAAGTAACTTCTACAGTCTCATCAGGACAGATAGTTCCAAGGGTGAATCCAATTGTTGGATTATATGATGGATAAGGTATTCCATTAATAGCAACTGAACCAGATATAAATGAAAGGTTAGATTGTAAACTATCTAAAAATACAGTATTTGTTGCATTGATATTACCACTATTTGAAGTTTGAACTTTGTAATACAAGGTATCTCCAATTTCAGAATAAGCTGTATTTACACTTTTAATTGAATTAATACATACATAGTTAGTTACTGTATTAACTGTATTTGAGTTCTTCTGAGAGTTTATAGTAGTTCCACCAGGTACTATTTGATATTTAAAAGGAATATTAGCAGTATTTTGAATTAGGCTTTCAGGGTTTAGACTGTTTATTAATACTTTATACTCTACTTTACTAGTTTGTAGTGGTTGTATGGGAGTATTTAAACTAAAGCCTTCAAATGGATTTAAGCTTGGCTGGCTTGTAGAATTAATTTTCACACTTCCATTTACAAAGGTAGCACCAGGTATTATTGGTTCTAATACTTCAACAGCTATTGCAGGGATATTCCCCATATTTGTTAAGCTTAGAGTATAAGTTACTGTATCATTAACCTTAGGATAGTTATTATTATTGCATCTTTCATCAATAATACTTACATGTTGTACTGTTATATTAGTGGAATTACTAACAACTGTCTTTTTTCTTAAATATACATACTGATCAAAAAGATATCCAAAGGTAACGAAGCATAGATTACTTATTTTACTTGATATAGGTAAAGAGTTAACTTTTACTTGGAAAACTATTTGATTAGTGTAACCTACAGACATATCAGGTAAAACAAAGCCAGTAAATGGATTATATTCAGTGTAAGGTACTCCGTTAATAATCACTGTTTCAGGAATAAAAGAAGAATTCACATCCATTTTATCTTGAAATAATATTTCCTTTGCTACTTCTGTACCTATATTTTGAATAGTAATGGTATAGGTTACAGTATCATTTATGAATAATGAGGATTTAGAAGCTACTTTTGTAACAGTTAGATTTCCTTCTTGTACAATTAGACTTATTGTGTTTGTTACTCCAGAATTAGTTATAATATCTAATCCAGAAATAAATTGATAACTATAATTTACATTTTGATATAAAAGCCCGCCAGATGGGAGTGAATCAACTCTAACTGTAAATAAAATAGTTACAATACCTCTAGCATCAATAGTTCCTATATTAATACCATTAATAATATTTGCTGTAGGATTATTTATTCCATTTATAATAACAGAGCCTGGTATAAAGGAAGTTGATGAGTTTAGTATTGATGAAATAATCATATTGTTAGCATCTACATCACCATCGTTTTTTATTTTAATTACATATACCTGAGTTTCTCCAACTTCAACATTATATTCAAGGTCACCATCAATATCGTAAGCCTCTAAAGTAGTTATTATATTTGGTGCTTTAGAATATACCTGAGTTCCTATAGATACTAATTGAATACCATCTCCAGAGGCACCTGTTGTTATCTGCCCACAAATTAATGTTTGATTTGTAACTAAGGTATTAGATATATCTACATTAGTAATATCCCATTTATTTCTTGCACCAATTAGTTGTGTTGGCACAAATCCATCATTATTACTTATTCCCTTTGTTCCATTTATATTTAATAAACCATTACTTTGATTTAGTGGATCTGCTACATTTATTGTTCCTGAAAAGAAACTATTTCCAGGATTATTTGGGGTGGTTCCAGGATTGGGGTTAGGACTTAAAGTGCTATTACCAATATTAATTAAATTTGCAAAAGATGTACCTGCCATTGCATATTCATTTCCGTTTAAAGGCTCTCCATTAGCGCAGATCATAGTGATACTACCATTTAGGAAGTTAGGATCCGAACTGGTAGAAAAACCTGTAAGGGTTGTTTGGAATGGGATACTTGGAGTGGCTACAGATATACCTGAATTATAAAGGATTTTTTGTGGTTTAAATGAATCATTTCTATAAATAACTGATAATGACCAACCACCTCTTGAATTACTTAAACCTGTACTAGGCAGACTTATTGGAACCTTTGATACTGAATAATTTCCTGATAAAGCTGCTTGTACATAACTTGTTACATCTGTGGCTCTATATCTATCAACGGTTCCAGATATTCCTGTATAACTATCTGTATATTGTGGTGAGATTTGATAACTACCTTTAGGTGTAGTAAATGTTATCTGATTATCTCCTATGCTTCTAAGATCTAAAGAACCAGATACATTACTAAATACTGTAGAATACCATATAAGCTCTGCATAGAGTACAGTACTGTCTGCTAAAATATTTAAGATAGCTTCACTCCCACATTGACTCCAATTCCTGGTGGTTGTTCCGTCTATCTTTATTAAATCAGAGGTATTTACATCTGGTTCAGTAGAGCTTCCACATACCATAAAACTATTCCCAGTAGATACTAGGATAGCTTTATCTATTGCAGAAAACCTTTGAGTTATTGCCATGTTATTATCTCCTTTTTAAATGGTTTTTTGGGTTCCTATTAAGGAATATTTAATACATAATATATACTATTAAGGTAAATAATATCAGTTACTAACTTTTATTTTAGGCTGGAAAATAAATATTTATAGAGCAACATAATAGAAATAATGAATATATTATATTATGAGATTTCTAAGGAGTGATATAATTGTGACTTCTAATATATTAATAGCAAGTATTGATAAAACAGATAATGTACCTATTATAGTAGGGAGTACATCTTCATTTGATATAAATATTAAAAATATAAGCTCTAGTCAAAGATTATATAATTTAAATATATCCTTAACAGTTCCAGATGGTATGGCTCTTTCAACAGCTACATTATCTCAGACCTCTAGTGTAACTAATGCTGATAATAGTATTAGTTATTTTTGGGTAAATATTAAGGACCTTGCCCCTATGGAAATAAACTTTAAATTTAGTATTACCGTAAAATGTAACACTAAGTTTAAAAATGGAATAACTATACCTTTTGGATATAATTTTTCTGGAATAAGTCTCTCTTGTCAATGTGATACTATGCCTAGAGGTAATTATGACATAGGTAATGAAGTAATTACTCAAAAGATATCTATGACTTATTTAACTGTGAGATTTACAAGCAATATATTAACAGCAGGAAAGGTTCTTAAGGGTGCTGGAACATCTATAGCTTTAAATGATTATACTCAAGTAAATGTAGCAACTTGTAAATTTATTAATAACTCTATTTCTACATCTTTAGCAAATATAACTATATTATTAGAGGATGGTATAAGATATATTGGAAATATTACTACTTCAGGTACAGATTCCTCTAAATTCTTAACCCCTACTATTAGTACAGTAATGATTAACAATAAGCTTTACACACAGCTTTATTACGGTAATATTAACCTTTCAATTAATAGCAATACTACAGTGACTTTTAGTTATGCAGTATGGAATAAATATAATAGTAATCAAGGTAACTTTATCCTTCATGGAAGTAAAATAAATATGTTGATAAATATGAGCTCAGCTGATCCACTTATTATTTCAACTTCAGATAGTAGTACTAGCTTTGCTGCAATGGACTTAATAATAACAACCTCTGAAAGTAAAACAATAGTAGATGTTCAAACAAATATAACATATACCTATGTATATAAAGTGGGACAATACTATAATATTCAAGATATAGTTGTTCATTATTTTTTGCCAGATGGAATTTTCTATATTTCAAGTTCATCTACGCCAACTTCAGTTGTAAATAACCCTACAATGGAAGGCTATTATCTAACTTATAATTTTCAGTTAGCAACTCAAAACTCTAGCAAAACAGTAACTATTACTGCAAAAATAGATAGTTATTATAGGTATAAGAAAGATAGTGGATCTTTGAATTTACCAGTAGTTGCAGCAGATACATTCTTAGCTACTACAGATATTTTGGGTACCCTTATAGGGCCTTTAATTCAGGTTTCAGATAATGCTAATATTAGCTCAAGTATAGCTGTAGGGAGTATAACAAAGGAGTTTATTAAAGGTTATTATAAGGATGGGACAGCTAAGACAATAAATTCACTAGCCCCTGGGGATCTAGCAGAATATATCTTAACTTATAATGCCTCGACGTTAAAAGCTATACAGAAGCAGGTATATATTGATGACTTTTTTCCATTATCTGCTGAACCTATAGATAATTTAAGCTATATATAATGGGATATTTCCAATTACCTCTCCCAAATTAATTAGTCCTCATGGGGTTGATTTTTATTATGGAGATATTCCTGGTTTATCCTCTGGTACAATTAGATTTAAGATTCCTATTGCTTTACTTGGCTCTTCAACTCAAAATGCTAATTTAATGAAATTAAAAGGAATAAATACCTATGGAAATGCATACAGTAATCGAAGTCAAGTAAATATAAATATAGGCTCTCCAAACTTAACTTTAACTAAAACTTTATCAGGGCCAAATAAAAATGCAATAAAGTCAAATGAGATATACGACTATACTGTTACAATAAGTAATTCTAATAATCTAGGTACTGAAACAGATGCTTTTGATTTTACTATTAATGATACTTTATCTGATAATTGGTTTACAATTGACCAAAGTAGTGTAAAGATTACTGGTACAGGTAGTTATAATAATCCAATAATTCAAGGAAATAATATAGCTGTTTATATAAATAAATTATCACCAGGTAACTCATTAACCTTAAATTATAAAGTAACTATAAGCTCTTTTCTAGCACCTGGTATTACAATAACTACCACTGCTACAAATACTAATCCTTATTCTCAAGTATATGATGGAAGTTCATCTAATTTTCAATATAGCAATTTAAATAAAAGTGCATCTGTAAGTATGAATTCCTTGGCTATAGCTCTTACAAAAAGTAATTTTGCAGGCATATTTAAAGTTGGAGATTCAATAACTTATATGATAACAGTTACTATACCACAAGGAACAATTGCTTATAGTTTATATGTAAAAGATACTCTACCTAGTGGAGGACAAGTCTATTTAGGACCTTCCTTTAGAAATGGAGTAAATATAACTCCAATAGTTTCATCAAATATAGTTACTTTTCCTACAGAGGGAACTATAGATGGGAGGGTATCATCTCAAAGCATAACCTATATAATAACAGCTAAAATAAGTAATGCTAATAAAGTGGTTAATGCTACAACATCAACACAAACTGATACTGCCCAAGCCTTATATGAGCAAAGGCAAGGAAGTGGATATACTACAATTAGTAGAAGCTTAATATGTACAATAAATCATCCTAATATTCTAATGAGTCTAAGTGCTACAGACAAAAACAATTCTATAAGTTATCCACAAAGTGCTAATATAAATATCAATTCTATTATGCAATTTAAATTAATTTTCCAAAATAATAGTGCTATAAACTTAGTTAATGGAACCATAGAAATTCCTATAGATAATAACTTCTTATTTTCTTCAATAGATGTAAAATTCTTATGTAATGCCACATATAATATTTCATCTAAGAAAATTATTATAACTGTACCTCAGCTAGGCCCCTCAGTATCAGGATATATTACATTTACTTTAATACCTTTATCAACTTTAAGGGCTGGAGCTTCTATAAATACTCAAGCTACTGCTATTTCTTATTACAATGATATTTCTCCTAGTAAGGTATATAGTGGTGAAAAGAGCAATGTATTAACTTGTGTACTACCACCAGGGGTTTCACTAGTTCCAAACCCTTTGTACAAGATAAATGAATCAACAGCATTTATAGTAACACCACCTGGTAATACAGCAATTATAATTGACTACTTTAAAAATACTGGTGGGGGATATGATGATTTTAATTTAAGAATAGAAAAAGTTTTAATTCAATATTCTTTATATATTGATAATATTAAAGTAGCTGATGTACCAGCAAATAAGCTTTATGAGGCTGACTTAGTAGAAATGAGAAATTTACAGCCTAATACTACTAAGATTATAAAAATAACTACAGTAATTCCTTTAAATGAACCTTTAGGGACTAGATATGACTTTATAGTTAGGGTAAAATCTAAAACAAGTCCTTATCCTGAAAGTACAGTATTAAATATAGATCCAAATCCATTTTAAAAAAAGCAGAATATTCATATAAGAACCCTATAGAATAGACCATTAGTTGTTGTCTACTCTATAGGGTTCATTTTATCTCTAAAATCAGATGTGAACTTATATATAATTTAGATTTGTAAATTATATTAAAATAAATATTTTCTACATTAATATTTATATCAAATTCATCTGTATAACTAATACCAATTGGAACTGGGATATTAGTTGAAAAAAACTCTACATGATTATATTGAAAGTAGTCAGGAATATTTCTATTTTTTAATTGATAGATTATTTCATATTTCATACAGCCACTTACTACTAGAGTGCAGAGGCTATTTTCTAGATCTTCTATGTTGTTGATTTCTGGAGGTTGGACTAGTGTACAATTTATAATATTAGCCTTAGCTTTTATGTTAATAATTTTATAAACTCTTTTACAATAAGGCATATCAACAATGCTTTCTAGATTAAAACATTTAAATAAATTATTATTTATTTTAGTTATTACTGTATTTGTAAATTCCTTTAACTGCATAGGAGGTTCTTCCACATTATAAAGATAATCAAAATATATTGTTGAAGAATTTTCTGCTAAACAGGATGTATCAGTTTTTATAACTAAAGATTTAAATGAAATTAGGGTTGTATTATTTGGAGGAATATCAGCTAATTTAATATAATCATTTGGATTAAGACAGATTAATCTTTTATCATTAATAATAAGAGTATTACTTATGAATTTTAAATTAGTAGGAAGGATATCTTGAAAATATATATTAGTAACTTTAGAATTGCTAATGTTTGTTATGGTTATTGTATAAGTTAAAGTTTCAAATAGAGTAGCTCTAACTTTATCTGTATATTTTCTTGATTGTAACATACCCGGAATAATACTTGTTTTAACTTTATTACTTAGTATTGTCTTTTGAATAGTTGGTGACTTTTGTGATAATTTATATTCAAAATCCGTTCTAGCTTGATTTACTATTTGCATAAAACATCACCTTTAAATTATATTATTTTAATGATATTTACTTTAAATATAGGTCATAGTATTTAAATGAACTCATAATTACTTCATTTTGCTCTTTTTATAATTAATATATGCATTTAATTAGAAGTAGATAATTAAATTGTTTTACAAAAATAGACCTAAAAGAAGACATGAAGAGGAAATAATTCTCCTTCATGTCTTAAATATAAGTTTAAACTGAATATTTTTAGTGGAAATTATAATCTACTTTTCCTTTTCTTCTTTTTGATAAATTCTATCGTATTCATTTTGTTCTTCGTTCATATTAGTTACAATTTCCTTTGATTTTTCTGCTCTACATTTTTTACTAAGTGCACATGCTATTCCGTCCATTTATAACACCTCTTTCACTGTTATTTCTTAATACTATTATACTATATAACAAGAAATTAATCTATACTAAATATTAATTAATAGTAATTATTATTTAGTATACCCATATTTCAATAAAATATACCTGACATTTATTCAAATAACCATAGATATATTTAATATATAGTAAATATATGTAATAATCATAATTTAAGAGTTATAGAGGAAGAAATAGGAACTTATCTTCAAGTGTATTATAATAGTATATATTAAGATAAGTTCTATTTATAAATTCCAGATTTATATTGGAGGTATATCAGTGTTTAAAATTGGTGAGTTTTCAAAATTGACTCAAGTTTCTATTAGAATGTTAAGATATTATGATGAGATTGGAATATTAAAACCTGCAAAGGTTGATTTATTTACAGGATATAGAATGTATTCTGCAGATCAAATAACAACACTTCAAAAGGTTGTTTTATTAAGAGATACTAAATTCACTACATTAGAAATAAAAGATATAATACAAAGATGTAATGAAGTAGAGATATTAGAGGAATTAGAGAAAAAGAAAATACAGATTAATAAAGAAATAGCAATAGAAAAACAGCGAATAGAGAAAATCGATAGTGCAATAAAAGAGATTGAAGTGAAAAATTTTAAAATCCATTGCAATATAAACTTCAAAAAAGTAGATAAGATGTTAATTGTATCTTTAAGAGATAAAGTGCCCTCATATTTTCATGAAGGAATTTTATGGGACAGGTTATGCAAATTTATTAAGAATGAAAGTATTTCTTCAAAGCAGGATATGTACAATAATATTGCTATTTATCATGATATAGAACATAAGGAGGAAAATGTAGATATTGAAATTGGAATGGTTGTACATAAGATTGGAGAAAACAAGGAAGGATTTATATATAGAGAAGTAGAGTCTGTTGAAAAAATGGCCTATGCAATGGTATATGGACCATATATTAATTTAGCAAAAGCATATGAAGAGCTTGCCTATTGGATTGAAAATCATAATGAGCATATGGCAGATAAACCTTCTAGGCAGATATGCCATATAGGTGTTGAGGATGTAGATAATCCAGAAGAATATCTTACTGAAATACAAATTCCATTAAAATAATTATATTGACTCTCACATTATGTGAGGGTCTATTATTTATTTATAAGATAAATAGGAGGTATTAATTATGGAATTAAAAGAAATTGGTAAGATTAAAGTGGAAAAAGAAACTATGTTTCTTCAAATTAATAAGGAGTATATAAAGGGATTACAGGGATTAGAAGGTTTTAGTCATATTGATGTATTGTGGTGGTTTGATAAATGTGACAATAGCAAGAGTAGAAAGGTTGTAGAAACAAAGAAACCTTATAAAAAGGCACCTGAAAAGCTGGGGATTTTCTCAACTAGATCACCGGAAAGACCTAATCCAATAGCCTTGTCTGTTACTCAAATAACACATATAGATTATGAAAAAGGGATAGTATATATTACCTACATTGATGGGATGAATGATAGTAGTATTTTAGATTTGAAACCTTATACTCCAAGTATAGATAGGGTAGAAAAGCCTAGTGTTCCAGAATGGTGTAGTCATTGGCCAGTATGTTGTGAAGAGTCTGGAGATTTTAATTGGGAAAATGAGTTTTTATTTTAATAAAGAAAGAAGCGCTAATTTTTGAAAGATTGGTGCTTCTTTTATTATTTCAAATTGATGAGGAAGATAAAGTTATAGAAGTATTATTAAATTAAATACTAATAGGGCTAATTATTAAAATACAAGTGATGTAATAATAATCTTACTTTTTTTTAGTTAGTATGATAGAATTTAAGCAGGCGGTGATGGAATATGGAAAAATATCATATGTGTCCCAAATTTGAAAATGCTTTTGAATTATTAGGAAAAAGATGGACTGGGTTAATTATAAGAACACTACTTAATGGACAAAAGCGTTTTTCTGATATAGCAGATGCAATTCCTAATATGAGCTCTCGTATGCTTACGGAAAGATTTAAAGAGTTAGAAGCTGAAGGAATTGTTAATAGGAAAGTTTATCCGGAAACCCCTGTGCGTATAGAATATGAACTTACAGAAAAAGGACGTGAACTTGAAGTTGCTATGGAGGAAATTCAAAAATGGGCAGAAAAGTGGAATTAATTATAACAATACATAATAGTTAGTAGAAAAAAATATGTAAATATATGGTTATTTATAAGCTGTACTTTGTAATTAAAGCAAAGTGCAGCTTTTTTATATATTAAAAAGCTATTGACTATTTATAAATAGTATGTGATAATGATTTTAAAGTTAGTTACTTAAAATAACTAAGTAACTTTTATTCAGGAAGATAAATAAAAGAAATCGAAATATTTAAAAATAAATTAATTGATTGGAGATAGAGAAATGTTAAGAAAAATAGAGAGCAAAAAAATGGGGAATAGTAACCTTGGATGGCTGAAAAGTAAATTTCACTTTTCATTTGCAGAGTACTATAACCCTAATAATATAAATTTTGGAGTTTTAAGAGTTATAAACGATGATTTAGTTCAAGCTGGTACAGGATTTGATATTCACCCTCATAGAGATATGGAAATAATATCTTACGTTGTTGATGGGGAGCTTACACATGGAGATAGCATGAGTAATAAAAATACTATATCACGTGGACATGTTCAATATATGAGTGCAGGAACAGGAGTTTATCATAGTGAGCATAATCTTGGAAAAGATACATCGAGATTTTTACAGATATGGATTTTCCCAGATAGAGAGGGATATAACCCTAATTATGGAGACTACAGATTTGATTGGGATCATAGGCAAAACAAGTGGCTTCATATGGTATCAAGCAAAGAAGGCGATGCACCAATAAAAATAAATCAGGATGTAAATATCTATTCTTTAGAGCTTGAAGAAGGGAAAGAAATTAGCTTCCAGGTGAAGGAAGGAAGACAAGCTTATTTAGTTCAAATAGAAGGAAGTTCTGAAGTTAATAAAATTGAATTAAATGAAAGAGATGGTATGGAAATAGTTGAGGAAGATCTTTTAATTAAATCAAGAGAAACTTCTCATATTTTAGTTATAGAAATGAAAAAAGAAAACTAGTATTAAAATATATTAAAGAAATAAGGATTATACTAGTATTAAAATATATAAAAAAAGAATTATATTGGAGGTAAAATATATGTCAAAAGAATTTTTAACTGCAGTTGCAGAGAGAAGATCATATTATGGAATAAGTAAGGAGTCGGTAATTTCTGATGATAAGATAAAAGAAATAATAGAACATGCTGTGAAATATACACCATCAGCATTTAATTCCCAAAGTGCGAGAGTAGTTTTATTATTAGGAAAAAGTCATGATAAACTATGGGATATTACAAAAGAAGCATTGAGAAAGGTCGTACCAGCAGATAGCTTTAGTTCAACTGAAGATAAAATAAATTCATTTAAAAGTGGATATGGTACAGTGTTATTCTTTGAAGATAATAGTGTAATTGAATCCCTTCAAGAACAATTTGCTCTTTACAAAGATAATTTCCCAGTATGGGCTCAACAGTCAAGTGGAATGCATCAATTTGTTATTTGGACTGCATTAGAAAATGAGGGATTTGGAGCATCACTTCAACATTATAATGAACTTATTGAAGAGGAAGTAAAGAAGGAATGGAATATACCAAATAATTGGAAGATAATTGCACAAATGCCATTTGGAAAACCAACAGTAAAACCAGATGAAAAGCAGTTTCAAGAATTAGAAAATCGTATTAAAATATTTATGTAAATTTTATTTAATAAAATTATAGAGTAGTTATAGGTTAGATATGATAATGTTATATCTAACCTATTCTTTTTGGAGTAGATATTTTTAAGTAGGTGGAGGAAAATATGTATTTAGTATCTTTATATTTTGATGATAAAACAGCAAGAAAAATACAGGGGTTAATAAATAAAGTATCAGTGGTAAGTGGTAATGATTTTATGACTAATAATAATGTGCCACCACATATTACTATTGCAGCATTTCAAAGTGATGAAGAAGATAAAGTTATAGAATTATTAGATAAAAGAATTAAAGATATTGATAGAGGAGAAATAATCTGGGCATCAATTGGAGTATTTAAATCATCTGTTATATTTTTAGCACCAGTTTTAAATGAATACTTGCATAATCTATCAGTTAATATATATGAAGGTATATCTTCAGTAGAGAATATATCTATTAGTAAATTTTATTTACCCTTTAATTGGATGCCACATACAACTATTGGAAAGAAATTGACTAAGGAAGAGTTGATGTTAGCATTTCAAGAGTTAGAAAAAAATTTCACAACATTAAGTGGTTTGGTAACTAAAATTGCACTATCTAAGACGAATCCCTATGAAGATATTATTGTATGGCACTTAGATAAGAGGTAGTTCATTATTAGGAAAAGCCGAATAATCTAAGGCCCTTTTCGTCTATGATTTTTACTTTTTTATATCCAAGGGATACTAAACCATCTTCTTGAAACTTATTTAAAAACTTAGTTACAGTTACTCTACAGCTACCAATAAGTTGAGCAATTTCTTCATGGGAATAATCAATAATATATGTAGGATCATTCTTATCTATTTTGAAATATACTCCTAAGCGTATTAATAGTTGAGCAAGTTTTTTATCAGAAGGTAAAAATGCCATACTATTAACTTGAATGGATAAGTTTTGTATGGATAATGACATAAGATGAAACATCTGAATCATTAACTCAGGGTATTTTGTGAGATAAGGATATAGATTATTTAAGTTTACAGAGATTAATTCTACATCTGTTGCAGCACTAACAGATGTTAATCTAGAACCATAACTAAAATATGAGGATTCACCAAATAGTTTTCCCTGTCTTAATATTTCAATTGTAAGCTCAGTTCCTTTATTTGATATTAAAAAAATTCTAACACGGCCAGACCTTATTAAGTAGAAGTTATCAGCTTTATCATCTTGAAAATATATAATCTCATCTTTTTTATATTTTTGTATTCTACCAGCATCTTCAAAGATTTTATAAAATTCAGATGTAATATCTATTGTAGAGCCAGGTAAAAATTTAAATTTATCACTCATTCTGATCACCATCAATATAAAAATTTATTTAATAGATTGTAGTATAAACTACAATCTATTTTTAATTATATCATTAAAATAAATAATGTAAAAAAAATAGAATGGAGAGAGAGCAGTGGAAACTAAGGAAAAGTTATGGACGAGAGACTTTATATTAGCTTTAGTTATTACAATAGGTGTGAACCTTGCATGTAATTTGTTATTATCTACAATTTCAATTTATGCAAAGGAAATTACGAAGGTTGATACATATGCAGGAATTATGACTGGAGCATTTACTTTAGCGGCATTATTTATAAGATTAGTAGCAGGTAAGATGCTAGATAAAATTGGAAGAAGGAAGGTATTAGTTTTAGGTGTTGGAATTACGGTATTATCAACTATTGCATATTTACTTACAAATAATATTTATATAATTATTGTATTAAGGGTGATGCAAGGGTTAGGTTTTGGTATATCATCAACAGCAATTGCTACAATTGTAACAGATGTTACTCCAGAGTCTAGAATGCTTGAAGGAATCGGTTATTCAGGGGTTGGTATAACTATTACAACGGCTATAGGACCATCAATTGCTTTAGCTTTAGTTGGTAAGGAATATGATAATTTTAATTTATTATTTATAGTAACAGCAGCTGTGGCACTATTAACTATTTTACTTTCATCTAGATTATCCTATAAGGAAAATGTGGTTGTTAAAAAAGAGGTAGCTAGTGATAGTGAAGGGATTAGTATTAGAAAAATCATTATTCCAGCAACAGTATTATTTATAGCTGCAATTGCTGAAAGTACAATTTTAGCCTTTGCAGCATTATATGGAATTGAGCTTGGCTTTAGCAATATTGGTTTATTTTTCACTATAAATGCTATAGGTATACTTGCATCAAGATTATTTATTAATCAAATAGTCAATAAATTAGGAACTAACATTGTAGTATCAAGTGGAGTTCTTATATTTGCAGCTTCTATATTTGGAATGGCTGTAGCAAAAACTTATGGAATGTTAATACTTATGGGATTCTTATGTGGAGTTATGGTTGGATCATTATTACCAATAGTTAATCTTTTGATTTTAGATTCTGTAAGCAAAAGCAATAGGGGGATGGCAAACGCTATATATTATGCATTAATAGATGGAGGATATGGTGTAGGCTCAATAATGTGGGGACAAGTTATTGTAGCTTCTGGATATAGATCAATTTATGGATATTCAGCTATTGCTTTGATTGGGGCATTCTTAATATTTATGATAGGTATATTTAAGAGTAAAATAAAAAATAATGAAGCGTTAGATTATTGATAAAACTTTGACAATATTAGCAGTTTAAGATAGAATGTTTAATGAACTTCAAATTATTACAAAAAAGATGCCAAAATGATAAAGTAAAAGGGCGAAAATTAGTGAAATACAAAGCAAGGGTGGAAATATTGAATAAAGCAATTAATTTAACCAAAAGACTAGTAATATTTTTTATAGGAATGAGTATTATTCAGCTAGGAGTAGCATTATTTCTAAAAACCAATATTGGTTCAGATCCATTTACAGTTTTTACTCAAGGATTAGCAACCTTTCTAAATAAGACAAGTTTAAAGAAATTTTCATTAGTACAATTAATAGCAGGTAAGGCAGAAGTAACCCCTGGAGTAGCTAATATGATAATATTAATAGTACTATTTACTATTATAATTTTAGTAGACAAAAAACGAATACAGATAGGTACTTTAATATGTGTTATTGGGGTTGGTCCAATAATAGATCTCGGAGTAAAGATAGTTTCTTACTTTCCAGTGGAATCATATAATTACTTAGTAAGGGCTTTATTAGTATTGTTAGGATGTTTTATTATTGCCGTAGGATTTTCAATAATGTCTGAAAGTAAATTAGGAGTAGCACCTAATGATATTGTTCCATTTATTATTCAAGATAAAATTAAAGTAGAATATAGATGGATAAGAATTGCTGTTGATGGAGCATTCTTACTATTAGGGTTTATTTCAGGTGGAAAAGTCGGAGTTGGAACTATAATTGCAATGCTAAGTACAGGACCTTTTATACAATTCTGCTTACCTTATGGAAGAAAAGTAGTTAGTTTTATAGTTAATACTGATGAAAATATAAGTGAGGAAACTATTATTACTGCTTAAGATATTATTTTATAAAAAGTTTTATTTATATAAGATTCCAAGGTGAGGAACTTTGAGAGCAACTTAAGTCCACTACAGAAATGTAGTGGATTTTTTTATATTAGTATAGTAGGTTGAAAAGGAAATAGTAGGTTGAAAAGGAAAGTTATAGTAGATTAATAGTTTTCTCTATCACTAATATAGCCTATAATTTATAAGGGGGGTGTTTAGATGTATACAGTGGGGCAGGTAGCAAAAATTTTAGGAATATCAAGGGATACTTTAAAGTTTTACGAAGAGAAGAACCTAATAAATCCTAAACAAGATGAGGAGAATGGTTATAGGCAATATACAATTACTGATATTAATGAGATAGCAACAGTTAATTTTTATAGGGATATAGATATAGAAATAAAGAAAATACAAGAAATTCAAAAAAGTGATGGTATAGATACAATAGAATCTATATTGGAGGAAAAACAAAAAAATATTGAAGAAGAAATAGAATATAAAAAGTTACTTTTAAAACGGATTGAAGATATTAAAGAGGCTTGTAAATCAATAAAAGAAAGTTTAAATAAATTTACTATTAAAGAAATGAAGCCAGTAGTAGTAAGAAATGAAATAAATATGAAAGATAGTATTACTAAAGCCTTTAGTGAAATATTAGAAAAGTATGATTACTCTACAAGATTAAAAAAAGCTGTAAACTTGTCAGGATTATCAAGAATAGTATATTTTAATAATGAAGTTATAGAAAGTGAAAGATATATTCTATTTGAAAAGTTAGAAGAGGACAAGGATGAAAGAGGAGAAGTAATATACTATCCAAAGTGTTTATATATAGTAATAGCAGTTGGTATTGATGATGAAGAGCAAGATAACATAGATGAGAATATGGCTACTGCTATATTAAAAAATGCAAAGGAATTAGGCTATGAAACTATGGGGGTAGCTTATGTAAATTTACTACTTAATGGATATAAAAATGAGAATAATTTTGAATATTTAGAGATATATACACCAGTAAAATAGAAGTGGATTTATTCCACTTCTATTTTTTAAAAAAACTATTGACCTAGGAGTTACACCTACCTTTAAACTAAGTCTATAGATACAAAATATTCCAGGAATTATAAGGAGAGATTTTAGCAATGAATATATTAGAGGTTAGTGGTTTAAAGAAAAAATATACTGATAACTATGTAGTAAATGGAATTTCCTTTGAAGTAAATAAGGGTGAAATATTAGGCTTTTTAGGGCCAAATGGAGCAGGAAAAAGCACAACAATAAATATTCTTTCAACAGCTCTAAGATCCACTGAGGGGAAAATACAATTTATGGGTAAGGATATTTCAGAAAGTAAATTAGAGTATAAATCCTCTTTAGGAATAGTTCCACAGAGCTTGGCTATATTTGAAAATATACCCGCCATAGAAAATATAAAATATTTTGCAAGTTTTTATGGATTAAGAGGAGAAGAACTAAAAAGAAAGTCGGAAGAGGCACTAGATATGGTAGGACTTTTAGATAGGGGAAAGGATTTACCAAAGACTTATTCTGGTGGTATGAAAAGAAGATTAAATATAGCTTGTGCATTGGCACATAGTCCAAAGATTCTAATATTAGATGAACCTACTGTTGGAATTGACCCACAATCTAGAAATCATATTTTAGAATCTATTAAGAAACTAAGAGAAAGAGGCACAACTATCATATATACAACCCACTATATGGAGGAGGTTGAAGCAATATGTGATAGGGTTCTAATTATAGATAAAGGGGTAATTATAGCAGAGGGAACCTTAGAAGAATTAAAAAAGAGCATGGAAGAAAGTACAGTTTATAATATTTCAGGAGAAGGAATTGAAAATATAGAAAAGACTATATTTGAGTCAATTGAAGGAGTAAATAAGGTAGAAGTAGGAGAATCATTAAAAGTTAGTACAATAAAGGATGCAAACAACTTAGATAAGATAATATTAAAGCTTATAAATGCTAAAGTAAAAATCAAAAATATGGTTACTGAAGAGCAAAACTTAGAAACTACCTTCTTAAATCTAACAGGAAGAAATTTAAGGGATTAGGTGATAAATATGAATATGGTAAATATGATAAAGTTTCAACTTAAATTAATATGGAAAGCCAAAGAAATGTTTATGATGTTTTTTATTTATCCAATAGTACTAACAGGAATTATAGGCTATTTAACACAAAGCACCTTTAGTGGAGGCCTGTCTTCTTATGAATATTACTCAGTAGGGATGATGATTTTTATATTTACAAGTTCAGGGCTTATTAGTTCATTTAACTTTCTTGATAATCATAAAAAGTCAGGAAATTTAAGAACTATGTACACACCAATTAGAAATTTAGGAATATATCTTTCTCAAATAATAAGTGGAACAATTTATTCTTCTGTTGCTATTGCATTTGCAATGATAACTTTTAGCCTTCTATTTGGAGTTAACTATAATGGGAATGGAATTCTAATCTATATATCTTTTTTAATACTTTCCTTTATGTCAAACGCTTTAGGAATGTTTTTATGTACAGTAATAAAGAATATCGGGGTTATAAATATAGTATTTAATATAGTGGAGTCAGTTCTATGTGTACTTGGAGGGGCCTTCTTTTCATTAGAAGCATTAGGGGGAGTGCCTGCAATGTTATCAAAAATATCACCAGTAAAATGGTTAATGGATGGACTTTTAAATAGTATGTATGATGATAACAACACTATTCTTTTTGTAACCATAGGAATTACTATTATTATTTCAATAGTACTTCTTGGATTAACTTCTAAGACATTTAAAATTGAGAAGTATTTATAGAGGGGGAAGCTATGAGAAATATATTATTAGTAATGAAAAATAATTTATATAGAATTACAAAAGAGAAGGGTATGCTAGCAATGATAATTGTAGTTATGCCAATAATAATTTGCTTGGGGGTATATTTTAATGGAAGTGATGGTATAAAGGGTAAAATAGCAGTTGTAGGTGCAAAGGGAGAAGAAAAAGGGATAGTTGAAAACTCTATGGTAAGTAATGAAAAAATTAAAGTGGAATTTCTGGAGGAATCTCCAAGTAAAACTGAACTTATAAAAGGAGTTTATTTAGCAGAAATAAACTTAAATGGTGCTGAGGCTACTGTTATTTCCTATAGAGGTGAGGAAATAAAAAAAGCTCTAGAAGCAAGCTTAAAAGGGGAGGTTTGTGAGGGGGAAAATGAGAATACTACAGTCCAAGGAAAAGTAATTGGATTTTTAATAATGTTCCTCTTTATGGGGGCAACTACAATGGTTATGGACTTTTTCTTAGCTGATAGGGAAAATGGAACTTATACTAGGGTACTAAGTGGACGAATTTCATATTTCCAATATATTCTAGGACAAATGTTATATTCTATGATCATTTTAAGTATACCAAGTACAATATGGTCAGTTGCAATTTTAAAGATTTTAAATGTTAATTTAGATATAAGTTATTCACTATTAACCTTCTTATTATTTTTAGTAGGGATATTAAGTAGTAGCTTTGGAATGTTTATTGCAACAATTTTTAAAGATAGGGAATCAGAATCAATGGCAGGTTCAATAATTGCCATGATTACTAGTCTTTTAGGTGGATGCTTAATAAGCTTTACGGATACCAATAAGGTTATTGGATTTATCAGAAATATTATACCACAAAAAAGATTAATAGATTTATCTAATTGTTTTAATTATGGAGATTTAATATTTGTAATATGTACTATTTTAATTTTTCTTTTGGCCAGTGTAATTATAGGAAAAAGGCAATATGAAAATGGTGATTTTATTTAGTGAAATTAGTAATAAGCTCAAATAAGTTGTATAAAATTAGGGTCTCTGAAAGAGGGGTTGTCGAAAGACAACCTCTTATTTTTTGTAAACATTTTATATTATGTTAGGTATTTAAGAAAAAATACTAATAATGAGTGAATATATTATCATATTGAAGAATATAAATATGGAAGGACATAGTATCTATGGTGAGGTTTCAAGCAAGTTAAGGGATGGGGTAATTTAATGATTAGTAGAAAACACAGAAAAAAGAGGAGGTTTTACTAATGAATAAAGGTAGGGACAGAAAGTTAAGAAGACTTAATAAAAAGCAAATAAGGAAGCCAAACTCATTTTTTATTACTTTAATACTTTCTTTAACCTTTATGCTAGCAACTTCACTATTTTCTGGTAGCTCAGTTGAAGCGATAAATAGTAATCTGTTTACACCTGAAACAGATAATACAGAGACTAAAGTAAAGTTATCAGATACTTTTGATAAAGATAGCCCAGTGGAGGCTTATGATAAGGATGAAAAAGGTAAGGAGGATGATAGGAAGCAAGATAATAAGGAAGATATAATATCATCAGAACAAGAAGAATCTACTTTAGTAAGGGCAATAGGTTCTAGAATTCCAACTAATGATACATTTACTTCTCTTGGTGGTTCTTACACCATTAAGCATATATTAAAGAATTATAATATATTTGCTTTTGATGATATTGAAGGAACACATGTAGTTGGTCCAATAGTTACTAAAAATAAAGCATATAGAACAAGTGGCTATGGAATAGGTGTAAATTCTACTTTTATTGCTTCAGATTATTCTAAAGGTGTGCCTTCATATGTAGGAATATTGGAACCAATTATTAATAGTGATAAAGCTACAGTTAATTTTAATTATGGCTTTGATTTTAAGAAGAATCCTAGTTTTAAAGAGCCTAATTTATATATAAGCTCATTTAATGATTTAGAAAAAAATCAAAACTCAGGAAAGCATACTGTTTACTCAAAGGATGGCAAAGCCTTTACTGGACCAAGTAATTCAGGGTATGGACCAATTTTTCAAAATGATAATTTTATTAATTTTGAAGATGCAAGAAGTAAGATATTAAATGAATCAAGTAATTTAGCAAGTAGACCAGATTCTATTGAAGTATCTCCTGAAGCTGATACTGGATATTTAAAAATTGATGCAGGAAAAAGCTATCTTATAAAAGATGCAAGTAAACTTAGATTAGTTGATATTCAATATCCAGCAGGATATGACCCAGTAAAAAATCATTATCCATATCCAACAATTATAAACATTGTAGATGATACATTAGCTATGAGTGGAATAACTTTTAAGGAAAAAAATATTATTGCACCTGATGGAACTAGTTTTTATGTGGGAAAACAAACTCTTAATAAAATAGAGGGAAAAGATCATCAATTTTTCCCAGCCCTATGTGTTAATGGAAAACTATTTAATGGAGGACAAGGAGCTGGAGAAGGATTTGAGTATGGTGATGATAATGGAGTAATCTGGAATATGCCTAATATCAAAACTAAAAATGGTGGATATAGAGTTGTTACAGATGGAAATTACGATATTTTAGGACATATAATAGCTCCAAATGCTGAGATTTGGAATTACAGTGAAAAATCACCTGGGCAAGTTACCTGGAGTGGGGGAAATATGAATGGATGTGCTATTGTTGATGCTTGGCATGGTGGTACAAGAGAAAGTCATATGTGGCCACTTGCGCTAACAGATATTGATCCACCAATTAAAAAGGATTTGTTATTAGTAGGTAAAAAGAATTTTTCAGGTGGAAATTTAAAAGATTATAATTTTAAATTTACTTTAGGTTTATTAGATGGAGGTAGCATCCCAGATGGGGTAGTGAATAAAGATATTCCACAGACAGTTTCATCAAAAGAAGATGGAAGTATAGAGTTTTTACCAATTACTTTTAATAAGGAAGGAAGTTACACATTTAATATAAAGGAAGTTATAGATGAAAAAATAGATAAAGAAATAATATATGACAAAAGTGAGTATAAGGTTGATGTTACAGTAAAGAAAAATGCTGAAACAAATACATTTGATATTACCTATATAATTACAAAAATTAAAGACTCAAATGGAGAGCTGTTGTACAAACCAGAAACTGTAGATATATTAATATTCAACAACAGCAAACCAGGATATATGCTCCCAGCAACAGGGGGGATAGGAAATATGGTTTTTATAATTATTGGTACAGCAATGATTTTAATTTCTATATCAGTATTAATTAAAAGTCGATATAAATTTAATCAATAAGAATTAAATTGGTTCTTTTTGGTAAATTAATATAATTAAAATAATAGGGGGATTTAAACAATGAAAAAAATAACTAAAATATTTGTGTCACTATTATTAGCTTTAGTAATGGTGTCACCAGCACTAGTAAATGCAGCAACAGGAAATGGAAGTATTACAATTAAGAATGATCCAGCTATTACTGGAGTTTCAATGAAAGATCATAAATATAGTGCATATAAGGTTTTTGATGTAATTACAGGTGGAACAGGTAATTATAATTATACATTAGATTCTGATTTTAAAGATTTCTTTAAGGGGAAAGCTAAACCTTCAGATGATATAAGTACAGATGTAAAATTAAATAAATTTGCATATGATTATGTTAATGGTTCAGATATAAACGCTTTAGCAACTGAATTAAAGAATTATATTCTTACAAAGGGTGTTACCTTTGAAGCTAAAAGTGGTGCAGTTAATGTTGCAGTAGACAAAACAGAAGATGTTAAAATAAGCAATTTGCCATTAGGGTACTATATAGTTCTTGATGATGGAGATGGAAGTATAGCTCCATCATTTATAGCAGCAGCAGCACTAGGAACAACAGATTCTAACTTAGTTATTAATTTAAAAGCATCAGCGCCAACAATAGATAAGCAAATCAAACACAATGAATCAGGGCAATGGGGCATTGTTGGAGATAACCAAATTGGTGATAAGGTTGAATATAAATTAATATCTAAAGTGCCAAGCAATTTAACTGGTTATAAAACTTACACTTATAATATTCATGATAGTTTATCAGCTGGTTTAACTTTTAATAATGATATTGAAATATATGTCGGGGATAAAGGAACAGGAACAAAGCTTGATTCATCTTATTACACAGTAAATAACAATACTAATGCAAATAAATTTGATATTTCTGTAGATATTTTAACTGCTATTAGTGCAAATAAATTTAAAGCAGGAGATATATTAAATATATATTATTCAGCAACATTAAATGAAAATGCAGTAGTTGCAAGTAATCATAATGATAATACAGCATATTTAGAATATAGTAACAATCCATATGAAGACTCTAAAGAAGAAACTATAAAAGTAACTGTTAAGGATTATACCTTTAAATTAAATGGATTAAAAACTAAAGAGGATAAGATAACTGCACTTCCAGGAGCAAAGTTTGAAATAAGTAGAGAAGGAAAAGCAATTTACTTTAAAAAAGATGCGTTAGCAAACAAGTATACTGTTTGTGCAGAAAAGCATGAGCATGGAACAGGTTGTACTACAGAAATAGTATCTGGAGAAAATGGCAGATTTGAAATAGTTGGATTAGATGATGCAGTAGAATATACATTAAAAGAAACAGAAGCACCAACAGGATATAATGCAATAGATCCAATTAAATTTACAATTACTGCTACTTATGATGTAGATGGCAATATTATAGATATTACAACAAGTGCTAATGGAATTACTAAGGAAAATAGTACTTTTGAATTAGCAACTACTATTGTAAATACAACTGCCAGCAAGTTACCTGAAACAGGTGGTATAGGTAGAACAATATTTACTGTTATTGGTGGATTATTAATGATTTCTGCAGCAGGTTTATTAATAGTAAAGTTCAATAAAAAGACTGTATAAAATATAAAAGTTAGATAGAGGGTAGCCATGAAAAAAAAGTTTTCTACAATTATACTGTGTGTTATTTTTCTAATTGGGCTCACAATTCTTATATATCCAACAGTTAGCAGTTATTATAATGAAAAGATAAGTTCTTACGCAATAGCAGAATATAGTGAAAAAATAACGGACTTAAATGTGGATGAAACAGAAGCAATCTTAAAAAGAGCTGAGGAATATAATAAAGAGTTATTAAATAAATCAGTTCATTTTATAAATGGTGAGCCTAGTAGCCCCGATTATTTATCTGAGCTTAATGTGGATGATAATAATATGATTGGAGTAATAGAAATTAAAAAAATAAATGTTTATTTACCAATATATCATGGAACTGCTGAACCTGTTTTACAAAAAGCAATAGGTCATTTAGAAGGTTCATCATTACCAATTGGTGGAATTGGAAATCACAGCGTATTAAGTGGACATAGGGGATTACCCTCTGCTAAATTATTTACTAATCTTGATAAGCTTGAAGTAGGAGATATGATATCAATAAAAGTTTATAAAAAAACTATTTATTATAAGGTTAAAGAAATAAGTGTTGTAGAGCCTCAAGAAATAGAACTTTTGAAGCCAGAAAGTAATAAGGACCTATTAACACTAGTTACATGTACCCCTTATGGTGTAAATTCTCATAGACTTCTACTAACAGCAGAAAGAAGTGAGGATATTGAAGAGGAGAGTATAGATGTAATTAGTAATAAAAATGAATGGAAATCAGCTCTAATTATTTTAATAAGTATAATATCAATTATTTTAATAGCCTTAAAGATTAGAAAAATAAATAAAAATAGAACTTGAGGGGGATAAAATGTGGAAGCTAAAGGCAAAGCAAATAATTTGTATAGTTTTTATAATCCTTTCTTTAAGTAGTGGTTATGTGACTAATGCAAAAGAAAGCCTAGATATAGGTAAAAAAGCCTCTTTAGAAATATATCATTCATATATGGATAGACCTTTGAAAAATGTTGAGTTTAATATATATAAAGTTGCAAGTATAAAGTCATCATCAGAATTTGAAATAACAGAGGCCTTCAAAAACTATCAAATAGACTTTAGCTCTTTAAAGGATGAGTCTGATTGGTATCTTTTATTTGATACATTGGCTACCTATGTTAAGGTAGATGGAATAAGATCAGATAGAAAATTAGAAACAAATACAGAAGGAAAAGTTAAATTTTCAAATTTAGATGTTGGAATTTATTTAGTACTAGGAGAAACAAGTTCATTTAATAATAATAAATATGAAATGAAACCATTTTTAGTTTCAGTGCCAATAATAGATGAAATTACAGATGACTATAACTATGATGTAAAAGTAACTACGAAATGTGAAGAGATTCAAAATAATAAAACAAGCTTTATAGTACAAAAAAAATGGAGCAATGATAAATTTGAGGAAAGACCAACATCAATAAATATAAATTTATATAGAAATAATTCTGTATACAAAACTGTAACTTTAAGTGAAGATAATAATTGGAAATATCAATGGAATGATTTAGACAACAATGTAGATTGGACAGTTAAAGAAGAGAATGTTCCATTAGATTATACTGTAACTTATGAAAAGTATAATAATACAGTAATTATAGTTAATACCTATAAGAAAGATCCTAATATTCCAAGTGAAATTAATACTTCAAAAACTGGTGATCAGAGGCAAATGATCCCTCTTATTAATGTATTATTAATATCAATGGCAATTTGTATAATTATCTTAGCTAAAAGAAAAAAGGCATAATTTAAATAGTGAAGTTTGGACTCCATTAAAGAAGAAATAGGAATAGATGATGGTACTGAAAAAATCAGAGTTTTCAGTATCATCTTTTTATTTGTGATAAGGTAACGCCTATTATGAGTAATTATAAATTGACAAATTATGTTATTATAAAAGGGGAAAATAATTTTCAATATAGAAATGACACATTATTTACGTAAGTATAAATTTAAGGGGGAGAGAATGAATAATTTTTGGGATAGACTTAATAATTACAAAGGAATATTAATGGAAGGAGCATTAGCAGAAAGATTAAAAAGAGAATATAACATACCAATAGATGAGGATGTTGCATTAGCATCAATAATATATAACAAAGAATATTCAAAAGCTTTGAAAGATATATTTATGGAATATATAGATATAGCAAATAGATATAACCTACCTATTATGATAACAACACCAACTCGTAGAGCCAATAAAGAGAGAATTTCAAAGTCAAAATATAATAAGGAAATTATAAAAGATAATGTGTTATTTTTAAAAGAAATAAGAAAAACCTTTAATAATGATGTATTTATTGGTGGGCTAATGGGCTGTTATGGAGATGCGTATAGTGCTAATGATGGATTAGGTATAGAAGAGTCAATTGAATTTCATTCATGGCAAGCTAAATTATTCAAAGAGGCAGAAGTTGATTTTTTATTTGCTGGTATTATGCCAACACTTAATGAAGGAATTGGAATGGCAAAAGCAATGGAGAGTACAGGATTACAATATATAATTAGCTTTATGATAAGAAAAGATGGTAAGTTGATAGATGGAACAACTATTAATGATGCTATAAGAATTATAGATGAATCAGTTGATAGAATCCCCCTATGCTATATGACTAATTGTGTTCATCCAGATATAGTGTATGAGGCATTATATAAAGATTTTAATCAAACAGATATTGTTAAAAATAGATTTATAGGTATTCAAGCTAATGCAGCTTGCTTATCACCAGAGGAGTTAGATAATTCTCATGACTTAGTTTCATCAGATCCAATTAGTTTAGCTAATAGTATAATGAAATTACGTAATGACTTTAATTTGAAAATATTAGGTGGTTGTTGTGGAACAGATGATAAATATATTGAAGAGATAGCAAAGATATTAATATAAAAGTCTATCCTATTTTTCACAAGAAACCTAATTAAAACTTCGATATAAGAAATAAATTCTAAAATATGGAATTTATGGTATAATAATTGGAATGATTTTGGTTGATAAGATTAATTGAAATACATATTATTTATAATTTTGGGGGGTAGTTTTGAACATAGATAAGTTTTGGAAAAAATTTTTAGAGGTTAATAATAAGGATAGCTCAACAGAGTACATAGAAAGTTTTCATTTTGAGATGACAGAAAAGTTAGCAAATGAATTATTAGAATTAGTATTGTGCGGTAAAAAGCAAGCAACGGCAAGCAGCTTGTATGCTTATGAAATTGAAGGTAGTAGAATTCCACAGGTAGGAGATTATAGCATTGTAACTGATTGGGAAGGAAATCCTCGCTGTGTAATTGAAACAATTGCTGTGACAATAGTACCATTTAATCAAATAACCTTTGATATTTGTAAGCGTGAAGGTGAAGATGATACACTAGAATCTTGGCAAAAAGGACATAGAAACTTTTTTTGTGCAGATGGAAAGGAACTTGGATATGAGTTCACAGAAGATATGCCAGTAGTTTTTGAAGACTTTAAAGTTATATTCTCAAAATAAGACTTAGATAAATATATTAAAAGAATCCAATGATATGAAGGTATCATTGGATTTTTTTATATTTATTTTAGTAGTAATTTCAGGAGGATATTAGATTATTATTGAGAGAAATCAATGTGAAGAATCCTAATAAGGAGGAATTTTAATAGAAAAGATAATTTTTTAAGTATTATAAAAGGATACCAAAAAATACATATTTTGAGGTATTGACAGTGAAAAAAAGCGATAATAAAATAAAAATAAAAAAACTGAGGTGTGTTAAGGAATATGAAGAAAAAACCAGTAAAAGTTGCTATGTTTTTGATGATGATTTTAGCAATTGGACTAATTTCAATAGGTAAGACAGTATCATTTTTCACATCTCAAGATCAAGTGAAAAATCAATTCAAAACAGGAAATATAAATATAGAAATAGTTGAAAAAGAAGAAGATGGCAGTACAGATTGGATAGATAAGGATAATGTAACCTTAGACTCAGAAAACTATAAAAAAGTTTCTGTAGAAAATAAAGGTACAGTTAACTCCTATATAAGAGTAGCCTTGGAACCTAGATGGGTTGATGAAGGTGGGACGACCTTCTTAGGTGATACAAAGGACATTACTTTTATACTTAATGAGGGTTCTACAAAATGGACAGGCTTACAAGAAGATAATTATTACTATTACACAGAAACCTTAGGACCAGCTCAGGTTACAGAGGAATTATTAGAAAGTGTAACTATTAGTGTTGAGGAAAAACTAAAGGAAAAATACAAAGGGAAGAGGCTTATAGTTGATGTAATTGCTGAGTCAATAGTATCAGGACAATATGCAAGCTATATAGATGCTTGGAAGAATGCTAAATCAAGTAGTTAGGAGATATAAATGAGTAAAGGTACACAGAAGAAAAAAGGCATAGTCAAAATAATCGGAAATCTATTATTTTATCTAATATTAATATTCTTATTAGCTCTTTCTTTTTCAGTTTTAAAAGCAAAGAAAGAGGGTAAACAACCAGAATTCTTTGGGTATAAGTTCTTTGTTATTTTAACAGGAAGTATGAGTCCTACTATTGAACCAGGAGATTTAATTGTAGTTAAGGATCTGCCTAAGGATGAGATTAAGGTTGATGACATAATAACTTTTGGGAAAACTACGGATAGTATTACTACCCATAGGGTTAAGGAAGTAAGAGCAGAAGACAGAATAAAATTTATAACTCAAGGTGATGCAAATAATATTCAAGACCCAGCCCCAGTATTTGAAGAAAATGTACAAGGGTCAGTTGTTAAGATAATACCTAGAGTTGGAGGAACAGTTAAGTATATTCAAGAGAATATTTTAATGATTATGATTATTATTCTTATCTTAATTTTAGCAGGTATAGCAATAAAAGAGATAATTAAAAACAAGTAAAAAGTTTAATTTTTTTCAATATATTAAATAGAATTTTTGGAGGATTTTATAATGAATAAAAAGAAAATTATAGCTTTATTAATTGTTGGAGGCTTAACTATAGGAGCAGTAGGAGGATCATTTGCTTGGTTTACCTCTAGTGATTCTGTAATGAACAAATTCTCTACTGTTGGAGTAAAAGATCCACTAGATTTGAATGAAGATGCTGGAGTCAAGGTAGATGAAATATTTACTGAAGCTTTCAATGTATTACCAGGTGAAGCAGTAAATAAGGATGTAAGAGTTGAAAGTACAGCAGGATATAACCAATATGTTAGAGTTAAGTTTGAAAAAAGCTTTAATACTGAGGAATTAAATACTGATGATAATCTAAAACTAATAGAATTGAACTTTAAAGAGGATGCATTTACTACTGGAAATTGGTTTGATGGTGGAGATGGATATTACTACTATAAAATCATAGTAGAGGCTGAAAATGAAGTTGAGAATGAAGATAATAAAGAGGATGTGGATGTTACTAAATATCTTTTAGACTCTGTTACTTTAAGTTCAAAAGCAGGAAATGATATGAAGAATGTAAGATTCACTGTAAATGCAATTGCAGAAGGTATCCAAGCAACTAAAGAAGCAGTAGAGGAAGTATGGGGAGTAACTGTTGATGGTAATGGACAGTTAGCACCAAAGTAATAAGAAAATTGAAGGCGGCTTCTTAGGAGGCTGCCTTCAATAATATAGGAGAGATTAGATGAAGAATTACCAAAAAATATTAACCAGCACACTAATATTTATATTTATAACTGTAACTGGTGTAAATCCTTCAGCTGTGAGTAACACCCCTCCTAATGTTAAGTTAGATGGAAATGCTTCTGGAATTGTATATATTCCAGAAGATGAACCCTTCCTAATGAAAAATAATATGCTACCAGGGGATAGAATTACAAGAACTTTAGAAATAGAAAATAATTATAATGTGCCATATAAACTTTATCTTAGAGCTGAAAGAGTTAGTCCTGAAGATGATCAAAACTTATTAGATAATCTTAATCTTGTAATTACTTATAATGAAGAAGTTATTTATGATGGTAATGCAACAGGCCAGGATGGGTTATCTAGTGATATTGATTTAGGGGTCTATAAACCAGGTGAAAGAGGGAAGCTTGTTGCTAATGTTGTTTTAGATGGTCCATCAACTGGCAATGAATATAAAAATAAACATCTTTATGTTAATTGGGTTTTCACGGCTATTAATACTCAGAAGGATGAGGATAAGAATTGGAACTTAGATAAAAATGAAGATAATGATGGATTAGTGCAAGGTAAACCGGAAAGAACTAGTGATAGTTATAATGTAAAGTTATATACTTTAGTCTTTATTGTAAGTGGATTATTACTATTTATAATTTACATAATTGCAAATAAAAGAGGGAAGAAGTGGTGACATGAGAGAAATAATATTGGGAATATTAAAAAAAGTTAAACTTCTTTCAATCTTCTTTGTACTGGGCGGATTACTTATATTTATTGATGCTATACTATCAGAGGGTACTCCAGATATTCTTGTTAATAATATAACTGGAGATATTACTGAATATATTACTGGTAATAAATCGGCAGAAGTAGTTGAAGGAAGAAATGTAAAGATAACTTTTAATGTAGAGCAAACAAAGGAAATCATAAAAACTAAAGGTGCAGATGTAATACTAGCATATAACAAGACTGGTGAAGCAGAGGATGGTACTGGGGATATTCAACGATTTACAAAGGGATTTATTAATGAAGTGTTGGATGGTACAAATGATAATAGGGTTGCATTGATACCATACTGTGCAGATTACGGAAGTGATCAAGATGCAACAGATATTGTGCCTGGGATTTCAAGATTAACATCTGAAAAGGATATTTTACTTGAAAAGGTAGATAAGTTATTTGGTGGCGGATCAAATAATACTGAAGCAGCTATGCATGTTATTGCTAACGAGATAAAATTCTCAAAGGAGACAAATCCTGAAGGTCAAAGAATAGTCTTTCTGTTTAATGATGGATTACCAACACGTTCAAATGGAAATGAACATAGTACTCATCCATATTTAGATGAGAATATAAAAAAGGCTCAAAAAGCATATAACGAAATAACAGGTAATCTACAAGGGGTTGGTGGTATTGCCTTAGATATTGACAATAATTATAACAGAACAGAAGGTAAATATGAATTACTATCAGAGGATATTATACCGCTAGATGAAGATACATTATGCTTTTCGGTTGGGTTTTTTAGTAAGAGTTATGATTTTACATGGTTAGATCCATCCACAGAAGAACCGGAAATAGGTGAAGAAAAGTGTATAGAATATTTAAGTACAATGCAAAATGCTATCAATATGCATGATGAAAGAAAGCCTGAAAATTTAGATGAAAGAATTGATCAAGCAGCACATGAAGAGGCTTTGAAAGAGTATAAAGAAAGATATTATGCAAGTAATAAATATGAGTTATCAGCAAAGTTCCAAAATGTTTATGAGGATATAATTAAAGCAATAAATAAACCAGTTTACCTAGAAACAACTATTACTGATAGATTATCAAAAGATTTTAAATTCCCTGTAAATGCTGATGGAACTGTGGATTATACAAAATTATCAATTGAAGTAAATGGTAGGTTAGTTTCTAAAAAGGAGATTTCAAAATATATAAAATCAATAAATGTAGAAACTAAGGAAATAGAGCTAAACTTAGGTAAGATAGAGGAAAGAACAAGAGTATCCTTCATAGTTGAGCCAGAAGATGAATACTTTTATGGAAGTGATATCCCAACTAATGCTGAAGCAAAAATAATTGCAAGTAGTAGTGCTCTATCAGAATCACCTATTAATGGAGGTTTCCAGAGTCCTATAATAAATTTAGATCCAGTAATAGGGAAGTTAAGTATTTCTAAAAAAATAGAAGAGGGAACTATTTTAGATGAGAATCAAATATTTAATATCCAAATATCAGGAGCTAATGGTAACTTTAGATTTGGATTAAAAGCAGGTGAGGAATTAGAATTTGACTTTATTATGAAGGAAAAGGATACTAATTTAGAATTTGCAAACTTAAGTGATAATCGAATGTTTATAAATGTAGGGGAGGATTATACTGCAAGGGAAGTAGTTCCTTTAGAATATATTCAAATTGATATCAGGGCAAATTATAAGGGGAATATAAATGACCTAGATTGGATAAATTACACTGATAAAATTATAGTAGATAAAGATCATCAAGCTATTAATATTGAAGTAATAAATAAGTCTAATCCAGTAAATACATGGTATGATTATGAAAAGGTAGAAAATAAGTTAAATATGATAAAATGATTTTATTAATTAAGGGATTGCCAATGCAATCCCTTAATTTTGTTGTATGAAATTTTTATAGTAATGAATGTGTAGAAAAGTAATAGCCTTTTTTATTTAAAGAAGAAGTGGTAGAGGCTAATATCTTTAATTATGAAATAATAGTAAATTATATGATAGAATGTGGAGGAGAGAGAATAGGATGAAATATAAAAATTCGGATAATAAGAATACAGGTTATAAATAAAAAAAATATATTTAATAAGTCTTATAGTATAGAATGAGGAGGTGAAATTCAGTGGCTAAAATTGATAGTATGATGGCAATTATTTGGATGTTGAAATCTGGAGAGAAAATTACTGCAAAAGAAATATCTGAAAAGTTAGAGATTAATATAAGGACTGTTTATCGTTATATTGATACACTTTCAGCTAGTGGAGTGCCCATTATATCGGATACAGGTCATAATGGAGGATATACTTTATTGAATAATTTTATTGAAGCTCCTTTATTTTTTGATGTTGAAGAGCAAACAGCACTACTTCACGCTGCTATTTTTGCAAAAGAAGCAACATATTTTTATGATGAAGCATTAGAAAGAGCAACATGGAAGCTGAAAATGCATTCAAATCAAGAGCAAGAAAGAATTCTTAAGAAGTATTTAGAAGGAGTTGAAGTAATAAGTTCAATTGGAAAACCCCATATAGAACCAGTGTTGAGTAAGCTTGAAGATAGTATAGTAAATGAGTTACCCATAGAAATTGAATATCATACAAGTAAAGAAGAACAATCAAAGTGTAGAACTATTGATCCATATGGACTAGTTTACTGGAGCAATAAGTGGTATGTAGTAGGTTTTTGTCATATGCGAAATGAAATCCGTAGTTTTAGAGTAGATCGGATTTATAATATTACCCAAAGAAAGATTAACTTTAATAGACCAGAAGATTTTTCAGCAAGTAAATTTTTTATGGAAAAACTATTGGCTTCAGTAGAAGATAAGAAAAAGTTTATTTATTTAGTAATTGGGGGTAAGGCAAGTTCATTAGATAATTTATGTCAACATTGGTTTTTGGGACATTATTTTAAAGAGCGAACTTCAAATCAAGCTACATTTCTACTTGAAGAGGAAATGATTTATACCTATGTACCAAATTTACTTTTACCATATGGTCAATCTATTCAAATAATTGAACCATTAAGTCTAAAAGAAAAAATTATTGAAAATTTACTAGAATTAATTAAATACTATAAAGTTTAAGAACTTCACTGACCATAACTGTCAGTGAAGTTCTTTTATAATAAGTTAAGTAAAGAGCAAAGTTATTTTAAATAAGATATAAAAGGAGCATATATTATGAATACAAAAAAAGTTTATCTTTATGTTTTTGATACTATGTCAGACTGGGAAATAGGTTATTTAACTGCAGAATTAAATTCAGGAAGATATTTTAAAAAAGGAGTACAACCTATACAAGTAATTACTGTAGGAAATAATAAAAGTCCTATTACCACAATGGGGGGGCTAAAGGTATTACCAGAAATCTCTATTGATGAATGTAATCTTAAAACTACAGATGTTTTAGTTCTACCAGGTGGGTTTACATGGACAGAATCAATCCATGATACTGTATTAGAAAAAACCGAGAAAGCCTTAATGGAAGGTACTATAGTTGCAGCCATTTGCGGAGCAACAATAGGACTTGCAAAGAGAGGATTATTAAATTCTAGAAGCCATACAAGTAATGATTTAGAATATCTTAAAATGGTAGTTCCTAATTATATTGGCGAAAAATATTATAAGTTTGAATCAGCAGTTACAGATGAAAACTTAATTACTTCATCTGGAATAGCACCATTAGAATTTACTATGGAAGTATTGAAAGTGTTGGATGTATTTAAATCAGAAACATTACAGCCTTGGTTTAATCTTTATAAAACTCAAGATCCAAAATATTTCTTTGAGTTAATGAATTCAATGAAATAAATAAGGAATAAATAGAAGATATTTAGTGAAAAGTAAGTATATAATGATTACTAATAAAATGTATTGACAAATAATGGTCAAGGATATAGAATTAAGAGGTAAAATTTAATAGATCTTCAGGGCAGGGTGAAATTCCCTACCGGCGGTAAAGCCCGCGAGCCTTATGGCATGATTCGGTGAAATTCCGAGGCCGACAGTAAAGTCTGGATGAAAGAAGATAAAGTTATGTAAATCTAAAGACAAGTGTACTAGATTGTTTGTTATGCTCTGAAATATTATATATTTCAGAGCTTTTTAGATTTAGTAAACATAATTTGTATACCTATATTTATTGCTATTCTGTAAATTATGGAAGCTATAGGTTTATTTACAATATTATGAAAAGCATAAGCCCTGAGTTTTAACTCAGGGCTTTATTTTATTCAAAATTGAGATTTATTAAATTTAAATTTTAAGATTGAGAGATGATGATATTGAATGAAGAGTACATGAAATTAGCCATAGAAATGGCTAAAAAAGGTGTTGGATTTGTTAATCCCAATCCAATGGTTGGTGCAGTTATTGTTAAAGATAGGAGAGTTATAGGACAAGGGTATCATAAATGTTATGGAGATAATCATGCAGAAGTAAATGCTTTTGAAAATGTATGTGAAAATCCAGAAGGAGGAACTATTTATGTGACTTTAGAGCCATGTTCACATTATGGAAAAACACCACCTTGTGTAGAAAAAATAATTAAAAATAGGATAGCTAAGGTTGTTATTGGAACATTGGATCCAAATCCAATAGTTGGAGGATCAGGAATTAAAGCACTTGAAGCAGCTGGAATAGAGGTTATAACAGGTGTTTTAGAGGAAGAGTGTAAAAAACTTAATGAAGTATTTATGAAATATATTGTTTCCAAAAAGCCTTTTGTACTTTTAAAAACAGCTATGACTTTAGATGGGAAAATAGCTACAGCAGAAGGAGAATCTAAGTGGATTACAAGTGAGAAATCAAGGCAAGAGGTTCATAAATTAAGAAATAAATTAGCCTCTATTATGGTAGGTGTTGATACAGTCATTAAAGATAATCCCGAATTAACTTGTAGATTAGATGGTGGTAGAAATCCCATAAGAATAATTGTAGATAGTAAGCTTAGAATTCCTATGGAGGCTAAGGTAGTTGTAGATAATTTAGCACAGACAATTATTGCTACAACAGATTTTGCTCATGAGGAGAAGATATTATCTTTAGAAGAATTAGGGGTAAAAGTGCTGAGAATTAAATCTAAAAATCAAAGAGTAGATTTACAAAGTTTAATGATTAAACTAGGAGAATTAAATATAGATAGTATTTTTTTAGAGGGAGGCTCAACATTAAGCTTTTCAGCATTAGAAGAAAATATAGTAGATAAAATACAAGTTTATATAGCACCTAAGATTATAGGTGGAGAAAAGTCTAAAACACCAGTAGGTGGAAAAGGAGTAAAAAAATTAAGTGATGCAATAATGTTGGATAATATGACAGTAAGAGATATTGAAACAGACTTACTAATAGAAGCTTATCTGAGAGGAGATGGGAAATAGGGTGTTTACAGGAATTATTGAAGAAATTGGAGTGATTCAAGGGATTAAAAATGGCAAAAAATCTTCAAAGCTTGTAATAAAGGCTAATAAGGTCTTAGATAAAACAATATTAGGAGACAGTATATGTACAAATGGAGTTTGTCTTACTGTAACAAATATAAGGGGAAATATATTTGAAGTTGATGTTATGTCAGAAACCCTTGAAAGAAGTAATATTGGACAGCTTTCAATAGGTAGTAAGGTGAATTTAGAAAGGGCTTTAACCTTGGAGACTAGACTTGGAGGTCATATAGTAAGTGGTCATATTGATGGAATAGGCGAAATCATTTCTTTAGTTAAGGATGATAATTCAACAGAGGTAAGTATAAAAGCATCATCGGATATTTTAAAGTATGTAGTTGAAAAAGGATCTATTGCAATAGATGGAATAAGCTTAACAGTTGCTTATATTGATAATGAAATATTTAAGGTGTTTATAATACCTCATACAAGCCAAGAGACTATTTTATTAAATAAAAAGCCTGGGGAAACAGTAAATCTTGAGTGTGATGTTATAGGTAAATATGTTGAAAAATTTTTAGACTTAGAAAGTAAAAATAGGGTAGTGAAAAAAGAATCTATAGGAGAAGCTTTTCTTAGAGAAAATGGATTTTTATAAAATTGGAGGAGAAAAAATGTTTAGATTTAATACAATTCAAGAAGCTATAGAAGATATAAGAGAAGGTAAAATGATAGTTGTAATCGATGATCCTGATAGAGAAAATGAAGGGGATTTATTGATGGCAGCAGATATGGTTACTGGAGAGGCTATAAACTTTATGGCAAAGTACGGTAGAGGTCTTATATGCATGCCTATAGAAGAAAAAAGAATGAAAGAATTAAATATTAATCCAATGGTTACCAATAACACTGACAATCATGAGACCGCCTTTACAGTGTCTATTGATTATATTGATACAAAAACAGGGATATCAGCATTTGAAAGAGCTTTAACTATTAAGAAGGTTTTAGAAGATAGTAAAGCAAAAGATTTTAGAAGACCAGGACATATATTTCCATTAATAGCTAAGAAAAGAGGGGTATTAGAGAGAATTGGTCATACTGAAGCTGCAGTAGATTTGGCTAAACTTGCAGGATTAAAGCCGGCAGGCGTTATATGTGAGATTATGAGTGAAGATGGAACTATGGAAAGAACACCAGAACTTATGGAATTTGCTAAAGTTCATAATTTAAAAATTATTACTATAGCAGATTTAGTTGAATATAGAAAAAAAGAAGAAGCAAAGAAAAATTTAGTTGAAAGAGTTGTTGAAATAAAAATGCCAACAAGATATGGGGATTTCAAGATGTTTGGATTTATAAATAAATTAAATGGAGAACATCATGTTGTACTAGTTAAGGGAGAAATAAATGAAGAAACACCAATCCTAACAAGGGTTCATTCCGAATGTTTAACTGGAGATGCATTAGGCTCAAAAAGATGTGATTGTGGAGAACAATATGATGGGGCTATGAAGAGAATTTCTGAAGAAAAGTCAGGAATACTACTTTATATGAGACAAGAAGGTAGAGGAATAGGACTTATAAATAAAATGAAAGCTTATGCGCTTCAAGACCAAGGTTATGATACAGTACAAGCAAATGTTATGCTTGGATTTCCACCAGATCTTAGAAGATATGATGTTGCAGCAGCAATTTTGAAAGATTTAGGTGCTAAAAGACTGAAGCTTATGACAAATAACCCCCAAAAAATAAATGGTTTATCAGAGTATGGAATAGAAGTAGTAGAGAGAGTTCCAATTAATATGAATCATAATGATAAAAATGAATTTTATTTAAAAACTAAAAAAGAAAAATTAGGCCATATGTTAAATTAGTAAAATTAAAATAAATAATAAAATATTAGGAGGAAAGTAAATGAAAATTATAGAAGGAAATTTAGTAGCAGAAGGTCTAAAAGTAGGCATAGTGGTAGGAAGATTTAATGAATTTATTGTTTCAAGGTTATTAGGTGGAGCCTTAGATGGATTAAAGAGACATGGAGTAGAGGAAGACAATATAGAAGTAGCATGGGTACCGGGAGCATTTGAGATTCCTTTAATAGCTAAGAAGATGGCTCAAAATGAAAAGTATGACGCTATAATATGTTTAGGAGCAGTGATAAAGGGATCAACTCCTCATTTTGATTATGTATGTGCTGAAGCATCAAAGGGAATTGCCACAGTTTCATTACAAACTGAAAAACCAGTAATATTTGGAGTATTAACAACTGATACAATTGAGCAGGCAATTGAAAGAGCAGGAACTAAGGCAGGAAATAAAGGCTATGATGCAGCGGTAACAGCAATAGAGATGTCAAATCTTTTAAAGAACTTATAATACTATTGGTGGAATAAAATAATAATAGGTATTTGTTGATATAAAATTAATATCAAGCCAATAATAAAACATAGTAGAATTCGATTATCATATAAAATACTAATCCTAAATATGAATTATGTTTTTTATAAATCTTAAACTCATTGAAGTTTGGGATTTATTTTTTTGCCAAAAATGAAGTTGTACACTAATTACTTAGTCTGATACCCCCTAATAACTAAATATATATAAAATTTTGCTGAGAATGTCTTGCTAAAAGCATACAAGTAATATAAAAACTGGATTATTATTGATAATCCCTAACTGACTAAATTTACCAATTTTTCTTGTGATTAACAAAGCTATATTTATTATATAATGTAATATTTAGGTTAATTTAAAAAAACATTGCAAAATAACCCTAAATATGACATAATAATTGCGTATATTAACCATATTAGGATCGAATTTCATAGAATTTAGGAGGTGAGATCTTAAGCATATGCTTTTTATAATTAATAATGATAAAAGCTTTTCTTATATGGTTTATAGATTACTAACAACTATTAGATAAAGGAAGTGACGGATAATGAAAAAAAATAAATTTATGGTTGCAATTATAGTTATATGTGTTTTTGTTATTAGTGGAGGTATATATCTATTAAACAAAGAAAAAGCTAGTGAAAAGTTTACTCAGGTAATTGCATTTGGAGACAGTTATTCTGACAATGGACAAGCAAAAGAAATCTCAGCACAAATTATGAAAAGCGCTAATAGACCTGAGGATGCATATTTAAAACCTTCTGATGAATTATATTGGCAAGGTAGATATTCAAATGGACCTACAGCTGTTGAAGGTTTAGCAAAAAGTTTAGATGTACCATTAGTTAACTATGCTACAGGTGGTGCAACTACTGGAGAAAAAAACTATTCTGAGTGGATGGATCACTTAGGGAATACAGGGGTTCTTGGACAAATTAAAAAATTCGAAAATACTTTAAAGGATGGTAAGGCTGATCCTGATGCATTGTATTTTATTTTCGCTTCTGCTAATGATTATTTTACATTCATGGATTATTCATTACCAGGTAAGGTTGAAGAGGTGGCAGATAAAGCTGTTGATAATATAAATGATGGAATTAAAAGGTTAGCTACACTTGGAGCAAAAAAGTTTTTTGTAGTAAATAGCAGTGACTTAACACTTGTACCTTATGAAATTACTAACAATAGAACAGAATCGGCTGAAGCTTTTGTAAAACAGATGAATAAAAAACTTCCTGAATCCATAAAAGAATTACAAAAAAACTCGGAAATAAAAATAATGATGTTTGATCTACCTAAAGTTAGTGACAATATAGTGAAAAATCCAAGCAAATATGGATTAGTTGAACTAGAGAAAGAGGCTCAAAGTACTTATCCAGAAGTTAAACCAGCAAGTGATAATCCAGAAGAATATTATTTTTGGGATGAATGGCATTATACTGAGACTGTACATAAAATCTTGGGAGAAGAAATGTATGATAAGGTGAAAATGTTTAAATAAACAAACATAATGAAGGGAGGTAATTACTCTGCTTAAGAAATTTAAAAGTATTAAAACTCAATTTTTAGTTATTACTATATTTATTATAATATTAGCATTAGCAATTGTTGGTATTAGTATTAGCTATCAAGCAAATACACAAGCTAGAAAGGATTATCTTAATAATTCTCAAGAACAGATGAAATTGGCTGAGCATTCTATCCAGACTTTTTATGATCAAATTGATAAAAATATAGATATGCTAGCCACTAATCCGTTAGTAGTTCAAGCAAACGAAAGTAATATTACCAGTTATGTAAATACTACGGAAGATACTAAAATGACACCATCAAAGAATGGACCAATAGAACGTGAGATTTATAATATATTTGATCAATATGCAAATTCACATCCAGGTACCCTGTATGTTTATTTAGCTACTAAAGATGGTGGTTATCTAAATTGGCCAGAAACTAATATATCAAAAAATTATGATCCAACTTCTAGAGAATGGTATCAAAAAGCCATAGAAGGAAATGGGAAAATAATAAGAACGGCTCCATACAAAGCCGATGTTGGTACAATGGTTATAAGTAATGCCCGTTCATTAACTGATTCCAATGGAAATATATTAGGTACAATAGGAATTGATGTTGAACAATCTGTTATTAGTGATATGCTAAGTAACATGAAAATAGGTAATACAGGTTTTTATATGCTTGTACATAATACAGGAATGATTATGGCAGATGGAAATAATGCTGATAATAATTTTAAAAATATAGATGAAATTAATATACCAGGAGTAGAAAAAATATTGTCAAAAGATTTAAAGTCTTTCGATATAAATATTAATGAAGAAAAATATGTTGGTAATACATATGAAATAAAGGGTACTGACTGGGTTTTAGCATCTTTTATGTCAGAAAATGAATTAATAGCAAGTGCTAAAAAAACATCTTTTATAGTCTTAGTTATTTCAATATTAATGTTAATTCCAACATTTATTTTAATTAATATTAGCACAAGGAGAATTACTAATCCCATAATTAAATCCTCTGAATATTTAAAAATACTTGCAAATGGTGATTTTTCTCAAGAGCTTGATTATGAATTATTATCAAGAAAAGATGAAATAGGGTCCATTACCAATGGTATTAATAATATGAAAAGTTCATTAGTGAAGTTAGTGGATAGTATTAAGTTAGAGTCCTCTGCTATGGAAGAGAAAGTTAATAATATTGTAGATGATGTTCAGATATTAAATAGTGACTTACAAGAAATATCTGCAACTACAGAAGAATTAGCTGCAAGTATGGAAGAAACCTCAGCAGCATCTGAACAAATGGCAGCAACTTCACAAGAAATGGAAATAGAGATTAATTCCATATCGCAAAGATCAGAAAAAGGTGCTATTGCTGCTAATGAAATTAGTAAAAGAGCAACTTCTATTAAAGAAAATGCCACTATTTCTCAAAAGAAAGCTGCTGACTTACTTCTTCATACAAAAATGCAACTTGAGCAAGCAATAGCAGATTCAAAGGTAGTTGGCGAGATTGATATCTTATCTAAAGCTATCATGGATATAAGCGAAAAAACTAATTTACTTGCATTAAATGCTGCTATTGAGGCTGCAAGAGCTGGTGAATCAGGAAAAGGGTTCTCTGTTGTTGCTGAAGAAATAAGAAAGCTTGCAGAACAATCAAAAGAGACAGTGCTAAAAATACAAGCTGTAACAACAAACGTTATATCTTCAGTAAATAATCTTTCTAATAATTCTAATAACTTATTAACCTTTGTATCTACAGATGTTTCTAATGATTATCAGGTGATGTTAGATGTTTCAGAAAAATATAACGAAGATGCTAAGTTTATAGACGAACTTGTAACAGAAATTAGTGCTACTTCGGAGGAACTTTTTGCTTCTGTTAAAGAAGTTTTAGGAGCTATAAATAACGTGGCTTTGGCCGCTAATGATGGAGCTTGTGGAACTACAAATATAGCAGAGAGGGTTGCCAAAGCAAATGATAAATCAACTAATGTTATGCAGGAAGTTTTAAGATCAAAAGAAAGTACTGATAAATTAGAAAAAGAAGTAAATAGATTTAAAATATAATCTATTTTAGAGGGTGTAAATTTCTTACTAGATTAAATATAATAAAAGATTTGAGAGGAAACTGAAAGGTTTCCTTTTTCTTTTGAAAATAATTGTAATTTAAGATATGGGGTAATTATGAGTAGAGGATTAGAGGCTGTTTATAGGTTATTAGCAATTATAACTGTAAGTAATATTTTAAGAAAATATAGAGAAACATGTGAAACACCAAAAGGAGTTTTTGTTAAAAGATATACCTGTTGATATAATTGCAGAAAGAACTAAATTTACAAGAGTCCTTCCTAGGAATTACCTAGGAAGGACTCTTTTTGCATTTGAATATGATTTAAAATACGGAATAAAATAATAATTTATAATTAAGCTTTATTCCAAAGTGCAGGTACTACATCAGGTGTCCAAACTGATAAGGAAGTGTGACCTTGTAAGCAGATATAGGTAACATTTTTATAGATTACTTTATCACCTGTCTTATATAAAACATTCTCTTTCCAAGTGTCAGTTGATGGTATAGATTGTTTTACAGTTACTTTTATTGTAGATGACTTAGTTGTTATTCCATCTGAAACCTCAACTCTATAATCATAGGTGCCTTCAGGTTTATTAGTGAAGGCCTTTGTTAAAGTTATCGGATTTTGTAATACATTTACTGATTGAGTTAATATAGGAGTTGTTGAAAGGTTTTCAAAAAGACTTACTTTTGTGGCAGAATTATTACTAGGTAATTTTATGGTAAGGGTATAGTTTCCACTATTAGTAGCATTATCAGCTGAAACCTCTGCAGGTTGCAATATTGGATTTTGAGTAGTGCTAACTGTTATTTTAATCTGCGAAGTTAAAGTATTTGTGCCATCACTAACTTCAGCAACATAGTTATAGATTCCTTCTGATTTATTTGAGAATGCTTTATTGATAACTATATCATTTGCTGAAGCATCAATAGCTTGAGATAGAATTACAGTTGAGTTGTTCTCAGTTAATTTTATTGTTTTGGCAGTATTATTTTTAGGAATTGTTAAAGTTAAGTTATAGTTTCCTGTATTATTAGGATTGTCTGATGAAAGCTGTGCAGCTTTTAATGACTGAGTTTCACTAGGGTTTTGCCCAGGGTTTCCTCCAACTCCAACATCGTAGAACCCCTTACTAACATTCCATTTTTCATTTGCACCGTATAGATCATTAGCTGCTTTTTCAACAGCTGACCTAGCATCTGCGAAATTTGAAGAAGAAAATAAATAAGTTGTTAAAGCCCTATAATAAATTTTAGTAGCTTTTTCGGTTCCCATAGAAGTTGCTATGTTATAGAAGGCCTTATTAGGGATACCAGAATTAGTATGAACTCCACCAGAATCTGCAGTTGTATATACATATTGAGCCATATTGTCAGGTTGACCGTATAATCTAGGGTTAGAGAGGCTTCTAGCTAATTGTAAAGGTTGGCCTGGAATCCCTAAGTCTTCTCCCATAGTCCAAAGATCGTTAGTTTTATTTTCTATAATAACACCAAAAACATCAGAAAAAGATTCATTTAATGCTCCACTTTGATCTCTATAAGTTAATCTAGCTGAGTTTGTAGTTACTCCATGAGTAAATTCATGAGCGGCAACGTCAAAAGCTTTCGCAAAGTTTCCAGCTACTCGACCATCTCCATCGCCAAAGACAAGTTGATTATATCCATCAAAATATGCATTTACACAGTTTACGTCAAAATGAACTGCTACATTTAATGCGCCACCTCTTCCATCAAAGCCTTGCCTACCAAAATTATTTCTAAAGAACTCTGCAGATTTGCTAACATAGTAATGAGCATCTACAGCAGCACGTCCTCTATCTGTATTAAAATTAGTAGTAGAGGATTGAACTACTGTGCCGGGAACTGCCGTTCTGTTATTTGCATCAGTAGTTACAATTTTTCCTGGATTGGAGATATTTTCTAGAATGTAGCCATTAGTTGTACTATTTATATCTAAAGTTTTTGTATCCCCACGTAGGCCTATGCCAGTACCAGTAGCTGCAGCATGAGCTAAATTATTATATTTATCTATTGTTTTACCAGTAGCTCCATCAATAAAGACCATCCAGTTAAAACCTAGACCACTTAGATTAACTTGATATGCAGAAGACCAAGTTTTATTATTTTCATATATAACCGAACTAACATCTTTTCTAGTTATTGCATCCTTTTTCAAACCTGTTTCTGCAATTGAATTATCTATAGCTTCATCTTTAGATATTTTAAAATTTTGAGAATATTTTAGGATAGGAACAGATGGTTCTGTTTGACCATTAATTGCATCGATAACGCCATCTTTATTAACGTGAACTATAACTTCAGAACCGTAAACAGAAATACCGTCTACTTCAAATTGATATTTGTAGTGCGTAAAGCCAAGGTTGTCTTTTTCTGTGTTTATTAGTTTAAATTCTCCACCCTTTAGATTAAATGCATCTAAATTTTCCTGTAAATATTTTTGAGCCCTATCACTTGAAGTCACAGGAGATTGACTTAATTTCCCGGAAATGAATCGTGGTACTTCTTGAGATTCATCCCATTGAATGAACAACTTGTTATCCCCTGTATAGGATTTTGCTTCAATTAATGATTTTAGATACCCTTTCTTTTCTTGAGCACTTGCACTAATTGGTGTAATCATTGTTGTGGCAAAAAATAATGCCACTAGAAAAATGGCTTTTCTTTTCATGGCTAGTCCCCCTTTTTTATATTATTAATTTATTTAAAAACCTTAAAATTATAAGATTTTAAATACATATTTTTACCATAAATGATTTGAAGTTATAGCTTTTATTGTATTATTACTGAGTCGTGGTTAATATTTAATTTAAGCAAGGAATCTTTGAGATGTAATACTGGGATTAATTAGTGAAAATAAGTTGAGAAGTTTAGATAATTTATTTAAGTTATAGAAAAGAATATTAATATAATATTTAATGGGAATTATTATAATTTACATATAATTTCTTCATTCACACTAGAAATATATGTAAATTAAAAGGGTTTAAGAACAACTAAAGTCAACATTATAATTATTATTAATAAATTTTTTTGTTAAATCTATTATATCTGGAGTTTAGTCTTTAGCTTCAGTAAAGTGAAGAAGTTTTTTAGGATAAAATAAAGCTAAGGTAAGAATTAAAAGGGTATAACTAATGATCAAATCAAGGCAGTAGTAGATTTTTGTATTTTTAATGAGAGGGTTGCAAGTTCAGAAACCAGATTATCCACTAAGTGATTCTGCTGTACAGTAGATAGTGAGTGATTATCAAGACATAATAAATTTGTGTAAATAAAAATAAAGTTGCCATTTGTTATATTAGCTAAGAAGAAGGTTGTATGTTAGATGCTTTATGGAAATATTAAAATAAAATTTCAATAAAATAATAAAAATACTAAAATTATATTGCAAAACCTTTAAAGATAAATTATACTATGGATAGAGTAGATGGGATTATTATGAAAGTATTCCTTGTTTGGTCACAAGAGATATATAATTACATTGCTGTAAAGGGTTTAAAAGGGAAGCTGAAAAAATAAAGTTTAAATGAAGGTATTAGATAAAGTAAAGAGTAAATAAATAAGTTGAGTTTTTTCTCTTATTAAATTAAGGGGGAAAATTTTAACTTGAATTTAAATACAAATCAGGTCAATCATGATAACGTTTAAAATATTTTTTAGCATAAGGAGGATTTATTAAAATGAAGAGGAAAAAAATAGTATCACTTTTAGTAGTGGCGGTTTTAGGAATTCAGTCTATGTCAACTATAGGTGCAAAAGCAGTAGGAGGGGAAGCACCATTATTTGCATTTAGGAGTTATGATTTTGACACAAAGGAGGCAACCTATGATGAAACTAATCCTGTTTTAATACACAAGGATGGCCCTCAAGTAACAATACCAGAAACTTTTAGTAGTCCAAAGGAACAATTTAGGACAGCCTGGGTATCTACAGTTTTTAATATTGATTTTCCTTCAACAGATGCACTAGCTGATAAAAAGATAACAGAAGAGGAATTTAAAAGAGATTATAACAAGGTGTTAGATAGATATGATGAATATAACATGAATGCAGTAACCTTCCAAGTAAGTCCTATGCTAGATGCTTGGTATAAATCTGAAATAGCACCATGGTCCCAATATCTTCACGATGGTGCTTATACATCCCAAGGGAAGACACCAGCTTTTGGTGAAAACTTTGATCCTATGGCTTGGATGATAGAAGAAACACATAAGAGAGGAATGGAATTCCATGCTTGGTTTAATCCTTATAGGGTAACTAATAATGTAGATACTAGATCAAAAGAGGAAAAACTTGCTGAGTTAGCAGATAATAATTTTGCTAGATTAAATCCAAATCTAGTTTATGAATTTCAAAATAAATTATTTTTAGATCCAGGTAGACCAGAGGTAGTTCAATATGTAGTGGATAGAGTAGAAGAAGTAATCAATAAATATGATGTAGATGCAATACATTTTGACGATTATTTCTATCCATATAAGTACACAAAGACATTAGAAAATGGAAGTACAGTGGATGTTGTATTTAAAAATGAGAATATAGATATAGATACTTTTAACAATTATAGTAGGGGTATAACAGATATTAATAAATGGAGAGAAGATAATATTAATGTATTAATAAAAGCTGTAAGTGAAAAAATTGATGGTCATAATAAAGCTAATAAAACTTCAATACAGTATGGTGTCTCACCCTTTGGAATTTGGGGACATGAAGAGGATATGGCAGGTGGATCAAAGACTCCTATTGGGTCAACATCTAGCTTAAGAGATCAATTTGCTGATACTAAAAAGTGGGCTGAAAAGGGATGGATAGACTACTTAACACCACAAGTTTACTGGGCATTTGGAACAGCTGCTGCTCCATATGGAGAACTAGTAAAATGGTGGGATGAGCAATTTGAAAATATCAATGAATCACATTTATATATTGGACATCCAAACTATAAGTACATAGATGCATCATGGGATAGCAACTTTAAAAATCCTGAAGAATTAGGAAACCAACTAAGATACAATCAAAAATTCTCTAATGTAAAGGGAAGTGGATTCTTCTCATTAAACAAGTTTGATGAACAAAAGGTTGTATCAAAAGGGGACAAGTTTGATATTTTAAATAACACAAATATGATACTTAAGAATGATTATTTAAATGAAAAGTCAAATGTACCAGCAAAACCATGGTTAGATAAAGTAGATACAAAACCTGTAGCATTTTCAAGTATTACAAAGGAAAATAATCAAATTAAGATAGCATGGAATGATGATAACACAGATAGTAAATTCTATGCTGTTTACAGAGAAGAAGGAGATTTGACTGAAGTTAATACTAATGATCCTAAAAATATGATTGCTCGTTTTGGTATAAAAAATGGTAAGGAATTTATAGATACAACAGCCGAAGAAGGAAAAGTTTATACTTACGCTGTTACAATAATTGATAATGCTGGAGTGGAAAACAAAGCAACAGTATTTAATTTAACAGAAGAAAAAAAAATAAGTAAGGTGATAGATGTAATAAATAATCTTCCAGAAGCAAAGGATATTAACTTAGAACATGAAGCTATGATAGTAAATGCTAGAAAATTAGTTGGTGAATTAAAGGATTCTAGCAGAGTAACAAATTTAAACAAGCTTCTAGAAGCAGAAGATGCATTAGCTAAATTAAAAGAAGATAATAATAAGCCAGAAGAAAATAACCAAGGAGAAGATAGTAATACAGAAACAGATAATGGAAATAAGGAAGGAACAAAAACAAAGTCAGCAGCAACTGGAGACGTAACCTCAATTGGAGCATTAGGAATGGTAGCCTTAGCATCAGGAGCAGGTGCTGTAGCTTTTAAAAAGAGAAAGAAATAATTAAAGACTTTAGCTAAGGAAATGTTTCAGGAAGCTTATTCATAGGCTAACCAAGAATATATAAACTATGCTTGTAGAAAGTCAGGTTGATTTGCTTTCTGACAGAGAGGTAAGATACCTCTCTCCTCCACCATAAAACCCCGGGCAATACATAAAAGTGTTGTTTGGGGTAATTTATTTTAGTAATAATGGTTTTAAAAACAAAGCACGAGAATAATAATTATTCTCGTTTACTTTATATAGTGACAACTAGGATTAAGTATTAAAATACATGATGTTAATTTTAAATAGAAAGGCTATTAAGTATTTAGAAAAATATTTAATTTGTTAAATTGAGAAAATATATCTAATAGCTCTACTCATACTAGTTATTACTACAGAACCATGGTTTTCTTCTGGTGCGATATAAAGATTACAGTTATTATTAAAGCTTGTAATTTTGTTATATATTTTTTGAGCTCCATCAACCATATAGCCTTCTTTTTCCCCAACACCTATAAATATATTCTTTTCACCATTTTCTAAATTAGGAAAATCTAAGATTTCGTAGTTATTCCACCATACTGAAGGGCTAAAGGAAATTATATTTTTATAGATGTTTGATCCTTTTAATAAATTCCATAATACATAATATCCACTTAAAGAATGGCCTATTATAGTCATATTATTTTTATCGAAGTTTAGATTAGTTTCGATTATTGGTAGAAGTTCTTTTTCTATAAAAGAATTAAAATCTTCGCTACCACCAAGCTTATCAGGTATCATAAATTTCCTTTTTTCATCCTCAAAGTATTTTTCAGAGGGAGCTGTAAAGTCCAAAAATCTTTTATCTTTTTTTTCGTATTCTTGATGAGATATTCCAACAACTATTGAAGGCTTGACCCCTGTTTTAATATATAGTTGACCTTGTTGTTTTATACAAGATTTAACTACTTCAAAATAATTACCACCATCTAGGACTATTATTAACGGCAAATTATCTGTTTTTGATTCTTCAGGAATATAGAAATTAATATCATAAAAACTATTAGTATGATTTGATTTTATTTTAAAGTCATTCATAAATTTACTCCTTTATGCTAAGATTTAGTAACAAGTATAAAATAATAAAAGGAAAAGGTCAACGACTATGAAACAAAACATTAATTGGCTAATTGAATATTTTTCTCAAAGTTCTATGGAGTTTGTTGATATTTTTAAGAGTAGCTTATTACCTAAAGAAATAGATATTAATAGAAAAACTGCAAAAAATTTATGTGGAATAGTAATACCTATTCGCGGGGAATGCTCATTTTCTGTAGGTGGGAAAAAATATAGGTTAAATCAAAACACAGTATTACATTGTGGGTCAAGTATGAATATAAAAGTAGAAACAGATAATGTAGGTATAGAATACTATGTAGTACATTACAAAAATATTTTGACTACAGAAAAATTTAAAAACATAGAAAAAGAATCTTTTTATTTAGAAATTGAAGATAGGGTATCTTTATTAAAGTATTGTGAAACTATTCGTGATAAATCATTAAGTCCAGATAATTTCTTCAAATTTTCTTGTAAAGTTGAATTTATAAATTTAATTAATTCCTTAGTTGAAAATGTAAGAGCAGTACAATACAATGACAAATTGAAATTAGTTAATAAAGGAATTGAATATATAAATAAAAATTTTGCTGAGCCAATGTTAGTAAGTGAAATATCTGAAATGTTAGATACGGATAGAAGAAGGTTTAGTGATGTTTTCCAAGAGGTAACAGGATTATCACCAATAAAATATCTAACAGAGTATAGACTAAAGGAAGCTAAGAGGTTATTAAAGTTTTCTAGTTATACAATTTCTGAAATAGCAGATATGACAGGACATAATGATTGTTTCTATTTTAGTAAAACTTTTAAAAGAAATGTGGGGATGTGCCCTAGAAAATATAGAGAAATTAATACTGATAAAGTAACAAGTTTAGTACTGAAAAAGTAGATTCGGCAAAAGTACAAAAATTTCTCCAGAAAGTCTATTTTACCTTCCAAAAGATTCTGATAAAATAATCATGAATTGAAAATGATTATCAATAGCGATGGAGGGACAAATATGAAAAGATACTTAAATTTATTTTTATCAGTAGTTTTATCAGTGGTTTTATTTGCAGGCTTAGTGGGCTGTAGCAAGAGTGATGCTTCAGAAAAGAGTGTTGCAGAGAATAATGACAAGCCATTTACAATAAATTATTTAGGAAAAGAGTATTCCTTTGATAAGAAGGCTAAAAATGTAGTACTTGCAAGTTTAGAAGGAATGGAGGATGCAGCAGCTCTAGGAGTTGAAGCAGTAGGAGTGTTAGATGTTGCTGGTAAAGTACCTAAATATTTAGAAAAGGACTTTAAGAATGCAACTTTAGTAGGAGACAAGATGAATCCTAACTCAGAAGTTATATTAGGCTTAAATCCTGATGTTATTATAGGGAGTTCAAAACTTGGAGAAGAGGCAACGAGTAAATTAAATAAGATTGCAGTAACATTACCCTATTCACATATATCAGCTAACTGGAAAGATAATCTGTTAGCTCTAGGAGAGATAACAGGTAAGACGGATGTAGCTAATAAATTAATTTCAGATTATGAAGAGAAAGTTTCAAAGACTAAAAAAGAACTTTCAAGTGAATATAAAGATAAAAATGTTTTAGTTATTAGAATTAGACGTGGAACAATGTATGTATATCCGGCAGATGTATATTTAAATCCAGTTTTATATAATGATTTAGGAATAAAGGTTCCTGAAATAGTTACAAATTCAAAAGCACAAGCAGAACTTACTATAGAAACTTTATCAGAAATAAATCCAGATGCAGTCTTCTTACAATTTGATAATTTTGAGAATACAGATGCACCTGAGGCTTTAAATCAGCTATTGGAAAATCCTATATTCAAGAGTATAGAAGCTTCTAAAAATAACAAAGTATTTGTTAATACTGTTGATCCTTTAGCTCAAGGTGGAACAGCTTGGTCAAAGGTTAGATTCTTAGATTCAGTTGTGGATAACTTATTAAAATAGAAAGAGTGAGCTGTCTTTGTGACAGCTCAATTTTTTAAGGGGATAAAGATGAAGGGTTTAAATAAAAAAAATTTGATAATATTTGCAATATGTATAGTAGGAATAATTACTGTAACTATTTTATCGGTTACTTTAGGAACTAAAACTATACCAAAAGAAGTTGTTTATGATGCTGTATTTAAATTTGATGTAAATAATGTAGATCATTTAATAATTATGAATAATAGATTACCTAGAGCAATAGCCGTATTAGTTGTTGGAGGATTTTTAGCTGTAGCTGGTGCAATTATGCAAGGTATAACAAGAAATTATTTGGCTTCGCCTTCATTAATGGGTGTAAATGATGGATCGGCTTTTTTTATTACTATAGCTATGGTTTTCTATCCTGGACTTTCAAATGGAAGTTTAATTTTAGTTTCTATAGTTGGATCTGTAGTTGGAGCATTATTAGTTTTAGGCATAGGCTCATCTATAAAAAATGGATTGTCACCAGTTAGACTTGCTATTATAGGAACAATAGTAGGAAGCTTTCTAAGTAGCTTGGGATCAGCAATTGCAATGTACTTTCAAGTATCTCAAACTATTTCAGCTTGGTATAATACAAAAGTCAATACTATAAATAGTGATTTATTAAAAATGATTATACCCATAGGAATTGTTGGAGTTGTAATAGCAATTATGATAGCTAAGGATATAACAATAAGCTCATTAGGAGAAGATATGGCAATTAGTTTAGGGCAAAGAACAGATATAGTGAAGTTTTTATCCATGGGTGCAGTAGTTTTACTTACAGCTACTTCAGTTGCATTAGTTGGAAAGATTGCTTTTGTTGGACTAGTAATACCTAATATAATTAGAATTTTAGTTGGACATGATTATAAATACATAATTCCTTATTCTTTAATTGGAGGAGCCTTCTTCTTAAGTTTATGTGATCTAATAAGTAGATACATAGAATATCCTTTTGAAACACCAATTGGAACAGTAACTGCTATTATTGGAGTACCTTTCTTTTTATATATGATAAAAACTAAAGGAGGGTCAAAAAATGCATAAAAGAGAACTTAAATATTCTTTTATAGTAATAGCATTATTATTACTAGTTGTAGTAGCATTTTATTTACATTTAATTAATGGGATGTTTGATATTAGTATTGGAGAAGTATTTCAAACATTATTTAATTTAAACGATAATGAAAAGTTTAGATTAGTAGTATTTGAATTTAGACTTCCAAGAATAATAATAGCTATTTTAGTTGGAGTAGGCTTATCAATAGCAGGGCTTTTTCTACAAGGAATTACTAAAAATGAATTAGCTGATCCAGGGATACTAGGAATAAATTCTGGAGCGGGGGCTGCTATTATTATATACATGTTTTTTGTTCAGTTTAATTCATCAGTATCAGATGGAAGCAATTTTTTAAGTATATTTGCTATGCCTATCTTTGGTTTTATAGGTGGTATGGCGGCAACAATATTAATATTATTATTCTCAAAAAATAATAACAAGATGGATATGCAAAGGCTTATCTTAACTGGGATAGCTATAAACAGTGGCTTTTCAGCTATTTCTATGCTTTTTTCGATGAAAATGAATGCTTCTGATTTTGAATTTGCTGCTATTTGGCAGGCAGGATCTATATATAATGCAAACTGGACTTTTATTTATATGATGCTTCCTTGGATAATATTTTTAGGATTATATCTTTATAGAAAAGTTCATTTACTAGATTATTTTCAATTAGAAGAAGGTAGCATAGTTAGCCTGGGTATAAACTTAGAAAAAGAAAAAAGAAAATTACTATTTGCTTGTGTTGGGTTAATTAGTTCTTGTGTATGTGTTGCTGGGAATATTGGTTTCATTGGATTAATGGCACCTCATATAGCAAGGCAACTAGTAGGAATAAAACATAGAAAACTTATGCCTGTAACAGCTTTAATTGGAGCCTTTCTTTTAGTAATATCAGACTTTATTGCTAAAACTGTCTTTGCTCCTTCAGAGTTAGCTGTAGGAATAGTAGTATCTATTATTGGTATTCCTTATTTTGTATATTTATTATTTAGATCATAAAGAGGTAAGATATGAAGAATGCTATTAATATAAAAGATTTAAAAATAGGATATGATAAAAAGATAATAATAGAAGAGTTAGATTTAAGCATTGAAGCGGGAAAAGTAACAAGTATCATTGGCCCAAATGGATGTGGTAAATCAACCTTATTAAAAAGCATAGGAAGAATACTTAAGAAGGAAAAAGGGCAAGTATTTCTTCTAGATAAAGATATGGATAATATGAAGAGTAGGGAAATAGCAGAAAAGCTTGCTATACTATCACAAAATCCTACAGCTCCTTCAGAATTAAAGGTAGAAGAGTTAGTTTCTTATGGAAGATATCCTCATAGATCTAATATAAATAAACTATCCAGTAAGGATAAGGAAAAGATTGAATGGGCCTTAAAGGTAACTAATACTATTGACTTTAGAGAAAGAGACTTATCAGATTTATCTGGAGGACAAAGACAAAGAGTTTGGCTAGCAATGGCATTAGCACAAGAAACAGGCATATTATTATTAGATGAGCCAACTACTTTTTTAGATATGTCTCACCAGCTTGAGGTACTTAATATTGTAAGAAATCTAAATGGAAGACATAAGTGTACCATAGTTATGGTTTTACATGATATTAATCATGCAGCAAAGTATTCTGATTTCATTATTGCAATGAAAGATGGGAAGATACTTTATAAGGATAAACCAAATTTAATAATGAATAAGAAAGTATTAAAAAATATTTATAATATAGATGCAGAACTTATAATAAATGAAAATTATAATGTTCCTTTATGCTTGAATTATGAATTATTGTAAGTGAGGGAATGGGAGTGGAGTTTCATTCTGAATTATGGAAATTAGATTATAACTTAATAAATTATTTAAGTAATGAAGAAGGCGTATATAAGAAGTGTACTCCTTCTTCATTTATGTTAAGAAATGTTGGAGTAAATATGCTAAATTTAGATAGTTATATATAAGCTGAAATGGTATTATTATGTCATAAGAATGATTTAAATATTTATTATTATAAAAACAGATATTCATAACAATAAAAATAGAGTTAGATATAATATGAATGAATTTGTAATAAGTGTAGGTATATATGTATAAGAGTTAAATGAAATAGCTTTGGAAGTTGCTGAAGATATAGGTAATGTTAAAATTTCATTAAGTTCTAATTTATGTGGGTAAGTATATTAAAAGATGTATAGGTAATATGGAGGGTTTATGAGAGAATATATAGTAGATGATAAGAATAACAAGATAAGGTATCATGATTTACCAGGAAAAGATACTCCAATATTATTTATTCATGGGTTAGGTTGTGCTGGATCCTTTGATTATCCTGAAGTAGCTGCACAAACTGAGTTGATTGAACACAGACGAATATTAATAGATTTGCTAGGCAGTGGCTTTAGTGATAAACCAGATGATTATTTATATACAGTTAAAGAACATGCAAATTATTTATATAATTTTGTACAAGACTTAAAGATTAATAAGTTTATTATTTTCGCACATAGTTTAGGGGGCCCTATTGCACTTGAACTTGCAGAAAAATGTAGAGATAGCATTGAAACAATTATTCTTAGTGAGGCTAATTTAGATAAAAGTAATAAGGGATCATCAAGCTATGACTTTGGAACTTGTAAGGAAGAGGATTTTATAAATAGTGTATTTGATGAAACTATTAATGAAAACACCATTGGAAATTCTATGTGGTCAGCTGCATTATCAGTTTGTTCCCCTAGAGCAATTAGTAGAATTTCTAAATCAGCAGTTGCTGGAGGAGATCCATCATGGCGCGGAATATTATATTCATTACAATGTAAAAGGACTTTTATTTTTGGTGAAAAATCTTTACCGGATAATGATGAAATCCAGTTAGAAAGAGAATTGATAAATATTGAAATTGTTAAATCAGCGGGACATTCTATGGCTTGGGAAAATCCAAAGGGATTAGCAGAAGCAATTAAAAAGGGGATTATTTATGCAAGAGAACCATAGCCATAAGAGAATCTTTCATGTAACTATACTTAACACTAAAATATAGATTTAATAGGAAGCTATATGGATAAGAACTTATAACAATGATGGAACCTAAAAAGATGATTCCTAAACAAAATAGGAATCATCTTTTTATATACTCTATCTACATCTTAATTATACCATATACAAGAAGACAATTACAGACTGGTAATTTCAGGTGTATATGATAAGATATCAATACTAATTTAAAATCCTAATGCTCATTACAAGGAGGAGATATCTTGTCAATAAATAAATCAGAATTGTTAGTAGAAAAGTTATGGTTAGAGACTGTACTTAGGGAAGTAAAAAGGCAATTAGAAGAAAAGAAAAATTTCAAAGATAATTTTAAAAAAGAGGCTATTGAGACACAAAGAGAGTTGTGGGACAATGTTGGGGCAGTTTCAGTAGAAAATGGATTGCAACATGTTGTAGATTTCATGCAATTTATTAATACTATGAAAATTCAAAAGAGAAGCCATGAGTTTGAAAGAAAATTAGTTGATAAATATGAGAATATGATTTCATCTCCTTACTTTGCAAGAATGGATTTCAAGGAAGAGGGACAAGAAAAATTTGAAAAGTGTTATATTGGAATTTCTAACTTAATTAATGAAGATTATGATTTTCTTATATATGATTGGAGGGCTCCAGTTTCTAGTATGTTTTATGATTATGAAATTGGAAATGCTTATTATAAATGTCCTGAAGGGATTATAAATGGAAGAATATCAATGAAAAGACAATATAAGATTAGTGATGGCAAAATTGATTATATCTTTGACAGTAATATAAAAATAGATGATGAAGTCTTGCAAGATATATTAAGCAAAAGTAGTGATAATAAAATGAAGGCTATTATAACTACAATTCAAAAAGAGCAAAACAAGGCAATTCGTAATGAAAAATATAAGAACTTAATTGTTCAGGGGCCTGCTGGAAGTGGGAAAACTTCTGTGGCTCTTCACAGGATTGCCTATTTATTATATAAGCATCGTGATATTATAACAGCTAATAATATAGTTATATTTTCCCCAAATAATATTTTTAATGATTACATTTCAAATGTTCTACCACAGCTTGGTGAAGATAATATGCTACAAACTACCTTTAAAGAATATATGCATAAGGTCTTAGAGGGGGTAGAAGGTAAAGAAGATTATTGTGAAATGATGGAGAATATTTTTGGTGATAAAAGTGAAGTATCTTTTGATTCTAGAATAGAAAGCTTAAAGTTTAAGTCTTCTGCTGACTTTGTTAATTTATTAAAAGTATATATAGAGTACCTAGAAAAAACCAGCTTGGATTTTCAGGATATTAAATTAAGAGGGGATATTATAATTTCAGCATCAGAAATACAGGAATTGTTTTATAAGGACTATGAGAGCCTACCCCTTAAGAGAAAACTAGAAAAGCTAAAACAAAGAATTTTATATCTTATAGAACCCTATGAAAAAAGACTAGTTGATAAAACAGTGAAAGAAGTAGAAGAAGAAGGTGGATATTTAGAAGGGGATGAAATAATTAAGGTAAGTAAAGCCTTAGTAGCTGGAGAAATTAAAGCTATAGTTAATGAGATAGGTGAGAAAACTAAATTTGACCTAATGGACTGCTATAAAAGCTTTTATGAAGATTTAGAAGGCTTCTTAGAAATGGCAGATATTAAATATGATAGAAAAATTATTAGAGAAATAAAAAGATATACCCTGGAAAATTTAAGGGCTAAAAAGATAAATTATGAGGATCAAATAGCTCTACTATTTATAATAGGAGCTGTAGGTGGTATTCCTAAAACAGAAGAAGTAAAGTATGTAATTATTGATGAGGCACAAGATTATTCGCCATTACAGTATGAAATTTTCAATCAATTATTTAATACAGCAAATAAAACAATCCTTGGTGATATATCTCAATCCATTAATCCTTATATGAATGTTGGAAGCTATAATAATGTCATAAAGATACTTAAACCAGAGGATACTTCAATAATAAATTTAACTAAAAGTTATAGATCAACAATGGAAATAACTAAGTTTTCACGAAAAATATTAAGTGAAGAAATTAGTGATGAATATGTGGAAAGAAATGGGGACTTGCCTAAATTAGCTGGTTTCTTAGATGAAGAAGATATAATTGAAAGAATAGTGGAAGGGGTAAAAGTCCATAAGGCTGATGGACATAAATCCATAGGAATAATAACAAAAAATATTCATGAGGCTAAGAGGGTTTATAATTATTTAAAGGATAGGATTAATGCTAAAATCATTGTAAGTGAGGATGATGAGTATATTAATGATATTTTAGTTATCCCTGCATATCTAGCTAAGGGCCTAGAATTTGATGTGGTTATGATATATAATGCCAGTGATTTAAGATATAAGGATGAAGAGGACAGGTTGCTACTTTATACAGCTTGCACAAGAGCCTTACATCGCTTGGAGATATTTTATTTAGGGAATTTATCACCATTATTAATGTAATTAAATGTAGTGAAGGAGTTACTTGGACTTCTTCACTATTTTTACTTTCAACTGACTTTTTAAATGTAGTAGTAATAATGGTCCCATTATAGGAAGCTTTTAGGGCTAACTAGAATAATAAAGAGGTAATTTGAGGATAATAAGATGACAACAAAGATTATTGGAGTTGATTATATGGGATATAGGTTAGAAGTTAACCAGTTTAATGATTTACTAAAAGCTCTAGAAAAAAAATACGAGATATGGGGTCCTAAAAGGTTTGTTGGAAAAGGGAATTTTGCTGATACAGATTATATTAGATATGAAAAAGTTCATAATTATGCAGAAATTGAGTTTAAAGAAAAGTCTAACTCATCAGCTAAGGAAGTTGTATTTCCAATAACACAAACAATACTATATTTTAATGAGGATGAATTTAGGGTTCCTAAAGATAAATTAAGAGAAAAGCTTGTTATAGCTAGAGCCTGCGATATTACAGGAATACATAGACTTGATACCTTGTACTATAGGAATGGAGAGCCAGATTTTTATTACAACAGATTAAGAGAAAAAGTAAATTTCATTATTTTAGAATGTCCACATTCTTATAGAAATTGTTTTTGTGTTTCTATGGGAGGAAACAAAACAGATGATCATGTAATGGGTATGAAAGTAGATGAAAAAGATATATATATGGAAGTAGATGAAGAAAAATTTAATAAGTTTTTTACTGATTTAGGGCTAGAGGATGTGGAGTATAATTTTCACTATGTAGATCAAAATGAAATAAAGCTTGATGTTCCACATGTTGTAGAAATTCCCATAGAGGTAACAACGGATGAAAGAATATGGGGAGATTATAAAAGATGCATTAGATGTGGTAGGTGCAATCTAAATTGCCCAACATGCACCTGCTTTACAACTTCAGATTTATTTTATTCAGAAAATAGTAATGTGGGTGAGAAAAGGAGAGTATGGACCAGTTGTCATTTTGATAGCTTTTCACTTATGGCTGGTGGTCATACCTTTAGGAAAAGTGATATGGAAAAAGGTAGATATCATGTATTACATAAAGTATATGACTATAAGAAACTCTTTGGAGAAGGAAATATGTGTGTAGGTTGTGGTAGATGTGAAGATACTTGTCCACAATATATTTCATATATAGCAACAGTTAATAAACTAACTAAAGTACTAGAAGAGGAGCATCCAGAAGTGGTAAAGGAGGTTTGTAATAATGAATAATAATGTACTTCCACAATATTATGAACTAATTGAAATAATAGAGCAAACTCCAATAGAGTATATATTTCAGATAAGATATGATAAGATTGATGAAATAAATTATGGTCAGTTTTTACAAGTATCTGTTCCTAAGGTTGGAGAGGCTCCTATATCTGTAAGTGATTTTAATAAAGAAGAGGGGTATATAGAGCTTCTAATAAGAAAAGTTGGTAAGGTTACAGATGCTATATTTGCTCTAACTCCAGGAGATAAAATAGGATTAAGAGGCCCATATGGTAATGGATTTCCTTTTGATAAGTATAAAGGAAAAGATCTAATTATTATTGCAGGGGGTTCAGGTGTAGCACCTGTTAGGTCAATGATACAAGAGGTTTATAAAAATATGTCTTCAGTAAAAAATATAGAGTTATTATTAGGATTTAAGGATAGAGAGTCAATATTATTTGAAGATGATATAAAAAAGTGGAAAAAACAAATGAATGTAGTTGTCACTTTAGATAAAGGTGAAGAGACAGACTGTAACTATATTGGTTTAGTAACTCAACATTTAGATAAATTAACAACTTTACATAATAGATCCCAAAAAGATAATTTGAATATTGTAATAGTTGGACCACCAGCAATGATGAAATTTACTGCTTTAGAGGTTAAAAAGTATGAGATTCAAGATGAGAATATATGGTTAAGTTTTGAAAGAAATATGAGTTGTGCAGTTGGTAAGTGTGGTCATTGCAGAATAAATGAAACTTATGTATGTCTTAAAGGACCAATTTTTAATTATGAAAAGGCGAAGAGTCTAATTGACTAAGAGGTGAAGTATTATGATAGGAAATTTAGATTTAAAATCATTAAGGAATAATGAGTATAGGGAATCTAAAGTTAGAGGAAAGTTTATGGTTAGCATAAGGGTTCCAGGTAGTATTTTCCCAGCTAAATTATTACCAATAGTTCAAGAGATAGCAGAGAAATATGGTAGTGGCAAGATACATATGCAAACAAGACAAAAGCTATCAATTCCAGATATACTATATAAAGATGTGAATGCAGTAAATAAATTACTTGCACCTATAATTGAGGAGTTAGAAGTAAATATATGTGGCATTGAATTACCAACAGTTGATGAGGGCTATGCAACTATTGGAGCAAGAAATATTATGAACTGTATAGGTTCATATCATTGTACATTTGCTAATGTAGATACAATATCGCTTGCAAGAAAATTAGAAAAGGATATATACCCTAACGATTATCACATAAAAATTGCAGTTTCAGGATGTCCTAATGATTGCTCAAAGGCTAATTTTTCTGATTTTGGAATAATGGGAATATCAAAAATAGATTATAACTACGATAGGTGTATTGGTTGTGGAGCTTGTGTTAGAGAATGTAAGCAACATGTTACATCCGCTCTTTATGGTGAAAATGGAAAGGCTGCAAAACAAGTAGATAAGTGCATAGGATGTGGTGGTTGTGTGAAAGTATGCCCTACTATGGCTTGGTCAAGAAATAATAAAAAATATTACTGGGTAAAAATTGGAGGTAGAACAGGAAAACAAACACCAAGGGCTGGTAAAACAATGTTTATGTGGATTACCGAAGAGCCTTTACGTCAAATAGTAAGAAATATATTTATGTTTCAAGATTATGTTCTTGATGGAAAACCAATATATCGCCATTTTGGTCACCTTATTGATGAATCCTCATACAAGGTTTTTAGAGATTTCATAATGGGAAATAGTAAAAAGGCAGAAGAATTACAAGTACCTAAGGTGATTTTAAATGATGAGGCTTTGGTAGCAGATAGGATTTACTGGGATGAGGATGAAAGTGTTGCAAGAATTCATCTGAAAAATTATTAATAAAAAGTAATTTTATGAAAAAAGTACAATTACTTATGATAAAGTAGTTGTGTTTTATTGTATTTAGAATGCTAGAGCTTATGCGGATGGTTCGGGCAATTAACAAAGTATTATAGAAGGAGTTTGATAAAAATATATAATTAAAAGTTGAAAAGGAGGTTATAGAGTCAAATATAGAAAGCTTAAAATAAATATAAATTGCAAGTTTAAAAATAGATGGATTTTAAATGTTAAGATGAAACCCTCTACTAATTTCATTAGTGGAGGGTTTTCTTTATATATAAGTTAAGAATATTATTTTAGATTTGATTAATTTATGAAAAGGTATACGAAAGAGCTTGAAATGGATTTATTAATATGCTAGTATACTAGTATAGAAGAAAATAAAAAATAGAAGTAGGTGGGTATATGAATAGTGTTTTAGATAAATTTACCTTGAAGAAGCCCTTTCTAATTTGTATAGACTCTGATGGATGTGCAATAGACACTATGGATGTAAAGCATATAAAATGCTTTGGACCAATTATGGTAGAAGAGTGGGATTTACATAAGTGGAAGGAAGATATATTAACTAGTTGGAATGAGGTTAATTTATATACTTTAACAAGAGGTATTAATAGATTTAAAGGGTTAGCAATTGCTCTTACAGAAATAAATGAAAAGTACATAAATATAGAAGGTCTTGAAGAATACTTAAGTTGGGTAAAAGAAACTAAGGAGCTGTCAAATGAATCCTTAGAAAGAGAAATTAAAAAAGCTACTGGAAATGTTACTTGCATAAGAAAAGCCTTAGAATGGTCAAATTCAGTTAATAATTCTATTAAAGCTTTAAATTCAGAGGAAAAGAAGTCTTTTGAAGGAGTAAAGGAAGGAATAATTAAGGCTAGGGAAGTAGCAGATATTGCAATAGTATCTTCAGCAAATGAAATAGCAGTATTAGAAGAATGGCTTGAAAGTGAACTTCTTGAATATGTTGATATCGTTCTTGCTCAAAATGTTGGAACAAAGGCATTTTGTATAAGTAAACTTTTAGAAAAAGGATATAAAAAAGATAATGTCTTAATGGTTGGAGATGCTATTGGAGATTATGAATCAGCTAAAGTTAATGATGTTTTATATTATCCCGTACAAGTTAAAAAAGAAAAGGAATCTTGGTCAAGATTTGTTGATGAAGCATTAGTTAAACTTATAGATGGAAGTTATAAATCTGAATATGAAGAAAAGATTGTAGCAGAATTTAAAAGTAATTTATGTAAAGATAATAAAGAAATATAAAGGAGAGAGAGCTTTGGATAAATTAGAGTTTAAAAGTAAAAAGGTCTTAGGCTTTGGAGAAATAATGCTAAGACTTACTCCTCCTAACAACCAAAAGATAATGCAAGCTACTTCCTTTGAGGCAGTTTACTCAGGGGGGGAGGCAAATGTTATTGCAAGCCTTGCTATCTTTGGCAATGATACTAAGTTTGTAACTAAACTACCTAATAATTATTTAGGACAAAAAGTAATAAATAAGTTTAGAGGGTATAATGTTAATGTAAACGATATACTGATTGGAGATGGAAGGCTAGGTGTATATTACTCTGAAATAGGACATGGAGTAAGGAGTACAGAAGTTATTTATGATAGGAAATATTCAGCTATTTCCATGGCTAAAAAAGAAGAATTTGATTTAGATAAAATCCTTGATTCAGTAGGACTAATACATTTATCTGGAATTACACCAGCTTTAAGTCAGGAATTATATGACTTTACTATAGAGGTAATAAAGAAGTGTAAAGAAAAAGGAATTATAGTATCCTATGATTCTAATTTTAGAGAGAAACTTTGGACTATTGATAAAGCAAGGATTTTTTTAGAAGAAATATTACCTTATGTAGATATAGCCTTTTTAGGTACTTTGGATATGGTAAATATTCTAAAATATGAAAATCCTAATAATAGCTTTGAAGAGGATCTTGAAACCTTGTATAAAAGATTATTTAAGAAGTATCCTAACTTAAAATATGCAGCATGTACCAAGAGACAAGTAAATTCAATAAATAATAACTCATTAAAAGGATATTTATTTAATGGAGAAAAATTATTGAAATCTAATGAATACACCTTTGATATTTTAGATAGAGTTGGCGGAGGAGATGCATTTACAGCAGGTGTACTTCATGGAATTTTAAAAGATATGGATGAGGAAAGAATTATTGAGTTTGGAATATGTGCAAGCTCCTTAAAACATTCAATTCAAGGAGATATAAATTTAGTAGATGAGGAAACTGTCAATACATTAATAGACAGTGGACTTTGTAATATAAAAAGGTAAATTATTAAATATAAAAGGAGAGGATTATATGAAGAAGGTAGATTTAAAGGCAAAACCATTTTATTTATCAGAAGAAGATGTGAATTGGGTAGAAGAAACAATAAAAGGAATGACAATTGAAGAAAAAATCGGACAATTATTTGTAATAATGGACAAGTCTCCAGATGGAGGAAGAACAGCATCAGAACTTATAAAGAAATATAAGCCCGGCGGAGCAAGATATATGGGAGGAAATGCTTCACAAGTATATGATCAAATAAAATTATATAAAGAAGCTTCAAAGCTACCACTACTAGTTGCTTGTAACTGTGAAGCAGGTGGAGATGGTGCAGCTCAAGGGGGAACCTACATAGCAGCTCAAGCCGCAGCAGGAGCGGTAAGTGATGATAAGGTTGCATATAATCTTGGATATGTTTCTGGAAGAGAATCAGCAGCTATAGGATGTAACTGGGCTTTTGGACCTGTTTCAGATATTTTCCTAAATTGGAGAAATACAATAATAAATTCTAGATCTTATGGAGATGATCCAGATAAAGTGCTAGAATATTCAAAGGCCTATATTAGAGGACTTGAAGAAAGTAAAATGTCAGCATGTACAAAACATTTCCCAGGAGATGGTGTTGAGGAAAGAGATCAACACTTACTTATGGGAGTAAATGATCAAAGTATTGAAGAATGGGACAAGACCTTTGGAAAGGTATATAGAGGACTTATTGAAGAGGGAATAAAGAGTATGATGGTTGGACATATTGCATTACCAGCATATTCAAGAAAGTTTAAACCTAATATAACTGATGCAGAAATTATGCCTGCAACTCTAGCTCCAGAAATACTTCAAAATCTATTAAGAGAAGAATTAAACTTTAATGGATTATTAGTAACGGATGCATCTCATATGCTAGGTATGACAAGTGCAATGCCAAGAAATAAACAAGTACCAACAGCTATTGCAGCAGGATGCGATATGTTCTTATTCTTCCATCATGCTGAAGAAGACTTTAAATACATGATGGATGGTTATAAGGAAGGAATAATAACTGAAGAAAGATTAGAAGATGCATTAAGGAGAATATTAGGCTTAAAGGCATCAATGAATTTACATAAGGATTTATTAGAAGGAAATTTAATGCCAGATAAAGAAGGCTTAAGGATTTTAGGTTGCGAAGAGCATAAGAAAATGGCTGAAGATGCAGCAAAGAGAAGCATAACTTTAGTTAAGGACACAGAAAACAATTTACCAATAACACCAGAAACTCATAAGAGACTAAAGGTGTATTATGTAACAAATCCGCAACCTATGGATATGATATTTGGAAATAATGGGACAAAGGCTGCAATTAAAGAAGAACTTGAAGCAGCAGGATTTGAAGTTGATATGCATGAAAATTATCATGATTTATCTGCAAAGGAAGGTCATACATATCAAAGTATGATGAAATCAACCTTTAGTGACAGTGTAGAAAAGTTAAAGGAAAACTATGATGCTGTATTAATGTTTGTAGAGATGAAAGGATACTGTCAAGAAAATGTTGTTAGAGTTCAATGGTCTATAGGACATGGAAGTGAAATTCCTTGGTATGTAAGAGAACTCCCAACTATCTGTATATCATTAAGTCAAACAACTAATTTATTTGACTTACCAATGATGAAGACCTATATTAATGCCTATGGCTCAACAAGAACAGTTATAAGAGAAACTGTTAAGAGAATAAAGGGTGAGGAAGAATTCCAAGGAAAACATAATGAAACTGTATTTTGTGAAAGATGGGAAACAAGATTATAAAAAAATTTAAAATATTTAAAATATATGGAGGTTTAAAATATGTTATATCCAATAATTACTGAAACAAGAAGTGTAATAGATCTAAGTGGGATTTGGGATTTTAAATTAGATAAGGGAACAGGTTTTTCAGAAAAGTGGTATGAAGGAAAATTAAAGGATACATTAAATATACCAGTACCAGCTTCATATAATGATTTAGTAGAAACAGAAGAAGTAAGAGATCATTTAGGGTGGGTATGGTATCAAAGAACTTTTGAAATAAATAAATCCTTATTAAATGAAAGAATTGTATTAAGATTTAGTTCAGCTACACATGAAGCTAAGGTGTACTTAAATGGAAAGTTCTTAATGGAACACAAGGGAGGCTTCACACCATTTGAAAGTGAAATTAATGAGTATTTAGTAAAGGGAGAAAATATATTAACTGTTGCAGTTAATAATATCATTGATGAGACTACACTTCCAGTTGGATTAGTAAAGAAAGATGAAAATGGAAAGATAGTAAAGAACATAGTTAATTTTGATTTCTTCAACTATGCTGGAATACATAGACCAGTTAAGATTTATACAACTCCAAAAAATTATGTAAATGATGTAGAAATAGTAACTGATTTTAATGGGAATGAAGGATATGTAGATTATAAAGTATCTATTGCTGGAGAAGGGGATGCTAAGGTAAGGATTATTAATGAAGATGATTCTGTAGTAGCAGAGTCTACTGGATTAAAAGGTAGAATCATAATTAATGATGTTAAGCTTTGGGAACCAATGAATGCATATCTTTATAAGTTAAAAATTGATTTAGTTGAAAATGAAGAATTAATAGATACATATACAGAAAATTTTGGTGTAAGAACTGTTACTGTAGAAGATGGAAAGTTCTTAATAAATAAAAAGCCATTTTACTTTAAGGGATTTGGTAAACATGAAGATTCTTATGTAAATGGAAGAGGAATAAATGAAGCTGTAAATGTAAAAGACTTTAATTTAATTAAGTGGATAGGGGCAAACTCTTTTAGAACAGCACATTATCCATACTCAGAAGAAATAATGAGACTTGCTGATAGAGAAGGAATAGTAGTTATTGATGAAACTCCAGCAGTTGGATTGCACTTAAACTTTATGGCTACAGGATTATTTGGAGAAGGTGCAAAAAGAGATACATGGAAAGAAATCGGAACTAAGGAAGCTCATGAAAGAATATTAAGAGAGTTAGTTGAAAGGGATAAAAATCACCCTTGTGTAGTTATGTGGTCTGTAGCTAATGAACCAGATTCAGATTCAGAAGGTGCAAAGGAATATTTTGAACCATTAATAAAATTAACAAAAGAACTAGATCCTCAAAAAAGACCTGTTACAGTTGTAACATATCTTATGTCAACTCCAGATAGATGTAAAGTTGGAGAAATCGTAGATGTACTATGCTTAAATAGATATTATGGATGGTATGTTGCAGGTGGAGATTTAGAAGAAGCTAAGAATATGCTAAGAGCTGAATTAAATGGTTGGAATAAGAGATGTCCTGGAAAGCCAATAATGTTCACAGAATATGGAGCAGATACTGTTGCAGGAATGCATGATACTGTACCTGTAATGTTTACTGAAGAATATCAAGTAGAATATTACAAAGCTAACCATGAGGTAGTAGATGAGTTTGAGAACTTTGTTGGAGAACAAGTTTGGAATTTTGCAGACTTTGCTACAAGCCAAGGGATAATTAGAGTTCAAGGAAATAAAAAGGGTATATTTACAAGAGAAAGAAAGCCTAAGATGATTGCCCATTCTTTACGTGAAAGATGGACTAATATACCTGACTTTAATTATAAAAAATAATTATTAAAGACAAAAGCTGCCTATAGGTAGCTTTTGCTCTTTATATAAAAAATATAAAAATTAAAATACAAGTATACTAATATTCTTTATATTTGTGATATAATATATTATGTAAAAATACTTACAAAAGTGTTAGGAGGATATATAAGTGATTCTTTATGATAAGTTAGAGAAAGAAACCAGTAAGGAGTATACATATAGGGTTCTAAAGGATAATATAATGGCTTTAGAATTAAAACCAGGAATGTTATTAAGTGAATCAGATCTGGCCCAAAAGCTTAATGTTTCAAGAACACCTATAAGGGAAGTATTAATTAGATTAAAGAGTGAAAAACTTATTGAAGTTAAACCTCAATCAGGTACTTTTGTATCTTTAATTGATTGGAATTTAATTGATCAGGCTATTTTTATGAGATATAACCTAGAAAAAATGGTATTAGAAGAAGCTTGTGATAACTTTCCAGAAGATGATTTAATGGAAATGGAAAAATGTTTGTTTGCTCAAAAATTAATAATAGATAAAAGTGATAATTTGATAGAGTTCCATAATTTAGATAAACAATTTCATAGGCTTCTATTTAAAGGTACTGATAAAAACGATATTTGGGAAGCTATAAGCAACATAAGTACTCATTATAACAGAATGAGGTTATTATCTGAGATTAACTCTGAAAAGGGATGTATTATTGATCAGCATATAACATACTTAGATATTATAAAAGAAAAAAAGAAGAATATTATAGAAGAGGTAGTTTCTAACCACATTAAGAAACCTATGGATGGATGGGTGAAATTAATAGAGAACAATCCAGAAATTGCATCTTATATTAAAAATAATAATTAGTAAAAATCTTTTAAAAGATTATTCCAAAATAGTCTTTTAAGGGATTTTTTTATTTTATAGGTAAAAGAGAAGAATATAAGAAAAATCAATATGAAAATGTATACAAAAACTGTTGCAATTCATATTCTAATATGCTAGTATACAAGTATAGCAATTATACAGGAGGGATAGTAAATGAAATTACCATTTAATATTGAGCTAAAAGATAAGGTTTGTGTAGTTACAGGTGGAACAGGAGTATTATGTGGAGCAATGGCAGATGCATTAGCAGAATGTGGAGCCAAGGTAGCCATTTTAGCATTAGGACAGGAGGCATGTGATAATAAAGCAAAATCCATAAATGATAAGGGTGGTATTGCAATAGGAATTGAAGCAAATGTTCTAGATAAAGAAAGCTTAAGAAAGGCACATGAAGTAATACTAAAAGAATTTGGGAAAGTAGATATTCTAATAAATGGAGCTGGTGGTAACCATCCTAAAGGAACAACTACTAAAGAATATTTAGATCCAGAAGACCTAGAAAATGAAGATTTAATAACATTCTTTGATTTAGATCCAAAGGGAGTTGAGTTTGTTTTTAATTTAAACTTTTTAGGAACATTACTTCCTTCACAAGAATTTAGTAAAGATATGATAAATAGAGAAGGTGCAACTATTATCAATATATCTTCAATGAATGCATTTACACCACTAACTAAAATTCCTGCTTATTCAGGTGCAAAGGCATCAGTTAGTAATTTCACTCAATGGCTTGCGGTACATATGTCTAATGTAGGGATAAGGGTAAATGCAATAGCACCAGGATTCTTTGTTACAGATCAAAATAGAAAATTACTATTTAATGAAGATGGAACAGCAACTCCAAGAACTGAAAAGATATTAAATAGTACACCAATGGGAAGATTTGGAGAAGCAGATGAGTTAATAGGGACATTATTATATTTAGTTTCCAATGAAGCTTCTGGCTTTGTTAATGGAGTAGTTATTCCTGTTGATGGAGCATTTTCAGCATACTCAGGTGTATAAAGGAGAGTATAAAATGGTTTTAGAAGAATTAAAAGAAAATGGTATTGTTGCTGTAGTAAGAGGTAAGAATCATGAGGAGGCAATTTCTTATATAGAAGCTTGCTTAAGTGGTGGTATTAAAGCAATTGAGCTTACTTATACAATACCAAATGTAAATGAGTTAATAGAAAAGTATAGAGATAATGAGAATATTTTAGTGGGAGCTGGAAGTGTACTAGATGGTAAGATGGCAGTTCAAGCTATTAAATCAGGTGCAAAGTATATAGTAAGTCCAGGATATAATGAGGAAGTAGATATAGTTTGTAAGTCTTATGAAGTTCTTTATTTACCAGGATGCATGACTGTAAGTGAAATGATGAAGGCAATGGAGCAAGGTAATAAAATGATTAAGCTTTTCCCAGGGGATCTATTTGGACCTAAGTTTGTAAAAGCTGTAAAGGCACCAATACCTGGAGTTGAAATAATGCCTACAGGTGGAGTTACCCTAGAAAATATGGAAGAATGGTTTAAAAATGGAGTTTCATGTGTTGGAGTAGGAAGTTCACTTTTAACAGGTAAGATAAGTGAAATTGAAGAAAGAGCAAAAAAATTCGTGGATAAATTTGAAGAAATTAAAGATAGGAGGTAACTATTATGAAGATGACATTCAGATGGTATGGTAAAGAAGACCCAGTTAAAATTGAATACATAAGGCAAATACCAGGAATGAAGGGTATAGTAACAGCTATATATGATATTCCAGTTGGAGAAGTATGGCCATTAGAAAAGATTTTAGAGTTAAAAAATGAAATAGAAAGTCATGGATTGGAACTTTCAGTAATAGAAAGTGTACCAGTTCATGAAGATATTAAGCTAGGTTTACCAACTAGGGATAAATATATAGATAACTATATTGAAACAATTAGAAACTTAGCAAAGGCAGGAATTGAAACAATTTGTTACAACTTTATGCCGGTATTTGATTGGACAAGGTCTGATTTAAGTTATGAATTAGAAGATGGCTCAACATGTTTAATTTATGATGAAGAGCAAGTTAAGAAAATGGATCCAGCTTTGGGGGAGTTAGAATTACCAGGATGGGATACTTCTTATGGAGAAGGGGGATTAAAAGGATTACTAGAAAAATATAAGGATATAGATGAAGAAGCTTTATGGAATAATCTTAGTTATTTCATTAAAAGAATAATGAAAGTTGCAGATGAAGTTAGAATGAAAATGGCAATACATCCAGATGATCCACCATGGGGAATATTTGGACTTCCAAGAATAATTACGAACTTTGATAACTTAAAAAGGTTTATAGATTTATATGATAGTCCATATCATGGAATAACATTATGTACAGGCTCTCTAGGATGCACTAAGACAAACGATATGGTAAAGATGATTAACTATTTTGGTAAAGAAAGAAATAGAATTCATTTTGCACATCTTAGAAATGTTAGGATAACTGGAGAACATAGCTTTATGGAAGTTGCACATCTATCAGAAGCAGGGTCCCTTGATTTCTATGAAATAGTAAAAGCTTATTGTGATTATGATTTTGATGGACCTTATAGACCAGATCATGGAAGAATGATTTGGGGAGAAACAGGAAGACCAGGATACGGATTATATGATAGGGCCTTAGGGGCAGTTTATATAAACGGATTAACTGAAGCGGTAAAAAAGAGTAAAAGGGAAGAATAGGAGAATTATTATATGAAGAAGTTTATGGGCAATGACTTTTTATTAGAAACAGAAGTAGCTAAAGTATTGTATCATAATTATGCTTCAAAGGTGCCAGTATTTGATTATCACTGTCACCTAGTTCCCCTTGAAATAGCTACAGATCATAAATTTAAAAATATAACAGAAATGTGGCTATATCATGATCATTATAAGTGGAGAGCTATGAGAAGCTATGGTATTGATGAAAAGTATATAACTGGGGATGCAACGGATTATGAAAAGTTCTATGAATTTGCTAAGATGATGCCATATTTAATTGGTAACCCTATTTATCATTGGTCTCATTTAGAACTTAAGAGATTCTTTGGAGTTGAAGAAGTTTTAAGTGAAAAAACCGCTAAATCTGTTTGGGAAAAGTGTAATAATGCCATAGAAGAAAATAATTTAACTGCTAGAAAACTTATAGAAATGGCAAATGTTGAGTACATAGGAACAACAGATGATCCAATTGATGATTTAAGATATCATAAGAAAATAAATGAAGATGAAAATTTTAAATGTGAAGTAAGACCTTCTTTTAGACCAGAAAATGCTATGAAGATTGAAAATCCAATGTTTATAGATTATATTAATCAATTATCCATAGCAAGTAATATAGCAATCGAAAATTTTGAAGGTTTAAAGAAAGCCTTAGAAGTAAGATTAGATTATTTCTATGAAAACGGTTGTTTAATAACTGATCACAGTTTGGAAAGAGTTAAATTTTTAGATTATAGCTATGAAGAAGTAAATGAAATATTAAGAAAAGCACTAAATGGTGAGAAAATTACAATGGATGAAGCTGCTAAATATTCAACAGCAATATTAATAGCATTAGGTGAAATGTATCATGAAAGAAATATGGTGATGCAACTTCACATAGGAGCATTAAGAAATAATAACACTAGGATGTTCAATAGAGTTGGAGCTGACGCTGGATTCGATAGTATGGATGATGGTGAAATTGCATATTCCCTATCAAGAATACTAGATGAACTAGATAAAAATGAAAAATTACCTAAAACAATATTATATTGTTTAAATCCTAAAGATAATGAAGTTATAGGTACTATGATTGGAAACTTTCAAGATGGTACTATTGCAGGAAAAATCCAATTTGGTTCAGGATGGTGGTTTAATGACCAAAAGGACGGAATGGAGAGACAAATGACTGCATTATCCCAATTAGGTCTTCTTAGCCAATTTGTTGGGATGGTAACTGATTCTAGAAGCTTTTTATCTTATACAAGACATGAATATTTTAGAAGAATACTATGTAACTATGTTGGTAAGTTAGTAGAAAGTGGACAATACCCATACAATGAAGAAATACTCGGAGAAATAATTGAAAATATTTGTTATAAAAACTCTAAAAATTACTTTACTAAATAATAAAAAATAAAATGTGAGGGGAGCAAAAGATAGTGAGTTTTTTAAATTTATTCGAGAAAAAGGAAGATCAAGTTAAAGGTTTTAATATGGGAGACAAAATAGGATATGCATTAGGAGATGTAGGTTGTGGGATGATTTTTCAGCTTATAACAACTTATTTAATGTTATTTTATACTGATATACTTGGTATAAGTCCTGCAGCAGTTGGAACATTGTTTGTAGTAGCTAGAATTTGGGATGCAATAAATGATCCAATTATGGGGTTAATAGTTGATAGAAATAATCATACTAAGTTTGGTAAATTTAGACCTTATTTAATTTTATTTGGAATACCAATGACAATAGCAGGAATTTTATGCTTTACATTTATTCCATCAATACCAGAATCAATGAAAATACCTTATGCATATGTAACATACATAGCTTTTGGAATGCTTTATACAGCAGTTAACATTCCATATGGATCATTATCATCAGTAATGACAAGCGATCCTGTGGAAAGAACTTCACTTTCTACATTTAGAAATATAGGTTCTTTAATTAGTGGAGTAGCAGTTATGGTATTAGTTCCAAATATAATATTCACAGATGGAGTAGTAACTGCAAGAGGATTCTTAATATGCTCAATAATATTTGCAATAATTTGTTCAATAAGTTTTATTTTTACTTTTAGACTTACAAGAGAAAGAATACACTTTAAGAAATCCACTGAAGAAAAAGTTACATTAACTCAAACAGTAAAGACACTGCTTAAAAATAGAGCATTTATAGGAGTAACATTAGCTTCCTTTGCTTTATCGGCAGCCATGTTTACTGGAATGTCATTAAATACATATTTATTTAAAGAGTATTTCCATAAACCAGAGCTTATAACTTTAGCTGGTATGGCAGGTATGATACCTATGCTTTTCGTTATGCCATTGATTGGAAGTTTGGTAAAGAAGTTTGGTAAAAAGGAAGTTTCAATAGTAGGTACTGTTTTAGCAACAGTAGTATACGGAATCCTATGGATGTTACCAATAACGAATCCATATATTTTTATAACTTTAACTATGATAGGTGGAATTGGAACAGGAATAGTTAGTGTACTTACTTGGGCATTAGTAGCAGATGCTATAGATTATCAAGAATACATAAGTGGAGAAAGAAGTGAAGGTTTAGTTTACTCTTCATACTCTTTATTTAGAAAATTAGCCCAAGCTATTGCTGGAGGAGTAGGTGGATTTGCCCTAGGGATATTAGGATATGAAGCTGGTGTTACAGAACAAGCAGTAGAAGTTGGAATTGGGATAAAAAATATAATGTGTGGATCTTACTTTATTGGACTAGCATTATCATTAGTAGCCTTACTATTCATATTTAATCTATCCAAGAAAAAGCTAGCAGAAGTAAATGAAAGCTTAAAGACAATGAGAGAAAATAGATAATTATATGGCTTGTGAAAACGTTTCCTAAAAACTAGTGAGTTTTGAAAGTCACGATTCCCATACTCTATATAACCCTGGATAATACAGTTTGTGTTGTTCAGGGTTATTTATTTTTAAGAATTTTTTTCCTATGTAAATGAGGTAGTTCAATAAATCCTACTTTTAGGTAAGCCGTCTAACTTAAAAGTGCGTACTTGTTAATTGAAATAGCTATTCATATAATAAGGACATAGGTGGGGAAACAAATAATGAATTTAAGGAGATATATTTATGAAGGTAGTTGCTTTTAATGGAAGTCCTAAAAAGAATGGGAATACTTATAAATCAATAGAGAGTGTAGCAAAAGAATTAGAGAAAGAAAACATTGAGGTGGAGATTATTCACGTGGGGAATAAGGTAATACGTGGATGTTTAGCTTGTGGGGGATGTAGTAGAAATAAAAATGAAAAATGCGTAATTGATAATGATGAAGTTAATGAATGGATTGGAAAGATGAAGGAAGCTGATGGAATAATATTAGGATCACCAGTTCACTATTCGGCTATTGCAGGAACTATGAAATCATTCTTAGACCGTGCTTTTCTTGTAACATCAGTAAATGATGGTATGCTTAGACATAAAGTTGGAGCAAGTGTTGTTGCTGTTAGAAGATCAGGTGGAGTTCCGGTATTCGATCAATTGAATAATTATATTAATTATTCAGAAATGTTAATGCCTACATCAAATTATTGGAATGTTGCTTATGGTAGAACTGGTCATGAGGTTCTTCAAGATAGTGAAGGAATGCAAATAATGAGAGTGCTAGGTAAGAATATGGCTTGGTTAATGAAACTTGTTGAATTTGGACAAGATAAGATTAAGGCACCAGAAAGAGAAAATAAGAATTTTATGAGTTTCATAAGATAAAAATGATAAAGATTTTAAGGAGAAGAATTAATATGACAGATAATAAAAATAGTAGAATTACTTTAAATAATGGAGTTGAGATGCCAAGATTAGGACTTGGAGTTTTCAGAGTAGAAGATAGTGAAGAATTAGTAAATGCAGTAAAGATTGCAATAAAAAATGGATATAGAAGTATAGATGGTGCAGCTATATATGGTAATGAAGAAGCTATGGGAGAGGGAATAAGAGAAGGTATAAAAGAGGCAGGAATTTCAAGAGAAGACTTATTTATAACTTCTAAGGTTTGGAATGCTGATTTAGGATACGAATCAACTATAGCGGCTTATGAAGAAAGCTTAAAGAGATTAGGTGTGGATTATTTAGACCTATACCTTATCCATTGGCCAGTAGAAGGAAAGTACAAAGAAGCTTGGAAAGCATTAGAGTATTTATATAAAGAAGGTTCTGTTAAAGCTATAGGAGTAAGTAACTTCCAAGTTCACCATCTTCAAGATTTATTAGCTGATGCTGAAATAAAGCCTGTTATAAATCAAGTAGAATTACATCCATACTTAAGCCAAGAAAAGGTTAGAGAATTCTGTAAAGAAAATGATATTCAAGTTGAAGCATGGTCACCTTTAATGGCTGGTAATGGATTATTAGAAAATGAAGTATTAAAGGAAATAGCTAACAAGCACAATAAAACAGTAGCTCAAGTAGTTTTACGTTGGGATTTACAAAGTGATGTAGTAACTATTCCTAAGTCAACAAATGAAGGAAGATTAATTCAAAATATAGATATATTTGATTTTAACTTAAGCAATGATGATATGGCTAAGATAGATAGCTTAAACAAAGATTTAAGAGTAGGACCAGATCCAGATAATTTTGATTTTTAATCTATATAAAAGGGCCTTCCAATTGTAATAATGCAATTGGAAGGTCCTTTAAAATATTATAGATCTTCAACCAGAATTTCTATTTTTACACAATACTGCTTATCATCTATAGTAGAAAGTTCATTTAGAGGATATTCCTCATAGGCATCACCACAAAGCCTTAATTTATTTTCTTCTATAAATGTAATGAGCTTTTTATAGAGATCATCTGATTCCCCATAAGCACATCTTCCATAGAGAATTACATATTTACCTTCTGGCTTATATGAATTGTTATCATTTTCAACCTTAAAATAATATCGTGCAGCTAATAATTCATCTCCAGATTTAAGATTCTCTTCAGATATAATAGCCCCAAGTGGATAACCAAGATCAAAGCCATTTTCAGCAGCAAAATCGTAAAAAGAGATAACAGAATCATATACATCATCACTAGGAATTAATGGGCCTATAAAAATAGGTTCTTTTTCTTTATATTCTATACGAATTATATTCTCATCATACTTCAGAGCATCCTCTGCCATACCCACATATAAGTCCATGATTTCAAGAGTACGTCTAAGTCTTTTCATTTCCTTTAATATATTTTTTTTCTGTGAGCTAAATAAAGAAAACATCTCCTCAGGACTACGTCTATCTACATATTTTTTAATTTCTTCTATACCAATACCAAGTTCTCTGAGAGAAAGTATTAGATATGCACTGGTAAGTTGTCTTTGAGTATAATATCTATAACCATTTTCACCACGGTATTCTGGAGATAACAACCCAATTTGATCATAATATCTTAAGTTTTCACGTTTTATACCAGTAAGACGTGAAAATTCCTTGATTTGCATATAAGAATTAGTGTTCATAGCGACCTCCGAATAAAAAAAGTATTGACATTAAAGTCACTTTAACCTTTATACTAACACTTGAGAAAAATTTCTGCAAACTTATTGACATAATGGAGGTAAAATATGAAATATTTAAAAATCTTCCTAAAAGAAAGAAAAGAAAAAGTAGCAATAACATTGCTTATGCTTTTAGGTCAAGCGGTAGGAACATTACTAATTCCATTTCTAATTGCTGGTATTGTAGACAATGGAATTTTAAAAGGTGATATGGATGCAATTCTTAATATAGGATGGAAAATGTTAATAGTTGTACTAGCAACAACTGTTGCAGCAGTTCTTGGAAGCTATTATTCAGCTGATTTAGCAGCAGTTTTTGGTTATGACATGAGAGATAAGGTTTTCCGTAAGAGTCAGGAATTATCTATTCGTGAATTTGATACTATTGGTGTTTCATCAATGATAACACGTACAACTGCAGATATTTCTAATCTTCAACAGACACTTGGATTGATCTTTCAATTAATAGTACCAACGCCACTAATTATTGGGGCATCTATTGTTATGACATCATATACTAGTGTGCCACTATCATTAATACTCATTTTAAGTGTGGTTATTTTTATTTTCTTTGCTGGAGTGGTACTTAAGAAATCAAATTATATTTCTCAAAGAGTTCAGGCAAGATTAGACCGTATTAATCAAGTAGTTAGAGAGGCGATAACTGGTATACGTGTTATACGTGCTTTTGGGAATGAAAAGTATGAGGAAGGTAGATCTAGTAAAGCTTTTGAGAAGTATGCTGGAGATATGATAAAGCTTAATAAGCTATTTGCTGTTTTAAATCCTAGCATATGGTTGATAATTGGATTATCTATGGCATCTATGATTTGGTTAGGTGGAGTACTATCTATGAAAGGTACTATGGAAATAGGACAAATTACAGCAGTTACAGAGTATTCTATTATTACATTAAGTTATCTAATACTAGCTACAACAACTAGTGTTACCCTTCCAAAAATGAAATCATGTTTGGATCGTATTAAAGAAGTATTAGATATGAATTCTGAAATACAAGATTCAAAGGCAAAACAAGGAGAAGTAAAAGTTAATGCACCAGTTGTAGAATTTAAAAAGGTATCATTCTTCTATCATGGAGCAGAGGAACCAGTTATAAAGAATCTATCATTTTCTTGTAATGAAGGTCAAACAATAGCTATTATTGGAAGTACTGGTTCTGGTAAGAGTACTATAGCGAATCTTCTTCTTAGATTGCATGATATAGATGAGGGGGAGATTAATTTATGTGGTGTAGATATACGAAGCTTACCACAAGAAGAATTAAGAAATAGAATTGGTTATATTCCTCAGAAGGCATTCTTGTTTAGTGGAACAATTGAGGACAACCTTAGAATGGGTGATAAAGAAGCAACTATAGAAGATATGAAGAGAGCATTAATGATATCTCAATCAGAATCATTTGTAGATAAATTACCTATGGGTCTAGAAGCACCAGTTTCGCAAGGTGGATCTAACTTCTCAGGTGGACAGAAACAACGTTTGGCTATTGCAAGAGCACTTATAAAGAAAGTACCAGTGTATATTTTTGATGATAGTTTTTCTGCTTTAGACTCAAAAACTGATTCTGAACTTCGTAAAGCATTAAAAGAAAATATGAAAGAAGCAGTTAAGATAATAATTGCTCAGAAAGTAAGCACAATTATGGATGCAGATCAAATCCTTGTAATGGATGAAGGAAAACTTGTGGGTATTGGAAATCATGAGACACTAATGAAAAATTGTTCTGTATATCAGGCTATTGCAAACAGTCAGATGAAGGTAAAGGAGGTTTAAATCTATGAAGAAAAATGATGAGAAAGATAAGGATATATTATCCAGTGAAGATATTCCTCAAAATACAAGAAAGACAATTAAGGGATTAGCAAAGAGATTAGGTAGCCAGTATAAAAAGCTACTAGTTGTAGGTATATCAGTAATACTTAGCAGTGCAGCTTATGCAGCCATACCACTTATGATTGGAAAAGCTATTGATAACCTAGTAAATGCAATACGTGTTTTTGATGGATCTATGAGCATTTTATCAACTGTGACTAATGCATTAGCTATGCCAATTTTAATATTAGTAGGACTTTCTATATTTAATACCTTACTAACATATATGCAACAGTATATAATTGCTAGCGTTGGTGAAAATTTAACACTATCTCTACGTAGGGAGATAAGTGAAAAAATAAATAAACTTCCACTTAGTTATTTTGATACTCACAAAACAGGAGAAGTTATGAGTAAGGTTACAAATGACCTTGAAAAAGTATCATTAGTTATGCAAGTAGGATTCATGCAGTTTATAACTTCTGCTTTAACAATTACATTTACTATTATTGCTATGTTTTTATTAAATCCCAAATTAACTATTTTAGTTCTTATATTCTTAGCAATCAGTACTATTGCAACAAACTTTGTATCTAAACTTAGTCAACGCTATTATGCAGAGAACTTTGCGGCAATGGATACATTAAGTGGTAAAGTTGAAGAAGTTTATTCAGGTAATTCTGTTATTAAGGTGTTTAATCAACAGAATGATACTATTGAAGAAGTTTCTAAGCTTAATAAAAATCAGTTTGAAGCAAATAGAAAAGCACAGTTTGTTGATTTTGCAATATATCCAACTATAAGACTTTTAAATCAATTAGGTTTTGTTACAACAGCAATTGTAGGGGGGATTATGACAATTAATGGTCATATTTCCTTAGGTGGTATTCAAGCATTTTTACAATATGTAAACCAAGTTTCTGAACCTATTACTGTAGCAGCTTATGTTATTATGTCACTACAATCTGCTATAGCTGGAGCTGAGAGAGTTTTTGAATTCCTAGATGAAGAGGAAGAAGTTAAAGATAAGGAATCTAGTAACCTTACAATATCTCATGGAAGAGTGAAGTTTGAGAATGTAAAATTCGGATATACACCAGAGAGAACTTTAATTAAGGATTTGAATTTAGAAGTAAAACCTAATGAAATGGTAGCTATTGTTGGACCAACTGGTGGAGGTAAGAGTACATTAATTAATTTAATTATGCGTTTTTATGAGTTAAATGGTGGAGCAATCTCAATTGATGGTGTTAACATTACTGATATTCCTCGTAGTGAATTACGTAGACAAATTGGTATGGTACTTCAAGATACTTGGTTATTTAAAGGAACAATAGCTGAAAATATTTCTTATGGTAAGATGGATGCTACAAGAGAGGAAATTGTAGAAGCAGCTAAAGCAGCTTGCTGTGATCATTTTATTCGTACACTTCCAGATGGGTATGACACTGTAATTTCTAGTGAGACATCTACTATATCTCAAGGACAGATGCAACTATTAACTATTGCTCGTGCAATGCTGACAAGTCCTGCAATTATGATATTAGATGAAGCTACCTCTAGTGTAGATACAAGAACAGAGGTGGAAATTCAAAAGGCTTTAACAAGACTTATGAAGGATAAGACAAGCTTTGTTATAGCTCATAGATTATCAACTATCCAAAATGCAGATATGATTTTAGTTGTAAGAGATGGGGATATAGTGGAGAGAGGAAATCATGAAAGTCTTCTAGCCCAAGATGGATTCTATGCTTCTCTTTATTACAGTCAGTTTGAAGTAAGTAAAGATGTAATATAAAATAGGACTCTTATATTTCTTTGAAGGCTAAAGCTCCCAGAGGGAGTAGGCTTAAAAAGAGATATAAGAGTCTTTGTTTTAGGTTACATTAGATATACTTATTTTTTATTTTTTGATCTAAAAGTTAAAAGTGTTGAATTATCTTCTACTTCAATTAGTTTACTTTTACTAATTCCAATTTTCTGTGAAAGATATATGCCAGTATGGGCAGAAAACATATAGCTAACGGCACAAGTAATAAATACAAAAATAAGTCCTTTAGAACCAAACATTTCTAAACTTAATACAAAGGAAGCCATTGGAGTATTGGTTGCTCCAGCAAAAACTCCTATTAGTCCTAGTGCTGCCAAAAATGAAGGAGACATATGGAGTAAATTTGATAAAGAATTTCCAAGAGTTGAGCCAATTACAAACAATGGGGTAACTTCTCCTCCTTGAAAACCAGTTCCTAAAGTGATAGAAGTAAATAAAAGTTTTCCTAAGAATGTAAGAGGAGGAACATGGCCAGTAAATGACTCAGAAATAAGTGGTGTACTTAATCCAAGAAAGTCTCTTGTTCCAATTAAATATACTAAACCTATAAGGAGTATACCTCCAATAAAGCTCTTTATTACTGGATTCTTGAATCTTTCTGAAAATAATTCTTTTAGTTTGTGGGTTAATTCACTAAATAGCTTACTAGTTAAGCCAAATAAAATTGCTGCAAAGATCACTTTAATTATTGTAGTTAATGTTAATTCTGGAATTCCTACAACATTATAGTGAGTATGATGCACACCTAAGAAAGACACCATGAAATCTCCAACAATACTTGCAGTAAGAGCTGGAATTAAAGCTTCATAACTCATAAGACCAAGTGCAGCAACTTCAAGTCCGAAAATTGTACCTGCAAGGGGTGTACCAAATACAGAAGCAAAACCGCTACTTATTCCTGCCATAAGTATAATTCTATTATCTACCTTGTCTAACTTTAATAATTTACCTATAGCTTCAGCTATACTAGCACCTATTTGAACACCTGTACCTTCTCTTCCAGCAGAACCTCCAAATAAATGAGTGATAACAGTTCCAAAGAAAACTAAAGGTGCCATAGAAAAAGGGACGTTACCAATACCATCATTTATTTTTTCAATAATTAAATTATTACCCTTCGAAGAGCTTTTGCCGTATTTTACATATAGATGACTAACAAGAGCACCTCCAAGTGGAAGAAAGAATAGGAGCCATGTATATTTCATACGCAAATCTGTAGCTAGCTCTAGGCTTTTTAAAAAGAGAGCTGCAGTAGATCCAGTAAAAATACCAACTATTGTGCCAACAACAATCCATTTTATAAATGATAGACTTAAAATTGCACTAGCACTCAACTTATTTAATATTTCTTTTTTATTACTTTTCATATTATAAATTCCTTTCATTTATCCTAAGAGACTTGATTAATAAATATATTTTGTATAAGTAAACAACAAAAAACTCCTACAAAATAACAATTATAATAATTGCTATTTTGTAGGAGTCATCAGCTTTACGCATTTAATGGCGAACTCCATCGCCTCCAGTTTTATTTAATAATATTAACACGGATTCTGAGATTTGTATATAGGTTTATAATATATGAAGGGAAAACTTATTTTTTTTAAATCTGTTTCCTGTATTGGAGTATACTAGTAGAAATATTATCGAAGCAATAAACAGAGTAATTCCAATATTAAATAATATTTTCATCATTAGAATATCACTTAACAGGAATAATGATATGCAAAAAGCAATCATAAACATAAATTTACCCATAAATTTACACAAGGATAAGGTGTCATAATTTTCTTTTTCTTCTTCACTCATTGTATTAAATCCTGCTATTAAAAAGGACCATTTACCAAATGAGAACATGGTACCAATGAGGATAAATAAACTAATCATTAATATTACACCAATCATAAAATCACCTCAAATTAAGTTATATAAACTATGGTTTTATATAACTTATTATAGCTTGTATCATATTCTACTTAAATTATTTTGCAAGGAATTAGTGGACACCTATTTAAATAGCAATTGATCAATATATATTCCAATATTTGTATACAAGATTTATAATATATGGAGGCTATATGTTTGTAAACAATCTTCATATAATCTTTAAATTAAATTGATATAATGTACTTTTAATAAGTAGATTTAAGTAATTTTATAATAGTTGAAATTAATTGTGAGGTGAAATGGGATGGATAGGGTTTTAATAATTGAAGATGAAGAAAGAGTAGCAGAGGTATTAAAAGCATACTTAGAGAAAGAAGGATATGAAGTATACTGTGCTACAAAAGGGTTAAAAGGTATAGAAATTTTCAAGTCAATGGAAATAAAATTAATAATACTTGATTTAATGCTTCCTGACATAAGAGGGGAAGAAATATGCAAAGTTATAAGAGAAACTTCAGATACCCATATTTTTATGCTAACAGCAAAAGGGTCATTAGAAGATAGAATAGATGGATTTAATATAGGTGCAGATGAATATTTAGTTAAGCCTTTTAGTCCTAGAGAACTGACAGCTAGGGTTAATGCACTCTTTAGGAGATTAGATACAAGCAATAATACTTTAAATAATACCTCGGATTTGTTATTTAATGATAGAAGATTGAGTGTTGATTATGATAAAAGAACTGTAAAGATTAATGATAAAGAAGTATCTTTCACACCAAATGAATTTGATATATTATATCAACTTATATTAAATAAGGGAAAAGTTTTATCAAGAGAACAGCTTATAAGTAAAGTATTTGGAATGGATTTTGAGGGATACGATAGAACCGTTGATGTACATATAAAAAATATTCGCAAGAAGATAGAAGAGGATAGGAAGAATCCTAAATATATTATTACAGTTATGAAAGTAGGCTACAAGTTTGGTGGTGAGAATTAAATGAGGACATTAAGAGGAAGGTTAGGTATTTTGTTTGTAGTTTGCTCTATAGCTGCAATATTACTAATTGCCCTATTTGTAAATATAACAATAAACAGTAAATTTAATGAATACATATCAAATATTCAAGAGAAAAGATATGAAAGAATAGTTGCTTCTTTTGAAGAAGTATATAAGAGTCAAGGGACTTGGGATGAGCGTTCTGGCAGTGAGTTAATACATGAGGCACATATGGGAAATTATTGTTTATCCCTAATGGATAATAATAAAAAACTTATATGGGGCATGGATCCTAATACTTTAAAAGCTAATAATACCCTAAACACAATGGTGGTGAAAGATAAGGGGGTATATAATACTAAAACTTTCGAAATTAAATCTGAAGGAGAGGTAGTAGGATATGTAGAAATTGGACATTATTCATCCATACTTCTATCTGAGGAGGATATAAACTTTAAGATATCAATAAATAAAAGCATTATTGCTAGTGGTATTCTAACACTTCTAATTATTATAGTAATAAGTCTTTATTTTTCAAAGCAGTTTTCAAGACCAATTAAGGAGGTAGCAAATATGTCAGTGAACTTATCACAAGGCAATTTTGATACTAAGTCAAATATTGAAAGTAATATTGAAGAATTAGAAAGTTTACGAGGGAGTTTTAACATACTAGCTGATAAATTAAAATATCAAGATACCCTTAGAAAAAGATTAGTTTCTGATATATCCCATGAGATTAGAACTCCATTAAATATATTGCAAAACAATCTTGAAGCTATGATAGATGGTGTCTTTCCTGTTACTAATGAAAGATTAAATTACCTTAATGATGAGGTAATAAGGTTTGGAGAACTTCTAAACAATTTGAATATTTTAAAAGAATTTGAATCTGAAAGTATAAAGTTTAATTTTCAGTCAATAAATTTAGAGGAAATCCTTATAGATATATGCAAGGATTTTGAAGGAATATCAGAAAATAAAGGAATTAAATTGATATGTAGAATTGCAGAGAATGAGGATTACAGAATAACCGGAGATAGAAATAAATTAAAACAAGTATTTATTAACTTATTATCTAATGCAATTAAATTTACTAATAAAGATGGGGAAGTTTTTGTTAGCTTATATATTAAAGGCAAAAATATTATAGTAGAAGTAAAAGATAATGGAGTGGGGATTAAAAAAGAAGATTTACCTTTTGTATTTGAAAGACTTTATAGAGGGGATAAAAGCAGAAGTCAAATAGAAGGAAGTGGAATTGGTTTAACTATAGCAAAAAGTATATTACAGGTTCATCATGCAAAGATTACTGTTAAAAGTGAAGAGGGGAAAGGTGCTGCTTTTAAAATTTACTTTAGTAAAATATAAAGTGATTAAGTTTTCTTCATATGTTCTTCATATAAATTATATACAATTCAGTTAGAGTAAATTATTTATCATTTAAAAATAATTGAAGGATAATAATTAACAATTGTTATGTGATATTAAAAGAATATAGGAGGTATGTATGAATTGTCATGGAGATAAGAAAGGAAATCAGAAGCATAGTTCATTGAAACATATGTTACATATGGTTCTATGCTGTGGACTACCTATACTTATAGTAGGACTTTTACCTTTAGTATCAAAAGTTAGTACTAACGCAGGTAGAGTATTATCGATAATAGCACCATTTATATGTCCAATCATGATGGTTTTCATGATCTTAATGATGATTAGAGGAAATAAAGAGTCAAGATGTTGCGATAATTCAAAGCAGGATACTAATAATAGAGATGTATAAAAATTAAATAATCCGGTAGGATGATATTAAATTTAACATACAGAAGAAGCTTTAAGAAGGAGAAATAATCTAAGATAAGAGTATTTCTCCTTTATTTTTAGAGGATAGTAATTCTATTAAAGGGGGGCAAAGTGAGTACTAAAAGGGAAAAAATAAAAGTTTATGACATGACATGCACTTCCTGTGAGGGGAAGGTAGAAAGATCATTAATAAAATTTGAAGGTGTGGTTAGTGTAAAAGCAAATCATAGGGCTCAAGAGGTAATAGTTGAGTATGATAGTGAGCTTTGCCAAAGAAGTTGGATTAAAGAAAGGATAAAGTTAATAGGTTACAGTGTTGAGAAATCCATTGATTATAAGATTATAGGAATATTTATTGTGGCAGCTTCTATAATACTTTTGGGAAGTTCAACAAATGGTTTTGATATGAATGCTAAACTTAATGGAGCATCATATTTTATACTCTTTGTAGTAGGTATGCTAACCTCAATTCATTGTGTAGGGATGTGCGGAGGAATTATGCTCTCACAAAGCATATCAAAGGTAAGAACAAATAGATTTCACTCTATAGGCCCTGCATTAATGTATAATGTTGGCAGGATTGTGGCCTATACCTTAATAGGAGGAATTGTAGGGGCTGTAGGTTCAGTAGTGTCTATTTCACTAGCTGCAAAGGCAACCATGCAAATATTTGCTGCAATATTTATGATTATTATGGGCCTTAATATGGCTGGATTTAGAATATTTTCCAAGTTTAATATTAAACTTAAATTACCTAGGCTTTCAGTGAAAAATAGGACTAAAATGCCCTTCTTAATTGGAATGTTAAACGGATTAATGCCTTGTGGGCCACTTCAAACTATGCAGTTATATGCTTTAGGTACTGGAAGTGCAGTAAAAGGTGCACTATCAATGCTTTTATTTGGCTTAGGAACAGTTCCATTAATGTTAACTTTTGGAGCATTATCTGGACTTTTAAGCAAGGGTTATACAAAAAAGATACTAAAGATGAGTGGATTTTTAGTAATTATCCTAGGTCTGATCATGGGAAATAGAGCTCTTGCTCTTTCAGGAATAGGTGGAATAGATATTGTACAGTTAGGAAAAAAAATTATATTCAAATCTTCAACTCAGTCTGATATTAGCAAAGCTATTCTTAAAGATGATATTCAAGAGTTAACTATGATAGTAGATGGAAGTGGCTTTACTCCCAATATCCTTTATGTTAAGAAAAATGTACCAGTAAAATGGATTGTAAAAGGAGATGCTATAAATCCATGCAACAATGCAATTGTTATTCCATCATTAAATAAGCAGTATAATGTTAAACCAGGGGAAAATGTAATAGAATTTACACCTGGTGATAAGGATATAAATTTCAGCTGTTGGATGGGGATGATTAAAGGAACAATCAAAGTAACAGATAACTTAGATACCATTGATACATCTGAATCCATTTCTTCGGCAGAAGATGAGAAAGTACCTAGTATTTTTGGAGATGATTTAACCTTAGTACCTACTGAGAGAATAGTTAAGAAGGCTAATTTAGAGGATAATATCCAAAGAATTAAAATAAAAGGAATTGGCTATGAGTTTGAACCATTGATAATAATTGCAAATAAGGATAAGAATATGAAGATTTCACTTGACTTAAGGGCTTTTGATAATCCAGAAGAAAAATTCAATATAATTGACAGTAATACTAAAGAAACAGTAGCTTCTATAGAGGGAAAGAAGGATATAGTAGTGCAGGATGTACTATTTGAAAGGGAGGGGGCTTTTGTAATAACAAGTGAAAGAAATGTTTTAACTGTTATCCTTGTAGTGAATGAAATAAATACTGTAGACTTGGAGGCTGTTAGAGAAGAGTATTTAAATACAAAATAAATGGATTTAATATTCATAGAATTAACATAAGTATATTTAAAATGATTATATAGGGAGGGATTTATATGGGAACAAATAAAGAAAATAATAAAGGATCAAAGAAACAGAAAGGTGTAACTAAGGAAGAAAGAAACATAAAAAATGGATATGAAAAGCCAATAATACTAGGGATATTAGGAGTAGTATTAGTAATAGCATTAGTAATAGCAGGTAATTTTCTTTTTGGAGAAAAAAATAATAATGATAGCAAAGTAAGTGGTACCAACAGTAACAAGGATGAAAGTCCTAAGACAAGCTCAGCAAATATAGAAGCAGGAATAGAGATTAAAAAAGAAGAAGTAACAGAGAAAGCAAAATTTTATTCCTATGAAAAAGATGGTATTACAATGGAGGTTCTAGCTGTAAAAGCAAAGGATGGAACAGTAAGAACTGCCCTTAATACATGTCAAGTTTGTTATTCTTCGGGAAAAGGGTATTATATTCAGAAAGGTAATGAACTAGAATGTCAAAACTGTGGTAATAGATTTATGCCAAATAATGTAGGAATAGCAAAAGGTGGGTGTAATCCAGTACCTATTCCAAATGGAAGTAAGACTGATGATAACACAACTATAAAAATAGATAAAAGCTATTTAAATAAAAACAAAGCATACTTTAGTAATTGGAAAGCTTAATATCTGATATACAATACTCTCCTTTTGCTTACTAGTTAAGAAAAGAATGCCTACTTCTTTATTAGCTGAAATAATTATATAATAAGTATATAAATAGTAAAAATATTTAGAGAAGGAGAGTAATTCTATGAAGAAAGAAATAGAGGTATTTGATTATGCCAGTGAAATTATGAAAGCTGTAAAATCAGGTGCATTGGTAACGACAAAGGTAGGGGATAAAGTTAATTCCATGACTGTTTCCTGGGGAACTCTTGGTATTGAATGGGGAAAGGCTATTTTCACAATTTTTGTAAGAGAACATCGTTTTACAAAAGAGCAACTTGATAAAAATCCTGAATTCACTGTAAACATACCAGTTGGCGACTTTAATAAAAAAATATTAGGTCTATGTGGAACAAAATCAGGCCGTGATATTGATAAGATTAGTGAACTTAATTTATCCCTTGAAGAATCTAAAAGCATTTCAGTTCCAGGGATAAAAGAACTTCCATTAACACTTGAATGTAAGGTTATATATAAACAAAAACAAGACAAGAATCAGATTACGGAAGAAAATTTAAAAGCATGCTATCCACAAGATGTAGATAGTTCATTCCATGGAGCAAATAAAGATTTCCATATAGCTTACTATGGTGAAATAGTTAATGCCTATATAATTGAATAGTTTTCTAAATTTAAATATAGAAATGAAAAAAGTAGCCCTATAATAGGGCTACTTTTTTACTTTATAATAAATATCTTTGCAGAGAGATTTATAAATTACCACTATTTACTGCCGATTAAAGTGATTAACTTATTTGAATTATTTAATTCTGTAATATTTTCAAAACCAGCTAGATCCAGATCACTTAATATACTTTCTTTTGATACAAAGTGGTGGTGCATACCTTCTCGCCAATCACAAATTAAGATCTTACCATTATCCTTTAATAGCCTTTTTACATCTTTTAATAGCTTTATAGGATCTTTAAGTTCATGATGAACTGTAACCATGAATACTAAGTCAGCAGTATTTTCGGATAAAGGTATCTCATTTTCAGTCATTACTGCTACAGATAGTCTACCATTTAAATGATCCTTTCTATTTTCATTAACCCAGTTAATCATTTCTTCTGAAATATCAAATCCAAATCCTTTGGACTCAGGTAGTTTATTCAAAAAAACTTCAGAGAATAAGCCTGTACCTACACCAATATCTACGATTGTACTGTTACTAGGTAATTTTAATTCTTCTATAATTTCATCTATATTAATTAGGTTTAATCTTTCAGGGTTATTTAATTTATCTAACTTTTTAATATCAAATTTATGGTTATTCATACTTCCATAATCTCCTTTATATATACTATATTTCTTTCATATAAATTATAATAACTTGATTTCACTTAGATTTCAGTGACTAAGTTACATAAAGAATTAAAAAAGTTAATGTTCAGTTAATGTAGCATGTGTATATTTTAAATATTCTTAAGAGGAGGGAAATTATGCTTACATTAAAAAACGTTAAAAAAAGTTATATAACAGGAGATTTTACACAAGTAGCGTTAGATGGCGTATCTTTGAAATTTAGAGAAAATGAATTTGTAGCTATATTAGGGCCAAGTGGATCAGGAAAAACAACATGCCTAAATGTTATTGGTGGCCTTGATAAATATGACTCAGGTGATTTAATTATTAATGGTAAATCAACAAAGGAATTTGCAGATTCTGAATGGGATTCATATAGAAATAATAGTATAGGATTTATATTCCAAAGTTACAACCTAATAGGACATTTAGATATAGTATCAAATGTTGAGATGGGAATGACTTTAAGTGGAGTAGATAATAAAACTAAAAGGGAAAAGGCCCTTGAAGTTCTTGAAAGAGTAGGCTTAAAAGACCATATACACAAAAAGCCTAATCAACTATCAGGAGGTCAGATGCAAAGAGTTGCAATTGCAAGAGCTTTAGCAAATGATCCAGATATAATTCTTGCAGATGAGCCTACGGGTGCACTAGATACAAAAACAAGTGTACAAATAATGGAACTAATAAAGGAGATATCAAAAGAAAAATTAGTTATAATGGTTACTCATAATCCAGAATTAGCTGAGGATTATGCAGATAGAATTGTAGAGTTTAGGGATGGAAATATAATATCAGATTCCAATCCCCTAGATACTGAAAGTAAAAAGGAAGAATATTCATTAAAGAAAACAAGCATGAACTTTTTCACAGCTTTAAAATTATCAGGGATGAATATAAGAACTAAAAAGGGAAGAACATTTTTAACAGCCCTTGCTTCAAGTATTGGTATTATAGGAATAGCTATTATACTTAGTTTATCAAATGGATTTGATGCAAAAATATCAGAGATGCAAGAAGATGCATTATCAGAATATCCAATTACTATTTCTAGACAAGCCCAAGAAATTAGTAAAGAAGCTATGGAATCTAGAAGAGAAGAAATGAAAGAAAAAGCTACAGGTGCTACTGAATATGTAGACTCAGATGAAGTTTACTTGTATGATTCAAGTGAAAATACAATAACACATACAAATAAAATTTCAGAAGAATATATAGAGTATATCAAAGAAATAGATCCAGAAGTTGTTGATACTATAGGATATACAAGAATAGCATCTATGAATCTTTTGAGAAAATTTGATGATAAAATAGAGCCTATAACATTTAGCGCTAGTGATAAAAGTAAAGGCAATTCACCACAAATGGGATCAAGCTTATCTTCTTATCCAAGTTCTATAAAAGAAGATAATAATATATCTTTTATAGAAAAAAACTATGACTTATTAGAAGGGGAATACCCTAAGTCAAAAACTGATTTAGTACTTATAGTTGATTCTAAAAACAGAGTAGATTTAAATGCCATGAAAAACCTTGGAATAGATACAACTGATTTAGAAAGTATTAAATTCAAGGATTTAGTAGGTATGGAATTCAAGTTAATATCAAATAATGATTTTTATGAAAAGACACAAATGAATACTTACATGCCATCAAAAGATTATGAAAAAATGTACAACTCAAATGACTCAGTTAAATTAACTTTAAGTGGTATAGTACGTGTTAAAGAAGATTCAGGTATTTCTATGATAGGTGAAGGAATAGCTTATAGTGATGATTTAACTGAATTAGTTATAGAAAAAGCTAAAGAATCTGATATAGTAAAGGCACAAAAAGAGGCAGATTATAATGTAATATCAAGAGAAGTTATTGATGAAGAAACTAAGAAAAACTTAGTAGCACATTTTGGCGGAGATGAGACTCCATATGCAATTATGTTATATCCAAATAGCTTTGAAAAGAAAGATCAAGTTATATCATATTTAGATAATTACAATGAAGACAAGTCATCTGAGGATAAAATAGTATATACTGATTTATCAAAGGTATTATCAGATATGACTGGTGGAATTATGGATGGAATAACTATAGTTTTAGTTGCATTTGCTGCTACATCATTAGTTGTATCTTTAATAATGGTAGGTATTATAACATATATATCAGTACTAGAAAGAACTAAAGAAATAGGTGTATTAAGAGCTTTAGGAGCTAGAAAGAAAGACATTACTAGAGTATTTAATGCTGAAACCTTTATAATAGGAACTGGTTCAGGATTATTAGGTATATCAATTGCATGGTTACTTACAATACCAATAAATAATATTTTATATAAAATGACAGACTTAGAATCAGTAGCGAAGCTAAATCCTGTACATGCATTATCTTTATTAATAATAAGTGTTACCCTTACTATGTTAGGTGGATGGATACCATCAAAAATGGCAGCTAGAAAAAACCCGGTAGAAGCGCTTAGAAGTGAATAGAAAATAATTATAAAGGCTATCTTAAATTATTACTTAAGATAGCCTCTTAATATTGAGTATTAAATGTAGTAAAATTCTATTGTATATTAATTTAGGAGGGGTATTGTGGTTAAAATATTAATAGTTGAAGATAATAATAAACTAAGAAAATTAATTGATGTATATCTAAGTCACAATGGATATAAAACTTATAATGCAACAGATGGATTAGAGGCATTAGAGATAATAAATAACAACATGATAGATCTAGTAATATGTGATATCATGATGCCCAATATGGATGGCTTTGAGCTTGTAGAAGAATTAAGAACAATATATACTAATTTGCCAATACTTATAGTTACAGCAAAAGAAGCTAAAGAAGATAAAATACTAGGATTTAAACTAGGAATCGATGACTATATGGTAAAGCCAATAGATTTAGAAGAGCTATTAATGAGAGTTAAAGCATTACTTAGAAGAGCTAATATAAATAATGAACATAAATTAACCATAGGTGATCTTGTACTTGATTATGACAAGCTAACAGTTACAAAAGGTGATGATGTTACGGAACTTCCGCAAAAAGAATTTTATCTATTATATAAACTTCTTAGTTATCCTAACCAAATATTCACGCGTATTCAATTGATGGATGATATATGGGGAATGGATGCAAAAAGTGATGAGCAAACAGTAAATGTACATATAAGAAGATTAAGAGAAAAGTTTTCACATTACAGTGAATTTGAAATAGTAACAGTAAGAGGTCTTGGTTATAAGGCGGTAAGAGAAAATGACTAATTGTGTCAGAAAATTAAGAAACACTATAAAATTTAAATTTATAATAGCTTTTATTATTTCTATTATAATAGGAAATATACTATCATTTTTAATAGTTTCGCCGTATATAAATAGCAAAATAGAAAAAGTAATATACAACAGATATGAAAAAATAATTTCTGATTTAAGAAGTTCTGAAAACTATGAAGAAAAATTAGATGACATAATAAATACCTATGATGACCTAGGATATGCCTTAAGTATAAATAAAGATATAGAAGAATTAAATCTAACAAAACTTCAAAAAAAGGAGCTTCTTGAAGGAAATAAATCAATATATTTAGTAGTTCGTAAACCTAATGCTAAGGTAGTAGGAAAAATAGATGATGGTTATGTTACTTTAGAGTTGAGTCATTATTCAGACATAGTATATATTATAGCTACTCTAAATAAAGTGGTATTATTTATTAATATATTTATTTGTTCAATTATAATTAGCATTGTAATAAGAAAGCTTACAAGGCCAATTGAAAAATTAGCAGATGCTACAAATGAAATATCTTCAGGTAACTTTGATATAAAGATTGATATAAAAAGTAAAGATGAAGTAGGTATGCTCATAGATAAATTTAATTCTATGGCGAAGGATCTAAAGAATATAGAGTATATGCAAACAGATTTTATTAACAATGTATCTCATGAGTTTAAAACACCAATAGCAGCTATAGAAGGATTTGCAACTATACTAAAAAATACCAGCATATCAGAAGAGGAAAGGATAGAGTATTTAAATATTATAATTGATGAAGCTAGTAGGCTATCAGAATTATCATCTAATATACTAACCCTTTCAAAACTTGATAATATAGATAATTTTAAGGATAATAAAAAATTCTCTTTAGATGAGCAAATTAGAAAAACCGTTATATTACTTGAGAAAGAATGGTCTAATAAAAATATATCCTTTAATTTAAATCTATCAAAGATGTTTTATTACGGAAAAGAAGACTACTTAATGCAGGTATGGATAAACATTATTAATAATGCAATAAAGTTTTCAAGTGAAAATAGTGAAATTGATATAGATTGCTACAAAAACCCAGAGTATGCCTTTGTTAAAATAAAGGATTATGGTTGTGGAATGGATGAAGATACTATAAAGAGAGTATTCCATAAGTTTTATCAAGGAGATAGTTCTAGAAAAAGTGAGGGATATGGCTTGGGATTATCTATCTGTAAAAGAATAGTTGATTTATCTAAAGGAGAGATAAAGATAGATAGTAAGTTAGGTGAATATACTGAGATTTTAATAAGTCTACCTTATTAATAATATTTATAGGCACATTGGAGTAGAACTAGTTATGTGGGATTCTGACATAAGGAAATGATACTAATAGTCTTAGACATTTATAAAATTTGTCTAGGACTATTTTTTATGATTTTAATATCATATCTAATGAATAAAAAGCTATCAGAGTAAGTATGGTAAAATAATAATGTTAATGATTCACATATAAAGTATATGGTGGAAGATAAGGGGGATACATAATAATGAAAAAAGGAAGACTATACATATGGTTATTTGGAGTAAATTTATTTATTAGTACATTTACCTTTGGTGGCGGATATGTTGTAGTTCCAATGGTTAAAAAATATTTTGTTAATAAAGAACAGTTATTCAGTGAAGAAGAGCTTATGGATATGGCAGCAATTGCACAATCTACTCCAGGAGCAATTGCAATTAATCTATCATCACTAGCTGGCTATAGGGTTGCAGGGGTAATGGGTGTAGCAATAAGTAGCATTGCAGCTGTTATTCCACCACTTGTTATTTTAACTATAGTTTCTAAATGGTATGTAGCTTTTGCAGCTAATACTTTAATTGCAGCTGTTTTAAAAGGAATGCAAGCAGGTGTTGCAGCTTTAATTGTTGACCTTGTAATTGATATGACAAATATGATTACAAAGGAAGGTTCTATTCTTCTTACATTAATGATACCAGTATCATTTTTGGCTAGTTTTATATTTAATTTTAATGTAGCTATCATCCTTTTAGTATCTAGTTTACTCTGCATTATAAGGGTATGGTTAAAGGAAAAAAGGAGGGGGCAATAATGGGAATACTTTGGACACTATTAATTACTTTCATGAAAATTGGCTTATTTAGTATTGGTGGTGGATATGCAATTATTCCTCTAATTCAGGAGCAAGTAGTTGAACAATATGCTTGGGTTTCACAACAGGTTTTTACAGATATTATAACTATTTCTCAGATGACTCCAGGGCCATTAGCTGTAAATACATCAACCTTTGTTGGATTACAGATAGCAGGAATACCAGGAGCAATTATTGCAACCTTTGGATGTGTAATTGCTGGTATAAGTATTTCAGTGATATTATATAAATTTTTTCAGAAACATAAAGAATCTACATATGTATTTGAAGTATTAAATGGACTTAAATCAGCGTCTCTTGGTCTAATTATTTCTGCTAGTGCAACAATTTTACTATTAACATTTACTGGAGCATCAGAGATAAGCATGGATGTTAATATTGAGTGGGTTGCTGTTATTGTATTTGTAGGTTCATTATTAGTTTTAAGAAAGTATAAAATAAATCCAATAGTTCTTATGATTGTTACTGGGGTTATTGGTGGGATTTTTTATTACTAGTATAGATAATGAAGAAGGCTTAGTTTTTGTTAACTTCTTCATTAGTTTTAATAAGAAGTACTAAATTATAATTTAAATGAGGAGTATCTTATGAATAAGTTGAATTTTTTAGGAAGAGGTTCAGGAAGTATTTAGTATGTATCCATTTAAGGAGTATATCTTAAATGGAGGTGTTAAAAATGAAAATAAAAACTTTAGCAATTGATATTGGTCATAACCTAGATTGTGATTATGGAGCCATAGGTATAAGAAGAGAAGATGATCTTAATAGGGAAGTTGGTAATGGATTAATAGAAATATGTAGAGCTGTAGGGATTAATGTTATTAACTGCACACCTAGTAGTGCAAGTAGTCTTAGGGATTCATTGAGTCAAAGGTGTCTTGCTGCTAATAAGGCAGAAGCAGATTTCTTTATTTCTATTCATCATAATGCGTGTCCAGGAGGATATGGTGCAGAGGTGTTATGTTTAAAAGGAGGAGTAGCAGAAGAGGTAGGTAATGTTATTCTTAGTGAAATAAGTAAACTTGGATTAAGGAATAGAGGAGTTAAAGATAGAAGAGATCTTTATGTAATTAATAATACTAATATGAAAGCTATACTTATTGAATGTGCTTTTTGTGATAGTAAGACTGATATGACTGGATATAGCACGGAGAAAATGGCTGAGGCTATTTTTAACGGGATATGCAGGACTTTTGACATAAGTACTGTTTCTAGTGGGGATGGTGGGACAGGTTCTAAAATTTATCATACTGTTGTTAGTGGAGATACTTTGTGGGGAATTAGTAGGAGCTATGGAGTTAGTGTAGATAGATTGATTGAGATTAATGGGATTAGGGATAGGAATTTAATTAGTGTAGGTCAGAAAATTAGGATTAATTAGTTATAACTTAAAATCCCGGTAGCGGAGCTAATGCTTACTACCGGGATATTTATATCAATATAAATAATAAGTTTATTTTTACTATTACAATATTTTTAGTAATTCATTTTTGCTAATGACATAGAGTATTTTATATTCAATAATTAGGTAATTTCGTATTTCTCTAATACAGAAGATCTTAATTTTTTTCTTGCTCTTAATATTCTTAAGCTTACAGCGTTTGGTGTTAAATTTAATTGATTTGATATAGTAGTTATATCCTTCATTAGAAAGAAACGAAGTAAAAAGATTTCTTTATCAATCTTTTCAAAAGAATTTATATTTTGAATTATATCAATTAATTCATTCTTTGCAATATAATTCTTTTCAATATCATCAAAATTTGAATTAAGTTTCTTATTTAGAGAGGTATCCTTATAATGCTTCTTTTCTTTTTTTAAAATATCAATTGCTGTATACTTAGTTATTGAAGAAATCCAAGTTAAAAAATTACTTTTTTCAGGATCATATTGCTCTATTGAAATCCATATTTTTAATAGAACCTCATTAATACATTCCTTAGATAATTCTGAAGAGTTTAGATATTGGTAAGAAATTTTAAACAATAAATTTCCATAGCAATCTATTATAAAATTTAAGGCATCTTCATTTCTCATTCTAAGCTCATAAACAAGGTTTTTATCGTTTATCATTATATATCTCCATTTAATATTTATAGATTTAATAATTAACAACTGAAAGAATACCGAATATAATAACAAAAAGCATAAATATATAAGTGATAATTGCAACAGCAGATAATTTATTTGGTATGAAGTTACGTACACCATTAGAAACCAACAAATTATTGAATTTTAATAATTCATCATTAGTAGAATTTTTTTCGGGTATAAAATAATATACAGAGGACTGTGCATTTGTATCTGCTTTTACTTTCATTATTAAATTTTCTTGTGTTAATTTTAATCCATCAATATCTTTATTAGATATACCAACAAAATCTAATTGTGATATTGATATTCTTTTAGATGATATTACACGATAGAAGTTATCTAAAGAATAAATAATTATTTCATTTTTTGAAACATAAAGCTTATAGTAATAGGTACCACCGGCACTCCAATAAAAAGAAGAGTAGTTAGCAGCCATATCCTTACCAGCAAGGAAAATAGTATCATAAATAATATCATCTTTATTAAGAGGGCAGTCCTTATCAAGCTCATCTAACACTAATTTTCTGATTACTTCAGAATCTTTCATTTCATTTTCAAACTTAATTTCTGTGTCATCATCAATAGATAATTGAATAGATGAAGGAAGTTTATTATACTCCTTTAAGGTTTTACTTAAATTACTCTTTAGAATTTCTTTATCTTTCTTTGATAATTGTTCTTTGCCCATAAAAAACGCTCCTTTATAATTTCTTTATTTTGTAATATATTCGCATGAAATAGTAAAATCTTTCATGCCAAAATAAAAAAATATTTATATGAGATTGTAACTCCTTTCAGAAGAAATAATTCAAGTAAAGTAAATAGTAAATATAATATCATATCAAAAGAAAGAATACAACTTCCTTTTGATAAATGGATATGTTTTGAATTATATGGAAATTATAAAAGAAGAGAGGAAGTAGTATCTTTTGAACTAAATAAATTAATTTGTGCTTTAAAAGAGAAAAATATAATTACTAAAGCATTCCCTATAAGATATAAGGATACTTAAATACATATACTGCTAGAATGCTAAAAAATCATGGCCTAAAAAGGTTATATTAAATGAATAATAAAAGCGTGGCTTAGACCACGCTTTTATGTATTTTTTAAAGATATGCTGGAGTATCACTTAGTACAATACTATCCTGATATTCTCCTTCAGTTTCAAAAATAACTATTTTATTTTCGCCTTCTTTTAATAAAGTTGAAGGAATGTATAAGTAATTAGTAGGACCAATGTTCCAGAAACGACCTATATTAAATCCATTAACAAAGGCACAGCCCTTTCCAAAGTTCTTTGTGTGTAAGAAGGTGTCAGCTTTTTCATCCACATTAAAGGTATACTCATAAAAGGCCGGAACTTTTTCTTCATATCCAAGAGAAAAATCAACATTGCTTATATCTTCCATATCTAAGGAGTAATGATCCCAACCAGCATGGAAGTGAATATCTAGCATTACTCCGCCTTTTATACCCTTACGTTGTTTAGGGCTTACTAGGCTTGCACCATAGTTTATTCTACCTAAGTTTTCTACTAATACATCCATGATGTTATCAGTTTCTTTATCTAAAGTAAGAGGAATATTTTCTCCCATATTCTCTTTGTATTGAGTTACAATATGCTTTTGATTAATAAATACTTGAGCTCTATCATCACAATCAGCAAGTTTTGCCTTTTCAAAGCTACGTTTATTACCAATATTAGATCTATATAATATGTAACCAAAGTTTTGATCAAGCTTTTCCATATTTAAAGTTACATCATTATGAATAGGAGAAGCTATTTTATCTAAGGTATTAAATAAAGATACCTTGTTAGATAGATTAACTTTTCCATAGTTTTTAAACTTTATATTAGTAGATAGCTCTACATTTGGTATTGTAGTATATTTTGATATGACTTCCTTAAATTTATGATACTTTTCAGCAGGCGCACCCCATTCAGTTAAAGGAGCATCATAATCATAAGTAGTAGTTTGTGGATCTTGTCCATAATGGTAGCTACATCCATTATAGAAGCCAAAGTTAGTTCCACCATGGAACATATAAATATTCACATGACCTTCTTCAAGAATAGCATCTAATTCATTAGCAGCATCCTTAGCATCTCTTCTTTTAAACTCTCCACCCCAGTTATTAAACCATCCAATCCAGAATTCCATACACATTAGAGGGCCCTCAATATTATTATCCTCCATAAACTTTTTAAGATCGCCAATTTGTTCTTTAGATCTTGAACCAAAGTTTGCTGTTGGTAATATATCCTTGATAGTTCCAGCATCAAGGGCTTCTCTCCAAGCTCCATCAGAAGTAAATAATGGTACAGTAGTTCCATGTTTAATCATTAAATCCTTAATTGCATTAAGATATTTTTTATCATTTCCGAAAGAACCATATTCATTTTCAACCTGCATCATTAGTATAGGGCCACCATTAGTTATTTGAAGAGGAGCTATATGTTTAAATAACTCTGCAAAATAAGCATCCACAGCATTTAAGAATCCAGGATATGTGCTTCTAACTCTCATAGAATCATCTTTTAAAAGCCATGCAGGTAAGCCACCAAATTCCCATTCGGCACAGATATATGGAGTAGGTCTTAGAATTACATATAAACCTAATTCTTCAGCAGTTTTTATAAATTTAACAAAGTCCCTATCTCCAGAGAAATTAAATTCACCCTGCCGAGCTTCATGAAAGTTCCAAGGAATATAGGTTTCAACGCAGTTACAACCAAGAGATTTAAGCTTCTCTAATCTATCTCTCCAGTATTCAGGAACAATTCTAAAGTAGTGGAGAGCACCAGATATAATTTTTATTTTCTCATCATTTAAATAGAAATCCTCTTTTATTTCAAATTTACTCATAATATAAATCCTCCTAAATCTAATATCCTAAAATCTCTGGAACAACTAGTATTGTATATCTATCTTCAAATTTTCTTCCGTTATGTATGATAGATGTAAAGTTACAAATCCTATCTTTTACTTCGCAGTCACTACAATTACCAGTAATAGTACATGGAGTTTTGTGATTAATTCGCTTAGCATTTAGGATTGCAACCTCTTTAATTCTCCAATAACCTTCTTCTAAATCTGCAACTATTTTATTTACACCTACTACTATAATTACTTTACGTGGTCCAAATATCATTGCAGCAGCCCTATTTCCAGTAGAGTCTGTTACCATAAGCTCACCATCTTTTGTTATAGCATTTACAGTTGTAACAAGGTAATCTGCAAGGAGTGATTGTCTCATTATCTCTACAGTTTCAGTAAAAGGAACATCCTTATATCTATCAAATAGATTATAATTTTCACTTCTAAATGTATCTATAATATCTAATTGATTTAAGGTTACAGAACCACCTAAAGCAATAGAAGATCCTTCAGGAATCAATTCTAAAATCTTTTCCTTTGCACTATTCATATCTGGACAATATAATGCATTATAATATTTATCTTTTAAAATTTTTACAATGTTATTAGCTTCTAAGTCATATTTCCACCTTTGAACTTTATCCATAAAATCAACTCCTATAAATTTAATAATCTTCCTATTATTTATATAGCAATTACTGTGCCAATGTAGTGTCATAATTATAAAAATGACACTACATGATTAATAAGGAAATATTGTTTTTATATATAACACTATACAAAAAATAGAAACATGCTATAATAAAAAAAGTTATATGAGAATGTTTACAAAAGAGGGGAGCTTATTATGAAGATAAAAGAAAGAGTACATATGAACCTTGAAGAACTTAGTGAAAAAGCAATTGCAAATGGAGAAAAAGGGGTAACAGCTCAGGAGATTTCAGACATATTAAAGGTTCAAAGAAATGTAGTAAGTCAATATCTAAACGAGTTATGTAGAGAAGGACAAGCTATAAAGATTAATACGAGACCAGTTTATTTTATACATAGTAACTCAATGGTTAATAACAGGGAAATAGAAGAAAACAAGGATGCAAAGGATCCATTTATAAAACTAATAGGATACAATGGCAGCCTTAGGGAACAGGTTGAGCAGTGTAAAGCGGCAGCTGTATATCCTAATAAAGGGTTACCTATTACACTAACAGGAAATAGTGGTGTAGGTAAAAGTTATATAGCTAGTTTAATTTATGAATATGCATTATATAAGAAGGTAATAGATGAGTCTGCACCTTTTGTAACATTTAACTGTGCAGATTATGCTAATAACCCTGAGCTATTGTCAGCAAATCTTTTTGGATATAAAAAAGGAGCCTTTACTGGAGCAGAGAAGGATACAACAGGGCTAATAGAAGCTGCAGATGGTGGATATCTATTTTTAGATGAAGTTCATAGATTATCCCCGGAAGGACAGGAAAAGTTATTCTTATTCTTAGACCAAAGTAAATTTAGAAGAATAGGTGAAACAAATAAATGGAGATCAGCAAAGGTAAGATTTATTTTTGCAACAACAGAAGATTTAGATGAGGTTTTACTTGATACCTTTAGAAGAAGAATTCCAATTTTTGTGGAGATTCCTAGTCTTGATAAAAGAAATGTTTCTGAAAAATTAAGCATGATTTATAGTTTTTATTTAAATGAAGCAAAAGCAATTGATAGAGATCTAATTATAAATAGAAATGTTATAAATTCACTTATTTCTATTAAAGGTAATGGGAATATAGGTTTACTTAAAAATATTATAATTAGTAGTTGTGCAAATGCTTATAGAGATAGTAATGATGAAAAAGTAATAGAAATAAATATTAATAATTTACCAGGTGAATTTAAAAATACAACTAAATTAAAAAATATTTTATGTTATGAGAATATGAAAATATCTAGGGATGAGAATGATTTAAATGCTGTTCAGTATTTAAATAATAATGAAAATTCACTAATTAAAGATGAGATTCAAGTAATATTAAAGCATATTAAAAACTTAAATATATCAGTTATTAATAGAGAGAAGTTTAGAAAGTTAGCTAGTGGTAGCTTAAACAAAATCTTTAATGAAATGATATTTAATAATGACCATATAGAAAAGGACATACTTACTTATAAATTAATTTCTAATGTAGTGGATAATGCATTACTGTCATTACAACAAAGTTATGGAGTTAAGGTATATGGTAATAGTTCAAAGTTAATAACTTATGCACTAATAGTATTTAGAAACTTAAGTAATGAAGATAAGGTATTAGATTCTGATTATAAACAATATCTAAAAGTACTTAAGAAGAAGCTATCGAAAAACTATTTAATTACGAATAAGATGGTAGAGATAATTGAAGGAACACTAGATTATGAATGTAGTGATGTTTTAAAGATTTTCCTTACTTTATACTTTAATAAATTAGTGTCAGTAGATAAATGTAGGTGCAATGGTATCATAGTAGCTCATGGATATTCTACAGCTAGTAGTATAGCTTCTGTAGCCAATACATATTTTGAAGAATTTATATTTGAACCCTTTGATATGCCAATAGAAGTAACAACTATGACAGTAGCAAAAAGAATAAAAGAGTATTTAGCTAATGTTAATACAGATTGTGGAACTATAGTGTTAGTAGATATGGGATCCTTAAATGAAATATACAATGAGTTAAAGAATGTTGTTAATGGACATGTTGGTGTAATAAATAATATATCAACTAGATTAGCATTAGATGTAGCAAATAAGATTATAAACAATGAAGATATAGAAGAGATAGTAAAGAAATGCTCTGATAATAATAAAACAGAATATAGATTCTATAAAGCACCAATAAAGAAAAAGGCTATAGTAGTTACATGTATATCTGGAATTGGAACTGCAGAAAAGCTTAGGGGTATTTTAACTAAGTGCATAGGTGAAGCTGATATAGAAATAATAGCTAAAGATTACAATAGTGTAGTAAATATTAATAAGGGAGATTTTGAGAATGTAGGCTATGATGTAAAGCTTATAATATCTACTACACCCTTAGAGATTGAAGGAATTCAGGTGATGGAGCTACAAAATCTTATAAGTTCAGGTTCAGAAAGTGTAATAGAGGAAGTATTAGAGGGAGTAGTTAAAAAGAAGAACATAGATGAAATCAAAAATGATATGATAAAATTCTTCTCATTGCAAAATATATTAAATCAGTTAACTATATTAAATCCTGACAAAATAGTAGATGAGGTAGATAAGATAGTTAATAACTATCAAATGAGTTTAAATAAAAACTTTGAGGGGGATTTAAAATTAGCCTTATTTATTCATATAAGTATGCTAATTGAGAGGTTAGTTTTAAGAGAAAGTATAACGTCACATCCAGATGAAGATAAATTTAAACAGTGTCATAGTGACTTTATAGATTTGTCAGAAGAAATTTTTAGAGATGTACTAAAAGAGTATAGGGTGTCATTACCTATAGGGGAAATTGTCATTATACACGACATAATTAACTTTAGAATAGCTAGGACAAGAAATTTAGAAAATGAGGATTAAATAGTTTGAAATGGCTTGAATAGGTGGTTTGTGAAAAAAGTATGATTAAATTTCATACTTTTTTCATTTGTTATTTAAAAGTTGGCACGGAAGTTGCTATAAGTATAAGCAAGGAGGTGAAAGAGATGTATGAGATTTTAGTAATAAGTCACAGCACCTTATGTAAAGGATTTAACGAAGCAGTAGGAATGATACTAGGACCAGAAACATCAGTAGAGTGTTTAGCACTAGATGAGGAAGGGATAGAAATATTTCATGAAAAGCTTAAGAAAAAGATAGAGAAATTAAAGAGTCAAAATAAAGAGGTCTTAATACTTGCAGATTTATTTGGAGGGTCACCTTTTAACAGAGCCTTTTGTGAAGCAGGAAAAGACGAAAAAATAAAAGTTATAGCAGGGGTAAATTTATCTATGATAATTGAGGCTATTATGAACAAAACATCAAATTTAGATGAAGTAGTTCTTAATATAGTAGAATCTGCTAAGGGTTCGATAACACAAGGTATTATATTAAACAATAATAATTTAGATGATGAATAGGGAGGAATTTTAAAATGGATGTACAAGTATGGCAAATTATCGCAGTAACAGTATTTATAGTTATTGCACAATATGATGGGTTAAATACATGTTTTGGTTTAGCTAAGCCAACAGTTGCTGGTGGAATAGCTGGTTTACTACTAGGAGATATGCAAACAGGATTGTTTGTAGGTGGTACCCTTAACTTAATGTCTTTAGGGGTTGGTAACTTTGGTGGAGCGGTAATACCTGACTACACTAGTGGAGCAGTTTTAGGAGCAGCATTTGCAATAATGTCTGGTCAAGATGCAGAACTTGGAATTTCATTAGGTATCCCAGTTGCATTATTACTTACTCAATTAGATATATTAGCAAGATTCTCAAATACATTTATTCATCAAAAAGCAACTAAAGCTGCTAAAGAAGGTAATTATAAGTTAATGGAAAAGATGAACTTATTAGGATTACTTCCTTGGGCTTTATCTAGAGCAGTACCAGTAGCTCTTGGATTATCATTAGGAACAGCATTCGTTCAAGGGATAGTAGATAACATGCCATTATGGTTAATGGGTGGATTAAAAACTGCTGGATCAATAGTACCAGCATTAGGAGTTGCTATATTACTTAAGTATTTATCAATCAAGAAGTATGTTGCATATTTATTAATAGGCTTCGCTTTAGCAGCATATTTAGGAGTACCAATGCTTGGAATATCATTCATAGGTTTAGCTTTAGCATTAATGACATATGAAAGAAGACAAGAAGGAGCAGTTTCAATAGTTGGTGGAGGAGATGACGAAGATGAGTAAAAAAGTATCTAAAAAAACAATGGACAGAGTCTTTAAGAGATGGTTATTTGGAGTTCATACATGTTGGAACTATGAAACAATGCAAGGTCTAGGATATGGATACGCAATGTTACCAGCATTAGAAGAAATATATGGTGATGATAAAGAAGGATTACAAGAAGCGGTAGAAAATAATACTCAATTCTTTAATACTAATGCTACAACAGGATCATTAATTGTAGGTGCTGCATTAGCTTTAGAAGAAGAAGGAAAGGATGCAAGAGAAGCAGTAACAGCTATAAAGACTGGATTAATGGGACCTTTAGCAGGTGTAGGAGATACTTTATTCACAGTTTTACCTAATACAGTAATTGGATCAATTGCAGCATACATGGCACTAGAAGGAAATCCAATCGGTATATTCTTATGGATAGCATTTAATATCTTAAGATTATTCTGTATGAAGAAGTTTATGAAAATTGGTTATGAGCAAGGAAGTAAACTTGTTGGTTCAATTGGTGGTATGTTAAAGAATATTACTGAAGCGGCTAATATTTTAGGTATCACAGTAGTTGGAGCATTAGTACCAAGTGTTATAAATGTAAAGTTTAAATTTGAGTGGCAAAATGGTGAGGTATTATTTAAACTACAAGATATTGCAGATAAGATAATGCCAGGCTTAGCACCAGTTGCTGTAGTAGGATTTACTTACTGGTTACTTGGAAGAAAAGGAATGACTTCAACTAAAGTAATATTCATATTGATGGCATTAGGAATTGTATTACATAACTTAAAGGTATTCGTATAAAAATAGAAAATAAATTAATGACAATAAATTAATGACTTTGGAGGGATGAACAATGAAAGGGATAGTTCACATTAGAATAGATGATAGATTAATACATGGACAAGTTGCTACTAGGTGGTCAACAGGTTTAGGTGTAGGAAGAATAATGGTAGCAAATGATGCTGTTGCAGCAGATGATATGCAAAAAGGAATATTAAGGATGGTGGCTCCTCCAGGAATAGCTACATCAATAATATCTAAGGAAAAAGCAGCTACTAATATTTTAGCTGGAAAGTATGCAGCACAAAAAGTATTAATGGTTCTAAAAAATCCAATGGATGCATTAGATTTAATGGATAAAGGATTAGAAATAAAAGAAATAAATGTTGGTAACATGGCTAAGAGAGAAGGAACAGTACAAATTAAGAAATCTGTAAGTGTTACTGAAGAAGAGTATAAAGCTTTCAAGGAATTATTAGATAGAGGTGTTAAGCTAACAGCTAGAATGGTACCTGATGAGGCAGATATACTATTAGATGAATTCTTAAGCAAAGCAAGCTTTTAAAAATTAGGGGGAGCCATTAGGGTTCCCCCTTTTTAACTATAAATGAATTGGAGTGGTGAAGAATATGTTTAGAAATTTAGTAATAGAAGAATTAAAAAATAAAGAAACTTTTGAGAAGTATGAATTATTAAGTCCTGAAGAAATAAAAAAGGGACTAGATATAGTAATTAAAAATATAGATGAAAATTTAGATAGATATATAAATAAGTTTCCAAGTGCATGTACCACAAATTTAAAATATAGGGTTAAAGATAATGATGACTGGACTAATGGTTTTTGGACAGGAATCTTATGGTTAGCTTATGAATATACAGGAGATGAAAAATATAAGAAGGTAGCACAAATTCATACTGATAACTTCGAAGAGAGATATAAGAATGATTTCGTTTTAAACCATCATGATATTGGATTTTTATATTCTCTTTCAGTAGTAGCTGATTATAAGATAACAGGAAGTGAAAGAGCTAGAGAATTAGGTATAAAAGCAGCAACAAAATTAAAGGGAAGATATCAAGAAAAGGGTGAGTTTATTCAAGCTTGGGGAAATCTAGGTGAAGAAAGTGAATACAGATTAATAATAGATTGTTTTTTAAACTTACCAATATTATATTGGGCATATGAAGAAACTAAAGATGATTCATTCTTAGAAATTGCAAATAAGCATTTTAATACTGCTATACATAATGTTATTAGAGAAGATTCTTCAACATATCATACATATTACTTTGATAAAGAAACAGGTAAGCCTACAAAGGGTGCAACTCATCAAGGATATAAAAATGATTCATGTTGGGCAAGGGGACAAGCTTGGGCAATATTAGGTATGCCTATAAATTACAGATACAATAAGAATGAAATTTCCAAGGAAATATTTGAGGCAGTAACAAATTACTACTTAAATAGATTACCAGAAGATTTGATTCCTTATTGGGATCTAACATTTACAGCTGAAGATAATGAACCAAGAGATTCATCATCAGCAGTTATAACTGCTTGTGGAATATTTGAGAGAAATAAGTTTGATGAAAACTATAATAATAAAGATGTTTATACAAGATCAGCTCATGAGATGCTTAGAAACTTAATAAATAACTACACAACTGTTAATGAAGATTCAGATGGAGTTCTAATGCATGGAGTATATTCATGGCAACACAATAAAGGGGTAGATGAATGTAATTTATGGGGAGATTATTTCTTTATGGAAGCTCTAATGAGATTACATAAGAGGGACTGGAGGTTATATTGGTAAAATGAGAATTTTCGATGTACTGGATTTAGAATTTAAAGGACTAGAAAAGGTTAAAGCTTCATATGAAGCAGGAGATTTTATCAAAGGAAAAGAGGAATTAAAAAAGTACTTTTGTAGTAGAAATTCAGTAAAAGCATTTATAGATAATGAAAAAGCTATAGTGGATTATGCTAAGGAAAATCACAGTGATGATATAAATAGAACTATTAATATAGCAGAGGAAGTTCTAAGAAAAGAATTTAGATTTACGCTACCTTGGGAAATGGAAAGATGCTATGACACTGTTAAGTTTGGTGAAGAAATTAATTGGTCATTAAATCCGTATAAGGATAACGAGTGGACCTTTATGTTAAGTAGACATAGATTTTTCACTTCCTTAACAGAAGGGTATTTATATACAGGTGATAGAAAGTATATTGGAGCTATGACTTATCTAATGAATGACTGGATAGATAATAATAAGGATATAGATGCCTTAAAAAATACCACATGGAGAACTATCGAAGCTGGAATAAGAATTAAGAATTGGGTTAAATCCTTAGAGGTTCTATTTAATAATAGTGAAATAGGTGAGGATTTGCTATGTAAGGTTTTAGTATCCATTAATGATCATTTAGTTTATTTACATGAAAATAATAAGCCTGAAAGAATTTTAAGTAATTGGATTATATTAGAACAACAAGGAGCTTTCATTGCACAAAGATTTTTCCCAGAGTTAAAGGTATCTAAATTATACAACAAGGAATCTATTAAGACCCTAGAAGATGCCATCAATATTCAAGTAGTTGAAGATGGCCTACATTGGGAGCAATCCTTCCAATATCATAATGAAATGCTTAAGTGTTTCTTAGAGATTCTAGCAATAGCAGAAAAAAATAATATTGAGATTTCAAATTCAATAAAGAAAAAAGTAAAGGATATGCTATATGCAACTTTATATATAATGAAACCAAATCACTGTCAAAGTAATTATGGAGATAGTGATGAAGAGGATTTAAGGGATTTAATGAATTTTGGAGCAATTATCTTTAAAGATTCTATATTAAAGAGATATGGAAATAAAAAAATAGATTTAAATACATTATTAACTTATGGTTCTAAGGGAATAGAAAAATTTGATTCCTTAGAAAAGCTTGAATTAGATGAAGTGTCAAAAGCTTTTGAAGATACGGGGCTATATTTCATGAGAACTGGCTTTGGTGAAGAAGATTCTTACAGCATGTTTAAGTGTGGATTTTTAGGAAGTGGTCATGGTCATAGTGATACACTACATCTTGAAATTAACTGCAAAGGTGAAGATATCTTAATTGATTCAGGAAGATTTACTTATTCTCCAGATAAAGAAGAAAGAATTGAGCTTAAAAGACCTAAGAGCCATAATACAAATATTATAAATGATAGTGATTTTACAGTATGTACAAGCTCCTGGAGTAATAGTGCAGTAGCAACTCCCCTAAAGGGTTTACATAAATTTAAAGAAAATTATGATTTTGTTGAAGGTGGACATTTAGGATATATAAATAGTAGTAAGCCTACAGTGGTTAATAGAAAAGTATTATTTATAAAACCTGATATCTGGGTAGTTAGTGATGAGTTCTTTACTAATGAAGAGAATAAGTATACTCAGTTCTATAACTTTAATAAGGAAGAGGTTGAGGTAATTTCTAAGAATAAGCTTAAATACTCAGGTGATAAAATTAATTTCTATATTGAAAATATTAGTAATGAAGGCGAATTCTTAATAGAAGATAACTTTGTTTCAAAGAATTATAATGAAGGATATAAAAGTACCAGAGGAATTTTCAATTTTAATAGTAAAGGTAATTCCTTTATTAACACTGTAATGTATGGTGTTAATAAAGATGAATGCCATAAAGCTAATATTGAAGCAGTTGATATATTTGATTGGCAAGGAAAGAAGATGCCGAAAGATATAGTAGAAGGAATTTCAATAGATATTAATAATAAGAAATACACCCTATTGTTAGTTCATAGAGAAGATCCGAAAGGAAGGAAATTATACATTATAAATGGGCATAGAGTTTATGGTAGAGTAGCTGTTATAAAAGAAGATGACAATAAAATAGAAACAGAGATATTGGCATACTAAAAAAAATATACTGTGACAGTGTCATAGTAGAATAAAATAGTGTCATTAAAAAATAAAAATACCCCCTACAAAGCAAGTTATATAGCCAAAGTTATTGTAATGATAAACTTGGCATGTAACTTGCTTTAATTATATTACAGAATAAATAATAGGGAGGAATTTATAATGGATATAAGATATTCAGTAGGTCCAGATGAATTAAAAACTTTAAATACAGAGGAATTAAGAAAGAAATATTTAATAGAAGAAATTTTCCAAGATAATGCATTAACAGTTACTTACTGCAATGACGATAGAATAATGGTATTAGGGGCAAAGCCTTTAGATGCTAAAGTTGAGATAAATATTTCTGAAGAAATAGGAAGTGACTATTTCCTACAAAATAGAGAAATGGCTGTAATTAATATTGGTGGAGAAGGAACTATCATTTTAGATGGCGTTGAACATGAAATGGTTCAATATGATGGTATGTACATAGGAAAAGGAACTAAGGAAATTGCTTTCTTAAGTAAGGATGCTAAAAATCCAGCTAAGTTCTATATGAATAGCGCATCAGCTCATAAAGAATACCCAACAGTAAAGGTTGCATTTAAGGATGCTAATCCAACTAAAATGGGATCAGAAAAAGAAATGAATAAGAGAACAATATATAAATACGTAGACCCAAGTGTTTGCGAAAGTTGTCAACTTCTAATGGGAATGACTGTCTTAGAAGAAGGTAGTGGTTGGAATACAATGCCTGTACATTTACATCCAAGAAGAATGGAAGTTTATTTCTACTTCAACATGGAAGAAAACACAAGAGTATTCCACCTAGTTGGTAAGCCAGATGAAACTAGACACATAGTAATGTCTAATGAACAAGCAACAATTTCACCAAATTGGTCAATACATTCAGGAACTGGAACAAGCAATTATACATTCATATGGGGAATGTGTGGAGAAAATAAAAACTACGGTGACTTACAACCAGTTGATAGTAAGTTATTAAAGTAATTGGAGGAAAATAATATGTCAAATATGTTAGATAATTTCACAATGGATTTCTTTAGATTAGATGGAAAGGTTGCAATTGTAACTGGTGGAAATACTGGTTTAGGTCAAGCTTATGCAGTTGCTTTAGCTAAGGCTGGTGCAGATTTAGTTATACCAACATTCAATAATGATTGGGATGAAACTAGAGAGTTAATAGAAAAAGAAGGTAAGAAGGTAGTATTTGTACAAGGAGACTTAACTAAGAAGGAAGATAGAGCAAAGGTTATTGATGCAGCTATGAAGGAATTCGGAAAAATAGATGTATTAATTAATAATGCAGGAACTATTAGAAGAGCTCCACTTCTTGAGTACAAGGAAGAAGATTGGAATTCAGTAATGGATATAAACCTAAATGCAGTTTATTTCTTAAGCCAAGAAGTAGCTAGAATAATGGTAGAGCAAGGTAGCGGTAAGATAGTTAACGTAGCTTCAATGCTTTCATTCCAAGGTGGAAAGTTTGTACCTCCATATACAGCAAGTAAGCATGGAGTAGCTGGTATTACTAAAGCATTTGCAAATGAACTAGCATGCAAAAACATTCAAATCAATGCTATAGCACCAGGATATATTAAGACTGCAAACACAGCTCCAATTAGAGCAGATGAGAAGAGAAATGCAGAAATACAAGGAAGAATTCCAGCTGATAGATGGGCAGATCCATTTGATTTAATGGGAGCAATAGTATTCCTATCAAGTAGAGCATCAGATTATGTTAATGGACATATATTAGCAGTTGATGGTGGATGGCTTGTAAGATAGTTTAGATTTATAAAGGGATCACTTAAGAAGAGAGGTGTTAAAGTGTTAGATGTAATTACTATAGGAGATGGAATGATAGCAATGTGCCCAGAAAAAAAAGGACCCATAATATTTTCAAATACTTTTGAAAGAAAAATGGGTGGGGCAGAGTTAAATGTAGCAATTGGTTGCGCAAGGCTTGGGCTAAATATAGGATGGATTAGTAGACTTGGAAATGATGACTTTGGAAAATATATATTAAAAACAGCTAAGGGTGAAGGTATAGATGTATCCCAAGTAGAGCAGGTAGATGGATATAATACATCAGTATATTTCAAAGAAGTTCTAGCAGATGGTGCAAGTAGATCCTTCTATTATAGAGCAAACTCACCAACAGAAACATTAAATATAAAAGATATTGATGAAGAGTATTTTAAAGAATGTAAGGTACTACATATTACTGGGGTGCTACCATCAATAAATGAACATAATAGAGAGCTTATTTTAGAAGCTATAGAAATTGCAAAGAAATATAATTTAACCATCTCTTTTGATCCTAATATTAGATTGAAGATGTGGACTAAGGAAGAAGCAAGCAGCTTTATTCATAAAATTTTACCTAATGTAGATATACTATTGGTTGGAGATGAAGAAATAGAGGTATTACTTGGTCATAATGATATAAGCAAAGGAATTAAAGAATTCCATGACTTTGGTATAGAAACTGTTGTAGTCAAAAGAGGGGCTAAGGGTGCAGTAGCATCAGATGGAAATAATATTTATGAAGTAGATGGAATTAAGCCTAGAGCTTTAGTAGATACAGTTGGTGCAGGAGATGGCTTTGCAGCAGGATTTTTAAGGTCAATAATAAAGGGAGAGACCTTAGAAGAGGCAGTAAAGTTTGCAAATGCTGTTGGATCAATTGTAGTTGGAGTAGAAGGGGATAATGAAGGTCTACCATATTATGAAGATGTATTAGTCTATATGGGTCTATCCAAAAAGGTTGAGAGGTAATAGATATGTGTAAAAATATATATGAATCATTAATTAAGAGTAAGGCAGTAGCAGTTATAAGAACTAATACATATGAAGAAGCAAAAGAAATTAGTTTAGCAGCTATTGAAGGCGGAATAAATGTTATAGAAGTTACAATGACTGTTCCAAGTGGAGCTAAGTTAATAAAAGAATTAAAAGAGAGCCATGAAGATGTAATAGTTGGTGCAGGAACAGTTTTAAAGGAAGAGCAATTAAAGGAATGTGCTGAAAATAAAGCAGACTTTATTGTTTCCCCTTGTTTAGATGAAGAGATAGTAAAAGGTGGAGCTTATTTAAATCTGCCTGTTATACCTGGAGTTATGACTATGTCAGAGCTTAACAAAGCATATTCTATGGGAGTAAAGTTTGTTAAGGTATTCCCAGGGAATGTAGTTGGTAAAGGCTTTATAAAAGCTGCAAAGTCAATTTACTCAGATATAAATATAATGCCAACTGGCGGTGTAAGTGATTCTAATTTTTCTGAGTGGTTAGAAGCTGGAGCAGATTGTTTTGGAATAGGTAGCGATTTAAATAAAATCTTTAAAACAGAAGGTAGTAATGGAATTATTAATTACTGCAAGAACATAAAAGCAAGGATATAGTGAACATTTAGTAAGTGTTATATAGTTTATGGTAGTTAGTCATAGATTTAATTAGAATATAACAATACTGTCATTGAAAAGAGTACAACAAAGTAGTTTTGTTGTACTCTTTTTTATAAGTGTAACAAAATTCTTATAAAAAAAAGCTTCAAATGAATATATAATATTTATCTAAATGAGAGTGAGACAAGCTTAAAGATAAATTTACTCCTTTGGCATATAAATTGCTCCTAATAAAAGTATCAAGATTGTTAGGAGTGGATGTAATGAATAGGAAGAAAATAAAAATGTTAATAGTAAGAGGTCTTGCCATAGCATGTATAACTAATGTAGTTATAGGTGGAGGAAGCAATATTATTACAGCTAAAGCTTTTGCAGAACAAAGAATAGAAAGTGAAATACTAAGAGGCGAAGATAGATCTAGTACTGCTTTATTAAATGAAGATTTTAGCATAACCAAAAATGAAACCGATAACACTTGGAAGACTTGGTGGGAAAATTCCGTAAGACCAAGTGAATGGCAATTGAGAAAATGGGGAGGAGCATCAGCAACTGGAAGCAATACTCCTTATGGAAAGGTTATAGAAGATTCATCTAAAGACGGTGGGAAATATGTTGAAGTAACTGCTAATAATACAGTAGGATTCTTTCAACCAGATTCATTTATAAAGATATCCCCAGAAGTAGGGTATAAGTTAAAGTTAAAAATAAAGACTGATGGAATTGGGGTAAGTGAACCTTTATCAGTAAGAGTAGAATATTATGATGAAAAAGGAACTGTATTAGAGAGAAAAGATGTTAAGAAGTTAAGTGGAACAACTGATTGGACTGAATATGAAGTAGAAATAGGAACAAAAACTAAAGCCACGAAAATGAAGGTTATATTTGTATTTGGCAATGTTGTAGCTAGTAGCAAAGGAGCTACAGGAAGTTTTGCAATAGATAGTTTAAGTGTAAATACAGATACAGCAAACCTTGAAAAAATAGACTTTGAAAGTCCTTTGGTTAATCTTGGTTTAGGTTCTTTATATAGACCAAAGGGAACTTTATATCCATCACACTCAAAAGAAAAATATACCTTAGTATCTAGTAATGAAGCTATTGCAAAGATAAAAGATGGTTTGGTTTATGCAGAAGGAATTGGAAGTACTACAATTAAAGCTATAAGTGAAAGTGGCAAGGACTTAGGAGCATTCACTATTAAAGTTGGTGAGGACAAGACTATAGAATATAATAAAGCATTAGATGGCATATTTGAGACTATGGTTCCAAACTCAATAATAGATTTAAATGATGAGCAGACAGTTAATACTATAAAGACTCAAGTAGATAATGGTAGAAAGTATTGGAACTCAATGAATAAATCTCAAGATAAAAAAGGTCTTTGGGATGATGCTACTAGTACAACAAATTCAGCACATGTAACTACACAATATAATAGACTTTATGATATGGCAGTTGCATATACAATTAATGGATCTGATTTAAAAGGAAATAGGGATTTATTAAAGGATATCAAGGATGGATTACAGTGGCTTAAAGAGAATAGATATGATGGAAAGAAGTTCTATAACAATTGGTGGGATTGGGAAGTAGGAACACCTCAAAAATTAAATAGCATATTAATTATCTTAAAAAGTGAGTTTACTGATTTAGAAATTCTAGAATATACAGATGTTGTAGATATATATGTAAAAGATCCTACAATGCATACTCAAGGAAGATATCCAGCAGTAGGTGCAAATAGAGCTGATATGTGTAAAGTTGTTATATATAATGGGCTACTTTCAAAAAATGAAGATAGAATTAATCTTGGAGTTAGTAAGCTAGATCCTCTATTCAAATATGTAGAAGAGATAATTGAAGAAGAGGGGCAAAAGATAGACGGATATTATAAGGATGGTTCATGGATAGAACATGGAAATATACCTTATGCAGGGTCCTATGGAGCAGTTTTAATAGGCGGAGTTGGAGAGATGGCTCACGTATTAAATAATACCCCATGGGCAATTGATGAGGATAAGCTAAATACAATATATGAAGTAATATTAGATTCCTTTGAACCACTTATGTATAAAGGTGTAATGATGAATATGGTTAGTGGAAGAGCTATATCTAGAGCTAATGAAAGAGACTATGGACATGGCTTTGGAATTATGAGAAGAATACTAGCCTTCTATACAGAGTCAGCTCCAGAAGAATATAAAGATAGATATAAAGCTATGATAAAGGAATGGATAGAATCAAATGATAAGAGAGATATTATAGGAACCTCAACTAATCTTCAATTTACTGTTCAAGCTAAGGCATTAATGAAGGATGATACTGTTAGTGCAAGAGGGGAATTAATAGGTAATTACAACTTCCCTAATATGGATAGAGTAGTTCATAGAAGACCAGGCTATGTTTTTGGATTAAGTATGTACTCAAGTAGAGTAGCTAACTATGAGTCCCTAAATGGTGAAAACCTAAAAGGCTATCACACTTCAGATGGTATGACATACCTTTATAATGGTGATATTGGACAATATTCAAATGATTTCTGGCCAACAGTAGATTCAAAGAGATTGCCAGGAACAACAGTAGATACAAAGAATATATTTGGAAATGTTGCAGGCACTAGCTATGGTCCAGGTGAAACAGCAACCTCTATGCAAGACTGGGTTGGAGGAGCAAACCTTGGAGATTACGGTGTTAGTGGAATGTACTTAGATAATAAGAGAAGTAATCCTAAGAAGGATTTAGGCATGGATTTAGAAGCTAAAAAGTCTTACTTCATGTTTGATAATGAAATAGTTGCCTTAGGAGCAGGTGTTACAAGTACAAAGGATAATGGTATTGAAACAATATTTGAAAATAGATTAATCAATAAGGATAATGATAAGATATATATTAATGGGCAAGAATTAACAGAGAATATTGATAATGAAACTAAGATTGATGATGCAAAGTGGGCTTACCTAGAGGGTGAAGATACAAACTCAAGTATAGGATACTATTTCCCTAAATCATCATCTATCAATGTAAAGAGAGATACAAGAACAGGAAGCTGGAAGGAAATTAATAATGGACAATCAGCAACGCCTATAACAAATACTTTCTTTACAATGTGGGAAGATCATGGAACTAACCCTACTAATGACAGTTATGAATATGTATTATTACCTAACATAAGTAAGGATGATACTGCAAGTTATGCTGAAGGATCACAAATAGAAGTAGTGGAGAATAATGAAGATGTTCAAGCTGTAAAAGAAAATAATAAAGGAATTTTTGCGGCAAACTTCTGGAATGATAAAGAGATAGAAGTAGAAGGTTTAAAGGTAAATGGAAAGGCTTCTGTTATAATGCAAAAAGAAAATGGTATTTTAGATATATCTGTATCTGACCCAACTATGAAAAACAATGGAGTTATAACTGTTCAGCTTAATGAAAAGGCAGAAAAGCTTATATCCAATGATGAAAATGTAGAAGTTATATCAAATGGTGATAGCATAATTCTAAAAATTAATGTAGATAAGAGTGCTGGTCAAAGCTTAAATGCTAAGATAAAGTTAGTATCTGAGTCAGATAATGGACAAGAGGATACTGGAAATAAACCAGGTGATAATGATAACAAGCCAGGGGATAATAACAATTCAGGAGAGATAGATAAGGATAAGGTAGATAAAGAAGAGCCTACAACTAATCCTGTAAAGACTAGTGACACTGGAGCATTAGGTATACTAGGTTCATTATTTGCTTTAGGGGCTGGAGGCTTAGCTATATCTAGAAAGAAAAAGTAGACACCTCAAATAAAAAGTAGGTGGTATAGATAGAAAAAGGGGGATGTATCAAAATTATAAAAATTTGAAATATCCCCTTTAATTTTCGATTACAAAACCTACTTGCATATAATTTGATTCATTTAATAGTGTAATAAAGAGAGTACCAATGAAAATCATTTGTATTTCCTTTAGAAAAATACTAATATAGTCCTTTTAAATTAAGGGAAGAGGAAAGAAGTAAATATAGTACGTAAAAAGATGAAATGGTTAAGGAATACTTGCAGAAAAAATGGAGGTTTGTAAAATGCTAAGTGAAAAATATTATGATGAGATACTTCAGTTATTAGGTAAAATAAGAGTAAAGCAAAAGGAAAATGTAATGAGGGCTGCTGAATTAATTGCGGAGTCAATTACGAATGGAGGTATATTACAAGCATATGGATCAGGACATTCCTATGGAACAGCCTTAGAAATATGCGGAAGAGCAGGAGGATTAATTCCTTCAAAACAAATAATAGAACCATCTGGTGGGATATATGAAAGGATAGAAGGTGTTGGGGAAGCCTTTATCAAGATGACAGATTTGAGAAAAGAGGATATTTTGATAATAATATCAAATTCAGGAAGAAATCCATTGGGAATAGAGATTGCTAAAGGGGCAAAAGAAAAAGGGATTAAAGTCATTATTGTTACATGTTATGAAGTTTCTAAAAAGCTAACCTCAAGGCATTCTAGTGGTAAGATGTTATTTGATTATGCAGATGTTATTTTGGATAATATGGGGGTGGAAGGTGACTCTTGTTTGGAGGTACCAGGATTACCAGTTAAAATCGCAGGAACATCTTCCATAGCAGGAGCAATGTTGCTAAATTCAGCAGTTATTGAAGCAATTGAAATAATGGTTAATAAAGGATTTATACCTCCTGTATTTATGAGTGCCAATGTAGATGGTGGTAAAGAATTCAATGAAAAATTATTATCTAAATATAAGGATAGATTAACTCGAAGATAGTTTGGTTTATACAATATTTTCAGCCAAAAGGAGGGAACTAGAAAACTAAAAGTTTTTAGTGCTCTCTATTTTTTCATAAAATAAAACAATTTACTATATTATTAAAAATATAAAGAAGTATTATTAAAGTGGAAATGTGAAGACATCATCTAGGGGGAACTATTTTATTCTATTACACAATTTAAATTGATTTGATTAAATGCATATATTTGATAATACTTTTTGGGAATAGGCGAAAATAACGAGCTTAATATGTGTAATTAAAACCCTATTAACTACTAAAGAGAAATGTTGAAAATGTAAATTTTTTAACATTTCTCTTTAGTAGAACAATAGGATTTAAACAATATACTAGTTAGTCATTATTGATTAGAAAGCATAGCAACAGTGTCTCTTTTTACTAATGTATTATTAAGTATAATATTTTTACTATACTCATTATTAATATTAATCTTTTCAAGGAGTAGAGATGCTGCATTCTCACCTAATAAAGACATGTTCTGATCTATAGTTGTTAAGTTAGGCTCTATAAATTTACACAATTCTATATTATCAAAACCTATTATAGACATGTCCTTAGGAACATTAATATTTAATCTCTTACAGGCATTTATTGCACCTACTCCCATAAGGTCATTGCAAGCAAATATAGCAGTAGCAGTAGTAGATTCTAAAATATCTAAAAGTATAGAAGTAGTATTACCAACAGTTTCACTACTATTACCAGAACCTATATTAATGATATTTTCCTCTTTGAAATTGTCTATATCCATCATGAATTCTCTATAGCACTCTTCTTTAACATCGTAGGAATAACTATTAGTACCTCTAATAAATAATATATCCTTATGATTATTTTCAAAAAGATAGTCTAAAGCAATCCTTGCACCTTTAGCTTCATCATTGCAGACTGTTGAAATATTTGGTGAGGTTGAAGAACCATTAACAAATACAATTGGAATTTGCTTAGCTATATCATTATAAAATTTAGATTTCATATTTTTTATATCAGGGCTAATAACTATAATACCTGATACATTTCTTGAGATTAATTCATTTACATATTTCATCTCTTCATTTTTATCACCATTAGTACAGCAAAGGATGAAAGATAGTGAATTAGATTTAAGAGAACTATCAATACCATCAATTACTGCTGGGAAGAACATATTGTTTATACTTGGAACTACTACACCTATAATAGAAGATCTTTGCTGAGTTAATTCTCTAGCTTGCATATTTGGTATATATTTAAGTTCTTTTATTGCCTTAAGAACATTTTCCTTTGTTTCAGCTTTTACAGGGTAATTTCCGTTCATTACCCTTGATACTGTAGCAACGGAAACATTAGCTCTTTCTGCTACTTCTGCTATAGTTACCTTCATATTAATAATCCACCTTATAATGTATTTACAAATTTATCAAATGCAGCAAGACCTATATCATCTCTTTTAAATACTCCAGCATGATGTAGTACTTCTAAGAATTTATATCCAATCTCATTTTCTAAAATAGAATCTACATTTGAAATATTGATATCATTGTATTTTTCAGTAATGTAATTATACCAGTCAGAATGTATATTTACAATTTCATAAGTAGATATTGTAGGAGTCTTAGATAATAAATATTCCTTAATTATAGCAATCTCATCCTTTAATCTTGCAGGAAGAACAGCTAGTCCCATTACCTCTATAAGTCCTATATTTTCCTTCTTTATATGATGTACTTCAGCATGAGGATGGAATATACCAAGTGGATGCTCCTCATTTGTTCTATTATTTCTTAATACAAGATCTAATTCATATTTACCATCACGCTTTCTTGCAATAGGAGTAATAGTATTATGTGGAGTATCATTAGTATGGCTCAATATTTCAACTGACTCATCAGAATAATTAATCCAATCTATTAATATCTTTTCACCTAATGAGATTAAGGAATCTTTGTTATTTGAAGATAATCTTAATACAGACATAGGCCACTTAACACGTCCAACAGATACATCTTCATAGTTTTTGATACTATAAATTTTCTCAATAGGTGCTTCTTCCATTGCAAAGGTATAACGTCCACCTTGATAATGGTCATGGGATAATATTGAGCCACCTACTATAGGTAAATCAGCATTAGAACCAGCAAAATAATGAGGAACTTTATCAATGAACCCTATTAAATTTTCAAAGGTAGTTCTTGAAATCTTCATTGGTATATGTTCACTATTTAGGATAATACAGTGTTCGTTATAATAAGTGTAAGGAGAATACTGTAAAAACCATTCATTGTTATTAAAGGACATTGGTATAATTCTATGGGTTTGTCTAGCAGGATGATTTAAGTTTCCATAAAAGCCTTCATTCTCCCTGCAAAGCAAACACTTAGGATAAGATGAAGATTTAATAAGCTTTGCTCTTGCAATATCTTTAGGATCTTTTTCGGGTTTAGATAAATTTATTGTAAGATCTAAATCACCATAGTTTGTGGTTGTTTTCCATAAAATATTTTTATCTGTTCTTGATTTTCTAATATAGTTAGAAGCAATACTTAGGTTGAAGTAGTAGTTAGTAGCCTTAACAGGTGATTCTGAATAAAGACTATTAAAAGTATTTATTACTTCAGAAGGTCTAGGCATAATACAATTCATAACCTTAGTATCAAATAAATCTCTTTCAGTAACTGTATCATTAATAATATCTATAGATACAGCGTAGTCTAGGATATTTTCTAATATATCAGTAGGAGTTTCTAGAGTCTCATCAATTTTCATAGGTGTAAACTCATTTAATTCCAATAATCCAAGGAGCATGTTTGTAGAATATATTACATCTAAATCTGTAATTAAGTTATTCTGTAGTGCAAAGTTTATTAGTCTATTTATTTCAACATTAATCATGAGAACCTCCTTAATCTTCAAAACCATTAGGGTTATTTTGATGCCATGTCCAAGCTGAATTTATAATATCTTTAATATCAGTATATTTTGGAGTCCAATTTAAGATTTTATTTGCCTTTTTACTTGAAGCAATAAGAATAGCAGGGTCACCAGCTCTTCTTTCTCCCATTACAACTTTAATATCTTCCTTTGTAACTAGCTTAGTTGCATCTATCATTTCTTTAACAGAGAATCCAGTTCCATTACCTAAGTTAAAAATATTGCTCTCATTACCAGCACGTAAATAATTAACTGCTCTAATATGTGCATTAGCAAGGTCAAGTACATGAATGTAATCACGAATACAAGTACCATCTTCAGTAGGATAGTCATCACCAAATACTGTGATAAATTCACGTTTCTTTAGGGGAACTTGAAGTATTAAAGGTATTAAGTGAGTTTCAGGGGTATGGTCCTCACCAATACTACCATCATCTAAAGCACCAGCTACGTTAAAGTATCTTAAAGATACATAATTAATGCCATTTGCAGAACTAACCCATTTCATCATTTTTTCCATTGTTAACTTTGTTTCACCGTATGGATTAGTTGGATTCGTTTCTGAATCTTCAAGTATAGGAACAGACTTTGGCTCACCATATACTGCAGCAGTAGAAGAAAATACAATATTCTTAACACTGTGCTTAACCATTGTTTCTAGTAAAACTTGCATTCCATATACATTATTATTAAAGTAAAGCAAAGGGTTTGTCATACTTTCTCCAACTAGAGAATTAGCAGCAAAGTGAATTACAGAATCAATAGAATTAGACTTAAATACATTATCTAAAAAATCCCTATCCCTAATATCACCTTCATAAAATTTTGCCTTCTTATTTATAGCTCCTCTATGACCACTTTGAAGGTTGTCTACTATAATAACATCTTCATTTTGATTTATAAGTTGGTGTACTGTATGAGAACCAATGTATCCAGCACCACCACAAACTAATATTGCCATTTAAAAATCCTCCTTATATTAACTTTCTTGGACCATCAGAAATATCTGCTATGTAAAAGTCAGGTTTATAACCAATTTGCTTTTCATATTCTCGTGTAGTAAATTGAATAAAATCTTCAATAGAATCAGATTTAACTAAATTCACAGTGCATCCACCAAAGCCAGCACCAGTCATTCTTGCACCTAAAACAATATTTTCTTGACTCCAGGCTAAAGAAACAAGGGTATCAAGCTCAGTTCCAGTAACTTCGTAATCATCTCTTAAAGAAATATGAGATTCATTTAAAAGCTTACCAAATTCCTCAAGGTTATTTTCTTCAAGTGCTTGTACAGCCTTTAAAGTTCTTTGATTTTCATAAACAGCATGCTTAGCTCTTCTTCTCCTAGTAGAGTCTCCTATTGAATCCTTATATTTTTCAAATTCATCTATAGTTAAGTCCCCTAATGATCCTATATTTACGACAGTTTGTAATTCCTTTAATGCAGTTTCACATTCAGTACGTCTTTCGTTATACTTTGAATCTGCAAGACCACGTTTTTTATTAGTATTACCTATTACGAGCTTGTAGCCATCCATCTTGATAGGGCTATATTTATACTTTAAAGTATTACAATCAAGAAGAAGTGCAGAATCTTTTAATCCCATACAGATAGAGAATTGATCCATTATCCCACAGTTAACACCTATAAATTTATTTTCAGCTTCTTGAGTTATTTTAGCTATATCAACATTACTTATATTTAATTTAAAGTAGTGATTTAAGATAACAGCCATTAAAACTTCTATAGATGCAGAAGAAGATAGGCCTGAACCATTAGGAATATCACCATAAACAAGTATGTTAAAGCCAGTTGGTATATTATAACCATGATCAATAATTGTCTTTATTACACCTTTAGGGTAATTAGCCCAATCATGTTCCTTATTATAAACAAGGTCATTTAAATCAAATTCAATAGTTCCAAGTTCCTTAAAATTAAGAGAGTGAAGTAAAATCTTTTGGTCATTTCTTTTTGAAACTACAGCATAAGTTCCAAAAGAAATAGCACAAGGGAATACATTACCACCGTTATAATCTGTATGCTCACCAATTAAATTAACTCTTCCAGGGGAAAAGAATATATCCTCACATTCTATATTAAAAGTATTGTAAAAATCATTTTTCAAAATTGTTAAATCAGTCATTCGATTACCTCCTTATATTATAGTTTTATAGTAAGCGATTACTATAGAAAAGTAAAGGGTTTTCTTGGAGAAAATTATCAGTATATGGTTATAAATAGGTTTACAGTGAGATGAATTGGATTTATAATATTATTAAATAGAAAAATATATAGTAAGCGGTTTCTGAATAAAGATATGGAGAAGAAGTATGAGAATAGATAAAAAAGAGATAGCTCTAAAGGATAATAAAAAAATATTACAATATTCACTTAGTAATGATAATGGAATAGAAATAAAGATATTAACACTGGGAGGAATTATAACAGATATTATAGTGCCAGATTCAAAGGGGATTAAAGAAAATATAGTTATAGGTTGGAAAGACTTAAATGATTATATAGATGATACATCCTATGCAGGAGCAATTGTAGGAAGAAATAGCGGAAGAATTGCCGATGGTAAGATAAAAATAGGAGAGAAGTTGTATGAAACAACTAAGAATCAAGGATCTAACACTCATCACGGGGGAGTTGAAGGATTTAATAAAAAGCTTTGGAAGGACTCTGTAGAGGTTAATGATGAAGAAGTAAGCTTAATACTAGAGGCTTCTAGTAAGGATGGTGAAGAAGGTTTTCCAGGTAACCTTAAGCTGAGAGTAGTATATTCTCTAAACAATGAAAATGAATTTTCAATAAAGAATCAGGGAATAAGCGATAAAGATACCATATTAAACATGACTAATCATAGTTATTTTAATTTATCAGGAAATATTAAGAGAAATGTATTAGATGAAAGATTAACTGTAAAAGCTGATAAGATTGCGACTATAAGAGAAGACTCAGCATTAACTGGTGATTTAATTGAGGTTAAGGGAACACCCTTTGATTTTAATACTAGTAAAAAAGTTGGAGAAGATATAGGGAAAGTACATAGGCAACTAGAATTAGGTAATGGTTACGATCATCCATGGATACTAAGAAATACTGAGGGATATAATATTAAGCTTGAAGATGATATATCAGGAAGGGTAATGGAAGTTTATACAGATAGAAAGGCAGTAGTAATATATTCTACTAATTTTCCTATGGATAAGGAATTATATAATGGAACTATAGAGGGTAAGTATGATGGAATTTGCTTTGAGACTCAGAACTTACCTATAGGTGAAGGGTGTAAGTTTATTGAGGATTCGCTGCTAAGAGAAGGGGAGGAGTATAGGGCTAGTACCGTCTTTAGGTTTTATTGTAGGTAGGAGGGGAGTATAAATAACAATTTAGTTATTTATGATTTGGGATAATGAAAAGTTAACCGTATCATAAGTAAATGCGGTTTCGTATTAATTATTTTAAGTGGTATTATTATAATAGATTAATGCAATAAGTATAGTATATAATGACTAATAAACTGATGGATTATATTGTTTAATAAATAAGAAGTTTATTAGTCATATTTCAGCAGTGTAGTTAGAATAGTATTATAGTTAATTATTATTCACATAATATCTTAGATATTTATATATTCATTTGATATACCAATGAAGCTCTTAAGTGAATCATTAAATTTTCCATGTTCATTTATTACAAATTTAACTTTCAATGCCTTAAAATCATCTCTTAAATCATAAACATGAAAGTTATGTTTTTTAGGTAAAATATTTTTGGGTAAAAGGGATACCCCTAGCCCAGCAGTTACTCCATTAAGAATAGATTCTAAAGTGTCAAATTCAATGATAGTAGTGGGGTTAGAGTTGTTAATAGCAAACCATTTTTTTAGAAGCTGACCATAGGGACATTGATTATCTTTATTTACTATTATTGGTGTAGTTATATTACTAGTATCATTAATATTTGTAGAAGATATTAGTGCAATTTCTTCTATGAAGCTAAAAATTTCTTTAACCTTTATAGAGGTATAGTTATCATATATAAAGGCACCATCTAGCTCATCTTTTATAAGCTTATCAAAAAGAACTTCTTGTTTTTCAGTCTTTAAAACTAAAGATACTGTAGGATTTTTTTCATGAAACAAAGTAAATAATTTAGGTAGTCGAGATGCAGAAATAGTTTGAGTAGCGCCAATCGTAAGTTTAGAATTAATCTTAGGAATAATGAATTCTTCAGTAGCTTCATCTACTAACTTAATAATTTTATCTGCATATTGAAGTAGTTTTTCTCCATGTGCGGTAATAGTAGTACCTTTATTATTCCTTATAAATAAAGTAGTGTTCAATTCATTTTCAAGTACTTTAATTCTCATAGTAATATTCGATTGTGCATATCCAAGGTTTAAAGCAGCTTTTGATATAGACTTCTCATATGCAACTATTTGAAATATTCTTAAATCGTTAATTTCCATATTGTTAAGACCTTTCAAAATTATTAATTTATATTGTGATATCACTAAAAGTGATATCAGCTATTATTTATAAGTATTATACAATTTTTATTTAGGGAGTTAAACTATAAATGTCAAAACTAATAGAGTAATTATTATAAGTTATGAAGAATACAAGGAGGATATAATTAAAATGATAGCAACACAATATAAGATTATACTACCAAGTAATTATGATATGAATATAATAAAGGATAGAGTGAAAAATAATGGATATAAAACCGATGGATTTGAGGATTTAAAGTTTAAGTTTTATCTTATAACAGAAAAAGGAGAAAACAATAATTTACAAAATAGTTATTGTCCTTTATATATTTGGAAAGATAGCAATGGATTAAATAAATTTTTATTTGATGGATTTTATGATAATATAATAACTTCCTTTGGATGGCAGCAAGTAAATGTAGAAATACCATTAGTTGATACAACAACAGGCAATTTTAAGGATACGAAATATATATTTGAATTAACAAAAGAGATAAACCCTCAAGAAAGTTTAAAAAATGTAAAATATAAAATAGAAAAAGATATGCCTAAATTTGATAATACAGAGTATATCGTTATTTATAATCCTGACAAATGGAAATATAGTATATTTTATTTTATAGATGATTTAAGTAAAGTAAGATCAGAAAAAGGAGTAGTTTATAATATACTTCATATATCACAATAAAAATAGGAATAGAAACCTCACTTAGTAGCGATACGGAGAAGCGTACCATAAGTAAATGAGGTTTTTACTAAATTTGGATAAAGGTATAGTGGTAAGGTAAACCCCGTCTTCGCCATGAAAACATCAAATTATTTTTTTCCTTATGCATGAATTTAGAATTATTTATAATACTGTTTATATAGACATAAAAAATAGGACTTACTGTAATAAAGTAAGTCCTTGACACATCTTTTAAGAAATTTATGAATTCAATATGGGAGTTAAAATATTTATATGGCGTTTTCCTATTTTAAAATGTTCTAATCTTTTATACTTATCATGTTTAATTGATATTTTTTCCTTTGATATAATTGCTACTACTGAATTAATTGCAAGTTTAGGCAATAAATGCTCTAACAATAGAATTGTTGCTTCATTTTCATCCTGCATATTACTCCAATGAACTATATCTCCATAAGGCAAATCTGTAATAACTATATTTATATTATTTAACCCATCTAATTTATCCATATTTTTAGTAGAGTCAGATATAAAGCATTTAGTTCCTATAATATTACTTTTACTCTCTAAAATGCTTAGCAATCTAAATGCACTTTCAAGTGCTTCAAAATGAGAATACTTACCATAATCTGCAGTCATTTTATTTATTTGTTCTATACGGTCTTTTATGCCTAATATTGACAATAAAGATAGATTTCTTTCAGCAAGTTTTATTGCACTTTCATCAATATCGGAGGCAAATATTTTGCTTATATGTTCTCCATGTAAGTAGCCTATTGTTGTTAACAAATATCCTCCTCCACAGCAAGGGTCATATATTTTATAAGGGCTATTTATTCCTTTTTTATTTATAATATGTCTGCACCTTTGAAATATTTCACTTGCCAATCTTACTGGAAATGAGGTTGTTCCACGCTGATTAAAAAGAACCCTTCCACTGGCATAATCTTGATAATTTATGTTTTCTACTGCAAATTTATAACTCATAATTAAATTCCCTTCGTTGATGTAATTTACTAGTATAAAATGTCATGTATTACTAAAAACAATAATAATGTTTATTTTTGCAAAGTTATTAAATTATCTTGTTTTTCACTATGCTAAATAATCACCAAAATTCGTCATAGCCTTCTCTTCTTAGAGCCTCTAATCGTTGATTACCGTCTCTAATACTTAATTCACCATTTATATTTTGAACTATTAATGGGGGCATATCCCATCAATATTTAACTAGTTTTTGGGATTATTGTATATGTTTTTCCCGATTTTCAACCCAATCAACAAATTCCATATATTGTTCAGGACTCATACACCTTTTTAAGCTGTCAAGTTTAATCAATATTGGATCTACCCAATATCGTTTTTCAAGTTTTAATCCGTCAGATAAGGCTTGATTCCCTCCAACTGTAGTCAGAAATGAATGAACCCATTCTTCAATAGCTCCTTTATTTGAAAACTCAATAGCCTCTTTAACTGTAAATGCTAAATTACCCATTATTCCACTATTATCTCATATTTTTACATAATTCATAATTAATGTAAGAAATTAATTATAACATAAGTTTACTATTGTTTTCCAATATTATCTGAATTGATAATAAATTAGTATATAACAGTATTAGTAAATAAAATTTCAGCATTAAATGCTATTTTGAAATATATATTATTATGCTGATAGATCTTATCTCAAAAGGTGGTAAGAACATTTTGATTTATAAGGGAGGTAATAGCGATGATAGAGGTTAGTCATTTGAGTGAAAAAGAAAGACTTAAAGTTCTGCCACAGAAGGTACAAGAAACCATCCAAGGCATATTGCAGATACTAGATACAGAATACGGAGCAGATAGAAACAAATACGAAGATAATGGAGGATAAATAATAGTTGTAGAGAATAAAGAGGACCACCAAGAAATAAAGAAAAAACCTACGTTGATTGTGATGATGTTATAGTTGAATTTGTGGACAAGATACTATGCAGTAATAGTGAAATTTTCATGAATAGCTTGATACTATGCAATAATGACTATGCCATATCATTAATGATTCCAATGGAATTAACACCACAAAATCTAATAAATTATATTGCAGAATGAAAGCCTTAATTACCAATAGAATGGTGATTAAGGCTTTTATATTTTGCAAAAAACATAGGAGGTTTTATATGACGAGGAAGGTAATAAAAGATACTAAATACTGTCAGATATTGAATCAAGGAAAAGTAACTGATGAGGAATATACCTATTGTATTGAAAAAATATTTATTTGTATTTACAGATAGGGAAGCACCTTATGATACTATTATGGACAACATAATAAAATCAGTAGTTGAGGCGAAAATACGTTCATATACAATAAGAAAAAAGGTATAGACCTTTACCTATATAATAAAGCTCATAATATTATGTATTCATATTGTGGGCTTTTACTTTAATAATATAATTAACCTCACTTAATACCGATACGGAGAAACCTATCATAAGTAAATGAGGTTTTTAATAAAACTGGAAAATTAATATCAAAAAAAAATAGTAACTTTAATAAGCTACTATTTTTTCTACAAAACTACTCTTTGTCTAACACATAGATATCTATCATGGCAGTTCTTTAGTAGTGTCCTTATTTACACTATAAACTTAACTTACAAGCAGTCGTGTAAATTTATTTTTATATAAGAGAATACTTAATACTATGGAAAGGACAATGGTAATTGTAATATAAATTAATATATCTAACAGTACTATCCCAGTTATAGACAGATTAGTAATGTTAAACATCAAGAGATTGAGAATTCCAAGATGAATTGCGTAAATTCCCAAGTTGTATTTTGATAAAGAAGCAAGTTTTGAATTCTTTACTGAAGAATTTGATGCATAGAGGTATAAAGATATGGCACCAATAATAGTAACTGGATTTACACTCATATGAAACCAGATATACAGTGTACGGTATCCATTGTTAGCAAAAATGAGGGCAATAATACCACCTAAAACACCAATTCCAATATAGCCTAATAATAAATATTTTTTGTTAAACTTTACTTTATAATCTTTTAAAGAATACCCAGCTAAATAATACCCAATAAACTCCACAGGATAATATATAGGAATATTTATAAATCCAGTCAATGTTCGTATAAATTCAGCCAGTGAACCTAATGATATTAAACTTATAGTTAATATCATTAATTTTTTAGGTGTAAGATTTTTAATAAATTTATTTATTAATGGAGTTAAGATATATAACATAAGGATTAAATAGAGATACCAAAGGTGTGAATAGGAACCGAATTTTACGGTCTCTATTAAGCCTTGCTTTAAGGTGAAATTTTGTTCTGTTCCTAATCTAAAAATCAAGTATATTATATTCCAAGCGACTAAAGGTATTAAAATTCTAGGTAATTTTGTTTTGTAAAATTCCTTTGCGGTTCTATTATTCAAATTAGATAAAAGATAACGACCACTAACCAGTACAAATAGAGGAACGCAAACTCTCGTTAATACTGAGATTATGGTAGTAAAAATAAAGGTTGAGTTAAAAGCGTCGTAGTTAAAAAACCAATATACAGAATCACAATGTAAAGTTATAACAAGTAGTGCAGCAAAAATTTTAAGTAAACTGATACTATCCTCTTTTACAATCATTTCAAAACCCCTTTTATAATTTAATAATAGGAAAATTATAACATTAAATATAGTGTCGTGAGATAATATAACGACATTGTGATATTTGTATTTAGGATATAAGTATTCAGTATGTTATTATTTAAATCAATACATCATATGAATCTATTTATTATAATGAAAATATGGAAGAAAAAAGAATGAATACTGATGAAATAGTTTTACCTAGATAATCAATTATATTTTTCATTATATGCAGTTTCAAGAGAAATAATATAAAATTTAAATATATTTTTATGTTATCAATAAATTGGTTAGATATTATATAATAAAACTACAAAGTATAAATTTAAATAATTATAAACTATCTGATAAATAAAATTATATAGGTACATAATGGGAGAAATATTTATGAAGCATCATGCTAAAATAGAAATAATTAATTCCTTTAAGGACTTATTAAATAATAAGTCTATGGACAAAGTTACAGTAAAAGAAATTTGTAATCAATGCGGAGTTAACAGACAAACTTTTTACTATTACTTTAAAGATATTATGGACATCCTTAACTTTATAACTTTTGAAGAGTTAGCTACAGAAATTGCACAAAATAAGACTTTTGAAACTTGGGATGATGGCTTTTTAGCTACAATGCATTATCTTAAGAAAAATTCAAAAATGATTTTACATATTTATAAATCATCTTATTGGAATGAAGCAAAGGTGTATTTTGTTGAGTTTTCAAATCAACTACTTAATTATGTAGTTGATGAATGTGAAAATAACTTAGATGTAAAATTACAGGATAAAGATCAACTGTTTATTGTTAATTTTTATAGACATGTCTTTAATGGACTCATGATGGATTGGGTAAGTGAAGGGATGAAAGAAGAACCAGAGGTTATTTTAAGAAAGCTTCGACTAATGATAAATGGAAGCATCCCTCGCTCCGTTGATGCTTTTATAAAAAATAAAGAAACAGAGTAAATTACACATCTTCAAACCAGACACTTTAGGCTAAATGTCTATTGTAAGAGCACTGCTGAAAATTGTACACTTTAATTGAAAATAATATAAATATATTTGATTAAGGGGGATAATGTATGTTTGTTTTTAATTATGCTGAAGGGGCAACAACCTTAAGTGTTTGGGGAGTGTGGATACTAGTTTTTGTAATACTATTTGCATTAAATGAAATAACTCGCAGATGGAAATATGCTGGGTTATTCTGTTTTGCTATTTTACCAATAATACTTTCAGCAATATGGTTTACAGTATTAAAAGATACTACTTATACAGATTGGTTTCATCTAGCAAAGGTTTATTCTGCCACTGCAGGATGTATAGGATTTTGGTGTATTAGACATCTTAAGGGGAAAAACAAATCCACAGGTAAGGAGTGGAGATTGTCTGATAAGAAGTGGGCACTATGTTTCCCACCTATAATTCTTGCAATTAACATACTAGAAGCAGTAGCCCGTGATTTTCAGGTTGGGATACAATATAAAGGTGGTGGAATCTTAGTTGATGATGCTATGTATGTAGTTGGTGGCCCATGGAATTTCATGAATGGTATTGCTGGTATTTTAAATATCATAGCTATCACTGGTTGGTTAGGAATATGTATACGAAAGAAAACTTCAAAAGATGGAAGCAAAGATATGCTTTGGCCGGATATGTTGTGGTTTTGGATTATAGCTTACGACCTTTGGAATTTTGCTTACACTTATAACTGTCTTCCAGGTCATGCTTGGTACTGCGGATTTGCATTACTTTTAGCGCCAACCCTTTGTGCTTTTACAATAGGAAAAGGAGCATGGCTACAGCATCGTGCACAAACCTTAGCATTATGGTGTATGTTTGCTCAGACATTCCCAGCCTTTATTGATAAAGGGACTTTTGCAGTTTCGTCAACCTATAATACTACTGCACTTTTCGGATTTAGTCTGGTTGCTTTACTTTCAAATATAGGTGTATTTGCTTATATGATTTATAAAGTAGTGAAAACAAAGAGAAATCCTTATACAAGTGAACTTTATACAGATCTTCAAAAATATAAGGAAGTTAAAGCTCTTACATATGGATCAAATATAAATGTTAATTATAGTAATACAAAAAATCTTTAAGGTAATGAAGATGGATCTGCATTAATGAACCTTTATATTGCATTAGGGTTTTATTAAAAAAGAAGCATGGACATTATTGCTATTTAGAATTGTGATTTCTGAACGTACCATAATTAAATGAGGTTTATAGTCTTAGTCAGTTAATATAAATGACTAAGGCTATTTTTATAAGTAAGAATACTGTATCATAAGCTAAATCATGTGTTTGAAATTAACACAGATAGAGTAAATATAATACAGTTAGATGAAGAAAATTTTAAATTACTTATTAATGATAGCAGTAAAATGGAAAGGAATTAACTTATGGATTATTTTATATTTGACAAAAAGATGAAATAAGAATAATATAACAATAAATCAATTGAGCTAAATTAAATTTAAAAAAATCAAAAGAGGTTTGTAATGGATAAATATGAGAAAATAAAACTAGATAATCAATTATGTTTTTCATTATATGCAGTTTCAAGAGAAATAATAAAAACTTATAAACCAATGCTAGATAAATATGAACTTACATATACTCAATATATTGCTATGTTAGTAGTATGGGAGCATGAAAAGATAACAGTAAAGGAAATGGGACAAAAACTACATTTAGATTCAGGAACTCTTACTCCTGTATTAAAAAAGCTACTTTCAATGGATTTAATAGATAAATATAGAGATAAAAATGATGATAGGGTAGTGGTTGTGGAGCTTACTGAAAAAGGAAGAAAGATGAAGGATGAAATTACTGAAGTTCCAGAAAAAATGTACTGTAAGTTTCATGGAAAGCTTGAAGATGCTGCTGAACTAAAAAGGTTATTAGATAATTTATTAGCAACATTCAAATAAGAATTTGTTAAGCTATACTTTTAATTAGAATTGATTTTAGAATTAAAGGTGCATATAGCAAATTCTATAATTTTAAAATAATTAATTGAGTTAAATTAAATTTAGTTAAACTAAATGCAAAGAAATTAAAGAAAGGAAATAAAAACTATGAAATTCTATGATTATTCAGCAATAAAAATGAATGGACAAGAAGTTAAGATGAACACTTTTAAAGGAAAAGTTATATTAATAGTTAATACAGCAAGTAAATGCGGCTTAACACCACAATTTGCTGAATTAGAAGAATTAAATAAGAGATACAAAGAAGAAGGTTTAGAAATTTTAGGTTTTCCTTGTAATCAATTTGCAAGCCAAGATAAAGGAAGTAATGAAGAAATACAAGAATTCTGCTCTTTAAATTATGGAGTTACATTTAGCATGTTCCAAAAGATTGATGTTAATGGAGAAAATGCACATCCATTATATAAGTTCTTAAAAAATGAGAAAAAAGGTTTGCTAAGTCAAGAAGTTAAATGGAACTTTACAAAATTCCTTATTGATTCAGAAGGAAATGTAGTTAAAAGGTATGGACCTACAGTAAAGCCATTAAAAATTCAAGAGGATATTGAAAAGTTATTAAAGTAAAATTAAGAAGGATTTTATAAGAAGGAGAAAATAAATTATGACAAATGATTTTAAAGAAATTTTAAGAGGACGCCGTTCAATTCGTAACTATGATACAGGTGTAAAAATAAGCAAGGAAGAGATGGCAGAAATTCTTGAAGAAGCAACACTTGCTCCTTCTTCAGTTAATATGCAACCATGGCGTTTTCTTGTAATTGAAAGTAATGAAGGAAAAGAAAAACTCGGGCCACTTGCAAGTTTTAATAAGCTTCAAGTTGAAACATCTTCAGCAGTAATAGCTTTATTTGGAGATCTTAACAATTTTGAGTATAGTGAAGAAATTTACAGTAAAGCAGTAGAACTTGGATATATGCCTTTAGAGGTTAAAGAAAAACAAATGTCCTTCATTTCATCCATTGCATCAAAATTAGATCCACAGGTAAATAGAGAGACAGTATTAATTGATGGTGGTCTTGTAGCTATGCAATTAATGCTTGTAGCACGTTCACATGGATATGATACATGTCCAATAGGTGGTTTTGATAAGGAGAATATTGCAGAAGCATTTGATTTAGATAAGAATCGATATGTACCAGTTATGCTTATTTCTATTGGAAAAGCAGGTGACAATGGTTATAAATCTGTACGTCTTCCAATTGACAAAGTTGCACAATGGAAGTAGTTTTCTTAACCATAGAAGGAGAAGTTAAATTATGAAATTAAGTGTTTTAGATCAAGGAATAATATCAAAAGGTAATTCAGCTATTGATACTTTGAATAATTCAATAGAACTAGCTAAGTTTGCAGATGAATTGGGATACCATAGAATATGGTACTCTGAGCATCATTCTAGCGAAGGATTAGCCTGTACAGCTCCAGAAATATTAGTAGCACATATAGCATCTGTAACAAAAAATATTCGTGTTGGAACAGGAGGAGTTATGTTAATGCATTATTCTCCATATAAGGTTGCAGAAGTATTTAATATGCTTAGTACCTTGAATCCAAACAGAATAGACATAGGGATTGGTCGTGCACCTGGTGGTGATTATGCGTCTATGGTTGCATTAGCTCAAGGGAAAAATCCTGAAATGCATAATTTATATAGTAAGATATCAGAAACATTAATGTATATGAGTAATACCCACTCAAATAAAAATACTTTTGCAGGGCCTATAGGTTCACCTCTTCCTGAGGCTTGGATGTTAGGTTCAAGTGGGAACAGTGCTGTCCAAGCAGGTAAACTTGGTCTTGGATATTCTTATGCTCACTTTATTGGTTCTACATTAGAAGAAGCTGTTTTTGATGATTATAGAAGAAGCTTTATTCCATCAGAATTTGTGCAAAAACCACAAATAAATATTGGGTATTCTGTTGTAGCAGCAGAGACAAAGGATGAAGCAGAATTTGAAGCAGCAAGCCTTGATCTAATGTTTTTAAATATAGGAAAAGGTATTTCAGGTTCCCTTGTATCCCCAGAAGAAGCATTAAGTTATTCTTATAGTGAAATAGATAAGATGAGAATTCAAGCTAATCGTAATCGTATGTTAGTAGGATCTTCAAAAGAAATTGCTGATATATTAAGAAGCAACGAAGAAAAGTATGGCATTGATGAAGCTATGATTGTTGGAGTAAATTATTCAATGGAAGCAAAACTTAGAACATATAAATTACTAGCTAAAGAATTATTATAGTAAATTTAAAACATCAGTAAATAAGGTAATAATCTACAAAAAAGAGACAGTAGAAAGTTTGTTTTACACAAATATCTACTGTCCTTTAATTTTATTTAAATAAAGTTCTACAAGTCTTTATTTTCCCAAAGTATTGATTCTGGCATTTCTTCAAGTACTGAATTTAGTGTATTTATAATAGTATCTTTTTTTATTGCTGATGAAGATAGTAATTGCCTATAAATCTTACTACCTCTTTGACCTTGAAATAAGCTTTGAAGAGGAGCAATTAAAGTATGGACACTAGTATCCTTTTCCAACTCATCAATAACATAAGGGATATAAGCTTTAATTAATTCACCTCTTGAGATAATATTATCATGGAAAGCCTCATTAATAAGATTATCTAAGTGAGCTAGAAGATAGCAATTTTCATAAGCAACTCTTCCAAGCATTACAGCATCTACTTTTGTAAGTGCATCCTTAATTGAATCTAATGTTTTAAAACCACCGTTAATTTCTATATTTAAATAGTTAAAATCTTTTTTTAGTCTATAAACCATATCATAATTAAGGGGTGGTATTTCTCTATTATCCTTTGGACTTAATCCTTTCAATATAGCAGAACGGGCATGAATAGTATATCTGTCGGCTTTAGCTTTAGATACTGTATCTAAAAATTCTAATAAGTCTTCATAACCTTCCATAATTATTTTGCTATTCTTATCTTCCACTACACCAGTTCCATCAATACCAATTCTATGCTTAATAGTTACAGGTTTATTTGTAGCTTCCTTCATTGCAGATAGTATTTCATATACTAATTCTTTAGAAGACATTAAAGCTGCTCCCATTAAGTTCCCTGAAACCCTATCAGATGGACATCCACAGTTTAAATTAACTTCCTTATAATTATAATCTTCAGCTAGTTTAACTGCTTTGTAAGCATCCTCTGGAGTAGAGGCTGCAATTTGAAGTGCAACATCACCTTCTTCTTTATTAAAGTATAATATTTTATCTCTATCACCATTAATTATAGCTTGGGCTGTAACCATTTCTGTGTAAAGGAGAGCACCTTTAGTCATAAGTCTAGTAAAATATCTAAAATGCCTGTTGGTTTTATCAACCATTGGGGCAATACTTATTTTAGGGGTATCTATATTTGAAATGTATTTTTCCATAATTATATCCTTTCATTTATTGTAACTTTGATAGTTATATATTTTTAATTATTATAGCATAGGAAGGAAAGATGATAGTATTGAAATTGATATTATTAAATTAAAAGTCAGGATGATATAATCGAAGTTGAATTTAAATAATTTAAGGAATATGTATAGTATTTTACATAGGATAAAGAAATAAATTAATTAGAATTAGTAGGGAAAAGGAGGAGCACATATGGCGATTTATGGACTTGATGAAAGAATTATATTTCCAAATCCAGAGCTTGGTGAAGAAGATGGATTACTTGCTGTTGGAGGAGATCTTTCAATAGAAAGATTAATTTTAGCTTATAGTAATGGAATATTTCCTTGGTATAATCCAGGAGAAGAAATACTTTGGTGGTGTCCTAAGGAAAGGTATATTATAAGGCCTGAAAATATACATGTATCTAAAAGTATGAAAAGGCTTTTAAATAAAGGGGATTTTGAAATCAAATATAATGAGAATTTCCATGGAGTAATATCAAATTGTAAAGAACTTCGTGAGAGTGCTGAAGGAACTTGGATAACAGATGAAATTAGGGAAGCTTATATTAATTTACATAAGAGAGGCTTTGCAGATTCTGTTGAGGTCTATAGAGATAATGAATTAGTTGGTGGAATTTATGGAGTAAGGCTTGGTAAATGTTTCTTTGGTGAGAGTATGTTTTCTAAGATACCTAGTGGTTCTAAAATAGCTTTGATTTATTTATGCAAAAAGCTTGAAAGAGAAGGATTTAAGTTTTTAGATTGTCAATTCCATACAGAGCATCTTGAAAGTATGGGAGGGGAATACATTTCGTGGAAGGAATTTAAAGAGTTATTGGAAGAGGGAATAAAGAGGGGAAATTTGAGAGTTTTTTAATAATATATTATTTAGAATAGTACATAGAAAATTGAATATATAAGTAATATATCCAGCAATAGTATCAAGGAATCAACCTATTTCTGCCTCCATACTCAAGATGTTATATTATATACAAAAGTATAATATAAATAGTACTGAGTAAAATTAAGGGGAAGATCATGGCAAAGGGTAGCAAATGCAATGAGAACTATTATAGTGAGAATTCACCAAATTATTTGATAGAGTACAGAGGAAACTTTAAAGAGGAAATAGATAAATTAGATTATGCCTGTGGGGATATATTAACAGAAAGGCTAGGGGTAGTTTCTGTTTCTAGTGAGAATATAAGTAGGCTTATAAATGATATGACAAGTATAGTTTTTTTTGAGCCTAGAAGTCAGTATGTATTACAGGAGGTATCACCAACAAATATAGATGAAATCTATAAAATGAAGGAAAACCCCTACTTGAATCTCACAGGGAGGGGGGTACTTGTTGGTATTGTGGATACAGGAATAGACTATTTAAATAAAGAATTCATGAGGGAAGATGGAACAACAAGAATTCAAAGTATATGGGATCAATCAATTTCTACTGGAAAAAGTGAGTCAGTATATATTGGTGAAATCTATACAAGTGAAGATATTAATAAAGCTATAAATATAGCTAAGAGGAGTGGAGATCCATATGTGGCAGTGCCTTCAAAGGATGAGGTAGGTCATGGAACAAAAATGGCAAGTATTATTGGAGCAAGAGGATTTAATAAAGATCTTCTAGGTATAGCGCCAGATTGTGAATTTGTAGTGGTAAAGGCGCTGGAGTCCCTTAATTACAAAAAACTTATGAGAGAAAATGGAGTGGCAGAAAAACCAGCATACAATGCATCAGAAATATTAGCAGGTATAGAATATTTGAAGAACTATTCATTAAAGGTAGGAAAACCAATAGTAATCTGTTTAGGAGTTGGAACTACTGAAGGTAGCCATGATGGAAATAATTTAATATCTAGATACATAACTGATATAGGAAATTTAAGAGGAGTTATAACAGTTGCTGGCACAGGTAATCAAGGTACTGCAGCAGGTCATGCATCTGGCTATATTAGAAACACAGGAGATATTAGAACAATTGAATTAAATATAACAAAAAAGATGTATGAGCTTTCATTTACAGTTTGGGTACGTAGACCTAATAAGATGGCTATAAATATAATATCCCCAACAGGCGAGTCCTCTGAATTTATTCCACCTAAAATAAGGAATATTGAAGAAAGAAAATTTGTTTTTACAAATACAGTTTTAAAAATATATCATTTTATACCTGAACATTTTACAGGTAATCAAGCAATAATTGTAGATTTAGCAAATTTAAGTATTGGAATATGGAAAATACAATTAAGAGGGGATTATATAGTTAATGGAAGGTACGACATATGGTTACCACCTAAAGAAGTTTTACCAGAAGGAACAGCATTTTTAGAACCAGATCCATATATTACATTAACAATACCTTCTACAGCTAGAAAAGTAATAACTGTATCTTATTATAATAATGAGAAAAGTACAGGAATACTTGAATCAGGTAGAGGATTTAATTCCAATAATTTAATAAATCCTGACATAACAACATCTGGAATAAATATATTAACAACAAAAGCCCTGGGAGGGGTTACAACCTTTTCCGGAAGTTCAGCAGCTACAGCAGTAGTTGGTGGTGTATGCTGCTTATTATTACAATGGGGTATAACTGATAAGAATGATTTAACTATGTATTCTACAACTATAAGGTCATATCTTATGTATGGGGCTAAAAGGCGTAAGGAGTTTACTTATCCAAATAGAGAAGTTGGCTATGGAGTATTAGATTTAGTTGGGATTTTTAAATTTATTGGTGGTTTATATGAGGATATAAGTAGAAGTAGCAATGAGGAAGAGGATGGATATTATATTGGGGATTTATTTATAAGAATGCCTGAGAATAAGGAGGCTAACCAATATGGCGAATAATGCTGTGCCAGAATTTGTTTTTATGGATGAAGTATATAAACATTACATGGTTCAATATCAAGGGGATATTGAAGGGGATATATTAAGATATCCTGAATACTATGTAACAATAGTGGATGAAAAATATGCAATAATATCAACGAAATCGGATATAGATTTAGAAGATAATTATGGAATATTTCCATCTATTATATTTGTTGCTTTTTCAGCATATTATACTTTGCAAGATATAGATTTAGTTTCAAGTGAAAAGCCGAAAGCAGTAATCTTTGATTCTCCACTTAAGTTAACAGGAGAGGGAACTATTGTTGCCCTCATTGGAACAGGAATTGATTATATATCTGAAACATTCATGGATGAAAATGGTATGACAAGAATTGAAGGTATTTGGGATCAAACAATATTATCAAAGGAAGATAATAGACACCCGAATACTGCATATGGTAGTTATTATACAAGGGATAAAATAAATGAAGCTATTAGAGTTCATAGAAATGGAGGAGATCCATATAGTATAGTCCCAAGCAAAGATGATACTGGATATGGAACAAGCATGGCTTCTGTAATAGGTGGAGATAATAAAAAGTTAAATTTTAAGGGAATGTCACCAAAATGTAGCTTTATAGTTGTAAAGCTAATAGAGGCACAGAACCTAAAAAAAAGATATGGAATAGAAATTCCAATATATAACTTAACCTCTATTATTATATCCTTGAAGTTTTTATATGAATATGGCATCGAAAGAAGAAAGCCATTATCAATATATTTTCCTTTGGAAACTAACTCAGGAAATCATAAAGGTAGTGGATTACTTGAAGAATATATAGAGTCAATTGCAATGAGTATGGGAATAGTAGTTATTTCAGGAACAGGAAATGAAGGTGCTAACGGAGGTCATACATTTGGAGTTATAAATGCAGAGGGGGAAATGAAAACCATACAGCTAGATGTGGATAAACCGCAAAAATATCTTGAAACAGAAATATGGATAGATGTTCCTAATATAATGACATTAGAAGTAATTTCTCCATCTGGAGAAAGTACAGGTAGAAGTCCAACTCTATTAAAAACCTCAGGAAGTTATAATTATATATTTGAAGATACTAGAGTTACAATAAAATATTTCATGCCGGAATTAACATCTGGAGATGAATTAATACGGATAATTTTTGAGAATATAGTTCCTGGTATATGGCAGTTTAGACTAACAGGAAGATTAATTTCAGATGGAATCTTTAATGCTTGGTTACCTCAAAAAGGAATTACACTTGGAGAAACAAGGTTTAGACCATTTGACCCATATGGTACCAGCACTAATCCATCGAATTCAAGATATCTAGTATCAGCAGCAGCTTATAATCAGATGAATAATAATATAGTTAACTTTTCAGGGGTAGCAAGTTTAGATGATTATATAGATAGGATTGATGTAGCAGCACCAGGAGTTAAGGTTTTAACAGTAACAAAAAATAATAAATTGACGTCGGTAAGTGGTACAGCAGTATCAGCAGCAGTAGTTACAGGAGTATGTGCCTTGTTATTTGAGTGGGGAGTAGTCAATGGGAATAATAGATATCTTTTTGCACAAACTCTTAAGGCATATATTGATAGAGGAACATATCAAAGAAAAGGAGATATATACCCAAATCCTCAGTGGGGTTATGGAATCTTAGATGTATTTGAGATATTTAGAAATATGACATAATGGAGAAGGGTAATAAGGTCGAAATAAAAATATATAAAAGAATACTTTAACAAGTATTAAAAAGTGTGGTATAATATGTAATAATTACTATTAAGTAATAAAGGAGGAATCATAAGATGATAGAAGTAAAAGATATAAAGGTTGAAAGTTTACAATGTTCTGTGACTTTGGTATATGAGGATCAACAAATAGATAATAAGGTTTTAGAGAAATTAAAGTCAAAAAAGGTATTTGAGGGAAAAAGTGAACAAGTATTTTATAGAACTACTAATGACTTTAATTATGAAATATATGTGGGCTTAGGAAAGTATGAAGAGTTAGAAAGAGAAGACTTTGTAAATGCAGTTGCTAAGGCTATAAAACAAGCAGAAAAATTAAAGGTAGATAACCTTGGTATAAACTTTATAAAAGTTAAAGATTTATGTACAGGAGGTACTACAAAAGCTATAGTAGAAGGGGTTAAACTGGCAGGCTATAAATTCAGTAAGTATAATAAAGGCAAAGAAAGCTATAATCCAGATGTAACTATATTGGGTGCACCAAAGGAAAAGGCAGAAAAGATGAGAGCAAAAATAGCTGAAGCTAGTAATGTTATGGATGGTGTGATTCTAGCTCGTGACCTTGTAAATGAACCTGCTAACATATTGTATCCAGAAATATTAGCAGAACGTGCAGTTTTAGCTGGAAAAGAAAGTGGATTTGAAGTAGAAATATTTGATGAAAATGAAATAGAAGAATTAGGAATGAAGGCATTCTTAGAGGTTGCAAAGGGATCTATTCATAAACCAAAATTAATTGTCATGAGATATATTGGTAATCCTAAGAGTAATGAAAAAATCGGACTTGTAGGTAAGGGTCTTACTTTTGATACAGGTGGATATTCTCTTAAACCATCAGGATCTATGGACACTATGAAAAGTGACATGGGTGGAGCAGCTGCTGTTATTGGAACAATGCAAGCCTTAGCAAAGAATAAAGCAGAAAAGAATGTAATAGCAGTAGTAGCATCTTGTGAAAATGCTATTTCAGGTGGAAGCTATAAGCCAGGAGATATTATTGGGTCTATGGCAGGAAAGACTATAGAAGTATTAAATACAGATGCAGAAGGTAGATTAACATTAGCTGACGCTATTACTTATATTATTGAAAAAGAAAAGGTAGAAAAAGTAGTAGATGTAGCAACTCTTACAGGAGCAGTGCTAGTAGCACTAGGTACTGAAATAACAGGAGTAGTAGGTAACAATGATGCTTTTTATGATGAGCTACTTGTAGCAGCAAAGAGAAGCGGAGAAAAATTCTGGAGACTTCCAAATGATAAGTGCTTTAAAAAGTTATATAAAGGTACTGTTGGAGAACTTAAAAATGTTGGTGGACGTAATGCTGGAACAATTACAGCAGGTATGTTTATAGAAGAGTTCGTACAAGATAAGCCATGGTTACATCTTGATATTGCAGGAACTGCATGGACAGATGAAGGAAATGATTGTACACCTAAGGGTGGAACAGGAGTACCTGTTAAAACATTATATGAACTTGTTGTAAAACATGTATGTAAGCATTCTAAATAAAAAGTACGCATAGTATCTATTCTAAAAACATATATTGTTATCAAGATATTTATAGCATTGGAGAGATTATGTATGTGTACGGTTATTACATTAGAATCTATGCAAGGAGAAAACTTTTTTGGAAGAACGATGGATTTTTCCTATCCAATTGAAGCAGGACTTTATGTAATACCTAGAAAAAATCAGTGGTATAGCACTGTAACAATGAAAAAGTACATTGATAGCTATAGTTTTATTTGTATTGGTCAAGAAAGCGATGATATATTAGGTGTTTTCGATGGGGTAAATGAAAGAGGATTTGCTGCAGCAGTTTTATATTTTAATGGTTATGCTTATTACGATTTACCTACTAAGGATAAAAAGCCAATTGGTTCTTTAGATTTTCTACATTATATTTTAGGGTCTTGCAGTTCAGTAGATGATTTAAAGGGATTATTAAAAAATATAAGTATAATAGGTCAAGAAGATCCTGTTACTAAAATAGCAGCTCCATTACATTGGATTGCTACTGATAGAAGTGGTAAGTCTGTTGTTATTGAACAGACTAAAACAGGTCTTAATATGATTAATAATCCAATAGGAGTTATGTCTAATAGTCCTGATTTTAGCTGGCATATGACTAATTTAAGAAATTATATGGATTTATCAATTGAGCAGAGAAAGGAAGCTTATTGGAAAGATGTATCCTTAAAACCTTTCGGGCAGGGTACAGGAAGCAGACTTCTTCCAGGAGGATTTACCTCTCCTGAGCGTTTTGTTCGGACAGCATTTTTAAAAACCCATGTACAAGTTCCCAGAGATAGATCAGAAACAATTATCTCATGTTTTCATATAATGAATAGTGTTTCTATTCCAAAGGGAATTGTTATAACGGATAGAGGAACATATGATTATACGAAATATATTGCTTTTATGAGCACTAATACCTGTGAATATTACTTTAAAACCCATGAGAATGATCAAATCATAACGGTAAGTCTTTGGGATCATTGTATGCATACTACGGGAGTAGCATCTCTTGGAAGTATTATACGAGATCCTATATCATTTCAACATTTTTAATCGAAAAGGAGCAGTATCAATAGTTATTTTGATGCTGCTCCTTTTGCTGTGTCCAGGATGGGCAACGAAAATATAACAAATTTTATAAAAGCAAACGAAAACTTAAATTTAATTCTAGTAATAGTGCAGAATTAAATAATACACTAAAAAATCAATTCTTTACTGACTTAGGATTGAAAATCCTAACGGGTCAATATATCAAAATCAAGCCAATGATATAAATAGTATCATTGGCTTGTGTTATAATTATTTTAGTAAGTTTTTGGAAAATGCAGAAACATAAGAAGGGTTTTATTGAATAGAAGGTATTTAGTAGATAATACAAAGGTTATGAATAGAAGTTGATATTTAAGGAGGGGTACAGGGGGGAAGAATATAATTCAGAGTTTTGCAACGTAAAGTATATAACGGAAGATAATATTGTTTTACTTACTTGGAAGGGGGCTGCATATTTAGATAACTATAGAAAGCCAACTATTTTTGCATCTGATTTATTGGCTAAGAATAAAGGAAGTAATTTTATTGTAGATGCTAGAAATGGTTTTGAAGATGACGAAAGAGATGTAAGGTGGGGATTTTCAACATTACTTCCATTAATGGCTAAAACAGACTGTAAGATAATTTGCTTTATTATGAATAGTGTTAATATATTTACATAGAGATTATATTGTCCACTTTTTTGTATAATGATTATAGGACAAAAGAAAACTTAAAAAGTCGGGATGTCAAACTTTCATGGTGATAAGATTAGATTAAGGAATTGGAAGAGAGGTAAAAAGTATGGAATGGATTGAAAGTATTAGAGAAGCTATTGTTTATATTGAAGAAAATATTACCGAGGATTTATCCATGAATGAAATTGCAGATAGGGTTAATATTTCTCCTTTTTATTTTCAAAAAGGATTTGGAATATTATGCGGCTATTCTTTAAATGAGTACATTAAGAGAAGAAGACTTGCACTTGCCGGCAGTGAGGTTTTATCTACTAATGGAAAAATAATAGATATTGCAATAAAGTATGGATATGATTCTCCAGATAGTTTTACTAAAGCTTTTACAAGATTTCATGGAGTTACACCATCTTCAGTTCGTAAAGAGGGTGCAATGATAAAGTCCTTTGTTCCCCTTAAAATCAAATTTTCATTGGAAGGTGGATATATTATGGATTATAAAATAGTTGAGAAAGATGCATTTAAGGTTATAGGAGCTTATGGGAAATTTAAATATGATTCTGCATTTATGGAGGTACCTTCATTCTGGAATGAGCATATTTCTAAAGGAAAGCAAAAGGAGATATGCGGAATGTATGGTATTAACATTGATGAAGAAATGAGTGGAAATGAATTTGAGTACCTTATTGCAGATGATTATTCAAAAGAGAAAGAAGGTATGGAAGGTTATATAGTTAAAACAATACCTAAGTTTACCTGGGCTGTTTTCCCTTGCAATGGACCAAGTCCATCAGCAATTCAAGATACCAATAAGAAAATATTTTCAGAGTGGTTACCAAACTGTAGAGATTACGAGATTGCTGCAGGGTATAATATAGAGATGTATGGTGATCCAAGTGAGTATGAAAAAGGAATTTTAGATGAAAATTATTATAGCGAAGTTTGGATTCCAGTAAAGAAGAAATAGGGATTAATTAAGATATTAGTATATGTAAGTTTTTTAGTCTTAGCCATTTAATTTAATTGGCTAAGACTATTTTATTGCAGAAGTATATCTATAATCTTCAAATCTATTTCATCAAACATAAAGTAAAAATCCTTTAATTCTAAAATAGAAACTGACGAATTAATTTCACATTTCAACATTAAATTGATATATAATGAGTATAACAACTTTAAGAAAATAAGTAAATTTTTAGATGTGAGAGGGAAGATAAGTATATGAATAAAAGTGTTTTGTTAATTGTGGATGTTCAAAAGGCATTAGTTAAAAAAGGTCCCTATAATGAAGACAAGGTAATAGATAATATTAAAAAACTTATTTCTGCTGCAAGAAGTAATGAAAAGGAAGTTATATATATTTGTCATGATGATGGGAAGGGCGAAGAATTAGAGAAGGGTACTGATGGATGGCAAGTTTATGATGATGTAGCACCTAATAAGAATGAGAGAGTTTTTGATAAGGAGTATAATAGTGCTTTTCATAAAACTGATTTAAAGGAATACTTAGATAGTAAGGGGATAAATACAATAATATTAGTTGGACTTCAAACAGAATATTGTATTGATGCTACTTGCAAAAGTGCCTTTGATAATGGATACAAAATAATCATCCCAGAAGGAACAAATACAACTTTTAGTAATGAGTATCTACCTGGTGAGAAACTTTATGAGTTTTATAATTATAATATATGGAACAAGCGCTTTGCAAATGTAATACCTCTTGATGAAGTAATTAGTAATTTAGAAGATAATTAATTTACTTTTACAATAGAAGGAATTAAAAAGTTAAGAATCTAGAATATTATATTGTTAAGAAATTATAATATCATGGATTCTTTTATTTTTTCATTTAAAAACCTCAATTTTTTTTAATATCATCTTAAATATTGAAATTTAATACAATTAAGTATATACTTATACTTCAATATAATACAAAATATGTAAAAATTGGGGGTAAAAATGAAAATTAAAAGAGTAGTAAAGTGCTTATTATCGTTAATATTAATTATAACGTTAATAAATGTAGTACCTGTCAAGGCTAAGATATTAGGCGCAGATACAAATGTATTAAATGATTTTGAAGCTAATAATTATTCTAATGAGGTAAAGCAGATTAGCGAACTACCTGTATCTAGAGGAAAATATATTTATTTGTCAATGTTGACTATAGACAAATATAATTATCCAAGTAAATATATTCCTTATGGGAAGACATTCTCTATAAAAGGTAATGTTGTGTCTGGAGTTACTATTAAATCCGTAGGGGTAAGAGTTTTGGATAAGAATAAAAAAGTATGTACAGGTGGATTTGCTAAAACAAATACTAATTCATTTTCCTTAGCTAACCTTGATGCATATGTTGAATTCGATAATCTTGAGGTTGGTAAATATACTTATGAAGTTTATGCCACAGACTCATATTATAACAAAGAACGTATTGTACTTAGGGAAGAATTTGAGGTGAAGAAGGGTGCTTCAAGTATAAAATTGAGTAATTACAATGCACCACCAAAGGTACTGAATAAAGGGCAAGCACATTCAATTTACGGAACAGTTTCTTCAACCTCTAATATAATGGTGGTAGAAGTACAAATAAGAGATCTTGTGACGGATGAGGTGTGGGCTGCTAAGAAGAGTGGAATAATTAATGCCAAAACTTATTCATTAGCAAAATTAGATAATGAGGTTTACTTTAACAAGCTAGAGCATAGTGCATATCTATATGATATTTATGTGGTAGATGCTAGCGGTAATACTGCAAGATTTGTGAATTCAGCTTTCATAGTAGATTAAAGGATTAGTATATAAGAGGCTAATAGTTTAAAAATACAAACTATGTGATAGATAAGATAAAGTTAAGAATCTAGGATATTATATTTTTAAGGAATTATAATATCTTTGATTCTTTTAATTTTTTATTTAAAACCTCTATTTTTATTTAATATCATATAAATATTGAAATTTAATGCAATTAGGTATATATAGTGATGGATATTCATCAAAATATTATGATAATGTAAGTGTTAGGATAAATAATATTGTAAGTATAATTAGTAAATTGGTATTTGATAAGGTTACTACTAAAATGATTATATCTTAGGAACTAAGCAATATAAAGGCAGATATGTTGGATGATAAGTTACAAGTTCATAATTAGGAGAAAGGAGCAAGGAGATATATGAAAATATGGAATATGAGATGCGATTGTGATAAATATACTGGGTATTTTATTAAAGATGAAAATATTAAAGAAAGTATAGATGAATCCATTAATAGAGGGATAGCTATAGATGACTGGGAACCTATAAAAATTAGAAAAGAAAAGGAGATAAATCATACAGGGAATATATCTCATTTATGGTCTATAGTAGGTTGCTTTATTGCTGATGAGAAAGCAAAAGTATCATTAGAAAAGTATTTTCCGGGAAAGATACAATTTTTGAAGGTGATTAATGATGAAGATGGAGAAGAGTTATATTTATCGAATATACTTGAGTGTATTGAAGGAATAGATTATGAAAAATCAGTTCTTAGGGTATATTTAAATAAGTTTATTGCTGGAGTAGATAAGTATGTTTTTACAGATGATGTTTTAAATAACCCTATATTTAAATTAAAATTAAATAATATAATAATGCCAGGAGGCACATATGTAAATGATGATTTTAAGAATAGGATTAATGATTTAAATTTAACAGGATTAACATTTGAGGAACTATATGATAGGGATGAATTACATAAGACTAACTCATAGTTGATGTATATTTTAATGAGAATAGAAAGAAAAAATAATTATAAGACTTTTAACACATAAGTTATATAAATATAGAAAAACATAAAATACAATTAGTGAAAAAATAAAAAAACCTCTGAAATTCAGAGGTTTTTTTACTTATAAAGTTTCACAAATTGTAGTTAAAATTGTTTGGTGCCGCTGGTGGGACTCGAACCCACATGGTCTCCCGCATGATTTTGAGTCATGTGCGTCTGCCATTCCGCCACAGCGGCATATTATTTTGTAAAACCATATTACCATAAGTAGAAAAATAATTCAATAGAGAAATTTTTCTACTTAAAAATCCATTTTTTTATTAATATTAGGTTGTAGGAAAGGTCTTCATTTGCTAGAATAGATGTTAGGATGAAATTACCCCTAGTGGGACAATTTTTGACCTAGTATATAATATAGTTTGCGAAAAAGCTATAATAATTAGGGAGGAGAAAACAATATGATGTATTCAAGAGAAGTTGAAGAAATGTGTGTAATTGCTAAAGGCCCAAATCATGGACCAGCACCAATACCTGAAGAAGGTAAGTGGGTATTAGCTAAAGAAGTAAAGGATATTTCAGGTTTAACTCACGGAGTTGGTTGGTGTGCACCACAACAAGGAGCTTGTAAATTAACTCTTAACGTTAAAGATGGGATCATTGAAGAAGCATTAGTTGAAACAATAGGATGTTCAGGAATGACTCACTCTGCAGCTATGGCTTCAGAAATCTTACCTGGAAAGACTATTTTAGAAGCATTAAACACAGACTTAGTTTGTGATGCTATAAACACAGCTATGAGAGAATTATTCTTACAAATTGTATACGGAAGAACTCAAACAGCTTTCTCAGAAGGTGGACTACCTATCGGAGCAGGTCTTGAGGACTTAGGAAAGGGTCTTAGATCACAAGTTGGTACTATGTACGGAACAGTTGCTAAGGGACCTAGATACTTAGAAATGGCTGAAGGATATGTAACAAAGCTTGCATTAGATGAAGATAATGAAATTACAGGATATAAGTTCGTTCACTTAGGTAAAATGATGGAAATGATCGGTAAGGGAATGGACGCAACTGAAGCTTTAGAAAAAGCATCAGGACAATACGGTAGAGTTGACGATGCAGTTAAGCTAGTTGACCCAAGACACGAATAATTAATTGATAAGGAGGAATAATCATGCCATTATTTGAAAGTTATGAAAGAAGAATAGGACAAATCACTCCGGTACTAGAAAAGTACGGAATGAAGACTATGGAAGATGCTAAAGCAGTTTGTGAATCAATAGGGATTGATCCATATACAATAACTAAGGAAACTCAACCAATCGCATTTGAAAATGCTGGATGGGCTTACACTTTAGGTGCTGCTATAGCTATAAAGAAGGGTTGCAAGAAGGCTGCTGATGCTGCTGAAGCAATCGGAGAAGGTTTACAAGCTTTCTGTATTCCAGGATCTGTTGCAGACGATAGATTAGTTGGAATAGGACACGGAAACTTAGGAGCTATGCTTTTAAGAGAAGAAACTAAGTGTTTCGCATTCTTAGCAGGTCACGAATCATTCGCTGCTGCTGAAGGTGCTATAAAGATAGCTGAAAAAGCTAACAAAGTAAGAAAAGAACCATTAAGAGTTATCTTAAACGGTCTTGGAAAAGATGCTGCTATGATAATTTCAAGAATCAATGGTTTCACATATGTTGAAACAAGCTTCGACTTCTACACTGGTGAAGTTAAGGTTGTTAGAGAAAAGGCTTACTCAAACGGAGACAGAGCTAAGGTTAGATGCTACGGTTCAAACGACGTTAGAGAAGGTGTTGCAATAATGCATTTAGAAGGTGTTGACGTATCAATCACTGGTAACTCAACTAACCCAACTAGATTCCAACATCCAGTAGCTGGAACATACAAGAAAGAATGTATGCAAGAAGGCAAGAAGTACTTCTCAGTAGCATCAGGTGGTGGTACTGGTAGAACTCTTCACCCAGATAACATGGCTGCAGGTCCAGCTTCATACGGTATGACTGATACTATGGGAAGAATGCACTCAGATGCACAATTCGCTGGTTCATCATCAGTTCCTGCTCACGTAGAAATGATGGGTCTAATCGGAATGGGTAACAATCCAATGGTTGGAGCTACTGTTGCTGTTGCAGTTGCTATAGAAGAAGGAATGAACAAGTAATTTAAACTTTTGTTTAGATTAATTCATAAAGCTCAATGTAGGTTTAAAACTTACATTGAGCTTTTTTTATATGTTAAGCTAAATAAGTTATAATTATTTTAAGACAATGTAACAATTTCTATTTTTTATTACTCTAATCTAGTATAAGGGGGTGAAGGTAATGCATATACAAGATGAAATAGAAACAATTTACTATACCTACTCTGATGATGTTTATCATTATTTACTTTCTATGAGTCGTAATCCAGATATAGCTGAAGATATACTGCAGAATACTTTTATGAAAGTTATGAATGGAATTGCTACTTTTAAAGGTAACTCATCTCTAAAAACATGGATATTTACAATTGCACGGCATGAATATTTTCACTACCTGAAAAAGAGTAAATCAACAGTTCCATTAGATGAGGGTCTGCAAATTAAAGATAATATATACGATAATTACGAAAATAAAGAGAAGGTAGAAGAGATTTTAAATTATATTGATAAATTAGAAGAACCCTATCGTTCACTAATGGTATTACGCCTTGTAAATGATATTACTTTTAGAGAAATTGCAATTATACTCAACAAAACAGAGAGTTGGGCAAGGGTAACCTTCATGAGGTATAAGTGCAAATTAGTACAAGATTTAAAGGAGGAATTGTAATGAAGGAATTAAATTGTTTTGTTGTACAGGACTTGCTTCCAAATTATTCAGAAGGACTTACTATGGAAGAGACAAATAAATTAATAGAAGAGCATTTTGAATCTTGTGATGAATGTAGAAGGTTATATGAAAGTTGTAAGACAGAAATAGAAATTTCAATAGATAAGCCAGATAAAAAAGATAATAAGATTATTAATGCTATGAGATTTAAGTTTCTATGGTACATGTTCTGGCCTACATTATATGGAGTCTTATTACAGATTGGAAAGGATCCATTAGGGTTAATGATAACAATACTTGGAGTTTTAGGATTTGTATTTTTAGGTTCTAATGTATATGAATATGATTTCGAATTAGATGATAGTAAGAAGGAATTTTATAAGAGAGAAAATGAGAATATAAATAGTGGAAAGGGATCATTCTTAATACAAGGAATCTTCTGGATGTTACCAATAATAGTTCCAGTTATTTTAATGATAATACCTATTGTTATATCTATGATGTAATAGGTATGCGTGAAAAATTAAAGAGCTAAATGTATGTTTAATCATACATTTAGCTCTTTAATTTTAATCAAATATAGATAGTACATATGTAATCAGAAACAATCAGCTCTTATTTTAAGCATGGATATATCACATATGATTAAAGAATTGGCTAGATTTACAATTAAACAAGTTAATGCTAATATTAACAATATAAGGAAAATGGAGAAGTGAAAGATGGGTGTATAATGTCAAAGTTTATTATAGAAGAAGAAGCAACTAAATCAAAAGCAAATACAGCCTCCACTGCAATAGAAAATATAAGAAATACCTTGATTAATGCGGAAAGATTTATAAATAGTGCTATTGAGCTAATTAATGAGGATGAGGAATTAGGGAATTTATATTTTCCATCTCAAAGAGGTTTTTATGATGGACTTGCCGATAAAATACTTGATTTAAGAAGATTTGGAGATAGAGCTGGTACAATAAAAGTTAGGCCTATAAAATAATAAGGAGAATATGAATATGGAGAAAGAAACAATATCAATCACAATATATGGAAAAAATATTGATAATAATTTTAAATGGGAAGAGTGGTATGAAGAAGCTAAAAAAATAATTGAATCATTAGGATATGATTATAATTATGTAGGAATAAGAACTCAAAAGCTTAATTCTGGAAAAGTAATGAAATTGAGTAGAAATGAAAAAAAGGTTCTTAATGAAATTAAAAGTGGTCAAGAAATTAAGTACATTTCAATGTTTTCATTACCAGAAGATTTTCAAAGTGCTTCTTTTGATTATGATGTAATGATAGTAAGGAATTCTCAGTTTATAACATTAACAGTTAATAAAGGTGATTTTAATAAAATAGATGAACAAAAATTATTACAGCTGTTAAGCAAATATGTTAATAATGAGCATGTAGAAATATATGAAATGGATAGATATGAATCGCCATTAATTTATGCATCAAAGGCTAATCCGATATCATTCTTTAAAACACTAAAGATAATCAAAGAGATAAGTTAAGTGTATAATTTTAAAAATGCATTGAAAGAAGTTAAAAAGGTTAATTTATGTTTTAGGAGATGGAAAAAGCATCAACTATTAGGAAATCAGATGATGTAATTGCAGCTGGACAATTGAAATATCTTCTACGTCAGTAAATTAGTCCATTTGTTCACAATGATTATAGTATTATAGAGTTAAAAGATATATATAATAAGTTTAATAGTAGTGTAAAAGATTCTGGATGGTGACTATACTATTGATTTGTGGGAAAGGTGGTTTAACAAATAATGTCTAGAATTAATCATGATTTAATTGAAGAAAGTTTAAAGGAATTAGAAAATATAAGTTTATTTACAGAGAAAAAGAATAACCTATCAGGAATAATTGTATAAAAGTCAGAGCTATAATGGGGAAAAAGAATAATTTTTTTGAGAAAATATTCGAAGCATATTTATCAGGGGGATGGCCATGTGGTTGGAGTGGAGATTATCAAAAAGGAAAGCTAAAAGTGTTCTTTAGAAAAATATAAGAGTAGATGATTTTGAATTAAGATAAACTATAATCTTCAAATCACAATAATTATAAAAAGAAGTGCAGAATATGGTGAAAAGTATGAATTTATTTGATTATATTATAAACATTCTAATTTAAGAATATTTTTACAAGAAAACGTTGACATATTTCGACTTGTATGTATAATTAGAATTGTAATGATAATTAAATATATAAATTAAATTGCGTGTTACTTCAAAAGAAGGCATTAGCTAATACAATTATATTCCCAGAATAAATGGGGATATAGACATTGTATTAGCTTTTTTTAATTTTGCGGAGGTGTATTAACAAATGAAAAGAAAGTTTATTCAAACACTAGGGCTTTTATTAGCAACAACAGTAGCTCTAGATATCGCCCCTATAACAGTATCAGCAACAGAAGGAGTTTTAAAAGAATTAGGTAAAGCAGGAGTAAGTCAAAATCTAAAATTCACTCAAATGCCAAAGGAAGTTAAATTAGGTGAAGGGAAAATTGATTTTGATAATAGCGTAAACTTAATAGGAGTAGATCAAGCAGATACAGAAGCAGTTAATTTACTAAAGACTATTCTTAAGAACCTTGGTATAAATGTAAACGATGTGGAAGTGCCAGGAGTTACAACTATATATATTGGAGAAAGTGATGATAACATTCCTGAACTAAATGATGCTTTAGCATCTATGTCTTTAGAAGGCAGTGAATCTCTAACAGATGAAGGATATGTATTAGCAACTAAAGATAAGGAAGATGGAGATCAAGTTGTAATATCAGGTAAGGATGAAAGAGGTACATACTATGGAGTTCAAACCTTAAAGCAAATTCTTACTAAAGAAAATGAAAAGACAACTGCTGATGAAGTAATTATCAGAGATGAACCATCTATGAAGATTAGAGCAGTAGTAGAAGGATTCTATGGTACACCATGGTCTCATCAAGATAGATTAGATCAATTCAAATTATATGGAGAAAATAAATTAAATGCTTATATTTATGCTCCAAAGGATGATCCATATCACAGAGATAAGTGGAGAGAACCATATCCACAAGAGGATTTAGCAAGAATGAAAGAACTTATAGATACAGCTAAAGAAAATAAGGTAGACTTTGTTTTTGCAATATCCCCAGGTCTAGATATCAAACTTGAAGAAGGAACAGATGGAACAGCAGAGGAAATAGAAGAAGATTTCCAAGCTTTAATAAATAAATCAGAAGCTTTATATAATATGGGTGTTAGAAGTTTCTCAATTCTTTGGGATGATATCCAAAATCAAAATGGTACAAAGCAAGCAGAAGTTTTAAATAGATTTAATAGAGAATTTATTCAAAAGAAAAATGCAGAGAATAAGGATAATCCAGATGGGCAAGTTACTCCATTAATTACTGTTCCAGTTCAATACTGGGGTACTTCAATGTACGATGGAGATAATGCTAAGGAATATACAAAAAACTTCGCCAGCACATTAGATAAAGAAATAGAAGTAATGTGGACAGGTCAAGACGTTGTACCTAAAGGAGTTACAAATGCGGATGCTCAAAAGGTTAAGAACACTTTTGGAAGAGACATGATGTTATGGTGGAACTATCCTGTTAACGACTACATGACTGATAAGATGGGTCTTGGACCAATGTATGGCTTAGATAAGAACTTAGATGATCATGTATCAGGTTTTATAATTAACCCTATGGAATTTGCTGAAGCATCAAAAATTAGTACAATAACTGGTGCAGATTATGGATGGAATACAAAGGGGTATGATTATAACAGATCTTGGGATGTAGCTTTAGAGACTATAACTAAAGAAGCTAAGGATGCATTTAAAGTATTTGCAGACCATTCAACAAGACTTGATACAGGAAGAGCAGATTCTCCAGAATTAAATAATGAAATTAACTCATTATGGACTAAGTGGGATAATGGTGAAAATGTAGATGCTGAGCTTAATAAGTTAATGAGTGACTTTGAAAATATCAAGAAGACACCAGCTTTAATAAGATCAACATTAAAGAATGAAAAACTACTAAAGGAAGTAGATAAGCACTTAAATAAGTTTGAAAAGTATGGAGATGCAGGAATAGAAGCTATTAATATTTTAAAAGCAATAAAGGTTAATGATGTTAATAAATTCTGGACAAGCAAATATAAGTGTACAGTACTTTTAAGAGAACTTGAAGGTATGGAAGGAAAGGTAGCTAATCTTGTAGTTGAACCATTTATCAAGAAAGCTCATGAAGTAGGAAATAAATACTTTGATGGTAATACAACTGACTTAAAGGATAAAACTTATGTTTATGAGGAATTAGAAGGGAATATGCCATTCCATAAGTTTACTAGCTGGTACTTAGGAGATGACTTCCATTCATCTAAGTATATGTTTGATGATAAGATGGATACTGGATTCTGGTCACAAGAAACAGTTAAGGCTGGAGATTTTGTAGGATTTGAACTTGAGAATGTTGAAAAGATTAAAAATGTATCATTAAAGATGGGTAAAAATGTTTATAGTGATGAAATAATTAAGAGTGGTGTAATAGAGTATTCTGTTGACGGAACTACTTGGAAGGAATTAAAAACTCTTGATGGATCAGCTGAAATAGTTGCAGAAAGTGATGTAGAAGCTAAGTACATTAGAGTTAGAGCAACAGAAGATACAGAAAATAAAGTATTTATTAAAGACTTTAAGGTGAATACAGATAGAAGTGGATTAACTTCTGTAGGATCAGTAGACTTATCAGGAGTAACTGTTTCAAAATCAGTAGAAGATATTGAAGAAGTAGCAACTCTTAAGAAGGGTGGAGACATTAAGCTTAAGAAAGGTGAAACTGTAGGAATAGCTCTTGAAGAAGTCAAGAATATAGTTGCTGTTGAAGCAGGACTTAAAGGAAAGAATGATAATGTAGTTATTGAAAGTTCCTTTGATAATGTTGAATGGACAAAGGTAGCAGAAGGTTCTTCATTTAGACAATTAAGACCTGTTGTAGGTAAGTATTTCAGAGTAAAAGCTTTAGATGATGTAACATTAAATGAATTTAAGGTTTATTCAGAAGGTAGAATTGCCTCTAAGATTGATACAAATATCCGTATTAGTACGAACCAAGAAATAAAACCTGAGTACATGATTGATGATGATTACGGTACAGCCTTTGTATGCTCAGATCAAATTGAAGAAGGTAAGTATGTAACATTAGACTTTGGTAAAACTATTAATATTAGAGATGTAAAATTAGTTCAAGGACCAGGTGGAGACTTTATTAACAAAGGTAAAATCTCATACTCAAATGATGGTACAACTTGGACTGATATAACTGAAGAATTCGGTGAAACTGAAATAGTAGTTAAGGATTTAAATATTAATGCTAGATACTTAAAGATGGAAGCTACAGGTAGAAGAGACCGTTGGTTAAGAATTAGAGAATTCTCAGTAAATAACCTTGTTGAAGAGTATGTAACAGTGTCATCAGCAAAAGGAACTTATGTTGATAGAGCAGAAAATGTAAGAGATAATGATTTATATACTGGATATATTCCTGAAAGAGATATAGTAGCTGGAGATTACTTATTATACAGAATATTTGATAATAAGCTAGTATCAAAGGTAACTATCCCTCAAGGTGAAAATAATATATCTAATGCAAAGGTTATAGCTCAAACTATAGATGGTGAGTTATTAGAACTTGGAAAGCTAGATAAAGGATATAATGAGTTCAATCTAGATACAGCAAGACAACTAGTTTCAATTAAATTACAATGGGAAGCTAATGCTGGTAGACCAGAAATATATGAAGTTAAGCCAACCTTTGTTTCAGTAGAATCACAAAAGGAAGCGATTAAAAATGTCATTACTGATGCAGAGAACTTATTAAATGAATTTAAGGATAAGGATAATGCAGAAAGAAAAGACTTAGAGGCAGCTATGGCTCGTCTAAGAGGATTATTAGCAGATCCAAATGCTTCAGATGAAGAAATATTACGAGCATATTCAGACTTATTTGCTAAGATGGATGCCTTTAGAAACTCTGTAGGTGATTCAGGTGATGGAGAAGATACTAACAAGCCTGGAGATGGAGAAGATACAGATAAACCTGGAGATGGAGAAGGTACTGACAAGCCAGGTAATGGGGATGAGGCTAATAAACCAGAAGATGGTGGAGCAAGTAAGCCAGAAGGAAGCACAAGTAAGCCAAGTAAAACTGGAGATACAGCAGGAATACTAGGATTATTTGGAACAGCAGTAGCATCCTTAGGTGGAGTAATAGCTCTTAAAAAGAGAAAGAAAAAGTAATAGATTATATTAAAGGGTGTTGCATTGTGCGGCACCCTTTTTAATTATGTTCTAAATCATTAATGATTAGATCCCCACCCCTTTTATAATCATAAGAGAAATCCCCTTCTAAGGATTTTTTATAACTCCAAAGAGCATTCCATATCTTAACTACAAAAAGATAATCATTAAGCTTATTATAATCTTCAGATCTAAATTCCCCAAAGTAAGCTTCTAATAATTGAATTCTTCCTTCCTTAGTTAAGAGCCAAGAAAAGGTAGCTAGATCATAGAAGATATCTCCCATAGCAGAGAACTCAAAATCTATCAAATATGCCTTATTATCTCTGGATAAAACATTAGATGGATTAAGGTCATTATGACATAAACCTAAGTCAACATTAGATAATAGGATCTTTTCTAAAGACTTAAGTTTATTAATTAGTATATTTATTTTCCGGGAAATATTAAATTTATTAGCATAAAGATAGGATAAATTTTCTTCTATATCTTTAAAGGGATTAAAATAAAAGTCACAGGATAAACTATGAAAGCTTCTTAAGCTTTTAGAAAAATTATTTATAAAGGAAGTAGTATTTTGAGTTTCTTCAGTTAGCACTCCTTTATCTAAATATTCACTTATAAGAAATCCATTATTTTGATTAAAGTAAAGAAGTTCAGGGGTAATACCCTTGCCTTGTAGTAATTTTAAAATTGAATATTCTTTAGTAAAGTCCTTTGAAGGACTTATCTTAGGCTCTCTATAGAAATACTTATCCTCATTAATACTAAGTTTATAATTAGAGTTATTTAAACCTCCAAGGTGAGTTAATTTATAATTGTACTTTTTAATATCCATATGGCACCCTATCCATTATAATTATTTCATAGAGTATTATAACAAAAAGTAAGCACATAGGATATGGTATAGGGGAGGTAGAATTATGAATGAGTTATTTGGAAAATCAACAATTAAGAATGTAGAACTTAAGAATAGTATTATAAGGTCTGCTGTATGTGAAAAATTAGCGGATGATAAGGGACATCTTCTTGAAAATTATAAAAAGTTATACGAGGAATTAGCTAAAGGTGGAGTAGGTCTTATAATAACAGGATATACAACTATTTTTCCTTATGATAAGCCTTCTAATAATATGTCAGGTATTTATGATGATTCCTTTATTGATGAACATAAAGAAGTAGTAGATATAATTCATAAGGAGGGTGCTAAGGTAATTTCTCAGATTGTTTTAGGAAAAGAGTATATAAATGAAAAGGATGGATTTAAAAGCTATGACTTCACTGATGAATTTAAAGATGAATATATAGAAGATATAATACAAGCTTTTGCTAATGCTGCTATAAGGGTTAAAAAAGCAGGCTTTGATGGAGTTCAGCTACACTGTGCCCATGGATATTTCTTAAGTAGAACTTTAAGTCCTATCTATAATAAAAGAAGTGATGAATATGGGAGAGAAAAATATAAGCTTATAACTGAAGTTTATAAGGGCGTGAGAGAAGTAGTAGGTGAAGATTATCTAATTTCTATTAAGATTAATACTAGGGACAAGGAGCCAGAAGGAGCAAATTTTGATATATGTTATAAAACATGTATTGAGCTTGATAAGGTTGGAATAGACTTAATAGAAATAAGTGGAGGAGATTTTTATGATTCAAAATATATAAATAGAGAGGGCATATATAAAATTGAAGCTGACAAAGTTGCAAGAGAAGTTAAATGTAAGGTTGCTGTAGTTGGTTTGAATAGATCCCTAAATAGTATTGAAGAGATATTAAGAATAACCAATATAGGGTATATATCAATGGCTAGACCTTTTATTTGTCAGCCAGATATAGTTAATAAATTTTTATTTGGTGAAGAAGATAAGGCTAAGTGTATAAGTTGTGGTAAATGTTATACTGATGAATATGGTAATCAATGTGCTATTAACAAGTAAAGAAAAAGATGTTGTGGTCGATAAATAAATATATAAGTATTTATTTAAACAAAGGTAGATTAGAAAATAAATAAGTTACTTATAATATAACTAAGGAAGGTGATTTCATGAATATAATCAAAAAGGATGGAAGAATTCAAGAGTTTGACAAGGGGAAAATATTCACTAGCATTGATAATGCTTCAAGAGATGTGGATGGAATAGTCTTAAATGAATCGGATATTAAAATATTAGTTGAAGATATAGTTAAGACTATAGAAAGTTTAAGGAAAGATGGAAGTCCTAGTTCAAGTTATGAAATAATAGGTGTAACGGTAGAAATATTAAAAAGAGATGGTTTTAACGCTATATCTAAATCCTTTGTAGAATATAAGTAGTTGTTGTAAATGGTGCTGCGGAATTGGAATAGTGATATACCTTAAACACAGTATCTTGAATAAATAAGGTTAGCTAGTATGTTACTTAAAATAAGGATTATACTAAAGAGAAATATTGAAAATATAGATTTTCAATATTTCTCTTTAATGCTTTATAAGATATTAATTACAAATACATTTAAAATGTTAATGTTCAGGATTTACTTGATTATAAGCATCTTTAACTATTTCACAAATATAATATATCTCATTTGTAGGTATAGTAATATTTAAGCTATCACTTAATTTCTCAAGGGCCTTATTTGTTACAGATATAAATTTTTCGTTATTAATCATGTAACTAGACATTTCTTCTTGGGGAGTTAGAATAAAATCTTTAAGAAATATTCTTTCTATAGCACAAGATAAATGAATAAATATTTTGGTTATGCTAGAATTAGTCATATTTATATCTAAATTTTCTTCAATAGTATTGATAAAGTTAAAAATTAGAGGTTTTATTTTATCAGCTGAAAAAATAGTTAGATATTTATCAACAGTATCACAAGTTATGTTAATTGTGATATCTTTAGTAAGAGTTGCAGCCATTCTATTGTCAGTATGTATATTATTTACTCCAATTAGGGAGAGTAGTTTATTAACTCCATTATGTAATACAATATCCTCTAGGGATATAAAGGGAATATCTGTAGTATTTGGATTAATACTACCTACAACAGCTATGGTTTTTTTATCTACAGATGTTTGGTGTATTATATCGCGAAGTTGAGTTATGCTTCCTAAGTTTAAAGGAATTATTTCAATATCATAAATATTATTCTCCTTTAATATATCCATTAGATTTTTGTGTAAGTAATGAGCTACACCTTCACCAGAGTTACATACAGTATATATTAATCTCTTTTTATTGATGGAAAGATAATTCTCAATCTTTCTGTTAAAATCATAGGAAAGTCTATTATTCATCTCTATTAAATCGTGAAGTATATCATCCATATGACTCTTTAGGAATATAGATTTCCTAACAGCTTCAATAACTAATAAAATATTTGTAGAGTTAACTGTTACAATATCTATTCCGGTTTTTTCCTTAATAATCTTATCAAGATTAACTAGGGAACCCATATCAGCAAATAATATTAGACCTCTTTTAAAGGTTCCTGGTTTTAACTTTTCTAAGAATAAAGGAAGTACATTAGCAGCATTTTCAGTAAGTGGCATATCAACAGCTAAAGCAAAGTTAATACTAAGTAGTTCATTAGCTACAGCTGAAATATTACTAGCTAATGAGTCACCATGAGCTGCTACCATAATACCAACACAATCAGATATTTCCTTTGATTTTAGTGAGTCTATAATAACCATAAGGTTGTTAAGTTCTTTTGGTGGACAGTATATGTTAAATTTCACTTCAAGAATTTTTACAAGCTTTTTGCAAACAGATTGAATTTCTAAAGGAATATCCAATAACTCTGTAGACTTAAATATTTTACCATCATCCATATTATAGTCTTTCAAATTTTTAAGATATAGGGCAAGGGCTGTATATGTACTTCTATCAATTATAAGGTTTAATTCATCATATAGAATATCTGATAGAGTAGATACTATTCCAGAGATTTCATCATCTAAAAAATCTGGATAGATTTTTTGTAATGTAAGCTTTTTAGCAATTAACTGTGTATAATCTGAAAAAACTTTCTTAATATCTATATTATCCTCACCCAATAATATTAACTGGTTATTATAGAACTTAACAAAATCATAGGATGGTGTAGGTGGCATTTTAAAGGTTTTGCTTTTGGGTAAAAACTTGTATTCATCTTTATCTAAAAGTAATTCAACCTTCTGTCTAGTTGATATATCTATGTTAGATGATGGATTACTTGTATAAATGGGCAATGACTCTCTTGTTATATGAGCTTTATTTAAATTGTTAAGTCTACTGTCTAAATAGGATCTAGCAACTGATAGTTGAATATCACTAGCTAGTTGTCCTATATTTCCATGAGGATTATATAACATCAAATCTGATAAACAGTCTTTGTTAACATAAATAGGCATATTAATCTTTTTAGATTCAGAGCTATATAAATTGGTTATTAGCATTAATTTTTCGCTTAAACTTCTATCTTTTAAGCTAGGAATCCTTATTGTTGATGGGATTCTTCTTAAAAAGGTGGTAAGTAGCATTGAATTTGGATTTTCTGTAGTGGCAGCTATTATTAGGACTTTTGCTGTTCTTTCAGATGAAGTTTCCCCAAGTCTTCTAAATTTCTTTTTATCTATATAAAGGAATAGCATTTCTTGACCTTCAGGAGGAAGTCTATGAATCTCATCGAGGAATAGGACTCCACCATCAGCTTCTTCAATTAAGCCTTTCTTATCACTATCTGCCCCTGTATAAGATCCTTTTACTGAACCAAATAACTGAGCAACTAATAAGTTTGGGTTATTTGCATAATCAGCACAGTTAAATACAATAAAGGATGAATCTTTACTGAATATGTTATTTTGCACTCCATATTCATACATTATCTCTGAAAAAAGACTTTTACCTACACCAGATTCACCTAAGAGAATAGTATGAAGTCCATTTGGATAGAGTATAGATGATTTTGCAAGCTTTATTATTCCAGATAGGCTCTGATTGGATCCTATTAATTTATTAAAAGGGTCTGAATCAATAGTATCAATAATTTCATTTTCAGCTAACTTATCTAAATCTGGAGCTAAATCATCTAATGAGGAACATTCAACAAATTCATCTTCTAAGAATAAGTTAAATAATTCTTCGAAGTGATCTCTATTGAAATACTTCGTTGGTTTTCCTTTAATCTTTATAAGCAAACCCTCTTTATGAAGTTTATTTAAATCAGAGGAAGCATTGTTTCTTAGTATATTAAGGCTTTCAACAATATCAAGAGAAGAGACACCAATTGTTGGGTTTTCTCTTATATCATTTATTGATATATCACTGCAAAAGTCCTTAATAAATTTATGGACAAGTTCAATTCTTAACAATTTTATCTACCTCCTATAAGAAGAATTTTGTATAGTAAGTGCTAGGTTCTTAAATTTATCAAAAGAATATGAGTAAAAGTTGTAGTAGGATTCACAGAAATAATTTAAGCTATCTTTTTGATTTTCTCTATGACGTCTACATCCACCTCTACATATCGATAAATACTTACAAGAGTTACATTTAGGATTATTATTAATAGATCTGTGCAAGAAATTAATAGTATCTTTATTCTTATGCATATCATCAAAAGAATCCTTAAGAATATTACCAATACTGTAGCTTTCATATGTATAGAAATCGCATGGATATACGGAACCATCACTTTCAATAATATGTTGGCAAGAACATACTCCTTTCATATCGCAGGCTTCATACTCTTGGTTTAGAAATAGGCCTAAGATATTATCAAATAATCTTATACTTACATAATCATTATTTAGTGCATCTTTATACCAAAGGTCAAAAAGTTTTATAAGAAATTTTCCGTATTCTTCTGGAGTAAGAGAATATTTATCCAATGTCATAGTTGTATTTTCTAATGGTTCAAGACAAGGATTAAATTGAAGATATTTATAGAAATTTTTCTTATAAAAATTGTATACTCCTTCAATTTTATTACATAGTGCAGAGGTTACAACAGTAAGTATGTTAAAGGATACCTCATGCTTTTTTAAAATATTAATACCTTTAACTACTCTGTTAAAAGTATCTGCATTTTTGTAATCAACTCTATTTAAATTATGTATATCTTTATTTCCATCAAGAGATATGCCTACAAGAAAATTATTTTCATGTAAGAATTTTCCCCAGTCATCATTAAGTAAGGTACCGTTTGTTTGAATGGCAAAGGAGAAGCTTGTACCATTTTTAACTTCTTTTGTATATTCTATCATTTCTTTATAAAAGTTTAATCCCACAATAGTAGACTCGCCTCCCTGAAATCCAATAGAACAAACCCCACCATCACAGTATTCATCAACATTTTTTATGATTTCTTTAAGGGTAGAAAGAGGCATTAGACCATGGTCTTCTACATCCCTTGCATCAGCGATTGAATGATAAAAACAGTATTTACAATTAAGGTTACATTTACTTGATGATGGTTTTATCATTATGCTTAAATTTCTTTTCATTACAAAATTACCTCCTTCTGTTTATATAAAAATTGAAATTACATTATAAGAATTCAATAAAATTAATGATATTACTACCATATTAAATACTTTTAGAATGTATTTTTCAGAAACTAGTTTATTAAAGTTAGAGCCAATTAAACCTCCAAGTATTCCACCTACAATCATGAATGGTAGAATCCTTAGGTCAAATGAGCTAAATCCTGTGCTTGTAGCAATAGTGAGTAATTTAGAGCCTTGGGAAAATAGAATAGTTACTATTGAATTAACAGCTGCTTCTTTTGTATTCATAGAAAAGAATATTGTAAGAATACAAACATTTATTGGGCCTCCACCTATACTAAGAAAAGAGGCTATGGCACCTAATAGCAAGCCTATAGATATGCAACCGAAAAAGTTCTCTACATGATAACTTTTAAATTTATTTTTATTATTCATATATATGTATATAAGAATTAAATGTAGGGCTAGTACAAGATTTTGAATCATGGTAACTATGACTGGATCAATTAAAGCCATAATAAAATTAATTAAATTTTCACCTATAAGTCCACCTAAAATTGATCCAATACCAATAAGAATAGTTTTCCGTAATTCAATTTTAAATTTATATCTTATTTGTTTAAAAATAGAAACAATAGCCATTGAAAAAACTGTAAAAGATGATAAGACACTTATTGTTGATAAGCTGTAATCACCTAAGAAATCTAGAATTGGCTTGATTATTACCCCACCACCAAGACCTGCCATTGATCCTAAGGTAGTAGCCATTAGGGCAATTAGTAAATAAGTAAAATTCATTTGTATCCCTCCAGCTTTAGTTTAAGTAAAAAGACTTCTAGTACTATATTAGATTTTATTAGCTGTTTTGACAAGATGTTTCATTTAAACAATTACAAATATCAATTTAATATTATAATGGCACTATTAGTATTAAATTAATATAAAAAAGAGTATTGGAAATATATAATGAGTATTAATGAGTATTATCAATCCTTGAAAGGCTTTAGATAAGAGGGAATACTCATTTTGGCATGACAATTGCTTGTTAATATAGTTATAAGGAGGGATGAGCAAATGGAAGAGGTAGGAATTATATTAATAAGTCATGGATATTTTGCAAAATATTCAATGAAAAGTGCTGAAATGATTGTAGGAGAACAAAAGGATTACGAAATAATTTCAGTTACTGATGATAAGGATTTAGAAAATGTATTAGAAGAGCTTAGAGGAGCATATGAAAGATTAAATAATGGGAGAGAAGTAATAATTTTAGCAGATATCTTTGGAGGTACTCCATGTAATGCAAGTACAAGAATGATATTAGATGGGTGTAATGTTGTTGTATATACAGGATTTAATCTTCAAGTACTATTGGAGCTACTCCTATGTAGGGAACTACCAATAGAAGAAATCAAATCAAATCTAGAAAATGTTTATAAAGAGTCATTTATAGATGTAAATAATAGATTATTAAATAAAAAAGTAGAAGAGGTATTCGCTTTATAAAATTAAGGGAGGAATAAGTAATGGGTGTTAAATTAGTAAGGATTGATGATAGGTTAATACATGGACAAGTATGTTCTACTTGGATAGGGGATTATGGTATTGAGCAAGTACTAATTATTAATGACAAGATAAGCAAAGATCCTATACAAAAATCAGTAGTAGGCCTTGCAGCACCATCAGGGGTTAGGGTTTTAGTATTTGGAGTAGATCAATTTATAGAAGTTATGAAGAAGAATCCAATAAAGAAAGATACATTATTACTTTTTACCACATCTACAGATGTATTAAAGGTTGTAAATGGTGGTCTGAATATTGACAGAGTAAATGCAGGAGGAATGAGGTATAACGAAACTAGAAAGAAGCTAACAAAGTCAATCTCAGTTACACCTGAAGAAGAAAGTGCATTTAAAGAACTTTTAGATAAGAATATTGAAGTATTTATTCAAATGGTTCCAAAAGATGATGTTTTATATATTAAAGATATGATTTAAATAATTTATATAAAAGGAGAGATTACTATGTTAATAAAAGCATTATTAGTAGCTGCTTGGGCTGGTATATGTGCATGGGATCAGTATGGACCACACCTAGGTTTTAGAAAACCATTACTTGCAGGTGCAGTTACAGGACTAATCTTAGGGGATTTAAGACAAGGTCTTATAATAGGAGCAACATTAGAATTAATGTGGCTTGGAGTAAATAATGTAGGTTCATATGTTCCGCCAGATGTTATATCAGGTTCCGTAGTTGGTGTAGCAATTGGTATATTGTCAGGTGGTGGTGAAGCAGCTGGTATAGCTGTTGCAATTCCAGTTTCATTGTTGGTACAACAGCTTGATATGCTATGTAAGACAATAAGTATTTCTTTAGTACATAAAGCAGATAAGATTGCCGAAACAGGGGAGTTTGATAAGATAGATAAGCTTCAATATATGGGAGGTGCTTTAATATTTTTAAGTAGAGCCTTTCCAACATTCATAGCGGTATTCTTAGGAGCTACTGCAATAGACTCTATTATGGAAGCAATACCTGTAAGTGTAATGACTGGATTAACTGTTGCATCAAAAGCAATTCCAGCAGTAGGTATAGCAATGTTATTAACTATGATGCTTAAGAAAAATATGTGGATGTTCTTAGTTTTAGGATTTACATTAACAACTTATTTAAATCTACCTACATTAGCTTTAGCTTTAATAGGGGCTTGTTTTGCAGGGATTTACGATTTAATTATGGCTAACAAAGAAAAAGTATCATCATCTAATAATAGTTCAACTACCAGTGTTGAAGTTGACGATAGTGTAGAAGGAGGTTGGGATTTATAATGGCTAACTTAGTAGATAAAAAAGATTTAAGAAAAGTTTTTTGGAGATCACAATTATGCCAATTTTCTCACAACTATGAAAGAATGCAAAGTCTAAGTACGGTTTATATACTAAAACCAATATTTAAGAAGCTTTATAAGGATAAGTCAAAAGAAGAAAAATCTGCTGCTATGAAGAGACACTTAGAGTATTTTAATACTCACCCAATAGCAATGCCATTCATAATGGGAATAACTTCAGCTATGGAGGAAACAACAGATGAGGATCAAAAGGAATCAGTAATTGCAATGAAAACTAGCTTAATGGGTCCTTTAGCTGGTATTGGTGACAGTATGATTAATTTTACTTGGATGCCAATAGCAGGATCAATAGGTGCAGCCTTTGCTTTAGATGGAAACATATTAGGAGCAATACTAATGTTCTTAATGATTAACGCTGTATACTTCCCGCTAAAATACTATGGTTTAACAAAGGGTTATTCTAAAGGTATGGAAGTTTTCACTGGTGGAGATAACGGTAAAGGTGTATTTGATAGATTAGCAAATATGGCAAATGTATTAGGGGTAATAGTTGTTGGTGGATTAATTGCAACAACTGTAAAGGTAAAATTAGGAGTTGAAATAGCAGCTGGTGAAAATCCTTTAATGCTACAAGAAATGATTGATAAAATAATGCCAAATTTAATTCCCCTTGCATTAACATTCCTTTGCTATTACTTATTAAAGAAATCTAACGGGAAAAATGCTGTATGGATAATATTTGGAGTGTTAATTATAGCAGTACTATTATCAATGGCTGGAGTTATAGTATAGAAAAAGATTTAAAAATATAAACTAATATCTTAATTTTAAAGTAGACAAGCTAATAATTATATTTATTATTTGTTTACTTTAATATTAAGTAAAGGTTATTTAAAATCTTTAGAAATTGAATAAATTGGAGGAGATTTTATATGAGAACAGTGGTAGTTTTAATGGATACGCTAAAGAGGAATATGATGGAGGTCTATAACAATGAAACTTGGGTAAAGACCCCAAATATAACTAAATTCTCTAAGGATGCAGTTACCTTTGATAATCATTGGGTTGGATCTGCTCCATGTATGCCTGCAAGAAGAGATATACTTACTGGACGTTTAAACTTTTTAGAAAGGTCTTGGGGACCTATAGAACCCTTTGATATAACCCTTCCCAAGCTGTTATCAAAAAAGAAGGTATTTAGTCATATAGTAACAGATCACCCTCATTATTTTAGAGTGGGAGGGGAAGGATATGTTCAACAATTCTCTAGTTGGGATTTCCATAGAGGCCAAGAAGGAGACCCTTGGATATCTAAAATTGATGATCCATCATTTATGCCAGATAACTATTATGGAAAGTTAAGAAAACAATATCAATGGAATAGAACAAAATGGGATAGAAAAGAAGAAGAGTATCCAACTCCAAAGACATTTAATGCAGCTTGCGAGTGGTTAGAAGATAATAAGAATCATGATGATTTCTTCTTAATGGTAGAGACCTTTGATCCACATGAACCTTTTGATGTTCCAGAAGAATATATGGATATGTATGATTGTAAATATGATGGTCCATATTTTGAAACCCCAAATTATAGCGAAGTTGATGTACCAGAGGATGCTTTAGATTACATAAATAAAAGATACGCTGCATTACTAACAATGACAGATAAGCATTTTGGGAAGTTAATAGAGAAATTAAAGGAACTTAATATATATGAAGATACTTTGGTTATAGTTACAACAGACCATGGGTATTTCTTAGGTGAAAGAAATTACTTTGGTAAGAACTATATGCATATGTACAATGAATTGGCTCATATTCCATTACTAGTACATTTCCCAGGAGGAAAGATGGCTGGAGAAAGAGTTAATCCATTAACTCAAAATATTGATATTATGCCAACAGTTCTAGAGTATTCAGGAATAGAGATTCCAGAAGAGGTTCAAGGAGTTTCATGGAAGCCAATACCTGAAGGTGGAGAGTATAAGAGAGATTATGCTTTATATGGTTATCATGGAATAGCGATGAATATTACAGATGGTGAACATACATATTTTAGAGCACCAAATAAAGAAAATAAGCCATGTTATGAATATACATCTATACCAACAACAATTAGAAAATATTTAGGTACAGGAATAGAAAAGGAAATTGAAATGGGTAGGTTCTTAGAAAGAACTGATTATCCTGTATACAAAATTCCAATAAAAAATCCATCAATAATTGATAATGTTGAAAATGCCTTAAACTACACAGCAGAAACAAAGTTATTTAATATACTTGAGGACTATGCTCAAGTTAACTCAATAAAGGATGAAGTTTTAGAAAACAAATATATTGAACTATTAAAAAGAGGCTTAGAAGAAATGGAAGCTCCAAAAGAACAGTTTGAGAGATTAGATTTAATATAGATAGGAGGAATTTTTAATGAAGGTAATAATTGCATCTGATAAGAAAAGTACAGAGTTTAAGAATTCTATAAAGGAAGATTTAATAAATAAGGGCCATGAAGTTATAGATAAAACAGAAGGAATAGAAGTAGATTTTTATGATGCTGGGAATTTGGTATCAGAATCAATACTTTGCAAAGAAGGAGTTAGAGGAATTGTAATAGATGAATATGGGACAGGTTCCTTTAATGTATGTGCAAAGCATAAAAATATAGTTTGTGCTCAAGTAGCAGATGAACATTCAGCTAAAATGACTAGGGATCATAATAATACTTCAATTATAACAATAGGCTCTAAGGTTACAGCCTTAGAAATTGGAAAAAGGATTGCAGAAAAATTTGTTGAGTCTGAATATTCAGGTGGAAGACATCAAATAAGAGTAGATATGTTAAATAAGATGGCATAGGAGGAAGAAAAAATGATTATATCAGTTGGATGTGACCATATAGTTACAGGCATTAAAAATAACGTAGTAGAGTATTTAAAGTCAAAGGGACATGAGGTTATTGATAATGGGACATATGATGATGTAAGAACTCATTATCCTATATATGGAAAGGCTACTGCTGAAAAAGTAGTAAATGGAGAAGCTGATTTAGGGATAGTAATATGTGGTACAGGTGTTGGGATAACAAATTCAGCAGCAAAAATTAAAGGGGCTAGGGTAGCTCTTGTAAGAGATATTGAAACTGCCAGATACTCTAAAGAAGAATTAAATATAAATATATTAGGTATTGGTGGAAGAATTACTGGACTTGGATTAATTGAGAATATCATTGATGTATTCCTAGAAACAGAGTATAAGGCTACAGAAGAAAATAAAAAGTTAATTGAAAAGATGGATAATATTATAGAAAAAGATTATGCAAATGGTGATGAACATTTCTTTGATGAATTCAATGAAAAGTGGGATAGAGGAGAATATCAAGATTAAAATTTAGGAGGAATAAAAATGAGTATATTATCAACTAGACAAATGCTTTTAAATGCACAAAGGGATGGATATGCTGTTCCAGCATTTAATATACATAATTTAGAAACATTACAAGTTGTAGTAGATACAGCTGTTCAGATGGGATCACCAGTAATTATAGCAGGAACACCATCTACAATAGAATATGCTGGTGCTGAGTATATTAACGCAATGGCAGAGGTAGCTGCAAAGAAGTATAATATTCCAATAGCTATTCACCTAGATCATTTTGAGGATATAGAAGCAATAAAGAAAAATATAGAGATTGGATTTAAATCATGCATGATTGATGCATCAAAGTTTGAATTTGAAAAGAATATTGCCAAGGTTAAAGAAGTAGTGGACTATGCTCATAATCTTGATGTAACAGTTGAGGCAGAGCTTGGGAAATTGGGTGGTCAAGAAGATGACTTAGTGGTAGATGCAAAGGATGCTATGTATACAAATCCTAAAGATGCAGAAGAGTTTGTAAAAAGAACAGGAATTGACTCCTTAGCAGTAGCTATAGGAACTGCTCATGGACTATATAAGGGTGCAGCAAATCTTGATTTTGAAAGATTAAAGGAAATAAGAGAAAAGGTAGATATTCCACTAGTTTTACATGGAGCCTCAGATGTTCCTGATGAATTAGTAATGAAGGCTATTTCACTTGGAATATGTAAAGTTAATGTAGCAACTGATTTGAAGATTCCTTTCTCAGGAGCTTTAAAAGAGTACTTTAATGAACATCCAGATGCCAATGATCCAAGAAAGTATATGACACCAGGTAAGGAAGCTATGAAAGTAATAGTAGAGCATAAAATTAGAGTCTGCGGTAGCGCAAATAGATATTAGTAAAGTAGGTAATTAAGTATGATATTAGTAGTAAATCTTAATGCTTCTGTAGATAAAAGATATGAAATGAAGGAACTTAATAAGGGAAGTGTTATGAGAGCTCTTAAAGTTGAGAATACACCAGGAGGTAAGGGAATACATGTTGCTAATGTTGTTACTATTTTAGGAGAAGAATGTGTTGCAACAGGATTCTTGGGTGGCAAAACTGGTGAGTTTATAGAAGGAAAATTAAAAGAGTATAAAATAAACCAAGATTTTATTAAGATTAATGGTGACACTAGAGAATGCTTAGCTATTATTACAGAAGATTTAACTCAAACAGAAATATTAGAGCCTGGCCCTAAGGTTTCAATAGAAGAGCAGGATGAGTTTTTAAAGAAGTACAAAGACTTGATAAAAGATAGTGAGGTAGTTGTAGCATCTGGAAGTGTTCCACAAAATGTTTCAAAAGATTTCTATGGGAAATTAATAGGGATTGCAAAGGAAAATAGGAAAAAATTTTTACTAGATACTAGTGGAGAGCTTTTAAGTGAAGGAATAAAGGGAAAGCCTTTCTTTATAAAACCTAATAAGGATGAAATCCAAGGATTAACTGGAAGAAGAATAGAAGATGATAAAGATGTTATTGAAGAAATTAAAAAATTTCAAGAAAGTGGCATAGAACTGGTAGTTATTTCACTTGGTAGCAAAGGATCTATAGCTGGATATGGAGGTAAGTTCTACAAAGTTAATATTCCTAAAGTTCAAGCTGTTAATCCAGTTGGTTCAGGAGATTCTTATGTTGGTGGAGTAGCTGTTGCATTACAAAGAGGCTATGAAATAGAGGAATTATTAAGATATGCATCTGCTTGTGGAACAGCTAATGCTGTAGAAGAAGAGACAGGATTCCTTAGGAAAGATGTAGTAGAAGATTTATATAATAAAATTAATGTAACTTTAATTAAATAGTGATAAGAGTAATCCAATAAAAGTATGGCTTTAGATAGCCATACTTTTTCTTTTGTTCTGCCAGAATAGAATGGGACTATATTTAAGCTTTGTTTAAGCTATGGATGTTACTATAATTTTAGGATAAACATTATAGTGAAATTATGTTGTTTCACTAGAGGATTAGGAGGAAATGTTTATGAAAAGGAAACTAATATTAATGATAACCATGGTTGCTTTAACCTTTAATTTAGTAGCATGTACAAGTAAGAAGGATGATACAGGAACAGCATCTATAACTGATGCTAAGACTATTCAAATGAAGTCTATAGAGGATGAAGTACTGGGAGAAGTTGATACATTTATAGAGCTTGGAGATAATATCTTTGTTAATGGATCAGGAGCTACTGCAAGTGGCAATAAGGTTAAAATATCAAAAGGTGGTACCTATAGTCTTAGTGGAACACTAAATAATGGGCAAGTAATAGTTGATTCTGATGAAAAAGTATATTTAGTTTTAAATGGAGTTAACATAACCTGTTCAAATAGTTCAGCAATAAATGTAGTAAATGCAAAAAAGACAATTATTGCTTTAGCTGAGAGTACAGAGAATACACTTTCAGATGGTGAAAATTATGTCTTTGAAGATTCATCTACAGATGAGCCTAATGCAGCTTTATTTAGCAAGGATGATCTTACAATCATAGGAACAGGTTCTTTAACTGTTAATGGTAATTATAAGAATGGTATTACTAGTAAGGATGATTTGGTGGTTCAAAGTGGTAATATTTCAGTAAAGGCTGTAGAAGATGGTCTTCGAGGAAGAGATTCTATTACTGTAAAAAATGGTGATATAACTATTAATGCAGGAGGAGATGGAGTAAAATCTAATAATGATGAGAATCTAGAAAAGGGATATATATGGATTCTAGATGGCAAGCTTAATATAACCTCAGGAGAGGATGGTATCCAAGCTGAAACTCAAGCATTGATTAGTAATGGAGATATTACAATTACAACTGCTGGTGGTAGTAAAAATAGTAGTGATACTAGGAATGAGACTTTAGGAAATTGGGGTCCTCCAGATAAAGATATGGGTTCTATGGGAGAAAAGCCAGATAAAAATATGAATGATTTGAAGGAACCTCCAGATAGAAATATAGATGCCGTCATGGAAAATCCAGAGGCTAATAATGCAGAAACTACTACAGATGAAGTTAGCGCTAAAGGTTTAAAAGCAAGTACAAAAATAATTATAGATAATGGAAATATAAATATAGATTCTTTAGATGACTCAATACACTCAAATGATGAATTGTATATTAACAATGGCAAATTAAATCTAGCTTCTGGGGATGATGGAATACATTCAGATAAAACTCTTGAAATTAATGGAGGAGACATAGATATTACTAAGTCCTATGAAGGAATTGAAAGTGAGACCATAACAATAAATGCTGGAAACATAAAAGTTCTAGCTAGTGATGATGGTATAAATGCAGCAGGTGGTAATGATGGTTCATCTGTTAATGGTAGACCAGGTCAAAATAATTTTGCCTCTTCAGGAAATGGATCTATAAATATTAGTGGAGGATATATAGTAGTTGATGCAAGTGGAGATGGTATTGATTCAAATGGAAATATTAATATGAAAGATGGAGTTCTGCTAGTAAATGGACCAACTAATGGTGGGAATGGAGCCTTAGATTATGATGGAACCTTTGAAATTACAGGTGGAACATTAGTTGCAGCAGGTAGTATAGGAATGGCACAAACTCCTAGTGATAGTTCTACTATTAACTCTGTTGGAATAACATTAACATCTCAAAGTGCTGGAACATTAATTCATATTGAAGAAGAAGATGGTGAAGAGGTTATAACCTTTGCTCCAACAAAAGTATATCAATCAGTTGTAGTTGCATCATCTAAGCTAAAGAAAGACTCAAACTATAATGTATTTGTAGGTGGGAAGGCAACAGGAACAGTTAAGGATGGATTATATTCAGATGGTAGTTATAGTGAAGGAGAAAAAGCTATTACTTTCTCAGTTTCAGGAACTGTTACTAATGCAAGTGTGTCAGGTGTAAGTAATGGAGGCAATAATGGAATGGGGCCAGGAGGAGATAGGGGCCCTAAAGGAAATGGTGAAATACCAAGTGATAGTTTTAGGTAAACCTTGAATTTAAAATGATACAATAAAGGATATAATATTTGTTATTAATTCATAAAAATACCCCATAAAGTGTGCTATATACAGTGTTTCTACTGTGGCAACTTTATGGGGTACTAAATTATATTAACTATTATATTATTCTTGTAGAAGTAAGAAATGAAAATACAGAAGTACGTTCAACAGTATTACCCCATACACGATCATAAATTTTACTTATCTGGTTTCCAATCAAGGGTGCAATCTTAAAGAGTCCAGGTACACATTTGTAGGATGCTACAACATAAAATATATTTGGTGAATCATTATTTTGATAAAGTTGTAAACCTGCATAATATTTACTGTATTTTGATAATAAATATTCATTAAGGTCTTTACTGAAGTCTATATAAGAGCACTCTAATCCTGGTTCAACCATAATTGTATTTACATTATATAATATATTTTTATTTTGCATGATAAAACACCTCTTAGAGAGTTTTGTATTATAATGTATAATATGTAGAATACAAATCCATTGTTCACAAAATAGTAGAAACTATACGCTTATTTACTTACGGTGCGGAGAATCGTATCATAAGTAAATAAGGCTTTAGTCTTAACCATTGAGATTACTTGGTTAAGGCTATTTTTTCTATCTAAAAATATCGTATCATAAGGAAGGTTATATTTATAAATTATGTTATAATAAATTTAAGCAATAGATAAATGGAAATTTAAGGGGCAACTGTATGGATAGTTATAAACGATTATTAAGCAAAGTAGAAGATTATATTGAAAATAATTTAGATAGACGAATTTCATTAAAAGAGCTGAGCGACCATGTATGCTTATCTGAATTTCATTTTCATAGAATATTTAAAGAGATGACATCAGAGACATTAAGCCAGTTTATTACTCGAATAAAAATGGAGAGGTCAGCTATATTTCTAAAAGTAAATTCTAATATAACTATTACAGAGATAGCTTATAGATATGACTATTGTGATACAAGTTCATATTGTCGTGCATTTAAAAAGCATTTTAAATGTACACCTAAGGAATTTAGAAACAGCAAGAAAATACAATCATGGAGTAAGTTAACCATGATAGACTAAATTCAAGGAGTGTGAAGAATATGAATGAACCTAATATAACAATTAAAGATATAGAAATGAAGATTATTTATATAAGATTTAGAGGGAGTTACATAGAGTTTAGACGAAATAGTCGTCGAATGTTTAATCAGCTATTTGCTTTTGCGACAAAGAATAATTTGATTAACCCAGAATTCACAAAAGTACTAACTATGTATAATGATAATCCTTTAATAACAGATGAAAAAAACTTAAGAACAAGTATCGCAATGACAGTGCCTAATGATATAGACATAATTGAAGAAGGTGAAATATGTGTATCAAAAATAACTGGTAGATTTGGGATAGGAAGCTTTAATATTTCACGTAATGAGTATGGAAAAGCATGGGGGGAAATGTATCAAGGATGGCTATTTAAAGGTGAGTACCAAGCGCGTGATGCTGTACCATTTGAACTTTATGTAACAGAACCACCTATGAACTCTAAGGATAAGAGTTTTACTGATATTTATATTCCAATTGAGTAAATCCATTTAGATTCATTAAAATAGGAAAGAATATAACAATAAAGTAGTAAATAGCAATATTAAAACGTCATTACTCATTAAGTATCACTTGCCTTCATAAAAGAGGTAAGTGATACTAGTAGCCCACTTTTAGCTATTAAATTGTACTTTGGAATTACACTATAATTATGTAGAATATATAGAAGAATAAAATGGAAAAACCTCATTTGGAATGATTACGGAGAAGGATATCATAAGTAAAAGGAGTTTGGAATTAAGATTATAAATGGTTTGAGGATAAATATTAAGTCAAAATAATTTAAATAAAAAAGTAGTATTAGGCAAGTTAGATAAAAGCCTACTACTACTTTTTACATTAATTCTAAAGTAAATAATGATTTAACTACTGATCATTTATTTTAACAGATCTAATATTTCCTCTTCTGGAAGTGAGGAGTCACATCGAACTTCTATTTCTCTATTTTTATTAACAATAAATCCAGGTACAGTTGCAATATTATACTTTTTTCTAAATGAGTTAAGTCCAGTATCTGAAAAGTTTTCACTATCTACATAGTAAATAGTTTGATTTATTTTAGCAGCTACTCCACTTAGTTTTTTAACAAACTTACGACAGTATGGACATGTTGCACGACCAATATAAATAACAGCTAATTCTTCATTAGCTAATAACTCATCTGCTTTTGTAGAAAGTACTTTTTCAAATGCAGTTATATTTTCTTCGTATATATCTATTTCAAACATATTTTCCTCCTAGTCTTTTGGAGTATTATACCAAAAAGGAAGTAAAACATCAAACCTGAATAAAGTTAAAAATAATCATTTGTTAAATTATAATAAAGTAAATTCTATCATTCTCTAAAAGAGTAGCTATGGTATTTAAAAATTGTAATAATAGTAAGTTTATGATATCGTATAATAAATTTAATTTCACATGGAAATGTTATAATTAAAAATATAGAAATTATATATTAAGAATATATATTATATATAGTAATAAAAGAGGAGCAAAATAGATGAATATAAATGAAATAATGGATGTTTTAAATTTTAGACATTCATGTAAAGAGTTTGATGTTAATAGGAAAATAAGTGAGGATGATTTTGAAGCAATACTTGAAGGGGGAAGACTTTCACCTAGTTCGATGGGAATAGAACCTTGGAAATTTATAGTTATAGAAAATCAAGAATTAAAAGATGAATTAGGAGCAGTGTGCTGGGGTGGAAAGGTACAAATGCCTACCTGCAGTCATTTAGTAATACTTTTAAGTAGAGCACCAAAAGAATTAAGATATGATTCAGACTATGTGGATTATTTATTAAGGGATATTAAGAATCTTCCAGAAGATAGTGCTGCTAAATTTAAAGATATGATGAAATCCTTAGAGGAAGTTCGCTTTAAAGAGGAGAAAGATATTGTTGCATATTCTTCAAATCAAGTATATATTGCTTTAGGCAATATGCTAACTGTTGCAGCTATCCTTGGAATAGATTCATGTGCTATTGGAGGTATTGATGGGGAAGCTGTGGAAAAAATATTAGTTCATCGAGGATTATTAAATAAGGAAAAGTTTAATATAACTGTATGTGCTGCCTTTGGATATAGGGTTAATGAATCAAGTGAAAAACAAAGACAGGTAATGGATGAAATAGTTACTTGGGTAAAATAATAAGTGAATAACTTCAAAGTAACTTATGTATTATATCTATTATTACAAGGGGATGAATTTATGGGAGAAAACTTACATCTTAATGCAGAAAGATTTAAAGGATTTGCTGATGTTTATGATAGTGCACGGCCTAAATGTCCAGAAAAGGTTCAATGGATAATTCTTAAATACTTAGAAAAAACACCATCACTTGTTGTAGATTTAGGCTGTGGCACAGGTCTTTCTACAAGAGTTTGGAGTGAGGTAGCTAATAAAGTCATAGGGATTGAGCCAAGTGCTGATATGATTAAAATAGCAAGAGAAAAGTCATTGAATTTAGATAATGTAGAATTTCTATCTGGATTTTCTGATAATACTGGATTAGAAGATAATTCAGCAGATATTATAACATGTTCTCAATCATTTCACTGGATGAATCCCGAAACCACTTTGAATGAAGTATCAAGAATATTAAAGAAAGGCGGTATCTTTGCAGTTTATGATTGTGACTGGCCACCTGTATGTAATTGGGAGGCAGAACTTGAATATAAGAAGCTTTTTAAAAAAGTAAATGAAATTGAGTCCACATATCCAGAGCTTAAAGAGAAATATTTTAGGTGGGATAAAAATAACCATCTTTCAAATATAAAAAATATGGGCAATTTCAGATATGTAAGAGAAATAATTTTTTCAAATACTGAAAGTTGTAATGCAGAAAGATTTATTAGAATTTCTTTAAGTCAAGGGGGGTTACAGGCTATTCTTAAAGCCAATATAGAAGAATTCAAACCTTTCTTTAATTCTTATAAAGAGAGGGTTATTGATATATTTGGGGATGATGAATTTGAAATAGACTTCTGTTATCGTATGCGCATTGGAGTTAAGTAGCTTAATAAAATAAGAAGCTATATCATGGTTAAGGTCATGATATAGCTTCTTATTTTATTAAGCATATGTTCTTTCATCAAAGCCCTTAAGGGTGAGAACTATGTTTAAGTTTCCATTCTTGCATCTTAAATCATCAATGAATTTCTTTTGATTTACATTTTCCTTTAGATTAATTATATAGCTTATTTCAAATAAAGCCCCAAAGTCCCTAGTTTTAACCTTTTCAATATACCAAGAATTTGTATAGTTGTTTAATAGATCTTCAAAGGCACCTTCATAGTTTAAATCCTCAGGAACTGTAATCTTAAGATGCATATTTTTAGTTTTAGGCATTGCAAATTTTGTTAGGTAAAGTACTATCATTACAGAACAAAGAATTAAAGTAAATATAACTGCATAACCAATGTATCCCATACCACAAGTTAAACCTACTGCTAAAGTAAAAAACACATAAGCAATATCCTTAGGATCTCCAGGCGCACTTCTGAAACGTATAAGAGAAAAGGCTCCAGCTAAGCTAAAGGCTCTTGCTACATTATTTCCTACAAGGAGAATAATAATAGAAATAATAACAGGCAACATTATAAGAGTTATTGGAAAGCTTGGACTATATCCTTCCTTTTTATGAGTATAGATATAGGCTAAACTAATAATTAAACCTAAAATAGTTGCTGCTCCTATGACTAATAGTGCATTTGTTAGGGTAAATGATTCCCCAGTTGTTGTTGATATTATTGTCTCTAACATATAATCTCTCTCCTTTTTACATCATTAGTATTTTGTTTATTTAGACAATACTCCATAAATTCATTACCATACTTAGAAAAATGGGTATTGTATATTGACAAATCAGAAAGGATTTTTGTAAACCATAGGGGAATAGAACCTAGAAACTTAACTTCCATTAAGTATCTATCTTCACCTAAGATATCTTTGCCAAAGAATCCTGATTCTAATGAAAGAAAACTTCGTCTTGTAATAATATTAGTATCAAAGGTTAATCTAAAATCTCTATCATCCTTACCAAAGTACGCACTTCTTGTATAACCAATGTACACCTTTGGAACCACATTATTTTGTTTTAAATAGTAAGCTATTTCATTAATAACCTGTTTATTTATAAAGTCATTAAAAACAGGAACATTACCAGATTCTAAAAAGTTATACGCATCCCTTAAGGAAAGTACAACTCTTCGTTTATTAACTATTCCATTAATTTTTTTCTTTAATTCTAAAAATACTTTATCATCTAAAGATTTTGGAATGTTATAGCTTCGGAGTCTTAGCTTTTCCTTATAGTAAGGCTTATTAATTGAATGTCTGATAACATCATTATTACAGGTATCATAATAAATATTATATATATTGTAAGTTTCACCATTCCTGCAATGTTCATCAGGCTCCATATATTCAAGCAATTTTGGAATAAGTGTTTTATATTGTTCTTCGCTTAATATGAATTTTTTTTCATATCTTTGAAAGGCTTTGATTGCCATTAAACTTCCTCCTTTACTTATATAACTTATACTTCATGTGGTAAGTATACAAAACGAAGCTTAAACAAAACTTAACTTAGATTTAACTAAGTGTTTTAGGGATAAGTTGACAATATAGAATACTATGTTAAAGGAATGCAAGGAGCTATTTCGCTAAAAAATAAGAGTGCAAGAACAGCTTGCTTGAGAAAAAGTAATGTTATGATTATGATAAAATTGTAAGTGACAGGAGGTAATAAATAATGGATTTTGGAAAACAAATAAAGCAACTTCGATTAGAAAGGAATCTAACACAAGAGCAAATGGCTAAGAAATTAAATATTTCAAGGCAAGCTATTTCAAATTGGGAAAATAATAAAAACTTACCTGATTTAGAAATGATAATAACAATTTCTAAGGTATTTTCTCTGTCACTTGATAAGTTGATTTTAGGAGGAGATAGTATGACTAATATGAGCGAAAAACTTATTAGAGATGGAAGCGAAACAAGGAGAGCAAAAATTAATTTAATTTCTTTAGGAATAGGAGCAATACTGTTGTGTATTGGGGTGGCTTGCATATTTCTTAAATCTGTATCTGTGGAGTATATAGATGCTGAAGGATTTTTACACGAAAACTTTTTCTTGCTACCAATAGGATTTTCATTTATATTTAGTAGTCTTGTTACTTTTTCTGTTGTGGGAATAAAAAGTATTATAGATAGAATAAAAAATAAATAAATAATCAAACAAAACAATAAAGGATGATTTCTATATTATTTAGGAGTCATCTTTTTAGATTCTACTGATATCTATGATTATTAAACTTTTATTTAACTAAGTATTTTGTGGACAAGTTGACAATGAAGAGAATAAAGCATATAATAGTATTATAAATAAATATGCCTCGGTAGGTGAGGTTACTACAAGGATACGGGTCGCTGCCGTAAAAAGATGGAAACATTTTTAACTGGTTAGCAGGTTTTACCGAACAAAGAAGGTTTAACTTAATGCGATTTCATTGCCTTGCAGAGCCAAAACTTGAACGAGAAAGTTTAATTAGTTAATTATGCCTTCGTCGAGTTTAAGTTTGACGAAGGCTTTTTATATTTATTAATTATTATGTATATAAACAAATCAGGAGGTGAAAAATAATGGAATCTGGAAGTGAAAGTACAGACAGTGGAAGAAGTTTGAGTAAAGAAGATGGGGATGTAGTTAAGCGGAGGAGGTCATTCTTTTTCACTTTAACATATCAAAAACAAATCTATTTTTGCATCTAATATTTCTTTCACTCTCAAAGTTACTAAATTTTCAAATTCAAAGCTTAATTTAGTTGGTTAAAAATAGAAGATTTTTAGCCTTAGTTTCCTATTATCTTTTTTAAGAAAATAGGAAATAAAAAACTATTTAGTAATGGAGGCGTAGATATGTTGAAAGAAAAATCACTAACAAAAAATCTAATTAATTATGGAAAAATGAATATTGAGGAGTTATATAAAGAATTTTTAACTAATATAGAAGGTATCTCTAATAATGAGGCAAAGGAAAGAATAGAGAAGTATGGCTACAATGAGGTAGTTCATGAAAAAGCAAAACCTTGGTATGTTAAGTTAATAATGTCTTTTATTAATCCTTTTAATTTGGTATTAATTACTTTAGCTATAGTTTCAACTTTTACAGATGTAATTTTAGCATCCAAAGAAGATAGGAGTTTCATGACAGTAGCTATTATCTTGATTATGGTAACTATAAGTGCAGTATTACAGTTTATACAAGAACGTAAATCAGAGGAAGCAACTAGTAAATTAAAGGCTATGGTAAAAACAACAGTAGCTGTAAAAAGAGAAAATGAAGATGTAGAAGAAATTGATATGATTGAGGTAGTACCAGGGGATATAGTACATCTATCAGCAGGTGATATGATTCCAGCTGATATGAGAGTGATATCTTGTAAGGATCTTTTTGTGAGTCAATCAAGTTTAACAGGAGAGTCTGAACCAGTTGAAAAGTTCCCTACTTTAAATGATAGAGACAGGGGAATATCCATATCAGATTTAGATAATATTTTATTACTAGGTACAACTATTATTAGTGGAAGTGCTATAGGTGTAGTTTTATCAACAGGAAATGAAACTTATTTTGGTAATATTGCAACTGAAATTGTTAATAAGAAGGAAGTGACAAGCTTTGAAAAGGGTGTATCAAAGGTAAGTATGCTTCTTATAAGATTTATGATGGTAATGGTTCCAATAGTATTTGTAATTAACGGCATAACTAAGGGTAATTGGCTTCAAGCATTTTTATTTGCAATTTCTATAGCAGTCGGACTTACACCTGAAATGTTGCCAATGATAGTAACTACAAACTTGGCAAAGGGTGCAGTAGCTATGGCAAAGAAAAAAACAGTAGTTAAGAAGTTAGATGCAATTCAAAATTTTGGAGCAATGGATATACTATGTACTGATAAAACTGGTACATTGACATTAGATAAAATAGTTGTTGAAAGACACCTAAATATTAATGGAGAAGAGGATTTAAGAGTTCTAAGACATGCTTATTTAAATAGTTATTATCAAACAGGTTTGAAAAATTTAATGGATATAGCAATTCTAGACTTTGGAAAAAATCTGGGTTGTGATAAGGATATAAAGTTATATGAGAAGGTTGATGAGATTCCTTTCGATTTCTCAAGAAGAAGAATGTCTGTAGTTTTGAGAAATGTAGATGGGAAGAGACAACTAGTTACTAAGGGGGCAGTAGAGGAAATGATTCATGTTTGTTCCTATGCCGAGGTTAATAATGAGGTAGTTGAGCTTACAGAGGAACTAAAGAAAAAAGTACTAGAAATGGTAACAAAGCTAAATACCGAAGGTATGAGAGTTATAGGGGTAGCACAAAAAAATGAAATACCTGATGAGTATTCCTTTGGAGTTAATGATGAAATAAATATGGTATTAATGGGATATGTTGCTTTCTTAGATCCACCAAAGGAATCTGCAAAAGAAGCTCTTAGAGCATTAAAGGAAAGTGGAGTAGAAGTAAAGATATTAACAGGAGATAATGATGCTGTAACAAAGAAGGTATGTAGTGAAGTGGGTATAGAAGTAAGAGATATCCTACTTGGTGGAAATGTTGATACTATGACTGATGAGGAATTATCTTTAGTTGTTGAAGAGGTAAATGTTTTTGCAAAGCTATCACCACTACAAAAGTCTAGAATTATAAAGATACTTCAAGAAAAAGGGCATGTTGTAGGTTTTATGGGAGATGGAATAAATGATGCAGCAGCATTAAAACAATCTGATGTTGGAATTTCTGTTGATACAGCTGTTGATATAGCAAAGGAATCAGCTGATATTATATTACTCGAAAAAAGTTTAATGGTCTTAGAAGAGGGAGTTCTTGAGGGAAGAAGAGTATTTGGTAATATTATTAAATATATAAAGATGACAGCAAGTTCAAACTTTGGAAATGTATTTTCAGTATTGATAGCAAGTGCTTTTTTACCATTTATGCCAATGGTTCCAATACAACTTTTAGTACAAAATTTACTATATGATTTTTCGCAATTAGCAATTCCATGGGATTCAATGGATAAGGAATATTTAAATAAGCCAAGAAAATGGGATGCAAGTGATATAGGTAGATTTATGGTATGTTTAGGTCCTATAAGTTCTATATTTGATATTATGACCTTTGGAGTAATGTGGTTTATATTTGGAGCTAATTCAATAGAATCACAAGGTTTGTTCCAAACTGGATGGTTCGTAATGGGATTGTTATCACAAACTTTAGTAGTTCATATGATTAGAACAGAGAAGGTTCCATTTTTACAAAGTAGAGCTACTAGACCTGTAATAATATTAACCAGCCTAATTATGATAATAGGTTTAGCTATGCCATTTACTACCTTTGGAAGATATCTTGGTTTTGAGGCTTTACCAGCAATGTATTTCTTAATACTAGCAGGATTATTACTAGGATATTGTGTATCAATTCAGGTAGTTAAGGGAATATATATTAAGAAGTTCAAATCCTGGTTATAAGAACGAACTATATTATACCAAATGAGGATAAGAATCGGGAATTATTTAATAAAAACGAAATTAATTTAAAAAAGACAAAAAAATATTCGTAAAACTATTGTAAAATGTCGAAAATTCGTTTATTATAGCTGTGGGGCAAATTTAATTAACGAAAGAGTGATTTTATGAAGAACTTATTTAAGCAAGATGGTTTATTAGATAACTATTTTGAATTATCAAAGAAGAATACAAATCCTAAGAGGGAAATGGTGGCAGGTCTTACTACTTTTATGACTATGGCCTATATACTGATAGTTAACCCATCAATATTATCAGCAGCAGGGATGGATCAAGGAGCTGTATTTACAGCAACAGCATTATCAGCTGTAGTTGCTACATTAGTAATGGGTCTATATGCTAAGTTACCATTTGCACAAGCTCCTGGAATGGGATTAAATGCCTTCTTCGCATTTACTGTAGTTCTTGGAATGGGCTACTCATATCAATTTGCTTTAACAGCAGTACTTTTAGAAGGTATTATATTTATATTACTAACATTATTTAATATACGTGAAGCTATTGTTGATTCAATACCAACAAATATTAAAAAGGCTATATCAGTTGGTATAGGATTATTTATTGCTTTAATAGGACTTGAAGGAGCAGGAGTAATTGTTCATCCAGAAGGTGGCGGAACTATTGTTGCTCTTGGAAATATAACAGAAGGTACAGCATTACTAGCTGTAATAGGTATTTTAGTTACTGGAATATTATTAGCTAGAAAAGTTAAAGGTGCTTTATTTATAGGTATGCTTATAACAGCTGTTATTGGAATTCCTATGGGAGTTACTCCAATACCAACTAGCATAGTTAGTGCACCACCATCAATTAGTTCAGTATTTTTACAATTTGAATGGACAAATATATTCACATTAGATATGGTAATAGTTCTATTTACACTACTATTTATGGACATGTTTGATACTATAGGAACTCTTGTAGGAGTTGCTACTAAGGCTAAGATGTTAGATGAAAACGGAAGAGTTCCAAATATTAAGAAAGCATTATTTGCAGATGCTGTTGGTACTACTTTTGGTGCTTGTGTTGGTACAAGTACAGTAAGTACTTTTGTAGAAAGTGCTTCAGGAGTTGCAGAGGGTGGTAGAACAGGTTTAACAGCTGTATCTACAGCAGTAATGTTTGCATTATCATTATTCTTTGCACCTATATTTGCATCAATTACACCAGCAGTTACTTGTTCAGCATTAGTACTTGTAGGGTTATTTATGATTGAGCCTATTAAGGAAATAGAACTAAATGATTTTACAGAAGCTATACCAGCATTCTTAACAATAATAATGATGCCACTAGCTTACAGTATATCTGACGGTATTGTATTTGGGGTTATTTCATATATAGTATTAAAACTAATATCAGGAAGACGAAAGGAAATAAGTATAACTACAGTTATTGTAGGACTTGTATTCTTGTTAAAGTTTCTAATTTAAAACAAAATATGCCAGTTTGAAAAAAATCCATCTACACATAATAATGTAGATGGATTTTTTATTTCTAATTATTTACTTTTAAAAGAAAAAAATCTATGTTAAACTAAAAAAAGCTAATTTTGTACTATGTAGTACAAAATTCCAAAGATAAAATAGGGAGGGTTAAGATGTTAGAACAAGAGAAAAAATTAAGATGGCATGACCTTGCATTAATGGCCTTTGTATCAGTTTGGGGCTTTGGTAATGTTGTAAATAATTTTGCAAACCAAGGACTAAAGGTTATCATATCCTGGATATTAATTATAGGACTTTATTTTGTGCCATATGCATTAATGGTTGGAGAATTAGGTTCTGTCTTTAAGGAAGGAAAGGCTGGAGTAAGTTCCTGGATTAGAGAAACAATGGGAGTACATTTAGCATACTTTGCTGGATGGACATATTGGGTAGTACATATACCTTATCTTGCTCAAAAGCCACAAGCAGTGCTTATTGCTTTAGGTTGGGCAATAAAAGGAGAAGGTACATTTATAAGTGAAATGAGTCCATTTCTAGCTCAAGGAATAACTTTATTAGTATTTTTAGTATTCCTATGGGTTGCATCTAGAGGTATAACATCTCTTAAAACTATAGGGAATATAGCAGGAACATCAATTTTTATTATGTCTATGCTTTATATTTTATTAGTTATTGCAGCACCAGCTATAAGAGGAACAGAAATTGCTACAACTAACATAAGTTTTGAAACAGTAGTTCCAAAATTTGATTTTACATACTTTACCACTATTTCAATGCTAGTATTTGCAGTAGGTGGAGCTGAAAAGATATCACCTTATGTAAATAATACAAAGAATCCAAGTAAAGAGTTTCCTAAGGGAATGATAGCACTCGCTATAATGGTTGCAATTTCAGCAATACTTGGATCAGTAGCTATGGGAATGATGTTTGATGCTAATAATATACCAAAAGATCTTATGATGAATGGGCAATATTATGCATTTAAAATGTTAGGTGAGTATTATGGATTAGGTAATATATTATTAATTATATATGCATTAGCTAATATGACTGCTCAAATATCAGCACTTGTATTTTCAATAGATGCGCCACTAAAGGTATTACTTGCAGATACAGATGATAACTTTGTACCAAAGTCATTAACTAAGACTAATAAGCATGGAGCACCTGTTAATGGATATATTATGACAGCAATTCTAGTTGGAATACTTATAATAGTACCAGCTTTAGGTATAGGTAATATGAATGATCTGTATAACTGGTTATTAAAGCTAAATTCTGTTGTTATGCCAATGAGATACTTATGGGTATTCCTAGCATTTATAGCTTTAAAGAAGGCTGGGGATAAATATCATTCAGATTATAAATTCCTAAAGAATGATAAGTTTGCTTATGGAGTTGGTGTGTGGTGCTTTGCATTTACAGCTATTGCCTGCATTATGGGTATGTTCCCTTCTGGTATAGAAACTTATTCAGCAGAATGGTGGTTCCAAGTTTCTTTAAATATAGCAACACCATTTATCCTTTTAGGTTTAGGGTTAATCTTACCTAGACTTGCAAAGAAAAATAAATTAAAATCTTAATAAGAAAAGATTAGTAGCTTATAGTTACTAATCTTTTTAAAATTGTGATTAAATTAATATAATCTTAAGGTTTGAGTCTTTATTCATTTAAAGGTTAATTGTATAATAGTAGTAACAAATGAAAAACTAAAATGTAAACAGAGGTATTGATTATGAATAAAAGTACATTAAAAACAATTCTGTATGTTGTAGCAGGATTAATAATATTCTCAGCTGTAGTATCATTATTTCTAAGTTTATTACCTTTCTTAATAGGTGGAGGAATAATTATCTATTTAGGAATGAAAGTATATGGTTACTTTAGTAGTAAAAAATCAGCTAAAGAAAGTAGTTATGGAACAAGTACATATAGCTACACAAGTGAAGAAATTTATAGAAATGATACTGTAGATACTAGTGAAGTTATAGATGTAGACTATAAAGAAGTAGATTAATAACAGGACTGTGGAAAACCACAGTTCTTTTTTATAGGGGGATACTAAATTATGAATATAAGAAAGCTTAAAATTTTTTATGCTACTGCAACAAGTTTAAATATGACTAAGGTTGCTAAGGAACTATATATAAGTCAACCATCAGTAAGTCAAGCAATACATGAAATAGAAGAAGAGGTAGGGGCAACATTATTTGATAGAATAGGTAAAAGAATATACTTAACAAATGAGGGAGAAGTATACTTAAACTATGTGAGAAGAGTTTTGAACTTATATGAAGAAGCAACAGAGAAGGTTAAGGAAATAGCAAATAAAGAGGTTGGGAAGATAAGAATAGGGGCTAGTACAACTATAGGTATATATATATTGCCAGATATAATTAGGGATTTTGTTGAAGAATACAAGGGGATAGAGATATCTTTAATTATAGAAAATACTGCTAATATAGAAAAGCTAATACTAGAGAATAAAGTTGACTTTGCCTTTGTTGAGGGAAGAATTCATTCAGAAGAAATAAAGACTGAAATTATATGGAAGGATGAAATAGTATTTATCAGTAGTGATAATCATCCCTGGAGTGGAAAAGAGACAATTACACCTAAGGACTTAGAAAAGCAGAAGCTTATAATGAGGGAAGAGGGTAGTGGTACTAGAGAAATAGTAGAAGGATATTTAAGAGACAAAGGTGTTAACTTTAAGATATTTATGGAGTTAGGTAATACAGAGGCTATTAAAAAAAGTGTTGAGGCTAAACTTGGTGTTGGATGTTTATCTATAAGATGTGTACAGGATAGAATAGAAAAGGGAAAGTTACATGCAGTACGATTGAATAAAGGGAAAATACAAAGAGATTTACTACTAATTATTCATAAAGATAAATTTATAAATAATAACATGAAAGAATTTATAAATTTCACTAATAGGTAAATACCTATTTAAATAATACAAATTAAGTATTTTACCTTTAAGAAGTATGGATTTATAATTATCTCGAATACTAAAGAGGTTGAGGTGATTATATGAAAAAAATAAAAGATATTATACCTGGATTTGTGATATGTCTATTAATAGCTTTGGTAGGTAAATGGTTAGCTTTAATATTTCCAAGTTTAGGAGCAGCAACTTTTGCAATTATACTAGGTATTATAGCTGGTAATACAATATTTAATAAAGAAGTGTATGATAAGGGGAGTAAGTTTTCAGAAAGCGAACTTTTAGCATATTCAATTGTTTTAATGGGGGCAACCTTAAATTTAAGTGATGTTGGATCAGTAGGAGTAAAAGGTGTATTATTTATAGTGTTACAAATGTCATTAACAATAATTGCTACATATATAATAGGAAGAAAACTGAAATTTAATAAAAAGTTTAGCCTATTAATGTGTGCAGGGAATTCTGTATGTGGATCATCAGCAGTAGGGGCAGTAGCACCAGTAGTTCATGCTGATTCAAAGGATAAGGGTATTTCAATTACTATGGTAAATGTAACAGGAACCTTTTTAATGTTTATTCTACCATTAATAGCAGGTCTTATTTATAACCATGAAACAACAAAGACTTCAGCCCTTATGGGAGGAATATTACAATCTGTAGGGCAAGTTATAGCATCAGCTAAATTTGTTAACGATAGCGTAGTAGAGATGGCTACTATATTTAAGATAATAAGAATTATATTTATTGTTGGAGTAGTTCTTATATTTTCAAAGCTGAATTGCAAAGAAAATGAAGGGTTATTTAAAAAAGATAAAAATGTAGCTAATAACAAGGTAAAAGTAAGAGTCCCTTGGTATATAATAGGATTCTTTATATTTAGTATTATTAATAGTTTTGGTCTAATACCTGAGAGTTTATCTGATCTGGCACATTTTATTAGTGGTCAGTTTGAAATAATTGCTTTGGCAGCTATAGGAATGAGGGTCAAATTTAGAGACTTGATGGATGAAGGACCAAAGGCTATGTTATATGGAACTCTAGTTGGTATAAGCCAAATAATCTTTGCATTAATTTTAATAAAGACTTTAATAGCATAAATGGAATATAAATTGGCTCCCTTATAGTAAGGGAGCTTTTTATTTTTTTATTAGAGGAGTTATAGAAAATTTTAAGGGATGGTCATTATGAAGCTTGTCATACAATATATTACATAATATGTATTAAATGTAGTATAATGCATTTATATTACTTAAGATAAGCGGGGGTAAGTAAATGGTTAATGGGTTAAGAGGTAAAGTAAATCAATTAAAAGAAAAAGTGAACATAAAGAATACTCTTAAGGTAAGTAGAGAAGAATTGGAGAAGGAAAGAATTAGATTATTTCAAATACGCTATGATTTACGCGAGGAAGTTAAAGATAAAGAAAAGGGTATTAATGAATTAAAGGAGATATCACTAAATACCTTGCTTTTAACAATAAAAGGTGAGAAGGTTAAAAGAATAGAAAAGGAAGAAGAGGATTACTTTAATGTTAAAGCTAAGTGCGATGAAATTGAGAAGGAATATAATGAAGTAAAGGATAAAGTTGAGGCTTTAGATATTAAAATAGAGGAATTAAAAGAGGTAGCAGAAGAGTATGAAGAAGCTTATGAGGAAATAAAATCACTATATTTAAATTCACCATCTTTTGAAGGGTATGATCAGTTAGTAGAATTAAATTCTAAAGAGGAAAAGTTAGTTATAGAGCTAAATAATTTAGATAAAACTGTAGTAGCTGTAGAAGATTTATTAAGTGATGTTAACAAAGCCTTATCTGCCATTGGTGATGCAAGGGGATGGGGTGTTTTAGATATGATGAATAGAGGCAATATACTAGCATATGCAGCAAAATATGGAAGTATATATGATGCTCAAGTTCTAGTAAATAAAATTAAGAAAAGTATCAAAAACTTTGAGGATAATTTTAAGGATATGGAATTGCCAAATATTAAAGGGGATAATGCAACTTTTCTATGGGATGTGTTAACCGATGTTTTTATAAATGATCTAGCTGTTCAAGTAGACATATGTAACTTTCAGACCAAGCTTAGATATGTCCGAAAAGAAATAAGAGAGTATTTTAAAGATATAAATGAAGTTAGAGATAAGGAAATTGTAGAGATTGAGAGTATTAATAATAAAATTAAAGATATAATAGGTGTTATGTAAGGAATGAAAATACAACTTAGAAGGGGAAATGAAGGATTTGGATTGTATAAATTCATATTAATTGCATAAGTGGTGGATATAATGTATAATATTCCTATAAAATGAAAGGTCTAATATAAAAAGGGGGCAAAAATTAATGGCAAAGATAAAGATGACAACTCCATTAGTTGAAATGGATGGAGATGAAATGACTAGAGTACTATGGAGCATGATAAAGGATGAATTATTAACTCCATTTATAGAACTAAACACAGAGTATTATGATTTAGGATTAGAATACAGAAATAAGACAAATGACCAAGTTACAGTTGATTCAGCAGAGGCAATTAAGAAGTATGGTGTTGGGGTTAAATGTGCTACAATTACGCCTAATGCAGCTAGAATGGAAGAGTATGATTTAAAAGAAATGTGGAAGAGTCCTAATGGTACTATAAGAGCAATCTTAGACGGTACAGTATTTAGAGCTCCAATAACAGTTGATCCAGTTAAACCATTGGTTGGTAACTGGAAGAAACCAATAACAATAGCTAGGCATGCTTACGGTGATGTATATCGTGATGTAGAGATGAAGATTGAAGGTAAGGGTAAATGTGAGCTTGTTTTCACTTCAGAAACTGGTGAAGAGAAGAGAGAATTAATACATAACTTTACAGGTGATGGAGTAGTTCTTGGGATGCACAATTTAAATAAGTCAATTGAAAGCTTTGCTAGAAGTTGCTTTAACTTTGCCTTAGATATAAAGCAAGACTTATGGTTTGCTACTAAGGATACAATATCAAAGAAGTATGACCATACATTTAAGGATATATTCCAAGATATCTTTGATGCAGAATATAAAGAAAAATTCGACGAAGCTGGAATAGAATATTTCTATACATTAATTGATGATGCAGTTGCTAGAGTTATGAAGTCAGAAGGTGGAATGATTTGGGCTTGTAAGAATTATGATGGAGATGTTATGAGTGATATGGTAGCTACTGCTTTTGGGTCATTAGCGATGATGACATCAGTATTAGTGTCACCAGAAGGAAATTATGAATATGAAGCAGCTCATGGAACTGTTCAAAGACATTACTATAAGCACTTAAAGGGTGAAGAAACATCAACAAATTCTATTGCTACTATATTTGCTTGGAGTGGAGCTCTTAGAAAAAGAGGGGAACTTGATGGAAATAATGAATTGGTAGAATTTGCAAATAACCTTGAAAAAGCATCTATTCAAACTCTTGAAGAGGGTGTAATGACTAAGGATTTAGCTTTAATAGCTGATTTAGAAAATATTAAGGTTGCTAATAGTTTTGAGTTTATTAAGGAAATTAGAGCAAGACTGGAAAAGTTAGTTTAATAATAAAAAGGCATGGTGAAATATTGAATTATTTCATCATGCCTTTCTTTAGGTATTATTTACCCTTTATAGTAAGAGCAACTATCTCAGGTTGATTAAATAACCTAAAGGGAAAAAGACTATTTCCAAGGCCTCTACTAACTATTAAGGTAGAGTTATTCAAAGTATGAGTTCCTTCGGTAAGTTTAGGGAAAAGTCCTTGACCAGGAGCTATTAAACCTTGATTAGTAAAGGGAATTCTAAATTGGCCACCATGAGCATGGCCAGAAAAAATAAAATCAAAATTAAATTTCGAATAGGTATCAAATAATTCTGGTCTATGAGACAGAAGAATATTTAAATTATTATTATCCATATCTTTAGTGATTTCTCTTAATTTATCTTCAAGAAAAATCTTATTAAGTTTACCATCATCTAATCCATAAATGTTAATAATAGTATCTTTAATAGAAAGTGTGGTATGTTCATCGTTCAAAACTGATACCCCAATATCTATAAGCTTGCTTTTAATTTCATATGCATTATTAGAATAGTACTCATGATTGCCAGTAACATAGTATACTGGATGATATTTAGTCAGCCCTTTCATTAGTTTATAGGAATGCTTATAGTTTTTTGAGGAACTGCGACCATCTATTAAATCACCAGTAAAAACTACAAGATCAGGATTAAAACCCTCTATCTTAGATAGGATGTAATTTTGATCCCTTCCAAAAGCTTTACAGTGAAGGTCAGATAAGTGTATAACTTTTATTTTTTGTGAAGTATGCAGTTTTTTGTTGGATAATTCAATATTTGTTATATCAACCTTTATATTTAGATAATTAAAAAAAAGTCTGCTGTTTTTATTCTTTTTAATTGAAAAAGTCATAAAATTAGCTCCTATTCAAAAAAATATTTATTTTAGTATTATATGGTAACAGCCTATATATCAAGGATAGAACAAAATTATACAAAAATAAATACAAAAAACAAAAATCCTTGAAATAAAAATGTTTACATTTAGATTAAAATCGTATACAATAAGTTTGTAGTAAGATTCAAGTATTTCTTTTGAGAAAGTTTTTTTAAATAAAATTTGTAAAAAAACTGTACAAAAAAGAAAAAAGATGCTACAATGTAAATGATAACAAGGATAAATTAGAAAAAACAAAATTAATCCAAGTAATAGGAATATTTTAAAAGAAAACTAATATTGTTATTATATAAATAATAATTAATTTGTAGATTAGTAATAGGAGGATATATTGAACATGAATAATGTATTAGTAATTTGTAAAGGTACAGGACAAGCTAAATCTTTCGAAAGAGTGATGGATGAGTATACAAAGAAAAATAATCTTCCAATCGAATGGATATATACAGATGATAAGGCTTATCTTGACATAATAGCTGAAAAAGAAGTTAAGATAGTTGTTATAACACCAGAAGTTATCTTAAGCGAAGCAAAGATAAAGGCAGAATTAGAAGGGAAGAATATTCCTTATATGGTATTAAAGCCAGCTGACTTTGGTCTTAAGAGAACAGAAAAATATATGCCAGAAATAGAGAAATATATTGATTAAGAATTAGGTGAGTAAAATGGGGGACATTATCTTCACTAGAGAAGAACAAGAATTATACAATTTTGCAGACTACAAGGTTTATGTAGATGGAAAAGAAGTAAATTCCCTAGTTAATGGCTCTAGAAAAGTAATTAGTTTAGAACCTGGAAAGCATGATGTTTTTGTTAAGGTAATGGGAGCAAAAAGTCCTACTAGACAGGTTAATATAAAGCCAAAAGAAACATTGAGATTGAGCTGCGGCTCAAAATTAACTGGATTTAAATATGCCTTTTCCTGGTTGTTTTTATTCAGTAAAAATAATATTTATTTAGAAGAAACTAGATAATAGTTCTAAATAAATAGTTGTAGTAATAAATATTACTATAATTGAAAAAACAAAGGGTTAGTTGTAAGCAAAGCTTACAAGGTTTACATTTAAGGATGTAAATGATTAATAAGTTATGTGTGATCTATGTGGAGAGCAAGGTGAGAAAAGGCACTTTTTAATCTTGAAGGAAGCGTGGACATTCATATAAATTAATATCATTATTAGGGGGGAACTAAAAATGAAGTTTATGGACAAACTTTCAGCAGCATTAGAAAAATATCTAATGCCAGTCGCATCATTTATTGGTGGACAAAAACATTTAATAGCCCTAAGAGACGGATTTATCGCATCTCTTACAGTATCAATGGCTGGTGCATTTGCATCAATGTTTAATAACGTTATTTTCAAGGCTGATTCACTTATTGGTAGAGAATTAGTTAAAATTGATTCATATAAAGAATCAGTTATGCCAGTCTTAGACAAATACGTTATACCATGTATGAACCAAGTTTGGTGGGGTACATTAGCAATTATATCATTATTCTTATTAATTACAGTTGCTTACTCATTAGCAAAATCATATGAAGTAGATGGATTAGCAGCAGCTTTAATATCTTTCGCTTCTTACTTTGTATTAATGAGAGATACAGCAGCAGGAGTATTCGGATTAAACCCAGACACTGGTGCTTATGAAGCAGGTGGATGGGGACTAATTAGCTGGGGTGTTACAAACTCAAACGCAATGTTTGCTTGTATCATAGTAGCTTTAGTTTCAACTCAATTATTCGTTACTTTCACTAAAAAGGGCTGGACTATTAAAATGCCAGAACAAGTGCCACCAGCAGTATCAAAGGCTTTCGCAGCAGTACTTCCTGGTTGTGTAACATTATTCATCATGGGTGTTGTTTCAATCATCTTCATGAAGGGATTAGATTTATCATTCCCAGAAGCAGTTCAAAAATGGGTACAAGATCCATTAATGAAATTTGGACAATCTCCAGCAACATATATCGGATTAATATTCCTTGCTCAATTATTATGGTTCTTCGGTCTTCACGGATCAAACATGATAGACCCTGCAATGAACACATTATACAAACCAGCTCTATATGATAATATAGACAAGGTTAACCAAGGTTTAGAACCTCAATTTGCATTAACAAGAAACTTCTTAGACGTATATGCAATGCCAGGTGGATCAGGTGGTACATTAGCATTACTAATCGCTATATTCATATTCTCAAAGAGACAAGAATCAAGAGAACTTGCTAAATTAGCTATAGCTCCTGGTATCTTCCAAATTAACGAACCAGTTATCTTTGGATTACCAATAGTATTAAATGTATCTTACTTTATACCATTCGTATTAATTCCACCAATAATGACATTTATAGCGTGGATATTTACAGCAGTAATTCCATTCGCAGACTACCTATGTGTAGAAGCTCCTTGGGTTACTCCTCCAGTATTATCAGCATTCTTAGGAACAGCTGGAGACTGGAAAGCAACAGTACTTGCAGCAGCATTACTTGTTCTTGCAATAGTACTTTGGGCTCCATTCGTAATCGCAGCAAACAAAATGGGCGATGCACAAGACGCTTAATAAATAAGTATAATAGTTTAAATTTTGAATGCATAAGCCCTTGGCTTATGCATTCTTTATAAGTTATAATAAATACAAAAAGTATTTAGACATGAATGGAGGTAGTATTTTGGCCTTTTTAAATTCAGTGGTATTAGATTACCCAGTAGAAGAAGTCTTTAGAATATTTATAAGAACAGCAAAAAGGGATTTCCCTAAATTTAATGAAAATAATCCAGTAGGTTGTAAGGTTTCTAAGAAGGTTGGAGCTTATTCAGCACAATCAGCAACATTAGAAGTTGAGATAACAGGATTTAAGAAAAATGAATTATATCAAATTACTAGCACAAGTAGTAGTGCTATATATATTTCAACATATGATTTTGAAGTAGTAGATGATAATTCAACTAGAATTACATTAACTGAGGAAGACAAGAAACCAGGATTTTTCCCAGGATTTAATACATTAATTCAAAACATAGCTTTTAAAGGCAGAGTAAAAAGAAGATTTGCTTACTTTGTAGATAGCCTTGAAAAGGAAATAGAAACATATAGATCTAAGGTAGAGAAGAATTCTAAGACTAAATCAGACGAGGAAAGTAAGGTAAAGGCTAAAGCAGAGGCTAAGGCAGCAAAAGAAGCAGCAAAAAGAGCTGAAGAAGAAGCAAAGGCAGCAAAGCTTGCAGCAGCTAAGGCAATTTCTGAAGCAAGAGTAGCAGCGGAGCAAGCAGAGAAGGCAGCTAAGGAAGCAGAAGCGAAAGCTAAAAGCTTCGAAGACGAATTAGAGGATGAGGCAGTTAGTGAAGCGGTAGCGGAAATAACAACAGATGCTATTGTTAACGAAGAAAAAGAAAATAATTAAAGATGATTATATCAAGGCAACGTTTTTACGTTGCTTTTTTTACTTTGTAGTAAATTATAATACTTATTTAAATTGTGATAACTTTTGGTAATGCTTATGTTATTAAAGCTAATCTATGGAAGTAAAAATTTAAAATATCTTGTAAGGTAAAAGAGTAAGATATATAATGGATTTTTAGAAACATAAGAAAAAGAGGTGTTAATGTGTACAAATTACTAGAGACACTTGTAGAAAAAAACAGGGTACATGGACAGAAAGGTAAACTAGCATCTTATATTCCTGGATTACTTAAGGCAGATCCAAATGATTTGGGTATAGCAATAGTTGATTTACAGGGCCGTAAGTATTGTGCTGGAGAATGTGAAAAGAATTTTACAATACAAAGTATATCAAAGGTTGTAAGTTTAATACTTGCTCTTGGGGATAATGGTAGAGCCAATGTGTTTAAAAAGGTTAATGTTGAGCCAGCAGGTGAAGGTTTTAATAGCATAGTAGATCTAGAAATAAAGGATGAGGCAAGACCATATAATCCAATGATAAATGCTGGAGCTATAGCAACCACAGCATTAATATATGGGGAATCTGAAGAAGATAAATTTAATAGAATCCTTGAATTTATGAGGAAAGCTACAAATAATGATAATATTAAGATTAGTGAAGAAGTTTATATTTCAGAAAAACTAACAGGAGATAGAAATAGGGCATTAGCATACTTTATGAAAAGTAATGGGATGTTAGAAGGTAATGTAGAAGAGATTCTTGATTTATATTTTAGACAATGTTCTATAGAGGCAAATGCAGTTGATCTTGCAATGTTTGGATCAGTGTTATCAAATGATGGAGTAACTCCTTGGAGTAATGAGAGATTAATGTCTAGGGAAACCTGTAGAATAGTAAAAACTATTATGGTTACTTGTGGGATGTATGATGCATCAGGTGAATTTGCGGTACATATTGGAATACCAGCTAAAAGCGGAGTTGGTGGTGGGATACTAGCAACTGTTCCAAGAAAAATGGGTATAGGAGTATATGGACCAGCCCTTGATGCGAAAGGGAATAGTTTAGCTGGATTGCAATTACTACAAGATTTATCAGAGGAGTTAGATTTAAGTATATTCTAAAATACTGTATTATTTATTAAATATTGGGTAGCTTTATAAATGAATGTTATAAATATCTACATAAAGGTATTTTTAATTAAAACATATATATAATGATTTTACCTATAAAAAATAGTATAATTAATATACACAGACTATGTAGCTTGCCTCAGGGCAAGCTATTATTGAAATAGGAGGAATTATGGAAAGATTACTGATTTTGGATTCAAACTCTCTTATGAATAGAGCATTTTATGCCCTACCTCCACTTACAAATAGTGAGGGAATTCATACGAATGCAGTATATGGATTTACAAACATGCTATTAAAAATGAAAGAAGAGATTAAGCCAGATTACATAGTAGCAACTTTTGATAAGAAGGCACCTACTTTTAGACATAAAGAATTTGAGGATTATAAAGCTGGTAGAAAGAAGATGCCACCAGAGCTTGGTGAGCAATTTCCAATAATAAAAGAATTATTAGGATTATTAGGAATAAGTATATATGAAATAGAAGGTTTTGAAGCAGATGATATTATAGGAACATTAGCTAAACTCTCTGAGAAAAATAATATCGAAGTATTTATAGTTACAGGAGATAAGGATGCTCTGCAATTAGCATCAGAAAAAACTAATGTTGTAATTACTAAAAAAGGTGTTACAGAAACTGCAGTCTATAATGAAAAGGCTTTCCAAGAAGAATTTGGAGTTACACCAGTACAATTTATTGATGTAAAAGGGTTAATGGGAGACAAGTCTGATAATATACCAGGGGTACCAGGTATAGGTGAGAAGACAGCCTTTAAATTAATCCAAACTTATGGATCTATAGAAGAAGTTCTAAATAATATAGATAAAGTAAGTGGTAAAAAGTTAAAGGAGAATCTTGAGGAATATAAAGAGCAGGCAATATTCTCTAAGAAGTTAGCCACTATTATGACAGAGGTTCCAATAGATATAGATTTAGAAGAAATAAAGAATAGTGATAGCTATGACAAGGAAAAGGTAAAGAAATTATTATTTAAACTTCAAATGAAATCACTAATAGATAAATTTAGTGATGGAGATGAAGAAGTAGAAGATAATATATCAGTAGAAAGAGTTACAACTATTGAAGGAATGAGAAAGGCTTTTGCAGATGAAAAAGAAAAGTCTTATATAATCTATACAACTTTAAATTCTTCAGTATATTCTAAGATAGAATTAGATAAACTAATTTTAGGGGAAGAAAATAATGGAAAAGAGATATGTGTTAAAGAAATACTGGAAGAAGATAGAGAAGAAGGAATAAAAATATTAAAGACCTTCATGGAAGATGAAAGTATTAAGAAAATAATACATGATTGTAAGGAACTAATAACAGTTTTAAATAAGTTTGATATTCAAATAAAATCATTAGACTTTGATACTGCAATTGCTGCTTACATAATTGATTCTTCTAAGGGTAAGTATCCATTAAAGACTTTAGTTAATGAATATTTAGGGGAAGATCCTACTGGAGAAGCAGAGGACGCATCAATTAAATTAGCTTCTTATATGAAACCACTTTATGAAGAACTTAAAAGTAGAATAGAAAAAGATGGTATGGATGAGCTATTCTACAATATAGAGCTTCCTTTAGTATATGTATTATCTTCTATGGAAAGAGAAGGCTTCAATATTGATCAAGAAGTACTTGAAGAGCTTTCAAAGAAGTTTAAGGAAGAAATAGAGAAAACACAAAAGGAAATATACGAAATTTCAGAAGAAGAATTTAATATTAGCTCTCCTAAGCAATTAGGTAAGATACTATTTGAAAAATTAGATTTACCAGTAATAAAGAAAACTAAAACTGGCTATTCAACAAATGCAGAAGTATTAGAAAAGTTAGAGGATAAGCATTCTATAATACCTAAAATAACTTACTATAGACAAATTACAAAGCTTAATTCAACCTATGTTGAAGGGCTAAAGAATGTTATAGATAAGGATGGGCGCATTCACTCAAGCTTTAATCAAACAGTTACAACTACTGGGAGATTATCAAGTACAGAGCCTAACCTTCAAAATATACCTATAAAATATGAAATGGGTAGAGAGATAAGAAAGGTATTTGTGCCAAATGAAAAGGGGGATATTCTATTATCCTGTGACTACTCTCAAATTGAACTTAGAGTACTTGCACATATGGCAGGTGATGAGAATATGATAGATGCCTTTAAGCACCATAGTGATATTCATAGAAAGACAGCATCAGAAGTATTTAATGTACCACTTGATGAAGTAACATCAGTTATGAGAAGTAGAGCTAAGGCAGTAAACTTTGGTATAGTATATGGAATAAGTGATTTTTCGCTATCTCAAGACTTAAAAATTACTAAAAAAGAAGCTGGAGAATACATGGCCATATACTTCGAAAGATATCCAAAGATCAAGACCTATTTAGAGGATGTAGTGAATAAAGCTAAAGAAGATGGATATGTATTGACTATTCTTAATAGAAGAAGATTTATACCAGAGATTAAATCTTCTAATAAGATAGTAAAAGCCTTAGGAGATAGATTAGCTATGAATGCACCTATTCAAGGTAGTGCAGCAGATATAATAAAGATTGCTATGGTTAAGGTATTTAATAGATTAAAGGCTGAAAAGCTTAAAAGTAGTTTGATTCTTCAGGTTCACGATGAATTGATTTTAAATGTTAAACCAGAAGAAGAAGAAATAGTAAGAAATCTTGTTAAAGAAGAAATGGAAAATGCAGTGAGTTTACATGTGCCTATGGAAGTGGATGTAAACGAAGGATCTACTTGGTACGAAGCTAAGTAAGGAGGCTGAAAATCTATGATTAAAATTGGATTGACTGGGGGAATTGGTACTGGGAAAAGCACAGTATCAAAGATGCTAATGGCGGCGGGATTTAAGGTTCTAGATGCAGATTTAGTAGCTAGGGATGTTTTAAATAGATACCCTGAAATTTTGGAAAAAGTTAGGGTTGAATTCGGGGAAGGTTTTTTCGATTGGCGTGGTGAGTTTAGAAGAAAGGAATTTGGTAATCACATATTCAGATTCACTAAGCAAAGAATCAAGTATGAGAAGATAATAATGCCCTATATAATCAAGGAAATTAATCTTGCCCTTGAGAGATATGAGAAAAATGGGGCATCCATGGTAATTCTTGATGCGCCAACCCTAATAGAAAATGAACTCCATAAGGATATGGATTATGTTATATTGGTATGGGCTGATAATAACACACAAATACAAAGAATTAAAATTAGAGATAAGATTAGTAATGGAGATGCAATAAGTAGGGTGAATTCTCAGATGTCTTTAGAAGAGAAAAAAGAGTATAGTAATATACTAATAGATAATAATGGGGATTTAACAAAAACTAAGAATCAGGTTGATGATCTTACTAAGTTTTTAAAAATCATTTAGGAAAAGGAGAAAGGGATGAAGCTTAAGAAACTTATCATCGGGGTAATCATTATAATAATAGCTTTCTTTGGCGCTAACCTATTACTTAAAAATTATTTATTTCCCTTTAAACATAAGGATGCCATAAAGGAGTATTCAGAGGAATATAATCTGGACCCATATCTAGTTTTATCAGTAATTAAGGCTGAGAGCAAGTTTAAGTCAGATGCAGAGTCTCATAAAGGAGCTATGGGACTTATGCAAATTACAGGTGATACTGCAGAATGGATAGCAGAACAAATGGGGTTAACTGATTATAATCAAGAAAAATTGTATGAAGAAGACTACAATATAAGAATGGGATGTTGGTATCTAAATAACTTAAGGGAAGAATTTGGAGATATGGACCTTTTTGTTGCAGCGTATAATGCGGGACGTGGAAAGGTTGCTAGTTGGCTAAAGAATTCAGACTACTCAAAGGATGGTAAAAAGTTAGATTATATACCCTATAAGGAAACTAAAAAGTATGTTGATAGGGTAAATACTTATTATAAAATTTATAAAGCTATATACGAATAAGAGATAAAAAGGGGGAGCTATGAATAAGAAAAGAAAGATAATTCTTTCGGTATTTATTCTAGTTATAATATCAATAAGTGCCATATATTTTCTATTGCCATATATTAAACCTATTAAAAGTGGCGTGGTATGGCAAAATAATCAAGTTAGTGAAAGAGAAAGAATACTGTTAGAATTTATAGATAATAACTTAAAGAATGATGAGTGGGGAATAAAAACTAATTATAATGATGAAATTTCAGATGGAGATATAACTAAGGGGCATTCAGTTTTATCAGAATCTCAGGGAATGATGCTTCTATATTATTTAGATAGGGATAGAAAAGGTGAATTCGATAATACATTAGTATATGTTGAAAAAAATATGTTTCTTCCAAATGGTGTATTAAGTTGGAGAGTGGAAGAGGGAGAATCATCAGAAACTTCTGCAACTATTGATGATTTAAGAGTGATTAAAGCACTTCTTTTAGGGGAGGAGAGATGGGGAGATAAGAAATATAGAAAAGTAGCTTTAAATATTTCAAGGGGAATAAAAAAAGAACTTTTAGATGAGGGAATGTTATCAGATTTCAATGATGGAACTAATAAAAGTGATAAAACAACCCTATGTTATTTAGATTTGCCAACAATTAAACTAATATCAAAACTAGATAAGGACTATAATGATATATACAAGAATTCCTTAGAAATTATGAATGGTGGTTATATTAGTGATGAAATACCACTATATAAAAAGGAATATGATAGGAAAAGTAACTTATATGATGATGGAGATATAGACACTTTATTATCTTCAATAATACTACTAAATAGAGTAGAAGTTGGAGAAGATATATCTAAGTCCATAGAGTGGATTAAAAGTAAGTATAAGGAAGATGGGGGAATCTTCATATCTTACAGTAAAGATACTGGTAAAGCCATAAGTAGTATAGAATCAACATCTATATATTCAAATCTTTTACAAGTGGCTAGTTTATTAGAAGATACTGAACTATATAATATTTGTATTAAAAAGTTGGAAGAATATCAAATTTTAGATGTTAATAACCCTATATATGGAGCCTATGGTAATGGGAACACAAAGGAAGTATATTCATTCGATAATTTAAATGCATTATTAGCATGGAGAAGGGTTAAGAATAGCTAGAAGATAAAATGATGGCTAGATCAATATGTATTAATCAAGAAAAATATAAAATGAGAAAAAAAGTTGTATAGACAACAGATTAAATTTTTCGATTATACTGATATAATGTAGTTAAAGATGAAGAATAAAAGAAGTGTTCCCCCAAAAAACATTTCCATAAAACTCCTTCATCCGGATAGCACTATATTAATAATAATTAATATAGTGCTATTTATTATATAAATATATTGAATAAATTTCCAAAGAGGAATAAAATATATTTATTAAGTAAATTAATTTGCAGGCGTGCTGGAATCGGCAGACAGGCATGTTTAAGGGGCATGTGTACTAGTTGCGTACGGGTTCAAGTCCCGTCGCCTGCACCAAAAGATGAGTATATAAAAATTATAGCCATTGTAAAGAACTTTAAATAAAAAAAGAATACTATATTGGTGTGGTTACACACTAATATAGTATTCTTTTTTAGTTTTATTATTTGTTTTTCTCCCATAAGTATAATTTTCAAGTTAAATAGTACCATGGTATAGCTCTAAAAGCTATCTATCCTCTTTTTGGTGTATTTAAAAATAATAATAGAGAAAAATAAAAATAACAAAAAAATTAATTTTTAAAATAAAAATGACTTTTAGTCATAAAGTGTGTTATAATTTTGTACATAAAATTTTACTAACAAAAGAGGTATTAATATGAAGAACATTTTTAAAATTTACAAAAGGGACATAAAGAATATTTTCACTAATTGGGTTGCCTTTGTAGTAACATTGGCATTGGTAATATTACCTTCATTATATGGATGGTTTAATATTAAATCATCTTGGGATCCATATGGTAATACTAAAGGTATTAAGGTTGCAATAGTGAACAAGGATAAGGGAGGCTCCTTTAAGGAAAAGGAATATAAAATTGGAGATGAGATAGAAAGTAATTTAAAAGAAAATGATCAAATTGGCTGGGAATTTGTTAGTGAAGAGGAAGCAGAAGATGGGGTTAGAAATGGCAAATATTATGCCAGTATAAAAATACCTGAGAATTTCTCTAGTAACCTATTATCAATTACAACAGATAATATAGTTGAACCTTCACTTGAATATACAGTAAACGAAAAGACAAATGCTATAGCCCCAAAGATTACGGATAAGGGTGTTAGCTCTGTTAAAGATCAAGTAAGTAGCCAAGTAGTTAAGACAGTAGACGGAATAATATTTAAGATTTTAAATGAGATTGGAATTGAGGCAGCAAATGCAAGGCCACAATTAAGAAAATTAGTAGACCTAGTATATAAACTAGATGAAAGTATGCCTGAAATTCAAGATTTAGTTAATAAGGCTCAAGAAGGAACTATTACTATTGATGAATTAGTTACAAAAGCAAATGAGCTTATGCCAACTGTTGAGGATACAATTAATACTACAGAAAATGTTTTAAATAAAAGTAGTGATTATTTAAAGAAAGCTCAAGGTGGAGTTGAAAAACTAGGACCAGTTATAAAAGAAGATTTAGTAGTTGCTGGTAATGTTGTGGGTGGAGTTAATGATTTATTAAATTCTATTGACCCTAATACATCTATTGAGATTACTAAGGAAATTTTAACAAAAATAGAAGGGAAAGTTAGTAGTTTAGATAGCTCCTTAGAATCATTAATTAATTTATTAGAATCAATTAATAAATTAATTCATAATAAGAATTTAACTGAAGCAATAACAAATCTTAATAATATAAGAGCTGAAGTTAATAAAGGATTAGAGATAGTAAATAAGCTTTTAGAAGGTATAAATAATGGAGGAACTCTAGATACAAGCAAGTTTGAAGAGCTTAAATCAGTAGTAGGTAGAATAAACAATACATTAACTGCAATAGTAAATGATTATGATAGTAAAATAATGCCAGCTTTAAATGCAGGAATAGAGGAATTAAGTAAGATTTCTAATAACGGAATCTATCTACTAGGAGAAGCTGAAAAAAGTTTACCAGATTTAAAAGGTGTATTATCTTTAGCTGATAAAGGAGCTAAGTTTGGTACAGAAGAATTAAGACTATTAAATGAAAAGCTTCCTGGTATAAAGGAAAAGCTAGATGGATATGTTGAAAAGTTAAAAGGATTAGATGATGAGGCTAAAATAGATGAAATATTAGATTTAATTACTAATGATTGGCAAAGGGAAAGTTCATTTTTATCAAGTCCTATACAAATAAATGAGAATAAGTTATTCCAAATACCTAATTACGGTTCAGCTATGTCACCATTCTTTACAACTTTATCTTTATGGGTTGGAGCATTATTATTAGTATCATTATTCACAACTCATGCAAAGCCATTGGAAGAAGGAGTAGAGTTAAGGCCACTTGAATTATATTTTGGTAAATACTTAACCTTTATATCTATAGCTATAGCACAAGGATTAGTGGCAACAGTAGGAGATATATTTATACTTAAAACTTATGTACTTCACCCAGTACTATTTGTGGTATATGGAATATTTGTAAGTGTTGTATTTATGACAATGATATATACCTTAGTATCTGTCTTTGGTAATGTAGGAAAGGCTATAGGGGTAATATTCTTAGTATTACAAATATCAGCCTCAGGAGGAACTTTCCCAGTAGAGGTAATGCCTCAGTTCTTCCAAAGAATACATCCATTATTACCATTTAAATATGCTATAGGTGGTATGAGGGAAGCAGTAGCAGGTATAGTACCAGAGTTACTAAGGTATGATACTATTTTATTATTACTATATTTCGTGATATCCTTAGTTATAGGAATAACTTTAAAAGCCTTTATTAATAAGCACTCTAAAAAGCTTGTTGATAAACTTGGAGAAAGTGGAATAGTTGGTCATTAGAAATAGAATTGGTGGTGAAGAAAATGGAAAAGTTTAAGTTTACAGATACAGAAGGAAAAGAAATAGTAGCATTTAAGTGGACTCCAAAGGGGGAAAATATTAAAGCAGTTATACAAATTGCTCATGGGATGACTGAAAGGTCTTTAAGGTATGATTATTTTGCTAGAAAGATGAATGAAGAGGGGTATATTGTATATGCAAATGACCATAGAGGACATGGAGAGACTGCAGGATCAAAAGAGGAATTAGGCTACATTGCAGATGAAGATGGCTTTAATTGGATGGTTAAGGATTTAAAAGAGCTAACAGATATTATAAAAGTAGAAAATCCATCAATACCTGTTGTATTACTAGGACATAGTATGGGATCTTTTTTAAGTCAAAGATATGCAGAGCTTTATGGGGATGAAATAGACTATCTTATACTTTCAGGAACAAATGGCAAGCCTAAAAAAATAACTAAGCTTGGTGCAGTAATTGCTAATAGAGAAATAAAAAAGTATGGAAGAAGACATATTAGTAAAAGAATGGATAAACTATCCTTTGGGGACTTTAATAAAGAATTTGCTCCAGCTAGAACAAACTTTGATTGGTTATGCTCTGTTGAAGAAGAAGTTAATAAGTATATGAATGATGAATTATGCGGGTTTGTCTGTAGCTCATCTTTTTACTATGATTTAATAAATGGGTTATGGGCAATACATAAAAAAGAAAATTTGGCTAGAATACCAAAGAAATTACCAATGTATATTTTTGCAGGAGATAGGGATCCAGTGGGTTATTCAGGTAAGGGTATAGTTAATTTATATGATTGCTATAGAGAATTGCAAATAGAAGATGTTTCATTTAAGCTTTATAAGGATGGAAGACATGAAATGTTAAATGAGCATAATAAGGATGAAGTAATTAAGGATATCTTACTTTGGTTAGAGGATAGGATAGGGAAAACCGAGAAATTTGTCGAATGATAAAATAATAATAAATTTCATTATAAATAAAAAAGTAGTAATGTTATTAGACCAGTGATATAATCTAATAACAATTAATTAAGAGGATTCTCATAGGGATTGAAGTTCTATATTTCAATGATAGTATGACTTCAATGAGTATATGAGAGTCCTTTTATTTTAAGAATAATTGATGAAGAGAAGGAATGTAAATAAAAAGAAAAGCTCCTTTAAAGTATACAAAAGAGTGAATTTTTATAAAAATTACCAAAATTCTTCACATTAGGCTAAAATTAATGTAAAATATTAGTTAGGGGTGAGGAAGATGCATGGGGAAAAGGATAGTGAATTTTTATATGTTAACAAGCGGAGATATTTAACAACCTCTCTTATTTTTATATCTATATATATTTTGACAATAATAATATTACATGATTTTCCGGAAATAATTTATTCTATAGTTACAGTTATATATTTAATTGGTTCATTTTGTGTACTACTTCTAATTAAGTCAACTTGTGAGGTACATAAAGATAAGGTATTAAGGATAGTATGTATACAGTATATTTTTATTGCCATAGATAATGTTATTCAGTTATTACCCTTGGATTATGAAACATTATATGAGGAGGGTATTCCTGTATTTAGTATGCAAAGTAGCATGAGTTTTTTTATAACCATGTTAGGAGCTTTGTTAATAATAATATATGTTAATAAGAAAGAAACAAATAAAATTAAGGTGATGACTATAGCAGGTAGTATCTTCGTAATACTTAATATTATATCCTTTATAGTCCCTTCTTTTATATTTTCAATAATAGTAAATTTAATGGTAATAAGTATATTTTTAAATGCAAGAACAATTCTGAAAGAATATGGAACAGGGGACCATGAGAAGGTAAATTATATTTATATGGCAATGTGCATTACTTTAGTATTATCAATAGGATTTACAATTATAGATTATATAGGAATTAGAAATTTTTATTTGCAATTTTCTATGATAGGAATTGGTTTTATCGTATTCACAACACAATGTATGTATATTATTGAAAAACTCTTAAATAACCCATACAAACTTTTATTTGGTGATTTATTTAATAAAAATAATGAGATGAATGAATTAAATAAAAAAATAGTAGCAAAAAATAGGGAGCTAGAACTATCTCAAATGGTAGTTAGAAAGAAGGAAAAAATGTTAAGAACATTTTTCAGGAATGTTCCTATACCTTTAGTTATTATTAATAAAGAGAATGAAAGGGTTTCTTTTGCTAATACAAATTTTATGGAGTTAATTGGAGAAGGAATGTTAAAGAAGGTAATTAATAGAAAGTTATTTTCTATTATTCAACTAGAAAGTAATAGCGATTTCCAAGAAAGCTATAGTAGCCTACTAAGAGGAACTACAGAGATAAATGGAGATTTAAAATACTTTGATTTAGAATTTGTTGATGTATCAGAGAATAATGATGAGGTTATTGTTATATTTAATGATGTTACATCTAAGGTGAAGATAGATAGTATGAAGGAATCCATACAGAATAAGTTATTTGAGGAAAGACTAAAAAATGATTTCTTATCAAACATTTCACATGATTTAAAAACACCTATAAATGTAATATATTCAGCTACTCAGTTAATTGAATTTTATATTAGTGACCGTAATAGTAAGAGCCTTGAAAGATATAATTTAATATCAAAATTGAATTGTATCACCTTAATTAGATTAACTAACAATTTAATTGATAGTAGTAGAATTTATTCAGACTTCTTATCTGCAAACTTAGAAGTTAAAAATATTGTTGAGATTATTGAGGAAATGACAATATCTTTAGTTGACTATGCAAAAAATAAGAATATAGATTTGGTTTTTGATACAAACGAAGAAGAAATTTTTGTGGAAGTAGACGTTGATTTCATGCAAAGAATTATTATAAATTTAATATCAAATGCAATAAAGTTTAGCTATAATCACGGAAGAATTGGGGTAATAGTTAAGGATATTGGTGATGAAGTAATTGTTTCAGTAAAGGATAATGGTATGGGTATGGAGAAGGAATTTATAAAAGAGGCCTTTGGTAGATATTCTATGGGAAATAATAATAGGCAAGCAATTGAAAAGGGGACAGGCATAGGACTATTTGTTGTTAAGAAGTTAGTTGAAAAACAAAATGGGAAGATAAGTGTAGAAAGTGAAATTGATATTGGTAGTAATTTTGAATTGCTATTTAAGAAGGTGATATAACTATGTTGAAGGACTTATCAAGAAATTATAATGATAATATTGAAGATAGGGCTAAGAATCTTTCAAAGCATTCACTAGGAATATCAATACCAATATTAATAATTGTTATGATTTCATATTATATGAATGAAGATTTAAGTGTATATAAATCCTTAATAGAAATATTCTGTGCTTCTTTGGGGGCGGCCTTATCAATTATTTCAATTATAAGGGATGATGTTAAGGAAGGAGATATATATAAGTATATTGGAGTAGGATTTCTTTTTATAAGTTTACTATCCTTCACAAATGTTATTTTACCAAATAAAATTAATATTAGTTGGAATAATGGAATAAATCATATTATCACTGTTACAACCTTCTATTTAGAGTACATTATTGTAATGGTTGCATTGATCTTAAAGATTAAAAAGAAATCTGTAATTCAGTCAGTTGTTATTTATTTAGGAGTATTTATTACAGTTTTTATATTTAATACTATTATGTATTCTGCCTATTATAAAGGAGGAAGTAGCGAGGAGTTTTACACTTTTCAAGGGTTTATAGTAGGAATTCTTGCAGTGTCATTAATATTATTTATACTTTTTGATAAAAAAATATTTTATAAAGAGGATAAACAGTTTCTTTATTTATTTATTATGTTTATTATAATATATCAATCCTTATTGTTTTCTAATAATATATGGAATTATGATTGTATATTTGAAGCAGGAATATTCAAGTATATGGCTTATTATATGCTATACGAAGTAATGGCAAGTTTCTTGTTATCTAGGGCTTATGATAATATGAAGAAAAACTTGGTAGATGCACAAAAGATGCAAAAGGATTTGAACAATATATTAAGTACAAGAAATAAAACCCTTATTGAGTTCAAAAGCATAATTGAAAAAAGTGAAAAAAGATATAGCAATCTAATTGAGGCTATTAAAGATGGAATAATAATATTTTATTTTGATAGGTTATCCTATATAAATGGTGCAGCAATCAAAATGTTAGGTAATAAATCTGAAGATGATGTAATGGGACGAGAGTTTATGAGCATTATTAGGGATATAGTACCTGAAAGTATTATAGAAGAGAATTTAGAGGATGATTCATATTTCTTAAACAATATTGAAAAAAAGTTATATAAGACTGATACTATTAAAAGAAATGGTATGGAGTTTGAGGTATTCTTTTTAAAGATAGATAGCTTAAATAGGTTAGTATATATAAATGATATAACAGAAATAAATAAAAATCATGAGATAAGACGAGAATATGAAGAGTATTTAAAGGAGGAAAAGCTTAAGAATGAATTCTATAGTAATATATCCCATGAGCTTAGAACCCCTATTAATTTAATATATTCAGCTCTTCAATTAAATGAAGTATATTTAAAAGAAGGAAATATAGAAAGTATAGATAAAAAGAATGATACTATTAAGCAAAATTGTCTAAGACTAATAAGAACTATAAATAATTTTATAGATACTAACAAGGTTTCAGAAGGATATTTAAAGCCTAATATGAGGGTATACAACATTGTATCTGTAACTGAAAACATATCTCTAGCCTGTAATAGATATATTGAAAAAATAGAAAACACATTGGTTTTTGATTCTGTTGAGGAAGAAATTTATGTGGAATGTGATAAGGATATGATTGAAAGAATATTATTAAATCTTTTATCAAATAGTGTTAAGTATGGTAAAAGAGGGGGTACAATTTTAGTAGATATAGATGTAGATGATGAAACCGTATTTATTCATGTTAAGAATAATGGATATATTATAGATAAGGAAATACAACCATATATATTTGATAAGTTTACAAAGATTAACAAATCCTTAAGTAGGGAGAGAGAAGGAAGTGGCCTTGGGTTATTCTTATCTAAAAGGCTTATAGAATTACAGGGTGGATCTATAGAATTTAGGTCTAATGATGAGATTGGTACTGAGTTTATATTAAAGCTTAAAAGGTGTTATGACATTGATCAGGCAGAAGAGGAAGAAATATTTGAGATGAATCCTGTAGATGATAAAGTTGATACAGAGTTTTCTGATATATATCTTTAGTTATATTCTATACCTTAGCATAAAAATATCACTTTAACATAGTATTATAATGATAACTATGTTAAAGAGGTGTTTAATGATTAATATATTTAAAGTAAATGGAAAAGTTAAAATATTAACCTTAATAGGGTTAACTCTCTTACCACTATTAGGTGGACTAGCTATTGGATATTTAACAAGAAATGCAGCAGCAGTTTATATGCAACTTGAAAAACCAATATTTGCACCGCCATCATGGGTATATATAATTGTATGGCCAATTATATATATTTTAATGGGTTTAGCCTCCTATAGAATTTATATGATTAGAGATGAGGGGAAAGATGTAGGAACAGCATTGTTTTTTTACTTAATTCAATTACTCTTAAATTTTTTATGGCCAATTATATTCTTTTCCTTTAGACTTTATGGACTTGCATTTATTGAACTTATAATTTTATTTATTTTTATTATAATTACCTTTGTAAAATTTATTAAGTTGGATAAAATAGCAGGATTTTTATTAATTCCATATATTATTTGGACTATATTTGCTGGAGTTTTGAATTTTTTCCTTTGGATGAAAAATGAAATGTAGTATAATAGAATATAGTGATTTATTAAATGGTAAATAGGCATATTAACTTTAGGTTAGAATGCCTATTTTTTTGAGTTGTAGACATTAAAGAAAATAGAATAAAATGGGGTTAATTGTTTTCTTGAAAATACCTTATGACAAGAGAGGATTTTGATATGAGCAAAGTAATTATTGCAGAAAAACCTTCAGTTGCTAAAAATATAGCAGAAGCATTAAATATTAAAAAAAGAAATGATGGATATTTTGAAGGGGAAGGCTACTACATTACTTGGGCCTTTGGACATTTGCTTCAGCTTTTTGATGCCAAGGATTATGATGAGAGCATGAAGGGCTGGAGATTTGAAAAGTTCCCATTTATACCAGAAGAATTCAAGTATAAAGTTAAGTGTGATAGTATAAATAGAAGTGTCGAAGATAAAGGTGCTGCAAAGCAAATAGGAATAATTAGATCTCTTATAGAAAAGCCAGAAGTTGATGGAGTAATATCTGCAACAGACTTTGATAGAGAAGGACAGGTAATTGCAGATGAGTTATTTGGATATCTAAATGTAGAGAAACCTATTTATAGACTATTATTAAACGAATGGACTCCTGATGAAGTAAAGAAAGGGATGGCAAGCCTTAAGGATAATAAAGAGATGAGACCATTACAAGATGCTGGTATAGGTAGACAGTGGTCTGATTGGGTTATAGGAATTAATCTTACTTCTGTAAGTACTCTTAAATATAACTTTGAAAAGAATAAAACTATTAATATAGGGAGAGTACTACTTCCAACCTTAAAGATTATTTATGATAGAGATAAAGAAATAGAAAACTTTCAGGCCTCTACATATTACAAGTTAAATACAAACTTTAAAACAGCAAGAAATGAAGAGTTTGAAGCTCTTTACTATGAAAATGAAACAGAAAAGTTTGATGATAAAAAGGTTCTAGATGATCTTCTTCCTCTACTTGATGGAAGTACTGCAAAGGTAACAGAAAAGCAAACTGAAAAGAAAAGAGATTACCCTCCTTACCTTTTTAACTTATCTAATTTACAAGGGCATATAACAAGTAAGTATAAGGGATGGACCTCAGATAAAGTACTTAAAGTAGCTCAATCGTTATATGAAAAGAAGTTTACAACCTATCCTAGGACAGCCAGTGTTGTATTAGAGGAAAGTTTAGAGGACAGAGCTAGGAAGGTGTTAAATACCTTAAAAGTAGGCTTACCTTATGAGAAGGATATTAAATTTGTAAAAAGCAAAAGAGTATTTGATAATTCAAAGGTAGAGAGCCATAGTGCCATAACACCAACGTATATTAAGCCTACAGGCCTTAGTAAGGATGAAGAGATAGTATATAATGCTATAAAAAATAGATTTATAATGCAATTTATGCCAGTAGCTGAATTTGAAGAAACTAAAATTACATTAAAGTCTGACAACCCACAGGTAAAAGGAGAATTTATCGCTAGGGGGAAGGTACAACTTGTAGAAGGTTGGAAGGTAGTAGAAAAAATTGATAGTAAAGATACTATTTTACCAATGGTAGTAGTTGATGAGACTGTTGATGTTATAGGTAATAAAATAAATAAGGTTACTAAAAAACCACCTAAGTTGCATACAGAGAAAACCTTACTTAGATTAATGGAAACCTGCGGTAAGAATTTTAAAGATGACAAAGGTGATAAGGAAGAGAAAGAAGATGAAGAGGCTACTTCAGATGAAATGATGCAGTCTATATTAAGTGGTTTTAGTATTGGTACCCCTGCAACAAGGGCTGAAACTATAAAAAAGCTTAAGGATATAGGATATATTAAAGCAAAAGGCAAGAGCTTAACAACTACAGATTTAGGTAGAACAATTGTTGAAGTATTCCCAGCTAAAGAACTTTTAGACCTTGATTATACTGGTAGACTAGAAAAAACTTTATCAGATATTGAAAAAGGAAAGTTTAAGAAGTCTGATTTCATGAAGTTAATATGTGACTTTACAACAGAAGCAGTTGAAAAGATTAAAAATGACACAGGAGCCTTAGCTAAATTCAAGGTAGAGTTGCCACCAGAAGCGGAAAGCTTAGGACCATGTCCAACTTGTGGTAATCCTATAATAGAAGGAGAAAAGGGCTTTGGATGTAGCAATTGGAAGAATGGATGTAAGTATACTATTTGGAAAGATGATAAATATATAGCTTCCTTTGGGAAACAGGTATCTAAAGAGATGGTTCAGCTGTTACTTAAGAATGGTAAGGTTGGCTTTAGAAACTTAAAAAGTAAAAAGGGAAATACCTTTTCTGCTTATTTTAAATATGTAATGAATCAGGAAACTGGTAGATATAATTGGCAGATAGAATTTATTTAGCTAAGTAAAATTAATATGTAGCTACAACCTTAAATTAACATAAAATTCCTAACTAGTGTATTGCAAATATGTTGGATATAAATTACAATTTATCATATTAGCAAATATAAGGAGGAATATAATATGTATGATGAAAGACCTGAGGGGTTAGGTGGAGGAATTATAACAATATCAGTTTTACATTTAATAGGTGTGGTAATAAGTCTTTTTGGAGCGGTAGTTGGAATACTTAATAAAGATCTTATTAATAAGGAAGCAGTAAAAAAAGGTTTGGAGGAAACAAGTACTGGTCAATATATTGCAGTAGCTGTAATAGCACTAGCATTATTAGTAGCAGTTATACTTATTTTATTAAAAAAAGCAGTTGGGTTATATATTTATGCAGGCTATCTTGTGGTAAATATTATATATACAATTATTGCTAGTGGATTTAGTATTTTAAGTATAGTACTTGGGTTAGTGCTTCCAGTAATAATGGCATTCCTTGTTATGAAGAGAAAGTATGTTTTTGGATTAGGAGCAGATGAATATTAAGGATTTTTTTAGAGAAAATATAGGGTTTCTAGGAGTTCTACTTGGATCAATAGCTATTATTAGATCCACTAAAAAAAAGAAATTATAAAAGTAAAAGGAGCTGTAGTACAGCTCCTTTTACTTTCTACTTTTTCCTTTATAATCAATAAAAAAGCTTTTAATATTTCTACTAGCAGAGATAATAAAAAGAAAAGACAGAAATGAAAAAAGTAATAGCATTCTATAGTTATTAGTAACTCCGCTTTTTATGTAACCTAAAACTAAACCTAAAGATGAAAATCCTAGGAATGATTCAAAACACATTAAGTGGGTCATAGGAGTAAGTAGTAGATATTTATAGTAGGATTTAATAACTTCCTTTAAATTAATTTCCTTACGAGTAAATTCATTGACTTTAAGTATAAATTCATCATATAGAAAAGGGATATACATGTAGTTAACTAGAAAAATTATAGAAAAATTATTATTACGTGATAGTATAAGAGTAAGTATATTTAAAGCTAACCATATCATAATTTTTTTTATAATAATCACCCCTTTATAGTGAATAAGATACAATTACATTATAAGGAAAGTATAGCATTAATTTGTTGAAATGTGAACATTATTGTAATAAGAAAGATATATTAAAAAATAAAGACCCTCATATTTGTTGTAAGCCTAGTTCTCACTGAGATATTAGACCTTAACCAATATATGAGAGTCCTTATTCTATTTTAATGTATATGAGAGTATAGACTTTACCTATATACTAACTATTCATTATTATCTATATGTTACTTTATAAAACTATAAACATAAGTAGCAAGATGATAAGATAGTGGAGCGATAAATACAGTCATTATTCCAGCAATCCCTATAGATAGTCCACTCATAGCACCTTCAGTTTCACCAAGCTCTAAAGCTTTAGTAGTACCAACGGCATGAGCAGCAGTACCAATTGATATACCTACGGCAACACTATCATTTATTCTAAAGATCTTACAAATAGTAGGTCCGATAACAGCTCCAGTTATACCAGAAATTATTATTGCAAGAACTGTTATAGGTACAATACCACCTAATTGACTTGATAACTCTATTCCAATTGGTGTTGTAACAGACTTAGGAAGTAATGATTTAATAAGAGAACTATCTAATCCTAAAATATAAGAGAGTCCAATTACTGAAAAGATTCCTATAATAGATCCAAGTAAAACGCCTATAAAAATTGATGTGGCATGTTTTTTTAATAGTTCTAATTGCTTATATAATGGTACTGCAAGTATTACTGTAGCAGGTCCGAGGAACATATTTATAAACTTGGCCCCTTCATTATAAACTTCAAAGTCTATATTAAAGGCTAATAAAAATGCTATTACAATACCTATTGAAATAAGCAAAGGATTAAATACAGGGATCTTTGTTTTCTTATATATGTATAATCCAATCTCAAAGGCTAGTAGTGATAGTACTATACCAAAAAGTATGTTATTTGTTACTATGCTCAATTGATTCACTTCCTTTATTCTTACTAATCTTCCTAGATACAAATTGTACTATAAGTCCTGTACTAGCAATTATTACAATTGTAGTAATTATACAAACAATTATTAATTTAGCCCATGTATCTTTAATTATACCAACAGATGTCATAAGTCCAACTCCAGCTGGAATAAAGAAGAATGCTAAATGGTCTAAAAGAAAGTTAGATACAGTTTCTATTTGTTCTACTTTTATAATTTTAGTACATAATAATATCAATAAAATCAACATTCCTAAAATATTACCTGGGATAGGTAGATTTAATAGTCCTGAAATTAGTTCCCCCATTAAGTAAGTTCCAAATATAATTATTGCTTCTCTAAAAAGTTTCATCTTATGCCTCCTTTTTACTCATCTATTATAATGTATCACTTATGAAAATTTATGTAAACAATGAAAAAAGAATGAGTATAGTAAAAATAAGAGGGATAGGTTTAATATCCCCCATATCCTTATTAATCCTTTTATTTATCCTATTCTAGTTTAAATTTCTTTTCCGCCATAGCAACTAGTTTATACATAACAAAGGCAATGATAGAAAGTATAACAATGCTCATCATGACCATATCTAATTGAGATATTTGTCCGCCATAAACAATTAAGAAACCAAGGCCTTCTCTTGCTACTAGAAATTCACCCATTATTACACCAACCCAAGATAAGCCTACGTTGATTTTTAAAGCTGAAATTAGAACAGGAATGCAATAAGGGATAATTAAATATCTTAATATTTGAATTTTATTAGCTTGGAGGGTTTTCATCAAAAGAATTTTTTCTTTGTCTACCTCTTTAAAACCTGTAAATACACTTATTATTGTAGTTACAATTGAAATTAATAGGGCGATAACAATAATTGCAGCAGTACCATTACCCACCCAAAAGATGATTATTGGAGCTAAAGCAACCTTTGGCAGAGCATTTAATACTACTAAATAAGGATCTAAAACCTTAGCTGTAAATGGGCAGTACCAGAGAAATATAGCTATTATACTACCAAGTATAGTACCTAGTGAAAAACCTAATATTGTCTCGTAGCAAGTAACGCCAATGTGTTTAAATAAGGTTCCATCTTCATAGAAGGTCAAGAAGGATTTAACCATTCTACTTGGGCTTGAGCTTAGGAATGGATCTATCCATTTCATATCTGCAGCAACTTCCCAGAGTGAAATGAAGGCTAGAAGTATAAATAATCTAAAGAAGGTAACTTTCCATCTATCATGTTTTATCTTTTTAATATATAATTCATGTTCATTACTCATTATGAATCCAACTCCTTCCATAGATTATCAAAGTAGCCCTTAAATTCTGCTTCTTTTCTTCTTTGAAAAGGTGTTGCATCATTATTATTGAATACAATTGGAATATCAACTTTTATTAAAGCAGGTCTTTTTGTAAGGACTAAAATTCTATTAGACATAGAAATTGCTTCACTTATATCATGTGTTACCATTATGGCTGTCTTATTTTCCTTCTTTATTATCTCATGTACATCATCACAAACATTAAGTCGTGTTTGATAATCGAGGGCTGAAAAAGGCTCATCTAAAAATAATACTTCAGGATTTAGAGCAAGAGTTCTAATTAGTGCAACCCTCTGTCTCATACCTCCTGAAAGCTCTCTTGGATAATGATTTTTAAATTTTAAAAGCCCATAATCATCTAGTAATTGTTCAACTCTAGACATATTTTCAGTAGTCATTATTTTTTTCACCTTTAATCCCAAGGTTACATTATCAAGTACAGTATCCCATTCAAATAAATGATCCTTTTGAAACATATAGCCGATTTTATTTAAGTTCTTATGAATATCTTCATCCTTAAAAATTATACTTCCACTTGATGGTTCTAAGATTCCACATAAAATATTTAATAGTGTGGATTTACCACAGCCTGAAGGTCCTAAAATACTAAGGAATTCACCAGTTGCAACCTTGAAACTAATATCTTTTAAAGCAGTAGTTTCATCTTTAAGGGAATGATAGTTCTTACATATATTTTTAATATCAAGTAAATTCAATTTATATCACCACCTTATATAATATGTACTAGGTGGAACTGTAACTGTGATGGTGGGAAACTCAGAAAGCGAGTTTCCATCATCCACACTGTTCGTTCTGTTTTAAATTAATTCTCTTTGATAATCTTTTCAGCAAAGGAGTTGTTTACTATATTATCAAAAGAAGGTCTTGAAGGGATAAGTGATGAGTCGTAGGATTGAATTACGTCCATCAATTTGTTTAATTCATCTTTATCAAGGCTAGGATCAGATGCTAAAGCATCTATTTCCTTATAATTGTCAATAACTTTTACAATGATGTCCTTATCAGTTCCAGGGAAGAATGACTCAATTGAGGTAGCTACTTCTTCACTTCTGTGAGATTGAACCCATTTTTGTCCTTTATAGATTGCTCTAGTGAACTTCTCTATAGTTTCAGGGTTATCCTCCATATAAGATTTAGTAGAGAAGAAGCAAGTATAAGCAAGGTTACCTGAATCTTTTCCAATAGAAGCAACTATTTTGCCTCCACCTTCCTTTTCAAGCATAGAAGCTGTTGGTTCAAATAAAGAAACATAGTCAGCAGAGCCAGCCTTAAAAGCACCAGCAGTTGCTGTGAAGTCAATATTTGTAACCATTTCAACATCTTTATTTGGAGTTATTCCATGGTTTTTCATTACATATTCTAGGGCCATTTCTGGTACTCCACCAGGTCTTCCCCCTATTACTTTCTTGCCTTTTAATGATTCCCATTTAAAGTTAGTATCATCTGCTTTACCAACTAAGAAAGAACCATCTCTTTGAGTAAGTTGAGCAAATAGAACAGGATAATCATCTCTGCCTTGATTGTAGATGTATATTACTTGTTCAGGTCCACAGAATCCAACGTCGGCGTTTTTGCTTAAAACATTTTGCATAACCTTATCAGCACCTTGTGCTGACGTAACTCACTTGCGATTTTTTATCGGGAAGGATTGATAGTAGGGTTTTTAGTCTTTTTTTTTAAGCCCTTCACTACCAATAAAGATTATTTCTAGATCTGATGTCTCTCCATTCCAGGTAATCTTTTCAGTAATACCTCTAATAAGTTCTTTCTTTTCATCGAAAGATAACTTATCAATAATGGAACATCTACTAAGAAGGTATTCAATGAAGGAAATGTTAAATTCATCTTCATCTAAATTTTGAACTGAGTTTTTTTGATTTGCTTTATCATTTTTGAGTTGTTTTAATTCTTCTTTTAGAGTTTTTATTTTACTAAATATAATATCAGACAAATCAGGATCCAATGACATCTTGTTAAGTAGATTATCAATTTGGGTTTCCTTTTGAGTTATTAAATTATCTATATTACTTGTATTAATATTATTATTGACGTCTTTCCTGGATTCCTTATATTTTTTCATTAGATTCTCCAATACGGATTGTTTATTAAGTGCAAATTCCTTTATTGCATTTACTACTATAATATCTATATCATTAGCTTTACCATTCAAATTATCACACCTTACGCCTTTGGACTCTTTTTTTAGGTTACAGGCATAATAGAAAAACTTTTTACCACTTATAGGACTTACTGGACCATGCAATATTCTCATTCTTGATCCACACTTATCACACTTTATTATGCTAGTTAGTAGAGCATTGTGGGTCCTAGCTGATAGAATAAATCTATTTTTATTTGATTCTATTAACTTTTGTACTTTAATCCAATCTTCATCAGAAACAATACCATCATGATTACTTACTGCAGCTATCCATTCACTAGTATCCCTTAAGGATCTAGATCGACTACCATTTTTTGAGTATGATTGCTTTAATTTATTGTAAGTAAGTAATCCATGTATACCATCGGCTTCACCACATATCATCATTCCTTTATCTTGAAGATAGGAGAGCACCTTATCACTAGATTTAACATAAACAGAGTTTGTTAATATTCTACTTAGAGTATTCTTAGAAAAATTAGCTCCGCTTTTGGATTTATAATAGTTCTGGAGTAAGTAAGTTTCAAGTGATGCTAGGGAACCTAATTCAATATATTTCTCAAAGATAAGTTTAACAAGATCTAACTCTTTCACGTTTTTTGTAAGTTTTGTCATAGAGCGTTCTTTCATATTTTCATCAAAGAATTTAATAGACTTTGAATTATAACCTAAAGGGGGAACCCCACCAAGCCATCTTCCAGTTTTAGCAAGTTCTAGCATATTGTCACGGACTCTCTCTGCTATAGTTTCTCTTTCTAATTGAGCAAAGACAGAAGATATGTAAATCATTGCCCTTCCCATAGGAGTGGTAGTATCAAATTGTTCTTTTATGCTTACAAAATCAATATTATGTGATTGAAGTATTTCTAAAGTAGAAGAGAAATCTGCTACATTTCTTGAAATACGGTCTAATCTATAGCATATTAATATATCAAATTTTTTATTTTTAACATCTTCCATTAATTCTTGAAATTTTGGTCTATTAGTATTTCCACCTGAGTAGCCTTCATCTTCATATTCATAGAATTCTGTTATTCCTTTATCTCTAAGGTTTAGACCAGCATACTCTTTGCACATTTGAATTTGGTTTTCTATACTTTCCCCCTTAGCAGAAAATTTAGACTTTCTACTATATATTGCGGCTTTCATTTTATCACCTCATTTGATTAATTTTATCAGTATTAGTATATGTTATTTGTAATAAAAAATGTAAGTATATGAGCTGTATTGTGTAGGGGATATACTTAGGAGCTGAAACCTAAGTAAATATTAAATAATAGGTTTATAGGAAAGAAGCAATGAAGAGAAAAGATCTGCTTCAAGCTCTTTGGTATTACTCTTTCTTAATGAGTGAATTTTAAGAAAAGTACAGTCATATTTATTGTGTAAAACTGCATGTCCCAGTTCATGCCCACACGTAGATAGCTGCTCAGCTTTTGGTAAATTAATATTTATATAGATAAAAGTATGATTATTTATGTGTTGCAGTATGCCATTAAGCTCATGATGAAGGTCTACCAAATAGCACTTAATCCCGATTAGTTCACATAGTTTAAAAGGATCGTTAGTATCATATTTTTCTATAAGTCTATCGACATTCTGTTTGATGTACTTCAAGTACCTACACCCCCAATTAATACATATTTTTTAATAATTATCGCGCATAGTTTCAATAAAAAGTAATTTAATACAATATTTTACATATGATAGATAAAATATAGTCCATAACCCTTTTACGCGGATTATGGATATTAAATTACTAATTATTATTTATCTTTTATATCTAACTTATCTAGTATTGCAGCTTGGCGGATACCAAAGCTAAGAGCATCGGCTAAACTTTGTCTGGCATCAGCGGAAAGTTTTTGTCCTGAGCCTATAACCTTTTCAGGTGAGTATAGTAGGAGGTCTCTTAATTCCTTAATTTCAGATAAAACATCTATCTCTTCTATTGATAGAGATCCATCAAAGTTATATCCAGAGGCTTTCATCAGATCCTCATAGGTGACATCATTTTTAGCATGGAGTGCAATTTTGTTTAAAGTCTTTGGTGTTGGAGCTTGGCTAAATTTATTATTTATTATTTTAGATAAATTGCCAGCACTAACCCCGCATTCTTTAGCAAAAGAACTCAAAGATCTATCCCCTTGAGCCTCTCTAGTTAAGTTAGCTAGTAAGGTTGGGTCAAACATATTGTTCAGCTCCTTTTTATATCTATAGTGACATTGTACAGGTTAAATTGCATTAACGCAAGAAATAAATAGAATAAAATTCCAAATAATCATTGCGTATAAGAAACGGATGTGAGTATAATAGTGGCAGAAAGAGGAAAAAAGTAATGAAAGGGTGAGTGTAATTGAGAAATAAATCAGAAAAAATGCAGAAGTTTATTGATGAACAATTTGAGGGGAACAGAAAGGCATGCGCTAGAAAGCTAGATATATCAGAGAGTACGATATGTAGAATTATTAAGGGAGACAATAAAGCTGGAGGTAAATTAATTACTAAGATTATTAAGTACTGTGATGAGAATGAGGTTGATTATAAAGAATATTTATACTTATAAGTTTTCGTACGCGAAAAATAAACATTTCGTACACGAAATATTTATAAAGAAAATAACTAAATTGAGATACAAGCATAGTATTTATTAAGAGAAATCAGTGAAGGGGGTGGGAGCTTGAAGATTAATGTGAATATTGTATATCCAGAGGACAAAACTATTCTATATGAGAAAGCAGCAGATATATTATCAGATATTCTCATTAAAAGGCTCCAACCTAAGGAAGTGAAAAGAGTAATTGAAATACTTGAGGATGAAAATTATGAAATAACTTGGTAGAAGATAAGGCTAATCAGTAAATTACTGATGTAATAGTAGAACACTGTAAATTATCATTATGGTTATGAGATTAGAAATTAATAAACTAATGCTAAATTATGATTTGTATATATGAATATTAATATAGGGACGTAAGGTGAAAATATAAAGGGTTACTCGGGGTTATATAAGAGGGAAATATGGATTTTAAGATTTTTAAGGAATATGTGGAGCTGTGTGAAAAGTTAGAAAGAGTTCCTAATTGGAAAGGTTTAATAGAATTTAATAGAAGATTTATTATAAGTAGGAGGAAAGTTTAGTGGATGGAATGATGTGGATAAAATCAATGACAAATATGTATGAAAGTGAAGCTATGAAATTAATAGATGTAATGCCAGAAAGGGATACTATCCACTTTATTTATAGCAGACTTAAGATTCAAGCGGGAAGAACTAATGATGGAGGATATATTTACTATAAAGAGGAGATTCCATATTCAGAAGAAATGCTAGCTACTATTTTTAATAGACCACTTAACTCTATAAGGCTAGCTTTAAAGACATTGGAAAGTCTAGATCTAATTGAAGTTACAGCAGATAATTATATTAGGATAATTGATTGGGAAGTAGAACAGAATGTACAAGCTATGGATAAAGTAAAGGAGAAAAATAGGAAGAGGATGGCTGCTTATAGGGAAAAAGTAAGGAAGTCTAATAAAAAAGAAAATAGTGATACAGATGATAATAAGGGTGGTGATGATAAACAAGAAAAAGAGCGTGAAGATACTGTAATAGTGGTTAAGGAAGAAAGTGTTCAAGCACGTAATGTGGGTGTAACAAATACTGAAACAGATAGTGTAACAACATGTAATGGTAATGTAACAAAACATGATGATGTTACAGTAACGCCATGTAACACTGATGTAACGATACAGAAGGAGAGAGAGAAAGGAGAGGTAGATAAAGAAGTAGATATAGAAGAGAGAGAAAGGGAGTACCAAGATGAGAAGAGTCAGGAGCAATTGCAGATTGAATTAGATATAGATAGAAAGAAGGCTGCTACCATCAATGAAATTGGCTATAAAATTTTAACCTACTACGAGAGAATAACAGGTAGGATTGGAATTTTTAATTTATCTGCACTAAATGTTGCAATAGGCATTCATGGGGAGATAAATGTTAGATTGGCAATTGATAAAGCACTAGAGCTTAACAAGCCTAATATGACATATATAAATGGCATACTAAAAAATTGGTTAGTAGAAGGTTATCCAAAGGGGGAAGAGATAAATGGGTATAGAGGCAATGGAAAGGATAAGCAACCAGATAAAAACAAATTCTCTGGATTTAAAGCAAATGAGCCAGAAGGAATTACAGAATCAGCAAGAAGAGCAGCAGAGAAAAAGCTTATATAAGTGTGATAAGTGTAGTGATACAGGATGGATTCTAATACCACAGAAGCGCAATCAACCACTTGCAGTTAAGTGTGAATGTATGAAGGTTAAGAAGATAAAAGGTGAGTGGAAAGATTCAGGTATAAGAACCGATATGTGTAATTATACATTTAGGAATTACGAGGTGTGGAATAAAAGTTCTAAGTTAGCTAAGGACACAACTATAGCATATTTTAGTAATTATGAAGAGCTATTTGATAAGAGACATAACAGTATTATGTTATGTGGCCAAGTAGGTTCAGGAAAGACACATCTTGCAGTAGCTTTAGCAATAAATCTGCTTGAAACAAGGAGTAAGGTTATATATATGCCATATAGAGATGTGATCACTCAGATTAAGCAGAACATGTTAGATAATGAGTACTATAGCAAGGTAATAGCAAAGTATAAGACGTGTGAAGTATTACTTATTGATGACCTTTTTAAGGGGAAGGTAAATGAGAGTGATATAAACATAATGTTTGAGATTATTAACTATAGATATTTAAACTGCTTACCTATAATAGTGTCCAGTGAATTTACTATAGAGAAGCTTTTGAGTTTTGATGAAGCTGTTGGATCTAGGATTTATGAAATGTGTAAGAAGTATATAGTAGAAATAGAAAAGGATATTAATAATAATTATAGGCTTAAATAATGGAGGGGTAGTAATGGAGAGAGAGGTTATTATGTTTAGAAAGAAGATTAAGATGATGGAGAGGAGATTGGATAGGATAGTATTAGAGAATCAGGATTTGCTTAGGGATAATACAGCACTTATCTGTGAAAATATGAAACTTAGAAGTACAGTAAGGTGCCTGGAGAATAATATTGCGAATAGAACAGTAGAAGTTAAGACAGATTTAACTACAGCAGTAATAATACTTAGTGGTAAGAGTAGTCAGAATAAATAATATGGGAGGTGAGTAATTTATGAATAATAGTAGTGTATTGGATAAAGATTTAAGTTTATATCTAAAGGATCTTAGGATAAGAGTGCTAGAAGAGGAGCATAAGGTTTTAATTACTGAAAATATGAGAATATCCTGTGAGAATACTTTGCTCAAGAAAAGGTTAGAAGATACGGAGTATGTAAAATAAAAAAGCTTACCAAAGTGGTGCAACACTTGATAAGCAGTAATTAAGTTAATATTGCTAATAGGTTGTAACTGCAATATTAAAATAAGTTATAAGTTGAATATATCATTAAAGCTTTTTATAAGCAATAATCATTAAGTATAGAAATTGATAAAAGAGAAAATGAGGCTTATCTACATAATGTAGATAAGCCTCATTTTTTCACTACTTAACGTTAAGCTTAGTAGTTTGTCTTTGAGTAAGGTTAGCTGAGTATTTCTCAACCAAAGAACCATTCTTTGTGATGAATATGTTCTTTTCAATTATGGTATCCATAAGAGCTCTTACTTCAACATTAGATAATGTTGAAGTAACACCATCAACAGTGATACTAGTTCTATCACCAGAGGCACAGATGAATGACATTGTTAAAATATATTCCATTGGTTAATCCTCCTTTCATAAAGTATGGGTATGGGCTAAGCTTGAGATTCTATCTTAGATGATTCGTTTAAGAAGAAGTCCCTCGTATCATTTTGCAATACTTTAGTTATTGCATCAGCTACAGCATAGACGTCTTCAATTGCAGCATTAGTTTTAACACCACTAAATATTTTCTTTTTATAGGTTGCTTTACCATCCTTGTCTTGACCTGTTTCTATCTCCATTACTAGAGAAGATGAACTTATAACTTTATTAACAGCCATGTGTATTACCTCCTTTTTAGTTTTCATAGAGGATATATGCTTTAAGGGTGAAATTAATAAAAAAGATCTTTGAAAATTGCATGATGCAGTATTTGTCATATATGGTATAATTTATTTAAATGGAGAAAATAAGAGGGGTAGGAGGAAGAAGATATGGCATCAGTTACACAGAGGATAAAACAAATCAAACAACCAAGAGGGGGATATATAAAACCAAAAGAATTTAATGTGACAGTTTTAGAGGATGATATTGAATTAAATCAAACAGAAAATATTCACAGTAGTTTAGTTGGTTTGGCAGTAGATTATATGACCCGTTATTCTAGTGGAACTTCTTTGAAAGAAGCGTTCAGAATTTCAATTATGGGAGCTGCTATTATTAGAGAAGATAAATCTGCACAAAAGTTACTTAACGGAATTCAAGGATTAGATGATAATTCTATATCTAATGCTTGTAAATTAGTTGGATATGATGTTTGTTTTAGAGTTGGAGTTAGTGGATATAGACAAGTAGAAACTATTAACCCTGATAACGATACAATAGCTAATATTCGTTATATGGTACATAGAAGTTTAAAATTTATCGATTTATATGGACCAATAACTAAAGATGGATTTACCTTTGAAGGAGGATATACTGAATTAGTATCGACAGGGGATGGAGATTTTTTAACTAAATCAACTTTATGGGATTTTAAAGTATCGGTTAAAGCACCAACAAATGCACATACACTACAATTGTTAATCTATTACTTAATGGGAATGCATTCAAAACATAAAAAAGATTTTCAGAGTATTGAAAGTTTAGGAATTTTTAATCCTCGCCTTAATAGTGTTTACTTGCTTGAAATTAGTAAAATATCTTCGGAAATTATAGAAGAAGTTTCTGAAAAAGTTATTGGATATTAAAGATAATTAATAGGAATTTTAGTATAAGTTTATTACTGTTTATAAATAATAACATATTAAAATGCATAGTATTCAAAAGTGAATATTCGGTATTTTTAAGCTCACAATTCTAATTACTAATGAAAAAAGTCAGTAAACAAATTGATAGATGTTTACTGACTTTTAATTATGCAACTTTATCATCATTATCTATAACAACTCCAAGTTTTGTAGATATTATTGTATTAAGTTTATTTATTGATGATGTTAATCCTACTATTTGTTTTTCTAATCGTATAAGAAGGTAGGCACTAATTGCAACTGGAAAGCCTACATTGCCAATAAGACCTACTAATTCATTAATCTCCATATAAAGATCACCCCCTCTTCATATAGGATATATGCCTAGGGAGTAACAATTACATTTAGATACTATAAATAATTATAGAGTAAAGGTAATAGAGCTATCCATACAACGTGAGAAATATTAATAACCAGATATACACATGTGGCTATATTAAATATAATGTTTCCTTTACGTAGCTGCGTTTCAGTTGCATCTTGCATTCTATAATATAGAGCTATTAATAGGATACCAGGTATAATTATCTTAATTAATAGAGCCGTAAATTCATTAGTAATAATTCCTGCCATAAAGCCATTGGCCTCTTCAAAAAGACCTGTCCTATATAGGATTAAAGTTAATACTATATCAGATACATTTAAGGCATAAAGTAATATAAATTTCTTTTTAATATTTTCTAAAGTATAGTTTTTAATAAATGGTTTCATATCATCACCTCTGTTAGAGTATGGACAAAGGTAAGTAGATTTAAACATACTACCGATTGAACTCTCTTTCTTTTATACAGTTGTAGTAGTGTTCTATGGCCACATCAACAATAGTACTAACACAGGTAGTTGGATCAGAATGAATAGCTTTAAGTTGATTTAGTTTTTTTATAGTAGTTGGGCGTAATAAATAGGTCCTTTTCAAATTAGGAATTTCTCCATTAATTGATGGAGCAGCTCCATTAGCTATAGGAGTTGTTCTATTATCAAAAATATCTATATCATGTGCTAGTGTAGATCCTACAGTATCAGAATATTTAGGGGGAGGGGGTGTAGACCTACCATTATAAGTTTCTTTGATAGGGATAGTACTTTCATCAGTAAATGAGAATGTAGCAATAGATTCTCCAGTAGGTGGAACATAATCAATAAAAGCTGCTTCATCTAATTCCTCTTCATATGCTAAATCACTTTTACTCATTTTAAAATCTCTCTTTCTGCCCATTACAATTCTCCTTAAAATTTCTTTTATATTAAGGATATATGCTTGTTAGTACCATATTCTAATATCCCTTTATTCTAAAGAACATATATTGTTTAGAATAAATATTCTCAAGAATATATATTGTGAAGAATAAAAGAATATATATTCTGAAGAATATGCTTGTAAAATGCGGGTTACAGAGAGTTATCAAGTGAAAAATAGTTTGTTATTTTAGAGTATATTATTTTAAGGCATATAACTTTTATGGCGGGAGAATTTTTATGCTGCAAAATAAAATGAAGAGGTGTTTTAAATGATTAAGGATCAAATAAAAATGGAATCAGATGAGAGGGAAGTATTTGATAAGAAGCAGATTGCTTTGGCAATTAGGAATTCAACTTTTGAGGATGATTTGAATTGCTCATTACTTGATGACCAGGTGATAAAGAATTGTGATGGATGTTCTTTGAAGAATATTTGTAAGGGGATAGATAGGGTGGCGGATGAATATATTGATAGTACTACTGAAGTTGTGAGTTCGTTTAATTTTGCATAGTTTTTTAGTGTAGGCATTGGAGATAATCCAGTGTCTATTTATTTTACTAGTAATAATAAATTATAGTGAGGATTTAAGATGATAGAATTATTTGTATTTTAAAGGAATATAAGTAAGGATGTAGAATATATCGAATAATAGAGTGTACTTAGCAATATAGAAATATAATGGGGTGATAAGGATGAAAATTACGATGGAAATGAGTAAGGGTGCTTATGAGATTGCAAAGATGGTGTATTCAGGTCAAGTCACACGTAAAGATGCAAAGAGTATGATAAATAAGGAAACAGGTATGAGTGAGGGATCCGCACATGCTTTTATAACAATTTTTTTGGCTATGATGGATGGAGAAGAATATAAAAGAGCTTTTAATAATCAGACAAATAAGTTCCTATTAGAAAGCATTAGAAAAGATTATGGTGATGATATATTAAAAAATGCTTTAGATGCAGTTCAAAAGCATATTAAGTATTATTCTACCTTGGGGAAAGGAAATTTGGTTGGGTTACAAGATATTATAAATCAAATGAGGTAGTTTCGGTTAAGGTGAAAATATCGTGATTTGTAAATAGATAAAAAATAAGTACTTATGGAGAGCGATTAAAGATAATCTGGTACCTTTTTAAATTTTCGCTACGAATTATATCTATAATATGTAGCCCCAATAATAAAAGTTTATATATTTGAAAAATATATAAACTTTGCTCTTATGCAAGTAAATATATGCTTGGAAAAGCATTAAAATAAATATCAATGGTCTATACAGTATGCTTATCAATTGGATAGTGGAAGGAATATTAAGGCGTGAACTATAAATGTAGGAGGGATTTTTGTGTATTTTATATTTGGGGAAAGAGATAATAAAATTATTCATATTGATGAAATTACCCCTAATGAAAATGGACTTAAATGTAATTGTATATGTCCATCTTGTGGAGAAAAATTAAAGGCAAGCACACTTGGTACACATAATAAAAAATATTTCTCACATAAAGGTAATTCAAATTGTATTAATAATCTTGAAACGGCTATGCATAAATTTGCAAAAGAAGTAATTGAAAAAGAGAAGAAAATTAAAATACCCCAAATAATGTATAGTAAAAACTGCAAAGAATTTGAAATAGTGAAAGAACAAGTAATAGATTTTGACAAAATAGAATTAGAAAAATATTTATCAGATTTTGATTTTAAGCCGGATGTAATAATTTATAAAAATGACATACCATTAGTAATAGAGGTTGCAGTAACACACAAAGTAGATGAGGAAAAAAAGAATAAAATAATTAAAAGTAATATTTCTACAATTGAAATATTTTTTGATAAAAATGAAATATTTCAGTTAAGTAAAGAGGAACTTGAGAATAAGATTATTAATGATACTGAAAATAAGATATGGATATTTAATAGGGTGGAAGATAGTAAAAAAAAGAATATTGATGATATGCTTTTAGCTAAAAAAATGCAAAAAAGACCTGAAACACGATCTTTTGAAGAGTTGGATCTTGAAAGGTTGAAGGATAAATATAAGGTAGATATAAACAATTTTCCGCATGTACTTAAAAGTTCCAAAAATGATTTATTCATATTTAGATATTACACAATAAAAACATATTGGAGACTAATAGTGTGGGATAAATTCATTAATAAAAAATATAAAAAAGCAATAACTGTTGATGATGTAGAGCATTGGTTTCATAATACATATACCTCTAAACAGGATCTAAGTAATCTAAAAAATCATATGAAAAATTATATGAATGTGTCAAATGCAATCGTAAAGTTTTTTGAAGAATTAGCAGCAAAGAATATATTAATAAATCCAGTTCCACATAAGTATCAATATAAAAATATTAATAAAGTTATATCTCAATATAAGTATCAAATAAATCCCCAAAATCTTGATGTTTTCAGGGGCATATTAAAGAAGATAGAATGGACAAAATTTAGCGGGACTTGGAGTGGGATAGTTTATAAATGTCCAAGGTCTCAACTGGAAGATCATGATTTAAGAATTGAAGATATAAAAACTTGTGAGAAGTGCAAATATTTTAATGATTATGTTTACGAAGAAGGAAGAAAGATATCAATAAAATGTAGAGGTGTGGTGAGATGATAAATACTTATTAGGATAATGGGTTTTAGAAAATTAAATGGTTGTTTAGTATCAGCAATACTAAACAACCATTTTTTATAGAATACTTCCCATCATAGGATAATCAGCTTCACCAATACCACCGAATAAAGGATTTATATAAGAATGTAAAAAAAGTTGATATTGTAAAAGAAGTACTACCATATTTATTACCCAAAGTATCGATGGATATCTGTAGGGAGCTTTGCATCTATATCCTATTACTCTCAAAAGAGAGGAATGGAAATAAAAAATCCTTAGGAGCAAAATTCCTAAGGATTTTAGTTGAAAAATATCTTTGGCATATAGAAATCTTCAATAGATCTATTGAGTTTTTTTAGCAATGTAGCCTTCTTATAAATAGCTGTTTGGTAGTGCATATTTTTTATAAGAGAATATTCTTTTACCGTATTATCTTTTATTATTATGAAGTCAAGTAGTTCCTTTTCCTCAGAATTCAACTTTCTTAATGCATTCTTTAAGGCTTGTGATTCACATATCTTACATAGATTTTCATCTATTTCATTTATTTCAGATAGATTAAGTTCTTCTAAATCACCACCAAGAGTTAAAGCATTAATACCATCTGTAGCAGATCTGCGTTTAGATTTTCTTATAAGCAAGTAGATAGAGTTTCTAATTGAGGTAGTAGCATAAGCTACAAAGCGATGTCTTTTAATATCATAACAATGAATAGTATTTAATAGTACTTTATAGCATTCATTTTGTATGTCAGTAATATCATATCCATCTATAAAACTTTTACTTGATAGATTAAATATAAATGGTTGAAATTCCTTAATTAGCTTTTCAGTAGATTTATTATCTCCAGTTCTTGCTTTCAGGACCAATTTCTCTATTTCGTTATAATCCATAAATAAAATCACCCCTCTCATTTAGTATATATGCTTTGCATGAGTATATCTTAAATGGAGGTGTTAAAAGATGAAAATAAAAACTTTAGCAATTGATATTGGCCATAATGTAAATGGTGATTTTGGAGCAATAGGCATTAGGAGAGAGGATGACCTTAATAGAGAAGTTGGTAATTTATTAATTAGTAAGTGTAGAGCTATAGAAATTAATGTTATTAACTGTACTCCTAGTAGTGCAACAGGACTTAGGGATTCTTTGAGTAAAAGATGTGTTGCTGCTAATAATGCCGCTGCAGATTTCTTTATATCAATTCATCATAATGCTTGTCCTGGAGGATATGGGACAGAGGTATTGTGTTTAACAGGTGGATTAGCAGAACAAGTTGGTAATGTAATACTTAGTGAGATAAGTCAACTTGGATTAAGGAATAGAGGGGTTAAGGATAGAAGAGATCTTTATGTAATTAATAATACTAATATGAAGGCTATCATTATTGAATGTGCTTTCTGTGATAGTAAGACTGATATGACTAGATATAGTTCAGAGAGAATGGCTGAGGCTATATTCAAGGGGATATGTAAGGCTTTTAATATTAACATTTCTTCAGGGAACAATAATGACAGTGGAGCAGTTTACCATGCTGTTGTTAGTGGAGATACTTTGTGGGGAATAAGCAGAAAATATGGGGTTAGTGTTGATAGGCTAGTTGAGAATAATGGAATTAAGGATAGGAATATGATTTGTGTGGGGCAGAAGATTAAAGTTAATTAAAAATAGTGATGTGGTAATCTAATAAAGTTAAGGGTGTATAAATTAGAAAATACAATAATTAAGAATTGTAAGGAAATCCACTATATCGATACTGCATTAATAAATATTGATATAGTAGGATTTTTTGCCTAAAATAAAAAATAAGAATAGAGTACAAGTATAAAAAATCATTTAAATTATATGGTGAATTTACAAAACTTTAATTATGAAACAAAAATAGATAGCGATACCAGTTAGTTTTTGGAAAAAATTATCAAAAAATTAAAATTAATTGATACTAAGTTTTAGTGTTACATTTAAATGCAAAAAATACAGTTGAGTGGTGGATTTTGATGAGATTAGTATTTTAGAGGGAATCAACTATAATAATAGTGGTGATAGTATTTTAGATAAATTTTGCCATGGATATGTAAAGGAATAGGAATTATATATGTTTATATTGGCTTTTATGAAAAGATAATATATAATTACTATATTTTAGAGTAGGATTTTAATATAATTAAAAAATAAGTATATATGAATCAAATCAATAAGTTTATTGTTAGAAGTTGCAAGACTATTGAATAAGAAAATTATGTTATAATGAAGAAAACTAATATTAGATTGAATGGAGATAAAAAATATTATGGATTTTAAATTTGCAGATTTATTTTGTGGCGGTGGAGGAATGTCTTTAGGATTTATTGAAGCTGGTTTTAAAGAAGTTGTGGCTGCTGATTATTGGGAAATGGCTAAAGTAAATTATACATCGTATCATAAATTTAGTGAAACCGAATTTATGCAATTAAATTTGTCTGAAGAAAGTGATAGAAAAAAAATAATTCAAAAATTAAAAACTGAGAAAATAGATTTACTTGCTGGAGGACCGCCATGCCAGGGGTTTAGTACTTTAGGAAAAAGACAAGATGAGGATTTGCGTAATATGCTAGTAGATGCATATTTAGAAATTGCAATTGAAGTAAGACCAAACTTTGTTGTTATGGAAAATGTTACAGCTATGCAAAGTATGAAGCATTCGTCAGGGAAAAAGTATCCTGAATTTGCAAAGGATTTATTAAGAGAAAATGGATACTTTGCTGAGACAACTATTTTGAGTGGAGATCAAGTAGGATTAGCTCAAACCAGAAAAAGAATGTTTCTCATTGCTGCAAAGAAAAGTATCTTAAAGGAAAATGTTGATTTTGCAAATGAATTAGAAAAAATATTAAAATATCATACCAAAGGAAATACATTTAAAACAGTGAAAGATGTTATATTTGATTTACCAAGATTTGAGAGTGGTCAAGGCGAAGATGAATTGGAGATAGATGGAAAAGTTATTTATAACCATAATGTATTCAAATATAGAACAGATAATTTAAATAGGATTAGTACTGTTCCATATGGTGGAGGATTACAGGATATTCCAGATAACCTTCTTTCAAACCATCTTAAAAAGATGAAAAGTGGGGGATACGGAAGTGGCGGTTTTGTAAAAAATTTGTATGGAAGATTGGAATGGGAAAAACCATCAGGCACTATAGTAGCAGGTATTAAGAAAATAACCTGTGGGAGATTTTTTCACCCTGAATGTGATAGGTTATTAACTGTAAGAGAAGCTGCGAGATTACAATCTTTTCCAGATGATTATTTTTTCAAAGGAAGCATGATTGATCAATATACAGTCGTTGGTAATGCTGTACCACCAAAGTTTTCAGAGTTGTTAGGTAAAGTTATTAAAGATTTGTATAAAAAGCATATGAGGTGATGTTATGAAAATAAAATATATAGCATGGAAAAAGGTTATATGTAGTGAAGTGAAACGCTTGATTTATGGAATTCAAGGTCCAGGTATTTCTAATAAGGGGGATCAAGCAATACAAAATTTTAATATTATTAACGAAAATCCAGGCCTGTGGCGTGGATTTACTAACGGACAAATTATTCCTAGAAAAAAAGAAATCGAGAGACAGAATAGACAAAATGGAACTTCATTAAAAACAACATTCGATATACCATTAGCAAACTCAGTGAATCCACTTAGACTTTGGGAAGATAAAAATGATGCTAGAAAAAATCCGGTAAAAATTAATCATGAAATATGGGATAGAAATCAAAATCATGAAAAAGCAATAATTGAAATCTGGTATCTGGGGTACATGCGTATTCTGGATAAATTGTTATCAAAGTACATTGAAATCAATGGTGAAGAGTATGAAGCTACGGCATTAAAGGAATTCATTTCAGAAAGATTAGAAAGTGAATCATTAACAAGAGAGAATTTACTAAAATGGATTTATGATACTCAGGATGGCTTCAATTCTTTAACAATTGATACTACTTTTCTAGCTGACAGCAATATAAAAAATATAAAAACATTAGTTGAGAGTAACTTTTATTTAGTAGTTAAATGTGTAGATGATGATGGAAATGAAAGTAATTATGCTTTAATGGCTAATGTACATGCTCATAATCTACACCCATTAATAAAAAGTTACCTAACCTCTAATGAAAAAGGAGGGGAGTATGTAGATATCGACATTCAAATGAATTTGCCGGATATAGGTAATAAACAAGTGTCGGAATCTTTAGCTAAAAATAATAATATTATTTTATATGGACCACCAGGAACGGGGAAAACTAGATTATTGATGGATATTGTTAATACTTTTAAAATGAATACGATTTTTGATGATTTTAATACCCAAGAACCGTTTTTATCAATGGGAAATAGTAATAAAAGTGCAATGAAGTGGTGTACTTTTCATGCTAATTATGCCTATGAGAATTTTGTGGTGGGCTTAGAGCCTGTTGTGAAAAATAGAAGATTGGGATATACCAACCATATAGGTCCATTTTTAGAGCTTGCTGATAAATCAGAACAAGGATATAAAACTTTGCTTGTCATTGATGAAATAAATCGAGCGAAAACAGATGATGTTTTTGGAAATACTATTGCATTATTAGATAAGAAAGTAAAAGCTAAAGAATCAATTATGCTTCCTTATGATGTTGAAATGGAAAATGGAAGGGTAATAAGATCTGTTTCAGTAGGAGAAGATTTCTATATTATTGGAACTATGAATTCTCTAGATAAAAGTACAAGCCCTTTATCCACTGAATTTAAAAGAAGGTTTAAAGTAATAGAAATATTACCTGATGTAGAGGTTTTGAGAGAATATTTATCTAGCAATATTTACATTGATAAAGAGTTTTGTGATTTTTGTTGCCAATTAATGCAATACTTAAATAGATTTATTCAAAATTGGTGTGGCAAGGAATATATGTTTGGCCAGGGCTATTTCTGGGAATTAACAAGAGCAAGTAGCAATATTGAAGAGGTTTTTAAAGATATTATTACTAATAAACTAATTCCGCATATAAAAGAGGTTGTTCCTTCAGAAGCCTATGCTGATTTATTTGGTAATAAAAATTTAGAAATCGTCTATTCTGCAAATGAATATGGATATATTATTAAGGATTTAACATCATTAAATAGTACTGCTATTATTAATGCTATGGCAAATGCATGTAAACACCATTATAGAATGGAAGAAATAGAAGAAGAGAATGAAGTGACAACCTTTGAAGAATATGAAAAGAAAAAGGTAGCTGGAATTTTGGGTAGGTTGCATAATTATAAAAATGTAATATTAACAGGTTGTTCCGGCGTTGGAAAAAGTACTATTACTAAAATTATAGCTAATGATCCTAGTTTCTCTGAAACAAGCAAAATGCATTGGCATGAATCTACCTCTTATGATGAGGTTATTGAAGGAATTGCAACTGATATTGTAGGAGATGAAATAAACTATTCTATAAAAGATGGAATGGTTAAAGCTTTAGCAAAGAAAAATATTGATAAAAATAGTAGTAGACTTATGATTCTAGAAAACATAAACAGAAGTAATGCAGCAGAAAATTTTGGGGAACTAATTACGCTACTTGAACAAGATAAAAGAGATGCAGTTAAGATTCAGGGATATGAAGAAGATATAATTATTCCATCTGATATGTGTTTCTTATGTACGATGACACCATCTATATATTCAAATAATAGGCTTGATAGTGCATTAAAAAGAAGATTTTTAATAATAGAATTAACTCCTGATTATAAGATGCTAGAACTCTGGTTAGAGGTTGGAAATATGTCTATTGACTTGAATGAAGTTGATGATATTATCTCTTTAAGTATTCCACAGAGAAATTTGTTAGCCATAGATATTTTAAAATCTGTTAATGAAAGAATTCAAGAAAACGTAGATGAAAATTGTCAAATTGGGCATGGTGCATTATGGGGATTAAAGCAACATAATAGCTTTAGGGAGTTTATAAATATTATAGAAAATGAATTATTGGTACAAGTTGAAGATTTGTGTATAGATACCGAAGTAGCTGAAAAGATATTAGGTATTAATTCTCCTTTGATCCAAAGATTTTATCATGGAATCGAAGTCAGGTCATTATCTTCTCTTACTGAAGAAGAAATAGAATTAGCCATTAGGGAGTTGATAAAAGTTGGATAAGCTTATTTTAGAGGAGAATAAAAAATATATTTTTGCGGATAATGAAAAAGATGTTATACCCCTATTATTGGAGTTAAATGCAGAAATTAAGAAGGAATTAGGCTTAAGAAAGTTACCTTTTCAATTTTTAAATGATAGAACTATCTATGTAAGTGGTATTATTGGAAATTTAACATTTGGCAATTTAAATATTTTAGTGTATCCAAAATTCTGTTCAAATGAAAATTCTACTTATGAGGACCAAAGAACAAGACTACAGAGATTGTATTTAAGGACATTAAAATGTGCAAAGGAGAATATAAAGTCTGTAGTTTATTTTAGTAAGTATAGTATTAATGGTGAGCTGTTTTCTTTTGCTGATGCCATAGCTGAACATTATATACAATGCTTATCAAGAGCTTTAGGTCAATGTAAAATTTCACAATATGAACAGAAGGAAGAAAGACTATCTGCTATTAGGGGGAAAATTCTAATTCAGAAGCAAATATCTTCGCCTATAGTTGACGCTAAAACTTGGTGTAGATATAAACAAATAAGTGAAAATAATGAGTTTAATCAATTATTAGCCTGGACTTGTACGTTTTTAGCTGGACTAACTTCTGATGTAAGAAAAAAAAAAAAATTACATAGACTAAGAAGTGAAATAGATACAAGTCCAAATAATTTAACTGTTCAAGTTGTAAAAAAATTAAATTTACCTAAACAATTTAGTGCTTATACTGAAAGCTTTCAGTTGGCAAAGAACTTATTTATAGGGAATTCATGTAAAGCGGAAAGAAAAATAGGCGGGAATACTATTAATGGATATATTATTAATATGGAGCGGTCATTTGAAAATATTATTAGTTATTATATTAAAAAAGCATCATCAAGTTTAAAGATGTTACACAAAGCACAAGCTAAGCAGCTATTGGCTATAAATAATAACACAAATAGTTTGGATTATTATGTTAAACCAGATGATTTGTTGAATTATAAAGGAAATGATTTAGTATTAGATGCAAAATATAAAGTTTTAAGTGATAAGTCAAATATTAATAATAAACCAAGTAGAGAAGACCTATATCAAATTGTTTGTAGTTGTATTGCATATGAAGCAAACGAAGCAATATTGTTTTATCCAATTAATACCGATAGATATAAGCAGAATTGGACAATAAGTAAGCAAATTAATAATAGAACCATTTGCATAAGTGCAATTGGTATAGATATTTTTTTAGATGATAACATGTTAATAAGTAACATTTGCGAAGTAGTAAAGAATACTAGTTTTTATAGAGGAGTTATTAATGAACAATAAATATTTATTTCCTAGCAATAAAATTGGAGATTTATTGCTACCAGAAACTATTACATCAGTTATTGAACTATTAAGGATTGATGATAATGAAAAAATTGGATTAGATGAAGCTAATATTGCTATATTAGAGAAGAAAGTTAAATATACATTTTCTAAGATTAATAATAGAACTAACACCAAAGAGTTTTGTAGTAATAGAGATATTAAAAATAATGGATTAAATATAATAGATTTATTTTGTGGTGCTGGTGGAAGTAGTTCAGGGTTTAGACTAGCTGGTTGCAATATAGTGGGAGCGATGGATATTAACCCTGCAGCGGTTGCTACACATGATCTTAATTTTAGAAATTGTAAAACAGTATTGGGTGATATAGCATTAGTAACACCGGAACAGTTTGCAGAGAAAATAAATTATCAAACAATTGATATATTAATAGGGAGTCCGCCATGTCAAACTTTTTCATCATTAAGCCAAGGAAAGATTCGTTCATTGGGAAAAGACATTTCAAAAGATATAAGAAATTATTACTATAAGAATTATCTTGATTATTTATCATATTTTAAGCCTAAAGCATTTTTAATGGAAAATGTACCTGGATTTATGACTAAATATAAAGGGGAACTTTTTAAAGATTTATTAAAATATTTAAAGGATAATCATCCAGAATATGAAGTGAAATATGAAGTATTGGATGCAAGTGATTTTAGCGTTCCACAAAGTAGAAAAAGATTATTTATTTGTGGGTATTTAAAGAAATTAGATTTTTCATTTCCGATTGCTAATAACGAGTTTGTTGAAAATAACCTTAATAAGGTAACAGTTGAAAATGCAATTAGTGATTTACCTCATATTTCGGATGATTGGAGGTTAGACAGAATGCCATACAAAGAGTTTGATAATTTAACCAAGTATCAAAAATTTATGAGAGTTAATCAAGAGCTTGTATGCAATAATATATGTAGAGTTTCTAATTCAATGGCAAAAAAGATGTTTGATAAGTTAAAGCCAGGACAAAGATATATTCAATTAACCGATGAGGAAAAAAGTGAAATTGAATTATTTGATTCATTTGCATCATCTGTTATTAAAGGGCGTTGTAGAAAGTTACCAACAGATGATATTGCATGGACAGTTATAGCACATATTGGAATGGATGGTTATGAATATATTCATCCTACAGAATGTAGAACTTTGTCTGTTAGAGAAGCTGCAAGATTACAATCTTTTACAGATGATTTTGTTTTTGTTGGAAATATGAGGGAACAGTATGTACAAATAGGTAATGCAGTGCCACCATTATTAAGTTATGCAATAGCAAAAGAGCTGTGTAAATGTGTATTAAACAATAAGAATGAAAAAGCTAGACATAGTTTATAATATAGATTAGTTACTTTAAGCTATTGAAAATAAATCTTTAATCTAGTCACTTTTGAGATCCTATAGGGGGCAATGTGATAAAATTGTAGAATTATTTTTTATAACGATATATGTTATATGAGCAAACATTATAAGGTTAAGATTAATGATTTGTATATATCTAATAAAAATGGTCATTAACTTTAGAACTATACATATGAATAGATCTGAAATTATAGATAAGTTGGCAGATGCTCAACTTATCTATAATTTATCCGATAAAAGGAATATTTGGACAATCTCAAAAAGATAGACTATATAAGTAGTGATATTATAGATTTCATTATATCTAGAAGAGAATCTTACTATAGATATTCAGCTATCACAATGGGTCTATTCCCATACCCTTGATAAAATTATAGAAGGGTAGGGAATAGATTTTTTTCTTTAATTGTAGGTTTTATTGTAACTAGCTCCGCATGCAAGAGGAAGGTGGACAGGTGTTACACTAGTGCCACTTCCTCTTCCAGCTCCGCCCTGTCCACCTATTCAGTGGACAGAAATGAAGCTTTGGACTAACTTCAAGAAATAGATTATAGAAGTTATGTTATTAATTATTGGTTTTACTTTAGTTGTTATTTATCCTAGAGATGTTCCTCTATTACATGAAACTAGTCCAAAGCAAAAAAAAATAAATAAGGAGCAGCCAAAAGCTGCCCCTAGGGTGGTACTATTAAGTGATTATTAGAATTATATTTTAATTATTGACTACAATATTACTTCTAATACATCCTAACATTATTAATTATAGGTACTTAGTATTTAGAGTATTATCTCCTATAGTTACTATTACCTGTGTACCATATAAAGAGACTTTGGGCACCTGGTACCTACACCCTAAAAAGTACAGGCTATTACCCTACATTTCTAAGCTCCTTGTAGTCTCTCAATACTTCGAGCCTCCAATTAGCTAAGAACTGTTTGGGATTAAGCTAGTCCTTTTTTGGGTACCCGTAGGGGTGCAGTGTACTTAAACTGTTTATTATCTTTTATAACTATAGAAGTTGTATAGGTAAGGATAATATAGCTAAGATTAATGTTCTGTCTATATGTCCACCTCCATCGTAACTAAAGTGTTAGCTGCATATGGAGGTGTTATTGTTATGTGAGCTTTTAATTTTTGAGTGGGTGAGGAGATGGACACAACCCACCCACCCTCCTTTTTCTAAAACTATAGATGTTATTCGCAAGGCTACAAACTGAATGTTTCGATATATCCTGAGGCACAGCATTTAACGAAACATTAAGTTAGCAGCCTATTATTTTATTTAGGGTAAAGATGAGTTACGTAGTTCTTCTGTCCACCTTCTACAAACGATATAGCTCGATATATCTTGAGCACAACATCTAACGACCAATATCCATTGTAGAAAGGTGGACGTATCCCACCCCCCACCCTCTGTTATTGGAATAGGTGATTAGTTACTAGATCTAAAGAATTAATAAGAGTTATAGGGTTATGTAGATAATGCAGTTTTAACTATAGTAGCGGTTGAAACTAAAAATTATTATTGACATATATAGTCCCATATGAAGAAAGGTTACTATGATCCACCAGATGGAGGAGTGGCTGACGGAGCCTTGTCCATATTTTGAATTGATGATATTTAATATAGTTAATATCGGTGGATAAGGGGAGAATTATATCATATGGGGTGTACAAGCTAATGGTTGTACATTACACATTTCATGATCACTGAGGTTATTTAAATATGTAAATAATATTTTTTTATCTTCACTTAAATTGTATATAAAGTAGTAAAAATGGAAATAATATTAGTATAAAGTAATACTTTATAAAGCAATAAGTGGAGGTAATGAAGATGGAATTTGTAACTGATAACGGAATTAGATTTACTCAAAATAAGGAAGGATATTCAATAGAGGATTTCATAGCTAAAGGACCTAGTTCAACTACAGTAATATTACCTAATGACATATTTGTTGAATTTGAAGGAGAAAAATACATAGACAGCTATGAGCTGCCGTTTTAATTGAATAAAAGGGGATGGGATATTTATTATATGATGGGGAATGAAAAGTTGAGGCAATATTGTCTGGAGCATAACATTAATGCTTATAAACTATCTAAAATTACTGGTGTGAGCATGACATATTGTTATAGGCTGCTTAAAGATGAAATGGACAATCCTAGTATTAGTACACTAAATAGAATTGCCATAGCTCTTGGAGTGGAGATAAAAGAATTAATTTAAAGTGAGAGAGGTGTTTAATTACATCTCTATTTTAATATAACAATTAAAAATTTTATTTACATATTGATAATAACTAAATGGAATATAATGTGCAGTTGATAAAAGTAGGACAAGCACCCCGATGTGATACAATTTCTAATTAAACCACCATAGTAAGACTATAGTACCTTGGTTCGTGAAAAGAGGGAAGAATTCTATAGGATATATAGCAGGGGGTGGTTCATAGTGACTAGAATCCACATCGGGTATATATGTCAATAAAATATTTAATCGTTAGTACCATATTTATAGTATCAGTGGCATGAAGAGAAAATATTAATATACGCCCTTGCCTTTTAATGGCATGAACAATTAAGTTTAAATAAAATTTATAGTTTAACAAAATAAAGAATCTAAGATATGATACTGTAAAGCTCGTATTATATCTTGGATTCTTTTTGATTGTAGTATATTTATAGATTAGGATACTATGGAATATAACTCATTCTGGAGTGTTTTGTGAGTTGTGGGAATTTTTAAGTGCTGTTAATACAAGGTCTGTAGTCATTGATATTCCATAAGCATAGCGAATAATCTTTTTGCTATACAAACCCATAACAGAAGCTAAGTAAGTCCATCCATCCTTTAATGTATGAATATATGTAATATCGCTAATCCATTTCTTATTAGGATGTTATTTATATTTTTTTACAATTACTGAATGCAAGTTCATTTTTTTCATTAACCTTTCAACTATTTTTCATGTACCTTTAAATTATATATTTCTATTAGTTGTGTATGGATTTTGGGTGAGGCATATCTGCCTTAGCTTTCGTAATATATATTTTTAATATATTCTTTCAACAACCTAGTTTCTTTAGATCTTGGTAACTTTTCTTTATTTAAAGCCTCGTAATAACTAGCTCGTGCTATAGCTAGAACCTAACAGATTGTAGCTATACCATAATCTTTTTGTAAAGTATTGTTTTTTACAATTATATTTTACTATAAATCTCAATTTCATCGGAGTTTGGAATTTATTTTTTATTTAAAAAGAGCTGTGCACTAATTATTTAGTGCGACAACACCATTTTTTTAATCACTAATTAACTAGATGCTATTTATTTTTAATTAATGTTACATATATATAATAATTTGATAAAAATTATAATATGATGTAAAATTATGGTGAAATATTAAAAAAATGCTATAAATACAAAAAATATATTGAATAAGGAGGTCGAAATGAAAAAAAGGGGCAGAAAAATATCTATTGCTATTGCTTTAAGTATAAGTGTATTAATTTCAGTAACAATGATTTCTAAAGCAGTAATTAGTAATGAAACATATAGTGAAGGGATAACTGCAAATACGGGGAAGCAGGTAGTTACAAACTTTTATAATTGGTCATATTATCCTGAGAGCAAAGTGGATGGATTTAGTACTAAAGATATAGCTTGGAATAAGATAACTCAAGTTAATCATGGTTTCTGGGAAATTGGTAGTGACTATAAAGTTAAACCAACTGATGAGTGGGCAGATTTAAAGGAAACAAAATTTGGTCATGGAGGTGGAGAAAACTTAGCAGGACATTTTGGTGAATATAAATACTACAAGAAAAAGTATCCTAATGTGAAAATATTAATATCTGTTGGAGGGTGGACAAGAAGTAATATGTTCCATGAAACAGCAGGTAGTGAAGATGGAAGAAAGATATTTGCACAAAGTCTTGTAGATACCTTAGTAAAGTATCCATTTATAGATGGATTTGATATAGACTGGCAGTACCCTTGTGTTCCACGAGAACCTGTGCTAATGGATAGTATGAAAGACTTTGGAAATGTTGCAGGGAATGAAGATAAAGAAAATTTCACATTATTATTAAAGGAATGTAGAGAAACCTTAAATAATAAGGATTTGAAAAATAAGATGTTAACAGTAGTTGTATCTGGAGATGAAGGTAAACTTCAATGCACAGAACCGGATAAGTTTCAGCAGTATGTTGACTATATTTCAGTAATGTCAACTGACTTTTTAGGAGACTCTAGTGAAACTACTAAAGCATCAGAAGGAATAAAGAGAAATCCTTTGGATAAAAGGAACTTTAAATTAGATTTAGATGGAATAATTAGTTCATTAAAAGATACATACAAAGTACCAGCGGAAAAACTATTATTAACTTCTTCTTTAGATTCAAGTGGATTAAGTTCTGTTGAAGATGGAAAAAATGGTGATGGTATATTTAAAGCTGGTAAGAAGATATTTAAAGATAGCAAAGAAAATGGGGTATTATCTGAATATGGCAACAAGTATCTATGGTGGTACATAAAAAATAATTTAGAGCTAGAAAATAGCGGATGGAAAAAATATAGAGATAATTTTAGTAAAACTCCATATATGTATAATTACTACGAAAAAGAGTTTATTACATACGAAGATGAGTATTCATTAAAAGCGAAATGTAATTATGTTAGTGATGAAGATCTTGGAGGAATTGCAATATTGAATTCAGGTGGAGATGATTTTAAGAATTCTAATCCAATGCATACGATAATGGCCGATGCCTTTATAAAAGGAAATTACTATAATGATGTTTCCTACAAGGTAAGTAATGAGGAGATGGAAGTATACGAGCTAGCAGACATAAACAGAGATAAAGAGATTGATTTGCTTGATTTATCATTAGTAGCTTATAGATATAATATTTCTGAGGGAAACTACAACTTTGATAAAAATTGTGACTTAAATGTAGATGGAATAATAGATATATACGATATTGTTTTAGTAGCGAGAAAGATTGACGGAGGGCAGCAAGAAGATAAAGTTTACACCCTATATGATGATTCTAAACGTTATAAAAAAGGCGATTTAGTAACTTATAATGGTGAACCATGGATATGTCTTTGGGAAAATGTAGGAAATATTCCTGGAGAAAGCGATTGGGTACCATGGGAGAGGGTAAATAAAAACTGAGATAGTAATATGGGGGGAAAGTATGAAAAAAAATAATAAAAGGGTAGCAATAATTCTATTTCTTTGTTTAGCATTTAGTCTTATTGAACCGTTAAATATATTTTCAAAAAATGTTAAGGCAGTAGAAGAAAAGCTTGTAATAAATAATGATAATGCAACAATTGAAGATTCACCTCAAATAATTACGATTAAAAAAGAAAATGATCAAATAAACATAACATGGTTACAAATAGGTTCGGAAAATAAATATGAAATAAAAATAGATAATCATATTTTTAAAACAAGTACTAATTCTTTTACTTATCCGATTTTGAAAAGATTAAATGATACTACAGTGGCAGTAAGAGAATATGTTGATAATGGTTTTAGCAAATGGAGTGAAGAGAAAAAAATAAATTTAGAGGATGATAATAAAAATGTCTCTAAAAATGTGTCAAATAATATTATGTTAAGAGATAGAGCATTATCTTCAGAAGTAGGAATTACAGATACATTTCCTCAATATAAAGTTGAAGTATATAGAAATGTTGGGGATAAAAATGATTGGGAAGAAATGTATGGAGGGGATTGGCAACAACTCAATTCTAAAGAAACTCCAATACAAAAAATTAAAGTAACTAATATATCTAAAAAAGATAAATCATTACTTAAATATCAAGTATATGTTTATGATACGGTTAAGAAGGAAGGAAGCTGGCAAAATACAAAAATAGAAGGAGAGGAAGCAGGTGAAGATAATAAAGTTATTACCTCCCTTAGATTTTGGATTGAAGGTAGTAATTATGATGTAAGTTATAACGTTTGTAGTAATCTTAATGATAAAAGTCCATTAATATCATCTTTTGTATCTAGGGGAGAAATTCCTGTAGATCCTACAACAAATACAAAACCTATAGCATCTTTTACATTTAACGTTGTACAAGCATTACCTAAAATTAATACTCAAATATTTGTAAATGGGAAATGGATTAATACAAGTGATAAGGATTTTACTGGAGTAAGTGGTACTCCTCTTAATATGATAAAGTTATCTATGGATAAGAAGCCTACAAATAGTAAGTTAAAGTATCAAGTTTTTATTAAAGAAAATGATGCTTGGCAAGATTGGAAAGAAGAAGGTCAAGCAGCAGGAGAAGAAGGAAAAACTATAACAAATCTTAGAGCAATATTAGATGGAAATAAAGATTATGATCTAAGATATAACTTTAGAACAATCACAGATTCTAATGAGAAATATATTTCTAGTTTTGGAAGTAATGGAAAAGAGGGAGAAGGGACTAATAAGAACACTAAAGAAATAGATGGAGTATATTTTGAATTTTGTAAAGGTAGTCCTAAATTAAATATAATGACATACGGTGATTGTGGAGGTACCTCTAAGGAATGGAGCTATGGTTCTGACGAAAATGGTTATGGTCCAGGAGTTAAAGGAATAAATAAATTTATTATTAATTTATCTAATAAGCCTAAGGGTACAACTATTATGTATCAGGTTTATTCAAAACTAAAGAAGCAATGGCAGGATTGGAAATATGAAGGGCAAGAAGCTGGGATTGACAATGATGAAATAACAAATATTAGAATTAAGTTTGTAGGTGAAACATACGGAAATGGAGTGAAATATATGTTTACATCTAGTTATAATGACAATCCAATGTATGTTTCTAAATATGGATATGATGGAAAAGAGCCAGAAGGGTCTCTAGCTAATAATAAATCTATATGCTCTATATATGTTTTTTTATATGAATCAACACCAATTAGCGAGTTAGATACTAGTGGAAGTGAGATTGTTATAGATCATAGGTATGAAATACCTGAAGGTACAAAACTAGTAATACCAGCAGGTAAAAAAGTTACTTTTAATTCCTCTAAGATGGATAATCCTGGTTTTATTGTAAAAGGAGAATTAGATTTTGTAGGAAATCAGAATAGTAAAATTGATATTACGGATAATTCATATGGAGGATATATTTCTGTTGAGAAAAATGGAAAACTAAATTTTGATTATACTAATTATATTCAAAAAAATAAAGTTAATGATGTAACAGAGAATTTTATATTAAGTAATGGATATGTAAATATAAAAAATAGTTCATTTCTTGGAAATGAGAAAAGTAGATATTTTTTATGGACATATGGCGATAAAGACTGTGTAATTGATAATACTACAATTTCAAAATGGGTAGTTGGAGTTGATATAGGTGAGCAATTTACAGGTAACAGCAGTATTACTAATAGTGTAATAAATGAAAATGAAACAGGTATATATGTACGTGATAGTGAAGGGTATGCAGTAAATAAGAAAATAGATATATTAAATAATAAAGGGATAAATCAAAATGATACAGGAATTATTGTTGGAAGAAGTGGTCTTCAAACTCTTCACAAACCCCTAAATATAATAAATAATACTATATATTTGAATAATAAGAATGGTGTTGAATTTAATTGCAGCAATTTATCAAACATTAACTTTTATAAAAATATAATAAAAGATACAGTCGCTACTAAAGACGTATATGGGGACACATCAATATTGAAGGGTGCTCCAATATTTATTAATATTTCATCTATAACTGATACAGGTGATGGAAGTATAAAATTCATAAATGATATAAATACAAATGATGCAACAAAAGCTAATACTATAGAAAATAACAATATAGATGGAATATTTTTACGTGGTACGACTTTAAGGGTTAACTTAAGTTTAGGGCAAGGAAAATATAAGTATATATTGGGAAATTTAATTATAGGTGAAGGTACAGTGTTGCAATTAGATGAGGGATGTGAGGTTTCTGCAATAGGCTATATAAGAATAAAAGGAGAGTTAAATTCTAATGGAAGTGAAGGGAAGGAGGTAATTATATCTTCATTTCAAAATTCTAAATCACCAATACCACATAAGGATATTGGAATACCTAGTGATTACGGATATCAAATTGGTATAGCTGATGGTGGAAAGTATAAAGCAATAAGTACAAAGCATTTTGGTGGCGGATTATATCAGACATCAGGAAGTAGTAAAATATATAGTGCTACTATATATAATCTTGGAGAAACTTATCTTAGTAAGTGTGAAATAGATAACTTGACTAATACTAAAAATGATGGGTTTGCTTCAGATAATGATAAAGTCTCTATTACACAATGCACAATTAGTTCTTGCGCAATAGGCTTAAATTTAAGAGAAAAAGTTACAGTATTAAACTCTACAATAACTAATAATGATACTGGTATTTTCGCAAGAAAAGGAGTAACTATTAGTAATAGTATTATCAAAAATTCGAGATACGGTGTATCTTCTAATAGTCCTACATCTATATATGATAGCGATATTATTGGAAACACATATGGAATTAATATATCTTATGATAAAGAAAAAGCTGAAATTGGGAAAAATAATGAAAGTGCAATTTTGAATTGTAACATAAAAAATAATTCAGTAGGGATTAATTATTTTGCCACTAATGGGGACCCCTTATGTTCAATTAATTATAACAATATTTCTGGTAATAAATATTATGGGGTATCTACAAATGATGAAAAAATAACTTATATTGATGCAAAATATAATTATTGGGGAGATAAAAATGGTCCAACAGCATATTACATGCGTAATGATTATTCAGGTTCACATTATGTATTCGAGTATCATGGAGATTCAGCGGGAAATGGAAAGGGAGGTTTCTTTATACCATATTGTAATGAAGAGATAGAAGGAAACAAGGTTATTATAGATGATACTAAAGTAAGTGAAGAGACCTATAAACTATTAAATGATTATGGATACAATTTAAAGAAGGCTATGTATAATGATGAATTTAATCCAGGAAGTGGTGCCTTAAATAAAAAATATGATGATTTAGTAGTTAAGAGCCTTGGTATGGATCTTAATCTTTCAAGGATGTATAGCTCTAGAAATACTGATAAGGGTATACTTGGAGAAGGATGGAACTTTTATTACAATTCATCAATAGTAAACATAAAGGATAAATATCCGGATATTGATACAAATGCTAAAATCGTTACCTTACCTGGAGGGGAAGTATGTGTCTTTGAGGAAGGAACAGATGGAAAGTATAAAGCTGGAGATACTAGAAATACATTAGAGTTTGTAAATAATCAGTATAAAGTAAAGACGCTAAATGGATTAACATATATATTCTCATCAGATGGAAAATTAATTGAAATCCATAGTAAAGAGGATAATACATTAAAGTTTTCGTATGATACGAACGTAATAAGTAAAATAGTAGACCAAGCTGGTAGAGAATATGTATTTACCTATTCAAATAAACTATTAACTAATATTCAGGAAAAAATAAACGGTGCTAATAAAAGAACTATTAAGTATAACTATACAAATGGAATGTTATTATCTGTTACTGATGTAAATGGAAATATACAAGAAACTTATAAGTATGATGAGAATAATAAACTGCATCAAATACTAAGGGATAATAAAGCCATAGAAACTATAGACTATGTTAAGGTTGATGAAAATGATAAGGAGAAAGAGAAAGGTAAAGGAAAAATTTCATCATTAAAAGATGCAAATGATAATGTATATAGCTATACCTATGATAATCTAAATAATAAGGTAACTGTAAAAGATAGTCATGGAAAAATAATTGATATGATTTATGACTCTAATTTACTTCTAACTTCTACAGTAGATAATGAAGGTAATAGTAGTAGAACCGAATATAAGTTAGACAAAGATAAAAATAATATTTTAGGAGAACCAACATTCTATTTTGATGAAAAGAAGAATTGCACTACATTTGTTAGAGATGATAAAGGTAATATAACTAGTGAAATAAGACCAGGTAATTCAAAAAAACAATATGAGTATGACGACAATAATAATTTAATAAAAGAAATAGATGAGGTAGGAAATAAAACCTTCTATGTTTATGATAGTAAGGGTCAACTATTACTTGAGAAGATTCAGCCTTTAAATGGAGTAGATGAGTATATTAATACTTCAGATAAAACAAAGTTTGCCATAACAAAATATGAATACTATCCTATATCAGATACAATTAAGATTAATGGGTTAGTAAAAAATGAAATACAGCCAAGCGGATCTAAGAAATCTTATACTTATGATAAGTATGGTAATGTGATAACAGAAACTAATGAACTAGGTAAGGCTAGTAAGTATAGTTATGATGATTATAGTAATAGGATTACAGAAGAAAATCAAGAAGCAAAGACTACTAAATATAAATACAATAACAAGGGCAAGCTTATTGAAAAAGAAGATGGAGAGAATAATATCACAAGATATAGTTATGATAAGTTTGATAAAGTTGAAACAGAAATATCTCCCAAAGATATAGGAACTAATGTTACTAAAACTTATAGTTATTACAATACAGGCCTTGTTAAAAGCATAAAGGACTGTTATGGAAATACTACTGAGTATACCTATGATGTTTATGGAAACAAAGCATCAGAAAAAAACTCTCTTGGAGGTATACACTATTTCTCTTATGATGCATTAAGACATGTATTAAAGGAACAGTATAGGGAAAGCGAAGGTAGTGAATTAGTTACATTAAGGGAGAACGAATACTCTTACGAAGGGAATGCAAGTAATGAGTACGTGATAATCCAAAAAACAAAAGAGTATATTGATAAATCAGCTTTTAAAGAAGTAATAACCAAATATGATTCAAGGGATAATGTCCTTAGTAAAAAAACAGATAATGTAAGTAACGTTATTAATACTTATAATCCTAACGGAACCTTAGCCAATAGCATAGATGAAAATAATGCTCCAACATATTATTCTTATGATATTTATGGGAATGTAATAAAAGTCTATACTCCTGTAAAGTCTGAAAATGATAATATAAAATACAAATGCCAAATAAATGAGTATAACGTAGATGGAGTTAAGGTAAAAGAGCAGGTTGGATTAGAACTAGTTAATAGAGATGAAATACCTAAAAACTTTTATACTAAGACCTATGCTTTAGATGAAGCAGGACAAGTAAAGAGCATGACAGATAGCGAAGGAAGGAAAATAGGGTATTCCTATTATAACGATGGAAATGTTAAAGAAGTTTATCAATATAAGAATAGTATTGAATATATTAAAAATCAATATACCTATAATGCTAATGGGCAAGTAAAGAAGGAAAGTAAACTTACCCAAAAGGGTGATATAGCAGGAAACACTATAACTGATACTGGAGAAATCTCTTTAGATACATTATATGAATATGATAAGAATGGTAATTTAACATTAACATCATTAAGTGATGGAAGTAAAAGCGAAAAGCAATATGATAGCTTAAATAGGCTAAAACAGGAAAAGAAAACAACTAAAAATTCAAGTGGTGAAATTAAGAGCTATACTGAAAGCTATGATTACTTAGGAGATACGAAAAATATAAAAACCTATACAGATAGTGAAAAAAATTACTATAAGGGTGAATATTCTAATGATGGGTTACTAAAAAGAAAGATCTATAATGATGGAAGTTCAATTGAATATAGTTATGATTTACTAAAGAGAGAAGTAAGTAACATAAAGAAAGATAATTATTATCCAGAGGGGAGAAAGACTTTAAGCCTATATGATAATGTTACTGATAAGGTTATAGTTCAAGCAGTATCAAATGAAGCTAACGGAATAAAAGGATATAAGTATGATACAAAAGGGAACCTAATCAAGGAAGTTGATGGAGAACAGTTAAATAGTGCAGCAGGAGGGAACTATAAAGAAAAAATAAACAATGCTATTGGAAAAGAGTATAACTATAGTTTAGATGGAAACCTGACTTCTATATTAAATCCAGACAGTAAGACAAAAGGCAAAGAGTATACAAAAAAATATGAGTATGATGTATTCAATAATAAAACAGTTGAGGTAGATTCTAGTGGTAATAAAATTCAGTACAAGCTAAATTCATATGGAAGTACTTTGGAAGGAATATATACATCATCAAAAGGTGAAAGAATTGTATTACAGAGAAATACCTATGATTTAGTAAATAATCTATTAACATCAGTTGATGGAAATGGAAATAAAACTGAATACACAATAAATTCTCTTGGAAAAGTTAAGACACAAAAACTGCCAGGTGATGAATCTATTGGTGAAGAAAATTATACTTATCAGTATGATAGTAATGAAAATCTTGCTTTAAAAGAATCATCTTCAGGAAGAAAAGAGAGTTATAAATATAATGGTGAGGGAAAGATACTTTCAAAGTCAATTACGCACCCTAATGAAAAAGAAAATATAGAGGAGTTTTATGATTACAATTCATATGGAGATGTAATTAGCCTTAAGGATGGAAGTAGCAATATTACAGAGAATACTTATGATTTAAGAGGAAATAAAATAAAGGAAAACTTAAATGGTAAGCTACAAGGAAGGTGGGAATATGATTCCCTTAATAACTTGATTTTTGAATGGGATAAGTTTGGAAATAAAACTAGTAAAAATTATGATGAATATGGAAGGGTACGCTCAGTAGTAAATTCCTTTGGATTAACGACAGAGAAAAATGAATATAACAGAAGTGGATATTTAATATCAAAAGCTGATGGCTTAAATAATATAACAAAATATGATTATGACGATAATAATAGAGTAAGACTTCTAACTGATGCAGAAGGGCATACAACAGAAAAATGTTACGATGAACTAGGAAATATTATAGAAAGTATTGATGGAAATAAAAACTCCACTAAGTATGAATATGACGGCTTAGGAAGATTAAAATCTGTTCTAAACATCCTATCTGAAAGGACAATTTATTCCTATGATAACAATGGAAATAGGACAGGTATCACAGATGGAAAAGGAAATATCACAAATTATGTTTACAATGTGGCAAATAATCTATCTGAAATAATTGCTCCTAATGAAGGTATTCTTATTGGCAAGGTTCAAAGCTATACTTATAATGCTGATGGTTCAATAAAAAATATTAAAGATAGAAACGAAAATGTTAAAAGCTATGAGTATGATGGCTTTGGTAGAAAGATAAAAGAGAAAAATGGAGATGATACTACAAGTTATACCTACGACTTGGTAGGTAATATAACCAGTGTTTCAGACCCGGTAAATAAAACAAGCTATCAATATGATTCTCAAAATAGGGTAACTAAAAAGACAGTAGATAATAATGGAACATTAAAATATGAATATGATATACAAATTGAACCTAAAGCTGGACCAGGAATGGCAAGGCAATATTATCATCAAGAAAAGATTACAGATCCAAGTAATAAAACAATAACTAAAACCTATGACGGAACGAACAAACTAGTTTCAGTTGAAGATGGAAAAGACAAAATTAAATATAACTATAATGCAAATGGAACCTTAAAAGAAACGGTATTCCCTGACCAATCCATTGAAGGTTACTCATACAATAAGGATATGACAATAAAAAATATGGGACATAAAGACTCTAGTGGAAAAGTTGAATGGTCATGTAGTTATGAGTATGATAATAATAAAAATGTAACGTTCTTTGGTAGTACTGAAGGAAGTAAAAGTTATGGGTATGATAAGGTGAACAGATTAAAATACCAATTTGAGTCTGATGGAGCTAGAACAGAGTATACTTATGATAAAGCTGGTAATAGAGAGACAGAAACAATAACTAAAGATAGCAAAAGCAACACAAATAACTATGAGTATGATAAAGAAAATAGATTAATTAAAAAGATTGATAGAAGTACAGATAAGACTTTGGAAACGTCCTTTATCTATGATAGTAACGGTAATTTAATTTATCAAGATACTTCTGCCCAAAATACTAATGAAGTTTATAATAAACGAAATTTAGTGTATGATAATTATAATAGGTTAGTACAAGTTAAGGAAAATGATATACTTCTTGAAACTAATAAATATAACTATGAAGGTTTAAGAGTTCAAAAAGAAACAGAAGGCAAAACTACAAAGTATCTGTATGATGGTACTGATGTACTTATGGAGCTAGACTCAAATAGTAATGTAAATGCTAGAAATGTATACGGCAAAAAACTTATAAGTAGGGAAGTAGGGGATGAAAAAGGTTATTATAGATATAATGGACATGGAGATGTTATAGGAGTTAAGGACAATAATAACGAAGAACTTGCAAGCTATAACTATGATGACTTTGGTAATTTAACTGAGGAAAGTGGTAGTTTTGATAATCCATATAGATATGCCGGTTATGTTTATGATAAGGAAGTAAATTACTATTATCTTCAATCAAGAATGTATGACCCAGTAGAAGGAAGATTTGTTCAGGAGGACAGCTATAGGGGAGATACTAATAATCCACTTAGCTTAAATCTATATACCTATTGTGAAAATAACCCTCTAATTTATAATGATCCAAATGGACATTGGCCACAATGGATAACTAATGGGGTAAATTGGGTTAAGGAAAAGACAAATGCTGCAGTTAGTTGGGTTAAGGATAAATATAGTAGTATAAAGAATTGGGGTAGTAGTACAGTTAATACTATTAAAAATAAAGTAAGTAATATAGCAGACAATGTAGTAAACTATGTAAAGAAAATAGATATACCAAAGCTTGTAACTGGGATAACATCAACAGTTGTTGGAGTATCATCTTTAGTGTCAGGAATAGCAGCTCTGGCGATGCCTGTGCCAGGAGCAAGACTTGTTGGTGCGGGAATGATAGCAGGTGGTATAGGGAGCCTATCATATGGATTAAGTGAAAGTATGGATTCTCTGGTTGGTGTAAATCCACTAAAGGGGTTTGTGGTTAATACTTTAGGATTTAGTGAGGGGACATACCATTTATTTGGATTAGCGTCAGGAATGGCGAGTATGGTAGGTATGGAAGCAGCAGGACCATGGTCAAATAGTGGAACAAGGACTAAAACACCACAAAAATCTAACAATGGTAGTCCTAAGACTAATCCTAAGATAGAGAGAGAACCACTAGAGAGACCTGTTGCTGGTGATAACAGTGGCAATTTGTTAAAAGGATTGCCAGGTGAGAGTGTAAGTAACCCTAGAAAAACTTTCGTTGATATGATGGAGCCAGCAGAAGCAGCTAGATATGGATCATATTGGAAACAAGGTGCGGGTTCAATTGAAAAAGTAAAAGAAAATGGAAAACTTGTATATAAAGTGATGGATGGAAAAAACATAAACACAAGGCAACGATTATATACAGTACCAGGAGAAAGAAGTATTAAAGATGTTAAGATTAATAGTAAGACTGGAGAAACGTATATAAGAGAAACTATATTTGATAGATATGGAAGAAGAATAGGTAATAATGATTATACTGACCATGGTAGATCTGATATTCCATCACATACAAATCCTCATTATCATCCGAATCCTTATAACAATCCAGCACAACATGGTGAAGGAATTCCAGGATTACATCCTGATACACCATAAGAGGGGTGAGTAAATGACAATAGCAAATTATATATATATAGCAGTAATGAGCGGTTATTATTCAAAGTCAGATTGGCAAAAATGGGCTGATGAAGAAATACTAAATAATGATAATGTCGAAGAATGGATATATAATGTTTCATTAGCTAAAGACACAGAGGAATTATATGAAGCTATCTATGAGAAAAGAATAGAAGAATCGTATTATCAAAGTAATGAATTTCTACAAGAAGATGTTGTAGTTGGATATTACTATATGTTATATAGTGAAAAAAGAATAAGTTTATATGAGTTAATTAGTAGACTAAGTGATGAAGATGATGTAAGTGCTAGTTCATCTATACATGAAAATCAAAACTTTTATACAATATTTAAAGATATAAATGAAAATTATGATTTGATAGAAGATTATGAATTAATCACAAAGATTGAAAAATTATTGCAACCATTTAAAAAATTGGCTGAGGAGCAAAAAATAAAATTGGAGAAACAGTAAATTACAGAAGTTACTAAATACAAAATTATATAGTAACTCAATTCATAATAATTAAAGTTAATATGGTATAGCAATAACAATAAAATATAAAGATTAAGTTGCTGCATAATCTAAATAATGAAGTTTAATAAATGCAGAGAAACTAGCTGAAAAATAAAGTAGGCTAGTTTCTAGTCTTTTCTATGAGAAATATTGGAACGATAGCTTAAAGCAGTAAGACCTAATAAGACAGACTCTACCCAAAGAAAGCTATGAGCTTTCGTTCTAATTGAATTAAAGGGGAAGGGGTATTTAATATATGGTTGGGAATGAAAAGTTAAAATAATATTGTTTGGAGCATAATATTAATGCTTATAGATTATCAAAGATTTCAGGGGTAAGTATGACCTATTGTTATAGTCTGCTTAAAGATGAAATGGACAATCCTAGTTTTAGTACACTAAATAGAATTGCTTTAGCTCTTGGAGTAGATATGAAAGAATTACTTTAAAGTGGACAGAGGTGTTTAATAGCATCTGTATTTTAATATAATAATTAAAAATTTTATTTACATATTCGGAAGAATAAAATGGAATCTCATGTGTAGTTGATAAAAGTAAGACAAGCACCCCGATGTGATAAAATTTCTAATTAAACCACCATGGTAAGGCTAAAATACCTTGGGTCGTGAAAAGAGAGAAGACTTTTATAGGATATATAGCAGGAGGTGGTTCATAGTGACAAGGATTCACATCGGGTATATATGTCAATAAAATATTTAATCGTTAGTACCATTTCTTTAGTTTCATAAGCAAGTAAGTTCAAATAATATTTATTGTTAAATAAAATAAAGAATCTAAGATATGATACTGCGAAGCTCGTATTATATCTTGGATTCTTTTTGATTGTAGTATATTTACTGGTTAAGATTCTATAAAACATAAGACACGTCCTTGAGACAAGCGATTGCTTCTACAAGGTGGACACCCCTGGGGCTGTCCAAGTGGAGAGTGAATAATATAATTCCCTAACTTTGGACAATAGATTGTCAAAAGTGGACCACTCCTGGAGTAGTCCAAAGGGAAGATAGTATCTACGTACGTAAAGTTGCTATAGCATCATCATTTAGTTAAAGGAACATTAGCTTGTGTTATTAATGAAACAGCCTTATATGGCTAGTTCATTAATAATGCAAGCTTTATTTGTATATGATGTTAGAGCAAAGCTAGTCTAAGTGATGGAACTGCCTTAATGGCAAGTCTATCACTTGGAACAGCACCTCTTCAGCGTAATAGCATGCACCCCCACGGGTACCCAAATATAGGATTAGCCTAATGCTATCAGATACTTATTGGATTTAGGGTTGGAGCTTGTCGGAAAACCTAAAGACTATTAGTAGCTGAAGCTAATGGCCTGTACTATTTTGGGTGTGGGAATAGGTGCCCAAGGAATTATAGATATATGGTATATCGGGTATAGGAGTAAGAGTATTAATAGGATCAAAATATAATTATAGAAGAAGTTAATTAAATAGTAGGTGACGGTTATTTGAATTATAGATAATGAGGATTAAAGATTAAGTATTAAAATAATAATAAGAAGTGGCGGTAGCCACAATAGGCGCAGCCTATAATATAAAATTGCTTGGACTAGCTTTAAGTTAGGTGAGAATTTAGAAGCTTCAGGAGTGAGTAGGATTAATTGAGCTATACAACATCTTAAGTACTAATAGGAAGAACCTATCTTAATGCTTGTCCAAGCTTCCTATATGTCCACTGAATAGGTGGACAGAGCGGAGCAAGGGGAAATAAGTGGACTAGTGGAACACCTGTCCACTTATTTTTGCTTGCGGAGCTATAGGAGATATAAAGCATATAAAATTATAATCTTATATATAAATAATGAATAAAGGTGATAAAAAGAATAGAATTTGTGATATTATGGAAGAAGTGTAGCATATATTAAATAATAGGGGGAGAAATGAATAAAATATTGAGACGGATAATTCAAAAAAATACAAATATATTGAAAAATATAATGCGAAAAATTATTAATATATTTGAAAAAGCTTTAAAAAATCTAAGTAGGCAAATTAATAAGTTACATATCAAATTAAATGACTACTCACTAAATAAGGAAAGCCAATTGTTTGAAGATTTAACACCAGTAGAGAATTATGAAGAAAATAAATATTATTGTGAAAGAATTGAATGGGCACTTAGAAATAAGAATATAAATAATATTGCATTAACTGGAATATACGGTGCAGGAAAGAGTAGTATATTAAAATCATTTAAGAAGAACCATTGCGAATATAGATACTTAGATATATCCATGGCAACATTTAGTGGCAATGGTGGTGATGATTCAAAATTGGAAAAGGGCATATTGCAACAAATGTTCTATAAAGAAAAATATAGTACAATTCCATATTCTAGATTTAAAAAGATAAATAAAATAAAAATAATACCATTAGTCTTAAGATTATTTGCTATAGCTCTTACTGTAATAGGTGGGTTGCTAATTTTCAAGCCTATTACCATTGAGAATTATATAACTTTAATGAGAGGTTATATAGATAAATATAATATTAGTCATAAGGTTGGAACTTCATTAGTAATTACATTTGTACTTTTACTAATATATACTACAAGCTATTTAACAAAAAGATTTTCAAGTAGGCTAAAGATAAAAGGAATTTCATTAAATGGGGATAATGCTAAAGCAGAAATTGGAGAAGAGTCAGAAAGTTCAATATTTAATAAATATATAGATGAAATTATTTATTTTTTTGAAGAGACGAAATATGATGTTGTAATATTTGAGGATATTGATAGATTTGATAACATAGATATATTTACAAGTTTAAGGCAACTTAATTCGTTACTTAATAACTCAAAGCAAATCAGTCATAGGGTAGTATTTATATACGCTGTCAAAGATGATATGTTTCTTAATAATAAAATACAATCAGGAGAATTAACAGAGAGTAAGGCTAGAACAAAGTTTTTTGATTTTATAATTCCGACTATCCCTAAGGTAAATTCTAATAATGCTTCTGAACTAATTATAAAAAAGCTAAAAGGTACAAATTATTGGGGAGATCTTAATGAACAGTATATTAGTGAAATTACTTTTTTAGTAAATGATATGAGGCTATTAATCAATATTTGTAATGAATATATGATTTATTATGATAGATTATGTGAAAAGTCCAATACAATAAAAAATACAAAGTTATTTGCTATGATTGTATATAAGAACACTTATCCTAAAGATTTTGCTGAGTTACAAATTGACAAGGGGTTAGTTCATAAGGCTTTTACTAGAGAATTTAAGGAGAGTTGTATTGAAGGGCGATTAAGCGAGATAGATAGTGAAATTGAGCAGCTTAAAAAAAGTATAGAAAGCGCTGAGAGAGAAACTGCGAGCAATATAAATCAATTAAGAAGTATATATCTATTTGAATTAATTAAGCATTCTTCTTCATATAGAATAGAAGTAAATAGCTATAATTATGAACCATATACATTACTTGGAGATGAAGGATTTAATAAATTAATAACTGCGGGAAATGTAAGATATTACAATGGTCAGGGAGGAAGGGCTAGTGTAAATGGGGAGCATATTAATTCAAAGCTTATTGAAGGGCCTACATATAAGGAACGAGAACAAGCACTTAGTTATAAAGAGGAAAATATTATAGTACCACTTGTGAATCATCTAAAAGATAAGTTGGATAATTTGAAAAGAGAAAGATCAGAATTAAGATCTACTGATTTAAGAAAAGTTACAAATACGAATATATTAAAAGAGGAACTAGTGAGTAAACAAATAGATAATAGATTAATAGTATTTTTAATTGCAAATGGGTATATAGACGAAACATATCCAAATTATATATCGTATTTCTATGAGGGTACATTAACTAAGTCGGATCAAACGTTTATAATAACTAACCTTTATGAAGAGAGCTTACCATTTGACTATGGATTAGTAAAGGTAAAAGAAGTGCTAAAAAAAATGAAAGATATTCAATTTGATAATATAGGCTGCTTAAATTATATGCTAATAGATTATTTAATTGAAAATTGTAATGGGAATATTAAATATGGAGATTATTATGATAGAGTGGTAAAGCAGCTATCTAATGAAAGTGATATAAGTTTTAAATTTTTGGAGGAATATATTGATAGAGGTAAAAATATTGAAAGATTTATTACTGACTTATCAAATAAATGGACAGGATTTGCAGCGTATATTATACAGCAGTCTAAATTCTCACAGGATAAAATAGATAAATATTTAAAAAATATAATGATAAATGCAGATATTAAAGATATAAAGATAATGGATATTAATAACGTAATTTCAGAGCAGTTAGGAAAAATGAGTAATTTCTTGGGGATTTTTAGTGAAGAAAAGAATATTAAAAAAGTAATTAATATAATTAAGGAATTGGAAGTGAAATTTAGTGAATTAAAGGTGGAAGAGTATAGTAGTGATCTATTACATTTTATATTTGAGGAATGTATGTATGCTATTAATGAAAATATGATAAAAGTTATATTAATTAATTATGGAGACGCCAATTTATGTACATTTAATAGTAGGTGTTACACTACTATTCTAAATTCGAACTGTGATGAATTAATTAATTACATAAATAAGAATCTTGATATATTTGTAGAAGATGTATTTTTAATTTTAGATGAAAATAATAATGAAGATGAAACTAGTATAGTTAAATTACTTAATAGTGATATAGAGTTAAAGAATAAACTAGATATAATTTCAAAAGAAGTGACAGTAATATCAAATATTAGTCAAATACCAAATGAGTTAAAGAGTAAAATATTTATAGAGCAAAAAGTAAAAGCGAGATGGGAAAATATTTTAAATTATTATAGGGATGTGAATATGATTGATAGTGTATTAGTATCATATCTAAATAATAAAGAAATTAGTATAGAGCTGTCTAGTGAAAAGTTATATAGTAGCGAAGAGTTAGATGATAGTTTGTATGAACAGTTTAATAGGGAGTTATTAGTTAATATGAATATAAAACAATATAATTTCGACTATTTATTAAAAAGTATGGGGGCGTGTTTTAAAGAACTTGATATGTCAAATGTATCTGAAGCACGAATTAAGAGTATAGCATTAAGTGGAAGTTTAGAACTAAACAATAGCAATATAGGATTTCTAAAGGATATAGGTGAAAAGGTTCATATCATTTTAATAAAAGAAAATATTGAGGAGTTTATATCTAAGATTGAAAATATTACATTAGATGAGAAAGATTATTTGTTATTACTTAAAAGTAGAGATATAGATGACTTCTATAAGTTGAAAATTATTGAATATGTTAATGCTAACAACTTGATTAATGAAGTTAAAATGGCAGAAGAAATATCAAAAGTGATTCTAGATTCAAATATGGAAATAAGTAAAGTACTTGCAAAGAATATTATAAAAGAAAATATATCAAGTTGGAATAAAATTAAGTTATTTAGTAGAATTAAGGATGAGCTTTTGGATAAGGATATAACAGAGATGTTAGGTTATCTAAGTGATCCATATGAAAGGATATCTCAATTAGCGAGAAGGATACCGTTAAGCCAATCTAGTGAAAATGTTAAATTCCTAAATAAGATAAAGGGATATTCGAATATTTCTTCGAGATATGAAAAAGATGGAGTAATTTATATTAACACTAGAAGAAAATAGACAAGGTTATTTAAAGAGATAGATATTCAATGATTGTACTAATTGCTTATAGAGTAATAATTAAAAACAGTATGATAAATCAGTTAAATAATATATAAATGCAGATTTAATTTTAAAATCTATGTATTTTGAAATTGAATCTGCATTTTAACTTAATAGATTAAAACTAGCTATTACTTTAGAAAATGCCTAGTTCTTTTAACTGTAAATAAAGATCAAAGGATAGTTTATATGTTCCATTTTCAAAAGTATACAGAGTAGATGAAACAGCTTTAATCATTTTACTTACTTGAACATTATTATAATTATGATCTATTCGCCATTTCCTAAATGCCTCTTCAGGTTTATTATAATAAACAGCGTAATAATAATGGAAATACTCCAAAGGAATATTATATGTATCCGATATTTTCTTAATAGAGGAGGCCTCAGGTATAATACCTTTTTTCTCCCATATGTAAACAGTCTTTATTTCAGCTCCAATAGATTTAGCAAACTCTATCCTATCTATATTGAGTTTTAACCTAGCTTTTTCAATCCTTTCACCTATGGTATTCTCCGGTAAGCCTTTATACATCTCATTATAGAGGTTCGCTTTTACACTAGTGAAAACCCTTCTCAACATCGCAAGTGAGTTACTGCACCTTGTCCAGTACTTAAATCTAAGTCTATGCCTTCTTCTTCGAAGAAGCCTTGGTTTATAGCAACATACATTGGAGAATAAAAAACAGAACGAACTACTTCATTAAGACGAACTTTTTGTAGCTCAGAATTATCATCTTTTTTGCCACAGCTTATAAAGAATACACTAGAGGTAATTAGTGCTATTAAAAAAAGAGCTATTTTTGATTTTCTTTTCATCAGTACGTCCTTTCATGGTATTGCTTAGTATCTAAAAAGATACCCTATGGTGTATATATATGAGTGATAATGTCAGAATGTTAAAAGATATTAAGATTATAGGCGAAACTTAATATATAATTCTGATTATTTGGGAAAGTTATTTAAAATATCTTTTGAGATTTAAAGTTTGAGATTTTGTGCATAGAATCTTTAGAAGAATTCCTTATAAAAAAATATGGATACTTTATATAGGAGGATGTAAACAGTAATCCACTATTGGATTATCCATATTTACTGGAGACAAGAAAGGTGATTATTGAGTTTGAGGAACTTGGAATAATATAATAGGGGGTTATAATGTCAAAGTTTATTATTGAAGAAGAAGCAACTAAAGCAAAAGCAAATACGGCTTCCACTGCAATGGAAAACATAAGAAATACCTTGATTAATGCAGAAAGATTTATAAATAGTGCTATTGAGCTAATTAATGAGGATGAGGAATTAGGGAATTTATATTTTCCATCTCAAAGAGGCTTTTATGATGGACTTGCCGATAAAATACTTGATTTAAGAAGATTTGGAGATATATGCTATTTCTATGATAGGGAAGTAGACGGCCCTTTTACTAAGAACTACGAACAGGTAGTAGATATGGTAAGCAATATAAAATCAGATGAGATAACTATTCCTAATAATATTGGTGCAACAAAAACTGAATATTATAGATAAATGGGACCAGGAGGTACCATGAATAGCGGTTCAAGGGAGGTTTTAAAAGAAGGAATATCCTTTGATGATGTATTAGGCTACGGAGATATTGGTGAACTAATGAAATCAAACTACGAAGCCTTTTCAAAGGCTAATCCGGATATAAAAGCTGAATATCCAACCTTTGAAAAGTACTTAGATGGACTTATTCATCAAGGAGAGTTTGACTACGAAATAATTCCTGAATGGAAGGAGTACACATCACTTGTTATTGACTGTATACCAATAATTGGTGATGCTAAAGGCGTAATCGAGGCTCTTGTTGGACAAGACCTAGTAACAGGTAGAGATTTAAGCTTATTAGAAAGAGGCCTTTGCTTAGTTTCCTTAATTCCATTAGTAGGGGACGGTGCTAAGATTGGCGGTAAGCTTGTAAAAGAAGGAATACAAACAGCAGCAAGATCCTTGGGAAAAGAGTTAGTTAAGAATGCCACTATGATGGTAGGTACAAATGCTCTTGCCTCTATGGGAATAAATCCAATTGCATGCATGGTTTTGTATGCTGGTGGTAAGGGAATTAAGGGCGGTATTAATCTACTAGAGGCTAGTGGATTAGGAAAAAACTTTGACTTGGCTAAGTCAGAGTTTAAAAATGTTATGAAAAGTAAAGGTGATGGAATAAAATCTGTTATTAGTAATATATCAGAGCAGAATGGTGAAATAAAGATAACTCTAAAAGATGGAATTGGTGATGTTAAGAAAATTATCTTTAGAAGTGAAGAGCTAACTCCTTATCAGAGATATGTTTGCTTTAATGGATGCTTTACTGCCGATACGTTAGTCGTAACAGAGAATGGATATAAGGAAATATCCTCTATAGTTGATGGGGAATTAGTGCTAGCAAGAGATGAAATGACGGAGAAGATTGGTTATAAGAAAGCTAAATTGATACAGAAGTTAGCTGAAGAATTAGTAGTAGTAACAGTAAATAATGAAATTATACAAGCTACAAAAGATCATTTATTTATGACTGATAAAGGATGGATTAGAGCAGGTGAACTAAAAGAAGGAGACAAGTTACTTACATCAGAAGAAATCTATAAGACCATAGAAAGTGTAGAAAAAACAGGATATAATAAGTGTAAAGTTTATAATTTAGAAGTCGAAGATTATCATACCTTCTACGTAAGTAAGTTAGGTCTCTTAGTCCACAATGATTATAGTATTACTGAGTTAAAAGATATATACAAGAAGTTTAATAGTAGTATAAAGGATGTAGGGTTAAAAGCAGAGTTTAAAACTATGTTAGATAAACTTGAAAATTTACCAGAGGGTAAAATCAAAGATAACTTTCTAAAGGATTTCCATGGTAAGTTTGAAGGAATAACAGGTGCGGATGATGCTGGAATTAAGAAGATTATTGAGGATGTTAATGGAAAAATTACTGAAGGGGTAAGTAAAGCTGCTGATATTAAAAGTATTAAGACTATGCTAACAACTGGAAATCTAGACGATGTATATAAATATATTAATAATAGTTCATTAAAAAGTGTTAATAATGATTCAATAGATATAATATTTAAAAGTATAGATAAAGGAACAAGTAATACAGCTGAAAATATAAGTTTAAAAAAGGCAATAGTTGAGAAGGCATTAAAAGATGGTTCTAAAATAGATACATTAGTTCCAGCTAGTATAGATTTTTTAGATGAAACGAGTGGATGGATAAAATGGCCAGCTAATGATGGATTTATTTTAGAGTTAGAAAAAGGAAATAGGCCGATAAAATCTTTAGGTGTAGGAGAGATAATAGATAGATTTGGAAGAGAGACAGGCAACTATGTATCACCAAAGTATCCAGCAGTAACGTATGAACAAAGAGCACTACCTTATTTGAAAAATCCTAATGCATATCATCAATATGAAATACTAAAACCAATTCCAGGTGTTGAGTATGGAGAAATTGCTGCAGCTTTTGGTCAAAGTGGAGGTGGAGTACAATATGTTCTACCAGAATCATTAAAGTATTATCTTGATAATGGATTTATTAGAGAAGTATTTAAATAAGGAGAATAAGTATATGAATATTAATGAATTAGATGAAGTATTAGAAAAAGAAGGAATACCATATTCGTGGTATTATTTGTATGGTCCTCAATATACAAAGGACCAAAAAACTTGCATAGAAAAACGAGAAGATAAATGGTATGTATTTTATTTTGAAAGAAGTAATGAATCAGATGTTAAGATATTTAATGATGAAAGTGATGCATGTGAAGAATTATATAATAGAATGAAAGCTGATAAGATTGTATTTGATAGATTAAAGAATAATGGGATAGTAAAGTAATAAGTTAATATTAAACTAAAAAAAGACAAAGTTTCTAAAATAAGAAGCATTGTCTTTTTATGTTAAGATATAAATATTGAAGATAGTGAAAAACTTAGGTTATAGTGATATAAGATATCATGTATTACCTTTTGCAGTTGCATCAGGAGCAGCTGATGACTTTTTAAAAGGAATTGGAATAGGAAGTGTAATGGGAGCACTAATTACAGGAGTCAGTAAATTAGTAATAGGAGGTTTAGGACTTACTTCATTAGCATCAGCAGGAAATAGAATTAATGCAAAAATTAATACTGCACTAGTTCCCGAATGGAAAAATTCAAGACAATATGAAGCTGTTATAAAAGTACCTAAAGGTACAACAATAAATATTGGTAGAGTTGAGAAACAATACACTAAAACTGGAGCATTGATTCAAGGCGATGGGGACCAAATTTTATTACCACAAGGGTGCTCATCAGAATTGATAAAAGAAATAAGAGAAGTACCAAGTAGATAGGGGGAAAATGAAATGGATATAAAAAGAGAGTTATTAGAACAAATAGAAATTGTGATAAAGAAGCTTGAAATGGAATATACTGATGAAATTAAAAGTGGTGTAATGAAACTGATATATATATAAGATATATGAATGCATTAGATATTCTAAAAAATAATAAAGATATAAATCAAATTAATATAATTGGTGGAGTAAGAGCATATATGGATAGTTATAATGATTATAATAATCCATTACTAGGAGAGTTGTATAAAGCAGAAAAATTAAATAAGCAACTAATATAAAACTAGATGCAAAATTAAATAGTAACTCAATTCATAATAGGTAAAAAGATATTAATGTAGTAATACAAATAAAATAGATAAAGCAAGTTACAGCATAATTATTATAATGAAGTGAGAGAAGTTAAGAAGGTTAATGTTTCAGTAATTGGAGCATTAATCTTTTTTTATAAGTAGTAATGTAGATAAAAAGTGTTATGAATGATAAAATAAAGTTAACAGATTAAGGAAAATTAGGAGTAAAAAAGTAACTACATAACACTAAAAACGGTAAGTGATTAGAAGTACTAAAAAACAGTGTAAGATATTGAAAATACTAGATTTATAGAAAAGACAGACTCTGCCCCAAGGGGGTAAGTAAAGCTGGTAAAAATATAACTGATATAATTAATAAGAATGGATTGACAGTTGATAAGTTCAATGAACTAAGAGTTAAAGATGTAGCATTATTAACTGATTCTGAAAAGTTAGCTATGAAATCAATTAGAGATAGTTTATCAATACCCGATAATATGACTACAATGCAAAAAGTAATTCCAAACAATGATATTAGTAAATATTTAGATGCTAGTTATACACAAGTTGGTGGGGATGTTACTAAGTATGATGATGTTTCAAATTTAACTAAATACAACGATATCTATGAAAGTTTAAGATTAGATTATCCAGGAACTGCATATAAAATTGATTCAGATAGTTCATTAGGGGTAATTCGTTTTAAAACACCTAATTCAGAAAAATTTGAAATTCCATATGGAGTTGATTTAGGTGGGACAATAACAGATGCTCCACCATTTACAGGAAATGGATTTGCTAAAGCCATGAATGATAATATAATTCCAGAATACAAATGCAACTCATTTCTAGATGTTTATGATGGTGCAGAGTTATACAAAATTGATAAAAATGGAATTGAAACACTAATAGCAGTATTTAATGAAATTGATGGCAGATTTGTGCCAATTAAATAGGAGGAAGAATGAAAAGTAATATTTTTGCAATCTATAAAGGGAAAGAATACCAAGCTGGTATTCGTGCTGATGGCAGTGTTATTCTACGTTCAGATGACGAAAGTGATATAATTAATGGATTTATAAAGAATAATGGAGCTAATAAAGGCGTAAAATGCTATAAGTATGTGTTAAAATCAGAGATTGATGAAATATATAGAAAAATTACTAAGGCTAAATATTGTGGATATGAATTTTCAGTTACTGATGAATGTGATAATATATTATTAATATGTGCAATGACTGGTAATTATCAAGACTGGTTACAATTAGGTATGGAAATTGTTGATAAAGGAATATACCAAAAGTGGGTACAAAAAAAAGACTTAATAATTAAAATAAACAAAGAAGCTATATAATATTTTACTAATTTCATATGAAGGACAATACAAAAAGTGTTAGAAAATAACTGCATAAAAAAATATAAATGGTAGAATATAGTTAAATAAATAATGGTAATAAGAATTAATACCGCATAATCTAAATTGGGAGAAAAATAGGTATTTAAGTATTGTTAAATATCGAAAAGGAACCTTTGACATTATTGAAGATGGATTCGAATACTTTTTGGATGATATAATGGACGCTGAATATGTAAGAGATTTTCTTGAAAATTTACAATATCAAGAAGCTAGAATTAATAATGGTAAACTTAATTTTGACGAATGCTTTGGATATGTACCTCTATTAGGTTTAGGTGGGAGTGAAAAAGTAGAAAATTTACAAAAAGTAAAAATAAAAGAGCATATAGAATTAATTACGCAAATTGTAGGTAAAATTGAATAATATGCCAAGAATTACTTACTACAAAACTATAAAAATTTAAATGGATAAAATATATCTTATAAGATTTTTTTAAAAATATAATAAGTTGATAAATTTATTCACATACAATTAAAAAGACCATAGATAGATTTGTATAAAAACAAATGTATCTATAGTCTCTAATTTTATTTATTGCTTAGGAAAGTCTGATAAATTACAATAATAGTTATTGTTATCATCTAAACATATCTCAGCCTTTAAGCTTATATTTTTTCCAAGTATTTTATTATCAAGTATAGTAATTTTTTCTTTTTTACCATTTGTAGTTGTAAATTCTAAAGTAACTGTGGTTTCTTTTTTTGTTAAGTACTCTGTGAAGAATATTAGTTTGTCCTTACCTGGCTTTAATTGATTTACATTTCTACCCCAATTTGCAGCTTCTGAATAACAATAAAGATCATTTAAAGCAGTATTAGTTTGATTATAAAGGTAAATTAGTGGATTAGGCAAAGCTAATTCTACCATGATTAATCATCTCCTATATATCTAATTAACTATAAGTATAACACTTGTACCAACAGTATACAAATAATTACAAAGATATAAAAATATAACTTAACATAAGGGAGATACGAAGAACTAAGATAGTGGATGTTGTAAAAATAAAAGAATATAAAAATAAATCTAACATTTTAGTATTAATGTTAGATTTATAAATGCTACATAAAGAATAACAGACAAATGATGATTAATGATTACATTACGTCAGTAGTCTGTCCATGTTTCCTTTTCTCTTTAATATGGCCCTTAATTCTAATATAAGAAATTGTTACCAATATAGTTACAAATAAAACTATTCCTTCTGATATAAATACCCTTATAGGAGATGAATATTCAATCAGCCTCCACTTGAAAAGAATCTTAGTTATACCAGAATGAGTAATATACATTATAAGTGAGTTAGCACCTAAAGTATGTAGAATAGTTTTCTTTTTAGGAACCAAAGATAATATTAAAGCACCTACTGTAAATGCACCTAAATAGTGGAATACCCTTACAAAGAATGGGAATCCAGGTGTGTCAAAGTAGAAAGTATATTTTGTATATTCAAAAAATAATTCAACAGGAATATAATCTGATAAATAATAAAGAACTACCAGGATTATAGTTGAAGCTCCAATTAAAACTTTCTTATGTTCTTTAAGTTTCATTATATTTTCCTTATTAAGGGCCATACCTGCAACGAAGAATGGTAAGAAGAAAAATGTTCTAGAGATACTAGCATAACTTCCGACACCATTATCAAATCCTATATATAATGATAATAATAATGAGAATATAAACCACTTCTTTTTATCTTTAATGAAGTCTGCAAGTATGTACCAAAATATTATTGATAAAAGGTACCATAGAGTCCATTGTGGTGAAAAGAATTCAAGTCTAGAGGTATAGTTCTTAAAGAAGAACTTATCAAGTAGATGATAGAATATCTGAGCACCAACATATATTTTAAATATATCAATAACCTTAGATTGAGTACTTCTAGTACTTTTCTTACAAAAATAACCTGAAACAAAAGTAAATAATGGCATATGGAATATGTATAAAATTAGTATAAAATAGTGTGGATTAATAGACGTAGGGTTAGCATATTCTAATGAGTTTCCTATTATAACAGATATTATAAGGAAAGCTTTTAAATTGTCAAAATAATAATCACGCTCTTTCATTGTAGTCCCCCTTAAAATAATAATATATCCATTAAATTTATTGCACACTTAGACAATTATAGTATGTTAAAAAACTAAATGCAAATGATAATAGGAATAGAATATATGGAAATGATGTAACATTAATATTGTAAATAGTTTATTTTATTGTGCAAAAAATAGTTTTCCTTGTTATAATGAATTTATATAAAATATAGAAAGAGGTAGGAAATTTTGATTAAAGCAGTTTTATTTGACTTAGATGGAACATTACTTGATACTAATATATTAATTTATAAGTCTTTTTGCCATACTTTTAAGGAAGTATTAAATATGGAGCTTCCAAAGGCTGAAATAACAAGACTTTATGGAAAGCCACTTAACTATTCTTTTGCAAATTATACTGATAAAGAAGAAGTAATAGAGAAAATGATAGATACATATAGATCTTATAATGCTGAGTACCATGATAATATGTGCAAGCCTTTTGAAGGAGTAGTGGAATTATTACAAACTTTAATAAATAAGGGTATTAAAATGGGAATAGTTACTTCAAAAAGAAAGACAGTAGCAGTAAGAGGAATGGAGATTGGTGGAATAATAGAATTTATGGATGTTATAATATCTCCAGAGTTAACAGAGAAGCATAAACCAGAGGCAGAGCCGGCGTTAAAGGCTTGTGAGTTACTTGGGATAAAGCCTGAAGAAGCAATAATGGTAGGAGATAGTCCTTATGATCTATTATGTGGTAAGAGTGCAGGTTGTATTACTTGTGGAGTAGAGTATACTGCCTTAGAAATAGAAGAGTTATTAAAGGTTGAGCCAAATCATATGCTAAAAAGTCCACTAGATATTTTAGAGCTTCTATAGGAGGAAATATGAATATACAGATTTTTGGCACTAAAAAATGTTTTGATACAAAAAAGGCAGAAAGATTTTTTAAAGAGAGAAGAATTAAGTATCAATTAATTGATATGAAGGAAAAAGGCATGAGTAAGGGAGAATTATCTTCAGTAAAAACTTCTGTAGGTATTAATGAACTTATAAATGTTAAGTCTAAGAATTACAAAAATTCAAATCTAGGAAATATAAGAAGTGCCGAGGTTAAGGAAGAGATTTTGCTTAAAGATCAAAGCTTACTAAATACACCTATAGTTAGAAATGGCAGAAATGCCACTGTAGGGTATAAGGCTGAAATTTGGGAAGAATGGATTAAGGAAAGTTAGTATGAATTTAAGTAAAAAGGGAAGCAAGTTATACTTGCTTCCCTTTAGTTTTACTTTTTAAAAGTTTTTTTATTAGATTTCTTTGAACCTTTAGTTGTAGATTTAGACTTTGATTTTAACTTCTTACTTGTTATTTTCTTTTTGGAGGGTTTATTCTCACTAGTCTTTTTTTCAGCAGCTTTATTATCAGTAACTACATTCTTTCTAACAGAATATCCAAATGAACCTATACTTTTATTAGTCATTGGGTAGTATTCACCATGACAATAATTAATTAAGTTTGCATTTTCAAAGTGAAGCTTACCTTTTTCATCTAATAATTTCTCATCAATATGAGAACAAAGAACATCAGCAATGATTAAATCATGAGTACCTAAAGAAATAATCTGATTTACCTTACACTCAATTGCAACTGGGCATTCATCAATGTAAGAAGCATCTATTTGCTCACAAGCCTTCATAGTAAAATTCATTTCTTTGATCTTATCATTTCTTCTTCCAGTTCTAACCCCACAATAATCAAGAGCCTTTACCATACCTGAGTGAGGCAAGTTAACCACAAAGGACATAGACTCTTTAATATATTCATAGGATAGTCTTTCTGGTCTAACTGATATAGAAAGCATTGGCGGTTTGGTACAAACTGTACCTGTCCAAGCAACAGTGAATACATTTTCCTTGCCTTCCTTATTTTTTGTAGTTATTAAAACAGCAGGAACTGGATTTAAAACTACACTTCCTTTAAAATCTATTTTACTCATATAATAAACACCTCATAATATTTTAATTCATTTGTTACGGCAAAATTATAGCATTATTTATTATTTTTAGCTATTACAATTTGCCCAACAGATATACCTCCATCATTTGTAGTGATATTAATTCTATTAATTTTAGAAAGGATAGGAGAATTGTCATAAACCTTAGTTACAAATTTAGCTATATTTATTTGAAGACCTTCTAGGTGAATTGATATACCTTACTATTATTAAATAACTCTAAAGAATAATGACATAAATAAAGTTAAATGAAAATTTATAAATTTCTATTTTCAATATCAAGTATTGGCGAAAATAGTCGAAACATAATACTATAGACCAATAAAAGAGGAGTGATAGATATGAGTAGGGTAACTAGTGAGAAACATATTTTGAATAGTAAAAAAGTTAAAACAATTAGAAGTAAGATAATTAAAGTTATGATTGTTATAGCAACAATACCAATTATATTACTTGGTGTATCATCTGAGGCTGAGTTTTCAAAAGCTAGCAAAAGAGAGTTTAATAGTAGTGCTAAAAGCTTAACTATGGCAGTTGAAGATAATGTAAATAGTAAATTTACAATAGTAGAAAATTTACTTGATTATATTGCTTTATCAAACAAATTAGATGGTAGTGAAGAAAGTGAAAGTAGTATAGTAAAGGAATTAACTATGATTACAGAAGGAAATAGCGGTGTCAGATCAACCTTTTACTTTACACCGAATGATAACAAAACTAGGATATATCCAAATGTAGAAATACCTGCAGATATTGATTCTAAAACAAGAGAATGGTACATAAAAGCCATAGAAAATAATGGTGACCTAGCAGTTACTGATATGTACAAGGATGCAGTTACTGGAGAAAATATGGTAACAATTTCAAAGGCCTTATTAGATGGTGGAAATGTCAAAGGAGTGATAGGTGCTGATATTGAGTTAGGTAATATTGTTGATATAGTATCAAATGCAAGGTTTGGAGATAATGGAGTTGTAAGTATAGTAGATGCAAAAGGCACAACTATAGTACATAAGAACCAAGATTTCATAGGCACTAGTTATATATCTAAAAGCGATGAATGGGACACAATATTAAAGGAAGATAGTGCTATAACAGAAACTAAATTTGATGGCGTAAAGTATAAAATAGCATCAGAAACATCTGATGTTACTGGCTGGAAGGTAATATTGCAAGTGCCAACAAGGGAGATAGAGGAAAGTGCAAGAAGATTTAGATATATATTAGGTGGAATCATTATTGTAGTTTTAGCTGCTATAGTGGTTATTGGGAAAAGGTTCTCTGATGAAATTGGAAATAGCATAAAAATAATAAAAGAAGGCAGTATTAAGGCAGCTAACGGTGATCTTAGTGAAGATATACTTCTTTCTACTGGAGATGAACTAGAAGAATTAGCATTAAGCTTTAATGAAATGCAAAGCAAGATAGCTAGCCTTGTTAGTAGTGTAAATGATTCTATACAGGATGTTAATACTACTTCAATAAACTTAGCAAGTATGAGCGAAGAAGTGGCGGCTTCAGTAGGAGAAGTAGCAACAACTGTTGGAGAGATATCAAAGGGAACAATGGAATCTGCTAATAACCTTGAAATATTATCATCTGATTTAGATGATGTATCTAATGAATTAAATTTAATAGATAGTGCTACTAGAAATATTAATGAAATGGCAAAGAAAACTAATGATTTAAGTAAAGAAGGAATTAATATGATTAATGATGTTAAAGTTAAATCATTAGATACAAAGGCTAGTAGCCAAGAAGTAAATACAGTAGTATCAATGGTTTCGGAAAGTGTAAATAGTATTGGTGTTATGAATGAAACTATTTCAAAAATAACTGAACAAACTAACTTATTAGCATTAAATGCAGCAATAGAAGCTGCAAGAGCTGGTGAAGCTGGAAGAGGATTTGCAGTAGTAGCAGATGAAATTAGAAAACTAGCAGAACAAACTTCTGAATCAGCTAAGGAAATAGATGATGTTATTAAGGCTATTGGTACAAAAGTACAGGAGGCTGTATGTAAAGTTAAAGAAACTAGCGAAACTGTTGAGAGTCAGGAAAAGTCTGTAGTAACTGCTGAAAAGATATTTGTTAATATAATAAAGTCAGTTGAAGATTTAACAGAAAAACTTGAGGAAATAACAGTAGGGATTAATGAAGTAAATAATAAAAAGAATAATGTTGTAAATCAAACACAAAATCTATCTGCTATAGGAGAAGAGACGGCAGCAGGATCTGAAGAAGTAGCGGCATCTTGCGAGGAAGTAGCAGCATCGACTGATGAATTTGCAGGGTATGCAAATAAGCTAAAGAATTTATCTAATACATTAGATAAAGAAATACGTAAATTTAAACTTAAATAAAAAATAAGCTAGCCTAGGCTAGCTTATTTTAATATCTTCTTCTTCTTCTAGTTCTTTTTCTACCCATATTGCCCATCATTTTAATAATGAATACTATTAACACTATTATTATTATCACAACAGCAACAACAGCTAAGTAAACTAAAAGATTAGCATTTATAAGTTGCATTGTAGTTACATCTACAGTTCCTTTAACTTCAGTTGTAAAGTCTCTTGCTGTAACTGTTAAAGGAGTAGTATTTTCAGAAGCAACCTTCCATGCATCATTATTGTCAGAGTTTAACTTTATCTCTGTTTCTTTATCATTAATTGAGTTTGAGTATAGTTTTACATCTTCAGCTAATTTTACAGGAGCTGTTATAGTTTTAGTAGGACCAAAGAATCTAAATAGTTTATATTCAAGTTCTACTGAATCAATTTCTTCTCCAGACTTTTTATAAACTTCTTTATCTGCTGCATAACTATAAGTCATCATACTATCTAAATCTTCAAATTTTTTAAGATCTAGCACATCACTACCACCAACACATTTTAAAACAGTACCAATTAACTTACGACCATTTCTTTCATATACTCCAGTGAAACAACCACCAGCTTGGTTTGTTATTCCGGTTTTTCCACCGATATTACCGTTCTTACCAAGTTCTTTATTTCTAGTCTCTAAAGTTACAATAGTGTTTCCAGGTAGTGTAACTTTTGGATCAACAAGTTGCATTGTTTCTCTGATCCATTCATTTTCATAGACTATTTTTGTAAGTCTTGCTAATTCATAAGCAGTTGAGAAATTCACGTCTCCATTAGGGCCAGGAACTCCATTTGGATTACCAAAGACAGTATTATTAAGTCCTAATTCTTTTGCTTTAGCATTCATCATAGCAACAAACTTATCAGCATCTCCAGCTACATGATCTGCTATCATATAAGCAAAGTCATTTCCTGAATAAACAAGTAGGCCCTTCATGACTGTATCAGCATCTACTGTATCACCTATCTTGAATTCTTTGCCGTAAGGTCTCATTTTTTCACTATCTATAGTGTATGGTGGTTGAGCCTTAGCTGATTCGGTATATGTAATTTGATCTGTCTTTTTTGCATTTTCTGCAAAAAGTAATGCAGTCATTATTTTTGTGGTACTAGCTAATGCCATTCTTTCAGTACCATTCTTGTCATAGATTACTTCGCCTGTTTCGTAATCCATAACAATTCCTGCTTTTGAAATAATATCAGGCTGAGACTCTTTGGCATGAACCTTACTAGCAAATGGTGCTAATAAAGATATGGAAAGAGTTAATGCCAGGGTTTTTAGTAAATTTTTCTTAGTCACGATTTATCTCCCCATCTCTTTGAATTTAGTTTGTGAAAACATTTTTAGTATAACATTTATAAATTTTAATAACAATATGAAAAATTACATTATTATTAAATTCCTTATAATAACTCTTATAATAATACATGCTATTGTAAAGAATAAAGACAAGATAAAAAAGTGAGGTGATAGTAGTGAAAAAAGTTAAAGTAATTATTCTATCTGTGGTATTTATTATGATTTACCTAATGAACCCTATTTATGCAAATTCTACTGTTGAAGGTACGAAATTTGTATATTTAACCTTCGATGATGGACCCTCTGAATCAAATACTTTAAAAATTTTAGATGTATTAAATGCAAGTGGGGTAAAGGCAAGTTTCTTTGTTGTAGGTGGAAATGTTAAGAAGTTTCCAGAAATTGTGAAAAAAGTGGACAGGGATAAAATGGCCATATTCCCTCATTGTAACAATCATGCTTATGAGGAATTATACAGTACGAAAGAATATTACTTTAATGATTTGGTTACCTGTAATAATACAATAAATAATATTATAGGTAGAGAGAAAAAATTAAATTTTGTAAGGATGCCTGGTGGATCAGATAATTTAGTAGGATCGGCTCAGGTATTATCATCAATTAGAAGTGAGCTATCTAATAGAGGGATAAATTATATTGATTGGAATATTGATTCTGGGGATGCATCTGCAGTAAGAGTATCTACAGCCAATATTAAAACTAATATAAATAAGTTCGCAGGCTCTTATAAAATAGAAGTGCTTTTAATGCACGATTTGGAAAATAAAGATACAACTACTCAAGCTCTTAAGGAAGTAATAGAAGAATATAAAGCAATGGGATATACCTTCAAGACTCTAGATGAGATTCAACCTTGGGAGTTAGAGTATTTAAAGAAAATAAAAGTTATAAATAGATAAGTAGATTGTGAAATTCTTATATTCTAATATTGTTTAGAATATAAGAATTTCTTTTAATTAAATTCTTTTGACTTTTATAAGTACAAGCCTAAAAAGTTAAAAAAGCTATTGACTCTAACCTTACGTCATAGCTTACTATTAGATTGTAAGGTAGTAAAAGAAAGGGAGATGAGATTATGTCATATAAGGTAAAAGAGGTTGCAGGAATTTGTGGAGTAAGCGTACGAACACTTCATCACTATGATCAAATAGGATTATTAAAACCTAAGCAGATTACTTCAGCTGGGTATAGAATTTATACAGATAGTGATCTTGAAAGGTTGCAACAAATTTTATTCTTTAAGGAGCTTGATTTTAACCTGCAGGAGATCAAGAATATTTTAGATGATCCATCCTTTGATAGAAAGCTAGCTTTAAAAACTCATAGGGAATTACTGATAGAAAAAAGAGAAAGAATTGAAAGAATAATAAAGTCAGTAGATAACACTATAGAATCAATAGAAGGAGAAAAAAAGATGAGCAAGAAAGATATGTTTGATGGTTTTGATATGAGTAAAATAGAAGAGCATAAAGCAAAGTATGCTGAGGAAACTAAAGAAAAGTATGGAGAGAGCGATGCTTATAAGGAAAGTGAAAAAAAGACTGGTAAATATTCAAAAGAAGACTGGTCAAGAGTCATGGGAGAAGCAAATGAAATTTATAATAAGATAGCTAATCTTATGGAGAGAGGACCTGAAGATGAAGAGGTGCAAAAGCTAGTAGAGGAGTGGAGAAATCATATAACTAAGAATTTCTATAATTGTACTCCAGAAATCTTCGCTGGACTTGGGCAAATGTATGTTTATGATGAGCGTTTTACTAAAAATATAGATAAAGTAAAGCCAGGTTTAGCACAGTTCTTAAGTAATGCTATGGAGATATATTGTAAAAATTTAGGATTGTAAACTCTTAAATAATATTAAAGAGGAAATTAAAAAGACTCTATCCAATGAAATCATTTCTATCAAGTAGATAGTTAAGGTGATGCATTGTGATAGAGGCTTTTTACGTTTGTACAAGTATTTTAATAGTTTGATTCAGACTATATTTATTTCTATCTAGGATTATGTTATCGAAAAATGTTGGTATAGGTATGAGTACTTGCGGCAAGAATCTCTATAGAGGTGAATACTATGGAAATTTTTGATATAAATAATGAAAAGATAGAAACTTTATTTGAAGAAAAACTATGTAAACCTGGAGATCTTAAAGAATGCCCACATTGTGATGGGAAATTAGTGATAAAGTACGGAAATTATAAAAATGGTCAGAGGTATTTATGTAAGGAGTGTTTCAAAACTTTTTCTAAAAGGACTAATACACCAATTTATTACTCCAAAAAGAAACTAAGTTTATGGGTTGATTTCATTGATCTTATGTTTAAGAAAGAAACATTAAGAAATTCATCAAATGAACTAAAAATAGGCTTAACAACTTCATTTTATTGGAGGCATAAGGTAATGCATGCATTAATGCCCTTAAATCAGGCAAAAAAATTAGAGAGTACTGTTGAGATAACAAAGATACTTGTAAAGGAAAACTTCAAAGGAAGTAAAAATCCACCAGTTGGAGAAAGAGATGTATTATGGGTAATTACTGCAGCAGATTGTAGTAAAAGAATTTTAGCATGTCCAATTAGCAAAAATATATGGGATAGAAAGAGGTTTGAAAAGGTAGTTTATTCATGTATAGACAAAGATTCATATTTAAGCACTTATGGTGATAGGTACTTAGGAATAGTTGCAGGAGAACACAATAAGGATAAAGATGAAGAAAATCAAAAAAATGTTAGTTATATACTTAGAGAAGGAATTTTACGAAAATATCTTAAAGATGTAGTTTCAGCTTTGATTAAATATCATGGTGTTGCTACAAAGTATATAACATATTATTTGTCATGGATAAAAATATTTTGTATCTCCCAAAATACTAGTGCCCTAGATATGTTATGTAAATTAAGTAGATATGGCGATTACATACGTAGAAAAGATCTAAAATTCATCAAAGCAATTTAGTACTTTAAAATTAGTTGTTTATCAAAAGGTAGTTTATTTCATATATAGGTATATTACTTTACCAACATTTATAGATAACATAAGATAGGTTTTTGATGTATAGAATATAGTGCACAGTTACAGGTCTTTGACGAACTGACCATTGAGTGCAGTATATTTGCAAAAATCAGATAGCTAGTCATGAGAAGTAAAAAAGGAAAGCCCCACAAATAATCCAGTATAAAATAAAGACTTAAAGGAGTTATTTGTAGGACTTTCATTAGTGTATATTCAATTAAAGAAAAATTTATTTATTATCCTTAAATCTATTAAGGATATGTTCTTTAGCCTTTAATTCAAAAGTATCATCAAGGGGTTCTATCTCAACATTACCATACTTTTTATCTAAAGCAAGTTTTAACATTCTATCTGCTAGTTCAGGATTTTTTGCAAGCAATGAACCATGGAAATATGTACAGAAGGTATTCTTATAAATACAGCCTTCATGTCCATCATCACCATTATTACCATATCCATGAACACATTTACCAAGAGGCTTTAGGTCGTTGATAAAAGTTCTACCAGAGTGGTTTTCAAACCCAACATAGGTTTCATTAAAATCCTCATTGTAAATCACAGTATTACCAATAAGTCTTTTATCACCAGCTTCTGTGTAAATATCTAATATACCAAGACCTTCTAGCTTTTCTCCATTTGGAGCTCTATAGTGTTTACCAAGAAGTTGATATCCACCGCAGATTGCTAGAAAAACTTTTTCATCCTCAATATATTTAGTTATTGAAATTCTCTTAGTGGTTTTTAAGTCATCTGCTACTATTGATTGTTCATAGTCTTGACCACCACCAAAGAATACGATATCCATATCATCACCATTGAATTCATCATTAAGAGAAACATCAATTAAATTTACTTTTATTCCACGACTTTCAGCTCTATTTTTTAATATAAGTATATTACCAACGTCACCATAAACATTTAATAGATCAGGGTAAAGATGACAAATATTTAATTCCATAACTTACAACTCCTCTCTACCAAAGTTTTTCTATATAGCCTTTTCCATGTAGATACTTTCTATAATTAATCATGGCTGTATAAGTTGCTAAAATATATATTCTATCCGTACTACTATTCTTTATTTTTTCAGTTAAAGCTTCATAGTTCTCTTCTAAAATGAATTTACTTGAATCAAGGCCAGCAGTTTTTAATCTTACTGCCATATCATACATTCTGATACCTGATACAAAAACATCTTTAATAGGTAATGAAGGAAGTCTTTCGAAATCTACATCCCATATCCAAGACACATCAGTTCCATCAGCATAGTTATCATTTAACATAAATAAAGTAGAAAAATCTTCTTTATTTAAACAAAGAGTATCTATAGCTTGATTATATCCCGCAGGATTTTTAACTAAGATTATTTTAGCCTTCTTATTTTCAATTATTATTTCTTCCTGTCTACCAAAGCTTGAATCTTGCTTTCCTAAAGATTTTCCAATGATATCACTTTCTATTCCCATTTCCTTACCGATTGAGAATGCACATAAACCATTATAAATGTTATAAATACCTGATTGACTTACAGTTAATTCAGTATCATTAATAACAACAGTTGAAGAGTTAGGACTTAATTCAACTATTTCATTAACAGCATAATTAAGTTCAGCTCTCTTATATCCACATTCTTCGCAATAGAAATCTCCTAAATGGTTATAAGTAATAAAGTTATATTGGTAAGGAGATTTGCAAAACTTACAGAATTTAGCATCTGCATTTACGTCTATTTTACTATCTTCCTTAACAGCCTTATTGAATCCATAGAAAACAGATGGATTAGGTACTTGTAACTTACCAAATAAAGAATCATCTCCATTTAAGACAAGTTTTGAAGTTGGAACTTTCTCAACACCTTCTAATATTTTAGTAAGGGTTGTATATACTTCACCGTATCTATCAAGCTGATCTCTAAATAGATTAGTTATTGTTATAATTTCTGGTGTTATATATTCGGTAACGAATTTTACATTAGCTTCATCTACCTCAATAATTGCATAACTTCCTTCATTATTTTTAAAGAAACTATAGTTATCAATAAAACAAGCAACTATACCCCTAAAAAGATTGGCACCAGTATTATTTGTAATAACTCTAAGGCCTTTTTCCTTGAAAATGTTGGTAATCATACTAGTTGTAGTAGTCTTACCATTTGTACCTGTAACTAAAATTACTTTATATCCTTTTGAAACCTTCTTTAAGATTTGTTTATCAAACTTTAAGGCAACAGTTCCAGGGAAGGTACTACCCCCCTTAAGGATGTGTTTGGAAAGAAATAATGTGACTTTAGCAGCTAATATGCCTAAAATAGATTTAATACTAATCTTACTCACCACCTTAAACGCTCTTATATATAGTATGTCCTTAAAATTAAAGTTATAAACTTCGACATTAAGTATAGCATAAACTTCTTTTGGAACCAATTTATTTTTAGTGGATTTTTTGAAGTAGGAATGATAGAATGTTAAATATGTAAACGTATGGAGTTGTGAAAATAGGAGGGGAACTATGGATAAGTTCACAAATGGATTAAAAGGTGGCATTAGGGATTTAGGGATGAGGTATAAAAAACTTACAGATAAAAACCCTAAAATTGACACAGTAGTAACATTAGTGGGAGTTATGTTATTTGCATTTTTAGTAATGTTTATATGCCAAAAAGCAATGGGATCAAGTGCTGAAAATATAGCGACAAATAATGCAGAAGCAGGTTTTTATGAAAGGGATTATGACACTGCAATATCAGAATATGAAAAGCTTCAAGAAGGAGATGAATGGCCTTTATATACTGCTAAATTAGCTGAGGTTTATTCAGTAAAAGGGGATTATGTAAAGTCAAATAAACTTTTAGAAGAAGCTTATGAGAAGAGAAATAATCTTATAGATAAAAATGGTAAGAAAAAATATAATAATGTTGATGGAGACTTAGGTAATTATTTAGCATTTACAGCATTAATGAATGGTGATAATAAAAGAGCTTTAGAGTATGGAGAAATATTCATGGAGCAAAATAAGGCTAATAAGGGTCTTGAAAGAACCATGTTTACTATTTATATGGTTAATGGTGAAATAGATAAAGCTAAGGCATTAATAGAAGAATATCCTGTAGATAAGGAATCAGCTTATGATTTAGCGATATTTGCAAGAATGAATATCTTAGTTGATGACTGGGATAAAGGGTTAGACACATTAAAAGAAGCTTGGTATAAAAATAAAGATGAAATAAAAGTATTCGATGTTATAGCTCAGATAGCAGCTTATAATAAGGATGATATTATTAAAAGACTATCAGAATTATCTGAGAAAAATCCAGATGAAATTGCATATAAGGTCTGGTTGATTAAGTGTTACTCAATGCTTGAGGCCACAACAGATGAGGCAAATAGGTTATTAGAAGAAGTGAAGGGGGAAGATTTAGGTAATGTTGTATTTAATACAGTAATAGCAAAAATCTACCAACACTCAGATAGAAAAGAAGAAGCAGAAGAAATATTAAATAATATTATAAAGAGCGAGAAAGATTCATTCATTGGCTATCACACAGCAGCATGGTACTATTTAGATATGGGAGATCCAGATAAGGCCTTTGAATTATGCAAAAAGAGTATATTAGAAAATAAGGATTACCCAGATAATTATGGATTCCTAATACCTGAAATAATGATGAAGAAAAAGCAAAGTGAGATAGCAGAACCTTACTTTAGAACAGCATTATTAAAAGAACCTTTCAATTATAATATAATGCTTAAGATTGCAGATTATTATTGGTATACTGCAGAAAATGGAGAGAAGGCATATGAATACTTTAACCTTGCTTCATTAGTAAAGCCAAATGATCCTGAAATTTATTACAATATGGCTATGATTAAATTAAAAGGTGATAAAGAAGATGAAGCAATAGAACTATTAAAGAAATGTATTAGTATTGATGAAACTTCAACAAAATATCATAGGACATTAGGAACAGTTTATCTTAATCAAGAAAAAAATGCGGAAGCTATAAAAGAGATAAGAGCAGCATATGCGGTAGATAAAAGTGATATAAGTACGTTAAACAATGCAGGGTGTTTCTATATTTCAATTGAGGGAGATATAGAAAGAGGAATGACAAATTTAAAGGCAGCTTATGATGGATTATTAGATTCTACGGACATAGAAACTAGAAATACTATTACAGAAAACTATCAAAAAGCAAAAGAATTATATGATGCGTACAATAAGAATGACGGTTCTAAGTTAACAGTTCCAGAATTCAATTTATTCTATTAATAAATGTGATATAAGTAAGGGCTATCCCATCCTATAAAGAACTCTAAAATTTTAGAGTTCTTTATAGGATGTAGGGGGTCCTTACTTCTATTTTAATAAGTTTTATAATAATTTTAAAAAAGTGAGTTTTTTCTTTTGCCTATTGTCAGGAAAAAACGTATAATAGTAATGATAAATTACAAAAGAAAGGTCTAGGGGGTAGAATATGTATCCAATAAAATTTGAAAACCTATACTATGAGAGAATTTGGGGAGGCAGAGACTTAGAAGCATTTAGAGACAACCTTCCAGAAGGCGTTATTGGCGAAAGTTGGGATATAGCTTGTCATAGAAATGGAACAGGAATTATAGAAAATGGTGAACTTAAGGGAATGTCCTTTAAGGAGTTAATAGAAAAATACGGTGAAGAGGTAGTTGGAAAGAAGATTGATAAGGAAAACTTCCCACTATTAATTAAGTTAATAAATGCAAAGGATAAGCTTTCAGTTCAAGTTCATCCAGATGATGAGTATGCAAAAAGAGTTGAAAATGACTTAGGAAAGACAGAAGCATGGTATGTAGTAGATGCAGAAGAAGGCGCATCACTAATAGTAGGAACAAAAAATTGCGACAAAGAGGTCTTTAGAAAGGCTATTGAAGATGGAAATCTAGAACCTTATTTAAACAAGATACCAGTAAAAAAAGGTGATATGTTCTATGTACAAAGTGGACTAGTTCATGCTATATGTGAAGGTGTGACTATTGCTGAAATACAACAAAGTAGTGATACTACATATAGAGTATATGATTTTAATCGTGGTAGAGAAATACATGTAGAGAAAGCATTAGATGTTATTGATTTTTCGCTAAAGGGTGAAAATACAAAGGGAATAACAATACATGAAGAAGGTTTTGATAGGACAATTCTTTGTGTAAGTGAATTCTTTGCTATAGAAAAGTATGATGTGAAAAGTAAAGTAGAGGAAAGTAGTGATGAAGATAGATTCTTCCTATTTACTTGTGTTGAAGGAAAAGGAAAGATTAGGTCTAATGGATATGAGCTAGAAATTAAACTTGGAGACAGTGTATTAATACCTGCAACCCTAGGAGCATATACACTAGAAGGAGAATTTGTATTACTAAAGAGTTATGTACCTGATCTAAAGGAAGAAAAAGATAAAATTTTAAATAAAGTATTTAAATAGGAAATAGTAGAGAGTGAATAGATAATAGTGAAGAGTTAATTGGGGTAGGTGATTATTTACAGAAAATAATTAGATCTCCCAGGGTCAGTCTTTTTGTATCTATTCACTCTTAGTTATTAACTGTATAAATAGTGGCAAAGCCAAATTTTCACTAGATAGGGGGATAAAATGAGTAAAAGAAAGATAAAGCCAATAAGAGTAATTATATTAGTTTGTATTATTGGAATATGTATTACTTTGTATATTAAGAACTTTGCTAATGAAAAAGGTTTAAGAGTAACAGCTTGGGATAATATATACAATGAAAATAATATTACTCTATTTTACGAGGAAGGAAAGGATAATAATAAGAGTCTCCAAAGCATGAACAGTACATATAAGATAAATGAAATTTTATCAAAAGAAAATAAGGAGATTGAGAAAGTTTTACAAAGTGTAGACATATTACATAGTATAGTTAGTTATGATGATGTAGCAGATTCATTATCTAGTGATGGATATGGAATCTTAAAGGAAAAGGGAGAGAGCACAAAGGTATCAGGGAGAGATATGGCAATAATAGAGAGGGATATTTTATTATCTGCTGGGATCACAAGCCGTGTTGGTGAGTTCAGAAAAGAAGAACCCCAATTTCAATCAAATGCAAGTTATTATGTAGTTGAGTATTGGAGTGATAATTATAATAAATGGGTTATGATTGACTTTAAAGATAGAGGCTATCTAGATAAAGATGGAGTACCACTATCAGCTATTGAAATAATAGGAGAAGATCTTAAAAATTTAACTTACATAGGAAAAAGTGCTCAAAATACATATAGAAAAGAGATAAAGAAATACTTATATTCATATACAATTCCAATAGATAATAGCTTAAGTATGAAGAGAAGTAATAGTTACATTACATATGCTTCCACTGAAAAATCAATTGACCTTATTAATGAAGGTAGGTTCATACCAGCTACTATTTATACTACAAGTAAGGATCTTTTCTTAAAGTCTCCAAAGGCAGAGGCAACAGGTAATGACTCAAAAGCATATTTACTCCTAATGAAAAAGCCAATGGAAAGCAATCAAGATTACACATATATTGTGGGTGGCTTTAAAGACGGAAAAGTAATGAGAGATTATTATCTAAGAGTAAATGATGGTGAGATGGAGAAGGTAGATATGTATCATGACTTAGAGCTTAAAATTGGTGATACAAAGATAGAACTATCCCTAGATGGTAGCAATGTAGTAAGCAAAGTTGAACTAGTAAGAGATAAGTAACTTCTTAAGATTTTATTAATTAAATGGACAACAATACTATTAATAAGTATAATAGTACCGTAGTTTTAATAAAGAAAGTGAGTGATATGAGTGGGGTTAGATCTAATATTTATACTTAAATCTATATTAATAGCCATAGTAGAAGGATTAACAGAGTTTATACCAGTATCATCTACAGGACATATGATATTAGTAGGAAGTGCAATAGGGTTCCATGGAGAGTTTGCTGAAATGTTTGAGGTTGTTATTCAACTTGGAGCAATAATGGCTGTAGTAGTATTGTACTGGAAAAAGATAAAGGATAGTGTAGTAGAATTCTTTAAATATATATTTACAGGTGGTAAAGAAGGTAAAACAGGTTTTAGATTTGGAATAAATGTTCTTATAGCTTCAATTCCAGCAGGGATTATGGGTATATTATTCTATAGTAAAATTAAGTCTTTATTTAGACCAGAGGCTGTAATAGTTGGATTTATTGTTGGTGGTTTATTACTAATAGTAATTGAAAACATATTTAGAAAGAAGAAACATGCAGTTAAGGATATAGATAAGATAACACCAATTCAAGCGATTAAGGTTGGATTATTCCAAGTTCTTTCAATGTGGCCTGGAATGTCAAGAAGTGCTTCCACTATAATGGGTGGTTGGGTTGCAGGTATATCAACACCAATTGCAGCTGAATTTTCATTCTTCCTAGCAATACCAGCTATGATAGGATCTTCAGCAAAGGATTTATTTGAATATGATTATTCAATAATGACACCAACATTATGGATTGCATTAATAGTTGGATTTATAGTAGCATTTATTGTATCAATAGTAGTTATGGATAAGTTCGTAGCTTACTTAAAGAAAAAGCCAATGAGAGTATTTGCAATTTATAGAGTAGCAGCAGGTGTATTGCTAGCAATCTTAGTGTTTACTAAGGTAATTACTTTAGTTTAGGATATGACAGTAACTTATGAGAGCCTTTGGCTCTCTTTTTTAGTTTGACCGCAAGGTAAAATGGGTAAGAAATAGTAAGTATAATAGAAATCTTTGATATATTTGTAAAGGATATTTTAAAAGAATATTAAATATTGAAAAAAATATTCAATTTGGATAAAATAGGGTTTAATATTTCTGAATATTGTGATATTATAATAAAAGCAATGGACATTTTTACTCTTGAGTACTTTGTGAAGGGAAGTTGAAAATGTCTCAAAAAAGTAGTTTATATATTTTTTTATTCTAAATTGTTGGAATATACTGAAAATATAAACAACTAAGCTTAATGTATACGGATTGAGGGGGAATTGAGAAATGGAACAACATATTAAGAAGATTGCCTTACTAACAGGTGGTGGAGATTGTCCAGGGTTGAATGCTGTAATAAGGGCAGTAACAAGAACAGCAATATTAAATTATGGTATTGAAGTTATTGGTTATAGGTTTGGTTATAGAGGTCTATACAATAACGACTATATGCCTCTAACACTTGAGTCTGTATCAGGAATATTAAATAAGGGAGGAACAATCCTTTATAGTTCCAATAAGGACAACCTATTTGATTATCAAGTAGAAGAAGATGGAAAACAAGTTAAAAGAGACGTTTCAGATGTAGCTGTAGAAAATATGAAAAAAGAAGGTATTGATGTATTAGTAGTTATTGGTGGTGACGGAACATTAACTTCAGCAAGAGATTTTGCTAGAAAAGGAGTTAACGTAATAGGTGTACCGAAGACTATAGACAATGATTTAGCATCAACTGATGTAACCTTTGGCTTTAATACAGCAATAGATGTTGCAACTGAAGCTTTAGATAGGCTTCATACAACAGCAGAATCACATCATAGAATAATGATTTGTGAAGTTATGGGTAGAAATGCAGGATGGATAGCGTTAGAATCAGGAATTGCAGGCTCAGCTGATGTAATATTACTTCCTGAAATTCCATATGATATTAAAAAGATAGAGAAAAAGGTAGAAGAGAGAAAAAGAGAAGGTAAACTATTTACTATAATAGTAGTAGCGGAAGGTGCTAAGCCTAAAGATGGTGAAGTTGTAGTTTCGAAAATAGTTAAAGATAGTCCAGATCCAATTAGACTTGGAGGTATTGGAAACAAATTAGCTGATGATTTAGAACAATTGATTAAGAATCATGAAGTTAGATGTACAGTTCTTGGTCATATTCAAAGAGGTGGAACTACTTCTACTTTTGATAGAATTCTTTCAACTAGATATGGGGTAGCTGCTGTAGAGTTAATGAATGAAGGTAAATTTGGTGAAATGGTCTGTTTAAAGGGTGACACTATTTCATCTGATAGCTTAGAAAATGTTATTGGCCAAAAGACAAAGCATGTAAGCGAAGATGGAGAGCTAGTAAGGGTAGCTAAAAAGATAGGGATTTCTTTCGGAGATTAATTATTAGAGCGCTAGTTCAAAAGAATTAGTGCTCTTTTCAAGAAATAAATTAATACTTCAAAATATTCTGAAAATATGCTATACTTTTCCTAAGGACAGATAATCTTTAGAAGCTGGAGGGTATTATGAAAGAGATAAAGAGATATTTAGAATCAAGAATAGGGACTTATGGATTCTTTTTTGAGGATTTATCAAGTGGGTTTATTTACGGGTATAATGAAAACGTTCAAATGGTAGCAGCAGGATGTATGAAGCTTCCAATCGCAGTTTCATTAATTAAAGCTGTAGAGGGCGGTAAGGTAGACTTTATGGATAAGATACCAATAGGTGGCAAGGATATGGTATATGGCACAGGTATTATTCATGAGTTTAATGAGAGAGATTACACAGTATTTGAATTACTAGTAGCTATGCTTATTCAAAGTGATAATACAGCTGCAAATAAGATTATAGATATAGTGGGTATGGATCAAATTAATTCAGATATAAAAGAGATGGGCCTTATAAATACGGAGCTTAATAGAAAGACAATAGATGAGAGAGATGTAAAAAAGGGTATTGATAATATAACAAGTGCATATGATTTATCAAAGATATGGAAGCATCTTCATAATGCTACTTACTTAAGTGAAGAAAATAGCACTATGCTTATAGATATATTGAGAAGACAGCAAATAAAGAATAAACTTGCCTTATATATTCCAGATGATCTAAAGTTTGAAATATCAAGTAAGACAGGAGACAAGAAAGGTGTTGAAAATGATACAGCATTAATTCAATTGCCAAAGGGTAACTTTGTATTTACTGTTCTATCTACTAGTATACCTAATAGTGTTTATGGAACTGTGACGTTGGCTAAGTGTGGCAAAATGATGTGGGATAATGTAATGAATAATTGGCATTAATAAAGAATATGAGATAACTCCTAGGTTTCTAGGGGTTATTTTTTTATTAAAAATATTATAAGCCATATGATATAGCTTTTTTTATATTTAAATTATGGTGAAAAATAATATTTTGGTTATGAACCTAATTAAACTATTATATAATATACCAAATGTATAGAAATTCCTATAGAATAATTAAAAATGTGGAATGTAGGATATAATTATAAAAAACAAGTTTGAAATAGTGTGACAAAATCCGACTTTAATTAATGTAATAATTTAAAGAATTTATAAAATAATAACAAAAGATATTGATTAATTATTTTAAATTTGTCCAAATGACTAAATGAGTAATTGGAGTGTAAATCCATAAATTAATCATTTTGTAATAAGTAGAAAAACCATAACAATTTAAATGTTTAGAACGCTATTATGTGGGAAAATAATAGGGACTTTAGTCACAATTTGCCAAAATAACATTAAATATCATATATTATACAACTCAAAAGATTGAAAAAAAAAGATTGTTGATGTAGAATTAAGACAGTTAATTATATTAAATTAGATATAGGGGGTACTATGGCTCAAGCATTTAGATGTATTATTAAGTCGGAAAAATCATCTTATTATATTGGGAAAGACTATAATGGAAATAAATATACTATAGCTAAAAATGAAAATATTAGATGTAGGGTAGGAGACGACTTTTATTTTTATGCTAGAAGAGAAAAAGGATTAATTAGAGATAAATTAATTCCTGTTTCAGATGAAGAGGCTGGAGTAGTACATAAAATAAAAAAATAAACTTATATGATAGGCTGATTATACAGCCTATTTTTTTTATTTTATGGTAATAATCTAAAGAGTAAGATTATTCTAGGAGTGATATAGTTATGAAAAGATTCGTAAAGTTTTTATTAGTATTTTATATATTAATAGGGTTAATTAATTACGAGAGCAGCTATAGTATAGATATATTATCAATGGAAGCTAATTTGTTAAAAGAACAATTAAAGTTAATAGGGATAGAGGATAAGTATAGCAAAAATATAGTAAATTATTTAAGGAATTTAAAGCTAAGTAAGGAGGAATTAAATAAAGTTATTGAGTCAGGGGAAGAACTTAGAACTTTAGTAGGTGATAAAAACTCTATTACTGATTTTAAAGCTGATGAAATTTATAATGTATATAAGAAAGCATCAACTATAGCAAATCAAATGAATTTAAATTTATCTTATAATCTTTTTGAAAAGAGTTTAAGCATAAAAGATAAAAGCAATAATAAGTTGATAATGGAAGCTGATAATAATGAAATAGAAAGCTACATTGTTAATGCAAAGTCATCTGTATCCCAAGAAAATATTGATAAAATTACTAATATAATTAAAGGTGATAGATCAGGAGAAGAAGGAAAGCAATATTTTCTTAATAGTATAGAGGTAGAGTATAAAGATAATGAGAACTCAAAAGAGAGTAGTGCCTCCGATGAAACTATAAAGCAAGCTAGCCAAAATGATGTAAAAACTAGTGGTAAAACTAGTGGTAAAACTAGTAATGAATCAAAAAAAGTAGATGAAATAAAAGGTAAAGATAGTACAGTAAATATTGAGGATGAAGGGAAATCAAATGAAGAAAATGTATTAGCTGGTATTATTATATTATCTATGGCGGCTGCTATAGCAACCTTTATACTAATAATATATAAATCTAGATAGTTATTAAATTTCTTGTAATTTATAAATTACTAATATATAATAAAAATAATCAAATAATGGAAGTTTTAGGTGCTTAGATAGTTTATCTAAAGATTAAAAGGGAAAGTGGTTAGATTCCACTACAGCCCCCGCTACTGTAAAAGCCGACAAATCTCTAATAAATCCACTGACAGTTTAAGTCGGGAAGGAAGAGAGGCGGATGAAGCTTAAGTCAGGAGACCTGCCTAAAATTTTATGCTATCCTTCGGAGGGAAGTCACATAGCAAGAGCAAGTTAATATTATACCTAATTAAGTGTAAGGTTATAGTAGGTTTATTTATTATGGAAAAAGTTAATTTGTTTTTGTTTTATATGGGTACTCTTTGAAAGAGTACCTTTTTATTTGAAAAAAAGGGTAAGTAAAGATTAGGAGGAGACATTTAGTGAAAAGAGCTATATTAGTCATAAGTTTTGGTAGCAGTTACTTAGAGGCATTAGAGAAATCAATTTGTAGTATAGAAAATAAGATAAAGGAAGAATACAGTGATTTTGATGTTTATAGATCCTTTACTTCACATTTTATTATAAGAAAATTAAAAGAAAACCATGGGATAGAAATTAAAATGCCTGAAGAGGCGTTACTGAATTTATATGAAGAAAAATATGAAGAAGTAATAATACAACCTCTTCATATCATAGCAGGGGAAGAGTTTAATTACATAAAGAAAGTTAGTGATGCATATTCTGATAAATTTAAGTCAATTAAACTGGGAAGACCTATATTTTATTATCAAGGAGTAGAGGGATTACCTCAGGACTATTCATTGTTTATTGAGGGTATGAGTGAGGTATTTAATAAAAATGAAGGAACAGTTTTAGTAGGTCACGGTACAGCACATCCTGCGAATGCAGCTTATGGAGCTTTGCAATCCGTTCTAGAAGATGAGGGGTATGATAATGTTTTTATTGGTACCATTGAAGGATATCCTACTTTTGGAAATGTTATAAATAGAGTAAAAAAGAAGAACATTAAAGAAGTAACATTAATGCCATTATTATTAGTTGCTGGAGATCATGTAAAAAATGATATAGCTTCTGATGAGGAATATTCTTGGAAATCTATGTTTGAAAGAGAAGGGATTAAAGTAAAGGTAATAATGATGGGGCTTGGTGAATTTGATAAATTCAATCAGTTATACATAAATAGAATTAATGACTTAATAGAAAATAGATATGAAGGTGTTGGAGAGACAAAAAAAGGACATAAAAAGAGAGGTCACAAATAAACATGAGAACATTAATGATATCCTCTAACTGTAGTGGTGGAGGAAAAACAACATTTACTTTAGGGTTAATGAAAGCATTAAAAAATAGAAATTACGATGTTCAAGGTTTTAAAGTAGGACCTGATTATATTGACTCAGCTTTCCATAGTGAAATAACTGGTAAGTCATCAAGAAATTTAGATCTTCATTTAATGGGAGAAGAAGGTGTTAAAATAAGTTTTTCTAGGGGAAAAGGTGATTTAGCAGTAGTTGAAGGTGTAATGGGACTTTATGATGGTAAAGGAATTACAGAAGATGGATCAACTTATAGTGTGTCTAAATTATTAAATAATGCACCTTTAGTATTAGTATTAACTCCAAAAGCACAAAGTGTAACTATTTGTGCAGAGATAAATGGACTTAAAGATTTTAAGGATGCAAATATTATTGGGGTAGTTTTAAATTGTATTAGTGAAAGCTATTATAAATTATTAAAAGCAGTAATTGAAAAAAATTGTGATATTAAGGTATTTGGATATATTCCTAAGTGCGATGAAATTAAGTTATCTAGTAGACATTTAGGGTTAGTACAAAGTGTAGAGACAAATAATTTAATAGAAAAAATAGAGGTTTGTGCAGAATTAATTGAGAAATTTGTGGACTTAGATGAAATTATTACAGAATTTAAGGAAATAGATACAGTAGTTGAGAACTATCATCTTGAGAATAGAAATTTAAAGATAGCAGTAGCCTATGATGAGGCTTTTAGATTTTATTATAAAGAAAACTTAGAATTATTAGAGGAATTTGGAGAAGTAATTTATTTTAGCCCATTAAGGGATGAAAAACTACCTAAAGGGATAGACTTCCTATATATAGGAGGGGGATATCCAGAGGTCTTCAAAGAGAGGTTAAGTAGTAATAAATCTATGCTTAATAGTATAAGGAGAGAGTTGGAATCAGGTCTTAATTGCTATGCAGAGTGTGGTGGACTAATGTATTTAACCAAGGAAATAGATGGCACTGAAATGGTAGGATTTTTTGATGGTGTTTGTGAAATGACAAACAGATTAAATAGATTTGGTTATGCAAAACTGAAGATAGATGGAATAGAAGTAAATTGTCATGAATTCCATAAATCTCAAGTAATATCTACTGAGAAAACTATATATGATATAGAAAAGTTAGGATACCATGGGGAATTAAAGAGATGGACATGCGGCTATAGTAAGGGTAATACAATAGCAGGTTATCCACATATTCATTTCTTTGGTAATATAGAATTTTTAAAATATATATTAAAGGAAGTGTAGGGATGAATTACATAAGGGTACCTATGGATATTGAGAATAGGAGTTTTGAAATTATCGAAGAGGAAATGGGAGAACATAAATTTACTGAAGAGGAGTTAAAAATAGTAAAGAGAATAATCCATACTACAGCAGATTTTCAATATAAGGATTTAATTGAAATAAGTAATGGTGCAATAAGTCTGGCAAAAAAAATTCTTAAGAACAAGCCAGTAATCTATACAGATACAAATATGGTCTTATCAGGTATAAATAAAAAGGCCTTAGAGAAGCTAGAAGGAAAAGCAGTATGTTATGTGAACGTAGAAGAGGTTCATAAAGAAGCTAAGGAAAAAGAAATAACGAGATCAATGGCAGCAGTTGAAAAAGCATGTAAAGATAATGTTGATATTTTTGTGTTTGGAAATGCGCCTACTGCATTATTTAAATTAAAAGAATTAATAGATGAAGGTAAGGCTAATCCAAAGCTTATTATAGCAGTACCAGTAGGCTTTGTTGGGGCAGCTGAAAGTAAGGAGCATATGGATGAACTTAATATTCCGTACATTAGGGTTAAGGGAAGAAAAGGTGGTAGCACAGTGGCAGCATCTATAATAAATGCCCTAATGTACATGGTGGTTGAAAGGTAGTGAATTAATGCTTGACTTATATGTAGAAAGTGGTGGAAAGAAACTAAGATGTGGCTATACAACAGGTTCTTGCGCAACTGCAGCAGCAAAAGCAGCTACATATATGCTTTATAATGATGAAACTTTAGAGTCCATAGAAATTAGTACTCCTAAGGGAATAAAATTGACTATAGATATTAATTCAATAAGCAAAGGTAAGGATTATGTCCAAGTGTCTGTTATAAAGGATGCTGGGGATGATAGTGATATTACCAATGGAATAGAAGTATTTGCAATAGCTAAGATGGATTCAGATAGGTATTCTCTAAAAGCAGGTGAAGGTGTTGGAATTGTTACCAAGGATGGACTTTTCGTGAAGAAAGGTGAATTTGCGATTAATCCTGTTCCAAAATCAATGATAAAGGAAGCTGTTCATGAAGTTTTACCTATAGATAAAGGGGTAGAGATAACTATAAGTATACCTGAAGGTAGGGAAATAGCTAGAAAGACCTTTAATCCTAGGCTTGGAATTGAAGGTGGAATATCTATATTGGGAACTACTGGGATAGTTTATCCAATGTCTGAGGATGCACTAAAGGAATCAATAAAAGTTGAAATAAATCAAAAGTCTATAGATAGAAAAAGATTAATTTTTACCTTTGGAAACATAGGTGAAAAATGTGCATTAGAAAGAGGCTTTAAAGCAGAAGATATTGTAATTATATCTAACTTTGTTGGATTTGCCTTGGAGTGTGCAGCTATGAGAAATATCAAGGAAGTTGTCTTGGTTGGGCATATAGGAAAGATCAGTAAAGTAGCATATGGATGCTTTAATACTCATAGTAGAATAGCAGATGTAAGACTTGAGATAATTGCTTTAGAACTAGCTTTAATGGGTAAGGATAAAGAGTTTATTCAAAAAGTCCTTGAGGAAAAGACAAGTGAGGGAGCAGTTAAGCTCTTAGGTGATGGATATGGAACCTTGTATGAAAATATAGGTAATAAGATAAGAAAAAGAATGGAGATTTATACTTATGGTGCAATGAAATGTGAGGCCATAATGTACTATGGTTTTTCAGAATACAATATTTTATATAATTCTCTGGAGGAAAAATAAGAATGGTATATATAGTGGGACTTGGACCTGGAAGTAAAGAATATATCTTACCTAAAGCCTTAGATACTTTAAGTAAAAGCAATATAGTTATCGGATTTTCTAGAGCCTTAGACTCTTTAGATTTTATAGATAGTAAGTTGGAAGTGAAAAGTTTAAAAGAAATCCTAGAATTCATAGAAGAAAAAGGTGAGGAAAAAGAAGTTTCAATTGTAGCTTCAGGGGATCCTACCTTTTATGGGATAGGAGAATATATAAAGACTAACTATAAGGGAAAGATAGAGATTATTCCTGGAATAAGTTCAATTCAATATTTAACTTGTAAGCTTGGAAAGTCTTGGGGGAATGCTTATGTCGGAAGTTTGCATGGTAGGGAAGAGGATTTTATAGGGAAGGTTAAGGGAAACAAGTTATCTATTTGGCTTACAGATAATAAAAATAATCCCTCAGCATTATGCAGGAAACTTAAAGAAAACAATATATATTGTAATGTTATATCAGGAGAGAACCTATCTTATAGGAATGAGAGAATATTAGAGGGTACACCAGAGGAATTAGAAAAAGAGGAGTATAGTGAATTATCAATAGTTGTAGTAGAAAGAAGGGCGTAGAGACATGATTTTAATTAAAGATAGTGAATTTATAAGAGGAAATTGTCCTATGACAAAAGAGGATATCAGAGCTCTTGCCATATGGAAGATGAATTTGAATGATAACTCACAGGTTTTAGATGTAGGATCAGGTAGTGGAAGCATAACTGTACAAGCAGCTAAATTAGTTCCAGATGGAAGAGTTTACGCAATTGAAAGAGATGATGAAGCCTATAGTGTAAGTGGAAAAAATATAGAAAAGTTTAATTGCAATAACACTACCTTAATAAAGGGTGAAGCTATTACTATTTTAGATAAATGTATTCAAAAGGAAATGAAATTTAATTCTATATTTATAGGTGGATCTGGTGGGGATATAAGGAAGATAATAGAGCAATGCGATAGATTGCTAGAGGAAGATGGAACTTTAGTTATGAATTTTATAACTTTAGATAATTCTTATAAAGCAATAGAAGCTATTAAAGAATTTAATTATAAAGCTGATATTTCCATGCTTAATATAAGTAAAAATAAAGGGGATAGCTATATGATGATAGCTAATAATCCGATTTATATAATTCAATGTGTTAGGAGATAATTTTAATGGTAACTTTATACGGGATAGGGGTAGGACCTGGAGATAGTGAATTACTAACAGTAAAAGCTGTTAGAGCAATAGAAAATTGTGATTTAGTAGTAGCACCTAGTGCAATAGATGGTGGGGACAGTATAGCTTTAGATACAGCTAGAGAGTACATAAGAGAAGGAACAGAAGTTGTAATAAAGCATTTTCCAATGGGAACAAAAGATAGAATAGAAAAGGTGAAGGAGGCCTATGATTATATAGAAGAAAAATTAAGAGAAGGAAAGAATGTAGCTTTTTTAACTATAGGTGATCCTTATGTTTACAGTACTTATATTCATTTGTTAAAGCATATGGAGGAAATGGGATTCCATGTTGAAACAATACCTGGAATAACATCATTCTGTGCAGCAGCAAGTATAGTTAATAGAACTTTAGTTGTTGGAAATGAACCAATGTTAGTTCTACCAGCATCGAGAGTTAAGGATATCAGAGATGAAAAATACCTAGTAATAATGAAGGTTTATAAACATGAAGAAATGGTTATAAATACTTTAGAAGAAAAAGGCTTTGACTATGTATATGTAAGTAGAGCAGGAAGAGAAGGACAGTTAATACTAGATAATAAAGAAGATATATTAAAAGCTAGAGACTATATGTCGTTAATTCTAGCTAATAGGGAGTAGAGAGTATGGTATATTTTATTGGAGCAGGCCCAGGAGATGTTGATTTAATTACTGTTAAAGGGAGAGATGTTTTAAGTAAGGCAGACATAGTAATATATGCAGGGTCTTTAGTGGCTAGGAAGCATCTTAATTTCTGTAAAAAAGGTTTTGTTAGTTATAATTCTGCATCAATGACTTTAGATGAAGTTATTGAAATTATTAAAGAGAATCAAGAGAAATTAATAGTTAGACTTCATACTGGTGATCCAGCAATTTATGGAGCTATAAAAGAGCAAATGGATGAGCTTAATAAATTAGATATAGATTATAGTGTTATTCCTGGGGTTAGCTCATTTACAGCAGCAGCTTCAGTAATAAAAAAGGAATTTACATTACCTTCTGTGACTCAAACAGTTATTTTAACAAGAGTTGCGGGAAGGACTCCAGTACCAGAAACAGAAGATTTAGAAAGATTAGCTTCTGTAGGAGCATCTATGGCTATATTCCTATCTATATCAATGATAGATAAGGTAGTTGCAAAGCTTAGAGCAGGATATGGAAGAAATGTTCCAATAGCTGTAGTAGAGAGAGCCACATGGGAAGATGAAAGAGCTATTATAGGAACATTAGATGATATAGCAGATAGAATTAAAGAAGCAGGGATAACTAAGTGTGCTCAAATTTTAGTTGGAGATTTTATAGATTGTGATTATGATAAGAGTTTTCTATACGATAAAGGATTCTCACACATGTTTAGAGAGGCTAAGAAATAATTATGATAGGGATCGTTAGTATTACTGAAAAAGGAGATAAGTTAGCTGATAAAATTCAAAGTAAATTAGGTGGAGTAGTGATTAAGAAGTCAGAGTCTAAAGATTTTAATTTAGATAATTCCACGGCTTTTTGTTTTGAAAAGTTTAAGCTTATAGTATTCGTAAGCTCTACAGGCATTGCAGTAAGAGGAATTGCTAAGTATTTAAAAGGTAAGGCAGAAGATCCAGGAATAGTTGTTGTAGATGTATGTAATAACTTTACTATAAGCCTTATTTCAGGACATTTAGGTGGAGCAAATAGGCTAACTAATGAAATATCAAAGATTCTAGAAAATACTCCAGTTATAACAACGGCAACAGATAATTTGGACATGGAAGCCCCAGATATGGTAGCACTTAATAATAATCTTATTATAGAAGATTTAAAAAAGGCAAAGGACATAGCTAGTCGTCTTGTTAATAATGAAGAAGTCTATTTTATAGATGATAGAAAAATAATAGAGTGTCCAAGAGGATATATTGAAAGTGAACGTTTAAGGGATAATACTCTGTGGATTACAAATAAGGATGAGAGAAGAGACAGAGTATTAAAGCTTATAAGAAAAGATATTGTTTTGGGAATAGGATGTAGAAGGGATACAGAAAGTGAAAAATTATATAAGTTTATAGAGGAAGCTCTAAAGGAAAATAATATTAGCTTAGCTTCTGTAAAAATTATTTCATCTATAGATATAAAGATTGATGAAAAGGCTATTTTAGATTTAGCAGAAAATTTAAAGGCTAATCTTAAGCTCTTTAGTAAAGAGGAGATTAGTAGAATTGAAGATAAATATGAAGGTAGTACTTTTGTAAAGAAAACTGTAGGGGTTAAGGCAGTAAGTGAGCCAGTAGTAGAGCTTACAGGTGCTAAACTTATTGTTAATAAAATTAAGAAAGATGGAATGACTTTAAGTATAGGCTGTCTTATCTAAAGGAGAGTTGTAATGGGGAAATTATATGTTATAGGTATTGGGCCAGGGGGATTGGATCATATAACAATGAAGGCTATTAAGGCTATAGAAGAGAGTAATATTATAGTTGGTTATACAAAGTATGTTGCAATGATTAAATCCCTAATATGTGGAAAGGAAGTATTCCAAACAGGAATGCGTGGAGAAGAAGAAAGGTGCAGAGAAGCATTAAGGTTGGCTAAAGATAATACTGTAGCACTTATAAGTACAGGAGATTCAGGTATTTATGGAATGGCAGGTTTAATATTAGAATTAAAAACTGATGAAGAGGTTGAAGTAATTCCTGGGATAACAGCTTCAAGTGCAGCTGGTTCAGTAGTTGGAGCACCCTTAATGCATGACAATTGCAATATAAGTTTAAGTGATTTAATGACACCCTATGAAGATATTAAAAGACGTGTCAAGTTAGCGGCTGAAGGAGATTTCATAATATCTTTATATAATCCTAAAAGTAAAGGTAGACCGCATTATTTAAAAGAATGTATTGAAATTATAAAAGAATACAGAAATGGAACAACGCCAATAGCTGTAGTCAGACATGCATTAAGAGAAGGACAAGAATCAACCGTAACAACAATCGAAAACTTCGATGATTCAATTGTTGATATGATGTCTATTGTTATTATTGGAAATACAAAAAGCTATATTAAGGATGGAGAGTTCATTACACCAAGGGGATATTCTATATGATAGGTTTCATATTAGGTACATCAGAAGGTAAAGAGATTCTTTCATTAATGAATAAGGTTACTGATGATATAGTAGTTTCAACTGCTACAAAATATGGTGGGGATTTACTAAAGACTTATAAAACTAAGTATATTAATAGTGAGCCTCTAGATAAAGATCAGTTTAAAGAATTAGTAAAAAAATATGGACTTAAAGTTTTAGTGGATGCATCACATCCTTATGCTCAAGAAGTAAGCAAAACTGCAATTTCAGTTTGCGAAGATATGGGTATATACTATGTTAGATATGAAAGGAAAAGCTTTTTTGAAGACATAAAAAGTAATAAAGGCATAATTAAAATTCAATCTTATGATGAGTTAAATGAAGTTTTAAAAAATATAGATGGTAATGTTTTAAATACTACAGGTAGTAATAATATTGCTACCATAAAGAATTTGAATTTAAAAAACAGGGTAATTCATAGAATACTTCCATCAGTAAAAGTATTAGAGAAGATTATTAAGTTGGGAGTATCTATTGAAGATATAATAGCTATAAAAGGTCCATTTGGATATGAATTAAATAAAGGAATTATTCTAGAATACAACATAAGAGCTCTTATAACAAAAGATAGCGGACTTGAAGGTGGGACAAAAGAAAAAATAGAGGCAGCTTTAGATAATGAAGTACAAGTTATCTTGCTGGAAAAACCAAAAGTCTGTTATGGAAAAATATTTAACGATATTCATAGTTTAGTGGAATTTTTAATAGAAAATATAAATAACTTTGGGGGATGAAAATGAAGAAAATAGGTTTTGTAATCTTTGCTTTAGCATTAGCCTTAACTATTCCAGTTAATGCGTATGCTATGCATATAGCAGAAGGATACTTGGCTTTAAATTGGTGTGTTTTCTACTTTGTATTAGCTACGCCATTTGTAATATTAAGTGTAAGAGAGCTTAGAAAAGTAATAAAGAAGAATAGTGAAATTAAAATGTTATTAGCTGTTATGGCTGCTTATGTATTTATGATGTCGGCATTAAAGTTACCATCAGTTACAGGTAGTTCATCACATCCAACAGGAACTGGTCTTGGAGCAATAGTTTTTGGACCAATAGTAATGGCCATAATATCTGTTGTGGTACTATTGTTCCAAGCTTTATTATTAGCTCATGGAGGATTAACAACTCTTGGTGCTAACGTTGTATCAATGGGCATTGTAGGACCATTAGTTGCTTACGGAGTATACAGATTATTTAGAAAGAAAAATCAATCAGTTGCAATATTCCTAGGATGTGCCTTAGGTAATTTATTTACTTATATAGTTACATCAATACAATTAGCTTTAGCTTTCCCGTCACCAGATGGAGGAGTAATAACATCAGCACTACAATTCTTAAGTGTATTTGCAGTAACTCAAGTACCTTTAGCAATAGTAGAAGGTATAATATCAGTTATTATCTTTGACTTTATGAAGAAATATGCTTCAAAGGAATTAAATGAAGTTGGGGAGGGGCTACTATAATGAAGAAAAAGAATTTAACTTTAATAGTATTATGTGTTGCGTTAATAGTAGTACCATTCATTGTAAGTAGTAATGGTGAGTTTGAAGGGGCAGATGCACAGGCAGAAGGAATAATTACAGAAATAAATGCAGAGTATGAGCCATGGGCAGAAAGCCTTTGGGAGCCACCTTCAGGAGAGGTTGAAAGTTTCTTATTCTCTATGCAAGCAGCTGTTGGTGCAGGGATTATAGGATACTTTATAGGTAAAAAAAGATATGATAAGGGAAATAAGCCTGTACAGTCTTAATAGTAAATATTCATATATACATCCTGTGGAAAAGATAGGATTGGTATTAGTATCATTAATTAGCTGTAGTTATACAGAAAATATCTATATTATCTTAGGTAACATAGTTTTCTTTATAATATTAAACATAAAGGCTAAGAATCCATTTAATATGATTAAAAAATTTATATGTATAACAGGTGCATTTTTTATATTCACTGCAGTTACCTTGCTTTGGCAAGGTAACTCAGTAGAATATATAGTGCTTTTAGTTTTGAGGATTTTAAATGGATCATTAACCATTGCATTTTTGTCATTAACAACTCCTATAAATCATCTTGTTTATTTAATGAGCAAGTTTGAGTATTTAAGAGATGTTGGTGATATTATAAAAGTAATGGAAAGATTTATTTCAGTTATAGAAGATGATTTTGTAACAACATTTAAGGCAATGAAATCTAGGGCTGGCTTTTGTGGGTTAAAAAATAGTATTATAGATTTTGGAAAGGTCTGTGGAATTACATTTAAAAATTTAATATTTAGATGGAGAGAAATAAACCTATCCTTAAAAAACAGATGCTATGTAGGAAAACATAATTACAATTATAGTTTTAAGCTATCTAAAGTAAGGGTAACTTTTGTTATTTTTTATTTATTTACAGTTATTTTAATGAATTATATTATGATATAGTAAAGGCTAGGAGGGACTTAAAGGTTTATCTCTTAGCCTATTATATTCTTATTAGGTTATTTTTAAATTATATAAAGTGATAATGATATAATAGAATTTAGAAAAAGGAGGTATCCTATGTTACATAATATTATAAAAGGAATAGAACCAAAGTATTTAACAAGTATTGAAGAGGCAAGAATAAGAGTAGACTCCTTGGCAAAGCCATTAGGCAGCCTTGGAAGATTAGAAGATATAGTTGTTAAGTTAGCTGGTATAACAGGAAAAGTATATAATAAGATTGAAAATAAATGTGTAATAATAATGAGTTCAGATAATGGAGTTGTAGAAGAAGGAGTAGCTTCTGCACCTCAATATGTAACACTAGCACAAACTAAGAATTTTATTAAAGGCAAAACAGGAGTTGCTGCATTATCTAAAACTAATAATACAAAGTTAATGGTTGTAGATATTGGAATAAACTCAGATGAGAAAATAAAGGGAGTAATAAATAGGAAAATATCTAAGGGGACTAAGAACATATTTAAAGAAGATGCTATGACTTATATCCAAGCAGAAGAAGGAATTTCTATAGGAATAGAAATGGTTAAGAAAGCAAAAGAAGAGGGTTACCATATTATAGGTGTGGGAGAAATGGGAATAGGAAACACTACTACATCTGCAGCAGTATTATCAGCTCTTATAAACTGTGAAATAGAAGAAGTAGTTGGTAAAGGTGGAGGAGTTACTGAAGAAGCTTTTAATAAGAAAAAACATGTAGTAAGAACTGCAATAGAAAGTAAGGATATAGATAGAAATGATCCAATTGATATTATAGCAAAGGTTGGTGGATATGATATTGCTGGAATGACAGGAGTATTCCTTGGAGCAGCCTATTATAGAATGCCTGTGGTTATAGATGGATTTATATCAGTAGTTGCAGCCTTATGTGCTACAAGATTAAATGAAAATGTTAAAGATTTCTGTATCCCTTCCCATAAATCAGAGGAAATAGGATATAATTTAGCAATGAAGGAATTAGGACTTTCCCCTATTCTTAATCTAGGTATGAGGTTAGGGGAAGGAAGTGGTTGTCCAATTGCCTTTTCAGTAATTGAGTTTGCTATTTCTATGATGGAAAATATGGCAACCTTTGAAGAGGGAGAAATAGATGATAGCTACCTTGAAGAAGTTCGTGGTGAAGAAAACTATATAGTAAAATAAGAGGAATTTAATATATGATAATTTTTATTGTTGGTGGAGCTAAAAGCAAGAAATCATACTTTGGAGAGTATTATGCAGAAAGGCTAAAGAATGATAATGGAAAGCTATACTATTTAGCTACAATGAAGCCTTATGATAAGGAGGATTTAGAGAGAATAGCAGAGCATGTTAAAGTGAGAGATGGTCATGGATTCATTACTATAGAAAAGCAAAAAGATATACAGGAGATTTCAGTTAAGCTAAAGCATAATGATACTATCTTATTGGATAGTATTACATCACTAGCAACAAATGAAATGTTTAGTAATAAAGAGATAAATGAAAAGATTAGTAATAAAATATCAAATGATATTATTGAGGTATCTAGTAAAGTAAAGAATTTAGTAATAGTATCAGATTACGTTTTTAGTGATGGAATTAAATATGATAATTATACTGAGGTTTTTAAAAGAGAGCTTGGAAGAATAAATTGCAATGTAGCAAAGGCTGCAGATGTGGTTATAGAATCTTCCTTTGGGAATGCAATTGTTCACAAAGGAAAGGAGAAGATTGATAATGAAAGATTTAGGTAATGCCTTAAATATGGCAATTAGTATGTTTACAGTAATCCCATTACCTAAGTATATATGGGAAGAAAGATCAGCAAAGCACATAATGAAGATTTATCCCCTTATAGGTCTTGTTATAGGGGGACTTTGGTATGGAGCATATTATTTATTAAAACTAATAGGCTGCCAAGCTATCTTATCCTCAGCTATATTGCTTGCAGTACCATATTTGTTAACGGGATTTTTGCATTTAGATGGATTTATGGATGTAAGTGACGCATTATTATCTAGAAGACCTAAGGAAGAAAAAATAAGAATACTTAAGGACTCAACAGTAGGTGCCTTTGCAGTAATATCTTTAGCATTAGTACTTATTATTGAGTTTGCAGCAATATATACAGTTCTTGTAAATGGAAAAAATCCATTATACTTTCTAATTATACCTATTGTATCTAGAAGTATGGTGGGATACTTTATGATAACTAAAGATTCTATTGGTGAAAGTTATTTTGGGAAGCTATTTAAAGATGGAACTGGGATTGTAGATAAAGTTATCTTAATTGGAATTTATTTAATAATGATTTTATTAAGCTATAGAATAAGTGTAAATCATTTGATTATGGTAATTCTAATGGGAATAGTAGGATTTCTTTTAGTTAACAATTGTGAAAAGGAACTAGGTGGAATTAATGGAGACGTGGCAGGATATATTCTTGTAATAAGTGAGTTATTTGGTATTTTAACATTAGGTATTATGTAGGAGTGGTAATTTTGGAACTTTATTTTGGTGGAGCCTATAATGGCAAGTTACGATATATTAAGGAAAATTTAAATATAAATGATGAGGATATATTTTATTGTTCTTCAGGGGAAATTGATTTTTCTAAAAAGGTTATAAGTGGAATAGATAAGCTAATTTATAATAATACATTAGAAGGAAAAAGCTCTCTTATATATTTTAAAGAGAATTTACATAATTTAAGAGGGAAGATTTTGATTTGTGATGATATTTCCTCGGGAATAGTTCCAATTGAAAAGGAGGATAGAAAGTGGAGGGAAGAAACAGGAAGGGTATTACAGCTATTAACTAAGGAAAGTAATAAAGTTTGTAGGATTTTTTGTGGACTTCCAATGGTGTTGAAAGATGAATAAGATTATTTTATATGTTATAAGACATGGTAAAACAATATGTAATGAAAAAAGATTATACTGTGGTAAAAGTGATGTTTCTTTAAGTGAATTAGGTATCAAAGAGATTAAGAGATCAATAGGGGAAAGGAATTATCCAAATTGTAAACTTAACTATACAAGTGGAGCTAAGAGAGCAAATGAGACTTTTAAGCTGATATTTAAGGACAAAGACTATGAGGAGAGAAGGGATTTCTTTGAATATGATTTTGGGGATTTTGAGATGAAATCCTATGAAATGTTAAAGGAAGATGAAAGATATATTTCTTGGATAACTGATAAAACTGGTACTGTAAAATGCCCAAATGGAGAGAGTAAAAAGGAATTTTATATTAGATTGACCAAAGCCCTAAATGAATTAATAGATGAAATTATAGCCAATGATGAAAATGAAGGAATATTAGTATGTCATGGAGGGACTATAGGAACCTTATTGGAACTATTTTTCCGTGGAGATAGGGATTTTTACAGCTATCAACCTAGTTGTGGTTCTGGTTACAAGATAGAAATAATAAGAGATAGTGATATAAGAATTGAAGTTTTAGAGGAGTTATAGTATATGTTAGCATTAACTATTGGATTCATATTGGATTTAATTATTGGAGATCCGCATAATCCGTTTCATCCAGTTAGAATTATAGGAAGTTTAGGAATGAAATTAGAAGCTTTGTTTAGAAGGCTTTTACATAATAAATTAAAGATGGCTGGGTTATTTACTTGGCTAATTCTTGTATGGATAACCTTTGGTGTAACCTTCTTGGTTGTAAAAGGAGTTTATTTGATTAATCCTATGTTAGGAATAATCATTGAGGGGATTTTAATTTACTTTTGTCTTTCATCAAAGGGATTAAAGGTTGAAGGTCTAAAGGTAATAAATATTTTAAGAAGTGGAGATATTGATGGAGCTAGAAAACAGCTTTCATACATAGTAGGTAGAGATACAAAATCTCTTGATGAGAAGGGAATTACAAGAGCAGTAATAGAAACTGTTGCAGAAAATATGTCTGATGGAATAATAGCACCCTTATGTTTTGCAGCTATAGGGGGAGCACCTCTAGCTATGGCATATAAGGCAGTGAATACTTGTGACTCTATGTTTGGATATAAGAATGATAAGTACATAGACTTTGGTTTTGTTTCAGCAAAGCTAGATGATTTATTTAATTATATACCTGCAAGAATTACAGGATATTTAGTAGTAGTTTCAGCCTTTATATTATCTTTGGATTACAAGGGAAGCTATAGAGTTTATAAAAGAGATAGATACAATCATACTAGCCCTAATAGTGCTCATCCAGAAGCAGCAGTTGCTGGAGCACTTGGAATAAGATTAGGTGGAGCAAACTATTATTTTGGAAAGCTTGTTGAAAAACCTATAATTGGTGATAATTTAAAGGATATTGAGATTTCAGATTTAGATAAAACAAATAATATTTTATTTGTAGTTACTTCTTTAGGCTTTGCTCTAGCAATTTTAGTTACTTATCTTGGAGGATTAATTATATGAATTTAGGACATGGTGGAAATGTTGAAGAAATATCAAGAAAATATAATATTGAAGAGGAAAGTATAATTGATTTTTCAGCTAATATTAACCCTTTAGGTCTTTCTAAAAAGGTTAAAGAAGAGATGATAAAAGCTTTAGAGAAGATAGAAAGATATCCAGATATAACTTACCATGAACTTAAAGCTGGAATTTCAAAATATGAAGGAGTTAAGGAAGAAAATATACTTTTGGGAAATGGTGCAGCAGAAGTTATATTTAATATTGTCAGAGGATTAAAACCAAAGAAGGTTCTATTACCAGCGCCAACCTTTTCAGAATATGCTGAGGCAGTAGAGTCTATAAATAGTGAAGTTATAAATTATAAGTTAGGTGATAACTTTACTTTAGATGAAGAATTTATAGATTTAGTCAATGAAGATATAGATATGATATTTATATGTAATCCTAATAATCCAACTGGAGTATTAACAAAAAAGGAATATCTTGAAAAGCTTATTAAGAAAAGTAGAAAAAGTAATACTACAGTAGTAATTGACGAGTCCTTCTTAGATTTCATAGAGAATAATAAGGAATATTCCGCTATTGATATTTGTAGTGAATATAATAATCTAATTGTAGTTAAATCCCTTACTAAATTCTTTGCCTTCCCAGGAATAAGAATAGGTTATGGGATTACTAAAAATGTTGAGTATCTTGAAGCCATAAATAAGGTTTCAATTTCATGGTCAATAAATACTGTTGCAGCAGCAGGGGCAAAGGTTGCAATGGAGCAAAGAGATTATATAAAAGAAACAATAGAATTTGTTAAGTTAGAAAAGAGATTTCTATTTAACTCTATTAGTGAATTTAGAGAGCTTATGGTATATGAAGGTGCTGTTAACTTTATATTCTTCAAGGTGAATTTAGATATTGATTTAAGGGAATTATTATTAAGAGAAGGTATTCTTGTAAGAAGTTGTAATAACTATGTAGGGTTAGATAGAAACTTCTATAGAATTGCAGTAAGAACTAGGGAAGAAAATAGTAGATTAATAGAAGCCTTAAGAAAGGTATTTAAGAAATGAAGGAAATCTTAATTATATTAGATGGATTGATGGAAGAAAAACTAGAAGGATACTCCTTTAAAGAATTACTTCTAGGGAATTTGGACATAAAATTCAAGGAAGAAATGAAGGATTTTTCTGTTAAAGGGAAAGATATAGATAGTTTAAATTGTATTATGAATATATTAGGATATCCTGCTGATAAGGTCCATATAGGAGAAAGAGCTTTTTATGAAGGACTTAATAGGGGTATTATTATAAAAGAAAATCAGTCTATCCTAAGATGTAATATAGTTAAAATTAACAAGGGAATTTTAGAGGACTTTACTGGTGGTAACTTGGTAGAAAATATAAGGGATGTACTTAAAGATTTTAATATAGAGGATGGAAGGCTATATCCTTGCTATAAATATAAGAACTTATTAGTATTAAATACTATGTTAGATGTGGAGTTGTATCCACCGCATTTTCACATAGGAGAAGAGGTTAAAGGGCTGATTCCTAAGGATAAGTTAATTAATAAAATAATAATGGATTCTTATAAATTCTTTAAAGAAAGAGATATGGAAGGCTGTATGTTTTGGCCTTGGGGAATTTCTAAAGAAATTCTACTTGAGCCATATAGTAGAAAAGCAGGAGTAATAACAGGTATTGATTTAGTAGCAGGTATAGGAAAAGCATTGGGAATGAAAGTTATTCAGCCAAAGGGAGCTACAGGAGACTATAATACTAATTTAAAGGGTAAACTTATAGGAGTCTTTCAACTTATGAATGAGGCTGAGCAACTTATAGTACATATAAATGCTCTTGATGAATTAGCTCATCGGAAGGACTTTAAAGGTAAATTAGATTATATAAAGATTATAAGAAAAGAATTATTAGTCCCCCTATTAAGTAAGGTAAAAGATGAGAAGGATTGGGAAGTAAAGATTACCTGTGATCATCGAACAGACTCCTTTACTGGAAGACATGAAGAAGGAAAAGTTCCATTTATGAATATATTTAATTGACAATAACTTTCATCGCTACTATAATTATTTAAGAATTGACTCATATTGGGTGTTTTACTTAATAGGGAATGAAGTGAGATTCTTCAGCTACCCCAGTAACCGTGAAATTGACGAAATCTAGTGATACCACTGCACTAAAAAGTGTGGGAAGGTTAGATGTAGGATGAGATTAAGTCGGGATACCTGCCTCATATGATAGTGCTATTATTCCCTGAGGGTGGAATTATAGGATGCGTATTGTCATTTTACTTATTATGTTTTAAATTAGTAAAATGTTAGTTTGCATGCCTATTAGGTGTGCTTTTTTTATTTTTTAATACACGTATCAATTCAAACCCCATATTTATAAAAATGGAGGTACATTATGAAAATTACTAAAAAACTTACAGGCTTAATTCTAGCAACTATGATGATGGCAATTTTATTAGTTGGTTGTGGTGAAAAAGCAGTAACAATGAAGGACAGGGAAGGTAATGAATTTACAAGCCCTAAAAAAATAGAAAGGATAATTTCTACAGCACCATCCAATACAGAAGTATTAGTTGCATTAGGACTAGCAGATAAATTAGTAGCAGTAGACAAGTATTCGGAAGATGTTGAGGGTATTAGAAGTGATATACCTAAGATAGATTTTAGAAATCCTGATGCGGAAGCTATTATAGGATATGATCCAGATATAATAATTGCATCTGGTCATAATAGAGCTGGAGATGAAGATCCATTTGCAGTAGTTAAGGAAGCAGGGATTCCAGTAGTATATTTACCAAGTAGCGTAAGTATTGAAGGAATTTATGGAGATATAGAATTCTTAGCAGAACTAACAAATAAGAAATCAGAAGGTAATAAGATAATAGAAGAAATGAAAAAGGATGTTGCTGAAGTAAAAGCAATAGGAGATACAATTACTGATAAGAAGAAGGTTTATTTTGAAATTGGCTCAGGGTCAAAATTAAGCAGCTTTGGTAATGAAACTTTCCTAAATGAATTAATTGAAACTATAGGAGCAAAGAATATTTTTGCTGATGAAAAGAGCTGGATATCACCAAGCGAAGAGTCAGTAATTTCGAAGAATCCAGATGTTATATTAACTAATCAAGCTTTCTTAGATGAACCAATTAAAACAATTGCTACAAGACCAGGTTGGGAAGGTATAAATGCTGTGAAGAATAACAATATATACCTTTTAGATAAGAATACAACATCACGTCCAAGCCAAAACGTGATTAAAGCCTTAAAGGAAATGGCTAAGGCGGTTTACCCAGATAAGTATGAGTAATAAGAAAAGAAAAGTACTATTAGCATTATCAATTCCAATAGTATTTTTAACAATTTGTATTGGAACTTCCATAGGAAGTTCCAATATTAATATATTTAGTATTGTTTCTATTATAGGGAATAAACTATTTAATCTCCCACTAATGGAAGGGATACAAAGTCAAGATGTAGCAATTATATGGGTAATTAGACTACCAAGGGTTCTATTAGCATTTATGGTAGGTGCAGCACTATCAGTAAGTGGAGCTGTTATGCAGTCTATTTTAAAAAATCCATTAGCATCACCTTATACCTTAGGTGTTTCATCAGGTGCATCATTAGGTGTAGGTGTATATATAATTTTAGGGATTTCTATTCCTTTTATAGGTAACCTAGCTCTTCCTTTTATAGGATTTATAGCAGGACTAGTAACAGTATTTACAGTTATAATATTTGCAAACAAAGTTGATAAAGGCTTGTCTAATAACACAATCATTTTGTCGGGTATGGTATTTTCATTATTTGCTAATGCTATGCTTACTACAATTTCAGCATTAAATTCTAATAAGATTGAAGCAATAACTATGTGGCAAATGGGGTCATTTTCAATGAGAGGTTGGTCACATTTAATGGTGGGATTACCATTTTTCATTATAGGAGTACTATTAGTTTTAAGACATTGTAGGGAAATGGATGTTTTAAGTTTTGGTGAAGATCAAGCAAAAACAGTAGGGGTAGAAACAGAAAAAGTAAAGAAAAGTTTATTTGTATCTACAGCTATATTAACAGGAACTGCAGTAGCTTTAAGTGGAACCATAGGATTTATAGACTTGATTATTCCACACTTAGTAAGAAAGATATTTGGATCAAGTCACAAGCTTGTAATTCCTATGTGCATTACTTTTGGAGGATCACTTATGGTTATTACAGATTTAGTTGCTAGAACTATAATAACTCCATCAGAGCTTCCAGTAGGGGCAATTACAGCTCTTATAGGTGCACCATTCTTTGGGTATTTATATTTTAGCAAGAGAAGTAGGTGATTAGATGCTAGAGATTAAGAATTTATATTGCGGATACAATGGAATAGATATAATAAAGGACGTAAGTGTAAAAGTTGAAAGAGGTCAGAACATTTCTATCGTAGGTCCTAATGGTTGTGGTAAGACAACACTTCTTAAATCTATTGCAAGGCTAATTGATTATAAAGGAAGCATTACAATAGATGGGGAAGAGATAAAAGGAATTAAAAGAAAAAATCTAGCAAAGAAGATTGCTTTAATGACTCAAAGTGCAGAAATTTATTTTCCATATACAGTCTTTGAAACAGTGGCATTAGGAAGATATGCACATTTGGATGGAGTATTTTCAAGTCTTTCTAAAGAAGACGAAGAGATGGTTATTAATTGCATTAAAGATGTAGGCTTACTAGATTATAAGGATAAACTCATTAATGAATTATCTGGTGGACAACTTCAGAGAGTATATTTGGCAAGAGCCTTTGCACAGGATCCAGATATAATTTTATTAGATGAACCAACTAATCATTTGGATTTAAAATGTCAGATAGAGATTTTAGAACATATAAATAAATGGACTAAGGAGAATAATAAAACAGTTATTGGCGTTTTACATGATTTGAATTTAGTACAAATCTTTAGTGAAGAAATAATAATGATAAAAGATGGAGAAGTTGTTGCTACAGGAAAAACTAAAGAGGTTTTAGAGGAAGAGTCTTTAAAGGATGTTTATGGAATTAATATTAAAAGATTCATGGTAGATGCTCTAGAAAAATGGGTGTAGGAGGATAGATATGGGTAAAAAATTTATAATGTCATATAGTTGTGGTAAAGATAGTACTTTAGCACTATATAGAATGATAAAAGAAGGTAATGATCCAGTTGGTCTATTAGTTACAGTTAATAAAAAGCAAAATAGAAGTTGGTTTCATGGAGTACCAGGGGCCTTATTGGAAGAAGTATCCTCATCCTTAGGAATAGATTTGCTTTTAGTTAAATGTCAAGAAGGAGAATATTTGGAAGCTTATGAAAAGACTTTAAGGGAAGCTAAAGAAAAGGGAGCAGAAGCTTGTGTATTTGGAGATATAGATATAGAAGCTCATAGGGAATGGTGTACAGAAAGATGTAATGCAGTTGGAATGGAAGCTATATTTCCACTATGGCAAGAAGGTAGAGAGGATCTTACTTATGAATTTATAGATAGTGGATTTAAGTCAGTAATTAAGAATGTAAAACTAGAATGTCTGGGTGAAGAGTTTTTAGGTGAAATACTTACAAAGGAGGTTGTACAGGGAATTAAAGAGACAGGTTCTGACCCTTGTGGTGAAAATGGTGAATATCATACTTTTGTTTTTGATGGACCATTATTTAAGAAGTCTATTGATTTTAAAGTACAAGGTAATGTTTTAACTGATACTCATGGATTTCTAGACATTAATTAGGAGAAAATATATGGATACTAAAAAGATTATGTTTTTAGGAACTGCATCATCTGTAGGAAAAAGTACATTAGCAGCAGCTTTTTGTAGATATTATAAAAGGCAAGGATATAAGGTAGCTCCATTTAAAGCTTTGAATATTTCTTTAAATTCTTTTGTTACTAAGGATGGAGATGAAATAGGTAGAGCACAAGTAGTTCAAGCAGAGGCTTGTGAAGTAGAACCTAAGGAGTACATGAACCCAATTCTTATGAAACCTAGTGCAAATAGTAAAACACAGGTTATTGTCAGAGGACAGGTTTATTGTACAATGGATTCTTATAAATACAAGGATTTAAATAAGTATTTAAAGGGAGTAGCAAAGGAAGCTTTTGATGATATATCAAAGGAGTATGAGTTTATAGTTCTTGAAGGATCAGGAAGTTGTGCAGAAATTAATTTAAGGGAAACAGATATTGCAAATATGCAGATGGCTGAAGCAGTAGATGCACCTGTTATTTTAGTTGCAGATATAGATAGGGGTGGAGTTTTCGCTTCTATTGTTGGAACTATAATGCTTTTAACAGAGGATGAAAGAAAAAGAGTTAAGGGTGTTATTATAAATAAATTTAGAGGGAAAAAGGAATTCTTTGAGCCTGCTATGAAGCAAATAGAAGAGTTAATAAATATACCTGTACTTGGTGTAATGCCCTATTTTAAATTAGATATTGAAGATGAAGATGCAGTTACTGATAAAATAAGAAATGTAAAAGAACAAGGAGTAGATATTGCAGTAGTAAGATTGCCCCATATGTCTAACTTTACAGATTTCACTGCTCTAGATAGTATGTCGGATGTTAATATAAGATATGTTGAAAATCCTAAAGATTTAGTTGGAGCAAATGTTATTATTATTCCAGGAAGTAAAAATACTATTGATGATTTACTTTATATTAAGAATAGTGGTTTCAAAGAAGTAATAGATCAGGAAAACAAAAAAGGTACATTAATTATTGGAATCTGTGGTGGCTACCAAATTCTTGGGAAAGTGGTTGAAGATCCATTAGGGGTAGAAGGTGAACCAAGAACAGAAGAGGCTCTAGGTTTATTAGATATAGTAACTACATTTAATATGATGAAAAGGACTAGACAAGTTACAGGAAGAGATAATTTTGGTACAATAGTAAGTGGATATGAAATTCATAATGGGGAGAGTTTTGTAATCAATAAGGATAATATTTGGATAACTAGTGATAATGGAGAGGTTCTTGGGATAAAGAATCTAGAAGGAAATGTTTATGGAACCTATCTTCATGGTATATTTGATGAAGGGGAGTTTGCTTCAAAATTAATTAGTGATATTAAGAAGAAGCTTAAAATAGAGGTTAAGGATGAAATTAACTATAGTGAATATAAAATGACTCAGTATGATAAGTTATGTGACTTATTAGAAGAGAATATTAATATGGAGCTCGTTAAGGAAATCTTAGGGACCCAACCTTTATACTAGTATAATTTTAAAGCTAGAGGAGCGGATATATTATGCAAAAAGATTTACTAATAAAGATATTAGGGAAAGAAGATGCAGTTAAATTAGAGGATCAGGTGTATAATCTTAGAGATATAACAGATGAGATGAGATTAAATATTGCTTCTAATATGGTAGTCTTTGAAGATGAAAAGTTTATTCAAGGGATACAGCATGAGCTTGAAGTAATAGCTGATAGGGTAAAATCAATAAAAGATAAGATGGACCTTCCAGAAAATACTGTAGGATATACAAATAGTAGGGAGTATATCAAGAAGTATCTTTCTAATATGAATACTAATATTGAGGGGTTAATTAAAAATCTTAATCCTTTGGATATTAAGCAGGTAATTTATCATAATAATATGGTGGCAGATTTAGTTTTGATATATTAGGGATATAATGAAATAAAAGGCTTTACTAGAACATGGACTTTAATATTTTTAGGGTATAACTTTTTAAAGTGATATCTTAAAAAATAGTCCATGTTATTTTTTATATCATAATATTAAGTGTAGGTATTATAAAGTGAAATAGGTATTATTTTAATTGGAGGATGAAATGAAATATATAGATTTATCATACAAAATAGAAGAAGGCATGCCTGTATATCCAGGGGATATGGAAGTTCTTCTTACAGAAGAGAAAAACTACAAAAGAGATAAGTATACTAGTTACATCTTAAAGACAGGCTTGCATATAGGCACACACATAGATTGTCCTATGCATTTAACTGAGGATAAAAGATATATTAGTGAATTTCCTGTAGATAGGTTTATTGGAGAAGCAGCAGTTTTAGATGTAAGAGGTAAAAAAGAAATAAAAATAGAAGAGGGATATAAAGAACTACTAGAAAATAAAGAGATAGTAATTTTATATACTGGATTTGAAGAAAAGTATGGGATTCGCGAATACTATGATAATCATCCTACAGTATCAGAAGAATTAGCAAAATACTTTGTTGATAATAAAGTGAAAATGGTTGGTTTTGATATGCCATCACCAGATAGATATCCATTTGAAATTCATAAGATACTTTTAGCAAATAATATATTTATACTAGAGAATTTATGTAATTTGGAAAGTCTTTTGGATGTTGAGACTTTTAAAATAATAGCATTACCTCTTAAGATAGAAGGGGAAGGAAGTTTAGTTAGAGCTGTAGCAATAGCAGAGGATATGTAGATTTAATATTAAATAAGAAAGCAGGTATATTTATAGATAGTTTGAAGGACTTGTTATGTAAGAAGGGAGAGGATTAATGAGGAAGATAAGAGGTAGAACGAAAGTACTTATATTTGTTATAGCATATATATGTATAGCTGGATACTTAATTTATCCAACTAGGTTAGATGAAAAGGTACAGTTATCTAGTGAGGATATTGCAATAAAAGTAGTTCACGATAATTGGGATTCAGGTCTTGTTTATAGAGTTGAAGAGGGGGAAGATTTATTAAAAGAATCAATAAGAGATAAATATATCAATATAAGTACAAAATATGTAGAATTGAAAGGTGTTAATACATATAAGATTAATGCTGATCCATCTGGAATAGGTTATTTTATGACTTATGGTAAAGTTATTGGGACTACTACTTATGAAGGAAAAAGAGTACCTGTTTTTGAGGCAAAGTATACAGATTTAACTAGTAGTAGAATTTTAAGAGAAGATTTCAAACCGAAAATTTTACTTGTATTCTTTCTTTTCATATCTCCATTAGTATTAATTATAATGATAATTCTGATTATTTTATATTTAAAAGACTTTATAAATATAATAAGAAATAAGAAGCTTAAGAAAGAATAGAATGGATTATTTCATTGACAATAGAGTTAAATGGTGGTATTCTTAACGAAAAGAAAAAACCTTTAATTTGGTCCAGAGAGATCAATAAGGAAGTATTAATTAATACCATTTTACATTAGGATTATTATGCCTTCCTTTACATTAAGGAAGGCTTTTATTTTACCTTTAAGTTTAACTCAGGGAAGTTAAGAAGGAGTGATTGACATGACAAAGAAACATTTAATAGACCCAATGGATTTTTCAACTGAAGAATTAGATGAGGTATTCGAATTAGCACATCAAATTATTCAAGATCCTAAGAAATTCTCCAATGTATGTGAAGGGAAGATCTTAGCAACACTTTTCTACGAGCCTAGTACAAGAACAAGATTCAGCTTTGAGGCTGCAATGATGAAACTAGGAGGCAAAATTTTAGGCTTTTCTGAACCAAATTCAAGCTCAGCATCTAAGGGGGAAACTCTTGCAGATACTATAAAGATGGTATCAATTTATACTGATATTATAGCTATGAGACATCCAAAGGAAGGATCAGCTAGAGTAGCCAGCAAATTCTCAAGTGTACCAGTAATAAATGCAGGTGATGGTGGACATCAACATCCAACACAAACTCTTACAGATTTACTTACTATACAGCTTATGAAAGAGGGATTAAGAGGACATACAGTAGGAATATGTGGAGATCTTAAGTTTGGAAGAACAGTACATTCATTAATAAAAGCAATGTCAAGATATGAAGAAACAAAGTTTGTTCTTATATCTCCAAAGGAATTAAAGGTACCAGATTACATAAAAGAAGAGTTTATTGAAAAGAGAAATATAGAATTTAAAGAAGTCGAAAGACTTGAAGATGTTATAAGTGAGTTAGATATTCTTTATATGACAAGAATTCAAAAAGAGAGATTCTTTAATGAAGATGAATATATTAGACTTAAAGACAGTTACATATTAGATAAAGAAAAGATGGAAGATGCGAAGAAGGATATGATAGTAATGCATCCATTACCAAGAGTAAATGAAATAGCCATGGAAGTAGATGAAGATTCTAGAGCAGCTTACTTCAAACAAGCTGAGTATGGAATGTATGTAAGAATGGCATTAATGTGTAAGCTTTTGGAGGTGATTTAAATGTTAGAAATAACAAGTATTAAAAACGGATTAGTAATAGATCATATAGAAGCAGGAATGGGTATAAAGATTTTTAATTATTTAAATCTAGATAAAACTAATTATAGAGTTGCATTAATTATAAATGCAGAGAGCAAACAATTAGGTAAAAAGGATATAATTAAAATAGAGAAGGATGACTGTAATGATATTGACTATACAGTACTTGGACTTTTATCACCAAAGATAACTATAGATGAAGTTAAGGATGAAAAAATAGTAGCTAAGATCAGACCTGAGCTACCAGAAAAAGTAGAAAATATTCTTATGTGCAAGAATCCAAGATGTATAACTGGAGTTGAGAAGTACGTTCCTCATTCCTTTGTTTTAATGAATAGAGAAAAGGGAACTTATAGATGTGAATACTGTGACGAAGTAACTAAATTATCAGAAGTTTAGTTTAAATAGTATGGAAAAAGAGGGGTGTCATAGATGAATTTATTAATAAAAAAAGCTAATATAGTAGATTGTAGTCAGGATTTCATTGGAGATGTATACATTGAAAATGGACTGATTAAGGAGATAGCTACAGAAATAAGTAAGAAGGATGTAGAGATTATAAATGCTGAGGGATTAACATTAATGCCATCATTTATAGATACTCATGCTCACTTTAGAGAACCAGGTTTAACTTGGAAAGAAGATATAGAAACTGGTTCAAAGGCAGCTGTTAAGGGAGGATATACTGGAGTTTGTTTAATGGCAAACACTAATCCAATATGTTCAACTAAAGAGGTACTTGAAGAAGTAAGAAATAGAGGTGCAGAAGTTGGCCTTGCAGATCTACATCAATGTTTATCTATAACTAAAAATTTTGATGGAAAGACTTTAACTCACTTAGATGAGCTTAAGGATGATAAAAAAATAAAGGCTATATCAGATGATGGAGTAGGTGTAGGAAACGGACAAGTAATGCATGATGCTCTATTAAAAGCTAAGGAGTATGGCTGGATAGTTATGTCTCATGCAGAAACATCAGAGTTTTCTGCAATGGATATGAGAGTTGCTGAGAATATGATGACTTGGAGAGATGTTGAGTTATGTAAGCTTACTGGGGGGAGACTTCATATGTGTCATGTCTCAACTATAGAGTCAATGAAATATATAATAGATGCAAAGATTTTAGGTGCTAAGGTTACATGTGAAGTAACGCCACATCATATCTTATTAACAAGGGATGTTAATGACTACAGGGTAAATCCTCCTATAAGAGAACAAGAGGATGTTGATTATTTAATAAATGCAATTAAGACTGGAATGGTTGATTGTATAGGAACTGATCATGCACCCCATACTGAAGAAGAAAAGAAAAAGGGTTCACCAGGAATGGTTGGATTAGAAACGGCTTTTCCTATTTGTTATACTACATTAGTAAAAAATAGTGGACTTTCTATAAATAAGTTAAGTGAAATAATGTCAAAGAATCCAGGAGAGATACTTGGAATGAACAAAGGCAAAATAAGTGTTGGAGTTGAAGGTGACTTAGTTTTACTTGACTTAAATAAGAAGATAAAAGTAGATAGAAATACCTTTGTATCAAAGGGACATAACACACCATTTGAAGGTATGGAATTCTATGGTGAAGTACAAATGACTTTTAAAAGTGGAAAAGTTGTATATAATAAATAGATAATATTTAGGAGGATTTAAGTTATGAATATAATGGATAAGTTATATAAGAGAGTAGAGGAAAGAGGAGTAGTTTGTGTAGGTATTGATACAGCATTAGAATATATTCCAAATTGCATAAGAGACGGAAGATCACTAGAGGATTCAATAGTTGATTTTAATAAAGCTATTATTGATGAAACTTATGATATTGCAGCTTGTTTTAAGGTTCAAATAGCTTATTATGAAGCATTAGGTTTAACAGGTATTAGAGCTTATAGAAGAACTTTAGAATACTTAAGAGAAAAAGATGCAATAATCATTGCTGATATAAAGAGAGGAGATATTGCTGCAACTGCAAGTCAATATGCTAAGGGACATTTTGAAGGAGACTTTGAAGCTGATTTTGTAACTTTAAGTCCTTACATGGGAATGGATAGTATTGAACCATATATGCCTTATGTAGCAACTGGTAAGAAGGGAATATTCTGCCTAGTTAGAACTTCAAATCCAGGGGCAGCAGATATAGAATGCTTAGATACAACATCAGGAGATAAGGTATTCAATGTTGTAGGTGATAGATTAATGGAAATTGGTAAAGATCACATAGCAGATTGTGGATATCATCCATTAGGTGGAGTAATAGGTTGTACTCATACAGAAGAGGGAAAAGAAATTAGAAAAAGATTTAACAATATGTTCTTCTTAATACCTGGTTATGGTGCGCAAGGTGGTACAGCTAAAGATGTAGCAATGTACTTAAATAATGGAAATGGTGGAGTAGTTAACTCTTCAAGGGGAATATTACTTGCATATAAGAAGTCAAATAGACCAGAAGATGAATTTGCAGTAGCTGCAAGAGAAGAAGCTATTAGGATGAGAGATGAAATAAGAGCAGCAGTTAATAATCTATAATATTAATCTAGGGGGATAAAAGATGAGCATAACATATAAAAAGGCCAAAGTACTTTCAAATGAAAAGATTGTTGATGGAATATTTAAGCTTGTATGCGAAGATGAGAATGACATAAAGCCAGGACAATTCTACATGCTTAAGCTAGATGGACAAACTTTATTACCGAGACCAATTAGTATATGTGAAAAGGAAGGGAATAAAATAACTTTTCTTTATGCAGTAGTTGGGACAGGAACAGAGGAATTTGCAAAGCTTAGAGTTGGTGAAAACATAAATCTTACAGGTCCATTAGGAAATGGATTTAATTTAGAAGAGGACCTAGGGAAGGTTGCTATAGTAGCTGGAGGGATAGGAACAGCACCAATGGTAGAAGTAGCTAAGAACCTTAGAGAGAAGAATAAAAGCGGTCTTATAGATGTTTATGCAGGTTTTAGAGATGATATATACTTAATAGATGAGCTTGGTAAATATGCAAACAAGGTAGAAGTTACAACTAATACTGGAAAGCATGGACACAAGGGATTTGTTACAGAAATCCTAAAGGTTGAAGAGTATGATACAGTATTATGCTGTGGACCAGAAGTAATGATGAAGGCTGTAGTTGATATGTGCAAAGCTAAGAATGTTAAGGTATATGTTTCAATGGAAAAACATATGGCTTGTGGAGTAGGGGCATGTCTAGTGTGTACTTGTAAGACTAAGGATGGTCATAAGAGAACTTGTAAAGATGGTCCAGTATTTGATGGATACTATGTAGAGTTATAGGAAGCCAAGGGAGGTTTGACGGATGTTAAAGGTAAATATAAACGGTGTAGATTTTAAAAATCCAGTTATAGCAGCTTCAGGAACTTTTGGTTTTGGCGCAGAGTATAACAACTTTTATGATGTAGGAATCTTAGGGGGAATATCATCTAAGGGACTAACTATTAATCCTAAGGATGGTAATACTGGAGTTAGAGTATGTGAAACACCATCAGGAATGATGAATTCAGTAGGATTACAAAACCCTGGTATTGATGGATTTATAGAAAATGAATTACCTAATATGCAGACTTTAGGAACTAATATAATAGCTAATGTTGGTGGAGGATGCTTTGAAGATTATGCAGCTGCTATAGAAAAATTAAATGATACAGCAGTTCAAATGATAGAGCTTAATATTTCTTGTCCTAATGTAAAATGCGGTGGAATGGCTTATGGAATCAAGTCAGATGTTGCTCATGATTTTGTTAAGGAAATAAAGAAATTATGTAAGAAGCCACTTATGGTTAAACTGTCACCAAATGCTGAGAATATAGTAGATATGGCGCTAAAGTGTCAAGAAGCTGGAGCAGACTCATTAAGCTTAATAAACACTCTTAAAGGATTAGCTGTAGATATATATAGAAGAAAGCCGGTATTTGATAATGTATATGCTGGAGTTTCAGGACCAGCAGTAAAGCCTGTAGCCCTTAGAATGGTACACGAGGTATCAAAGGTTGTAGATATTCCTGTAATAGGTCTTGGTGGCATAGCAAGTGGAAGAGATGCTATTGAATTTATGATGGCAGGTGCTAGTGCAATTCAAATAGGAACAGTTAACTTTGCTAATCCAATGGCAGGTAAAGAGATAATAGAAGAGATGGAAGGATTCCTAAAATCTCAAGGAATAAAAGATATTAACGAAATAGTAGGAATTATTTAGGAGGAAGAGAAAATGCAAGGATACAAAAAAGAATTTATAGAATTTATGATAGAGTGTGGAGTTTTAACTTTTGGAGACTTCGTAACTAAGAGCGGTAGAAAGACACCTTTCTTTGTAAACACAGGAAACTACAAAACAGGGAGCCAACTTAAAAGATTAGGTGAGTATTATGCAGCTGCAATAAAGGAAAACTTTGGAGATGACTATAATATAGTTTTTGGACCTGCATATAAGGGAATTCCATTAAGTGTAACAGTAACTATGGCATTAAGTGATATGTACGGAATTGATGTTAGCTATTGCTGTAACAGAAAAGAAGTTAAGGATCATGGGGATACAGGAATACTACTAGGTGGAAAGCTAAGTGATGGAGATAAGGTTTTAATAGTAGAAGATGTTACTACATCAGGAAAGTCAATTTATGAAACAATGCCAATCCTTAAGGAACAAGCAGATGTTAATGCAGTAGGATTAATGATATCTGTTAACAGAATGGAAAAGGGGCAAGGTGAAAAGTCAGCTTTAGTTGAATTAGAAGAGAAATATGGCTTTAAAGCTTGTGCTATAGTTACGATGGCTGAAGTCATTGATTATCTATATAACAAAGAAATTAATGGTAAGGTAATTATAGATGATGAAATAAAGGGAAGAATAGAAGAGTACTATAAGGTATACGGAGCTAAGTAGTATTTGGTTATTATAAAAAGGTCAACTCCATTGCATATGTAATGGAGTTGACCTTTTTCTTTTATTTCTTTTTAAGTTCATCTACATGTATAGTTACATAGTTATTTTCCTCCATTACCTTTATTATGTTCTTTAATGGTGAATTATCCTTAAAGGTAACATTGAGTCTATTGTTATCAGTATTATAGTCCATATAATCTACTTCTATGGAAGGGTGATAGAAAAAGCTTTGTAGTATCTTTGGATCTTTCTTTATAAGAGAATTTGTTATATTTGAGTAATTATTATTTTCTACATAACCTAAGGCGGTAGGAATATATAGATTATTATTAGTTTTATAGATGTTCTTCTTAGTGTAATCATAGGGCTCATAAATAAGTTGGAAATAGTCTTCAATTATTTTTTGTTGATCAGTTGTATCTGTATAGTGTGGGGTTTCAAAATAGGTTGTAGGTATATTTAGTCCGCTAGCTGTATCTATTGCGTTTTCAATTACTTTTCTTGTTTTCTCTTCAGTATTATTTACATCCTTTGAAAGCTCAACACCCACAGCACTTCTTGAGTCACCATATTGATGAGTGTAACCATGTAGTCCAATTTTACCACCTTTATTAATAAGATAATCTAGTAGATTAACAAAGCCTACATTCTGTATATTATTATTACTAAGTAAATCATTATCAATATTATCAGTAGGAGCTTTAAATCTAGGAATCCATGATACATGGAATTTTAATCCTTTTGAATATAAAAGGTCTGCCATAGCTTTTACCTTCACTTGATTTTTATCAACTAACATAGAATCACCAGCAGTGAAATCTTCAAATCTCATTAAAGCGATATTTTTACCATCTTCAAGAGAAGGAGGAGTTGTTTCTGTAACATTTGAAGGAATAAGAGTTATGCTATTTTTACTAAAGTCAAAGATTGAAATCATTCCAAAAATCTCTTCTATATCAGAAATTGAAATATAATTTTCATTAAACTTCTTAATTAAATTTCCACGTAAACTACCTGAATGGGAATCTAGGGTATAGTTACTTTGGGTTAATTCTATATTATGAATAGAATTATTTAAACTAATATTATCTTTTGACTCATCAAGAGTATACCCTAAAGTATTTGATATGTATTTTAGTGGAATATAGTACCTTTGAGCTTTTAATAGGATAGGTACATCTTTGATATTATTCTTTTCAAGAATATTTAAAGTAACATTATTAACTGTGCTAATTGACATATCATCAAAAGTAATTTTAGGACTATATACACTTTTGAAGTTATTATCAACTAATAAACTTGAGGTAATAGAGTTATTTTCAATCCTTACTTTAGACTTATTAGTTTTATAGTAATTAAGAGCTATATAGATTCCTAGTAGGATTAGTGATAGTACTATTACTATAGTTAACCATTTTAATATTATTTTTTTCATTATGCCCTCCTTTTAAGAAAATATATATTTATTATATTTTAGAACTAATTATACTATTCAGGATCTATAGTATTTAGTTATTTCACAAAAATTTAAAAAAATTAATATAAAATGTATATTTATAATAATATGAAATTAGACCAAGAAATTCTTAGAAAAGTGGATAATATTTATTAAAAACAACCTAAAATCAGAAAAAATAATGAAAATATGAAGAATTTGAAAAATAATCCTTTCAAAATTTGAATTTATGCTTTAGAATGATATTGAGAAAGATTTAACAAACTCTTTCCAAAAAATATTATATAGAATGGGGAGGCAACTATGTTTCAACAATGGGAAGGTTTTAAAGGCGGAAGCTGGCAAGACAAAATAGATGTGAGAAGCTTTATTCAAAAGAACTATAAGCTTTATGAAGGGGATTCAAGCTTCTTGGTAGGGACTACAGAAAAGACAGATAAGGTTTGGGCAAAGTGCCATAATCTTATAGTTGAAGAAGTTAAGAAGGGTATCATTGATGTTGCAACAGATAGAGTATCAGGAATAGATAATTACGAACCTGGATACATAGATAAGGATAATGAAGTTATAGTAGGACTTCAGACTGATGCACCACTTAAGAGAATAGTTAATCCTTTTGGTGGATTTAGAATGGTACATCAATCATTAAAGGAATATGGATATGAACTAGACGAGACTATAAATGATCAATTCCCTAAGTATAGAAAAACTCATAATGAAGGAGTTTTTGATGCCTATACATCTGAAATAAGATCAGCAAGATCTGCAGGTCTTTTAACAGGTCTTCCAGATGCTTATGGTAGAGGAAGAATTATAGGTGACTACAGAAGAATAGCTCTTTATGGTGTTGACTATTTAATAGAAGATAAAAAGAAAGATTTAGAAGAACTTAAAGGTGATATGCTTGATGAGCTAGTAAGAAAAAGAGAAGAAGTAAATGAGCAAATAAGAGCACTTCAAGCAATTAAATCAATGGCATCTAAATATGGTTGTGATATATCAAAGCCAGCTTCTAATGCAAGAGAAGCTGTTCAATGGACATATCTTGGATACCTTGCTGGTATTAAGGAAAATAATGGAGCTGCAACTTCTTTAGGAAGAACTTCTAACTTCTTAGATGTGTATATAGAAAGAGATTTAGAAGCTGGAGTTATTACTGAAGTAGAAGCTCAAGAAATGATAGATCAATTTATTATTAAATTAAGATTAGTTAGACATTTAAGAACTCCTGAATATAATGAATTATTTGGTGGAGATCCAACATGGGTAACAGAATCAATTGGTGGTATGGGTATCAATGGTAAGGCTCTTGTAACAAAGAACTCATATAGATATTTACACACATTAATTAACTTAGGTGCAGCACCAGAACCTAACCTTACAGTTTTATGGTCACCAAGTTTACCAGAAAACTTTAAGAAGTTCTGTGCAGATATATCAATAAAGACAGATGCTATCCAATATGAAAATGATGAAGTTATGAGACCAATATATGGTGATGACTACGCTATTGCTTGTTGTGTATCAGCTATGAAGGTTGGTAAGCAAATGCAATTCTTTGGAGCTAGAGCAAATATTGCTAAATCATTATTATATGCTATAAATGGTGGAAGAGATGAAAAGAAGGGAACTTTAGTAGTACCTGGAATAGAAGAATTAGAAGGGGACGTTTTAGATTTCAATAAGGTAAAAGCTAACTACGATAAGGTTTTAGAGTATGTTGCAAAAATCTACGTTGATACAATGAATATAATTCATCATATGCATGACAAATATGCTTATGAAGCAGGACAAATGGCATTACATGATACAAATGTAGAAAGATTAATGGCATTTGGTATTGCTGGTCTTTCAGTTGCTATAGATTCATTATCAGCAATTAAGTATGCAAAGGTTAAGCCAATAAGAAATGAACAAGGTATAGCTGTTGATTTCGAAACAGTTGGAGATTTCCCTAAGTACGGTAATGATGATGATAGAGCAGATGACTTAGGTGTAGAATTAGTTACTAAGTTCTCATCAGAACTTAAGAAACACCCATTATATAGAGATGCTATCCACACATTATCAGCTTTAACAATTACATCAAATGTAATGTATGGTAAGAAAACTGGTACTACTCCAGATGGAAGAAAAGCAGGAGAAGCATTAGCACCAGGAGCTAACCCAATGCATGGAAGAGATGAAAATGGAGCATTAGCATCACTTAACTCAGTAGCAAAGATTCCTTACAATGGAATATGTCAAGATGGTGTATCTAATACATTCTCAATAGTTCCGGAAGCATTAGGAAAAGATGAAGAGCAAAGAATTAATAACTTAGCATCAATCTTAGATGGATACTTTGTACAAGGAGCTCATCACATAAATGTTAATGTATTAAACAGAGAAACTTTAATGGACGCTATGGAAAATCCAGAAAAGTATCCAACATTAACAATAAGAGTTTCAGGTTATGCAGTTAACTTCAACAGACTTACTAGAGAACAACAATTAGAAGTTATAAGCAGAACATTCCACGAAAGTTTATAATATAGTTTATAGGGGTATAGGGAGAAAGTCTTCCTTATACCTCTTTTATATTTAGAGGATATGTACTATAGTATAGATATAGGTAATTAGAAATAATAGAAATATACATAGATTTTATTTAAGCGGGGGATAAGATGGTTAAAGGTAATATACATTCAATTGAATCAATGGGGCTTGTAGATGGACCAGGAATAAGAGTAGTAGTATTCTTTCAAGGATGTGCACTAAGGTGTAAATTCTGCCATAATCCAGATACATGGACGCCTAATGGAGGAGAAGAATATACTCCAGAGGAGCTTGTAAATAAAATAGCTAGATTTAGAAGCTATTTTGAAAGAAGTGGAGGGGGAGTAACATTTTCAGGGGGAGACCCTTTGAGACAGCCGGAATTCCTTTTAGAGACACTTAAATTATGCAGGGACAAAGGGATTAGAACTTGCCTAGATACATCTGGTTATGGTTTTGGTGACTATGATGAAATTCTTAAGTATACAGATTTAGTTTTATTCGATATAAAACACATTACAAGAGAGGGATACAAAGATATTACTCTTATGGAAATAGATGAATCTTTAAACTTCTTAGAAGCAATGAAAAGGAACAATACAAAGATGTGGATAAGGCACGTAGTAGTACCAGGTATAACTGATGGAGAAGAACATATTAAAAAGTTTAATGAATACATAAAGGATATTCCAAATGTAGAAAAGGTAGAGCTTTTGCCATATCACCTTCTAGGTATTAACAAGTATGAAAGCTTAGGCATTAAGTATCCATTAGATGGAGTTCCAGCAATGGATAAAAAGATTTGTGAAGGATATAAAGATCTTATTAAATAAGAAAAGGATGCTTAGTTAGCATCCTTTTTATTTTCATCAATATTAAAGCCTTCAACATTGTTTAGATCTAAATTATTAAGGTCATCATCACTGATTTCCTTTGGATTTACATCCTTAGTAATAGCAGCTTCTTGTTGTTCAGCCTTCTTTTTAGCTTTTTCAATTTTACTAGGTGTAAAGAACATAGTAATTGTAAGGAATACACTAATTATTAGTGCTAACCAAAGCTTCATAAAGAAGAAATAAAAACCTGTAGTTAATAAAATTAATGTTATAAGTGCGTTTCTTGCGTTTTTAGTTTTATAATTCATAATAAGTCCTCCCGTATATCCTACATCTATTATACATAAAAAAATCAAAAGTTACAATTATCTCAATAAATTAAGTTAAATGTTTACAAGGAAATTTTTGATATATTTTTAAGAGAGATAAAATATACTAATAAGGGATGGAGGAGATTAGATGAAAAAGTTTCTTTTAAGAGGTTTATTAGCATTTGCACTTATATTTATATTTTTATTTTCCATAACAATGTTTTTGGAATATAAGAATAAGGAGGCATTACAAAGTGAAATTAATGTAGAGATTAAGGTAGAAGAGGGAAAGATAGAGATACCAGAAATACCAGCAAAGGTTGAGGCTAATTATCAATTTTCTAGAGTGTATTTTTTTAGTGGATTGACTATTGGACTAATTATACCATTACTATTCTTTTGCTATGATGGGGTAGGGATAATAAAACGAAGGAATTTCAAATATAAGATAATAGAAGGTGGAGCTATATGTCTTTTATACTCCTTATTTACAGAAGTATTAATCTTTCCAAAGATATTATTTAGTGCTTTTTATAGAGCTAGGTTAGTTGGTTTAAGTAATGCAACATTTTTAGAGTTCTTTAAGGGATATTTTATAGATAGCCTTTTAGATTTAACAATAGCATTACCCGTAGTAATGGTGGTATATATATTATATATTAAATCTAAAAGATGGTATTATTATGTGGCAACAGTATTAATAGCATGCTCATTAATATCCAATTACCTATATCCATATATAGATGAAATGAAAAATGATTTAATAGCTATGGAGGATGGGGAATTAAAAGAAAAGATATTAGTCTTATCTAAGGAAGCTGGTATTGACAATCTAGAAGTAATGGTAATACCCAAAAGTGGAGAAACAAATTCTATGAATGCATATATGACAGGAATTAATAATAGTAGAAGAATAGTCTTTTGGGACACAACTCTTAAGGGATTAAGTGAGGATGAAATACTCTCAGTAGCAGCACATGAGATGGGACACTATAAGTTGAATCATATTCCAATGTCCATTCTTATATCTTCATTGACAACCATGTTAACCCTATTAGTACTTCATAATATTATGAGAAAGTATAAAGGAAAAGATTATAGGGTAATAGATAATATTCCACTGATTATATTTGCATTAAATCTTATAGGATTATTGCTAACGCCATTAAATAGTTCCTATTCAAGGAAAATAGAGGTAGAAGCAGATGTGTTTGCTATGGAACTTACTAATGATAAATATACAAATGGTGCCTTAGAAATTAAGTTTATAAAATCAAATTTGATTCCTGTAGATGTAGATAATTTATATAAATGGTTAGCCTATGATCATCCAACTGTTAAAGAAAGAATTGAACTTAGTAATAAATATAATATAAAGTAAAAGTTAAAGGTTGTACATAAAAAATAAATGTACAACCTTTAACTTAAAGTTTATTTTAATTTTTCAGTAAAGTATCCTCTTGGAATATATCCTTTTTTCAATCCTTCAATAATTAGAAGGTAAGTAGCGGTTGTATCAAATCTAGCATCATGATAGTCACCACTTCCTTGGAATAACTCATCAGCCTTCTTAGTGATTTGTTCCTTAGTAATATTAAGGAAATTAATAACCTCTTCTAATTTAGGATTTTTAATTTCACCATTTGCTTTTGGTATTCTGCAAATATCTCTATAATATTGCATTGTACAGAAAACATTCTTTGGTTCATAATCAATGCACATTCCTTCTAATTCTATTTTAAGGAAACGTATATCAAAATTAACATTATGTCCTATAATAAAATCAGCAGCTTCAAAATCTGAAATAAAGTCTTCTAAAGAGTCCTCGATATATTTTCCATTTGAAAGATCATATAACTTTTCTAATGAAAATCCATGTATAGCCTCAGCAGCAGGATCCATTTCATCAACAGTAAAGAAAAGATTCTTTCCTTTAGTAACTTGTGGTTTTGCAGATGCATCAATTGTAATATAACTTAACTGACATATATGTCCAGGTTTTAAACTTGTTGTTTCTGTATCAAATATTAATAACTTCATTAGAATTCCTCCAGTCAAAATAAAAACAATAATGCAATTATAACATATTTCAAGTCTTAATAACTATAGAGAATCACTAATCTCCTCTAATAGTGAAATACAATTATTTAATGTTTTATCTGTATCATCTAAATTAGGATTAAATTCTACAAAGTCAATTGACTTTATTTTATTAGTACCTAGGAGGTTCCTAATAACCTCTTTACCACCATCTAATGATAATCCGTCATCTACAGGTGTACCTGTCCCAGGAACGAAATAAGGGTCGATAGAGTCGATATCAAAACTTAAATGAATATTGTTTATATTTTTTTCATTAACTTTTGCTTTTAGTTCATCTAGACAATTAATAAGACCTATTTCCTTTATATCATTCATTGTCCAAACGTGTAAGTTTTTTTCTTTAATTAGATTAACCTCTCCTTCGTCAAGGTCTCTAGCACCTAAAATAAATACATTTTCTGAATTAACCTTTATATCCTTAGAGAATAATTCAGTTAACATACTATTTCCGATTCCCATTGATGCAGCAAGAGGCATACCATGAACATTACCGGAAGGGGAAGTAGAATCAGTATTTATATCACCATGTGCATCAACCCAAATAACACCAAAATCTTGTCCAAAATATTTGCCTGATCCAGCAACACTTCCAAGAGCTAATGCATGGTCTCCACCCACTACAAGTGGTAGCTTATTGTGATCTAATGATGTGTATACAGATTCAGCTAAATTTTCATTTATTCTTAGTATTTCTTTTATGTACTTCATATTTATATTATTAGAGAATTTATCCTCAGAGGATATATCTTGTACCGAAATATTACCTAAATCAGTAACCGTATGTTCCTTCCTGAATAAATCAACTAGTCCATTCTTTCTAAGGGTGTCTGGCCCCTCTTCAACTCCAGGTCTATCACAACCATAGAACATAGGAACACCTATAATATTTATATCCATCTTTCTCCTCCAATTTCAGATTAAAATAATCATAATAATTATATTAAACTTTTAATAGTTTGATGTAAATATAAAAATTTAATAATATTATTATATTTTTAGTTTGTGTATAAATAGAGGAAAAGATAAAAATTTGTTAAAAGAAAAAATAAATAAAAAGCATATGAATTAAGAGATTACCAGAAAATAGTTGATAATAATTATTATTTAGAATATAATGTTAATATAAAGTATGGATAAAATATAGTACAAATGGAAAAATAGAAATGTAACTGTATTATTTTGAGGAGGTCTATTATGATTCATGAAGGAAAAAGAAAAATATCAATAGTCGGAGCAGGGTTTGTAGGTGCTACAACAGCCTATGCATTAATGAATAGTGGGATAGCAACAGAAATATGTATTTATGATATAAATATGGATAAAGCATTAGGGGAAGTTATGGACCTTGTTCATGGTACATCCTTTGTAAAACCAGTTAATATATATGCAGGTGGTCTTAGTGAAACTAAAGACTCAGATATAATAATTATTACAGCAGGAGCAGGGCAAAAAGAGGGAGAAACAAGATTAGATCTTATAGATAAAAACTATAAAATATTCCAAGGTTTCGTTCCAGAACTAGCTAAGCTAAGCCCTGAGTCAATTTTGTTAGTAGTTTCAAATCCAGTTGATGTACTAACTTATATAACTTATAAATTATCAGGGTTCCCTAAGGAAAGAGTTATAGGTTCAGGTACAGTTTTAGATACTTCAAGATTAAAATATGTACTAGGAAAGTACTTCAATGTTAACAATAATAATATTCACGGATATGTTATTGGAGAACATGGAGATAGTGAAGTAGTTACATGGAGTAAGGCAAGAATAGGGGTAGATGAGTTTGAAGACTATGTATCTAAATCTGAATTTGAATGGGATGATGATATTAAGAGAGTAATTGAAGAAGACGTTAAGAACGCAGCTTATGAAATTATTAAGAGGAAGAAGGCCACTTACTTTGCTGTTGGTCTTGCAATAAATAGAATTGTAGAAGCTATCTTTAGAGATGAAAACAGTATTCTTACTGTATCTAGTCTTTTTGAAGGACAATATGGAATAAATGATATTTACTTAGCTATACCAAGTGTAGTAAATTCAAAAGGTGCTACTAAGGTTATAGAAATTCCATTAAGCAAGGATGAGGAAGAAAAGCTAAAGAAGTCTGCTGATATATTAAAAGGACATCTTGAACAATGTAAAATTTAAATTAATTTTAAAGCCTTTATTAGAAAATAACTAATAAAGGCTTTGTTTTTTTCTAGAATTTGATATAATTATTTCTATAAAGTTATTCTTAGTATCAAATGGAATTTTTCTTAAAAGAAATATCTACTACATCTGAAACATAGAAGAACCAATCCAGGCGCTTATCACCGGATATAAAAAGCGAGAGTCTTAGAAATGATAGCAATTGGATAGAGTCTAAGGGGGAGAAAAAATGGAAATAGAAGGGCTAATAATCCCAAAAGGATATAAAAGCGAAAAAACACTAATAGAGACAGAAATTCACATAAAAAAGATTAAAGACTTTTTTGAAAAAACCTTAGCAGAGAACCTTAATTTAATTAGAGTATCTGCACCATTATTTGTAGGAGCAGAAACAGGATTAAATGATAACTTAAGTGGGGCTGAAAGACCAGTTAGTTTTGACTTAAAGGCTACTAATGAGTATGTAGAAATAGTACATTCACTAGCTAAGTGGAAAAGACTAAGCTTATATAGATATGGATTCCCTATAGGAAAAGGATTATATACTGATATGAATGCTATAAGAAGGGATGAGGATTTAGATAACCTTCATTCAGTATATGTAGACCAGTGGGATTGGGAAAAGATTATATCAAAAGAAGATAGAACAGAGGCTACCTTAAAGGATATAGTTAAAACAATATATAAAGTTTTTAAGGAGACTGAAACCTATGTATGTGATAATTTAATACCTATTAATAAGGAATTACCGGAGGAAATTTATTTTATAACAACTCAAGAGTTAGAGGATAGATACCCTGATCTTACACCAAAGGAAAGAGAAGATGCTATATGTAAGGCAGAAGGTGCTGTATTCATAATGAAAATAGGTGATTTACTAAATTCAGGAGAAAAGCATGATGGAAGAGCTCCAGACTACGATGATTGGAAGTTAAATGGAGACATCCTATTCTGGTATCCAGTTTTAGATAAAGCTGTTGAATTATCATCAATGGGGATAAGAGTTGATGAAAAAGCTTTAGATGAACAATTAGCTAAGACAGGCTGTGATGACAGAAGGGAATTAGAATTCCATAAGCTACTTTTAGAAGGAAAGCTTCCTTATACTGTAGGAGGAGGAATTGGACAATCAAGAATATGTATGTACTTCTTAAGAAAAGCACATATTGGAGAAGTTCAATCTTCTGTATGGGATGAGAAGAACCATAGATTATGTGAAGAAAATGGAATAAGATTATTATAGTGCATGATTTCAACTAAGGATGTATGAAATTATGAATGTGATGTAAACTTAGGATATGGTGAAATTTAAATATATATAAAATAAGAACAAGGACTCTCATATTTCTTGGAAGGCTACCTCTAGAAGAGCTAGTAGACCTGAAAAGAGAAATGAGAGTCCTTGTTCTAGATTACATTACATCTATAGTTTAGTAGAACATTTAGAGAAATTATTTTCTGAAAGTAATCTCTCCACTTATAACGCTTTTCTCAATACCATTACTATCTCTAATAGTAAGCTCACCTTCATCATTAATACCAAGACAAGTAACAGCTTCCGTTCCTCTAGAGGTTACATGATAAGCCTCTTTTTTCAATAACATCGAGTGCTTTCTGCATGTATATAATACTTTAGATAAGTCGTTATCATTTACAAAAGCCATGTACAGGTCTTCAAATTCTTTTAAGAATAAGGTTAAAAGTTCAACTCTATTATAGTATTTACTTCCTTCGATTTTTAAGGAAGTAGCAATGCCTTTGATTTCATCATTTAAATCAGATTCATCTAGATTAACATTTATACCTACACCAACAATTAAATAATTAATTCTATCCATATCGCATTTCATTTCAGTTAATATACCTGAGACTTTCTTAGAATTTATGTAGATATCATTTGGCCATTTAATTAATGCATTAATATCCATTGACCTTAAAACATTAACTAAAGCAGCAGCAGCTATCTGCGTAACTTTAGATGCATGGATAGGTTCAATATTAGGTTTAAGAATTATTGATAACCAGATACCACCTTTGGGAGAAGACCAATTTCTACCTAGTCGACCTTTTCCGCCTTTTTGCTCTTCTGCAATTATTATAGTTCCATCTTTAAAACCATCAACAGCAAGATTCTTAGCAGTTTCATTTGTTGATTGTACTTCAGAAAAATATTCAATATTATGGCCTATAAAATAAGTAGACAATTTATCAGAAATCTCAGTGCTTAATAATAAATCTGGTGATGATATTAGTTTGTATCCTTTTCTTGAAATACCTTCGATATTATATCCTTGCTCTTTTAAAGCTTTAATATGTTTCCACACAGAGGAGCGTGTTATACCAAATGATTTGCTTATCTCTTCACCAGAAATATAATCACCAGATTCTTTTAACATTTTAATTAAATCTATATCCATTTTAATCTCCTTAGTTATGTATGATTATTAGATAATTATACCATAACTTAACTGGATTATTTTAAGCGTCTATTACCACGAGATATTATTGCGAAATATTAGATATAGTAATATTATGGTTTTACAAGTAGAAAAAATAGAAGTATAATAGAAAAAGGTGTCTATTCCTCACAAAAGTGAGAATAAATTGGGAAAAGTTTAAAATAATGTTACTTTTATTGAATTTATACTTGATAAATTATATAATTAGTCAGACTAATTAATAAATTGATTACTTTATAGGTTTGGTATGGAGAGGGATAAAATGAAAAAGATAGAAAAGAAAAGTGTAAATAAAAATAATAAAAAAAGGCGAAAATTTAGTTGGAAAATGTTTTTGGGATTTTTAGTATTTATGATAGTTTTTACAGCAGCAACAGCTCCTTTTGTTCTTTTATATGGACCATTTGAACAAGCAAAAAGAACTTATGTAGGGTCAGCTATGGGAACAATGAGTCATCAGTGGTTAGCAACAATGTTCTTATCTGATGAGAAAATTGCAGAAATTATAGGAAGTAATGAATCACAGGGGGAGTTAGGACAACAAGATTTAAATCTTATAAATATTCCTACAAGAAGAGATGATACAATTATTGAACAAACTTTAGATGGAAAAAATGGAGCTAAATTTATAGGTCATGTACTTATAGTTAAAGATCCAAAGAGAGTAAAGGTTGGAGTGAGTTCAAAAATTGGGACGATGGGTGAATCTACATCAAGGATAGCTGAAAATTATGATGCTATAGCTGCAATTAATGGAGGAGCCTTTACAGATGAGCAGGGAGCAGAAGAATGGACATCAAATGGAGGTATTCCATCAGGTATACTGATATCAGAAGGTAAAGATATGAATAATAGTGCAACTAAAGGAAAGCAACCAGTAGCAGCAATAAATAAAGATGGAAAATTAATCGTAGGAGATTTTACTTATGATGAATTATTAAAAGAAGGGGTTACAGATGCTTTAAGCTTTGGATTGCCTAATGGAGGCAGTTCAGTATTAATTTATAATGGTAGAATGAGACCAATTTCAGGAGATGGTGGTTTAGGGACCTCACCTAAGACAATGATAGGTCAACGTGCAGATGGTTCAATAATATTGGTTGCTTTAGATTCAAAGATACCTGCAACAAGAATAGCAGCTACTGTAAAGGAAGCTCAAGAAGTAATGTATGAATTACAATGTGTTACTGCAATGCTTCTTGATGGAGGAAGATCCACAACAATGTATTATGATGGTGAGGTTATAAATGAACCATCAAATACAAGTGGTGAAAGACCAATAGCATCAGCATTTATAGTAAAGTAGAAAGTGAGGTAGTAAAATGAACATGTTTAAGAAGGTTATTACCTGGGCTATGCTATCAATAATGATGCAACTGGCAGGTTTATTATTTCTAGATAAAGTAGTGTTTCAACATTCATCTGATTTTAAGGTGAAGGAGGTTGAGGCAGTAAAGAAGGAAGCAGTAAGTATAAATGTTCCAACAAGTGCCACAGAAGTAAGTTCTGCTTATAGTGGAAGATATGTATCCTACAAAGAAGGAGATAAGCTTATGTTAGTTAATACTAAGACTTCAGAAACAAAAGAAGTTTTAGTAGATAAGGGAGCAGAGATTATTTATAGCTCATGGTTGCCCAAAGATAACTATTTAATTATAGGGGAAAAAGTAAAGGGTGATTCAGGGTCAAATATTATTAGGGTAGTCACATATAATCCAAGAACAGGAACAATTAATCCAGTTATTAACGAACTATGTACTTATCAGAAGGGGATGCAAATTGATAGTATAGTATCTTCAGGTAGTGGTACAAAGTATGTTAGTGTAAGTAGAGGTGGATTTAATTCCACAATATATAGAATTGATATAAATGATAAGAAGAGAGAACTTCCATCTAAAGTTGCTAATTTTGGTGGTATGAAAGTATTCCAGCACAAAGATGAATTAGTTTATGAAAATGCTTTAGATAAAACATTCTACAGATATACAAATATGAAGCTTAATAAATTAAAATTTAATAATTCTAAAAACCTAACTCTTTTAAGCGTAGATGATAATGATAACATCTATATGGGAGAAATGGTAGAGGATAAAATAAGTAAGATAATATACGGTAAAGCAGATGTGAATACTTCATCATGGACTACTGTGACTTTAGAGAAATCGAAGAATCCAGAAGATATACATGTAAATTCAAAGAGTGAGATTATGATAAATGATAACCTTGAAGGTAAGATAACTAATTTAACTACTGGTGATACAATTTCCTATGAGGGAATGTTTATTCAATTAACAGATAAGATAATATGTAGTTCAAGTAATGGTAAGTTATTCATAAAAAGTTTATCTGATGTAGATAAGAAGGAAGAAGTGAAAGATAAAAAATAGATATTAAAGCCTTGAGGCTATATGCCTTAGGGCTTATTTTATGGTATAATACCACTCACATAATAAAAGTTAGAATGGAGAGATAATATGGACTATATATTAGACAAACTATATATAATACCTGCAATAGTATTAGCATTCACCTTTCATGAGTATGCTCATGCAAAGATGGCAGATAGATTAGGTGATAAAACTCCAAGATTCCAAGGTAGACTTACATTAAATCCAATAAAGCATATTGACCCATTAGGGGCTCTTCTTATATTATTAGTTGGATTTGGGTGGGCAAAACCGGTACAAACTAATCCTTCAGCTTATAAGAACTATTATAAAGATGATTTAAAGGTGACACTAGCTGGACCTTTAGCAAATTTAGTATTAGGTTTTTTAGGATGCTTAATATACGGATTATTGGTAGTAATGCAAGCAAATACTGAAATATTGCCGATAGGTGTATTTAGGGTTTTAGTAGAGGTATTGTGGGCAGTATTTTCTATAAATATTAGTTTATTTATATTCAATTTATTACCGGTACCAGGCTTGGATGGCTTTGCTATATTAAGAGATATAAAACCAAATCTATTTTATAATATACAAGAGAGTTTGTATAGATATCAAAATATTATTTTACTAGGTATACTATTAGTTGGATCAAATGTTATAATGGTTCCAGTAAAATTTATAATGAAAACTATAATGGCTATTGTTAGTAGCCTTTTAGGATTAATTTTCTAACTTAGGAGGATGTAAATATGAGATTAAGAAAGAATTGGGGAGCTAGACCAGAATTAGAGGATAGCAAACTTTTTATAAAAAAACCTACAGCTTTAAAAGGAAAGTGGAAAGAAGAGTTTGGTAATAATAATCCTATTCACTTAGAATTAGGTTGTGGAAGAGGTGGATTCCTTACTCAAAATTGTCTTAGATATCCTAATATTAACCATGTGGCAGTAGATCTTAAAGATGAAGTATTAGTATGTGCCTTAAGAAACGTACAGGAGGCAGAGGTGGCTAATGCAAGATTAGTAGCTTTAAATATTAGCTTTATTGCAGATTTATTCGAAAAGGATGAAATAGAAAAGTTATATATAAACTTCTGTAATCCATGGCCAAAAGATAGACATAATAAGAGAAGATTAACTCATACAAGATTCTTAACTGAGTATAAGAAGTTCCTAAAGCCAGGTTCAGAAGTATGGTTTAAAACCGATGATACAGATTTATTTAATGATTCACAGGAATACTTTAAAGAATGTGGTTTTAGAATAGATTTCATTACATACGACCTACATAATTCTGATTTTGAAAATAATATAATGACTGAATATGAAACTAAATTTACAGGCTTAGGCATGAAGACTATGTGCTTAACAGCAACTTTATTATAATAGAGTATCTAGAGGGTTATAACTTAATCAATAAGTAAAAGCGTGGCATATCCACGCTTTTATTTTAAAATTCAACTTTTTCTACAATTAAATTTTTATTATATACTTCTTTGAATTTACAAGAACAACGTAAAGCTTGTCTTATTTCTAAATCCAAATCTAGCTGAGAGGAAACTTGTATAGTTACATCCTCATCATTTATAATAACATTTACTTTTTTAACAGCACCTTCTAAGCTTCTGTCTAAGCTTTCTGCAATCCTAACTATTACGCCCAACTCAGCTATTATCTTTAAATCTAATTTATTTATTATTGAACAGAATTGAGGCAATGGTAAATGGTAACTATTATTTCTATGGGATGCAGCAACAGCAGCACTTAACAATAGTTCTTTTTGAGTTAATCCGTTAAAATAAGAATTTAGTATAATATAGAAAGTATGTTTATGGTGGTTATAGTAGTCAATATTAATACCACAATCATGAAGCATAGCAGCAGTCTTTAATATATGATCATATTCATTACTAAGATGATGTAGGGGTTTAAAGGCTTCAAATAGCTCTGTACTTAGCCAATAAACATTTTTAGCATGATACTTATTTATATTAAGACTCTCCAATATTCCATTTATACTATAATCTAAAATATCAGTTATAGGATTAGTATGAGTATTTATATATTCATACATAATACCCTCACGTAAGCCTCTGCCAGAAATAATGATACTTTGGTTATGAACAACATCAATAATTTGGCTAAATATAGCCAAACCACCTACAATAATATCTGAACGTTCATAGGATAGACCTTCAACTTTTCTTCTAAGCTTTAGGTCTTTACACTTAACTAAATTATATACATCATGGACGTCTAAATCTGACATTATATAATTATGACTAATATCAAAAGGATACCTAGTTCTTAGTCTATTAATTTTTCCAAGAGAACGTAGAGTTCCACCAACTCCAATAACAGAATCAAATTTACCCTCCTTTAGCCAATCTAAAGAATTAAGCTGATCCTGTACATGTGTTATAGCATCTTCTAAATCTTCTTTAAGAATTCTATCCTGAAGATTATATTTATATGTAAGATTTACAGTACCAATAGGCAAAGTTACGCTTTCTTTTATATCTCCATCAATAATCCAAGCTAGGTGAGTAGAGCTACCACCAATATCAACTAGTAATGAATTATTAAAATATATACTGTTAATAACACCTAAATAGTTATAATATACTTCTTCTTCTGCAGATAGAACTACTACATCTATACCTAGTTCTTCTTTGATCCTCTGTATAAAGGTATCTTTATTCCTTGCAAATCTAAAAGCATCAGTTGCAACTGCAATTATTTCATTTGCACCTGAAACTGAACATAATGATTTAAATGTTTTTAATGTGGATATAGTTTCATTTATTTTTTTATCTGAAATTTCATCCCCATCAAGTAAATCATAACAAAGCCTAAGGGAAGAGGTTAACTCATCTATTATTCGAAAATAGCCATCCTCCTCTACTTCTGTTAGCATAAATTTTACTGAATTAGCACCAATGTCTATTACTCCTACCCTGTTCATAATTAACTCCTTAAGTCATTTATAAATTTAAATTGTTGTTACTATTATACTACAGTAAATTAAGTATTTGTTATGAAAATTGCATATTGACATAAAAACTTATTATTATGTATAATGTATAGAAGAATAATATAGAAATTTCGATGAAGAGGAAAGTATATTTAGCTAATTTGTAAGCGAGTGGGGGATGGTGTAAGCCCTGTGAATAGGTTAAGTAGAAGAGAGCCTTGGAGAAGCAGCCTGAAATGAGTAGGGTATGCCGCAAGAGATTGCGTTATTAGTTTGAGTGGCATTTATTGCAATTAGAGTGGTACCGCGGATTACTCCGTCTCTTTTTATAGAGGCGGTTTTTTTATTTTCAAAATTAGAGGAGGATCATTATGGATTACAAAAAGAAAGTTGCTAAATTAATTAAAGAACAGGTTGATTTAGAGATTGAAAAAATAGAGCAATTAATAGAAATTCCACCAAGACCAGAAATGGGAGACTTTGCATTTCCATGTTTCCAATTAGCAAAGGTTATGAGAAAAGCACCTAATATGATAGCTCAAGAATTAAGTGAAAAGTTAGATAAAGAAGGTTTTGAAAGAATTGAAAATTTAGGACCTTATGTTAACTTCTTTGCTGATAAAGGTGATTTTACTAAGAATACTATAGAAAAGGTATTATCAGAAGGAGACAACTATGGTGCTTCAACTGTAGGAGAAGGAAAGAATGTATGTGTTGAATATTCCTCACCAAATATAGCTAAGCCTTTCCACGTTGGACATTTATTCTCAACTGCAATTGGGAATGCACTATATAAGATGTTCAAAAAAGAAGGGTATAATACAGTTGGAATAAACCATTTAGGTGACTGGGGTACTCAATTTGGTAAGTTAATATCTGCTTATCATAGATGGGTTGATGAAGAAGCATTAGAAAAGAATGCTATTGATGAGCTATTAAGAATATATGTTAAGTTCCATGATGAAGCTGAAAAGGACCCATCATTAGAAGATGAAGGAAGAGCTTACTTTAAGGCCCTTGAAAATGGAGATCCAGAGGCACAAGCTTTATGGACTAGATTTAGAGATTTAAGCTTAAAGGAATTTGAAAGAGTATATGGAATCTTAGGTGTAGATTTTGATTCATTTGCTGGAGAAGCCTTCTACAATGATAAGATGGATGTAGTAGTTCAAGAATTAAAGGATAAGAATTTATTAGTTGAAAGTAATGGAGCACAAGTTGTAATGCTAGAAGATTACAATATGCCACCATGTATCGTATTAAAGGGGGATGGAGCTTCTATATATGCTACAAGAGATCTAGCAGCTGCTATGTATAGAAAGAAGACTTATGACTTCTATAAGAGTGTATATGTAGTTGGTTCACCACAAGCATTACACTTTAAGCAAGTATTTAAGGTATTAGAGCTTTCAGGACATGAATGGGCTAAGGATTGTACACACGTAGGATTTGGATTGGTTAAGTTTGCTGATAGAAAGCTTTCAACAAGAAAGGGTGAGGTTGTATTATTAGATGACCTAATAAGAGAATCAGTAGATAAGACTTTAGAAGTTATAAATGAAAAGAATCCAGATTTAGAAAATAAAGAAGAAGTAGCGAAGAAGATCGGTGTTGGAGCCGTTATCTTTACTTACTTAAAGAATTCAAGAGAGAAGGATATAGTTTTTGATTGGAAGGAAATACTTTCATTTGAAGGTGAAACAGGTCCTTATGTTCAATATTCATATGCAAGAGCTAAGAGTATATTAAGAAGGGCAGAAGGAGTTACAGGAGAAGTTGATTATAGTAAGTTAAATTCAAAGGAAGAATTTGAATTAGTTAAGACTCTAGAAAACTTTAATAAACAAATACTTCTAGCTATAGATAAGTTAGAGCCTTCAATATTAACAAGATATGTTATAGAAGTTGCTAAGAGCTTTAATAAGTTCTATAATGCTCATTCAGTATTAAACTTAGAAGATGAATCATTAAAAGCTACAAGATTAAAGTTAGTTGAGGCTACTTGTCAAGTTATAAAGAATGGATTAGATTTAATTGGTTTAGATGTAGTTGAGAAGATGTAACTTAAATATAAAAGAGATTCTGCTTAGGTAGAATCTCTTTTGTTAATATACTCCAATCCGTAGGATCTTATTATAATCATTAAAGGTAAATTAAAGTACCTATATTGTAACTATAGTTCTATGATTAAAGATGCTAGTACATAGCCAATAAATAATATGGTAAATTTTAAAATAAGATAAGCTATTGGAGTATTATGTTGAAGTTATGATATAATAATTAATAAATTAATTTGGAGGTGTTGTCTAACATTGTTTTTAGGAAAAAATTTTAAATATAAAGATATTTTAATATGTTTATTAATAGGTGTTATAGGATATAAACTAATAGATAATTACAGTGTTTTTTTTGACCTAATAAAGAAATTACTATCTATTGTATCGCCATTTATATATGCATTAATCTTTGCTTATATATTGAATCCTGTTATGAATCTCTTTGAAAAGAAGCTGAAAATGAAGAGGGGACTTGCTATACTTTTAACCTATGTGATAATTACAGGGTTAATAGGAATTGCCTTTGTATATGTAGTTCCTAGTATCGTGGATAGTATTATTTCCATAACAGCGGATGTCCCTAAATACATGGAAGTAGTTCAGGGGTGGATTAATAATTCCTTGAAAAATGAAAATGTATATGAACTAATAAAAGATTCTGGTTTACTAGATTATGTGTCCGTAATATCAAGCAAGGTTGGAACAATTATGGTGGGAATGCTTGAAGGATCAATAACATCCATTGTTTCTATAACTACTAATTTAGTTAAGGTTGGTTTTGGGTTCTTAATAGCAATTTATGTGTTACTAGATAAAGAAAGTTTCATAAAAGAAAGTAAGACTTTTATTTATATGATTTTTAAAGAACATAGAGGAAGTAAAATTATAGAGTGGATTAGAACCTACAACAAGATGATAGGATTATATATTGGAACTAAAGCTATAGACTCAGCTATTATTGGATTTATGGCACTAATAGGACTATTAATAATTAAAGCACCTTATGCTATATTAATAGCTTTAATTGTTGGGATAACAAATATGATACCTTATTTTGGACCACTTGTAGGTGAATTAGTAGGGGCAGTTATAGGCATATTTGTATCACCGATGATGGCGATAATGATATTCTTGTTTTTATTAGCGCTGCAGCAGTTTGATGCTTGGTACTTAGATCCTAAGTTAATTGGAGAAAAAGTTGGAGTTAAGCCTTTTTATATTATTCTAGCAGTAATGATAGGAGGAGGTTATTTTGGAGCTATAGGAATGTTACTTGCATCTCCAACGATGGCTACAATTAATATTTTCTATGAAAGAAAGGTTAGTTATTTTAAGGAGAAAAATAAAGTTTTAATAAAACGAATTGAAGAAGAGGATAAAATAGATAAGGTAGAAGAAGATGAAAAAGGAGAAGCTTAAAAGCTTCTCCTTTTTTTACTTTAATATTACTTAACTAAATCTATTTTATCTACCTCAGCTTTTCTAGATGGACAGCTCTTAGAGCATGTACCACAATTGCAATTGCCTTTTGATGAGGTCTTTATGTTTTTATAAATTATGAAGCCAGCAAGGGCAACAATTCCTATAGTTATTATAATTTCCATAAGGTTTCACCTTCTTTAATTAAAATATTAGATTACCTATGTTAAAGACTAAGAAGGAAACTATCCAAGCTAAACCAAGTTGATAGAATACTGAGAATAAAGTTAATTTACCACCATACTCTTTTTTCATAGCTCCAATTACTGATACACAAGGTGTGTAAAGTAATATGAATACTAAGAATGAATAAGCAGATAATGCATTAAAGTGTGATGTAAGAGTAACTGCTAAATCACCAGCAAATATAACTTCCATTGAAGCAATTATTGTTTCTTTTGCTAACAGTCCTGATAGTAAGGAAACTGCTGATTGCCAATTACCAAATCCTAACGGGCTAAATATTGGGGCAATTACAGAACCTATACCAGCTAAAATACTATTATTAACATCATCAACCATTCCAGTAAAGCTAAAGTTTGATAGGAACCAAATAACTACAGTCATAGCAAATATTATAGTTCCAGCTTTCTTTAAGAATCCTTTAGCTTTATCAAAAGTTTGCTTTAACACAGACTTAAGTTCAGGTTTCTTGTACTCAGGTAATTCGATTATAAAAGGCTCTTCATCTTTCTTAAATATTGTATTCTTAAATAGTATTCCAATTAGAAATGCTAGTAAAACACCTAAAAAGTAAAGTGAAGCAACTATTAAGCCTTGATGTTCAGAGAAAAATACAGCTGCAAATACTGTGTAAACAGGAAGTCTTGCATTACAAGACATTAAAGGAACTAGTAAAGCAGTAAGCTTTCTATCCTTTTCACTTTCAAGGGTTCTTGCACTCATAATAGCAGGAACTGTACATCCGAATCCTACAATCATTGGAATGAAAGCTTTACCTGAAAGGCCCATTTTTCTCATGAGTTTATCCATTATAAAAGCTACTCTAGCCATATATCCACTATCTTCTAAAATAGTTATACATACGAATAAGGCAAGTATTACTGGAAGTAATACAAGAATTCCACCAACTCCGCCCACGATTCCATCAACAATTAATGACTGGAACCAAGGAGAGGAGCTTGAAAGCATATCACTTAACCATGGCATAAATGAATCATTTAAAAGTCCATCTAACATATCTGATAGAGGTTGTCCAACCCAAGCAAAAGTAACTTGGAACATTAAAATCATCATTAATATAAATATAGGGTAAGCTAAAAATGGATTAAGTAGTACTTTGTCTAACTTATCTGAAAAAGTCGTCTTATTATCTTTAGTAAACTTATTACATTTTAGTAAAGCATCTTCTATATAAGCGTAAGCTTCTTTTTCAGAAGGAAAGTTAAATTTTTCACTATCATTTGTATAAGAAATATTATTTGAAGATAGTTCAGACTTAAGTTCATCTAATCCAGTTCCTTTTGAAGCAGATATTGGAATAACCTTTATATTAAATAAGGTTTCAAGTTTTTTATAATCAATAATAATTCCTTTATTTTCTGCAATATCAACCATGTTAACAGCTAATATTATAGGTTTGTTAAATTGTTTTAATTGAGTTGTTAAGTAGAGATTTCTATCTAAATTCGAAGCATCTACGATGTTTAGAATTAAATCTACTTCATCACCTTCAATAAATTTCTTTGCTACCTTTTCTTCATTTGAAAAAGTATCCATAGCATATATCCCTGGAAGGTCTACTATTTTTATTTCCCCGAAGTATCCTTCTTTTTTATCTACAGTAACACCAGGCCAGTTTCCAACATATTGTTTTGAGCCAGTTAAGGCATTAAATAGTGTTGTTTTACCCACATTTGGATTACCAAGAAGAGCAATTGTAGTCATATAATATCCCCTTTACTTTTGCAAAATTATATTTTTGGCATCATTTTTTCTAATAGCTAAATCAAATCCCCTTAGATTTACTATAATTGGGTCACCTAAAGGTGCGATTCTTTTCATTTGAATTTCTGTCCCTTCGATGCATCCAAGAGCTGACAATCTTTTGGCAAGTTTTTCATTTCCTTTTACGATATTAACTGTGCCAAATTCACCAAGTTTTAAATCACATAGACACACACACATCACCTCCACTGAAAATCATTATCATCTTACCATAATAATATCATTTATGGGCTACAATGTCAATGAAATTCTTTATCAATTAGGAAAAATTTACAGTGATTTGCATAAGGAAAAAATATTAGTATAATATTAGATAATTATATAATGTATAGACTAGTATAAAGGAGGAGATACAAATGAAAAAGGTAGCTGCATTTTTTGATATTGATGGAACTGTCTACAGAGAAGGGTTAATAACAGAGGTTTTTAAGAAATTAGTAAAATATGAAATTATTCAAGGAGAAAAATGGTATAATGAAGTAAGACCAGAATTTATTAAATGGGACAAGAGACAGGGAGATTATGATATGTATCTATTAAAGATGGTAGATATATATATGGATGCAATAAAGGGGCTTAAAAGAGATCAAATAGACTTTATTGCAAAGAGAGTTGTAGAACAAAAGGGCGATAGAGTTTATACATTTACTAGGGATAGAATAAAGTGGCATAAGGAACAAGGGCATATTGTAATAACTGTTTCTGGATCTCCATACGAGTTAGTAAGAGAAATGGCAAATAAATATGGATTTGATGACTTTAGAGGTTCAATTTATGTACAGGACGAACATAATATGTATACTGGGGAAGTAATTCCGATGTGGGATAGTGTAAGTAAAGAGAAAGCAATAAAAGAGTTAGAAGAATTATATAATATAGATTTAAGTAAAAGTTACGCATATGGTGATACAGGTGGGGATTATACTATGCTAAAGATGGTTAATAACCCATATTGTATGAACCCAACTAAAGAACTACTAACTAAGGTTGTAGGTGATGAAGAATTAAAAGAAAAGGTAAATGTTATTGTTGAAAGAAAAGATGTTACCTATAACTTAGATATAGGTAATTTACAATTTGTGTAGAAAAGAGTGGTACTGTGATAATTAGAGAGAACACCCTAAAATTAGAGGATGTTTCTGAGGAATTAATGATTCGGCACGATAAGATGGAATATTTGCCTGAAGATATTATATTTTTTGACTTAGAGCATTATGTTTATAAAAAGCCTAAATGTATTGGGGTCTTTGGCGCTAGTATATATGACAAAGATTCAAAAACCATTCAGGTAACTCAATATATGATAGAAAATAGATATGAGGCGATTGATATTCTTCACTTAGCTAAAAATTACTTCATTAAAATGAAGGAAGCTGGGAAGAAAGCAATTGTTACTTTCTCAGGAAATAATGACTTCACTGTTATTAATTATTTATTTGAAAAGTATGGTATAGGCTATGATTTTAAAGAGGAATTTGACTCTGTAGATATACAAAAGGAATATGAAAGAGAGAAAGGTACCTCTATAGGTCTGAAAAAGTTGGAAAAGCAATTTGGCATAATAAGAGAAAGCGAACTTATTAGCGGATCAAATTTAGCGAAAACCTTTCATAAGGTAATGAAAGATAGAGAGTATATTAAAAGAATGCCTAAAGAAAAGGTTGAAAAAATTCTATTGTATAATGAACAGGATGTTGTGAATCTTTATCATATTTATGTGAATTGGAAACAGTTTATATATGTTGAAGAAGATATTATTGAAGAAAGTGATATAAATGATATAAAGTCAATTGAAGATATTGAAGGAATAGAAGATGAAGTTATTAGAGAAGTTGAAATTGATGTTATTGATGAGGTAGCAAAATCCATTGAAGAGCTAGATGAGTACCAAAATAAAATAGAAGAAAAACACTCTAGTTAATAACTAAACTAGAGTGTTTTTTATTACAAGTTATTTCTTTTTAATTGTAGTACCATCTGAAACTAGAACTATGTCTCCGTCCTTATCAGTTCTATAAACAGTTAAGTTATTGTCCTTAATAGTTTTAAGGGTTTCTTTATGTGGATGCCCGTATGAATTATCAGCAGCTAGTGATATTACACCTATTGAAGGATTTACAGCTTTGAAGAACTCCTCTGAAGTTGAAGTTGATGAGCCATGATGTCCAAACTTTAAAACATCAGCTTTAACATCGGACTTATTTGCGAGTACCTCAGATTCTACTTCTTTTTCAGCATCACCAGTAAATAGGAATGAGTTTGATCCAAATTCTATTTTCATTATAGGGGAATAATTATTAAAATCAGGCTTGCTACCTTCTTTGTATTCATCCTTTACTGGAGAGAATATAGATACTCTTGTTCCCTGACCTAAATCAATAGAATCGGTACCAGCTTTAATAGTATTAATCTTAAGATTCTTTTTCTGTAAAGCCTCTATCATATTTTCAAAAGTTTTAGTAGTATGTTCAACCTTGGGAGCATAAAAAGCACCTATTTCATATTTCCTTACTACATCACCCATATTTCCAATGTGGTCCTCATGAGGATGTGTAGCTATAACATAATCTAACTTTTTAATATTTAGTTCGTTAAGATAGTTAAATAATTCATCCTTACCACTTCTAGGACCACAGTCAATTAGCATATTTTTATCATTTACTTGTACTAACATAGAGTCACCTTGACCTACGTTAATATAATGTACTTTCATTTCTCCTTTAGTATCACCAACAGGGGGAGTAGTATTAGTACAACCTGTTAGAAAAACAGTGAAAAAGCACACTATTAGAGCTAATATTGAAATTTTCTTTTTCACAATAAAATCCTCCTTTTCATTTGTATAATCACCAATATTTTAACATGATAAACAGTTATATTCAAAGCAATAAGAATTTATTGCTAAAAAAAAGCTAAAAGGATATAATTATTTTAATTTATTAGTGAAAAGGGGATAGTATATGAAATATTTGAAATTTATATGTTATGGAATATATATGATTTGGGTAAGAATTAAAGGTATAAAGCGAGATTATCTTCATAAATTTAAGGGTGAGGATATAGCCTGGAGATATGGACAAGAAGTTTTTATAAAATGGAGCTTATTTACAATAAAAATAATAGGGATGGATATTAGGATTGAAGGAAAAGAGAATATTCCCGATGACACCTGTGTATTTATGGGGAACCATCAAAGTATACTAGATATTCCTTTATTAAGATATTCTATAGGAAGACCTGTAGATTTTGTGGCAAAACATGAACTTGTAAAAATACCTATAATGGGATACTGGATTACACATTTAAAAAGTGTAGCTCTAAATAGGGAAAATGTTAGAGAAGGTATGAAAGCAATTAATACCGCAATAGCAAATATTAAAGCAGGATATACATTTGCAGTATTTCCAGAAGGAACAAGAAGCAAAGATGGCAATATTAAAGAGTTTAAGAAGGGAAGTATAAAACTTGCAACTAAAGCAAAAGTACCAATAGTTCCCTTTGCCTTAAATGGAACTTCAGCTTGCTTTGAGGATACAAGAAACTTTATTCCAGGAAAAATAACAATAATTTTTGGAGAGCCACTGGAGGTTAATAATCTTTCGAGAGAAGAAGAAAAATTTTTAACAGAAGAGGTCCAAGGAAAGGTTAGTGAATTATATAATAAAATATTAAAATTATAATAGAATTTATATGTAAATAAGAGGTTTTTATCAATATAATATGTACAAATATGTAAAAGTAGCTGTCTATTTGTATAATTATATTGGTAAGAACTTTTTTTTGACATTTTTTAAATCTTGCAAATTAATTAGAAGACTTTCAATGGCAACCTTTACAATGACAAATATGAAGAAAAAACACTGAAAAATGAAAAATTGAATATTTGAAAATTGCAATTATTGTGGTATAATTTTATCAATACGGTGATTTGATGATGAAAATGCAATTTTATCAAGTTCTAAATTTCATAAGGGGGCAAAAAAATGAGAAAAGAATTTTCAATGAGTAATGACAAAATAATAATAAATTTTACTGCTAAATACTGTAAGACTTTTGAAGCTTTATTAGAGAGTGAAGGTTTCAGAAGAATTATCGATGTATATTTAAAGAAGGCACAAAAGAAAAATACTTTATCTTTTAGATTGTTAGAAAAATCACTAGAAACAGATGACATATCAATTTTAAGAAAAGATTTAGCAAAAATATTTAAATATCTGACAGTTATGAGTGCAAGAGAGATAATTGAAAGTAACCCTAGATATGAATCTATATTATCAGATAAAGATGAATTTATAGCGTTAGTAGAAGATTTATACTTATTCTGGAGAAGATTAGAAAGATATACTTTAATTCATAGTGGAACAGTAGAACAAGGATTGGCTGCAATGAGCTTTACAGAAGCTAATGCTGAATTCTCTAAATTAGTATTAAAGTTATATAGAAAGATAGAAAAAAATGTTATGGGAGTTGCACCAAAGGTATTTAGACAAATACCAGCAGGTGGAAATTCATGCATTATGATTAATAAGCTTATATGGCCTATTCCAAAGGGATATGAAATACTAGAAGATATTCCATTTATTGATTCTATTCTCTTAGAAACACCATTTATAACTTATCCTAAAAGAAGTACAAGGGATGGGATATTCTCAGAGGTTAAGGAAAATCCATTAAAGTTCGCTAATATTAATAAGGATCACTGGTTCTGTTATCCAGCTAAGATAGGTGAATCTTTAGCATATATTTACTTCCATAGAGATTATATGGAACATGGTATTACTTTGTGTAACTTGTTTGAAATGGCAAGAAAAGAAGAGTGTAGAGGTAGAAAACCAGATATTGTATATGTATTCGGAGCTACTGATGAAGGTGAAGATTTACAAACAGTATTCTATGATGATGAAAAGAATGGTATTATGCTAGGATATGTAAATCACTCAGATAAGATTGATTATTTTGGCTATATGAAGAAGATGTCATTAACTCTTCACAATTTAATTACTATAAAGAAAGGATATTTACCAATACATGGCGCAATGGTAAATATTGTCCTTAAAAACGGAAATACAGCTAATGTTGTAATTATGGGAGATAGTGGAGCCGGTAAATCAGAAAGTATAGAAGCTTTTAGATCTTTAAGTGAAGACTATATTTCAAATATGACAATTCTATTTGATGATATGGGAACATTTAAGATAGTAGACGGAAAGATAATAGGTATCGGTACCGAAATAGGTGCATTTGTAAGACTTGATGATTTAGATCAAGGTTATGCATTTAAGGAAATGGATAGAAGTATATTTATGAATCCAGATAAGACTAATGCAAGACTTGTTATGCCAATAACACCTTACAAAGAGGTAGTTAAGGGATATAATGTAGATTTATTCTTATATGCAAACAACTATACTAAGGTTGAAGAAGGTGGATGTTCATTAGAATACTTCAATACTCCAGAAGAGGCAATTAAGGTATTTAGAGCAGGAGCTAGAATGGCAAAGGGTACAACTACAGAAAAGGGGCTAGTTGAGTCATATTTTGCTAATCCATTTGGACCAGCACAAAAGGAAGCTGAAACGGATGTATTAATAGAAAAGTACTTTGATGTAATGTTTAATGAAGCTGGTGTTAAGGTTGGTCAAATTAAGACATGTCTAGGTGTTAGCGGTCAAGAAAAGAACGGACCTAGAAATGCTGCATTAGAACTATTTGATGAAATTAAGAAGCTTAGTGAATAAAATAGTAGGAAAAAAGGATTAAATCTATAGTTGTAGATTTAATCCTTTTTCTATTAATAATATTCTATATTTTATTTCGCCAATTGATAAGTTTTTCTTTTAATTCTAGTAGTTTATCTTCAATATTCTTAGAAAGATGTCTATCTTTTGATGATTGAAGTAAGTTACTATATTTATTACTAAGAATCCCTGCATCTAACTGGATATTGAAAGTAAGCTTCTTAAAATCAATAAGAGAAGCTATTGTTGAAGATAAATCTAATATAATAGAGATAATTAATATATAAAATATAAATAAGCCTAACCTTGGGGGTAATAAATCTACTAAATACACTATTATAGGATGAATGATTCTAACAACAGCAACAGATACTAATCCCCACATTAATGAAAAATGTAAACATATTCTACCATGAATATTAAAAGGATCCTCACTATAATCCCAATATTTTCTTTTGAACAATTTTTCTAGTAAGAAACCTGTAAAATATTCAATAAATGATGTTAAAATAGTAGCAAATAATAATAATACCATAAGGTTATTTCTAAAATAATCTAAAGTAATAACGATAGATAAAATACAAGTTCCATAAATAGGGCAAAGCGGGCCATGTAAAAAACCTCTGTTTACAAACTTTTTTTGATTTTTGTATGCATATGCAACTTCAACACACCAACCAAGAAAAGAATACATAATAAAATATAATACTAAGTTATAGAAACTAAAATTAATAATACTAAGATTATGCATATTATCCTCCTTTCTTCATTACGTACTTATATTATAGAATGTTAATCTTAAAATTATATTAAATAGAAGCTTAAAAGTTTCTTAAATTTACTTAAACTTTATTAAAAGAAGGTAAAACAATTAAGCCCAGCAAAGGAATTGCTGGACTAGGTTAATTATTCTACACTTTTGTACTGGCTTTTGGCAAAGAAAGAAATCGCATATAATCCTGCTACTCCAACAAGACCGTACACTATTCTGCTAAAGGCTGTCATCTCGCCAAAAAGAGCAGCAACTAAATCAAATTCAAAAAAACCAATAAGACCCCAGTTAACTGCTCCAATAACTACTAAAACAAGAGCAATAGTATCTAGTATTTTCATAAAAACACACTCCTTTTTTGTTACGATTTATATTCTTTCCTAAAAGTGTTTTTTTATACTAAGATAATAAAATTTAACTAAAGGTCTATACAAGATTTAGATTATAACGAGATATTTCTATCTATTGGTTGAGATAATGAGATAAATGTATCTGTTCTTTGTATTCCAGATATATTATTAATTTTATGAAGTAGGATATTTTGTAAGTCTGCAATATTTTTAGAAATAACCTTAGCAAACATTGAATAATTCCCAGTAGTTAAGTGAAGTTCAACAACCTCATTAATTGTCTTCATTTCTTCGATTACAGAGTTGAATGAAGAGGTTTTATCTACATAAACACCAACAAAGCAGCATACATCATAACCAAGCTTCGAAAGATCTAAAAGTATTCTGGATCCTTGTATAATTCCTAAGTCCTCCATCTTTTTCATACGAACATGAATAGTTCCACCACTTACGTGACATATTCTTGCTATTTCTAAATAAGGAGTTCTACAATCTTTAATAAGTAAATCTAATATTTGAAGGTCTAACTCATCTAATTGAAGAGTTGGATTAACTGCCATTTTACCACCCCGTTAAAATTCTTTTATTTCCTTTTATATTCTATCAAAAATACAAGCAATTTCAAAGCAGAAAATAAAGAAATGTAAATATTATTGATTATTTTTGATACTTTATCAAAATAATATCCAATTTAAAGAAAAATAGGGAATAATGATAATTTTAGATATGTTATATAATTTTACTTGAAAAAGTATTCATTTTAATCTAATATTATAGTTATAGTCAGTTGTTAGGAGGATAAGACATTATGTTAGTTAAAATTTTAAGTATGGTATTATATTTTGCTATCATGTTTGGAGTACTAATTGGAGGGATTTTACTTTTAAAGAAGTATGTTTTTACAAAAGTTCGTATAAATAAGTACATACCATTAGCAGTGGCAGTTATTCTATTCATAATACAGTTTGTTTTAAAAGAAAATCTACCTTTCTGGGGTGGAACTGCAATTACAATAGGTGCAGTACTTTCGTTCTTTTGGTTTTGGGATATACAACAAACTGGTGGTCCTAAGGCTACTAATGAAAAGAAAATTGTTATTAAGCCTAAGGCAAAGCCAAATAGAGTTAAGAATGATAAATAAGCTTTAAATAAAACAGCACTAGATAATCTAGTGCTGTTTTACTTTATATTATAAAAATAGGAGAACTGATAGAAATTCTATTTCCATCTTGATATATTCTAATTAAAAACCAATTCTCATTCTCATTTCTTTCATGCTCATATAGATATTTAATGGAGTTAAGATTTATATCGGATATTTTCTTAACTACAACTCCTTTATTTGTAACAATTTCTATATGATTTATCCTAATTTTAATATCTTCTGCATAAACCATAAAACGTAGCTTGTTATCCTCAGTAGAAATTTCTTGTCCCATGAATTTATCGTTTATAGTAAAGTACATTCTAAGGGTCCTAGATTCTGTTGAATAAGTACGTCTTTCCCTAAATGCCTCAATTAAATTTTCTTTATCTAGGTTGTAACCTAAAAATGCAGTTAGATTTTCACTATCACCAAAGTTCATTCTATGATTATCCTGGCTATTAATTGCTCCAAGCTTCCATCCCATATCAAGTAGGGAATAGTAGTATTTATCATGCCTTATATATTTATGAGGAAAAGATCCATTACCAACTTCAACAGAGGTGATTACTTTATTTAAAACTGGATTATACTTAAGATCAAGTACATTTTTGTGTGGATGATTTAATGTAACTATTGCATCAGGGTTATTTAACATCCATAAAATAAGAAGATTTAATTCTTTAAGGACTCCAGTAAAGAAAGTATTAGAATTAATTATATTAAAGTCCCCATATGGAGATGTTCTTGTTTCAAACCCTATAATAGGAAGAAAATTATCATTTTTCTTTTTAAACTTATCTATAAAGTAGTGTATTGCACTCCATCTAGTAATTTGTTTATTATTTACATATATTTCTTTTGATAAGAATGAATTGTGATCTGTTATAGCTAAGAAGTCCAAGCCATTATTTTTACTATATTCAAAAGCGTCATAAGGAGTACCACGCCCAGTGGAAAAGGCTGTATGGGCATGTGGAATTCCGTAATAGTAAGCTAGTTCTTTTGTTTTCTTTCCCAATTTATTACCTCGAAAATATTGTTCACTATATATATATATGTTTTAATTGGATTTCTACCTCAATAATTATTGATAATGTAATTCATATAGAGTTAAAGTAATGACAAGATTCAATAGTAATGATAAAATAAATAGGAACATAAGAAGAAAAATTTAGGATACAAGTAATTGAAAAAGGCAGGAGATTAGTGAATGATATTTATTGGTGAATACAATGATTTAAAAGTAGATAGAGCTGTGGAATTTGGTTTTTATTTAACAGATGGAGAAGGGAATGATATACTGCTACCAAAAGCTTTACTTAATGGTAAGGAAGTTAAGGTAGGAGATGAAATTGAAGTTTTTGCATATAGAGATTCAAAGGATAGACCTATAGCAACCTTACATAAACCCTTAATAACAGTTGGAGAGGTAGCTTACTTAGAAGTTGTTGGTCAAAGTTCTTTTGGAGCTTTTGCTAACATGGGGCTTGATAGAGATATCTTTATACCTATAAAAGAGCAAAAGTTTAAGCTATTAACAGGTAAGAGTTATTTACTATATGCTTATGTGGATAAGACAGGTAGAATAGCAGCTACAACATATGTTGATAACTATATCCAGATTGGAGAAGGATATAAGGTAGAAGACGAAGTTGAAGTTATTACTTATGGTAAAGGTGGGGAAAAGACTATAAGAGTTGCTATAGATGGGAAGTATCAAGCAATTATTTTAGGGAACGAACACTTTAAAGATATTTATCCAGGTGATAAATTTACAGCTAGAGTTAAAAAGATATATGAAGATGGTGTAATAGGTGTAACTAACAGAAAGAAGAGACTAGATGAAAGAGAAATATTAAAGGAACAAATCCTTGAGTATTTAGAGAAGAATGGAGGAGTTATGTCACTTAATGATAAAACTGCTCCAGAAGTTATAAAAGAAACTTTCCATACATCAAAGAACTACTTTAAAATGGCCCTTGGTGGATTAATGAAAGAAGGAAAGATTGAACAAAATAGTGAAGGTACAAAATTAAAGAAGTAATATATTTTCTGATAAAAAGGTATCAGTAGACTTATTAATTAAGTTTATTGGTGCCTTTTATTTTTTTATAATAATTATTGACAAAAATTAGAATAAAATATATAGTATTCCTATAAAGGAATACTATATAAGAAGGTGAATAAAGTGGATTTGGTAGAAATGCTAATTAACTTTGGATTGACAAGACAAGAAGCAAATATATATATGCTTTTATTTGCAGAAGGAGAGTTAAATGGATATGAGGTTTCTAAAAGGACAGGGATATCTAGATCAAATACATATAATGCTTTAGCAGGGCTAGTTGAAAAAGGTGCAGCCTATGTAATAGAAGGTAATGCAGTTATGTATACCCCTGTTAGTATAGAAGAATTCTGTGATAATAAAATTAGATTTATGGAGAAAATCAAGTCGGACTTAATAAGCAGCATACCAAAAAGAAGAGTAGAAAGTGATGCTTATATAACAATAAAAAGTGAAAAACATATTATAGACAAGGTTAAAAATATGCTAATTGAAGCTAGGGAAAGAGTATATATTTCTTTAGCAAGGGAAAGAGTAGAAGAACTTTTACCAGAGTTAGAGGTACTTAGGGAAAGGGAAATTAAAATTGTTATTATAACAAATCCTACTTTTAATTTTAAAGGAGCTAAGATATATCACTCAGATAAGTCTCCAGAGCAAGTAAGATTAATTGTAGACTCTAAGAAGGTTTTAACAGGAGAAATACAGGACAAGCAGAATTCTACTTGTTTATATTCTACAAATAATAATTTAGTAAAAGTATTTAAAGAAGCTCTTAGGAACGAAATAAAAATAATTGAAATAGAGAAAGGATGATGAGAATGAAAAAAACATTTGTAACAAAGGACCAATTAGATCAAATAATAAAGGAATATCCTACACCATTTCATATTTACGATGAAAAGGGAATAAGAGAAAATGCACGTAAATTAAATCAAGCATTTTCTTGGAATAAAGGATTTAAAGAATACTTTGCTGTAAAGGCAACACCTAATCCACATATACTTAAAATTCTTAAGGAAGAAGGATGTGGTATGGATTGTTCTTCTTTGACTGAGTTAATGATGAGTGAAAGATGTGGATTTGAAGGAGATGAGATAATGTTTTCATCTAATGATACTCCAGCAAATGAGTTTAAATATGCTAGAAAGATTAATGCAACAATTAATCTTGATGATATAAGCCATATTGATTTTCTTGAGGAAGTAGCAGGTATCCCTGAAATTATATCTTGTAGATATAATCCAGGAGGAACATTCTCTTTAGGAACAACAATTATGGACAATCCAGGTGATGCTAAATATGGACTTACAAGACCTCAAATGACTGAAGCTTTCCTAAAGCTTAAGGCCCTTGGTGTTAAGGAGTTTGGAATACATTCATTTTTAGCTAGTAACACTGTAACAAATGAATATTATCCAGAACTTGCAAAAATACTTTTTAAATTAGCAGTAGAATTAAAGGAGGAAACAGGGGTACATATAGGATTTATAAATCTTTCTGGTGGAGTTGGAATACCATATACCCCTGACAAGGAACCTAATGATATATTAGAAATAGGTGAAGGGGTAAGAAAAGCTTATGAAGAAATATTAGTACCAGCGGGAATGGGGGATGTAGCCTTGTATACAGAGCTTGGTCGTTATATGCTTGGGCCTTATGGACATTTAGTTAGTACAGTATTACATGAAAAGAATACCCACAAGAATTATATAGGATTAGATGCCTCAGCTGTTAACCTTATGAGACCAGCTATGTATGGAGCATACCATCATATAACTGTTATGGGAAAGGAAAATGAGCCTTGTGATTATATGTACGATGTAACTGGTTCATTATGTGAAAATAATGATAAATTTGCAATAGATCGTAAATTACCTAAGATTTCTATTGGGGATGTTGTAGTAATTCATGATACTGGAGCTCATGGATTTGCTATGGGTTATAATTATAATGGTAAATTAAAATCTGCTGAGCTTTTATTAGAAGAGGATGGAGCTGTAAGACAAATAAGAAGGGCAGAAACACCGGAAGATTACTTTGCAACATTAGAATTTTAAGTATGTAATTTAGGTTGTATAGAGGTGAATAAATGCTTAATAATATTGGTACTAGAACTATCGAGACAGATAGATTGATTTTAAGGAATTTTGATTATAAAGATGTAGATGATATGTTAAAGTATTGGGCAAATTGCATTTTTCCTTGTAGATAACCAAAATCACTTTGCAGAAATAGAGTTTTGTATAGGTAGGGATTTTCAGAGAAGATAATTTTTCTTCTAAGAGGGTAATTAAAAATGCAATTTTATATATTAAGGAACTTATAGAGATTACTTTTATTTGGATGGAAAATATATTAGTAGAGTATACTATTCCCTATTAAAAGATGAATATAAATCCTAATAGATATCTATAAGCATATTAAAATTCAAAATAGAATAATATATAAATTAAAAGTAAGGACTATCATATTAATTGTAAGACTACCTATATGAAAGTAAGTAGACCCCCAATATATGGGGGTCTTTTTTATATGTAATATTAGGTCTATACATAGTATTTATTTTGTATATAGTTTCTTTTATATTATGTAAATTGGTGTATAATATTGGTAGATAGAAAGAGATGGAGGATTAGTAAATGGAAGAAATAGATTACAAGCTTATAGTGACAGATATGGATGGTACACTATTAAATAATGATAAGAAGATTTCAGAAAGGAATATTGAAGCAATAAGAAAAGTTAGAGAAAAGGGAATAAGATTTGCTTTTGTTTCAGGGCGAGAATATGTTTTTTTAGAGAAAATTGCTAGAGAATATGAAATTGATGTTGATGCAATAGGTCTTAATGGTACAGAGATAAGAAATGATAAGGGAGAAATAATCTGGAAGAGGCTTTTAGATAGAAATGCAGTTAAAGAAATCCTTAAAGTACTAGAAGATGAGGACATGCTATTTAAGATTTATTGTGAAAATGAGATATTAGGAACTGTGCCAAAAAGAATTGATGAAATCATTACTAAACTTCTTATGCTTAAAATTAAAAAGGATGATATAACGGAAGAGTTAAAGAATGAAGAATATCAAAGATTATTTGGCAGAGGCTTAACAGTTACAGATATTTCTAACTATATTGATGAATATGATTATAATGTAGAGAAGATTGAAGTGTTAGATGCAGATAGAGATCTTCTAAATAAAATAAGTGAAAAGATAAGTAATATTACAGATGTATTTATAACATCATCCTACGAACGAAATATTGAAATTTTACATAAGGAAGTTAATAAGGGTAGTGCTATTAAAAAGTTTGGAGAGTACTTGGGTATAGATTCTTCACAAATTATGGCATTTGGAGATAATACTAATGATATAGAGATGATTGAGGTAGCAGGTCTTGGTATTGCAATGGAAAATGCATTAGATCATGTTAAGAAAAAGGCAGATTATATTACATTAAGCAATGAAAATGATGGTGTGGCATATGCTATTAATAAGTTTATAAAGTAGTTATTCTAAATAAGAGATAGTAAAATATAATAGGATATTTAGGAGATGTATTATGAGTAATAATTATAGTGCGGATAATAATTCTAAATTCAAAATAAAATACAGTAAGAAAGAAAGGATTTCTATTTTTATAGCTACTTTAGGAATAGTATTTATGATAGTATATATCCTTTATACATGGAATAAGATACCGGATAGAATACCAACACATTTTGGAGGTAGTGGAAATCCAGATTCATGGGGAGGAAAGATTTCACTAGTAGTATTTCCCATAATATCTTTCCTTTCATACTCTTTGCTAGTGGGATTAAGTTTTATTCCGGAAGCATATAATTACTCAGTTAAAATAACAAAAGATAATATGGAGTATCAATATCACAATGCAAGGGAATTGATACTATATCTAAATGTAGAAATAGTATTATGTTTTGGGTATATTAATTGGAGAATGATAAAAGTTGCTTTAGGTGAAGCAACAGGATTAGGAATAATTTTTCTCCCTATATTCCTAGTACTATTATTTGGGACAACAGGTTATAAGATTTGGAAAAGTATGAAGAAATAAGGTAATATTAATTGACAAAGTATAGCATTAGAGTTATTATTTAATTAATTGAATAACAATCAGGGTAGAGGCGCTGGATATAAAGAGTATCTTATTGGAGTGGGCACATGAAGATGATAAGTGAAAGGTATACTAGCCGAAGGATATAAATCTGCAAGGTTTTATCCTGGGTATGTAAAGAATATTTGCATAACTGTCACGAAAGTGGAGGGCTACAAGGATTTATAAAATTTCTGTATGTATATAGCTTTTTAAGTGAAATCTACCCATCATAGTCTATCTATGGTGGGTATTATTATGCAATAAAAAGCTAAGCCCTTACCTAAAAAATGGAGGTAAGATAAAAATGAGTATTAAAGGTTTATGGGTGCCATTAGTGACACCATTCAAGGATGAAGAATTGGATATGATTTCCTACAAGAGATTAGTTGACCACTATATAGGTGAAGGAGTTCATGGATTAATGCCCCTTGGAACTACAGGGGAAACACCAACACTAACTGACTTAGAGTATGAAGAAGTCATAGCAAAGTCTATGGAATTTGTTAATGGAAGAGTACCTGTCATAATAGGTCTTGGAGGCAATAATACTAAGGCTGTACAAGAAAAATTAAAACTTGCTGAAAAGTATAAGGTTCAAGGTATTTTATCTGTAAGTCCTTATTATAATAGACCAGATCAAAGAGGGATTTATGAGCATTTCAATAGAATTTCTGATAGCACTGATTTAGATATTCTATTATATAACATTCCTTATAGAACAGGAAGAAATATGGATAATGACACTATTCTAAGATTAGCAGAAAAGAAGAATATAATTGGTATCAAGGATGCATGTGGAGATTTTGATCAGACTATTGAATTATTATTAAATAAGCCTGAGAACTTTAGTGTTATGTCAGGTGAGGATACTCTGCTTTATAGTTCATTATTATTAGGTGGAGATGGGGGTGTAACTGCATCTTCTCATATAAGAACTAAGGATTTCTTAAAGGTTTATAATGATATTCAAAATAACGATGCTAAGTCTGCACTAGAAACATGGAAGGAATTAAGCAGGATTATTCCATTAATGTTTAAGGAGCCAAATCCAACTCCTATTAAGTATATGTTAGAGAAGATTGGTCTAATTGATTCTCAGGAGGTTAGATTACCTTTATTGAATATAACTGATGAATTAAAGAAAGAGTTAGATTCTAAAATAGCCTTATAGTAAAGAAAAAAGATGTGTAATGTAAAGTACACATCTTTTTTATTAGATAAGATTAAACTAAATATAATATTAGGATATAAACTTTCTAATAGGCTTTATTTTATACAGGAAAATCATAATCACCAGTGGAACCAGAAAAGCGACAACTGTACCTATAAAGATATTGAGAATAATTATACCTGTATCAATAATCTTAACAACTGTAACTATTATAAGTGGATGGTATAAATATATTCCTAGAGTATATTTTGAAATACGTGATAATATACTGTTTTTTCCTTCAAAAGAATTAGCAAATAGATATATCATTATTGTTGTTATTTGTGCATTTGGTACTAGACCTAAATGAAAGAAAAACCATAAGTCATTTCCTATATTAAGTAAGTAAATACTCCATATAGTTGATACTAATTCAACTATTAAAGCTATAGCAAAAAATAGCCATCTTTTATTTTTTATTTTAAAATCTTTCAATACATATCCAAGAGTAAATAGTCCAGAAAATTCAATCCACCAGAATATCCAAATATTAATTCCTGTAATATTCTTAATTATTTCCATAATCAAGCCTAGTACACAGAGTCCTATTGAGATAGTTAGAGATTTTTTTAGGGACTTTCCTTGAAGTAGTTTATAAAATAGTGGTGACAATAAATATAGTATTAGTAGCATGTAGATATACCATAAATGAATGCACAAAGGATTAGATTTAAATCCGGTAAAGATATCTTTTATATAATTAAGAAATGTGGCCTCTTCAATTCCTATCATATAGAATGGAAAATATATTATTACAGCAGCTAATAGTGGCAATATTAGCCTAGGTACTCTTTTTTTATAAAATTCTTTTAAGCTGTAATCCTTAACTGAGGCTAATAGATATCGCCCACTTAACATTACAAAAATAGGAACTCCTATGCGAGTAATTATTGATATAAAAGTTACAATTTCTGATGAGTTGATTAGGTCAGTTCCAGTTAAGAGCTTCATTACATTATTTGCATTAACATGAAGTAAAACCACAAGGAATATTGCAAAAGTTCTTAGAGAATTCATCTCATGATTAATTTTTCCTTTCATTATTATAACCTCCCTTTATTTTCTTATATACTTTACATACGAAGATATAGAGTATTATCTGTCACTTATTAAAATTAATATTTCTGAAATTTATTTATCTTTACAATAGTATATAATAATTATAGGAATGGGGAGGGATTAAGATATGTGGAAGAAAGTCGGAGTAATAATACTATTATTATTTGCTATGGGATTTATATTTTATAATTCAAGTAAAACTGGATATGATTCAAATAAGGTTAGTTCAGGAATTTTGAATAAAGCAGAGAGTAAAGTACCAATAAAGAAAGAAGTAAAAAGTGGAATTAAAGATAAATTGAATATAACTATTAGTGAAGAGGTTATTATAAGAAAACTAGCACATATGTTTGAATTTTTTCTCTTAGCAATTTTAGTAGCCTTAACTCTTATTGCTTTTGGAATGAATGGAAAAAGTGCAATTATATATGTACTTTTTATAGTCCTAATGTATGCAGTACTTGATGAATTTCATCAAATTTACGTACCTGGAAGAACATCAAGTGTAAGAGATGTACTAATAGATTTTACAGGTGGTTTTTTGGGTACTATATGCTTTTATTGTATATATCTTATTTTACCAAGACTTAGGCGGAGTACTAATAATAAATCTTGTTAGGGGTGGTTAGTATAAGATTACAAAATATCACTTTAGTAAATTACTTTTATAATAAATTAAAATATTAAAAATTGTGCATTAATTCAAGATGCACAATTTTTTTTTATTTAAAAACAAATTAGAAAAAAATGTTGACAAAGTAAAATAAAGGGAATAGTATATAAAACATACTAAACATATAGAATAAGTATGTTTTTAAATTAAAGACAGGGGGAGATTTATTATGAGAAAACTTTTCACTTCAGAATCCGTAACAGAAGGGCATCCGGATAAAGTCTGCGATCAAATTTCCGATGCTATATTAGATGAAATCTTAAAACAAGATACAGAGGGAAGAGTTGCCTGCGAAACTATAGCTACAACAGGTCAAATTCTTGTCTTTGGGGAGATATCAACTAAAGGATATATTGATATACAAAAGGTTGTAAGAGATACATTAAAAGACATTGGATATACAAGTGGTGAGGATGGATTTGATTATAAGACATGCTCAGTTTTAAGTGCAATAGATGAACAATCAAGTGATATAGCATTAGGGGTAGATAAATCAAAAGAGGTAAGAAATGGTGAGAAGGATGGACTTTCAATTATAGGTGCTGGTGACCAGGGAATGATGTTTGGATTTGCAACTAATGAAACTGAAGAGTTTTTACCACTTCCTATCTCTCTTGCTCAGAGGTTGGCTAAAAGATTAGCAGAAGTAAGAAAAGGAAATATAATACCATATTTAAGACCTGATGGTAAGACACAGGTTACTATAGAATATGAAGATGGTAAGCCAGTTCACGTTGATACAGTTGTAATATCATCACAGCATAGCCCAGAAATAGATTTAGAAGAAATTCAGAATGATTTAGTAGAAAATGTTGTGAAGTTTGTGATACCAAGTAATTTATTAGATGAAAGAACTAGGTATTTTATAAATCCAACTGGACGTTTTGTAATCGGTGGTCCACAAGGAGATTCGGGGTTAACAGGACGAAAAATAATTGTAGATACCTATGGGGGATATGCAAGACATGGTGGTGGAGCCTTTTCAGGTAAAGATGCAACAAAAGTTGATAGATCAGGAGCCTATATAGCAAGATGGATTGCTAAGAATCTTGTTGCAGCAGGAGTTTCAGATAAGTTAGAGATACAGATTTCATATGCAATAGGAGTTGCCAAGCCTGTTTCAATTACAGTTGATAGCTTTGGAACAGGTAAGATTAGTGATGAGAAAATAGTAGAAATTATAACAAAGGAATTTGATTTAAGGCCAGCTGCAATCATAGAAACATTAGATTTAAAAAAGCCTATTTATAAGCAAACTGCGGCTTATGGTCATTTTGGAAGAAATGATCTTGATTTACCTTGGGAAAGGTTAAATAGAATTGAGGATATAAAGAAGTATTTATAATAGTAAAAATATAAAGAGGTGAGGTTATGGTAGGGATAGAAAAGGATTGGAGAGAAAAAGAAGCCAGCTTGAAGGAAGTTATAAAAAAGTATAGTGATGTATCATCATTTGTAATAATTAAGGCAGATGTCCAAAGAAGAGGGGTTATTTATACAAAGAAAGCACTAGATAAAGTGGATACTTCAAAACATCAAGTTGTATATAGAGGATTTGCAACTGAAAAAGATGATAATACTACACCAATGTCACTATTATTAAGAGATGGAACTTCAATTTTAAGTGGACCATTAATAGGAAAGAGAGATCCATATACTGTAGATGTGGTTGATGGAAAAATAGTATTAGTTGATGATGGCGAAGTAATTGAAGAAGTTGAGTATTGGGAGAAGCCTGATTACTATGACAAACTTACAAGTAGTGGTAAACCAATGTGGCAAATAGTTGCTGCAAGACCTCAAAGGTTAGATATTAATCCTAATCAATATTGTCATTTTTGGGATAAGCCAGGGCATGGGTGTAAGTTTTGTGCTATACAAGCAACTTATAGTAAGAATAAGAATGATAAACCGAAGAGGTTAGATATAAATGACATAGCTGAAACAGTAAAGGAAGCATTAAAAGAGAAAGGAAGATATACAAGTATTTTCTTAACTGGTGGTTCAATATTGAGTGGTAATGAATTACTTGATGATGAAGTAGATTTATATATTTCAATATTAAAGGAGATAGGAAAGAATTTTAAGGTTGATAAATTTCCAAGTCAGTTAATAGGAACAGCTTTTAATGAAAAACAAATAAAAAGATTATACGATAATACAGGACTTACTTCCTATACAGCGGATATAGAAGTATTAGATGAAAATATATTTAATTGGGTTTGCCCAGGTAAAGCTGAAATGATAGGTTATAAGGAATGGAAAGAAAGACTGTATAAAGCTGTAGAAATATTTGGAGTTGGTAATGTTAATACAGGGATAGTATCAGGGATTGAACTAGCTAAACCTTATGGATATAAATCTGAGGAGGAGGCTTTAGAAGCAATGCTAAAGGAAGCAGAGGATTTAGCTAAACATAGTGTTAGTGTCGTTAGTTGTGTTTGGAATGTAATACCAGGATCAATATTCTTTGATCAAAAATCACCTTCCTTGGAGTATTATATAAAGCTTTCAGTAGGACTAGATAAATTACGTAGAAAATATGGACTAAATATTGATATGGACAATTACAGAAGATGTGGAAATCATCCAGATACAGATTTATCTAGGATATAAAGGAGGACTAATTATGGCAGTTAATTTAGAAAAAGATATTATAGATTTATTAAATGATAGGAATACTATCAAGGCCATAGCAAGCACTGATAGAAATGGAAATCCAAATTTAGTTTTTAGAGAATTTTTTACTGTTAATGAAGAAGGGAGAATTGTATATTTTGAGTTAATAGAAGGCTCTAGAACAAACAGAAATTTAGTGGCAAGCATATGGTTTGAAAAAGAAGTAGCTATTAATGTTAAAGGGAAAGGGAATACAAGCTATCAGATAAAAGGAATACCTGTAAGGGCCATAATAGCTGGTAAAGAATTTCAAGAAAAATATATAGAATTTCAAAAAATATCAAAAGACTATGACTTATCAACTATATGGATTATAAGACCAGAAGAGGTAATAGAGGAAAGTTTTCATAAAAGAAGGGATGAGGAAGAGAAGTCACATCCCTTATTAAGGCACTTAGATAGGCTTACAGTTTAGAAGACATGGAGGGGGATTTATGAATAAGAAAACAATATTAGTAGTTTTGGGGATAAGTATTTTAGGTGGCTTAATATCAGGGTGTGCAGAAAAAAATGTTAAAAAAGCTGATAATTATGATAAGAATAAAGCAACTGTAATTAGAATTGGATATCAGCCAGGACATGGTCAACCTATTGTTTCAGATGAGTTAGGGTTCTTTAAGGATGAATTTGAGAAGGATGATGTAAAAGTTGAACTTAAGCAATTTGCAGCAGGTCCAGCTATCATAGAAGCATTTGCAGCAGGTGAGTTAGATTTTGGCTTTGTCGGAGATCAACCAGCAGTTCAAGGAAGAGCAAATAATATTGATTTAAAAGCAGTTGCATCTTACAGTGCATCTGAATCTGGAAATGGATTGATTGCAACAAATGAATCTGGGATAAAATCTATTGAAGATTTGAAGGGGAAAAAAATTGGCTATACAGTTGGAAGTGTTGGTCATCAATTATTATTCAAATATTTAGAGAAAGCTGGAATTAGCAAGGAGGAGGTAGAATTATTAAACCTTTCACCAGCAGATATTTATTCATCAATAATATCTAAGAAAATTGATGGAGCTGTAACCTGGGAACCATATTTAGGCATGGTACAAAAAGAAGGTACAGCTAAATTAATAGCTGCTGGAACCGGATATAAATATAACGTTAATGTCATTGTGGGAAAAGAAGAATTTTTAAAGAATAATCCTGAATTATCATCACGCTTATTAAAAGTATTTAATAAGGCAGTTAAATGGTCTAGTGATAATAGGGAAGAAACCCTTAATTTAATAGAAAAGAGGTCAGGTATAAAAAAGGAGGTTATGAGAGCTGGTTTTGAGAAATTTGATCAAAGTTTAATATTAGATAAGAAAAAAATTGATTCAATATCAGACACTATAGAATACTTAAAGAAAAACAATACAATTAGAGAAGAAGTTAAAATTGAAGATTTAATAGATACTAGTTATTTAAAGGAGGCAGGTATTCAGTAGGGGGAGGTCAAATATGTTAAAGAAAAGTAGAAGGCTTAATGTTAATAATGTAAAAAGTGTAAGTCATAATTTAATACTAGTATCCTTTATTCCAATAATATTAGTTATAATTTGGGAAGTACTGGGTTCTAAAGGTATAATTAATAGGTCTATTATGCCAGCGCCATCAAGAATTTACAAAACATTTGAGGAAATGATATTCAATGGTGAGCTTAAAAGGCACCTACTTATAAGTACAATAAGAGTGGTTGAAGGCTTTGGAATAGGTTCAATAGCAGGTATTCTAATTGGAGTTTTAATGGGGCTATTTAATAATATAGATAAGTCATTAACTTTTTTAGTAGGAGTATTAAGACCCATTCCAATAATAGCATGGATACCAATTTTTATTTTATGGATGGGTATTGATAATGGATCAAAGATTGCAGTTATTGCACTAGGAAGTTTTTGGCCAGTACTGATTAATACTATACATGGTATAAAAAGTGCTGATAATAAGCTTCTAGAAGTAGCTACTATATTAGAGAAAAGTAAGTTTCAAATATTAGCAAAGGTCATCTTCCCTTGTGCATTACCATCAATTTTCACAGGAATAAGACTTGGTATAGGATCTGCTTGGATGAGTGTTGTAGCTGCAGAAATGATTGCAGCTGCAACAGGAATTGGATACTTGATAATGTATGCTAGAGAATTATCACAACCTGATGTAATGCTTGTTGGAGTTGTTTCAATTGGGATTATAGGATTATTAATAGATTATTTAATAAGAAAATTACAAAATAAAGTTTTGAAATGGAATTTAGCAAAAAAACTCTAGGAGGTTATATCATGATTAATCCTAAGAATGCTTTAAGAATAAGCAAGCTAAGTAAAAAATTTAGTATTCAAAATGAGGAAATAAATGTATTGTCTGATATTAACCTAGAAGTTAAAGAAGGCGAATTTATTAGTATAGTGGGGGCTAGTGGTTGTGGTAAAAGTACATTATTAAAGATAATTATTGGATTGGAAGAAGCTACCTTGGGAGATGTTATTATTGGGGAGAAGGTTGTTAAAAAGCCAACTATAGAGTGCGGTATGATTTTTCAGGAGTCTAGGCTGTTTCCATGGCTAACCATAGAGGATAATATAAGATTTGGGATATCTAAAAAAATAAATGAAGAAGGAAAGAAAAGGTTGATAGAAGATCATATTGACTTAGTAGGCTTAAAAAAATTTGAGAAAGCACTACCTAATCAATTATCTGGAGGAATGCAACAACGTGTAAGTATTGCAAGAGCTTTAGTAAATAGACCTAAAATATTATTGTTAGATGAACCCTTCGGGGCTTTAGATGCATTAACACGTATTAACATGCAGAATGAAATTTTAAGAATATGGAAAGCTGAAAAGTCTACAATGATTTTAGTTACTCACGACATAGATGAAGCAATATACTTAGGTGATAGGGTTATTGTAATGACAGATAGACCAGGTAAAATTAAAAAGATAATTAATGTAGATCTACCAAGATCAAGGGATAGAACAAGCGACGAATTTTCTAAAATACGTAAAGAAATATATTATGAATTCTTTGAGAATAGTGAGATACCCCTTGAGTACAATATTTAATTGAAGTTTGGAATATATCTATTATATATAAGAACAATCATAAGTATAAAATAAGTTGTAAATAATAAAAATAAATGTAAAAAATAAGCAATAGCTAGTAAAAGGACAATATATAAAGATATTTAAATATAATTGCTTTAAATAACAATATAATGAATTAGCCAATAATGTTAGATATGAATATAATAACATCATAGCTAAAGTCTTTGATAAGAGAGAGTAAATAATAGAGTTTAGTTCCAGAGAGCTTGGGGTGGTGAGATCCGAGTACTGTAGATATTATTGAATGGGTCTTTGAGACGACACTTGGAATTATAGTACAGGTGTACGGAGAGTCTACCGTTAAAAGGACAGGATATCGATTAATTTCTGTATCTGATAAATAGTATGTAACATAGGTGGCATAGCGAAATATAGGTATTTCGTCCTTAATGGATGGAATACCTTTTTTAATTTTACTTTGGCATAGTCTAGTTGGCGTACAGCAAAATGGGTGGCATGGAGCTACTTCGTCCCATTATAGGACGAGGTGGCTCCTTTTTTATTTAGAAAGGGGGCAAAATAAATGATTAATATTACAAAGCAAGAGTTTATAGAAAGAAAAGAGTCAAATAAGGTTTTTTCTTTGATTAGTGAATTCAGGGGGGATGAGATAACTCCAATTACTTTATTTAATGGTTTTAAAGGAAGTAGGAGATTTATCCTTGAAGGAGGTAGTAAGGATAATCATTTTGGTAGATATTCATATTTAAGTGAAAATCCTTATAAAGAAATTGTTGGAGAGACCATTAAGGAAATTGATGAAATAAAGAAGGAAGTACAGATAGATTTTAATCCTGGAAATAATAGTTTCACTTTTAAAGGGGGGGCTATTGGATACATGGGATATGACACAATAGCTTTATATGAAAAAAAACTAAAATTTAATAATGAAGATGAATTAAATGTTCCTACAATACGATTTAATTTTTATAAAAGATATCTTTGTTATGATCATTTTACTCATAAAGCCTATGTTATAGATAATATCTTTAAGGAAGATAAGAGGAGTTATGAGGAGGTTGCTAAAGACCAAAAGAATTACTTTAAAGAGCTTGTTACAGGATATATTCCTCCAATTGAAGTGGAAGAAAAGAAGGAAGTTAATATAAGATTTGGTACTAGCAAAGAAGAGTATATGAAAAAGGTTGAAAAAGCGCAGGAATATATTAAAGCAGGAGATATATTCCAAGTTGTTCCATCTCAAAGAATGTACTGCGAAACTACTAAAAGTCCTTTAGAAATATATAGAAGACTTAGGGAGAGCAACCCCTCACCCTATATGTTTTTTCTAGATTATGATGATTATCAAGTAATAGGATCTTCCCCAGAAAGTTTAGTAGCAGTTAGAGGAAAGGAGATAATAACAAATCCAATAGCAGGTACTAGAAAAAGAGGTAAGACAGAGGAGGAAGATAAAGCTTTAGAAGAGGAGTTAATAAATGATGAAAAGGAGAGAGCAGAACATGTAATGCTTGTGGATCTTGGACGTAATGATGTTGGGAGAGTTAGTAAAATTGGAACTGTAGAAGTAAGAGACTTTATGAAAGTAGAAAGATTCTCTCATGTAATGCACATTACAAGTAGGGTTGTAGGTGAACTTGCAGATGATAAAGATGCCTTTGATGCCTTAGCCTCATACTTACCTGCTGGGACATTGTCTGGAGCTCCTAAAATAAGAGCTATGGAAATTATAGAAGAACTTGAAGATACTAAACGTGGTATATATGCAGGAGCAGTGGGATATTTTGCTTATGATGGTGATATGGATGTATGTATAGCTATAAGGACTATGGTTTTAAAGAATGGAATTGCTTATCTTCAATCTGGTGCAGGAATAGTATATGATTCAAAACCAGAAGAAGAATTTTATGAAACACAAAATAAATTAATGGCATTAAAGGAGGCGTTGAGATGATTGCTTTAATTGATAATTATGATTCATTTACATTTAATCTATATCAATATCTAGGTGAGTTTTCCGAAATAAAGGTATTTAGAAATGATGAAATAACACCAGAGGAATTAAGAGATTTAAAGGTTCAAGGAATAGTAATTTCACCAGGGCCAGGAAGGCCAGAGGATGCTGGAATATCAATAGATGTAATTAAAGAATTAGGTGGAGATATACCAATCCTTGGAATATGTTTAGGACATCAAGCAATAGCTTCAGCCTTTGGTGGGAAGGTAGTAAGAGCAAAGGAAATATTCCATGGGAAAAGTTCGAAGATTCAAGTTAAAGGAAATGATATTTTTGAAGGAGTAAGTAGAAAGCTTGAAGTTATGAGATATCACTCACTTGTTGTAGATAATGCTACTTTGCCAGAAGAATTAGAGGTAATAGCTGAAACTATAGATAGTAATGTAATTATGGGAATTAGACATAAAAGTAAGAAGATTTATGGGTTGCAATTTCATCCGGAATCAGTATTTACACCTAAGGGTAAGAGAATGTTAAAGAATTTTGTGGAGGGGATTTGTTATGAAAATTAATGATGCAATGAAGAAATTAATAACAAGACAAAACTTAACAGAAGAGGAGTGTACTGAGGTAATTAAGGAAATTATGAGGGGAGAAACAACCTCTGCACAAAAAGGTGGTTTCTTAGTTGGACTAAAAGTTAAGGGTGAAACATCTGAAGAGTTATTAGGTGCAGTTAAGGCATTAAGAACTGAAATGATAACAGTAGATATTGAAAATAGAGAACATTTAGTTGATTGCTGTGGTACTGGTGGAGATGGTGGGAACACATTTAATATATCTACTGCTGTTGCAATAGTAATTGCAAGTGGTGGTGCAAAGGTAGCTAAACATGGTAATAGAGCAGTATCAAGTAAAAGTGGAAGCTTAGATGTTTTAAGGGAACTAGGAATAAGAGTTGATTATGATAGAGAAGAAAGTAAGAAAATTATAGAAGAAAAGGGGATGGCTTTTTTACTTGCACCAAACTATAACAAGGGAATGAAGAATGTTGCTAAGGAAAGATTAGAAATTGGAACAAGGACATTATTTAATATGGTGGGGCCACTATTAAATCCAGCACCTCTTACAGGACAACTTATGGGAATATATGATGGAAGTTTACTTGAAACAGTAGCAGATGTTTTATTAAATCTTGGTTTAGATAGAGCTATGGTAGTTCATGGGGATGATGGTTTAGATGAAATAACAATAACTACTACAACTACAGTATGTGAAATAAAAGATGGAAAGGTTACTAAGTATACTTTAGATCCATCAAAGTATGGAATAAAGAGATCTGAGCTTAAGGAAATAGCAGGAGGAACTCCTGAAGAAAATGCAAAAGTTATTATAGAAGTATTAAAGGGTGAAAAGAGTGCAAGAAGGGACATAGTTATTTTAAATAGCGGAGCAGCACTTTATGTAGCAAAGATTGTTGATTCACTAGAAGAGGGAATTAACATGGCAAAGGAATTAATTGATTCAGGAAAGGCATTTAGAAAATATCAAGAGTTAGCTGAATGTGTTTAGGAGGATAGAAGTGATATTAGATGATATAGTAGCTCAAAAGAAAATAAGAGTAAAAGAAAGAAAAGAAATAATTTCTCCAGAAGAAGTTTATCAAGGAGCAATAAGAGCAACAGGTGATGTGGACAATAATAGGTTTAAAGAAGTATTAGAGGGGGAGAGGTTATCTATTATTGGGGAGTATAAAAAAGCCTCCCCTTCTAAGGGAATTATAGCACCATATTTTAATATGGAGGAGATATTAAAGTTATACAAGGAACTAGAAATAGATGCATATTCAGTTTTAACAGAAGAGGATTTCTTTCATGGTAGTGATGATAATTTGAGATTTGTAAAAAGTAGAAGTAATACACCAATTTTAAGAAAAGATTTTATTATAGATTTCTATCAAATACATCAGGCAAGAATTCTAGGAGCATCAGGAATCTTACTAATTGCTTCAGTACTTGGAAAGAATTTAAAAAGTTTTTATGAGGAATGTATTACCTTTAAGCTTCAACCTTTAGTAGAGGTTCATAATAGAGAAGAGTTAGAACTAGCATTAGAATGTAATAGTGAAATTATCGGCATAAATAATAGGAATTTAAAGACTTTCCATACATCCTTGGAAGTAACTGAAAAACTCATTGAGTATATTCCAAAAAATAAAATTATAGTTTCAGAAAGTGGTATTCATAATATTGAAGATTTAAGAAGAGTGAAGGAGGCAGGTGCTAGTGCAGCTCTTATTGGAGAAATGTTTATGAGAAATATAAATAATGTAGACTTTAAAAGAGAATTTAAGTTATTTAAAGGTGAAGAAAATGCTTATTAAAGTCTGTGGAATAACAAGAGAACAGGAGATAAAGGCTTTAAATATTTTAAAGCCTGATTACATAGGCTTTGTATTTGCAGAAAGTAAAAGAAAGGTCACTAAAGAAGAAGTTAGACATTTATGTGAGGCATTAAATAAGGAGATTAAGGTGGTTGGTGTATTTAGAAATAATAGTATTGAGTATATAGAGGAAGTTTTAGAATACCTACCACTAAATGTTATTCAACTTCATGGAGATGAAGATAATAATTTTATAGAGAGATTGGTTGAAAAACATTCATGTGAGGTATGGAAAGCAGTAACAATTAAATCCAAAATGGATATATGCTTAGCAATTAATTATCATGTAGATACCTTAATTTTAGATGGAAGTAATCCTGGAAGTGGAGAAGTATTCCCCTGGGAATTTATTAGTGGGATAAAGAGTGATAAGAGAATTTTTCTAGCAGGAGGTATTAATGAAGGTAATGTATTAGAAGGGATAGGTTTAGTTAATCCAGATGGAATTGATGTTTCATCTGGAGTTGAAGTAATAGATGATGGAGGGAATAGGGTAAAAGACAAAAGTAAAATAGAAAGATTAATAAGAAAGGTGAGGAAGAAAAATGAAGGGTAGATTTAATGAATTTGGTGGTCAATATGTACCAGAAACACTTATGAATGCCTTAAAGGAATTAGAGGATGTATTTGAGGAAGCAATAAATGATAAGGAATTTATGGATGAATATAGATACTATCTTAAGGAGTATACAGGTAGACCAAGCTCTCTATATTATGCAGAAAATATGACTAAGGATTTAGGAGGAGCTAAGGTTTATCTAAAAAGGGAGGATTTAAATCACACAGGAGCACATAAAATAAATAACACTATAGGTCAAATACTTTTAGCTAAAAAAATGGGAAAGAAAAAGGTTATAGCTGAAACAGGAGCAGGTCAACATGGAGTTGCAACAGCTACTGTAGCTGCTAAGTTTAAGATGGAATGTAAGATATTTATGGGTGAAGAGGATATAAGAAGACAAGGTCTAAATGTTAAAAAGATGGAGCTACTAGGTGCAGAGGTTGTATCAGTTACAAGTGGTAATGGAACATTAAAGGACTCTGTAAATGAAGCTATAAGATACTGGGTTTCAAATGTTGAAGATACCTTTTATATTATGGGAACAGTAGCAGGACCACATCCATATCCAATTATGGTTAGAGATTTTCAAAGAGTTATAGGAGAGGAAGCAAGAGAACAGATTCTAGAACATGAAGGAAAATTACCTAACTATATTATTGCACCAGTTGGCGGTGGAAGTAATGCCATGGGAATCTTTTATCCATTTTTAGAGGATAAGGAAGTAAAGCTTATAGGAGTTGAAGGTGCAGGTCATGGAATAGAGTCAGGAGAACATGCAGCAGCACTTCAAGAAAAGAATACAGGAGTTTTACATGGAATGATGACTTATGTTTTAAAGGATAATGATGGACAAATAAAAGAAGCATATTCAATATCAGCAGGTCTAGATTATCCAGCAGTTGGGCCAGAACATGCCTATCTCTCTTCAATAAATAGAGCAGAATATGTAAGTGTAGTAGATAAGGAAGCAATAGATGCCTTCCTATATTTAACCAAAATCGAAGGGATAGTACCAGCGCTAGAATCATCTCATGGAGTAGCTTATGCTAGAAAGATTATAGGACAATTATCAAAGGATGATATTGTAATAATAAATATTTCTGGTAGAGGAGATAAGGATATGGATACAATTATTAAATACTTGGAGGATCACAATGAATAGAATAGAGTCAGTCTTTAATAAATTAAATGAAGAAAATAAGAAAGCATTAATACCTTTTATAACTTGTGGAGATCCGTCAGTAAAAGAAACTATTGATAATGTATTAAGATTAGAAAAAGCTGGAGCAACAGTAGTTGAACTAGGAGTTCCTTTTAGTGACCCTTTAGCAGATGGAGATGTTATACAAAATTCTTACTGCAGAGCTTTAAAAAATGGAGCTAAGGTGAAGGATGTATTTACTTGTGGAAGAAAGATTAGGGAAAAAAGTGAGATTCCTTTAGTTATAATGATTTATTATAATTTAATATATACTCGTGGAGTAGAGAGATTCTTAGATGAAGCAAGTGAAGCAGGCTTTGATGGATTAATTATTCCAGATATACCACTTGAGGAAAGAGGAGAACTTAAAGAAAAGTGTGAGAATAAAGGTATATATCTTATACCATTAGTAGCTCCAACTTCCCAAGAAAGAATAGCTAAAATAACTCAAGGAACTAAAGGTTTTGTTTATTGTGTATCATCTAATGGAACTACTGGTGAGAGAAGTACTTTAAATGAGGGGATAATCGATTATTTAAATACAGTTAGAAAAAATACATCAGCACCTATATGCTTAGGTTTTGGAATATCTTCAAGGGAAGTTGTGAATAAGGTAAAGAATTTCTGTGATGGAGTTATTATTGGAAGTGCTGTTGTGAGAAGACTAGGTCATAAGAAAGAAGAGGCTTTTGATTTTGTAAGTGATATTAGAGAAGAGTTAGATTTGAAATTATCATAATCTTAAGGGCCTTAAGATAAATTTTAATATTTATATTTTCTATGGTGACTATAAATATTGAAGAAATGATATACTTAATTTTAAGTAATATGCTAGTCAATAAAATTTAAAATATTAAGATAAAGAGCGAGGTACTTAAATGATAAATATAGGATATTATAAATCTCCAATTGGAATAATAAAAATTAAAGAAGAAGATGGATATATAGTAGCTGTAGATTTTGTGGAAAAGGCTGAAAAAGAGAATTTAAGTGAAACAATCCTTGAATGCAAAGGGCAGCTTGAAGAGTATTTTAAGGGTGAAAGAAATAGTTTTGATGTAAAAATAAAGTTTACTGTTGGCACAGAGTTTCAAAAAAGAGTGTGGAATGAACTTATTAATATTGATTATGGGAAAATTGCATCCTATAAAGATATTGCAGAAAAAGTAGGAAGCCCAAAAGGCTTTAGGGCAGTTGGTGGAGCAAACAATAAGAATCCTATATCAATTATAGTACCTTGTCATAGAGTTGTTGGAGCTAACGGAAAGATGGTTGGCTATGCTGGTGGAGTTGATAAGAAAGTCTATTTATTAGAGTTAGAAAAGAGTGGGAAGTTTAAATAGAATATGAATAAATAATTAAATATGGTTAAAGATAGGTTAAGTAGCTATTAGTTTTATCCAGAAGGTATATAATAATATATTATGTTAACTTAAAGGAGTAGAGGGATGGAGCTAATAAGTAATTTAATTGATATATTCTTACACTTAGATAAGTATTTAGGAAGTGTTATAAATGATTATGGTGCACTGACATATGTTATTTTATTTTTAATAGTTTTCTGTGAAACAGGATTAGTTATAACACCATTTTTACCAGGAGATTCATTGATTTTTGCGGCAGCAGCATTTGCAGCATTAGGATCTTTAAATATATTTATATTAATATTAGTACTTATAGTAGCAGCTATATTAGGGGATACATCTAATTATATGATAGGACGATATATTGGGCCTAAACTTATAAAAAAAGGTAAGTTTATTAAACAATCCCATTTAGATAAGACTAATAGTTTTTATGAAAAGTACGGTGGAAAAACTATTATAATAGCAAGGTTTGTACCTATAGTCCGTACCCTTGCACCTTTTGTTGCTGGTCTTGGAAATATGAGTTACGGGAAGTTTGAGTCTTTTAATGCTATAGGAGGCTTTCTATGGGTAACGATAGTTGCATCAGCAGGATATTTCTTTTCTAATATACCATTTGTACAAGAAAATTTTAGTACTGTAGTGTTGGCAATCATATTTATTTCATTATTACCAGCTGTAATTGAATTTTATAGAAGTAAGAAGAAGATAACAGAATAGTAATATAAGACATTAATAATATAAAAATTAATGTCTTTAATTTTTATATTATTAATATGTAAGGAGAAGTAAAAATGATTGAGAGGATAGAAAACATAACACTATACGTAAAGGATCAAGAAGAAGCAAAAAGATTTTGGATAGAAAAGATAGGCTTTGAGGTGAAGTTAGAACATTCATTGGGTCCAAACATGAAATACATTGAAGTTGGGCCTATTGGAACTGATACTACTTCCTTTGCCCTTTATGATAAAAAGCAAATGTCAAATAAGAATCCAATTTTAAATGTATCTCACCCAACATTATTATTTAAAGCAAAAGATATTGAAAAGACCTACAATGATTTTAAAGATAATGGTGTAAAAGTTGGTGCATTTATGGAAATGGAACTTGGCAAGATGTTTTCTTTTAAGGATATTGATGGTAATAGCTATATAGTAAGAGAAGAAAATTAATTAGGCGTAAAATTTTCTTTGATTTTTTATATCTGTGTAATATAATAAGTAAACAATAAAAAATAAATAATAAACAAATGAGGTGGAATAAATTGATAAATAAAATTGGTAAGATAACAATTTATGTTAAAGATCAAGAAGAAGCTAAAAAATTCTGGACTGAAAAGATAGGTTTTGTAATTAAGCTTGAACAAGAAATGGGACCAGGGATGAAATGGTTAGAAGTAGGTCCAAGTGAAGATGAATTTACTACTTTTATTCTATATAATAAGAGTATGATGGAAGCACAAAACCCATCTGCTAATGTTGGTCATCCATCAGTATTATTAAGTACTACTGATATAGATAAAGCTTATGGAGAAATGAGGGATAATGGGGTTGAGCTCGGAAAGCTAATGGAAATGCCATATGGCAAGATGTTCTCATTTAAAGACCAAGATGGAAATGATTATATATTAAGAGAAGATAAATAATATAATAGAAAAGATTTAGAGGGTAACTTAGCTAAGTTATCCTCTTTTTAGTTAAATAAAGAAATAAGTTAATATTTTTTTTATTAATATAAAGAAAGTTAATTGTATTTATACTAACTTAGATATATTATGTAGATATACAATACAAAAGATAGGAGAAATATAAATGGCAAAGAAAAATAGTAGTAATAATGATTTTTTATATAAAGCTAAGGACAGTACTTCACATAAAATATATCCATTACTTGTTGAATTAGTAAATGAAGATAGAGAAGAGCTTGCAGAGCAAGTTACTAAAATAGATTACTTATTAGAATATACAAGCACTTGCATAAAGCAAAAGGATTTTAGAGAAGCAAGAGATACTATAAAAAGAGTAGAGGATAGATTAAACATATTAAAGAAAGAAAAGGTAGATATGGGCTACCTTGAATATTTATATGAGGGAATAAAAAATAAAATAAAATAAAATAAATTAAAAAAATAAGAGGTAGATTTTACTTGAGTAAAATTCACCTCTTATTTTTTATTAATATTAAAAGATAAGTTGATAAAATTACAAAATATAATAAAATTTGGTATAATTAATAAAAAGAAAACTAAGGGGGACATTATGAGTAAAGTAACAGATATTATTGATAACATGGAAAAGATAATGGTAGGAAAGAGAAGAGTAGTAGAGAGAATTGTCATGGCATTATTAGTTAATGGACATGTTCTTATAGAGGATGTACCAGGGGTAGGTAAGACACAATGTGTAGGAGCATTAGCAAAGTCAGTTGATGGTAGCTATAAGAGAGTTCAGTTTACTCCAGATGTTATGGCTTCTGATATAACAGGATTTACTATGTATAATCCTTCAGTTGGAAAGTTTATGTATAGAGAAGGGGCAGCACACTGTAATTTTCTTTTAGGAGATGAAATAAACAGAGCAGCAGCAAAAACCCAATCAAGTTTACTAGAGGTTATGGAAGAAAGACAAGTTACTATAGATGGAATAACTAGAAAGGTACCAGAACCATTTATGGTACTAGCTACTCAAAATCCTATTGAAAGTAGAGGAACTAACAAATTACCAGAAGCACAAATGGATAGATTTTTATTTAAGCTTAGTATAGGTTACCCATCAAAACAAGGTGAAAAGGAAATTTTAAATAGATTTGGTATGGACAATCCTTTAAATTCATTACCAGCAGTAGCTAGCACAGATGATGTGAAAAAATTACAAAAAGAAGTTGATGAAGTAAGAGTAAGTGAAGAAATAAAAGATCTAATAATAAATATGGTGTCATTTACTAGAGGTAATCCAAAAATATCTTTGGGTGTTAGTCCTAGAGGAAGTCTTTATTTATTAAAAGCATCTAAGGCATTAGCATACTTAAAGGAGAGAGATTATGTACTTCCTGAGGATGTGGCTGAAATAGCAGCTGATGTATTAGCTCATAGAATAATTTTATCTTCAGCTGCAAAGGTAAAAGGGTTAACAGCATATGAGGTTATTACAGAATGCGCTAATAGAGCTATTAAAGAAACTAGTAAGGTATTAAATGTTTAATGCAATAACCTATATATCAATTGTAATTATTACTTTTATATTTACTTACATATTTGATATAAGGGAGAATTTCACATTACTTTATATGCTTTTAGTTGCACCTATTTTTGATTATTTAATTCTTATTTATTTGAAAAAACAAATAAATATACATCTAGATGATGTTAGCGAAAGTATAGAAAAAAGAAAGGATTTAATTTGTACTTTGTATATTGTAAATAAAGCTGTAATACCAGTCCCTTTTTTGGAATATGAGTTTAACTTTAGCAGTAAGTTTAATTGCTATGATGAAGAATTCTTTAGAGAGAGGATATCTTTAGGTGGAAAGAGTACTATCTGTGAAGAATATAGTCTTTTTGCAGCTCATAGAGGCCTTGGAAATGTTAATTTAAGTAGTGTACAAATGAGAAGTTTACTTGGATTATTTAAGGAATCAATAATTTTTGATGGAGCAGCGAAAGAGGTAATGGTTATTCCAGCCTTGGTTGAGGTAGAGGGAGTAGAGGACCTACTTGAGGGAGCTTTAGATGATGATGAGTATGATGACAATACAAACAATATGTTTATAGGTGATCCAAGTTATGAATTTAAGGAGTATGCTCCAGGGGATCCGTTAAATAGGGTTAATTGGAAGATATCATCAAAGCGAAATATATTAATGATTCGTAAAAGTGCCATGGAGGTAAAGCTTAATAAAACTATTATATTAGATCCAGCTATACTGGAAAGAGGAGATTTTGAGGATAGGGGAGATTTGTTAATAGAAGCAGTAATAGGGATGGCAAGAGAGTTTTTTGCACTTGATTATAGTGTAGATATTTTCTACTACAGAGATAGATATTGGGAAAAGTTTGGCTTTGATAATATGGATAGCATACCTAATATGCAAAAGTTCTTTAGCACTTATAATTTTATAAATATATCAAATTTCAACAAGAGATTTAATAAACTTGTTGATAAAATTGAAAAGACTAGTGATTATGTGCTATTTACAAACAATAAAGATATTGATGTGAGAGATTTTGCTATTATATTACAGGAATATGGTAATTCAGTTAATATAGTAAGTGATAATAGAAATAAGATTATAGATAATGAGTACTATTTACATGCTGATTATACTTTAGAGAGGATATAGTGATATGAAGAGTGTAGTTTCAAAGTTAATGGAAAATATAATATCCTTATTATTTACTATAATTGGTGCGGAAGTTTTATTTTATTCAATGTATAGAAGATTTAGTTTTATCTGTGCTATAGCTATTTTTATATTTGTAATATTATTATATACAGTTTTTGATATTGTGGTTGAGCAGGGGAAAAAGGGAATACTGATTTATTTAATAGTAGGTATTATAATGCTTGGTACATGTTATATATTCACTAATCAATCATCTAAAATTGCAAGTGTAGGATTTTATAGTTGGGTACTAGGTGGAGGCAAAGATATAGGAGATTACTTTGGATATGTAGTAGGAGCAGTATTATTTGTATCATTTATATACACATCATTAACCTACTATTTTTCTATAAACAATATGAGAATGCCTATGATGTTCTTATTGGGTTTCATAGTATTAGTCTTATATACAAAGAGTGTATATAAGACTAATAATGTATTTATAAGTATTTTCATTTTCTTACTATTTGCATTATTTTTATTAAGTTCAAAGAAAAAGGATTTGAAGTGGAAAACGAAGGTTAACATTCAAAGTAAGCACATACTAACTTCGGGGATTGGATTTGTTCTTATAGTGTTTTTAATAGGATCATTAATACCGAAGGTTAAGGAATTCCCAAAGATAAGTCCTTTGGAAGGAATAAAAGAACTAACTCAAGGATTTATGAAAAATAATTTATCTGGAATAAGGAAACCATTCAAAATGGATGGATCAAAGGAAAGAGACACCAATGTTTCGACTGTTCAAAATTCCAATAATATATTATATTCCTTTACAGGCGATAATCCAGGTTATTTAGTTGATCATAATATGGATGTTTATAAAGATAATAGATGGAGCCAAGATTATAATTATGCTTTTTATGATGGGTATAAAGGAAAAAACAAAGATAGTATTATAAGCGATTTTGAGGGAAGTACCCTAGTTGATGATACAAAGAGTATATTAAAAAATGGAAAAAAACTTAATGAAGAATTATCTAAAATAAAAGAGATACAAGAAGATAGCAATCTAAAGAAGAGTCTAGAAATCACAGTTGAAAATAGAGAGGGAATAGAAATAGCACATCCAATAAATACAGTTTTATTTAATAAGGAAGGGGATAGAAATTTAACTCTTTATACTGATAATTTTGATGTTATATATAAAGATAGGGATATTTTCACTAATCAAGAGGTATTAAGTGCTAAGTATATTAATGATAATCCATTAAGTAATTCCATTGAAGATAAATTAATGAGATATATGACTTCTGATAATTATAGAGATTTCCTAAGAAGTAATCAAGATTTAAATGATTATACTGATAAAAGAAATAAACTATTTATGTTAGAAGATAGATACACAGCTTTGGATTCAAGTACAACTGATAGAATCTTTGAATTATCTAAAGATTTAACAAAGGATGAGGATTCTATATATAATAAAGCTCAAAATATAGAAAGTTATTTTAGGAGTGGAGAATATATATATAATTTAACCCTACCAGAACAAAAGTCAGGAGATAATTATATTGATTTCTTTATATTTGAAGGAAAGGAAGGCTATTGTGTCCAATATGCAACTGCAATGACTCTTTTATGTAGAGCAAGTGGTATACCCTCAAGATATGTTGAAGGTTATTCAATAACAGAAGAGGATTTTGATGGTAGGAAGTATAATGTAAAAGAATCCAATGCTCATGCCTTTGTTCAAGTTTATATACCAGGATATGGTTGGAAGGTATTTGATCCAACCCCAGGTTTAAGTACACCAAAAGATGAAATTATAAATAAGGAATCTGGAGTTAAGAATAAGATTAATATTAATTTTAATGTAATTATAGTAGGGACATTAGCTATAATATTAATTGGAGCCGCTATAGTAATATATTTACACTTTACAAAAAGAAATAGATTTTTAAAGAAGATTCAAAAATATTCAAAGGAGGAAAGGTTAGAAGCTCTAATAAAAGATAGTATTAGATTATTAGAAGATGAAGGAATGACACCTTATGATGGAGAAACATTATTAAACTTTGCAAAGAGGGTAGATTATAGTATACAGATAGGTTTTAATGAGGTTATTGAAGAGTACTATGATTTCAAATATGCATTTAAAATATTAGAGGCAAGTACTTTAGAGAAGGCAAGTGAAGTTAATAATAATATTTATGAATACGGGAAGAAAAAATAAGGAATATTTATATGGCAATAGGAGTCTTAATTAATAAGACTCCTATTGCTATATACTCATTATCTTTTTCTTCTTGAATGTGAATGACCACTACGGTTACCATTGTTCATATTCATCATATTGGGATTCATTCCATTCATGTTATTCATACCCATACTGTTTGGACCTCCCATAAGCATGCTTAAAAGTGGATTCATACCGCCACCGTTCATACCACCCATATTATTCATGCCATTTTGAGGATTCATACTGTTTAGCATATCCATTAAAGGGTTTCCATTCATGTTATTTCCATTATTCATATTTCCACCTGAATTCATATTAAAATCTTGGTCCATGCCACCACCTTGGTTCATGTTTCCACCTGAATTCATATTTTGCATCATGCTGAATAGTTGATTCATACCGTTATTACCATTATTGGAATTCATGTTACTTGGGCCATTACCCATCATAGGATTCATTCCTCCGCCATTCATACCACCCATAAGCATATTAAGTAATGGATTTCCACCCATCATAGGATTTCCACCACCATTCATACCACCCATAAGCATACTTATAAGTGGATTCATACCACCCATACCGCCCATACCGCCAGAACCAGGATTCATACCGCCCATTCCACCCATCATATTACCAAATAACATGTTTAGTAAAGGATTCATTATATCACCTCAATACAGTTATTACTGTTGTTATATTCTATTTTAGAGAGTATTAAATTGATACAAATATAAATTTGTGTTTAATGATAGGCTATGAGCTGATGTTGAATAAATTATTGTGTTTTATAGTTAGTATTAAATAAATTTAAAATTACTAACTATAAATCCCAAGATAACTTTAAGAATAATTATACATATATGTATTTTAATGAGAAATATATATAAATTAATATAATATTGTAATATATTAGTATATAATGTATAATTATCAATTGTGGCAACTAATATATGTAAGTATTGGTTATTAAAGGTATATATTAAAAGGCGGAGGGGTAAATGATGAAAAAAATAAAAAAAGCTTTAGCTATTTTACTAGCATATGCATTATTAATTTCAGTTGCACCAATTGAATTAGTAGGAAAGATTGCTAGTGCAAAAGAAGGGGTACCACAATTTTTAGAGTACAGTGAGATAAATTTAAGTTCTTTATCTCAATACAAAGATAAGACTTTAGCTATTGTTGAGGATTCAGTTGATTCTAGTATTGGGACAATATGGGAGTTTAGGTTATCTTTATTTGAAAATGGTAAAGAAAAGGTTATTGCAAACTATGGTAATAATTATTGTGAAGTTATTGATTCTGATGATGGGAAAGCTATTATTATTGAAATGATAGATATGGAGTATAATAGTCAGAATAATTATTATGAATATGATTTTATTACAGGTGAATTAAAAAGTATAGAAAAACCTGAATTTAATAATAACACAAGTGATGAAGTTAAAAATAAGATTGCAGCTATCATTAATAAAAAGTATGATACAAACTACAAAAAAGATGATCTTAGGATGGTAGAGTATTTAAATAATTCAGTTGACATATTAGGTAACAAATACAAGTCTGGATATGTTGGCGTTAGCTTTGAAGGAAAGACATTCAACTATTTTATTGTATTAGGTGATAAGGTAGGGTATGCAACAGAAAATTTAAGTAGTGATATAAATACACGTTACATTCCTTATGGAAATAGTCTATACATTATAAAACAACAAGTAGATGGATTAGTTATAAGTAAGTATGAAAATGATCAAGAAGTTAGTTCAGGAAAATATATTGGTGCAATTGGTTCTATGGATAGGCCGATAGTATATCAAGGAGATATCTATATAAATATTAATAATGAGTTTGCTAAATTAAATTTAAAAGATGGCGAATACAAACCAGAAGAAATATTTAAAGTTAAGCAAAACTCGAATTCTATAGATGTAGATAGGAAACTGTGGATTATAGAGGAAGACAAAGAAAAATCATATGTAAGTATGGTTGATGGTGGAAAGTTAATAAGAAAGTATGAAATAAATCCAGAAATGACAACACTAAATGTATATGATGAGAATAATATAGTAGTTACGGATGGAGCTTGGAGAAATCAAAAGGTTACATTTATAAATAATGGTAAATCAGAAGGTAACAATGGTAGTAATCCAGGAGACAATAATGGTGGTAATACAGAAGGATCAGATACTGATAATAAGGTAGAAGTTGAAGTTCCAACTGTTAAGCCAGATGAAGATAACTTAGTTAAAGTTGAAGCTGATAAGAATAGTTCAAATACTAATGTAGTTATAAATGATATTGAATCTGTTAAGGGTGGAAAGGGTTCAATTACATTAGCATTGAAGGATGATTCAAAGATAAAGATACCTTTCTCAGCAATAGATATTAAACTTTTAGAAAATGCTAAGAATGTTGAGGTTAAGATGTCAGCTAAAGAAAATTCTGAAATTACTAAGGGCTTAAAGGCTGTTAATAAGGTATTCTCATTTGATTTAGTTGTAAATAAAAATGATGGATCAGAAGTTAAAATACATAACTTCGCAAATGGAGTTGCAGAAATTTCTTTAAATTTAACAGATGATGAATTAGCTGGTTTAAATAGAGACAAGCTTCTGGTATTTTACTATAATGAAGAAACAAAGAAATATGAAGCTATGGAAACAAAGGTTGATGGAAATGTAGTAACATTTAAGACACCTCATTTCTCAAGCTTTATAATTGCAGAAGCAGAAGGAAATGTACCTGTTAATAATAATCCTATATCAAAGACTAATGATAACAATAACTTAGTGATGTTATCAATAGTAGCTTTATTAAGTGGCATAGCAGTAATTTCTTTAAAAAAGACAAGAAAAACAATATAGGATAAAATGGTGAGTGGATGAGGGAAACCTCATCCACTTATTTGGTTATAATGGAATATTAGGAGTAATATTTTTTATTATAACTTAGGGACTGTATTACAATGCAAGAATCTATGGGGATATTGGATATGCTGAAAGGAATAATGATAAATATCTTTTTTAAAAGGATGAAGTAGATAGAAATTATTATGAAAGTTGAAAGAATTGAAACCAAGAGCTAAATATATGAAAAATCAGATAGAGAGATAAATTTATTATATAACATAAATGTAGTATAATTATGGTAAATTAACTACTGTAAGGATGTGATTGTGATAAAGAAATATAAGGGGATAATTTCTTCTATTATATTAGTAATAGCTATTTTAATAGTATCTCAAGTCACCTATACTATAGATAAAAGGTTAATTGAAGAGAATAAAGAGCCAAAGTTTGTAATTAAAACAGATATGGTTAAAGATGGAGGCACTACAATATACAAGGGATTAGGTTATCAAGTGGTAAGATGGAATAGATTCTTAGAAGATGGAATATAAAAAGGTTATGAAATAAGTAGATTCCAAAGTATTAGAGATATTAACGATGGGCCATCAAAAGAATTGACATTTGAGAAGAGATGAAGTTGTAGTAGTATCAAGATTCTATTAGATTAAATATGAATGGAGGATTCAGTTATGGAAAATTTTCATTATTCAATTAAAACAGAGGTTTACTTTGGTAAGGGGCAAATAATTAACTTAGCAAAGGCTATAAAAGATTATGGCAATAAGGTACTTTTAGTTTATGGTGGAGGAAGTATTAAAAGAATAGGTATCTATGATAATATACTAGAAATATTTAAGGAAAATGAAATCTCACATGTTGAGCTTTCAGGTGTAGAGCCTAATCCAAGAATTACAACAGTTAAAGAAGGTATTAAACTTTGTAGAGAAAATAATATAGAAGTAGTTTTAGCAGTAGGTGGAGGTAGTACAATAGACTGTGCTAAAGTTATTGCAGCTGGTGTAGATTATGAGGGAGACTCTTGGGATATAGTTGTAGATCCAAGTAAAATAAAAAGTGTATTACCTATAATTAGTATACTTACATTGTCAGCTACAGGATCTGAAATGGATTCATTTGCTGTAATTTCAGATATGGATTCAAATAATAAGATTGGTACAGGACATCCTGACATGAAACCAAAGGTATCAATTTTAGATCCTGAATATACATATTCAGTACCTAAAAATCAAACAGCAGCAGGTACAGCAGATATTATGAGTCATATTTTTGAAGAATATTTTAACGGCACAAAAGGTGTATTTATGCAGGATAGGATAGCAGAAGGCCTATTAAAGACTTGCATAAAGTATGGAAAGATTGCTATAGAAGAGCCAAATAACTATGAAGCAAGAGCAAATTTAATGTGGGCATCAAGCTGGGCAATTAATGGATTATTAGGATATGGTAGAGAAGGGGCATGGAGTGTTCACCCAATGGAGCATGAACTAAGTGCTTTCTATGATATTACTCATGGGGTAGGATTAGCTATACTAACACCACATTGGATGAAGTATGTATTAAATGATGAAACATTAGATAAGTTTGTTGAGTACGGTATTAATGTATGGGACATAGACAAGAATCTAGATAAATATGAAATTGCAAATAAAGCAATAGAAAAGACTAGAGAGTATTTTAATGAACTTGGAATTCCTTCAACTTTAAGAGAGGTAGGAATAGGAGAAGATAAGCTTGAAATTATGGCTAAACAAGCAACTAGATTTGGATTAAATGAGGGCTACAAAGCTTTAAGTTTTGAGGATGTTTTAAATATTTATAAGGCAGCACTAGAATAAATCAATTGCTTCGGAAAAGATTATATTTAAGATGAAAATTCAGGGAAATTTCATGTCACTCTCAATTTGACAGGGGCAGTTAAAATAATTAATAGACTATATTTTTAGGGGACTGTAGGTAGATTTGTGTAAATATAAATCTATCTACAGTCTTTTTTATGATTAGGTGGTAGATTTAAAATAATATACTTATAAACTTAAGGAGAATTCTAAATGAGTGTAATTGAAATACTAGATATTGATTACATAGGTCATGAAATATCAATTAATACAATTAATAAAAATGATAGAAAGGGTCATTCTAGAAAATATATTTAAATTAGCTACCTTAATTATTTTGCTACTATATTTCAATATATCACTATAAAAAGTAAAATAAATTTTAAATTTTATGAGTATAGAAATATTATTCTGTCGACTATAAATTAATTGAAAAAATATGTAAATTAACAAAAGTAGAAATATTTGACAAAAATAATACCGAAATATAATATTATTATGTCAAATTTAATTAATATATAAAAAGTGAACAGTAAATTTTCATGTAAGGAGTTGATACTAATTTATACATTACATGATGAGCATAAAAATATAATGGAAAGTACAAGCAAGATATTGAAACTTAACCATAAAAAAATATATATAAGGAGAGTAAGATAAAAAATATTTTCAATAGAACAATAGCTAGGCGTAGAGGAGTAATTAAATGCAGATAAGTTTTTTCTGGGTAGGAGCATCAACATTTATAGTAGAAATAGATAAGACTATAAGATTTGCTTGTGATCCAGTGTTAATGAAAGAAAATTCCATAGTTGAGTTTAGTTCATTTAGCAGTACAAGAGAAATCGGACCAATGTATAATAAAGAAGTATTTAATAATATTGATATGTGGTTATTGACTCACAATCATTTAGATCATATCGATAGTAAAGGTATGAAGGTTATTGATGAATCTTCATATATTTTTCTAGAGAGTAGTGTTAATGAAATAGTTGATGATAGTAATTATAAGAAAAAGATACAACTAAAATGGAGGGAAAGTCATTCAATTAATATAAATGATTATATTATTGAGGTGACAGCTATTCCTGCTTATCACGGAAATAATATTTTTATGAGAAATATTATAGGTAAAGTTAATGGATATCTTGTAAATGTAAGAAAAGGAAATAACTATAAGACGTTTTATATAACATCGGATACGATATATCATAAGGATATTATTAAGGCTTTAAAAAATACTAAAGTAGACTATTTGATTGCAAATTTAGGACAAGTAATGTCACAAAAATTTGGTGGTCCAATTACTATGTCAGTAGATATGTTAGGAAACTATTGTGAAATGATACGGCCTATGAAGGTAATACCAATTCACTATAATGATTTTAGTCATTATGAGACTAGTGAAATAGATATAATTAACAATGGATATGAAGTAATAGAACGTGGAAAATGGATGGAGATATAGTTAATAAGGAGTTATTATATAGTAGTTATTGGAATAGTAGGTAGCTTCATGTGAAAGCAAAATTATCTACTGTCCCAATAACGATAATTTATGATATTTAAATTGTTTATTTTGCCATGTACTCATACATATTGTATTTACATTCATACATTCCTAAAGATTCATATGTAGACTTAGCAGTTAAGTTTTCCTTTTCTACATATAATCTTAACCCAACAGTATTTTCATTACTCTCACAAATATCTTTTAAATGATTATATAAGGATTTAAATATTCCTGAACGTCTATGTTCTTTATCAACATATACACTTTGAATCCAAAGAACCATTCCATTTCTCCAGTCACTCCACTCATAGGTATGCATAATTTGTCCTACAACTTTATAATCTATAGTGTAAACATAATACTGCCCTTTTGATGAGTCTAATAACAATCCTTCTACACCCTTAGTAAGTATATCTAAATTAAGTTCTACATCTTCAGTTTCCTTTGCTAGATTATAGTTGAATTTAACTATTGTTTCTAAGTCCTCAATTTTAGCTTTTCTAATATTATTCATCTATATCCTCCTAGTAGTTTGTTGTTTATATTTTATCATATGAAGGAAATATATCGCAATTTATATAAAAACATCTAAGTACAAAAGAATTGTCAACCAAATATAAATAATAGGTTGACAATTAAGTTTACCATGTTTATACTATAGAGGAAGTGAAAGACTAGGGGGTTAGGAAGATGAAATTAAATTTATCAATAAAAGAAACGGTATTAGTTGGAATGTGTGCAGCTCTTATGGGAATATTTTCTCAGTTATCTATTCCATTACCTACAGTACCATTAACACTACAAGTATTTGGGGTAGTAGTAATAGCAGTAGTTGTAGAAGGGAAAATAGGGGGATTATCTATGATTATCTTTGCATTGTTAGGGGCAATAGGAATTCCTGTCTTTGCAAACTTTACAGCTGGTATTGGAGTTATAGCAGGTGGAACAGGTGGATTTATAACAGGATTTATTATTATGGCATTTATTATAGGATGGGCATCATCAAAGAATGATAAGAGGATTCTATTCCTTGGAGCATATATTGGACTAGCTATTGATTATATAATAGGAGTTCTACAACTTAAGGTAGTTATGGGATTATCTATGCAAGGCGCTTTAGCAGCAGGGTGTTATCCATTTATAGTGAAGGATATTATTATGGTCTCCCTTGGGGTAATTGTAGCATTAGCTATAAAAAATACTATACGAGGAGTTATTAGAATAGATGCTAGAGCTTAGACCACATCATATAAACTGTTTATTCTTTTATAGGGGCATGGGATATAGTGAGGATTTTGTAATGGCTATGAGTAGTATAGAGAATTTACTTATAGAAAATACTGATACTGAAATAGGCTTTATTCTTAATTGTGATATTCTTTGTACTAATTGCCCTAATAGATTAAAAGGAAATAGTTGTATAACAGAAGAAAGGATAAAAATACTTGATTTAAGAGCCATTAATGAATATGGATTAGACTTAAATAGAAAATATAAGTTTACAGAACTAAAGAATAGTATATATACAACTTTTGATAAGGAAAAATTCAAGAATATATGTAGTGATTGTGAGTGGTTTAAGAAGGGTATATGTAGTATTGAATTTATTAAAGAACAGGAATTAAAATGGATATAAATAAATCCCTACTAAGATTATAGTAGGGATTTTTCTTTGAAATTAGAAAATTAATAAAGGCATACACTATCAAGTGCATGCCCCATGAGTAGCAAGCATTAGTTAATTATTTTATCATCTTTTGTAATGATTTTATTTTAACTAGGCTATTTAATGAAAGAATGATCATGATGAAATCCATCCAATCAAGTTGAATAGTAATCATAATTTAACTCCTTTAATTACTCACATTAATATTTTCTCCAAAAGGATAGAATATATACTAGTCTTTTTAAATAAAATTTCTAGTGGAGCATAATTATTCGAGGGGATTAAATGAAAAAGATAATATTAGCAGCTGTAATGATTATATCAATTTTATTAATGTTAGCAGCTTACGGAAATGATTTAGAAATCGCAACAAAAAGAGAACCTAGAGCTCAAGATGATAACAAAGTAGAAAAATATAAAGTTATTAGTAAAAAGTATGAAAAAAAGATGATAAGAATAAGTTATCCAATGATTAGTGGTTTAGGTGATAAAGATAAAGAGTATAGGATAAATAAACTAATAGAAGATAATGCTTTAAAGATAATTGATTTTTATGGTAAGGAAAAGTCTATTGATATAAAAATTGCATATGAAGTAAAGTTACAGAATTCAGAGACTTTAAGTATTGTATATTCAGGTGTTGGAAATGTACCTAATACAGCTTATCCAACAAATCATTTTTATACAACAAATATAGATATAGTAAATGGAAGGGTTTTAAAACTTTCAGATTTAGTACAGGTTGATGAAAGTTTGGTGTCAATGCTTAAAAGTGATGCTTTTATACTCATAAGTGATGGTGGGATAACAAAGGAAGTAATTAATAATATGTATAATAACATTTTATTAGATTCATTAAAAAATGCAGATGAAATAGATAAAATAGGAACAATAGAACAGCCAGATACCTTTAGTTATTTAACAGAGGACTCATTAGGGATAAGTATAGGAGTGTCACATGCTGCTGGTGACCATCTTGAATTTGAGGTAGATTACAATAAGATAAAACTTCTTAGATAAGAGAAAATAATTACACCACAATAAGCTAAATTTCATAAAGCCGTGGTTCTTACAATTTTCAAGCTACAGTAATAAGATTATATAGAAGATAATTTTAAGGAGATGTAGTTATGAAAGTTGGAGTGCTAATGGGTGGAATTTCTTCAGAGAGAGAAGTATCAATCCTATCAGGGAAATCAATAGTTAATCATCTGGATAAAGAGAAATATGAGGTGAAACCAATTATTATAAATTCGAAGGAAGAGGTCATGGAAAAGGTTAAGGGAATTGATTTTGCTTTCTTAGCCTTTCATGGTGAGTTTGGAGAGGACGGTAGTATACAAGCTATTTTAGATGCTATAGGAATACCATACTCAGGAAGTAATCAACTAACTAGTGGAATCTGCATGAATAAGAAGCAAACTAAAAGAATACTTAGAGCTGAGTCTATAAGAGTAGCTAATGGTATTAGCTTATATAAAGATGAAGAGGTATCTTTTGCTAAAGTTGAGGATTTAGGCTATCCAATGGTAGTAAAACCAAATAGTGGAGGATCAAGTATAGGGGTATCTATAGTTAAAAATAGAGAAGATTTAGAAGAATCTATAAAAGAGGCCTATAAGTATGATAATGAAATTATAGTAGAAGAATATTTAAAGGGTGGAGAGTATACAGTTCCTATTTTAAATAAAGAGCCATTACCTGTATTATCTATAGTTTCAAAAGAAGACTTTTACAATTATCATTGTAAATATGCAGAAGGTGGTTCAGAAAAGTCATTGGCAAATCTTCCAAAGGAAATTGAAGAAGAAATTAAAGAAATAGGAAAGAAGTGCTATAGAATATTCGATTGTAAAGCTTACCTAAGAGTTGATATAATAGTAAGTAATGGAAAGCCTTATGTGTTAGAGTTAAACACTTTACCAGGAATGACTGAACACTCATTAGTTCCTAAAAGTGCAGAGGCTGCAGGTATAAATTATAGAGAACTTTTGGATAGGATTATTCAGTATTGTCTTCAATAAGAGGTGATTTTTAAGTGATTTTCTCAACTCTCAAAATTAGTAAGGATGAGACTATATATGTACAACTTGAAAGACATATCCTAGATGGAATTAAAAAAGGAGAGCTGAAAAAGGATAGTAAGCTACCGTCAACTAGGGAAGTAAGCAAATATCTAAATATAAGTAGAAATTCAGTTATTGCAGCATATGAAGAATTAGAAAGTAAAGGTGTTATCCTTACCAAAAGAGGTAAGGGAACCTTTATTGCAATAGACGGTGAAAGAGAAAGCTACGAATATAATATAAATTGGATATCTAGAACAAATAATTATGGGAAGTTCTTAAGAGAACAGGATGTTATGAAAACAGAGTTACCTTATAAAGGGGGAATGATTTCATTTAAATCTATTGCACCAGAAGATAGTCTATTTAACCTTGATGATTTCAAAAGAGCATTATTGGATGCATGGACATATGAGGAAGCAAATCTTTTGAATTATGGTTATGCCAAAGGATATAAGCCATTAATAGACTACTTTTTTGATTATATGAATGAAAAGGGAGTAAGTACAGAAAATAAAGATATTTTAATTACTAATGGATTTACAGAAGCCTTTGATATAATACTAGGATCATTAACAGAACCAGGGGATGTTATCCTTTGTGAAGAGCCAACTCATAATACAGCTTTAAAGATTATGAGAGCTCATGGATTAGAAGTTATACAGGTGCCAATGGATAGGAATGGGATTATATTAGAAGACCTTGAAAAAGCTTTAAGGGAATATTCCCCTAAGTTTGGATATTTGATACCATCCTATAATAATCCAACAGGAATTGTAACTAGGGGTGAAAGAAGGAAGGGTATAATAAAGTTATTTAGAGATTATTTAGTTCCTATTATTGAAGATGGCTTTAATGAAGAGCTACTATATTCAAGTTCACCAATAGAACCTCTAGCAGCATTGGCAGGAAAAAGTAATGGTGTAATTTATGTAGGAAGTTTATCCAAAATCTTATTTCCAGGTCTTAGAATAGGATGGATACTTGGAGATAAAGAACTAATAGATACATTGGAAAGTGTTAAAAGGGGTAGAACCATTAATTCATCTTTCTTAGATCAAAGCAGTTTCTATTATTACTTAAAAAGTGGAGCTTTTAGTAGATATGTAAAAAGCGTAAGGAAGTATTATAGGGATAAATATAACTTAGTAATGGAAATGATTGAAAAGTACATTCCCTATGAGCAGGTTACAGGAGAAGGTGGTTTACATGTCTTTATAAAGCTTAAAAATGGATTAGATGCAAGGGAACTTTTAAATTTATCTTATAAAGAAGGGGTTATTTTTATGCCAGGAGATATCTTTTATAGTGACTTTAAAGGTAAAGACACCTTAAGAATTGGATTTGGAAGAGTTAAGGATGAGGATATAAAAAAAGGTTTAAAAATAATAGGAGAGCAAATAAAATTATTATCATAGTATCTTTTAAGAACGTACTAAACTATAAATGTAATGTAATCTAGCACAATGGCTCTAATATTTATTTTCAGGTCTACTAGCTCTGCGAGAGGTAGACTTCAAAGTAATATTAGAGCCATCGTGCTTATTTTTAGTTACATCACATCCATAGTTAGTTCATCATTAGTATAAAGACAATGCAAATGTTTCTTTGTTAATAAAAAAATAGTAATTGGAATAATATGTTACAATAGATTCGTAATAGTAGTACTAATAATTTGAAATAGAAAACTTTTATGGAGGGAATATGTTTAAAAATAAATTTAAGATTAGCAATATTCCTACAGTTTTGTGGGGAGAAAAGAGTGAAAAACTTTTTATTGCAGTACATGGAAATATGTCAAATAAGGAAGATACAGTAATTCAAATTTTAGCAGAGGAAGCAGTTAAAAAAGGTTATCAAGTATTAAGCTTTGATTTACCAGAACATGGAGAGCGGAAAAGTGATAGTACACCTTGCAAACCTGAGTTTTGTGTTAATGAATTGTCTATAATTATGAATTATGCAAAAGAACATTGGATAGAAGTGAGCCTATTTGCATGTAGTATGGGGGCTTATTTTAGCCTTTTAGCATATCAAAGGGATATTATAAAAAAAGCATTACTACTATCACCAGTGGTTAATATGGAAAGAATAATAGATAATATGATGACCTGGTTTAATGTAACAACAGAGTCTTTACAAAAAGAAGAAATTATTGAAACCAATATTGGTGAAAAGTTATATTGGGATTATTACTGTTATGTAAAAGAACATCCTATTGATACATGGAGTATAGATACAAATATTTTGTATGGAGCAAAGGATACATTATGCGAATTTGAGACTATCAGCTATTTTGTTGAGAAATATTCTTGTAGATTAGAGGTTATGGATACAGGAGGGCATTATTTTAATAGGGAAGAAGAATTGAATGTATTTAGGAGTTGGTTAGGAAAACAGATTGATTAAGTTTACAGATTGATATGATTAATAAAGAGATACAAAAATCTAGTTAGAAGTATTACCAATTATTAAAATATGTTTATCATATTGCAATTCTTTCATATACCAGTTAGACCTCTTTATAGTTGATAGTACTATAATTTTAAATATCATACTCCAAGTTTATTTACATAACATCCATAGTAAGTTCGTACTTTGTAGAGATTATGATGTTGAATATATAGTAAAAATAGGGATTTATGGTATAATATTTATGTCGAAAATTGCTTTGTGAAATTATAAAATTCAAGTTTATACTATCAACAGTGCAGCTACAACAGAAGTAGGAATGAAGTGTTATCTTAAAGGAGATAGCAGTGAGGAAGATAAATTAATATATGATGATAATAAAGTTTCAAAAATGGATATTAAATGGGTTGATAAGGATACTGTTAACATAAATGGACATGAATTAGGTTTACCTGATGGTAAGTATGATTGGAAAGAAGAGTAGGATATGAAAGATAAAATAAGAGATATAATAGAGAACTTTGTAAAGGATTATCAAGATAGATATAATGCAGAAACTAGGTGGGGAGAGCCTTTAGTAGAATATGCAGACTCAAATGATACAATGTTTGGGGAGTTAAAGAGCATAGTAAGCCCTTCTCATGGGCTACCTAAAGATTTTTTAGGAGATGCTAAAACTGTAGTGGCTTATTTTATCCCTTTTCATGAAAGTGTGGTAAAAAGTAATATAAAAGATAGAGAAAGCTCAAGAATATGGGCTAAGGCATATGTAGAAACAAATAAACTGATATTAGATTTAAATACCTTTATTAAAGAGGAACTAGAAAAACTAGGGTATAAATCTAATATTATTCCAGCGACACATAACTTTGATGAGGAAAAATTAATTAGCCATTGGTCTCATAGACATGTAGCATATATAGCAGGACTAGGAAAGTTTGGATTAAATAATATGTTAATAACTGAAAAGGGATGCTGTGGAAGGGTTGGTACTTTTGTAACTAATTTAGAGATAGAGCCTACTAAACGAAAAGATAGTGAAAATTGTTTATATAAGAAGAGTAATATATGCAAAAGATGTGTAGATAGATGTGTAAATGATGCATTAAAAGTAGATTCATTCAATAGATATAAATGTTATGAGATGTGTTTACACAATGCGGAGGTTCATTCAGATATTTATTTATCAGATGTTTGTGGGAAGTGCCTTGTTGGATTACCTTGTTCAATGGTGAATCCAGTTAAATAGAATATTATACATATCAAAATACCATATTATTAAAAAACAATTTGGTATTTTTTTTATGTTATAATAACAAGTATTAATAAGTTTGTGAGGTGAATAGTATGACTGAAAAGTTATTTTATACAGATCAATATATAAAAGAATTTGAAGCGAATATAGTTAAGATTACAGAAAAAGATAATAAATACCTAATAGAACTAGATAGAACAGCATTCTTCCCAGGGGGAGGTGGGCAATGCTGTGATCTTGGATTCATAGATGGTAATAAGGTCATAGATATGATAGAGGAAAAGAATAGAATTTATCATATATTAGAGATAAAGCCTAAGTATTTAAATAATGTAAAGTGCTCAATAGATTGGAATAGAAGATTAGATGGGATGCAACAACATTTAGGTCAACATCTTTTATCAGGTTGTTTCTATGATTTATTTAATATAAATACTTGTGGTATCCATATTGGAGATGAGATAAGTACAGTAGATATAGTTGGCTATATTGAAGAAGAAAAAATAAGAGAAGTAGAGAAAATGGCTAATAAAGTAATTTCAGATAATCATAAAGTTACTTTTAGCTTTGCTAATAGAAAAGAAGCGAGATCTATGGGCCTAAGAAGAGATTTGGCAACGAATGATAGTGAAATTAGAATAGTAAAAATAGAAGATATAGATATAAATGCTTGCTGTGGAATACATCCAAGTAGTACTTTAGAATTGCAACTTATAAAGATAAAAAAGTGGGAAAAGCATAAGGGAAATACAAGAATTGAATATATAGTTGGAAGAAGAGCTATAGAGGATTATCTAAATAGAGATAAAATTTTAGATGATATTTGTAATGAATTAAGTACTGGTGCAGAAGAAGCAGTTAAAAGTTTAAAGAATTTAAAAGATAACTATAATTTAGTAAGATCAGAAAATAGTAAGATTAAGGTTAGCCTTTCTGAATTTGAAACAAAGGAACTAATATCAGAGGGAGAGAAGATAAAGGAAGTTGTTATTATAAAGAAGATTTATGATGATGAGGATATGAAATACCTTAATAAGTTAGCTAATAAGCTTGTGGAGGAAGACAATAGAATAGCTTTATTTGCAACTAAGGATAAGGAAAAAGCTAATTTACTATTTGCCTGTTCAAAAAATTTGAAATCTTTAAGTATGGGTAATTTACTAAAGGATGCAATAACATTAATTGATGGTAGAGGTGGCGGAAGTAACCTACTAGCCCAAGGTGGAGGAAAAAATATTTCTAATCTTGATAATGCAATAGATTATGCTATTAGAAGATTAAGAGATTCTATATAAAAAGAAAGGATTAATATTTAAGAATGAATATATTTCAATTATTACATAATGATACAGAGGGAATGAGTGAAGAAGAGTTAAAATATGCTACAGAATTCACTGAAAAGCTTAAAGAAAAAATAATAGATGAATTAGTTCAATATGAGGCAGAAAACTTAATAAAGAAATTAGATAGAGATAAAGATGACTTTATAGAAAGTCTAGGACAAATACTAACTAATGGAACTAAGGGATTTAATAAGATGCCTATGCAACTACTTGTTAACATTTATTTAGAGAAAAAGAATGAGGAGGAATTCACTAGATTAATAGACAGTATTTCCTAGTATACTACACTTAGTTTCAAAATCTCTAGTTAAATATTACTGGAGGTTAATTAATTGTAATAAAAATTAATAATTCTGTAACCAACATTTTGATGAAAAAGATTATAATTTGAATGAAGACAATAGAAAGTAGCGAGGGTGTAAAATGGGAACAGAAATTAACAGAGCCAAGAAAAGAAGAGAAAGAGAAAGAATAAGAAGAAAAAAGCTATTTATATTATGTACAAGTATTATTGTAGTCAGTATTGGAGTTACATTTGCAGTAGCTTCAAAGTTTGGTGACAAAAAGGACAAGCTTACAGTAAATGCTGGAACAAATGACATAAAAGAAAATCAATTTGAAGAAAAGAAAGAGCCAGAAAAGCCTAAAATAGATAATAGTGGATATTTATCTCTTGAAGAGGATCCAAATGCAGAAGATGCAACATTAGTATCTGAAAATACTAATGGATTACTTACTGGAACTAAAAAATATCCAGTAAGAACAGATGGAAAAAAAGTTGTATATTTAACCTTTGATGATGGACCATCAACAACAAATACTCCAGAAGTATTAAAGATTTTAGATAAATATAATGTTAAAGGAACTTTTTTTGTTATGGGAACATCAATTGATAAAAATGATGAAGCAAAGAAAATATTAAAAGACATTGCAAAAAATGGACATGCAATAGCTAATCATACCTATGGTCATGATTACAACTATCTATATCCAAATAGAGTAATAAATACAGAAAATTTTATGAGCGATATAGAAAAGAATAATAAATCAATGAAAAATGTTTTAGGAAAAGATTTTTCAACTAGAGTTATAAGATTTCCAGGAGGATACTGGAGTTGGAATGGTAGAACAGCGATGAAAGAGAAGATGGTTGCAAGTGGATATTTAAATATCGACTGGGATGCATTAAACAGAGATGCAGAAGGACCACATAAAAATGCAGATCAATTATTACAAGAAACTAAAAAAACTGTAGAGGCATTGGGACCTAATGCTGACAATATAGTATTATTAATGCATGATACCTATGGGAAAGAAGAAACAGTGAAGGCATTACCACAGATTATAGAGTATTTCCAAGGTAAGGGATTTGAATTTAAAACTATAAAATAATAAATAAAAACTTCTAAGAGAGTATTCTTAGAAGTTTTTATTTTAACTTAATATTATAAACTGAAGACATTTATAGTATACAGGTTAATACAGGTGGAGTATTAGCTTACTTTTTCTAGCTTGAAATTTTTTGTGGAATTAATTCTAATTATAAAGGTTACGGCGATAATAAATATAATTGAGACAAGGTTAGTATTTAATTCCGTTTTTGCTAAATTAATATGAAATGTATTCTGGATTATATAAATACCATCATAATTCATATACGCTGTGAATAGTACAATAAATAAAGATGAAAAAATGATTGTAGAAGGATTAAGTGCAATTTTAAATAGTATATTTGAGATTTTTTCAGAGGCTAGTAGTAGTATGCTTATAGAAGCAAGAAGCAGTCCAATTAATATAATTATAATATTATAATTAGTTAATCCTAAAAAATTGAAGGATGAACTAAGGATAATAGAGGATGAATCAATGACTGTTAATATAAAAGTGAAAATAAAGAATCCCGCTGAAAGATTTAGTATACCTATAGATTCACTTTGATTCGATGATGAAATCATTTTATAAAAAATTATTGTTAGCATTAGTAAGATTATTGGAAAGCTAATTAAAAGTGAGTCGTCATGTAGAATGTAGTTGTATCTTTTTGATAGGAAAACTGTTAGTAATGTGAATACAACCGAATAAATAAATGCGAAAATTGAAATAAGCCTAAATTTATTAGTATTATACTTCCTTAGTATCCTTAGTAACAGGTTAGATTTGAATAGGCAAAATAATATTACTATAGATATAACAGGTTTAATATATAGGTGGGAAGAAAAAAGTGAATATAAATTTTCAATCTTTAGTTTATAAATAAGTATTGTTACACAAGTACTAATCAAAGAAATGAGTTGTTGTATAAATGAAAATATTAAAAATCCAAATAGAAGAGCGGATATTTTATCTAGCCAAATGGATTTCCAGTTAACCTTTGCAAATTCAGAACTTATAATACTGTTAGAGCCAATTGATTCACAGGATAAGGAAAAGGATTCTTCATCACTATATCCTTTGTTTTTCAAATCAAGAATACTGTCTAAAAGATGAGATTCTAACTCATTAAGATCATCACTAGTTAGAGTATTATTTTCATTAAGATGAGACTTCCAATCTATAATAGCTTCTTTTAAATTAAACATAAAGCATACCCCCAAATATTTTTTAAAGTAGAGTTAACTATTTCCCATTGAGCTTTTTCTTCTTTTAGAGCCTTTAATCCAGCATCTGTGATTCTGTAATATTTTCTTTTACGTCCTTCAATAGTTTTCCATTCTGATTCTATTAAGTTATTTTCAGTAAGTTTCTTAAGTACTGGATATAAGGTCCCTTCTTTCCAAACTATCTCATTGTTAGAAATTGATTTTATGTTTTTAATAATTTCATATCCATAGCTTTCCTTTTTTGCTAAGAAAGATAGGATTAATGATTTTGATGAAGCAGCGATTAAATCTTTTGATATCATTTTTATTCCTCCTACATAGAACTTCTATGTAATAAGTATACTTAGATATTCTATGCATGTAAACCATAAATTATAATAAATGTTATAAAATGTAATAAAGTGATGTTAGAATAGAGTTAGATAATGAATAAATATATAGAGGTATAAAATGATCTGTAAAGGTTTAAATGGAATTCGTAGCAACATAGATAGATTAGATTAGATTGTAAATCTAATATGTAAAAGTATTTTGGAATATATTATGTAACCTTTAAATATATATAAATAAAAAGAATGATATTATTTGTGGGGGTATTTTTATGTATAATTTTAGTGAAAGTATTGCATTAGAAAACTATGAGGATTTTATAAAAATTATGGATGGAAAGAGACCTAACTATGGTGGGAATCAAAAGTGGTTTAGTAACGAAAAGTATAGAAAAGCAGGATGTGGAGCAGTAGCTGTTTCAAATATTACAGCATATTTTGGAAGACAATTATATAATTATGAAAACTTAGATAAAGGAAATTTCATAAAGCATATGGAGGAAGTTGTAGATTATGTATCTCCAATTGAGAAGATAGGAATAATAAATCCAAGAGATCTTATTAAAGGAACAATTGGATTTGCTGAAAGTAAAGGGGTAATTCTTAAAGAGCACTGGACAGGACTCCAAGTTAGTTATGATAAAATATGTAATTTCATAAAAGAAGGATTAAGAGGGAATACTCCTATTGCACTATTAATGCATAGAAATAGCAAGTTAAAAGAATTTGATTGGCATTGGATGACTATAACAAAATATTATGAAAATGACTTTGATGTGTATTTAAATATATCTACTTGGGGAGAGAGAAGGTTAATAAAGTTAAAGGATTTTTATAAGGACAGCAGTTATGGAGCCCTTATATATTTTACAGAAAAACAAAATGGATAAGGTTGACAATTAAATTTAAAGTGACTAGAATAATATTTTAGGGAGGGATAAAAAATGAGTAACGAAAAAGGTAATATTTCAATTCACACAGAGAATATATTCCCAATTATAAAAAAGTGGTTATATTCTGACAAAGATATCTTTATTAGGGAGCTTATTAGCAACGGTTGTGACGCTGTTAGTAAGTATAAGAGACTTGTATCCCTAGGGGAAGTAGAATCTGAAGGGGAAGAAAAATTTAAAGTAGTAGTTTCAGTAAACAAAGAAAAAGGAACCTTAACTTTCAGTGATAATGGTATAGGTATGACTGATGAAGAAGTTAAGAAGTATATAACACAAGTAGCCTTTTCAGGAGCAGAAGATTTTATTGAAAAATATAAGGATAAAATGGGAGAAGGAAATGATATAATAGGCCATTTCGGACTTGGATTTTATTCAGCATTTATGGTAGCTAAAACGGTTCAAATAGACACACTTTCATACAAAAAAGATGCAACAGCTGTTAGATGGACTTGTGAAGGTGGTACTGAGTATGAAATGAGTACTTCTGATTCTAGAAACACTAGAGGTACAACAATCACATTATTTATAGATGAGGATAGTAAGGACTTCCTTGAATACTATAAGGTTAGAGGAATTATTGAAAAATATTGTTCATTCCTACCTACTGAAATTTTCTGTGTAGATGAGAATGCAGAGAAGAAGGAAGGTGAAGAAGAAAAGGAAGAAGTAGCTTTAAATGATACAACTCCTTTATGGACTAAGAAACCAAGTGAATGTACAGATGATGAATATAAGGACTTCTATAAGAAAGTATTTAATGATTACCAAGATCCTTTATTCTGGATACATTTAAATGTAGATTATCCATTTAACTTAAAGGGTATTCTTTATTTCCCTAAGCTTAAAAATGAATTTGAGCTTGTAGAAGGTCAAGTTAAATTATTTAACAACCAAGTATTTGTTGCAGATAACATAAAGGAAGTTATTCCTGAGTTCTTGTTATTATTAAAGGGAGCAATAGATTGTCCAGATTTACCTCTTAATGTTTCAAGAAGCTTCTTACAAAACGATAGAGATGTTAGTAGAATATCTAAGCATATTGTTAAGAAGGTTGCAGATAAGCTTAATTCAATATTTAATACAGATAGAGATAAATTTAATGAGTTCTGGGATGATATTCAATTATTCATTAAGTTTGGTTGCTTAAAGGATGAAAGTTTCTATGATAAAATTAAGGATTCAATAGTATTTAAAAATATTGAAGGTAAACATATTACATTAAAGGACTACTTAGAAAATGCTAAAGATAAGCATGAAAATAAGGTATTCTATGTAAGTAATGAAGAGGAACAATCACAATATATTAAGTTATTTAAAGAGTATGGATTAGATGCAGTAATATTAAGTACTCCAATAGATAATAACTTCATATCATTCTTAGAATATAAAGATGGAAATGCTAAGTTTACAAGAGTAGACTCAGATATTTCTGATGTTCTTAAGGATAAGGATGAAAATACAGAAAATAAGGAAGACAAAGATAAGCTTATTGAAATATTCAAGAGTATAATTGGAGATAAGATGAAGGGATATTCAGTTGAAAGCTTGAAAAATGAATCTACTCCAGCAATGGTTTTAGTTTCAGAGTATTCAAGAAGAATGGCTGAAATGCAATCTCAATTTGGTGGTATGGGAATGCCTATGAACTTCCCGGAAGAAAAGACTCTTGTTATAAATGATAAGAATCCTATAATTAAGAAGTTAGTAGCTTTAAATGGTGATGATAGCAAGAAGGAAAAAGTTGATTTAATATGTAAGCAAGTTGTTGACTTAGCTTTAATAGGTAATAAATCACTTAATCCAGAGGAACTTGATTCATTTATTAAGAGAACTAATGAATTAATGATGATGGTAATAGAATTATAGTACTATTAGTCTATTTGTAGATTAAGGATATTTGGTTATATAAACCAAATATCCTTTGTTTTATATTACCAAATTTTGAGGTATAATAACTCTATAAGATTACAGGAGGGTGAAGGCTTATGAATATTAAAGTTAATAAAAAATATGTATTAGATACTGCAAAGACTATACTAAAATGTAACAGTCCTAGTGGATTTTGTCATGAAGTAATGGAGATAGTTAAGGACATAGCAGAGGGATTTGGAAATAAGTTTGAATACACAAATAAAGGTTGTGGAATCATTACAATAGAGGGGGAGTCAGATGAAAAGACTGTAGCATTGTCTGCTCATGTAGATACATTAGGAGCTATGGTTAGATCTATTACATCTGATGGGACTTTAAAGATTACTTTAGTAGGTGGCCCAAGTGTTCCAACCTTGGATAGTGAGTATTGTATTATAAGGACAAGAGAGGGTATAGAATACACAGGTACTATACTAAGTACTAGCCCATCAGTTCATGTATATAAAGATGCAAGCACAAAGGAAAGAAATGTAGATAATGTTGAAGTAAGAATTGATGAAGTTGTAAAGAACAAAGAAGATGTACAAAATCTTGGGATATGCCCTGGAGACTATATTTTCATTGATCCAAAAACTACAATAACTGAAAGTGGATTTATAAAATCTAGATTTATAGATGATAAGGGTAGCGTTGCAGCCTTAATGGGAGTATTAGAATTATTCCATAGAGAAAATATAAAGCCTAAGTTTAAGACTAAAATTATGTTTACAGTATATGAAGAGGTAGGACATGGAGCTTCTTACATACCAGAGGATATTACAGAAATGCTTGCCGTAGATATGGGATGTATAGGTGAAGATTTATCATGTACAGAGTATGATGTATCTATATGTGCTAAAGATTCAGGTGGACCTTATGATTATAACATGGTAACGAATTTAGTTAATTTAGCAAAAGCAGAAAATTTAGATTATGTTGTTGATATATATCCAATGTATGGCTCAGATGTAGGGGCAGCCCTTAGAGGTGGCAATAATATACGTGGGGCTTTAATTGGACCAGGGGTACATGCATCTCATGGTATGGAAAGAACACATTATAATGCAATGGAAAATACAATAAAGTTAATATATTTATATTTAACAAGGGTATAGCATAAGTAAAGATCCAATTATATTTGGGTCTTTATTTTTTTTATAAAGCTTATATTTACAAGTAAGAAAAATAACGTTATTGAAACAAGATTAAATTTATGATAAAATTCCCCTTATGCGAAAAAATAATAGAAGAGGAAGGGATAGTATGGACAGAAAAATTATTTTATCTAAAACTACATTATATATAAAAACTGTTGTTTTTATAATTGCATTCAAAATGATATTCGGGACAGAAAATACCCTTATCGGAGTTACTACAATAACAGCTATGATGATGTTTTTAGAGAAGGATTTTACTTTAAATCCTGTTAAATATACTATAAAATTAACTGTGTTCAATGTGGCTTTAGGGTGTATCGCATTTATAGCAAATACAAATATGTATATAGCAATACCACTAAATTTCATAACAATATTTGTAATAGGATTTACTATGTGCTACAACTTAAAAAGTCCTAGTTATCTACCCTTTACATTGCAATACTTATTTATGCTAGCAACACCAATACATATTGAAAAGTTGCCTATGAGATTGCTATCATTAGTAGTTGGTGCAATATCAATTATGGTTATGCAATTAGTTTCTAATAGAAATAGAGTATCAAAATATGGGAACGTAATCTTAAGTGGGGTATGTACATCGCTTCTTAATAAGATTAGATTAATTAGAGAGGGTAGAGATTATAGTGAAATTAATGAGGGTATTAATAAATCTATAGCTCAGTTTAGAAAAATTATCTATGATAAAAGGGAAGATAACTTTTATTTGACAGAGGAAAGCAGAATTAAATTAAATTTATCAGTTGCATTAAATAAGATTAATTATTTACTTAATGACATTAAAAGTCCTAATGAACTTTTAGAAATTGAAGAAGATCTTATTCTTACAATTGATAATCTTAAAATTTGCTTTGAAGATGAGTCTAATTTAGAAAAATTAGATTTACTATTCAGTGAATTATTTGATAAATATGAAGAAAATAATACAAATAACTTATTAATACTTAAGATTTTGAATACAAGTAGTTTCTTAAAGGATAATTTGTATGAATTAAATAAACTTGATAAGAAGCATTATGATTTAGTTAATAGGGTACATGATATACCATATAAATTTAAGGAATTATATGTTTATAAAAATAATTTAAGAGTAAATTCATTAAGATTTTCATATGCATTTCGCGTTGCAGCAGGAATAGCAATTGGTGGATTTATAATGGATTTCTTCCAATTAACAGAGGGAAGATGGATTTTATACACTATAAATTCCTTATCACAGCCACAATATGAGTTATCAAAACAAAAAAGTAAGGATAGAATTTCTGCAACAATAGTTGGAGCAATAATTGTTACAATCCTTTTCGCAATAATAAAAGACACTACTGTAAGGACCCTTGTAATGATGGCATCAGGTTATATTGGTAGTTACACAAAAGAATATAAACATAACATGATATGTGTTACAGTATCAGCAGTTGGCTCAGCAGCATTGCTAGGTAATACTAGTGTATTAAGCATTAATAGAATATTACTTGTTATATTAGGAGCAATAATTACTATATTATTAAGTAAATTTGTATTCCCTTACAAGGCAAAGGATGCAAATGAAGATCTTGTAAGAATGTATAAGGATATTGTAGTAAGTATGTTAAAAGAGATAGAGTCATTAATAAAGGGAAATAAATCTGGGGATGAAATGAAAAATTTAATTATAGTTTCTTCTTTGATTGAAGATAAATTAATAACTAATAATTCTAACAAAGAGAATGAGCAGTTAAATAGTTATCTTGAAGAACAAAGATTGTTAGTAATGAATTTATATGACTTATATCAATGGATATCGATTAATCATATAGAAGAAACAAATGCTAAGAATATAATTAATGATATAAGAGAGGTTACGAAACTTCAGGGGAATATGACGGAAACAGAAATACAGAAAATTGTTACTCAATTAAAGGATACACACGGAATTAAAGATAAGGTGCTACTAAGCAATGTAATAGAAATTATCTTGGGAATAAAGAGAGTAGAAAATATTAAATTGATGAGTAGGGCCTGATAAAGAGAATTATAAGTAAATAGGGGCTATAATTGAATATTGTCAGAAAAGTAATTGACATTATACTTTGTATAACCTTTAAGATGATGGTAAGGAGGTTGATTATATGACAATAAAAGAGGCAGAAGAAAGAACTGGAATATCAAAACAGAACATTCGCTTTTATGAGAAAGCAGGATTAATATCACCTTATCATAATAAAGATAATGGCTATAGGATATACTCAGAGGAGGATATTACTTTATTAAATGAAATTAAATTATTCAGAAAGTTAGGAGTTTCTATTGAGGATATTTTAAGGATGCAGAAAAATGAAATATCAATAGCAAGCTGCATGAAAAAATATTCACAGATAGCAGTTAGTAAGATTGATGAATTAAAAAAGCAAAAGAGCTATTTTGATAGAATAGGAGACTTAACCGCTGAAGGAAATGAAATTGATCTTACTAAGTATCTTAATGAACTTGAAGAGGAAGAAAAGAAGGGCACTAAATTCTTTAATATTGCATTTGACTTCATTACAAAAGCAAAAAACTATTTAGGTAAAGGAATAGGGGAGTTATTTGTGAAAAAAGGTTTTTTAATTGAATTAGACGAAGCTCTTACGTATCCATCAGCAGTAGAAGTTTGTAAGGCTATTAAGAAGGATTCTGATAGTAGTGGACAAGAACTTAAATTTGTAAGTGAGGAGAAGCCTGTTACTTTTTATTTAAATGGAGTATTATATAATACAGAAATTACTACAGCACGTGGAGGATATGTTTTGCATTGTAAGGAAGTGTGATTTCAGTGTTTTATAGGTAAAAATAAAAGCACAGACACTTGATTATTATATCAAATGCCTGTGCTTTTTTCTCTAAAATATTTCTACTATCTTAGAGCTGTTACTACAAAGTTTAGTACAAACAAGGCAGTAACAATATACATAATTGGATGAACTTCTTTAGCTTTTCCTTTTGAAATCTTTGTAACACAGAAGAAGAAGAAACCAACTGCGATACCATTAGATATACCATAAGATAATGGCATTAAAGCAACTGTAAAGAATGCAGGTACTGCAACTTCTAAATCACTCCAATCAATCTTACCTATAGATTCCATCATTAGTACACCAACAACAATTAATGCAGGTGCAGTAGCAGCAGCTGGTACTATACCAACAAAAGGAGCTATAAATATTGAAAGTAAGAATAATACAGCAACAGCTACAGAAGTAAGACCAGTTCTTCCTCCTTGGCTAATACCAGTTGCACTCTCAACATAAGTAGTTGTATTACTTGTACCAAGTAAAGCACCAATTGAAGTGGCAGTAGCATCCGCAAATAAAGCTCTTTCTAATTTTGAATCAAATGATCCTCCAGTTTGGAATTTTGCTTCATCAGATTCATCAAATATTCCAGCCTTTCTACCTGCTCCTAAGAATGTACCAATTGTATCAAAGGTATCAGATAATGAGAAAGCAAAAACAGTTGATATAACTAAGAAAGTCTTACTAGGATCTGCAAACAATCCAGCAAAGTCAAGCTTAAAGAATGTTGGTGATAAGCTTGGTATACCAAAAGAAATACTATTAAGATCAGGTAATGTTGTTACCTTCATAAATACAGCAAACACTGTAGTTGCAAGAATACCAATTAAAATAGCAGCGTTAACTTTTTTAACAAGTAAAACTATTGTTATTACTAATCCAACTAATGCAACTATTGTTACAGGGTCAGTAAAGTTTGCTAATGATGGGACTATATCTGAAAAAGTACCTGAAGTACCATTTATTATTCCGTTCTCTCCAGAGAATGAAAGGAAATGTCCTTGCTTTAGTCCTAAGTATGCAATGAATAATCCAATACCAGCAGATATTGCGTATTGAAGTGATACAGGTATAGCATTAATAATCATTTTTCTGATTTTAGTTACAGTTATAACTATATTAATAAGTCCGCAAATGAAAACCATAGCTAAAGCTTGTTGCCATGTGAATCCTAGTCCAAATACGACAGTAAATGTAAAGAATGCATTTAATCCCATTCCAGGTGCTTGTGCAAAAGGAACGTTAGCTACTAAGCCCATTACAAGTGTACCAATTACAGCAGCTAAAATTGTTGCCACAAATACTGCACCTTTGTCCATACCAGCTTGTGATAATATTACTGGATTTACAAACAATATGTATGCCATTGTTAAGAATGTTGTTAGTCCTGCAAACAGTTCAGTTTTAACTGTTGTGCCATTTTCTTTTAGTTTAAAAAACTTTTCCATAAAGATCCCCCTTAAAAATAATTACGAATAATACATTAATATTATAAGATTATGTTCGTACTAAATACAATAGACATTTTAAATTTAACAAATATGACATAAATATCTTAGGCAGATAGGAGCTTTCAGCATAAATGTGAACGAGTATTGAACTGATAAAAAGCCTATTGACTACATTAATATGCTATGATAGGATGTATATGAATTAAAATAATAAAAAGAGGTGTCTTGGTGAGTGTATAGTATCTAAATAGATTAATTGAATATTAAATAAATCTTGAAATTGGTAGTTATAGCTATCTTTATTTGCTATGGATTTATTTATATTTATCTAGGATGATACCTTACAGTAAAAGCACTTTTTATATTATATAGTTAAAGACTATAGGAGAGATTTTTAATCTTCTTAATTTAACTATGTATATTAATTGTTTATTAGGCTGTGGAGTTTATTCCATAGCCTTTATTTATAGAAAATATTAAAATAGCATATAAGCATTAGCTTTATGTATGGTATCTCCTATTAAAATAAAGAGAGATTAAAGGAGAACAGAAAATGAATAAAAGTACAATTGAAAAATTACAATATAATGATTTAAAAGAAAGAGTGAAGGGTTTTTGTGTTAGTGGACTTGGAAAAGCTTTGATTGATAAGTTAGAGCCAAGTTCAAATATTAAAGTTGTTAGAAATAGATTAAATGAAACAAAAGAAGGAAGAGCTTTATTAGAGGCATATAGTTATGTTCCATTAGAAGGTATATCAAATATTTCTGGGGTAATAAGCAATGTAGAAAAAGGTATGGTACTTGATCCAAGTGAACTAATAAGTATTTCTGATTTTTTAAGAGGTTGTAGAAAGATAAAGGAATTTATGAGTAGTAAAGAAGGATATGCTCCTACACTTGCTGCATATGGTAATTCAATTACAGAATTTTTATCATTAGAAGAGGAAATTAATTTTTCTATAAAGGGAAATAGGGTATCCTCAAGTGCAAGTAAAGAACTTAAAAAGATTAGAAGACTTATAGATGTTACAGAGGGAAAAATAGAAGAGAAATTAAATAAGTTCCTAAAAAGTGGAGCTAATAAAGAATATATACAGGAGTTCTTTATTAGTAAAAGAGGAGATAGATATACAATTCCTATAAAGATATCTCATAAAAACAAAGTATCAGGTACAATTGTTGAGACATCATCAAAGGGATCAACTGTATTTATAGAGCCTTCATCAGTAGGAAAGCTAAATTTAGAGTTAGTTACTTTAAAGGCAGAAGAGTCAGTTGAAGAATATCAAATATTAGCAACATTAACAGGTATGGTTTTTGAGAGAATAAGAGAAATAAAGATAAATCAAGATCTAATAGCTCAGTATGATATGGTATTTGCAAAAGCTAAATATAGTAGAGCAATAAATGGAATACAGCCTAAAATAAATAGTCATGGATATATAAAACTAGTTAAATGTAAACATCCTTTATTAGAAGGAAAAGTTGTACCATTAGATTTCGAGATAGGAAAGGATTATAGAAGTTTAATTATAACAGGTCCAAATGCAGGCGGAAAAACTGTAGTTTTAAAAACTATTGGAATGTTAACATTGGCAGTTCAATCAGGTTTTCATATAGTAGGAGAAGAAGGGACAGAAGTAGCAATATTTGATAATGTTTTTGTAGATATCGGAGATAATCAAAGTATAGAAAATGCTTTAAGCACATTTTCATCACATATGAAAAATTTATCGGAAATAATGAGTGCTTCAAATAAAAATACATTACTTTTATTTGATGAAATAGGTAGTGGAACAGAACCAAATGAGGGGGCAGCCTTAGCTATATCAATATTAGAAGAATTCTATCATATGGGATGCATTACTGTTGCAACTACACATTATGGAGAAATTAAGAAATTCTCAGAAGAACATAGTGACTTTGAAAATGCAGCGATGCAATTTAAAAGTGAAACCTTAGAACCTTTATATAAGCTTATAATAGGTAAAAGTGGTGATAGTAATGCTTTATGGATTTCTCGTAAGATGGGAATTAGAGAAAATATCCTTGAACGAGCAAAAAAATATATGGACAATGGAGAATATAACTTTGAAGTTATAAGGGAAAGTAAAATTACCAAGGAAACTGTTATAGAAGAAGTAGAAGAAGTAAAAGAAGTTCAGTATGAAAAAGGCGATAGAGTTATTCTTTTAGATAGTAATAATTCAGCTATAGTATATGAAGGGATAGATGACTATAACAATTTAAAGGTCCTTTATGAAAATGAGATTATAGAAATTAATTATAGAAGGGTAAAGATGGATATAAGGGGAGTAGAACTATATCCGGAGGGGTATGAATTAAATTCATTATTTACTAGTTTTAAGGAAAGAAAACTTGAGAGAGATATTGAAAGAGGATCAAAGAAAGCTCTTAAGAAATTACAAAAGGAAATGAGGGGAAGAAGCTAATGATATACAAGAATCTAACTAAAGAATATATAAAAGATGTATCAGAATTATTTATTAAGGCTTTTAATGCAGAACCTTGGAATGATAAATGGACTATGGAAACTGCATCAAAAAGGTTATTACAAATGATGAATTGTGATGGCTTTGATGGTCTAGTGGCATTTGAAGAGGATAAGTTAGTAGGGATGATATTAGGTAATCATGAGTACTATTATAGTGGAATGCAGTTTGTTATAAAGGAATTCTGTATTGATACAAGTCTAAGAGGAACAGGTAAGGGAAAGAAATTAATAGAGGATTTTGAAGAAAGATTAAGGGGGAAGGGTATTGATGAAGTTATCTTAATGACATCACGTGCAGATGAGACACAGGGCTTTTATAGTAAAAGAGGGTATAAGGAAATAAGTAGCCTTGTTATGATGATGAAAGAATTATAGTTTGTAGATAAACTAAATATGATATATAATGTCATAGTATAACAATAAGACTCTAAAGAGAGATAATAAGGTGGAAAAATGAGAAACGTAAAAATGATAATCCAATTTGACGGAACAAGATATAAGGGATGGCAAAAACAGAACCAAAAAGGAAACACTGTTTCAACTATCCAAGGGAAAATCGAAAATGTATTAAGTAAGATGACAGGAGAAACAATAGAAGTTGTTGGATGTGGAAGAACTGATAGTGGAGTACATGCAGATAACTATGTTGCTAATTTCTTAACTCATTCTGATCTTAAAGAAGATGAAATGTTAGAATACTTAACAGAGTACTTACCAGAAGATATTGCAATAAAGGAATTAAAGTTTGCAGCAGAAAGATTCCATTCAAGATATAATGCCTTAGGAAAAACATATATCTATAGAATTAACAATAACAAGTACAATAATGTATTTAATAAGAAGTATGCACACCATATACCTGAGGAATTAAATATTCAAGAAATGAGAAAAGCAGCTAAGAATCTTATAGGCACTCACGATTTTAAGAGCTTTACTAACCTAAAGGTAAAGAATGAAAAGAGATCAACTGTTAGAACAATTCATGAAATTAACATAACTAAAAATGGTGGATTAATTGAAATTGAAGTTAAGGGAAATAGTTTCTTATTAAACATGGTAAGAATAATAGCTGGAACACTAATTGAAGTTGGAGAAGGAAAGATGACTCCAGAGGATGTGGCATTTGCATTAGCTGCTATGAATAGAGATAAGGCAGGTCATAAAGCACCAGCTAAGGGGTTAACTTTAAGCTATATTGAGTATTAAAATATTAATTTTAATGAAAAAGTAGACTAACTATAATGTTAGCCTACTTTTTTTATTTCTTCCTAATCTAGTTTTATATGACAATATCCATTTGGATTCTTTTTTAGATAGGATTGATGATATTCTTCTGCTGGATAGTAATTCTTTAAGGGTTCTACCTCTACTACTATTTTAGAATCATATTTCTTTTGTTCTTCTTCAATAGTTTTGTGAATTACATTTATATCATTTAAATCATAATAGTAAATTCCTGTTCTGTATTGAGTACCACGATCGTTGCCTTGTTTATTAAGAGAAGTAGGATCTATAATAGCAAAGTATTTATCTAAGATAAACTTTAAAGATACTTCATTTTCATCATATTCAACATAAACAGCTTCTGCAAATCCGGTATTTGTTCTACATACAAGCTCATAGGTAGGATTATCTATATTACCATTAGCATATCCAACTTCTGTTTTAGTAACTCCATCAATTCGAGAAAAATATTCTTCAACACCCCAGAAGCAGCCACCTGCTAAAATTATTCTTTTCATATTTATACCTTCTTTCAATAATTATTATTTGTATATAGTATAGCAAAAGTTGGGAGGAAATATTATAATTAGATTAATATTTTAAATAATAGGAGGAAATAACTTTGAATTTTATAGTAACAAAAGAAAAGCAAGAAGAGTTTAGTGAAGTTGAAAAGGTAGTAGAAGAGGCATTTAAAGAGGCTGAGTTTACAGATCATAATGAACATAATCTAGTTAAAAAGCTAAGAAATAGTAGTGCATTTATTTCTGACCTATCCTTAGTTGCAAAAATTGATAATAAAATTATAGGTCATATTTTATATACTGAATTAAATATTATGGAAGGAGATAAAAGACGAAAGGCACTTGCTTTAGCACCTTTAGCTGTTTTACCAGAATTTCAGGGCAAAGCTGTAGGTAGTAAACTTGTGAGAGAGTCATTAGAAAAGGCAAAGGAGTTAGGATATGGTGGAGTAATAGTTTTAGGACATGAAAATTATTATCCTAAATTTGGATTTATACCTGCTTGGAAGTATGGAATAAAGGCTCCATTTGATGTACCAGAAGATGCCTTTATGGCTTTAGAATTAGAAAAGGATTATTTTAAAAATGTTAATGGTACTGTAGAGTATTCTAAGGAGTTTTTTGAGTAAAAGATAATAAATAAAATTCTTTTTTTCTAAAGAAATTGCTAAAGTATAGGCAAATCATATGTTGAACAAACTAGAGGAGCTTAGATTTCTTAAAAAAATATCTAAAGTAGTTATTCCTTTAAAGAATAGTACTACATATAATGCACATAATAAGCTTATCAAAGGACTATGTGCATTATATAGATTTACAGTAAGAGAGGATGATAATATGGCTAAGTATAAGGTAGGAGATGAATTAATAGTTGTTGAAGATGTAAACGAAGAAAGTAGCAAATTACAGGAGATGACTTGTTTAACCGTAAAAAATGAATATGCAAAAATATCTTGGGGTTTGAAGATTATAAAAGTTAATTATGAAAAGCCTAATGTAGAGTTAACTTATAGAAATGCAAATGGAGATATTAATAAGGTATTTGCAATATGTAATGATATTGCAAATTTCGATGAGGAAAAAGTATTAGAAAAAGCTTTGTTAAAAGCCTTTCAAAACGAAATTATAAATATTTCTGTATTTAAAAATCATAATTTAAAAAGATAGATTTTAAAATATATTACATAAGTAACAATTTGGAACTGAAGAAAGTAGCTACATCAGAATAAGGTTTAATACCTTGCTCTTATGTAGCTACTTTTCTTTAGGAATAAAAATTTATTCTTTATTTAAACTAACACGAATTAGAACTTCAATTCTTCGATTTTGGCTACGCCCTTCCTCTGTAGCATTTGAAGCTATAGGCTTATATTCTCCATAACCACTAGCACTAAAGTTAGCTGGATTAAGATTTTTATTTTTTAATACATTTCTCATAAAGTTTCCAGCTCTTTCAAAGCTTAAATCCCAGTTTGAACTGAACTCTGAATTATTGATAGGTATATTATCTGTATGACCTGCAAAGACTACTTCTAGGCCTTGTCCTTTATCTGCTAATAATTGACCTATCTTATTAGCTATCTCGATATTTTGAGGAGATAACTTAGCACTAGCAGATTCATAAAGTACATTATTTACTAATGTGATTTTTAGTTTATCTTCTTGAACTTCAGTATAAATCTGATTGTCTAAGTGATTAGTACTTATGTATTCGTCCATACCATTTTTGATATTTGTTATATTCTGCAATGGGGTTGATATCTCAGTAACTGGTTGAAGATCTTCTTGATTACTATTTTCACTACCATCTAATAGACCTGATCCACCAGACATTGTAATATTCTGAAATGCTTGTGACATTTGATTCATTTTACTCACATCAACTTTACTAGATGCAAATAACACTATAAAAACTGCTAATAATAATGTCATAAGATCAGAATAAGGTAACAACCATCCTTCATCAAAATGCTCTTCTTTCTTTTTCTTTTTAGCCATTATTTTCACCCCTAAAGTTTTTTAACCCTCTGTAAGAAGAAGTTCCTTTTCACTTTCTGTTAAAAAGGACATAAGTTTTTCTTGTACCATACTTGGTGCAGAACCTTTTTGTATAGCAAGAAGTCCTTCTATAATCATTCTTTTTTCGAGTATTTCATGCTTACTTTTAATTTTCAATTTATTTGCAAAGGGATTCCATAAAACATATCCTGTAAAAATACCTAATATTGTAGCAATAAAGGCAGCTGAGATTGCTTCAGCCATAGCAGCTGTATCATTTATATTAGCCATAGCTGCAATAAGACCAAAGACTGCCCCCATTACACCAAGGGTTGGTGCATAACCTCCAGCTTGAGAAAAAATAGAAGCATTTATAGCATGTCTCTCTTCGATTGCATCTATTTCTGTCTCTAAAACTTCTACAATGAAATCAGGATCTATACCATCTACTATCATTCGTAATCCTCTTTGCAAAAATTTATTTTCAATAGTATTAAGATCTTTTTCAAGAGATAGAATTCCCTCTTTTCTCACATGCTGTGTATATCTTATTAGATCATTAACGGATTTGATTTTTGATTCATTTCCATTAGAAGTAAATAAAACTTTAAATATCCTTCCAAGGTTTTTTAAGTCTCTCCCTGTATAGGCATTTAATATTGTTGCGATAGTTCCAACAAAAATAACCATAAATGCAGCAGGATTTAAAAGTACACCAAAAGAGATATGCTTAAATATCATTGCTCCCACCACTGCAATTATTCCAAAAATAATACCTAAAAGTGTTGTTAGTTCCATATATTTTCCCTCCTACAAAATAATGATAAAAGTAATTAATAATCACAATACTACAAGATGTTACATTAACTTGTCAATTAATCACATATTTTAACAAATTAATATAAATATCAAGATTATTTTAAATTAATTATATATATTACCAGATTATGATTACAAATTTATTAAATATGATAAGGATTTTGGAGAAAAAGAAAAAAATCCAGATTAAGATATTTCCAAATGAAAAAAGCTTAACATGAATTTAACAAATTTGAGAAAAATGATGTAAATAATAAATGAATATTATGAAGAGAATAAATAATATTTATAACAATTCTATTAAGTTACTACTTAGTATGAATTAAAAAGAAAAGACAAAAAATACTTCATAGTAAGAAATATATAATTAAGAGTATAAGTGATATATCATAAAATTATATTTTATAATAATATTAGAATGAGCTGTATCTGAACTACTATAAAACAATTCAGATACAGCTCCATTTTAATTTTTCTTGATTCTTAAGAAGATTTTTAGAATCTCATTAATTACTAATGGCATTATAGAAATTAATAATACTAATCCCCAGTCTCTAAAGCTTAACGGATAAACTTTAAATATTCCTGCAAGGAAAGGAATTGTAATTACAGCAAATTGAATTAGTATTCCAAAGACTATAGAACCAATTAGGTATTTATTCGAGAATAAACCAAGGCTGAAAATTGATTTTTTAGTATTTCTCATGTTAAGTGAGAAGAATAATTGGGATACACTTAAAACTACGAATGCCATAGTTTGTGCATGCATTAATGAATCAGGATATAGATGTTCACCAAGCTTGAAAGCAAATAGAGTAAGTGTACCAATAAGTATACCATTCACCGCTAAGTAGAGTCCCATATGTCCTGCAAATAAGCTTTCTTTTGGATTCCTTGGAGGATCATCCATAACACTTTCATCCATTGGATCAACACCTAATGAAAGGGCAGGAAAGCTATCAGTAATTAAGTTTACCCATAAAATATGAATTGGTAATAGTGGAGTAGCCCAGTTTAATAAGATAGCAACAAATAATGCTACAATTTCACCAAAGTTACATGAAAGTAGGAATATAATAGACTTCTTAATATTACTATAGATATTTCTACCTTCTTCAACTGCATTAACTATAGTTGAGAAGTTATCATCAGTTAATATCATATCAGCAGCACCTTTTGCCACATCAGTACCAGTTATACCCATTGCAACACCAATATCAGCAGCTTTTAAAGATGGAGCATCATTTACACCATCACCAGTCATAGATACTATATTACCATGAGATTTAAAGGCTTTAACGATTTTAACCTTATGTTCTGGCGAAACTCTTGCAAATATTTTATAATTATTTACTATAGCATTAAATTCATCCTGACTATAGTTATCTATTTCAGCACCAGACATAGATTGACCTAAATTATCGGCTATACCTAATTCTTTACCTATTGCAAAAGCAGTATTTTTATGGTCTCCAGTTATCATAATTGGTACAATTCCGGCCTTTTTACAGAGCTCAATTGATCCTTTAACTTCTTCACGAGGCGGATCAATCATTCCCATAAGACCTATGAAAATAAGACCTTCTTCAAGTTTGTCTAAGGAAATTTTTTGATTAGTAATATCCTTATATGAAGCACCTAAAACTCTAAGTGCATCATCACTCATTGCGTTAGAAGCATCTAATAATTCTTTCTTTTTTTCCTCTGTTAATGGTTGTATTTCACCATTTATTGAAATTCTATCACATATTTTAAATAATGAATCTATTGCACCCTTTGTAAATACTTTAAATCCATCTCCATAGGAATTTACAGTAGTCATAAGTTTTCTATCTGAATCAAAGGGAATTTCATCTACTCTTTTATGCTCTGTATTTAAATTGTCTTTAAAAATATTAAATTTAATACCTACATCCAATAAGGCTATTTCAGTAGGATCACCAGTTTTTGAACTTTCTGTAGAAGTGGCATCATTACAAAGAACCATGGCTTCTACTAACAGTTTACTTTCATGATTATTAATATCTAAAGTATCTAAAGATTCAAGTTTATTATTAACGAAGGTCTTTTTAACTGTCATCTTATTAATTGTTAAAGTTCCAGTTTTATCAGAACAGATAATACTTACTGAACCTAAAGTTTCAACAGCTGGCAATTTCTTAACTATAGCATTCTGCTTAATCATTCTTTGAACTCCAAGAGCAAGAACAATGGCAACTATAGCAGGAAGTCCCTCTGGAATTGCAGCAACAGCTAAACTGATAGCAGTAAGGAGCATTTCAAACCAGTCCCGACCTTGAAATATTGATATAACAAATATTAATACACAAATTCCAATTGCAGCAAAGCCTAAGGTTTTACCAAGCTGAGCTAGTCTTTTTTGTAGTGGAGTAGCTGATTCTTCTTCAGCATCTAGCATTTTAGCTATTTTTCCTATTTCAGTATTCATACCAGTTGCAACAACAATACCAGAGCCACGTCCATAGGTTGCTAAAGTAGACATGAATGCCATGTTATGTCTATCACCAATAGGGGCTTTTTCATCATGAACAATTACAGTTGCATCCTTGTCTGAAGGAAGAGATTCACCTGTAAAGGCTGATTCCTCCATTTTTAAGTTGGCACTTTCTATAAGTCGTAAGTCGGCAGGAATATATCTTCCAGCATCAATTATGACTATGTCTCCTATAACAACTTCTTCTGAGGGAATTTCCTTAAGCTCACCATCTCTTTTTACTAAAGCTTTTGGGGTACTTAGTTGCTTTAGGGCCTCTAGGGCTTTTTCTGCCTTTGACTCTTGTACAACACCAATAACTGCATTAATTAAAATTACAATTAAAATTATTATTGAGTCACTTATTTCTCCCATAATACCAGATATAATAGCGGCACCTATAAGAATGTATATCATAGCATCTTTTAGTTGTGCCAAGAAAAGAGATAGAATAGTCTTTTTCTTTTTGCCAGCAAGTTTGTTTTCCCCATCCCTCTCTAGACGCTTTTTAGCTTCCTCAGAGGATAATCCATTCAAGGGATCAGTTACAAACTCTTTTATAGCTTCTTCAGAGCTTTTACTAAACCACATATAATTTCACCTCGTTTTTAACATTAGCACTTTTCTGAAAATAATAGATTTAAAGATTAATTCATCATTTTTAGAAATGTGCCTGATAGAATATTCTATTATATAGTTAGGATAGTGATTTTATTCTTATTTAATACGTGGAAAGTAATGTTGATTAATTACATTAAAAAAGTAAATAAAACTACAGGGTAGAAACACCTGTAGTCCAACGTTTATGCATTTAATTAACTTTTAATTTTAATTCTAAATATTTTTATCCATGTCTTTAAGTTTTTCTTTTGCATCAAATTTAGAAAGTTTTTGATTAGCTTGTCTAAGTGATATTTTTAATTCGAAAAGTTCTTTATCCTGTGATTCAATCATAGATTTTAATTTGTTTATGCTAGAAGGTATACCAAAAGAAATGTTATAAATAATATAAAGCGCTAATACAATTAGAAGTATTACCATTATTACTCCCCCTTATTATGAGTAACTATTTTGTCGTTTATATACCAATTATGTAAGTATATAGAATAACCTCCTTATATTATATGATATAAGGAGGTTATGAGTAAAGTAATTAATTCTAAACTAATTCACCATGGCTTAAGTGTTTCTTTTCAATTTTTATCTTAAATTCTCTTTCATAAATTCTTACAACAGCTTTTTCTTTAGCTGTTACTAAAGATATTGCATAACCAGAGTTATTTCCTCTAGCTGTTCTTCCTGCTCTATGTAGGTACTCAAGGGCATGAGTTGGGAAGTCAAGATTTATTATATGAGTAACACCCTGGATATCAAGTCCTCTTGCTGATATATCAGATGAAACTAAAATATTTATCTTACCAGTCCTAAAACTTTCAAGGGCATTTTGTCTTTGTTCTTTAGTTAATTTATTATGCATAGCAAAAGAGGCTTTATTATGATAGTTTAATTTTTCTGCAACTAAGTTAGTATCAAAGGCTTTATTAACAAAAACTATAGCCTTTTCAGGGTTAGTAGCTGCAACTAACTTTCTTAATGTTTCAAACTTATCCCTAGGATCTACTTCAATATACATATGTTCAATATTTGGATTTAAAGATATTTTAGCTTCACTTTTAAAGATAACAGGTTCCTTCATTAAGTCTTTAGCAGTAGCCATAGTATTTTCATTAATTGTAGCGGAGAATATAAGAAGTTCTCTATCTCTCATTGTTTTCTTAATAATATCCTTAACAAAATCTGAACTAGTATTATCAAGAAGGTTATCTGCTTCATCAATAACTATTGTTTTTATAGTGTGAGCAGCGATTCTCTTTTTATTCATTAAATCTAGAACTCTTCCTGGTGTTCCAACAATTATATGAGGTTTAACATCCTTAAGTCTTTTAATTTGCTTCTCAATGTTAACATCTCCAATAATGGAAAGAGAAGTAGCAGGAATTGTTGAGTTAGTTGCAAGTAGCTTAATCTGAGCTTCAATTTGCATAACTAATTCATGAGTTGGTGCTAAGATTAGAGCTTGCATCTCTCTTTTTTCTGTATTGATCTTTTGGAATATAGGTGCTACAAAGGCAAGAGTTTTACCACTACCAGTATGAGCTTCTCCTATAACATCTTTATTCTCTAAAACTTCTGGAATAGCTAGAGCTTGAATTTCTGTTGGCTCAGTTATACCTTGAGCTTTTAATCCTTTAATAATATTTTCATTTAAACCTAATTCTTTGAATGATTTCATTTATTTCTCCTTTGATCTGTATTCGTAACTTATATTATAACATTTTTAAAGGAAATTAGCAGAAAAATCTTCATAAAGTAACATTTGAAATGGGTTAATCATATTATTTTGTAGTTGAACTCTTGCTTTTTTGATATAATAGTCTTATTAAAGAAAGGACTGATACTATGGAGATTGGAAGAGTAAGTAGGGGAACAATAGCTACTGATGATAGAAAAGTTGTATCTAATAGAAAAGATTTCTCACAAAGTTTTAATCAAGCTAGAGATAGAAAATCCCAAGAGCAGCTTAAGAGGATGATAGATGACATAAAGAAAAAGGGTAATAGATTAGTTATTACAAAAACCTATGCAGATGTTAGAATGTATAAAAAAATGATTAAGGAGTATTTAGAATCAGTACTACAATTTATGTATGATACTAAAAAAGATATAAGCTTTTGGCAAACGCAGTATTTTATAACTGTAGATACTGTAGATGCTAAACTTGAAGAGTTGACTCAAGTACTACTTGGGGATGAGAAGGATAATCTTAATATAGCAGCAACTATAGATGAGATTCAGGGCTTAATTGTTGATATATATAGATAATTTAAGAGCAATAAGAGTTGAAGACTAGTACTTAAGTATTAGTCTTTTATAATATTATTTAATTAGGGAGGCTATTGTATGTTGGGGTTTTGGAATAGAAAAGAGGTGTATTCAGGGAACTCTATGAAGAAGTCTACTAAAGTTCGTGATATCCTTGCAGAGAATGGGATAAATTATTCTTATAAGGTTGTAAATAGGAATACTGAATCTTCCTTTGACACAACAAGGGCACGAATGGGATCTTCTGGTGGTAGAAGTGACCTAGACTATGAATATTTAATATATGTACACAAGAATGATTACGATGCTGCAGTACAAATTATATATGAAGAATAAAGTGGGAAATAAAATATAATAAAATTGATAATCCTAAGACTAAAGAGAATATCTTTAGTCTTAATTAATAATAATTATCAACTAACTATGGGAATTTGTTATGAGATGTAGTATTATAGTATATAGGTAATTTTACAAGGAGGAATAATAATGAAGAAAAAATTTGCACTATTATTAGTTGGGTTATTGAGTCTTGGACTATTAGTAAGCTGTAGCGATGCTAATGAACCTAAAGTAACAAAAGAAATAAAAGTTGTAGTACCTGATGGATTACCAAGTATGGCAACAGCAAAGGTAATGAAAGAAAAACCAGAAATACTAAAGGGCTATAATCTTAGCTATTCTATAGAGAAAACACCTGAGAATATAGTTTCAGAAGTCCTTAAGGGGGAAGCTGATATTGCAGTAGTTCCATCGAATGTAGCTGCAACTCAGTACAATAAAGAGGCTGGTTATCAAATTGCAGGTACAGTAGGATGGGGTTCATTTTATTTAGTATCTACAGAGGGAGAAAAGAAAATTGATGACTTAAAGAGTCAGGAAGTTTATAACATAGGTAAAGGTCTAACACCTGATATAGTTACAAAATCAGTTTTAAAAGATAAGGGATTTGACCCAGAGAAGGATTTTAACTTCTCATATCTAAACGGAGTTACAGAACTTGCACCAACTATTTTAGCTGGGAAAGCAAAATATGCAGTACTTCCTGAACCAGCATTATCTCAGGTTTTATCAAAAAAATCTGATCTTAAAGTAGTAATGGATTTAAATGAAGAGTGGAAAAGTGCTAATGATTCAAAGTATGGTTTCCCTCAAGCAACTATAATTATAAAAAAGGAGCTTATTGCAAATGATAAGAAGTTTGTAGATAAGTTTTTAAAGGAAATAGAAGAGAGCTGTATTTTTGCAAATGAAAAAAAGGATGATTTAGCCACATATAGCGAAGAAATAGGAGTATCAGCAAATAAGGCAATTATTCCAGCTGCAATTGAAAAGGCTAATATCAAATATGTAGGAATTAAAGATTCATACAAGGAGTATGAAACATACTTTAATAAATTAAATGATTTTGATCCAAAGACAATAGGAGGAAAGATTCCAGATGAAGGAATTTTCATGGAAAAATAAAAGGCAGAGTATAGTTGCCATTTTAGTGTTATTAGTTCTTTGGGAGATTATAGCTATAAAAATTAATAATGATATATATCTTCCGAGAATAGAAGAAGTACTACTTTCCATGGGAGAGATATTTAAAGATTCAAATTTATTAAATAATATCTTAAGCAGCCTATACAGAACAGTAATAAGCTTTATTGGAGCCTTGTTATTGGCAGTTATTCTAGGGGTACTATCTTTAATGTACCCTTTCTTTAATAATTTTTTGAAGCCTTTAAATGCTATAGGAAAAACAATTCCAACAATGGTCTTAGTAGTTCTAGCTCTAATATGGTTTGACAAGGACAAGGCACCTTTAGTAGTAGGATTTGCTATAGTATTTCCAATACTATATGATGGGATTTTAAGCTCATTAAATGGAATAGACAAAAAGACTATTGATATGTGCTCTATATACAAAGTGTCAACTATTCAGAAGGTAAAGAAAATTTATATTCCAATTATTGTTTTTTATATTATGAATATACTAATATCTACTTTTTCCCTTGCTTTTAAAGTTGTTGTAGCTGGTGAAGTACATGGTCAACCTAAGTATGGAATAGGTTCAGCAATACAAATTGAAAAAATGAACTTTAATACAACAGCAATTTTTGGATGGATTCTTATTATAGCCATAATATCAGTAATTTTTGAGTGGATTAATAGAGTACTTTTAAAGAAAGTATATAGGTGGAAGAATGAAGATTAATTTACAGGTTAAAGATTTATGTAAGAGTTTTGGATATAAAGAAATATTTGATAAATTTAATTTAAATCTTAGTAATGAAAAAATTAACTGCATTATTGGAGAGTCAGGAGGGGGGAAAAGCACATTACTAAATATAATTGCTGGTATTCAGAAGTTAGATAATGGAGAGATATTAGGTGTAAATAAAGATGATATAAGCTATATATTTCAAGAAGATAGACTTATACCTTGGCTTACTGTTAAAGAAAATATAGAATTATTTATATATAATTATTACAGTAAGAGGGATGGAAATAAGAAAATAAAAAAGATTTTTAAACTAGTAAATATTGAGGGTACTGAAAATGAATATCCAGAAAAATTAAGTGGTGGCATGAAGCAAAGAGTTAATATTGCAAGAGCTCTTTTAAAACCATCTAAAGTAATTTTAATGGATGAGCCTTTTAAATCGCTAGACTATAAGACAAAATACTCAATAATAACTGAGTTAAAGGAAATATTTAAAAAAGAAAAAAGAATGGTTATTTTCGTTACACATGATGTTGATGAGGCCATATTCATGGATGGAACAATATATGTCTTAGGGGGAAGACCATTTAGAATAAAAGGAAAATTTCAAGAAAACTTGCTAGATGCAAAGGAAGAAATAATAAAATTAATATAAAATTGCGAAAGAAAAGTGATTTTAATGGAGGAAATATGTTAAAGAAATTTATAGAATTTTACAAGCCCTATAAAAAGCTATTTGCATTAGATTTAGTAGCTGCCTTTATAGCGGCGGGAATTGATTTGGTTTATCCAATGATGACAAGGGAGTTAATGAATAACTCTATTCCAAATAAGAATTTAAGAATGATAGGGGTATTTGGAGTAACTTTACTAATACTATTTATTATTAAAGCTGCTTGTGGATACTTTATGCAATATTGGGGACATGTTGTTGGTGTTAGAATGCAAGGAGATATGAGAAGAGACATATTCAAGCATATTCAGAGACTTCCAAATAAGTTCTTTGATGGTACTAAAACTGGTGATGTAATGTCTAGAATTATTAATGATTTAATGGATATTTCAGAGCTTGCCCATCATGGACCGGAAGATTTGTTTATATCTGCAGTAATGCTTGTTGGTTCATTTGCAATACTTTGTACAATTAATATTCCACTTACTCTTATAATTTTTGCTTTTATTCCTATAATAGTTTTATTCACAATGAAAAAAAGGAAGAAGATGCGTGATTCATTCCTTGAAACAAGAGTAGAGACTGGGGCAGTTAATGCAAATCTTGAAAATAGTATAGCAGGAATTAAAGTATCTAAGGCCTTTGTTAGCCATAGTTATGAAGAAGAAAAGTTTGAAGAAGGTAATCAAAGATTTATAAGAGCTCGTGAAAGAGCATATAAAGTAATGGCAGAATACTTTTCAGGAGCAAACTTCTCTTTAGATATACTTAATTATGTTGTCTTAATTGCAGGTGGAGCCTTTACTATTATTGGGAAGATTGATACAGGTGATTTTGTAGCTTATCTACTATATATAAAGATATTTATGGATCCAATAAAGAAGTTAATTAACTTTATGGAACAATTCCAAAGTGGTATGACAGGCTTCCAAAGATATATTGAACTTTTAGGGGAAGATAGAGAAAAGGAAAGAGAAGGAGCACTTCCTATAAAGGATGTTAAGGGAAAAATCACATTTAAGAATGCTAATTTTAGTTATGAAGATAATCAAATTTTAAATAATTTATCATTAGAAATAGAAGCAGGAAAAATGCTTGCTTTAGTTGGTCCTTCAGGTGGTGGTAAGACAACCTTCTGTAATCTTATTCCTAGATTCTATGATTTAGATAGTGGACATATATTGATTGATGATAAGAGTATCTATGATATAACTTTAGATTCATTAAGAGATAGTATAGGGATAGTACAACAAGAAGTATTCTTATTTACAGGAACTATTAAAGAAAACATTAAGTACGGTAAATTAGAGGCTACAGATGAAGAAATATATGAAGCAGCTAAGAGAGCTAATATTCATGATTTTATTATGGGCCTTGAAAATGGATATGACACTTATATAGGTGAAAGAGGTACTAAGCTTTCAGGAGGTCAAAAGCAAAGATTATCTATTGCTAGAGTCTTCTTAAAGAACCCACCTATATTAATACTTGATGAAGCTACATCAGCTTTAGATAATACTACTGAGTATTACATTAAGAAGTCATTGGACGAGCTATGTAAGGGTAGAACAACTATTGTAGTAGCACATAGACTGTCTACTATAAGGAATGCAGATGAGATTATAGTTCTATCTGATAAGGGAATAGAACAAAGAGGAACACATGAAGAACTTATGGCAGCAGGAGGGATATACAAGGATCTTCATAAGTATGTTGAAAACTAAATATATAAATTTAGCATAAATATAAAAAGGTAGCTTCTTAGTTGCCTTTTTATGTTTAATATTAAATAATAGAGTAAATAAAGATTTGACAATTAAGAGTAAATATAAGAAAATTAATATATTTTAAAAGGATAAAGGAGACAAAAGATGAGGCTAGGTGACTATATATTAACAGCTACAGGTATTGAGTTTTGGCCATTAGATCCAAGAGTTAAAGAGATTTCAATAAGGGATATTGGACATGCTTTATCATTAACTTGTAGAGCTAATGGACATTATAAAAACTTTTATAGTGTAGGGCAACATTCAATTTATTGTGCACAGGAAGCAAAGCTTAGAGGATATTCTAAAAGAGTACAATTAGCTTGTTTACTTCATGATGGATCAGAAGCATATATTTCAGATATAACAAGACCTGTTAAAAAACAGCTAGATAGCTATATTAAAATAGAAGAGAAGTTACAAAAAGCAGTTTATGAAGCTTTTAGATTAAGTGATTTAACTGATGAAGAGCTAGAGTTAGTTAAGATTATAGATGATGCAATGTTGAAGTATGAAATGGAAAACTTGCTTAATTATTCTGGTATAGAAGCAGAAGATATAAAAGGTGAGTACAATCTTGGTCTATTAATGATGAATGAAGTTGAAGAGGAGTTTATTGAATTAGCAGAGGAATTACAGCTTTAAACTGTAGTTCCTTTAACTATATAGGATGAATTTTTAGGTATAAAAATAAATAGAATACTTACACTAAGAGTAGGCTTTTAGTTGACATAAAATGAAATATAGTATAGAATTAATAAAAAACAATACCCCTTAGGGGTATGAGGAGGAAGAAAAATGGTAGAATATATTAGTCAAGATAACTTTCAAGAAGAAGTTTTAAATAATAAGGGAGTAGTAGTTGTAGATTTCTTTGCAACTTGGTGTGGACCTTGTAAGATGATTGCTCCAATTTTAGAAGAATTAGATTCAGAAATTAATGATGTTAAGATAGTAAAGATTGATGTTGATGAAAATGGAGATATAGCAAATGAGTATGGTGTTCAAAGTATACCTACTATAAAGATATTTAAAGATGGTGCTGAAATGGATACTAAGGTAGGATTCTTACCAAAGGATGCATTAAAAGAATCTATTGAAGAGCTACTTTAATTAAAATATGGCAGATAGATTTGATATAGCAATAGTAGGAACTGGGCCAGCTGGATTATCAGCGGCCCTTAATGCTAAAATTAGAAATAAATCATTTATTTTATTTGGAAATAATAATCTTAGTCCAAAGATTCAAAGAGCACCGAAAATAAATAATTATCTTGGGTTACCCAATTCATCAGGAAAAGATATGTTAGAAGCTTTTAGAGGACATATTAATGCTATGGGAATTGAAATAACTGAAGAGAGGGTAAATAGTATTTACTCAATGGGTGACTACTTCACCCTAATGGTTAATGATAAAATGTATGAAGCAAAATCCTTAATATTAGCTACAGGAGTAGAATTTTCAAAACCTTTAAAGGGAGAACTAGAATACCTTGGTAAAGGTGTTGGATATTGCGCTACCTGTGATGCTCCACTTTATAAGGGAAAGGTAGTTACTATAATTGCATCTAATGATGAGGGAGTACATGAAGCAAATTATGTTAGTGAATTGGCATTAAAGGTTTATTTTATTCCTTTATTTAAAGGAGAATATAAACTAAAGGATGGAATAGAGCTTATAAAAGATAAACCTATAGAAATAGTAGGTGAAAAAAAGGTCACAAAGCTTATTATTAAGAATGGTGAAATTGAAACAGATGGTATATTCTTATTAAAGGATGCTATATCACCATCTCAGCTTGTTCCAGGATTATTAGAAGAGGATGGGCATATTAAAGTTGATAGATCTATGGCAACTAACCTTAAGGGTTGTTTTGCAGCAGGAGATTGTGTTGGAAAGCCTTATCAATATATAAAGGCTGCCGGAGAAGGAAATATTGCAGCATTAAGTGCTACTTCATATTTAGATAATAAATAGTATAAAGACATTTATTGATTAAATCAATGAATGTCTTTCTTATTTTTGGAGAATACTATAATCAAATACCTATTAAACGAAATATTTTGAAAATTTAATTTATTATGATATAATAATATCTATTAGTTTATCACTACTTATAATAATGTTATCATTTCGTATTGACATGCATAATATAAGTAGTATAATAAATATTCGTAATATAGCATTAGGAGGTGAAAATGGTGGCTGTAAAGGATTATAGAGAAATGTATACATCAGCAATACTTACTCATGGAAAAGAGATTGGCTTAGAAGAAGAAAAACTTAATAGATCATATTTAGCTAAATTAACTTTTGAGGAGTTAAAAGAATTAGCTCAAAAATTACAAGGTTAATTAGAAAGGATAGTAATATGTATTTATCTATTAACAAATAAAAGAGTAGCAGATTGTAGAATGAAGCTACTCTTTTTTTGCGACTAAAAATAGTGTTATAATGGAGAAAAAAGTTGAGGTATAGATTATGGGAGTTTTAATTGTCATATTAGCCATATTATTAGTACTTGCACTATTATTTCTACACTATGCATCAGAGTATGCTTTTAAAAAAGCCTTTCATGATAATAAAAAAAGTAAAGAGGATGCATTTAGAGTTCTTAAAAGTAGAGAGATGTTAGATGAAAAAATCTATGATGAAGTTTATATGGAAGAAGTAAGTATATTATCTAAAGATGGATTAAAGCTTAGGGGAGCACTTATAGAGAATTTCAAAGATAGTAATAGATTTATAATATTAGTACATGGATATAGCGCAAATCGTCATATTCACATGCCCTTTGTAAGATTATTCATAAAGGAAGGTTTTAATATTTTAATAGTTGATGAACGGAATCATGGAGATAGTGAAGGAGAATATCCTAGCTATGGCTATTATGAGAAGGAAGATTTAGATAGATGGATAGATTTTATAGTTAAAAGAAGAGGTGATAATTTATTTCTAGGGTTACATGGTCAATCTATGGGTGGATCAACAGTCCTTATGTGTGGGGCTAGTAACCCTAGAGTTAAATTTGTAATTGATGATTGTGGCTATTCTAGTGGTAAGGAGATAATAAAATATCAGTTCTCAAAAGTTAAATGGGTACCTTTTGAAATAGTTTATAAAGTTCTTAATTATAAAGTTAAGAAAAGGTATGGTTTTAGGTTCGAGGAGGTAAGCCCTATTGAGGACATTTGTAATAGTGAGGTGCCAGTTCTTTTTATACATGAAACAAAGATAAATCAGTGCCTTATGAGATGGCAATAGATATGTATACAAGAAGAAATAATAAGAAGGATAGAGTACTAATAGTTCCTGATGCACCTCATATGGTAGCCTATAAAATGGCAAAAGAAGAGTATGAGAAATTAGTTCATGATTTTATTGAGAGTATAGAATCTGAATATTAAAATCTAATTAAGGAAATAAATTGAAGGTTTGCAAAAGCTAATAGGTTTGATATAATGCCTTATAGTATGTGGAAGTATTTTTATATATGTCAGTTAGGGGTGTAAAATGAGAGAATTAAAGAATGTTGAAGAGAGGATACTTGATAGAGCATTATATCTTTTTGGGAAAAATGGCTCTACAAATGTTCCAATCAGAACAATTGTAAAGGAAGCAGGAGTTAATGTAAGTGCGATAAACTATTATTTTGGAAGCAAAGATAGAATGTTAAGTTATGTTCAAGAATTCTATATTAATAACATATTAATGGCATATGAACCATTAGATAATAATGAGTTAAGTGATGAAGAAAAGCTTATTAATTGTTCTAATGAGATAATAGAGTATTCAATTAGATATCCAGGGGTACTTGTTATGAATAAAGAAGCATCTAATGCGGAAGAGAAGAGTGAAATGGATATTAAGATTATTAATATTATTAATGAAGCTAATAAGAAATTAGATAATGTGTTAAGGTCTGTTATGAAATGTAATGAAGAAGAATTTATATATAAAAGAATGATATTTTTGTCATCAATATTACATCCTTTCATTAATGAAACTAATGAAATTTTTAATGAAGAAATCCTAGTGGATAAAAATTCAAGGATAAACTATATAAAGTATATTATAAATACTTTAAAAATAAAGGAATAATAACAAGGTTATCTCTGTAGATTATGAGATAACCTTTTATTTATGATAAATTGGGGATTGGTAGTTAATAAATTAACATAATAATATTAATACATAACTTAAGGTATTGATTTGGTAATGATTACAAACAATGAAATTATTAAAAAATATAAAAAGTTCCTTAAAAAAGAAAATTAAAACAAATTGTTTAAAACATATTGATTTAATACTTCGTTAAATATATAATTAACAAAGAGGGAGATAAATTATATTTATTTTAGGGAGGTATATTATGAAATTTAATAGTCTATTTAGTCCAATTACAATCAGGGGAATGGAAATAAAGAATAGAGTAGCATTTCCTGCTATGGGAACAAAAATGGTAAAGGATGATAAGTTAGTAACAGATCAACTTATTGATTATCACGTAGCAAGAGCAAAGGGTGGAAATGGTTTGAACTTTACTGAAGTATGTTCAGTATACGATAAATCAGCTCCAAAGGACTTTTTATCAATATCAGATGATAAATACATACCAGGATTAAAAAAACTTGCTGATGCTATCCATGAAGGCGGAGCAAAAGCAGGGGTTCAGTTATGGCTTGGTGGAACAGCTGTATTTTTTAGTGATCAAAGCGCTATGGCTGTAGTTCCAAGTGATTTTAAAGTAGCAGGTACTGATCATGTAATACCAGCAGCAAGTTTAGAAGTTATAAAGGAATCAATTAAAGCCTTTGGGGATGCTGCAAAACGTGCTGTTGAAGCAGGATATGATACAGTTGAGTTTCATGCAGGACATAATTACACTCCACATTCATTTTTAAGCAAGGCTTTTAACAAGAGAACAGATGAGTATGGAGGAAGCTTTGAAAATCGTGCAAGATTTTTGATAGAGTGTATAGAGTCAATAAGAAATAACATACCAGAGGATATGCCATTATTTATGAGAATTGATGCTCATGACGATTACTTAGAGGATGGACTTACTATTGAAGAAGTAATTGACTTTTGCAAATTAGCAAAGGAAGCAGGAGTAGATGCGGTTGATGTATCTCGTGGTAATTTCTCAAGTGCAGCAATTAAATATGAAGTACCACCTGTTGATTTACCAAGAGGTTTTAATGTAGAAAATGCCGCAAGGATTAAGAAGGAAACAGGATTAATAACAGTTGCAGTAGGAAGAATTAATGATCCAGAACAAGCAGATGAAATAATTAAAAGCGGAAAAGCTGACATGGTGGTAATTGGACGAGCTCAACTTGCAGATCCTGAGTTCTGTAATAAAGCTTATAATGGAGATGTGGACAACATAATACGCTGTGTCGGATGTAACCAAGGTTGCTACGATGGGTTTGTCTCTACTGAAATACCATTTATAACTTGTATGAGAAATCCAGCATTAGGAAGAGAAAGAGAATTCATTTTAGAAAAAACTACCACTCCTAAAAAAGTATTAGTTGTAGGTGGAGGAGTAGCAGGACTTGAAGCAGCTTTAACTTTAAAAGCTAGAGGACATAATCCGATTATCTGTGAATCTTCAGAATTACTTGGAGGTCAATTTGTCCTTGCTGGAGCAGCACCAAGAAAAGAAGAAATGAAGGAAGCAGCTATAGCTATGGGGGAAATGGCAAAAAGAGAGGGTATAGAAATAAGATTATCAACAGCAGTTACACCAGAGCTTATAGAAGATATAGTGCCAGAGGCAGTAATAGTAGCAACGGGTTCTGAACCAATCAAATTAAATGTACCAGGTGCAGATTTATTAAATGTAAGTAATTCCCATGATGTGCTTGCAGGAAAGGTTTCTGTAGATGGGGAAGTTGTAGTTGTAGGAGGAGGTCTTGTAGGCTTAGAAGTAGCTGAATATCTTTCAGGTAAGGTTAAAAAAATAACTGTAGTAGAAATGTTAGATGAAGTAGCTAAGGATCTTGGACCACTAAGAAAGATCTGTGTTATTGAAAACATAGCACAAGAAGGAATAGAAACTATAACAGAAGCAAAATGTACAGAAATAAAAGAAAAGTCAGTAGTTTTAGAGAAGAATGGAGATATTATTGAGTTACCATGTGATTCAGTAGTAATTGCTATTGGAGCGAGATCTCGTGACTTTAAAGAAATATCAGATTTTTGTGAGAAAAAGAAAATAGATTGTTATGTTATTGGAGATGCAGTTAAAGCTCGTAGAGCATTAAATTGTATTGCTGAAGCAGTAGATGTAGCAAGAAAAATTTAATTATTAAATATATTGATTTTAGCTAGCCTATACTTAGGCTAGCTATTATTTTATTACTTTAAATTGATATTCTATGTTGATGAATTATGTAAAAAACTATTATATTATCATTCTAATCATATTATAATCACCAGAATCTCCAAAAGAATCATTAAACTCACCATTACAGAACTTTGATGGTGAGCCATTATCATTTTTATATCTAGCTTCAATAACCCATCCTATGTCCTCTAAGGACTTAATAATATTTAGGTCTTCCTTAAATTGTACTTTTACAACAACATTTATTATACTTTTATCTAGCTTAGAGTATTCTACAAAATAAATATCATAATCCTCTTTATTGACCATTCCTTTATTTTGCATAAAGTTAGTTACTTTTTCTATAGCCTCTTCTTGTCTATTTGTGATGGTTATTCCTGTGTACATGTAGTTATCCCCCTAAGAAATTATCTACACAATATTACCATTTAGAACAAAATACTACAAATTAAATAAATATATACTTTGTGAAGTTTCTATTAAGTTAAAGATTGAAATATGAATAGAGGGAAGAAGTTAAATGAATTCTACTATACTGAGTAACAATTATGTAATGTTAGGAATATATTTTAAGTATACAAAAGAGGAGGGGGATTAATATGTCATTTTGTAGATGTAATAGATGCGAAAAAGAAGAAAAAGAAGAAAGATGCAATAGATGCGAAAAAAAAGAAAGATGTAATAGATGTGAAAGAAAAAAATGCAATCAATGTAACAGATGCAATAGACGTTGTAGACAAAATGAAAACTGTAGATTCTAAAGACCTATAGATAAATCTCTTATGCTTCAAAGATAAAATAAAATTTCTTATTTTAATACCGCATTATTTATGAGAAGTGATGCGGTATTTTTTTACTATGTAGTAAATAGATATATTATGTCCTGTAAATATTTCTAGAATTTATGAGCATACTATAGATGAAATAGTAAGAAATATATTAAAGGAGGAAGTTTAATGGGACATAATGATAGTAAAGAAGGATCTAGCAGTAGCATAATGAGATGGGTAGGAAGATTTGTATTAGTTGGAATCATCTTGGGAATAACCTCATTTTTCACTCCAGGTTTTAGTATTCATGGAATATGGTCATATTTGATAGCCGCTGTTGTAATCTCGGCACTAGACTATTTAGTAGAATCTTTTATGGGAGTTGATGCATCCCCTTTTGGAAAAGGATTAAAAGGATTTGCTATTGCAGCAGTAATAATATATTTGACACAATTCCTTGTGCCAGATATGAGTGTTTCAATTATAGGAGCACTACTAGCAGCAGTAGTTATTGGTGTTTTAGACATGGTATTCCCTGTAAAAGTTATGTAATTTTAAATATTTGTATTTAAGAACCCTATTATAGGGTTCTTTTTATATTAAATTTGAAGAGGATGCAGGAGAATTTTAAGAACTGTAAAGAAATTAAACTAGCAGTAAAAAGGATTAAAATTAGGAGTTAAATTAAGGATTAGAGAAAGCGCATGATTTTTCTATGGATAAAAGTCGTAATTAATTCTAAATAGGAGTGATTTTGAATATTATATAACGATTACAAAAATGATATAATTAAAGGAGTATAATGGAAGAGGGGAAATAATGTGAGAAGAAGAAGGAGGCGTAAAAAGATAGAAATATTTACGACTGAAAGAATTATGATTTTAATTATAATATTAGTAATTACATTATGGGTTGGAGTTAAGTTTGGGAAATAATAGTTGAAGTATATGTATTATATAAAAGTAAAAGTGTTGATATTTCAAGAGATTATAAAATTTATAATCTCTTTTTTGTTTTAAATTAAAGGAGGTTTCCAAAGTGGGATGGGAATTTATCCAGTAAAAATTAACTTTAATGTTGATACACCTGAGGAATTAAAGGAAATAGCCTAAGAATATTTAGATACTCATGACTCACTAGAGAAGTTGACGAGTGTGATGTAGACTTTATTGACTTATTAGATAGCAAGGAGCATGAAAAACTAAGAAATGCTATTAAGATGAATCTCGGGGATACAGTAACAATTTGCGATACTGATTTGGAAATTAATGAGGAACAGAGAGTTATCTTACATATAGTATACTAAGTAAGTACTAATACTTACAATAATAGATGTAGCAGGTAGGAGAAATCTTACTTGCTACATTTTTTTGTAACAATATTAACGATTTATTTACAATATACTATACAAGATTCAAATTAACTAGTCAGAATATATTAGATAAGCTTTTAAAATGGGGAACGTTTTTAATTGAATCAAATGTAAATAAATGGTAATATGAAAGTGGGCCCAAAATAATAGAGGTGGAGGTTTTAGTATGAAAAAAATATTATTATCAACAGCAATTTTAGGAAGCTTATTATTAGGAATGGCATCACCAGCAGTAGTGAAAGCAGACTCACAAGCACAATCCAAAGCTGGAGTAGGCACATATTATGTATCCTGCATTAACCCTAAATGTTCTTCTTATGGAAATATAACCCCTCATGACGTGGTAGGAAATAAATGGGTTTGTAGAGTGTGTGGGTACGCTAGATAAAATATTTATAGAGTGATTGTTTTAAGTGATAGAGAAGGAAATCTGAACATGAAACAGTTAACGATATAGAATTATAGTATATAAAAAAGAATACTAGGATATGTGATAAGTATTCTAGTCTTAGAAAAAAGCTAGGAGAAAAATAACTACTAGCTTTTACTGTTTTAAAAGAGGTTTCAATTACTGAATGTCTATAGACATTAAAGTATATGCATAGGTAGATTAGACTAGGATAGATTATATCCTAGTCTTAAGTTTGAAATAAAGCATAGTAAAAAGTTTTAGAGTGACGTGTTTATTTGCTATTATTTTGCTCAAGTAACTTAATTAAATAGTTAATTTTTTTTAGTATAATTCTGAAACAGAATATTATAGTTGCTGTAATAATAAACAAAATCAGTAGAGATAGAGAATCTTTACTTGAATTATTACTTATTAAAAACAAAAAAAAGCTATTTATGATAATAGATAAGATAATTGAAATGAATAGTTCTTTTAAAAAATTACGCATAGCATTCTCCTTAATTTGTAAAATTCGAAGATATATGTTATTATATAAATAATCTAGCTAGATGTCAAAAAAAGTATTTATAGGGGAAAATTAAGAAAATAAAGGGTGTTGTTGTATTCTTGGGAGTTATTAGTATGTTATTTAGTCCAATTAGTGTACAAGCTAATACTGTTAAAAGTAATGGTATACATAGCGATATACTGAATACGTTTCCAAATATTAAAGAAAGTATTGAAGCTGATGGATATAATGAAATTGTATCAATAGAAGAGCAAGATTTAAAGTTTACGCTAAAAGACTCTGGTGAAATCAATAAGAAGAGTAATTATGTAGTAGATGATTATTTAGTAGAGGAAGTTACAGATAAAGAGTTTAATGGAGCAAAAATTAAAAAAGATATAGAAAAACAACGTAACCTATTAAAAGTAGGATTAGAAAGAAATTATGAAGGTGATGATTTTGAGTGGAATACTGGTGGGGATTCATATTTAGCATTAACTACTGTTGCCTACCGTAATTCAGCAGATAAGTTTAAATTCAAGGTAATTTATGATTATAATTGGATTAATAGACAAATGGTCACACTTCAAGATGCCATAGGTATTTCTATAGGAGAAAGTATGAAGATATATCAAAATAGCTATGAATCAAAATCAGCTCATACAGCAATGGTTGTTGATCCAACTAGTCCGACTGGAGTGAGTTATGTTACATAAGTTTCAGATAATACTTCATTCATAATAGTAAAGGGGTAGCGACTAAGTTTGATATTCGTGGAGGAACTGACGAAAGTGGATATATTTCATGTATAGCTGGATTTGTACAATATATAAACGAATATCAATCATCATCTGTGTTTGGGAATTATGTTCATACTAAAATAGGATTTAGTGGTTCATTATCTTTAGATATCGAAGGAAAGCCAAGTATTGGATGGAATTTAACAGATAAAGAATATAGTATTGCTGTTGATGTTGATGTAAATTAGAAAGAAAAAGCTAGGATAGAGCAAATATCTTAGGTCTAAAGTTAAATTAACATATATAAATAGATTATTAAATCAAAATATATTATGGAAGAACATAATTAAGTATATGAATAGGTAGATTAGGCTAGGATAAATTAAATCCTAGTCTTAAATTTTGCCCCTAAAAGGATAATAAAACTTATTCTATTAACAGATAATAATTTCATTAATAATGATAAAAATTAGATGTTTATTATATTTGTAGGTAATAAGTAATAATAGATAGTAAAGGATAATATCGCTCTTTTTCACCGAAATGTTAAAGAGGTAATCAAAGATGGTGATAGTGTTATAGTTAAAACACAAAGCCCAGTTGAAAATGTTGTTAATGCGAATAAAAATCATCTTGCAGTAACAATAATAGATGATAAAGGTAAATACCTTCAAATAATGCCTTACAAAACGAGTGTTGGAGATTATGCAGAATATGAAATAAAGTAAGACTAGGTTACCCTAGTCTTTTTCTATGGTGTAAAAATACTGAATTACGGATTGTTTAAGCAAATAAAAAACTCTCAAAGCTAGTATAAATCAGCCTTGAGAGTGTAATGGTAGTCCCTAGGGGAATCGAACCCCTGATTTTATTTTATTTACATAATAAAAGTCCATAATTATCTACAAAACAAGTTATAGTCACATTATTTTTGATTTAACTATCCATAAATATCAATACGTAAATAAAACTATGTTGTTAAAATGTTGTTAATTAACAACATAGTTTTATTACATTATTAAGCTTAATGTATCAACAGCTTTTTCCTTTTCCTTCTTTAAAACATGAGTGTATGTGTTAGCAGTGACATCAATACTAGAGTGCCCTAGAAGTTTAGAAATAGTCAAGAGTGGTCTTTCATTTTCAAATTGCAAAGTAGCGTAAGTATGTCTCAATGCATGGAATTTTTTATGTTGTACTTTGCACCTTTTTAAAAAGTAGATCCAACTTTTATCTATATTGCTAGCTTCAATTAATTCTCCAGTTTCAGTTAAGAAGATAAAATTCTTATAACTATCACTATAGCTAGTTGAGGCTTTTAACATATCTCGCTTTTTTAAGTTTATCGAAGACTTTATTATAGGAATTAGGCTTTCAGGTAAGGGGATATCTCTAATAGATGAATAGTTTTTAGCATCTGAAATAAAAGTACGCTTATGTTTATTACCATCAGCATCAAATACATAGGTCGTAACTACAGATCTACGTATATGAATTTCTTTATTCTTGTAATCAAAGTCATCTTCTGACAATCCTAATATTTCCCCACGTCTCATTCCAGTAGCATAGGATATTAATGATATATATCTTATTTTACTATCTTCCTTATTTGCCAATAGTAACTTCATTTCAGATTCTGAGAATACTGGAACTTGTTTCACTTCATTACGTTTAATCACATTATCTTTAGGTATAATTATCTTTTTGCCATCACAAGGATTTCTCAACATATATCCACTATCTACACAATAATTAAAGAATTGCTTAAGAAGCTTATTAGCGTTTTTTATAATATTACTACTTTTGCCATCTTTAAAAAGTGAATTATAATATCTCTGAATATCTATAGGAAGTATTTTATCTAAACTCATGCAGGCTATAGGTGAGTCTTTGAAATATTTAGTAAATATACCTTCATATCTAGCAAATGAAGATGGTTTTATTTGTCCGACCTTCACGACTTCAAAAAGCCAGGATTTCATTGTTTCACCAAGCCAGTATGTCTTAGTATCAACAATTCCACTATTCATTTTATTTATATACTCTTGTTTCTTTTGTTCTGCTTCTTTTTTATTTTTACCAGTAAAAAATTTAGTTTTTCGCTTTCCATTAGCATCTCTTCCAATTTCTAGAGAAACCCTATAATAATCTTTTCCATTTACGGTATAGTTAGTTTTTGCCATAAAAACAACTCCTTAAAAATCTTTGAATTTTTCTATAATCCATAGGGGTTCGAAGCAAAGAATATAATTATCTATTTTATGGAACAATCCTAATTTACACTTATAGTAATTAATTGAATCTTGTAAAAATTCATCAGTAACATTTAAATATTCAGCTAATTCATAGCGATCATTTATTCCGACTTTATGAGCTCTTATAACATCAGCTAAATCTATTAACTTTTCATACCCCCAGCCACGAGCGATTAGTTCTTGTTTCCTGTTATTTATATATGATTGATCAAGTATATTTCCGACTGTTTTATGATAATGCCCAAGTTCTTCAGCTAATACACAAGCTTTTTCTTTATTAGTATCTAATTTAGAACTTATCCCTATTTTATTGCCCTTACATAAGCCTTTTGCTTTTGATTTAAAAGATTTCTCTACAACACACACGTTGATACTATCAGCTTCAGCTAACAATAATTCATATTTATTCATGATGTTACAAGTTGTCTAAATCATCTTTCATTAGTTTTTGTTCTTCAGGGTCATTAGCAAAATCATTATGAGCAGCAATTGGGGCTATGTCCTTATTTTTAAAGATCAATAATTCATTAATATTTTTATCTTCTAATTCAATTATTTTAAGAATTTTATCTACCAAGTTGTTATAAAAACGTGATTTATACTTATATCCAACAGCTGATGCCTCAACAGAGTGAGTATCTATGTGGATTCCATTTATAGCCTTAAATTCATCAGATTCAATTGTAGATAATTTATTTAAATTATTCCTGATATTATTCAAAGAAATAGACGAAGTATTTTTCTCTAGAATTAAATCTAACAGTTCGGTTAAATCAGTTTCTTTAATATATTTTTTTATTGCAGTTTTGTCATCAATTTTTCTGATTATACCTTTGACTTTAGGTGATGTATACTCGTCATAAGTAGTAGATTCAAGATCTATATTTCCATTAACACCAATTATTTCGAAAATATCTATATCGAAAACGTCAGCAATCTTGCCGAGCAATGTTTCATTAGGAGTGGTCCTCCCACTTTCAATATCTCCAATATAACCTCTGGAAACTCCAACAGCCTCTGCTAAATCCTTTTGTAAAAACTTTTTTCCAATCTTTAATCCGTAATCGCTTCTTAATTGTTTAATTTTTAAGCCTAATATTTTATCTCCCATTATTAAAATCCTTTCATTTTGTGATAATAAATTAATTTTACGTCTTTTACGTCATTATGTCAACAAATAATAGAAAACAATAGAAAAAATAAACAGTATAGAGATAACTTAACATATTACCACATTATGACGTATTATTAAGTTTGTTATATACTTCCTTATGACGTAAAATACATTTGTAAACAGTTTTAATATACAAATAAGCAAAGGAGGTAATAAGAGGTGGGTGACGTTATAAATAAATTACCATGGTTTAAAAAAATAGAAGTATTAAGAATTATAAAAGGTTGGAAACAAGATGAAGCTGCTGAAAAATGTTTTACTACTCAAAAAGCATTTTGGTCTTGGGAAAAAGGATTGGTTTATCCAAGAAAAAATAGCAGACGAGCTATATCTCAAGCATTTAAGGTAAGTGAAGAAGAAATATTTGGAGAGGTGAAATAAATGTCTCAAGAAGTATTGGAGGAACTAATTTCAGAAATGAAAATATCAAAGAAAGCAACATTAACAGTAGTGGAATGCTCAAAAATAATTAATGTAAGCAAAGATAAAATAAGAGAGCTTATCAATAAACCCAATACAGACTTTCCATTCTTTAAAGTAGGTTCAAAAGTACTTATTAATAGAGAAATGCTTAATATATGGCTGGAAAAGATAAGTAAAGAGCATAGAGTAATTTAACATATAAATTTATTGGTCAAGCTCTAGGAAATACAAAGAACCCACTAGAGGCTAAGAGGGAGTATTGGAACGTGAAATAAATATAAGGAGGAAAAGTAAATGAAATCAACAGGAATAGTAAGAAGAACTGACGAGTTAGGAAGGATAGTAATACCAAAAGAATTAAGAAGGACCATGGATATTAACGAAGGAGATCCAGTGGAGATTTATACAGAAGGGGAAGACATAATACTTAGAAAATATAGTACAGGCTGTTACATTTGTGGTGAAGAAGGAAATCTAGAAGGATTACTAGGTAGGCAATTATGTCCTGTATGTTTAGAAGAAGCAAAAAGAAATATTGAAAAGATTTTAGGTGCTAACTATGGGAAATAATCAGATAAGAGCTATCAAAGCAGTATTGATAAAGCATGGCGAGAAGGTATTAAGCAGGGTTATGACAGAAACAGAAAATGACATAAAGGTAAATAGAATTGCTTTTGGGATTAAGACCAGTAAACAAGACTTTATGAGACTGTTTTATATGAACTTAAATGTCTATCTTAAGAGCTGTTAGGAGTAGGAGTGTAGAAAGGAGGTGAATGTATTGGAAGTAACTAAAGAGCTGCTTGAAGAATTATATTTCAAAAAGAATATGACTCAAAAAGAAGTAGGACAAGTCATAGGACTACCACAGAATATAGTGAGTAATTATTTCCATAAGTACGGTATAAAGGCAAGAAGAGTTTGGACAGCTAAAGATATTGAGTACTTAGAAGATCACTATGGGCTTATAACATTCAAGGCGATAGCTAAAAAATTAAACAAAACACCTAATGGAGTAAGCATAAAAGCTAAGCGATTAGGACTAGGAGGAACTCTTGGGGCTACTGAGTACCTAAACAGTTCTCAGCTAGCAGATGTTCTCGGAGTTGATAGAAAGACACCTGTAAGATGGATTAAAGATAAAGGGCTAAAAGCATCATTTAAAAATATAGGACTAAAGCGAAAGTTTTGGAGAATAAATCAGAAGGATTTTTGGAAGTGGGCAGAACAAAATAAGACAGCTATCAGATGGTCAAAAGTTGAACTAAATATTTTAGGTAAAGAACCTTCATGGGTTGATAAAGCAAGAAAAGACGATTCAAAAATATCGCACAAGGTATCTACCAAATGGAGTAAAGCTGAGGATGCAATATTAACATCTTACTGGAACTCAGGACTACTTATAAAGGATATAGCTATCAATCTACAACGAACTGAGGCAGGTGTAACAAGAAGAGCTAAGAGACTTGGTCTTAAACGTAGATCAATTTGTTTACCATGGCAATCAGTAGAAGTTGAAACATTAATAAATATGAAGCTTAAAGGCTATAGGGATAAAGATATTGCAGAAGAGTTAGGAAGAGAAGAGTTGAATATAAGTTGGAAAAGAAAAGAGTTGATAAAAAAAGGACAGCTCAACTGGACGTATAGAGAAAATAAAAAAGTTACCCAGGCACCGACCAAAGTAACCGAGGTAACAGTTTAAAGATTTCAGGATTATTATAACACATTTTAAGGAGGAGGAAATGAAAAATTATATCGAAAAGCGAGTTAAAGAAGTAGCTATGTTTACTATCCAAACAAAGAAAACAGTAAGAGATACAGCTAAATTCTTTAATGTAAGTAAGTCTACAGTTTATAGGGATTTAACTGAAAGATTACCTTTAGTAGATATTGGACTTTGTTGTGATGTAGAGGAAGTCCTAAGATTCAATGATGATGCTAAAAGATCTAGAGGTGGAAAGAATAGATGGATAAATAGAGAGGAGAGTATAAATATATGCAATTAGAAATTACAGGGATAGCCATAACAGGCTTTAGAGGATATAAAGAAACAGTTGATTATAAGTTTGCTAATAGAACAACTATAAAGGGTGACAACAGGCTAGGAAAGAGTTCTATAGGGGAAGCAATAGTATGGGCATTAACAGGATGCGATATGTGGGGAAATGAGAAAGCAACAACTAAATTAATCAATGACCAAAAACCAAAAGTTACAGAGGTAGTTTTAGATTTCTTGCTTGATAAAGAACCTCAGACTATTGTAAGAAGAAAAAAAGGTTCTACAAATGAAGTTTATTGGAATGAAAGTAAAAGTAGCACTAATGATATTTCAAGAGAGATATTTAAGAATAAGAATGTGTTCTTAAGTATATTTAATCCTTACTTCTTCCCAGAGTTAGCACCTAAAGATGCAAAACAACTTTTAAGTGATGTTTTGAAGCCAGCAAATAGAGAAGAGATATTTGAAGAGCTTGGGGATTATCTAAAAGAAGTACTTTTGAATAATGGATTCAGAATTGCCGAAACATTCTTATCAGATATGAGGACAGGCCTTAAAGAGCAAGAAGAAAACATTATATATCTTGAAGGGGTAATTGATGGCAGCAAGCCTATTGATGTGGCTGAAAAGATAGTTTTTGAAAATGAAGAAGAATTAAGAATATTAAGTGAGGAATTAAGCAAATTACAAATTCCTTTAAATAATAAATCAAAGTTAAATGAACTAGAGCTAGAGGAACGTATAGCGAGGCAAGAGCAGAAAAATGTATCACTTAATCAATTAATAAATGCTTCAGAAAAGGTGAGCGAAAAGTCAAGGTTGCTTGCTAGGTATAAGGAATTAGACAATGAGTTAAAGAATACTAAACCTAAATTAGTTAAGTGTGAAAATTGTGGTTTTGAAAAAGATAAAACATTATCCTATAGGGAAAAAATTAAAGAGGAAATGCAAAATATTCTTCCAAAAGGCCAGTTGCTAAAAATTGAAATTGAAGAAATTGATAAGAAGAATATTGAAATAGCTGAAGTAAACAGAAAAATGCTTGAAGAAGCTGAAAAAGAGTTAAATGAGAAACTTAAAAAAATAAATGAGAAAAGAGAAAATCTATTAAAAGAAGATGAAGATAGAAGACTTAACGGACAAGAAAAGCTAAGAAATATCAAATGTAAAGCAGATGAACTTGAGCTTAGAAAGATTGATATTTTAAATCATAATTCGCAAATAGATGGAGCTATTAAACATAATGAAAAGATTAAAAAGGATTTAGAAATAAGTAAAGAAAGAATCCAAAATAGTAAAAATAAGATAGAACAAATCAAATTAGCCATTGATGCAGGTAAGCAATATAACAGCATAAAGCTTAAGAAACAAGCAGCAGAGATAGGGAAGTATCTTAAAAATGTATCTATTCAATTTGAAAAGCTTACTAAAGATGGAGAACTTAAAGATGATTTTAAAGTTCTATTGGATGGTAAGGAGTTTAGTAAGCTGTCAGGAAGCGAAAAGATAACTGCAGGTCTTGAGATAGGGAATCTATTAATGAATATACAAAATCTTCATTTTCCAATATTCGTAGATGATGGGGAGAGAATTAATAACATTCCTGAGCTAGATACACAAATGATAGTTACTAAAGTTACTTTAGATAAAAAAATTAATGTGGAGGTAATTGAATAATGGAAAAGTGGAAAGAAGAAGCAGGTACTTTAATAGAAAGAATTTTAGACCAAAAGGAAAGTAAGAAGAATTGTGAAATGGAGCTTGAAAATGACAAGGCTAAGTTATCAGCAATATTAGAAGAGCATAATTTAACTGAGTTTGCTTGTAAAGAAGGTAGATGTAATTTTGTTGACTCTACTAGAGTTGGATTAATAAAAGAAGAAGTTGAAAGTACAGTAACTAAAGTAAACAACAAAGAAATAGATCAAATCGATATAAAAGATTTACAGAAGGATATTTATGTACATTTCTTAAGTGTAAAAGAAAACAAGGAGGAGTAAACATGAGTGGAGCAATACAAAAAGTAAGTTATGAGGCTGGTGGTCAGCGTATAGATCTTACACCAGCAACTGTTAAACAGTATTTAGTTAATGGTGATGCAAGAAATGTCACAGATCAAGAAGTTGGTATGTTTTTAAAACTTTGTGAAGGTCAAAAGTTAAATCCATTCTTAAGGGAAGCTTATTTAGTAAAGTATGGTAATCAAGCAGCAACAATGGTAGTTGGTAAAGATGCATTTACTAAAAGAGCTGAAACTAATGAGAATTATAAAGGCACTGAATCAGGTGTTATTGTAGTTAATTTAAATAATGAAATACAAGAAAGACAGGGAACATTCTATCTCAAAAATAGAGAGGAGCTTGTTGGAGGATGGGCCAAGGTTAAGTTTAAAGATGGTAAGGAAGATGTTTATAATACAGTAAGTTTAGATGAGTATATAGGACGTAAGAAAGATGGCTCAATATCATCTATGTGGAATACAAAGCCAGCTACAATGATTCGTAAGGTAGCTTTAGTCCAAGCACTAAGAGAAGCTTTCCCAAATGCATTAGGGCAAATGTATACAGCTGAGGAAATAGATATTCAGGAAGAACTTCCTACTGATGTAGTTGATCCACAAGAAGAGCAGAGAAAAAATGAATATGTTCCAATGCCTCCTAAACCTGCAGATAAGAAAACTAAGCAGCAAGTTATGCAGTTAGCAGCTGAAAAAGATTTGATGGTTGGAGAAGGTAAGGAAGCAGATATAAGTAAGTTAGAAGCATTAGCAAAGGAAAATGGTGTTAGCCTAAGAGGAATGACTCAAGAGCAGGCAACTAATTTAATAGAGGCATTAAGAAATTATCAAGAAATTCATGAAATTAAGGAAGAAGACATTGAGCCTGTAGAAGATGAAACTCCTGTAGTTGAGGCGGAAGTTGTTGAAGATACAGACGAAGATGATCCATTTTAGGAGGAATTATATATGGCAGATAAAGTTCAAAAAAACAGAGAGAAGATACTAAGTCTTCTCTCATCAGTTAAAAGACCAGGTATGCAAAAGTTGATTGAATGGATAGAAGCTAAGAGTGATTTCTTTGTAGCCCCTGCATCAACGAGATTTCATAGTAATTATACAGGTGGATTAGCTGAACATAGTTTGCTAGTTTATGAACGATTTAAGGAAAAAAATGTACAGTATGATTTAGGATTTAGTGAAGAAAGTGAGATCATTTGTACTCTTCTACATGATATATGTAAATGCAATTTTTATGTTGCCAGTACTAGGAATAAAAAAGATGAAACAACAGGTCAATGGATTAAGGTACCTTTCTATAAAGTAGAGGATGAATTACCACTAGGTCATGGAGATAAGTCAGTAATTATGTTGCAAAGCTTTATTAAGCTTACGAAAGATGAAATGTTAACTATAAGATGGCATATGGGTGGATACGTAGCTCCACAAGACTATAACACTTGTAGTGCTGCTTGGAATATGTGCCGAGGTGCAGTTTGCTTACATACAGCTGACCTAGAGGCAAGTTATATGTTTGAGCAACACATTGAATATTAGGAGGTCTAAGTATGAATAACATAAATCTAATTGGAAGACTTACAAAGGATCCAGAACTAAGATTTGCTCAAGGAAGTGGTACTGCAGTAGCCAGATTTTCATTAGCGGTAACTAGGAAGTTTAAAAAAGATGAAACAGATTTTATTAATTGTGTTGCATTTGGAAAGACCGCAGAAACAATTTCTCAATATGTAACTAAAGGAAGACAACTAGGAGTATCAGGAAGTTTGAGAACTGGAAGTTATGATGCTCAAGATGGTACAAAAAGATATACAGCAGATGTTGCAGTTGAGAGCTTCACATTTGTTGGAGGTGGCAATAATGAGGGGAATAATAATCAAAGTAGTTATTCAACACCAGGAAACAACAACGATACTTTCGGTAATGGAAACTATGATGATATAACTCCTGTAGATGATGGAGATATGCCATTTTAAAGGAGGTAGCTATGAGAGTTAAAGAAATTTGTTCTCCAGGAGATTTGGGGAATGATATTAATAAATGGCTTGATGAAAATAAGAATATAAAAATAATGGATATCAAATATTCAGCATTACCAGACTTTTCAGGAGCATTGATAGTTTATGAAGAAATAGAGTAGGTTAAAAGCTTACTCTTAAGGAGTGATAAAGTGCAATATAGGTTTACTGATAAAGAATTAAAGGAGATACTAGATAAACTAGTAATTCTGGTAGATACAAGAGAGCAAGCAAATTTTCATGTTACAGATTGGTTAGATAAACATAAGAAAAAGTACAAGACTCAAACACTGAAATACGGAGATTATAGTTGTTATCTTCCAAATGGTAGCTTCAAAGGACAGGAAAGAGATATTTATTTCACTAATGATATTGCTATTGAAAGGAAATTCTGCATTGATGAATTGGCAATGAATCTTAAAGACAATAAAACAAATATCAATGAGGTAAAAAAAGAAATTGTAGAATTATTTGGAGAAAAATACTTAGAAAAAGTTCTAAAAACTGATTACAACAGGTTAAAGATGGAACTTACAGCAATGAATAAATATGACATAGAGTTTTTTATATTTCTTGAAGATAAGGATTTTGATAGCAATATTGCATCAGGCAATTATAGATCTCAATATGATAAGTTTAAGCTATATGCAAGACTTAAAGCTTTAGAAAGAGAATTTTGCACAATTATAAGACCTATAAGCAAAGCAGTTATCGGAAGAGAAATATATTACACATTACATTATGGAGTTAGAAATGTTCTGAAGAACAAGGGCTTGATAGAAGATTGTATATGGGAGCGTGAGAATATTGAATGAAATATGCAAGGATGAAGAAATTGTTATATGTCAAAAGGCAATAAATACATTTGGCCAATCAATTCAATTAGTTGTGCCATGGAGGAAATGGCAGAATTAACACAAGCTATCTCTAAATCAATAAGAGGTAAGGAACATAATGTTGAGGAAGAGATTGCAGATGTGGAAATAATGTTGCAGCAATTAAAGATTGTGTATGACCATGGAAAGGTTGAAAAAATAAAACAATCAAAGCTTAAGAGATTAAAGGACCTGGTATGGTAATTAATATATTTATGAGGTGATAGAAGATGTATCTAGTAAGGAGCATTGACGAAATTATTAATACTTCAATAAATAACATAATATTAAGATTTAACTTTGAGGATAAAAAGAGAAGGAAATATCAAAAGAGGGTTAGAAATAGACAAGCCCTATTTTTAAAGATGAAAGGAAGATAAATTATGAATTTGTTAGCTTTGAAACAGAAATACAATAAATGTCTTGAAAGAAATAGAAAAGCAGAAGAGTTTTTCAAAACTCATACAGTTCAACAATGTGAAAAAAAACTTGAGTTATTCAATGAAGTTGTGAGGCAATTAAGTCTTCTCAAAATTGCAATAGAAATAGTTTCTGGGAAAAAGCTAACAGATCATGAGATATTAAATGGTTTTGAACCGAGGGGGTGATAAGGTGAAGGAATTACAAGATATAGATCTTAAGCAACTAATAGAAGATGAAACAGGACAAAGATTTAATCGAGAAGGTTATATAAATTGTCCTTTTCATGCAGATAAGACTCCTTCATTAAGTGTTAAGTTCTTTCCTGATGCCAATAAAGAGAGATTCAAATGCTGGGGATGTGAAGAGAAAGGTGACTCATTAGATTTTATTATGAAGTCAAAGAATTGCAATATAGTAGAAGCTAAAAAATATTTAGGGTTATCTGTTGAGAAAACAATAAAAGAAAAACATATAGAATCGATTAAAGAATATATAAAGTGGCAAATGGAAAAGCCTTTAGAACAAAAGGGATGCAAAAAGGGATTTGAGTTGATAGGTATCTATGAATTTGTAGGAACGAATAACAAACCTTTGTATTACAAAGCTAAGTTTCTAAAACCTAATGGTAAAAAAACAGCAAGTTATTACAGTTTTAAAGAAGATGGAAAGGTTACTAGTCTGAGACCAGAAACAGAAGTTCCATATAACTTACACAATGTATTACAAGGAATCAATGATAACAAGGTCGTAGTCTTTGTAGAGGGCGAGAAAGATGCCAATATGATTAACAATACCTTTAGAAATAATAGCTATGTAGCAACCTCTATTAAGGGTTGTAAGGACTTATCTATTATCAATGATGAGAATATAAAGGTATATGTATTAGGTGATACTGGAGAAGCGGGAGATAGATATAAGTGGAAAATTCATAAAGAATTCTTCAAAAACTCAATTGAATTTAAGTTTATTAATCTACCAGGTATCAAGCAGTTAGGAGACAACAAAGATGTAACGGATTGGATTGAAGCTGGACATAACAAGAAAGATTTACTTAAAGCGTTTAGTAGAAGTCTAGATTTAAAAGATAACTATGAGTTACAACAAGACAGTAAGGGAATATATAAAACTATTGTTAAAAATACTGAAGAAGGAGCACTGGAAAGGAAAATTTACCTAACTGATTTCACATTAAAAGAAGCTGCAAGACTTGTATTTATTGATGAAGAAATAGAGGGTGTTAAGTTGAAATTAAAAAGCTGTACTGGTGATCTAATAGAGAGAACAGGTCCTAGTACTTCCTTTGATGATGTTAGGTCATTTAAAAATTTCTTAGGTACATTAGATCTTTCTTTTAAAGGTAGAATAGATGATTTAACTGAGCTAAAGGGTTGGATAAACAGATATTGGGCTATAGAAAATGAGAGTATCTTTAGTGGTACACAATTTATAGCAGAGGATGAAGGACTTGCATTAGTAACTAATGAAGGTGCAATAAAGGATAACAATATAGAAACTAATAAGAAATCCGATAAAAGTGATTTTATTTCTATATGTGACATAGAAGAAATTAGTAAGAAGGAGCTTATTGAATTAAAAAAACATATATTTAAATTTGCATCTGCAGATAAAAGTATTTCTATAATTGGGACTATACTTAATAATTTATGTGTCTATCAAAATATAAGTGTAAAAGCCTTTCTGCATCATTTATTAATTGTAGGTGAAAGTGGTTCTGGTAAATCTACAATCCTCCAGAATGTTGTAGCAGCAATATTAAATTATCCAAGGAAGGATATAAAATCGATAGGATTAATTACACCATTTGCATTGATAAAGGAACTTTCAACAGGTAATTATCCAATTCTATTTGATGAATTTAAACCTAGTTTACTTGATAGATATAAAGTTCAAAAAATAAGTGATACTTTAAGAAATTCATATGATAGATCTACAGTATCAAGGAGTGACAAATCCTTTACAACGACAAACTTTCAATTAACTAGACCTATAATAATTGCAGGTGAGGAAAGTTACCCAAACAGGGAGAAGGCCCTCATAAATAGAAGTGCTATAGTTTATCTTTCAAAGAATGAAAGAACCATTGAGAATACAGAGGCTATGAAGTGGATTATAGCAAATGAAGGTATACTTAATAAGTTTGGAAGAAGCTTGATTAATGAGGCTATCAGCTTATCAGTCGAAGACTATAAGGATATTAGAGAGAAGATTAAAGACAGGTATAAGAATCTTAAAGATAGGCCCCTGAATACTGCTGTCAATATAGCTACTGGAATAGAGATTTTTAATATTCTACTAAAGAAACATAAAATTAAAGAACTTAAGAATTATGAGAAATATATAATTCAAAACATCAATGAAGAGATTTTAGATGGTGGAGAAGATACTAAGTCTACAGTAGAACAAATGATATCTCTTTACAATGAAATGATTGAAGATGGTAGAGCATTGGACCCGAAAGAAGTAATTAAAAAGCAAGGAAGTTTACTTTTCATAAGAACAAATGAAATGATAAATCAAATCCATATGTTTGTAAATCAGGTTGGATCAGCTGAAATAATACCACTAAAAGCAAGCGATTTTAAGAAGCAGGCTAAGAAATCAGGTTATTTAGTAAAATTAAGTTCGAAAAATATAAAAGTTTCAGGTGTGCAAACAAAGTTTGATGAGTATAACGTTAAAAAAATGAGGGCTCTTAATGTTGATGCAATAATAGAGCCGGAGTTAGTAATAGTAAGCAGTGAAGAACAGAAAATAATAGAAGGTGTATTCTGAGGATATTATAGCCATAAATATAAAAGGAGCATATAGCTCCAATTAAATCAAGGCGTAAATTCAGTGTTATTACATTTTGAACATGGTGGAAGTGTATCAGTATCATCGTCAAGATGTTTTGGTGCTTGACATTTTGTACAGATATAAATACCTTTGCCTGGTTTTTCTCCTGTTGTAGCCATATTATCACCCCTTTACTGTAATAATTATACAATAAAAAGGATTGAATTACTATATTTTACAATAGAAAGGATATGTTAAATTGAATAAATTAAAATCATGGCTAATTAATAAACTTGGAGGCGTTGAAAAAACAATTGAAATGCCACTAAAGATAGAACATTACGAAAAAGAACTGAGAAGGATAGGAGCTTGTATAGAAATGAGTTCTGATGAAGTATTATATCATACAAACACTGGAAAGTTAGAAAAGAGAGTTAAAGAAAAACTATCTTATTGTTTAGCAGTAGAAATTCAAAAATATATAAATGTTAAGAATATATTCGATGGTGGCAATAACACGTATATATTTAATACAAATATTTATATGAGAGAGAGTGATTGATTTGAAAAAACCAACTTTAAGAGAGCAGATAGCAGAACTACAGAAAGAGAATCATGATTTAAAAATTAAGATGGATAAAAAAGGATTGACAATAAATGATAAATACAAAGTAGAATCAGAAGAGTCAAATGTTATTATTTATGAAAAACGTATTCCAAAAGTAAATGAGGGTGAAGAACCTAAAGAACCTAAGTGGCTTCCTATAAGTTATCATCCTAACTTAGAAATGGCCTATAGAAGTCTTATGACTAAAGAAATCAATGGGACAGGCCTTAAGGATATAGAAACAGTACTTGATAAGATAAGTGAGCTTAAAAGCTTTATTAAGGAGGTTACTAGGTAGTGGAGTATATAACAGTAGAACAGTTTAGGGAGCAACCAGAAGAAGTGCAGAAGGTATTCTTAGATTGGTGGAAACCAATTTTAGGAGATATATTTAACATAGAAATGGTGGTTCAAGAACAAGATATTTATAATGGGATACCCTATGATATTTGCGACAACTATATCACTGTAGTTGACCATAAAACATTAAAATATGGTGATGGATTTGTAAAGAATGGGTTAGATGGAGTAGTAACCCCATTATTTACAGAAGGGCAATTAAGGAAGTTTATAGAGGATAAGACAAAGTGCGTTATGTCATCATCATGGGATTGCTGGAGCAGGGACAATGGAATAGAAACATTTGATTACAGATTCCATTTCTCTAATTGGGACGGACTCGCTAAAAGTCACAATGCTATAAAGTTGAAAGAATGTACTGATATGTTTCAAGCATATTGGAAAATTGCTTGTATGGTTGCTAAGGAGGGGTTAAGGTAGTGCAGGAAAGTGAACAAAGAGCATATGATTCATTAAGAGCTGAATTGGAAGGTGCTAACAAGGAGATAAAAAACCTTAAAGAAAAGATAAATGCAAGTGAGCTTGAGAATACAAGGCTGAAATGCATAATAAAGATTTTTGCTGAGGTGATATAAGTGAAATGCCTTAAAGCAGAATGTAGATGGAATTGTAACGGATGGATGTGTGTTAAATCAATACCTAAGCCTGGAATTTATGTATTTAAAGATGGGAAGTTAGTAAAGGGGGATTGTAAGTGAGTATAAATTTCAAAGAAGTTTATGGAGATAGAATAGCTGAAATTAACAATCAGATAAGAGCAGCAGTCAAAAAGAAGGGCTGGAAGGTTAAAGCTCAACTGGAAGCAGAGAAACAAAAATTACAGGATAAGATTGAGCAAATGAGGTGATACTTTGGATAATTCTTTTAAAGAAACAGAATATCAGCTGTACAATTACAAGGATATAGATACTTTAAACAAAATAGCAGATATAAAGATAAAGATGCTCAAAGATGATGTATCACTTAAGGGTATAAGTTATGAGGAAAAGTCAGCACCTACTAATTCATTTCATTCAGATGTTGAGGGGGAAGTAATTAGAAGAGAAGAACATAACTCTGAAAAAATAGACAGGCTTAAGCATGAAAAAGAAAATAGAATTAAGATGAAAGAGTTAATAGAGCAATCCCTTAATGTATTAGATCCAACCGATAAAAGGTTAGTTGAACTTAGATATTTCAGCAAACCAAAGAAGAGCTGGCAGAGTGTAGCCATTGACTTGAATATGTCTATAGAGAATTGCATAAAGTTAAGAAAAAACATAATTTCCTTATTGTCAAAGTTTATTAATATATGAAATGAAGCTAGTAGATTTAGTTCTACTGGCTTTTTACTTTATCTAAGGTTACCTTTTAGGTTACTTTTTTTATAAAATCTTAATTTTCGGAAATCCATCAACAAAGCCATTTACAGGCAATCAAGTGTTGAAAAGTTACCTTTTTAGAGTTTTTGGTAACCAATTTGGTAACCGTATCAAAGTGGCATGGTTGTGTCATTTGCTTATATATTATATATATAAGTTACTAAAATAAAAAAAAATATATATTATATATAAGGAGATATTCGTATAAATATATATGTATATATACACGTTACATTTTTATTTTTTGGTAACTTGGTAACCATGTACCTAGACATTAGTGATACCAATGCTTTGAGCAGTTACTAAGATTAGTAACCTTAGGTAACCAATAAATTAAGCAAAACAGGTATGAAGCTTGTTATATCAATGGATACATGCGGTTACTAAAAAAGGTAACTTTAGATAAAAACTATTGAAAATGTATAATAAAGTACTAGTTTTATGCTGAATTTATACCATTTTAGTACTAAACAAATACATTTCATATCTATTTTAAGGTGTTATTATAGTATCATAGAATAAATCAAGAGAGCATTTACTATGTAGGTGCTCTTATTTTTATATTAAAAGGAGGTGAATCTGTTGGATATAGAAAGAGATCCTAAAGATTTATTAAACCCTAGACAACAAAGATTCTGTAGAGAGTATGTTAAAGATTTGAATGCTACTAGAAGTTATAAGAAGGTCTATGGATGTGCTTATTCAACGGCTAATGTAGAAGGTAGTAAAAGTCTAGCGAATCCTAGTATCAAAGCATACGTTAATCAATTATTAGAAGAAAGAGAAAAGAGAACTAATATAACAGCAGATAGAGTCCTGGAGGAATTAGCTAAGATAGGATTTGCAAATGTAGGTGATGTAGTAAGAATAGAATCAGATGATCCTGTAGAAGAAGGTAATCCAAGACGTAATCAAAGAGTTACAATTCATGATACAGAAGATTTAAGCGAGAATGAATTAGCAGCTATAAGTGAAATTAAAAATACTAGAGATGGTATTACTATTAAGATGCATGACAAGACCAAAGCTCTTGAAAATCTAGCCAGACATTTAGGTATGTTTAATGATAAGCTTACTGTTACAGGTGATATAAATACAAATAATATCAATGCATTTAAGGATATGAGTCCGGAAGAAATAAAGGAATATATTAAATCTTTATCTAAACAGTAGTTATTTGTTTAGAATGTAGTCTAATAAAACAGATTCATAAGGTTGATATACTATTTATTTGAAATTGTTTTGCTTATTAATAAATAAATGTTTAATAAAGTTATTGACTTTAAATAAACACTTTCCTATAATTGGATTATAGAGTTTAGTGAGGGGTGTTTATTAATGAATATAGCATATGTAAGAGTTAGTACAGTAGAACAGAATGAGAACAGACAACTTGAAGGACTCGAAAAATACAATATAGATAAATGGTTTACTGAAAAGGTAAGTGCTAAAGATACTAATAGACCAGAACTTAAGAAGATGTTGGAATTTGCTAGGGAAGGAGATACAATCTTTGTTTGGGACTTTTCAAGATTAGCTAGAAGTACAAAGGATCTATTAGATTTAGTGGAATTAATGCAGCATAAAGGAATACACTTAAAAAGTATTAAAGAGAATCTAGATACTTCAACACCTACAGGAAAATTAATGCTTACAATGATAGGTGCTATAAATGAATTTGAAAGAGCTAACTTATTGGAAAGACAAAGGGAAGGTATTGCAATAGCTAAAAGAGAAGGTAAATACAGAGGCAGAAAGAAAATTGATTATCCTTCAAATTGGAATGAGGTCTATCCAAAGTGGAAGAGTAGAGAGCTTACAGGAAATAAGGCTATGGAATTACTGGGACTAAAGAGAAATACATTTTACAATCTTATAAAACAATATGAAGAAGATTAGCTTAGGCTAGTCTTTTTATTTTACCTAAGGAGGGTTGCTATATGAATAAAAAAGAAATACTACTGGAGCAACTCACCTTGGAGTTATGCAGGAAAGACTTCTGGGAGTACTGCAAGTACATTGATTCGGATTTCTTTAATGATAAGATGTGGCATCTTAAAAAGATAGCTGATGCTTTTCAAGAGATAGCAGATGGTAAGCTTAAGAAGTTAGCTGTATCTATAGCACCAAGAGCAGGTAAATCTTATATAACATCAATGTTTTGTGCTTGGATGTTAGGAAGAGATGTTCAAGGTTCTATAATGAGGAACTCTTACGCTTCAACATTGGCTCAAAAGTTCAGTAGAGATATAAGGGATGGAATACTTCAGAAGCCTGCATATAAAAAGATATTTCCAAATGTAGCTATAAGTAGATTAAGTTCTGCAGTAGATGCATGGAGCCTTGAAGGTAATACTCAACCATCTTACTTTTGTGCTGGTACTGGTGGAGCAATAACAGGGGTAGGGTGTAAAACTGTGGCCATACTAGATGATCCTATTAAGAACATAGAGGAAGCTTTATCACCAACAGTTATAGAGAGTGTATGGAATTGGTATACATCAACTCATTTATCAAGACTTGAAAAGGGATGTGCTGAAATACATATAGCTACAAGGTGGAGTTCTAAGGACCCTATAGGTAGGCTTACTGATAAGTATGGTGAGTTCTATATTGAGGATATGAAAGTAATATGTATACCTGCATTGATTGATGGGAAGTCATATTGTGAAGAAGTTAAGACAACAGAAGAGTATGCTCAAATAAAGAAAGTAACACCAGACTTTATATGGGAAGCTGAATATATGCAGAATCCAGTTGAAACTAAGGGACTACTTTATAATCCATCAACTCTTAAGCGGTTTAAAAAAGCAGATATTAAGGGGAAAAGTCCAGATGGGATTATTGCATTTGGTGATACAGCAGATAAGGGAACTGACAGTCTTTCTTTTCCTGTGGGGCTTATATATGGCAAAGATGTGTATGTTAAAGATGTTGTATTCACTCAAGAACCTGTAGAGATATCTGAACCTTTAGTTGCGGGTGCTATTATAAGGAATAAAGTTGAGGCAGCAAGATTTGAGGCTAATAACGGAGGTCATCAATACTCAAGAAATATAAGAAGACTTATAGAAGGTGAATCAGATTGTGTTGTTATTTCTAAAATGAATATGCAAAATAAAGAAACACGTATTTTGATGGAAAGTGGCTATGTTAAGGAACATTTCTATTTTTTAGATACTGAAGATATAGAACCTGGTAGTGATTATGATAGATTTTTTAGGGAACTTACAAGCTATATGAGACTTGGAAAGAATCCTCATGATGATGCAACTGATAGTATAACTGGATTATCTGAGTACTCAAAAACTTTTGTTTGTACTCCTAAAAGTGAAAATCAGGAAGAATACGATCCTATCTATGGATATGATCCAGAGGATGAATATGACGAGATGGTAAAAGAAATTACAGGCGGCAATATCAATGATGAAATATTTGATTGGAGTTGATTTAAGTTGATTACATTAGAAGTACCGTTGTGGCTCGTACAAGCCGTTATCTTTTTTATAGTGTTATGTATTGGCTATACCATTGGAAGGACGTCCACACGGGCAAGAGGACAATTAAACGAAGTAACAAGCGAAGAAGATGATAAAAAGGAGATAAGGCTTAAAGAAATGAATGAGGGTATGGCAAATATAATGAATTATGATTTAGATGTAGCTATGGGAACTAGAGGTGATATGTATGAGTGATAGTCCTATAAAAGAGTGGAAACTGTATGAGGCAGGTAAAAGCTACAATGGGAAGTTGGACCCTCCATATTATAAGACAGTTGATACAAATATAGACTTTTACAATGGGAACCAGTGGAAGAACTTAAAATCTAATGGTATGCCTACTCCTGTATTCAATATATTAAAGCGTGGAGTAACATTCTTTGTATCTTCTTTAATGAGTTCAAGGACAAAAGTACAATATACACCTCTAGAATATAGAGAGGATGCTCAGTCAGAAGATGGAACTCCAAGTACTGCTGATATAGCAACAAGTGAGGTAGACAATCTATTTGATAAGTTTAAGATGGATAATAGAATAAGAGATGCTTTATTTGATGCTGCTGTAATGGGAGATGTAGCAGCACATATTTATTTTGATCCAGATAAGAAACCTTACAATGGTCAGTTTGAAGATATAATGGGAGAAATAGAATTTGAGCTGGTAGATGGAACTAATGTATATCTAGGAAATGCAAATAATCCTATAATTACAACAAGTACTCAACCATATGTAATTATAAGTGGAAGAGATCTTGTTAAAAATTTAAAGCGTGAAGCTGAACTTCATGAGCAACAAGACTCAGAAATAACATCAATTCAAAAGGATAGTGCTAAAGAAGATATGCCAGGATCTAAAGATGAAATTGATATTGAATCAGATGAGTATGGAAAAGCTAACTACATAATTTATTATAGGTATGATAAGGATACAAAAACTATAAAGGTTACAAAGTGTACTGAAAAAGCTTATATCTACAAGGATATAGATACAGGACTTAGTTATTACCCTGTAAGTTGGCTTGTATGGGAAAAACAAAAGAATCAATATCATGGTAGAGCAGTTTGTACAAGTATGATACCTAATCAAATTTTTATTAACAGAATGTTTGCTATGGTTATGTATCACTTAATGATGAGTGCGTTCCCTAAAGCTGTTTATAATGGGGATGTAATTAAAAGTTTTACTAATGAAATAGGTTCAGCAATAAAAGTAACTGGAATGAATCCAGGGGATAATATTAAAAACTATGCTTCTTATATGGAGCCTGGTAATATGAGTAATCAAATTGTACAAGTGCTGGAACTTGCAATTAAATATACCAAGGAAACTCTAGGAATTAATGATGCAATGATGGGAGATGTTAATCCTGAAAAGACTTCAGGTAAAGCTATTATTGCAACAGTTAATCAAGCAGTTGTTCCTCTAGAAAATGTAAGGGCGAACCTCTATGAATGGATTGAAAACATAGGGGTTATTTTATTGGACATGATGGGGACTTATTACGGTGAGAGACCTATGGTTCTTCGTGGAGTTGGAAGTAGTAGAGAAGTTATTGATTTTAATTTTGATGCTCTAAAAGATACTTATTTAAGAAGTAAATGTGATGTTGGTCCTAGTACTTACTGGAGTGAATTAGCAGCAGTTGAAACCTTGGATAATTTATTTGAAAATGGGGCTATAGAACTAATTGAATACCTAGAGTCTATGCCAGATGGATATATACCTAATAAGCAAGAATTAATAGATAAGATTAAAACAAGAATTGAGGAAGAACAAAGAGCACAGGAATTACTGGGACAAATGAATCTACAGGGAGGTGTGCCTCCAGTAGGGGATATCATACCAGCTAACTGAATTGGTGCTTAAAGTAATTTAAATTAAGGAGGAAAAAGGAATGAATGAAAAAGAATTTTTAGAATGGTGTAAAAAAGAGGTTTGTAATTATACGAATAATCACTTAGATAAGTCAGATAAAAAGGAAATTACAACAGATGATGTATTTATGGTATGGGGTTGCAAAACACTTCAGAATAATAAAGCACTACTTAGTACTACTTTATTTGATGGAATGTATTATGAGTGTACTTACAATGGAGATAAAAAAGAGATGTATGTAGATGCTTATAAGAAATGGGAAAACTACAAGGTTGAAATCTAATTAAGTCTTAGGAAACTAAGGCTTTTTATTATGCCCTAAGCAAGGCAATAAAAGGCTTTATTTTTATGCCAAACCATAGGCAAGGAGGAATTTGAAAATGAATGAAGATGAAATATTAGAAGTTGAAACTGACAAACCAGAGTCAGAGGACTTAGATTTAGGATTTGAAGATGAAGTTGACTCAGTAGAGGACACCGACCAAACTGAGGAAGCTACAGAAGAAAATCAAACAGAAGAAGAAAATCAGGAAAATATAGAGGCTAAAGAGGAATCGAAAGAAGATACACCGACAATAAAGGTTAAATTTAATCATCAAGAGATGGATTTACCTTTAGATCAGGCACAAGAGTATATTCAGAAAGGTATGAATTATGATAAGATTCTAGGTCAATTACAGGAAGTTCAAGATAATCAAGGACTACAGTATCTTAATGACTTATCGCAAAAAAGTGGGATGTCAGTTGATGAAATGGTTAGTCATTGGAGGCAACAAGAAGAACAGGCTGAAATTGATGAACTTGTACAGAAAAATATTCCACCTGAGTATGCAAAGGAAATGATTGAAAATAAGAAATTTAGAGAAGAGCAGTTAAGAAAAGAAAAGGAAGCTGCGAAGGAAAATGAAAGTCAAGCAATGTATAAAGAATTTGTACAGGCTTATCCATATGCAAAAGCCGAGGAAATACCACCAGAGGTATGGGATAAGGTTGATGCAGGAGTTCCGCTTAAATATGCCTATATGGAATATGAAAATGCAAAGTTACAGGAAAAGATTAAAGTTAAAACTCAAAATGAAACAAATAAGAAAAGAGCTCCTGGATTAGGGGTTACATCTAATGGGACTGCTGAGAGTGTGAAGGAAGATGATTTCTTAGAGGGGTTTAACGAAGATTATTAAAAAAGAGGGAGATGTTATAAATGGCAATTAATTATGCTAAAAAGTATTCAGACAAGGTTGTTGAAAGATTTAGAAAAGAATCATTTACGGAGACTGGGTTAAACAAAGACTATGAATGGAAAGGTGTAAAAACAGTTGCAGTTTATTCAATTCCGACTGTCGGAATGAACGATTATGCAAGAACTGGTGATAATAGATATGGTACCCCAACAGAATTACAGGATACTGTACAAGAAATGTCGGTAAGTAAAGATAGATCATTTACATTTACTATAGATAGAGGAAATCAAACAGAACAAATGGGAGTTAAAGAGTCTGGTAAGGCTCTTAGGAGACAAATAGATGAAGTTGTTACTCCGGAAATAGATAAATATAGACTCGCAACTTGGGCTGCTAAAACAGGAATTCAAACAAATGCAACTAAGGAAGTTTTAAGTGCAGCTAATGCATATGAGAAATTCTTAGAAGCACAAGAAAAATTAGATGATGAAAGTGTTCCAGAGAAAGGAAGAATTTGTTATGCTACACCAAAATTCTTAAAGTTTTTAAAGTTATCAGATAATTTTATTAAGGCAAGTGACATAGCTCAAAATATGCTTATTAAAGGACAAGTAGGGGAAGTTGACGGAGTTGCTATTAAAAAGGCCCCTACAAGATATTTCCCAGCGAATGTTGGATTTGAGTTAATTCATCCTTCAGTAAGTTGTTCACCAATGAAACTTGCAGATTATAAAACACATGACAATCCTCCTGGAATTAATGGTTGGTTAGTAGAAGGAAGAGTAATATATGATTGCTTTGTTCTTGATGAGCTTGTAAAGGCAATATATGTATATAAAGAAGCTTAGGAGGTAGGTTATGAAAGTTTTTGTTCATAGAGAAACTGGTGAGGAAGTAAGTGTAAGTGATTCTAATTTATTTTCAATTTATGAGCGTGAAGGATATGAGGACTTAGATTTGAAAATGAGAAAACAGGAAGAAAAGGCTAAGAAGCAAGCAGAGAAGGAAAGGCTTGCAACTGAAAAATTAGCTAAAGAAGAATCAGAGAAGAACAAGAGTAAGGAAGTAAAAGATAATAAGTAACACTATAGGCCTCACCCAATAACTGGTGAGGCTTATTTTTGTATAGAGGTGTTTTATGAATATAAAGCAATTAAAGGATAAAACAATGCAAATTATAAGGGAATATTCAACAAACGGATCTATTATTGGAAAAGGTGGAAATGCTGATTATTTGTTATCAGTTCCAACTTTTTTGAGTGAAGCTGAAAATGAAATAAGCAATAAAAGACCAATATTAGATGAAATGGAGTTAAAGGAGCCAATAAGGGCTACTAGTAAATATATTAGGTTTAAGAAGCCAGAAAGATTTAAAAAGGTTAGTGAAATTACGTGTGATGATATTCATATAGGTGATTACGATGTTTCTGTTAATGAGATATGTATCCCAAAGTCGTATATGGGGAGGGATTTGGTACTAACGTACATCAAGAGTCCAAAAATGTTTGATAATACTGTAGATGACTCTTATATATTAGAGATTGACGAAGACTTACATTATATAACAGCTTATAAAGCAGCTGGAAGCGTAATAATGGATGAGAATCAAGAAATGGCTAATAGCTTTTTAAAAGAATATCAGAGTTTATTGGGTTCTATCGACTCAATATCAACAAAGAAAATAAACATTGTAGATGTATATGGATGTGATTTTAATGGAGAAGAATAGTATTTATACATTAAATGAATTTGAAGGAATAAATGTTAGTACTGATGTATCTAAAATTAAGGATAATGAAAGTCCTGATATGTGTAATTTTGAATTAGATATTAAAGGATCGTTGAGGAAAAGATTGGGCTATAAGAAGGTTTTTGAAAGTTTAGGTAGTGGTCCAATCAATGGTCAATTTATATACAAGAAAAAAGATAATACCTCAGTGGAATTATTCACACATCAAACAAAGTTATACTCACTTGTAAATGATATGCCTACGATAATTTATGATGGATTAGCAAACTCTAAGACTATATTTTTCGTTGTTAAAGATAAACTTTATATTCTGGATGGGGAAAGCTATCTTGAATATGACGGTAAAACGGTTAAAGAACCAACTCCATATATACCAGAGATGTTTCACAATACAATGGCTATGGAGGATTTTAACCTGCTTGGTACTAGATTCAAATGTACTTTTTCGCCTAAAGCTGATGAAAAGGAGTTTGCTTTAGGTGTTAAAAAACTCAATTCAGAAGAAGTTAAAGTATCTACTGATGGAGGTGTTACTTGGAGAACTACAGGATTCACAGTTGATAGGGATAAAGGCATAGTAATGATGGATGTTGCACCAGGTGATGGTGATAGTACATTGGTAATAGAGGCTGCAAAAGATAATTCCGGTAAAAAAGAGTTTATTAAAAAATGTACTTTACAAACTATTTATGGTGGAACTAATGATACTAGAATAATTCTTAGTGGTAATCCAAACTTCCCTAATAGAATATTTAGGAGTGGATTATATGATCCTAGTTACTTTCCCGAAAATGGATTTACTGATTTAGGTGGAGATAATGACAAAATACAAGGTTTAGTTAAGCAATATGATGGATTAGTTGTTATTAAGGAAATGAGTGTATTTATGGTTAATTATGATAGTACACAATTAATCTTTACCTCAAAGCCTATTAATGATGAAAGTGGTACTTGTGCTAAAAATAGCATTCAGATAATCAACAATTCTCCAGTATGGCTAGATAGATATAAAGGGGTAATGTTATTAAGGCAAAGTAATGTTAGAGATGAAAGGAATTGTAAAATAATAAGTGATAAAATTAATAACTTGTTACTACAGGAAGAAGGTCTTGAATTTAGTACGAGCGTTGATTATCAAGGTAAATATCATTTGTTTGTAAATGGAAATGTTTATGTATATGACTACAATAGGGATTTGTGGTGGAAGTTTGATAATATTCACGCTAACACCTTCTTGATTAAAGATACTTTGACTTTTGGTGATATGAATGGTTGCATACAAAGGTTTAAGAAAATAGAAGAAAACTTTGCTTACAACGATAATGATGATCCGATCAATGCTTATTGGTATTCTAAACTGATGAATTTTAATGCTGATTACAGAGAAAAAACTGTTAGGAAAATATATTACTGTATAAGACCTGCTGATAGAAGCTCTATATCTTTATATGTTAATACAGATAATTTCAAGGATCAGTTCTTAGCTTTTGGTAGAGTAAATCTTTTTAGATTTTCACCTTTTTATTTTGAGCCATTTTCATTTATAGGAAATAGCTTGCCTTTAACTGAGGGTATAAAAGCTAAGTTAAAAAAGATAGTTTTTTTGCAAGTTAAAGTGGTTAATGATAGATTTGATGAAAGTTTAGGATTAATTAGTCTTAACTTTGAAATACAAAAAACTAGATATGTGAAATAGGAGGTTGCTATGAAACAATTAAAAATCATGCCCGATTTTAGTTTTAAATGGATTGATGTACCGGGGAATTATATGGATACCCCAGCAGATGAAACTAAGGATAAATTGGATCTAAAAACTAGAGAAATTAGAACATACTTAAATGATGTTATTTCAAAGTTAACAAGTAGAGAAGGTGCTGACTATATAGGTGCTAAAAAAAGTGATGGTACTATTGGTTCTATTCAAGAGATAATCTCGACTTCAACTATTAATGCCGAGGACTTTAAGAGATTACAGGATTTATTTGAAAGTTTAATTATTAATGGTGGTAATAGTAATGCAGAAGTAGTTGTTGCTAGAAGAGATGATATAAATAAAGTTAATTATACAACTTTGGGCGATAGATTAAATGCAGTAAATATCTTTTTAAATGAATTAATAGTTGATAACCTTACAAGTGATAATTCTAAAAAAGCACTATCAGCAGCACAAGGACAGAATCTGAAAAAGTTGATTGACAGTATATCTTTTGATAATCCTTCAAATAATGAATATTCTTCATCCTCTCTTACTGATAACTATGTATCTAGTTACAATGAATTAATGACTTTAACACCACATTATAAATATTACAATGCTGAAAGGTACGGAGATTTCACAATATATAAAGATAACAATACCGTTACTTTTAATACTACGTTAACTAAAATCGGTAGTGGTATTGTAGAGCCAGAAGTTGTTATGACCTATTTACCACCAGAATTATTTCCAGATCATCATATTTATACAACTTCACAAAGTTGGAGATTAATGGATGGTAAATTCGGAGTCTGTGCTGTTATAACAAGCCAATTTGGAACTGTTAAAGTTGATGGTGATTCTTATTTTGCAGCAGGAGCGTTAAATGATTTTATAGTTGTAAATTTCACTTATATTGTTAATCCACAGTTAGTAAAACCATATGCTGAGGCTAATGCTAAAGCAGCAATTGAAAAGGTTCTTTCTAAAAACTTTAGAGGTGTATCTAAGATGGTATGGTCAAGTGATACTCACGCTAGACCTTATTTAGGGAAAATAGTAGATGGTATTAGAAATTACAATATTTATATGTTTAAATTTTTAAATTACTTAAATTACTCAATCAATGCCTTTGCCACGATTATAAGTGGTGATGTTGGTGACGATGGTGGAGCTTATACAAGCGATATGTTGAAAGCAGACCATAAAAGCATTAGAAGGCTATGTTTACCAAATACACTTTTTGCTAGAGGTAATCACGATGGTAATAATAGGTCTACTATTCTTAATGATGGAGTTACATCGGTAGATAATTTCAATAGCTTAATTAAGGGTAAGACAGTTAATTACAATCCTGCTGATAGAGCTTGTTACTATTATGTTGATGACCAAATTAATAAGGTTAGATATATAATCTTAAATTCGTGTGATAATCCTAAAGGAACAGATTGTAGTAATTATTCATTTATGACAAAACAAGTTGAATGGTTTGGTAAAGTAGCACTTAATGTTGTTGATGATTACCACGTTGTTGTATTTAGTCATAATCCTATTTTGAATGGTGAAGATATACCTTCTCAATATGATAGAACACCGATTAATTCAGACATTATGGAGAAGATTTTGTTAGCTTTTAAAGGATCAACTAAAATTGTTGAAAGTAAGTCAGATGGAGTATATTCATATAATGTGAACTGTGATTTTACTGAAAATAAGGGTTGTAAGGTTGTAGGTTGGTTCTTTGGTCATTATCACTATGACTATATTAAAACAGTTAATGGAATAACTCACGTTGGCATTGATAGTGCTTATTATGGTGATGGTAATAGTAATCCACCAACAGAAGGTGGAGCAACTGACAATAATAGAGCGGCTGGCACTTATACTGAATTCGTTGCTGATTTAATGTGTGTTGATACTGTAAATAGGTCAGTAGACTTATTCAGAGTTGGTGCAGGAAAGGACAGGAATTTTACTTATTAAGGAGGTTTTTACATTGGGTTATTTAGAGGATCAAACATCTAAAGTGAATTCACAATATGATAGTGAACTTGCAAGTAGAATACAAGCGATAAATAAGGCTAAGGAGCAAAGTGTTTTAGGGTTAAACAATCAGTATGATACTCAAGCAAAAGAATATAAAAATCAAAGAATAACAGCAGATACTCAGTCGGCTATGTCTAAGAAGAACAATAATGAGTTGATGGCTGCAATAGGTGCTTATAATAGTGGTGATAATATTACCGCGAATTCTAGAATAGATAATAATAGAGCAAGTGCTATAAAAGCTATTATGGGAGCTCAAAATGATTATAGAAAGATGACAGATGAAAAGATCAATGAAGCTAACTCAAATGCACAATATCAGATAAATGATACAACTAACTCTATTAATTCTCAAAGAGCACAAGCTTTAAGAGCAGTTCAAGAAGCGGAAAGGCAAAGGCAATTCCAAGAGCAAATGCAAAGAGAACAAATAGCTGCACAAGAAAGAGCAGCGGCGGCAAGTAGGGCTGCAGCAGCTCAAAAAGCAGCGGCTAGTTCTAGTAAATCAAGTGGTGGAACCTTTAATGATTTTTATGCTCAGTTTAAGGATTCTACTCGAAGTGGTTCAAAAGGTCAAGATGAAGCTAGAAATATGCTTAGTCAAGGAAAGGATAGCCTTGTTAGTAAATATGGCTATGCTAACTATAAAAAACTATATAATTGGTATTGGTCAGGACAGGCTCCTGAAAATAGTTATAGCAGTATGAAAGATAGTGATTTAATAGACTTTAATATTAGTTAGGAGGTTTATATGACTTATTTTGATGAGCTTAGAAATAAATTAAGTGGAGATTTTGAAAGTGGTTATAATACCAGAGTTGCTAATTATGAGATTAAAAGAAAAAAAGATGAAGAAGAAAGGCAACTATATAATAACAGCTTAAGCTCAAGACTTCCTACTACAAATACTCAAAAAACTAATTTAGGAGTCAATCCTCCTAGTGAGGTATTTGGAAAAGAATCATATGAATATTTTAAGAAGAACCATCCTGATACACCGGATGGTTTTTTTAGTGGATTGGGATATGCATTAGAGACTCCTTATAGGATACCGGTAATTAATAAAATATTTGGTAGTGCAAGTAAGACTATGGGTGGAGAAAAAGCTATAGCGGAAAATGCCCCTATGAATATGTATAAAGATACCACTGGAAATAAAGTTGTTGATAAAGTTGCTGAACTTGGTGGTAATATGCTTGGACTTGCAAGTTTTCAAGGACTTACACCAGGGCAGAATTTACTTAATGTAGGTGATGATATAGCAACAAGAGGAGCAAATGAACTAGGTAGTAAGATAAGTAATCCACTGTTAAACAAAATTACTACGGGAGCGGTTAGAGGTGCTATTGATAATTCAGTAGGTGAAGGACTCGATAATTTGAGGTTTAAAGGTGGAGAAGAGATAGGTAAAGATGTTTTAGAGGGTGCTTTGGGTGGTGCATTATTTGGTGGTACTCTAGGAGGTGCTAGTAGAGGTGTAGAGAAGATAAAAAACTTTAGTGATAATATTGAACCGTTGAAAAATGCTCCTCTTGTAGGGGCTTATAATGGCGAGAATTTAAGACCATCTTTGGACATCAAAAATCCTAAAAGTGATGGATTGAAATTACCTTCTTTAGAGTTACCAGTTAATAATATTAAGAAACCTAAATCCTTAGCATTGGATATTGAAAGACCTAAGGATAATATGAGTTTAGAAATTCCTATAGGAAAAGACATGTATAGTGAAGTAACTGGACCAGGACAAAATTTATCAATGAATAAATATAACACTATGAAAAATTCTCATTTTATGCAAGGTGATGATGTTCAGAAGGTTGTAGATGAAGTAAATGGAATCTACGATATTAAAGCAAATGCTCAAAGTTATGACAGAGCAACTAAGATGTTAGATGAAGATATGGAAGGAACTATTAAGCGTATCAGGAACAACGGTATTAAGTCAGCAGAGTACTCTGTAGCTAGTGGGTTAATAACTAACCGTCTTATTCAAGATGCTCGTACAAATGGCGATTACGGACAATTAAAAGAATGGCTTGAATATTCGAGGGGAGAAGCTACTAACTTAGGGCAAACTCTACAAGCTTTATCTACTTGGAAAAGGCTAAGTCCTGAAGGTACTTTAATGCAAATGCAGAAAATTACTGATAGTGCAAAAGAAAGTCTAAGTAAAAGAACTACTGATAAATTAAAGAAAGAACTGTCTAATGTCAAAGATAAAGAAATGATAAACGAAATAATGAAAAAGTATGATATTCCTGTATGGTCAGATGCTGAAATTGCCAAATTGATTGACAAATCGGAGTCAATTCAAAATATGTCTGATGGTAGAGAAAAGGATATTGCAGTTGCTCAGCTAAAAAAGGCTTTAGTTGAAAAAATCCCTTCTAGTAATACAGAAAAATATAGTGCTATGCAAAGAATGAATCTTTTACTTAATCCTAAAACAATGATTAGAAATCCTTTAGGAAATGTAGTTATGGGAACTTTAGAAAATGTTAAAGATATTCCAGCAACAGCTATTGATAAAGTAATGTCTAAATTTACAGGTGAGAGAACAACAGGGTTACCTAATTTAGGTGAACAACTAAAAGGCATGAAACAAGGACTAAAGGAAGTTGGAGAAGATTATAAGCTTGGAATTAATACATCTATGAGCCAAGGACAATATGAATTGCCTAGTACTAAAGCATTCAAGGGGAATAAGGGAATAGTAGACAAAGCGTTATCTAAGGCGGAGGACTTAACATCTACAGGGCTAAGGTTGGGTGATGAACCTTTTTACAAAGCTGCTTATAATGATGAAGTAAGAAGACAGATGAAACTTAAGGGTGTAACTGAGGTAACAGATGAAATAAAAGAAATTGCGAAAAGAACCGCTGAGGATAAAACTTTTCAGAACTCTTCAGGTATATCTGATGGAGCAAAAATGCTTCAGCAAGGTATGAATAAAATAGGAAACTCAATGATAGGAAAGGTTACTTCAAAGAATCCATTTGATTCATCTTTTGGAATAGGAAATATTGTAATGCCTTTTATTAAGACACCTGCCAATATAATGGATAAGGCAGTTGATTATTCACCTTTGGGTGGAATTAGAGGAATTGTAAACTTAGCAAAAGGAATTGCAACTGATGAATTAGATCAAAGGAAAGTAGTTGACCAATTAGCAAGAGGATTAACTGGTAGTGCTCTTATTGGAGCAGGGGCATTAATGGCACATGAGGGAGTTATTAATGGAAGTGGTCCAAAAGATAAAGAAGCAGCAGCATTGGAAAAACAATCAGGAAAGATGCCTTATTCAATAAAATCAGGAAATGTTTATAATTCTATTGACTGGATGCAACCGGCTGCTATTCCATTAATGATTGGAGCTGATGTTTATGAGAATATAAAAGGTAGTAAAGATATATTTAGTTCATTCATTGAAGGAGCCAAGACAGGTGGAGCAACGTTGTTTAATCAATCAATGTTGCAAGGATTATCTAAGCTATTTGGTGGATACGATAGTAATGCTGGTAATAATATGATGGAAGGGTTAGAGCAAACAGCGGTAAATGGATTAAGTCAGTTAGTTCCTTTTAACAGTGCTATGAAGGCTGTTAATGATGTTATTGATCCTAATACTAGAGATACGTATAGTGAATCTAATATAGGACGTGGCATCAATGGAATTAAGTCAAAGATACCTATACTGTCTCAAGGTTTAACTAAAAAAGTTGATACATTAGGAAATGAACAACAAAAATTTTATGGTGATGGAGCATTGAAGATGTTTAATACTTTAATTAATCCAGGTAAAACTAGTAAGTTTAATCCTAGTAAAGCCGAGAAAATTGCCTTAGATTTATATAATGATACAGGTGATGTTGCTCAAATGCCAAGGGTAGCTCCTAAGAGTTTTACCTATAAAGAGAAGAAGAATGCTCCAAGTTTAAAGATAAGCTTAACAGGTGAAGAAAAGAATCAAATGCAAAAATATATGGGTAAAGAAACAGAAAAAGCATTTAGTAGTATACCAAGTGGCTTAAGTAGTGAAGAGAAGTCAAAGAAAATGAAGGATATTTTAGAAGATGTACAGGAAAAGGCTAAGTTAGAGATTTTAAGGAAAAGGGGACTTAAATATTATAAAAAATAAAAGAGATTTAGATTAATTCTAAGTCTCTTTTTTTGTATTAAATTACTGGGGGTAATTATGGAAAATATACCGATAGCAATAATTTTTACAATCCTAGGTGGCATAATTGGTTTCTTAACATTCACAAGAAATAGGGATAAAGATATTAAAAATGAAAGTAAACAGGATGGAATCATTGAAACGAAATTGGATTATATAAGCAAAGGAGTTGATGATATTAGAATTGATAATAAAGCTAGAGATAAGCAAATACAAGATGTTGTAAAGGAATTAGCAGAAGTAAAACAGTCTGTAAAATCAGCACATCATAGAATTGATAATTTAGAAAAGGGAGATGTTTAAAAAGTGAAAGAAAGATTAATAAGAAAGTTGACAAGTGCAAGGTTTTTAATGTCTATTATATTAACAGTGGTTTTAAGCTACATGGCCATTAGAGGAACTATAACTGGAGAGCAATTCGTTCCATTGGTAACTATGGTTATAGCATTTTATTTTACAAAAGAAAAAAATCAAATAGAAGATAATCAGTTGTAGGGGTGGAGATATGAAAATAAGTGAAAAAGGTTTAAGCTTAATAAAAGAATTTGAGGGATGTCAATTAAGAGCCTATAGGTGTCCTAGTAATGTGTTGACGATTGGATGGGGACATACAGGGGATGTATGGGAAGGGCAAACAATTACACAAGATCAGGCAGATAACTTACTAGTAACAGATATGGTTGAGTACGAAAACTACGTTAATAATTGTAGAGAATTGACTTTCATACCTAATCAGAATCAATTTGATGCATTGACAAGTTTTGTTTATAATTGTGGACCTGGTAGCTTAAAGACTTTAGTACAGAATAGAGATGCCGGAGTAGTAGCCGATAAGTTATTGTTATACATTAATGGAGCATATGGACCACTGGCTGGATTAGTGAGAAGAAGAGAAGCAGAAAGGACATTATTCCTAAGTGGAGATAGGTTACCTATAGATCAACCAAGACAAGATACTGGATGGGTGTATAGATTACAGGATGAATGTAATGTTCAAGGATTTAGTAATCAAAAGGTAGACAATCTACCAGGGCCAGTTACATTAAAAGGATGTCCTACCATCAAACGTGGAGCTAAGGGGAGCATTACTAAATTGCTACAGGAAAAACTAGGAATAAATACTGATGGTAATTTTGGACCAGCTACAGAAGCAGCAGTAAAACAATTTCAAAGAAATAATGGATTAATAGCAGATGGTATTGTAGGTAAAAACACTTGGAATAAATTAATATATATGTAGTATAATATTTTATGTACTAATACTTACATAAAATAAGAAAACAAAAGAGGTAGTGGGTAGATTAATTTCTACCTGCTACCTCTTTTTTGCTTTACATACAAACAAATGTTCTCTATAATATAGTAAGGATTTATTTTAGGGAGCGGATAATATGAGCGAATTAAGAGAAATAGAAATGATTGCAGAGTTTAGTTTAGAAGGTGATATTAGACCAGTAAGGTTCAGGATTCACGAATGTGATGAGCCTGTAGTAGTTAAGATAGATAAGCTACTAGGAATACGGAAGATAAAGCCTAGAGGTTCTACATATCCGGTTAAAACGGTATATAAATGCAAGTGTATTTTTAGGGATATATGTAGGGATATGGACTTAATATATGAAACAGATACATACAAGTGGTATTTAAAAAGCTAGTAGGAATGAAACTACTAGCTTTTTATATTTATAGGAGAACTGGGATAGCTACCAATATTATAGCCATTACAGATAATTTCAATATTAAATTAACTTGAATATAACTCTTTTTCAAATTATCACCTCAGTAAATTATTGACAATATATTCAAGTATTATACAATTATCATGTGGGGGTGGATTATGAAAAAGATAATTAAAATTATTATTCCTATTGTTGGATTTATAATATGTTTTGCAATTATGATGTTAGGAAATCTAAAAATAAATGATTACAGAATAGCATCAGAAAAGGAAAAAGTGAAAATTAATTCAAAATATCAAGAAGATCTTAAGAAACATATGTTAAAAGAGCCTGAAAGAAAAGTATACACAGAAGATGAACCATTTACATTTGATAGAGGAATGAGAGCAGCAGAGGAGAACTTGAAGTGGGAAAAAAGCAAGCCCAAGGAACCTATAGAAGAATTGGAATTGGTTGAAAAAGAGTTCTCATCTAAACAGAATAGGGTATATTTAATCTATGGTGGTACAATGGTATTGATATTCACATTAAATATAATCTTTATATTAGTAAATCTGATAATGTTGATTGTTAAGAAGATAAAGAAAAGAAGTGTAATGAATTTATAATTATTACATTATGTGGTAAACTATTACTGTAAGGTGGTGTAAGTTATGCAGGACAAAAATAAATTCTCTATATCTTTTAAAAATACTGATAAAGAACAAGAATTAAAAAAATGGTTCATGGAGCAAAGTGAAATAATTGGTCCTGGTAACTATATAAAGCAATTGTTGTATAAAGAGATGATAAATCAGATAAAGGCTACAAAAGAGTAGTCTTTATTTTTTTATATATAATTTCGGAAATAGGAAACATTTTCGGAAATAGAGCATACATATAAACTATAAATCAAAACAAAAGGAATAGTTTAATGGAATGTGTAAACATCTATGAACTATGGGAAATTGAAATGCAGGATCATGTAAGAGAAGTGAGAAGGATTGGAGAAAGTAGAATTTATGTAGATACAATAGAATACATTGCATTTTTAGTAGATGGAAGTATGTACTCTATATTTCTAGAGTAACTTTAAACTATGTTATATATAAAATTATTAGCGATGTTTGTATCAGCATATGGCTCGATTTCTCTATTAACTCCACATGAAGTGAAAATTAAACGTGGGATAAAAAAGAGGTTTAGGCATTTTTTTAAAGATAAAAAGATTATTAACGTAGAGGAAAAAACTCCATATATAGACAACGTTGAATTATACAACTGGGGTTTTAAATCAACTATTGATATAAGTAGAATTTCTTCATTTGATGATATAGAAAAGAATGAAGACTATATTAAGCAGCTATTCAGGGCAAAGGAAGTTAAAATTACAAATGCTAAGGGAACAGCAATACTTGAAGTAATTAATAAAGAAGTTGGAGATGTTAAATATACTTATGTTAAATTACCACCTACAAGCCTATTGGTAGGCTATAACAATAAAGGTGAGGAAATTATCGTTGATATGAAAAAAACTCCACACATAGGGGTACAGGGTGCAAGTAATAGCGGCAAAAGTAAGATGGTTGAATTAGCATTAAGAAATTTAAAAAATGTAGATATTATTTTACTTAATGTATTTGAGGATGATTTTGTAACTATAAAAGGAAGACGAATTAACGGAAATGAGGATATACTAGATTACCTAAAAACTATAATTGATGAACCATATATTAGAGACAAACCTCTTTACTTAGTGCTGGATGAATTGAATGTGTTAGGAAAGGATAAGGCCATTAATAAAGCCATTATGGATGTATTAAGCCAAGCTAGGCATTTCAATATTTATCTTATTGCACTTGGTCAAAGTCTATTAAAGGAGTATTGCCCTTACAAGCAATTATTTAACGTAAGGATTACCTTTAGAGCTATAGACAAAAGTTCTATTAGTGCTTTTTTAGGATGCCCTGGACAAGACTCTGAATTATTACAAAGAGAGTTTATTTGTTATTCAGACAGTATTTATAGAGGAAAGTCATATCTATTATAAATTATTATGTAAAGAATTAATTGGCTGAGGCAGGAGTGTAGCAATCGTAGTTTTGAAATGCGAAGGTAAGCTTGCTTATTGTAGCATGCAGAAACGGAGAGAGCGGAGCGACTACCGAAGACAATAAGGCGAAGCCTAATAACTTGATAGTAGTGGGGTAATTCAAATATGGAAAGACTTTATAATCTAAAAATAATAACTTCAGGTGATAGATTAGAAATCTACAAGATGAATAACTATGCTGCAAGAACAAATTTCAAACGGGATCTAAAAGCTAAAGAGATAATTCTTAATGAGGAAAAGGGAAAAATTCAATCCCAAAAGGATAGAAAAGCAACCTTGAATAAGGCGAGAAATAACATTATGAGGCTTATTAAGGCTAATCCAGATATGACTACATTTATTACATTGACCTTTAGCAGAGTGCCCAATTACAAGGAGAGTAAGAGGTTGCTAAATATATTCTTTACTAAGTTAAGGAAAGAACATGATGGACTTAAATATATCTGGGTATTGGAGCTTGGGGAAAAGTATAAAAGGTTACATTATCATTTGCTTACTAATTTGCCTATAGGTGTAAAACTAAGTTCAAATTTTGAAGAGAAGACAGAAAATCATAAAAGATTTGAGGAATTATTTAGACAAGAGTATTGGGACCATGGGTTTATAGATATTCGTAACCTTAAGCAAGAGGATAATACAAATATAGCTTTGTATGTTAGTGCATATATAGTTAAGAGCCTTATAGATGTAAAAGTAGATGGTAGGGTATACAGCTATAGCCACAAAACAATGAATCGTCCTATTGAGACGAAAGTTTATTCAAATGACAATTTAGAACAATTACTGAGTAAATTTGATGATTATGATTTGATATTTTCAAATAGCTACAATATAGGTTTTACAGACTGGAAAGGTGAAAGAAAAGGTACAGTTACCTACTTAGATTTAAATAAAAAAGGAGAATGATTAATATGAAAATAAATAATATATGTTGTTTAGTTAGTTCTATCACTAAGAAGGAAAATCAAAATACCCATTTACCTTATTGGGCAGTAGGCTTAGTTAGTTTAGATGGAGAAGGCACATCAATAAATGTTAATGTAAAAGATGAAAGCATAGCAAATAGATTAAAGTTGATGTTCAAATATGATTTCAATTTGAGTTTATCATCTTCCCAGTATGGACTAAAGGTAGAAATGGCATCTAATAATCCAATAGCAAAAGAGTTAGGATCTATTCTTGGAAATGAAAAATAATTTATGTTAGGTTTTAAAATAAAATGTTGTTAAAATGTTGTTAAAATAAATAAAAGTATATATAATTGATGAAATAAAAAACTCTCAAAGCTAGTATTACTCAGCTTTGAGAGTATAATGGTAGTCCCTAGGGGAATCGAACCCCTGATTCCACCGTGAGAGGGTGGTGTCTTAACCTCTTGACCAAGAGACCGGAACAGTTGTTAGTATACCATATATTTCATTAAAAAGTAATCCTTGTTTTGAAGTGTTTGGACTACTATTTACTGTATATAGGTAAAAATTATAGTAGATACTCCAAAATCCTTTGTTTTACTTGAATATGCTACTATTGTAAATTCTTTAAGAGTGTTATAATAATAGTGATAATAGAGCACAGAATATTCTATTATATACTTTAATAAAAAGGTAAAGATTAGGTGGGATTATGGGAAAGGTTGCAGTAGTAACAGGAGCAACAAGTGGCTTTGGCAGAGTATTTAGTAGAAAACTAGCAAGTCAAGGATACGATTTAATTATTGTTGGAAGAAGAGAAGATATAATTAGTAAAGTAGCAGAGGATATTAAAAAAGAATATAAAATTAAAGTAGATGTTAATATATTTGACCTTACAGACAAAGATAGACTTAATGATTTTATAAGTAAGCTAGAAGAGAGAAATGACATTGAATTTTTAGTTAATAATGCAGGACATGGGGCAGATGATTCCTTTACTGAGGACAAGTATGAAAATCAAGAGGGAATGATAAATGTACATATTCTAGCAGCTGTTAAGTTATGCCATGTAGTAGCAAAGCAGATGAAAAGGAATAAGAAGGGATTTATAATTAATCTTAGTTCATTAGCATCTTTCAATGTATTTCCAACTTCAGCCATGTATTGTGCTACGAAATGTTTTTTAACAAGTTTTTCTCAATCTTTAGCAATGGAACTTAATAAATACAATATAAGAGTTCAAGCTTTATGTCCGGGTTTTGCCAGGACAGATTTTCATTCAAAATTAGATATGGATGAAAGTACACTAAAAAGTAAAGGAATTATTAGATGGATGACAGCAGAAGAAGTTGTAGATGTTTCTTTGAAAAATATAGAAAAGGAATTAAAGGTGATAGTTATACCTGGTTTCTTTAATAAGCTAATCTATCAATTACTAAAAGTGATACCTAAGAAAGTATATTATAAGGTTGCATCAAAAGGGTGGGATCTATTATAGAATTTACAAAAAATATATAATCATTATAATTATATGGGTGGACTAGTTTAATAAATAATATATAATTATATAGAGGGGATTAATTAAGTAATATTTTAATAAAAAATCTCTTATTGGATTTCTCATAATATTAAGGGGAGTGTTGAGATAAAGATTATTTATACAATCCTAGGGAGGGTTATACAAAAGTTTTAAATGAATTAACTCAAATAAAAATGATATGAATTTATAAGGTAGAAAGTAGGAATATTAATGGGCTTATTTGATGAAATGAAAAGAGCAGCAACAACAGGAAGGATAATGGCAGAAGTGAAACAGGCGGAAAAATATAAAGAAATAAAAGAAAAAGATGACAAAGAAAAGGCAGCGAATTACACAAAACAAGGAATAGCATTTTGTCCTAGATGTTGTGCAACGAATATAAAAACAACGAAGAAAAAGTATAGTATTGGGAGAGGTGAAAAAGGACCTCTATTAATGGATACAAAAGGAAAAATACTAGGATCACTAGTATGTAGAGATATAACACTAGTATGCCCATGTTGCGGCTATAAGTGGAAACCAACTAAGTAGAATCAATATTTTATATTGGTTCTTTTATTTTGATTAAATTATGATGGGATATAGTTATAATTTGTTTGAAAAGAAATGAAGATAATAATGATAATATTTCTCAATAGTGTAGAAAATATATTGCCACTTTGATATATTATAAGAAGAGGTATTCATATAGTAGTAAGAAATTAAGGAGGTTAATAATTTGATATCATTACAAGGAGGAAAGAAAATGTGGGTGTTATTTGCGATTTTATCGGCATTGTTTGCTGCCTTAACTTCAATTTTAGCTAAGATGGGAATAAACAATATTAATTCTAATCTAGCAACAGCAATACGTACTGTAGTAGTTCTTGTTATGGCATGGGGAATAGTGTTTATTACAGGAACTCAGAATGAAGTGGCGAATATTAGTACAAAATCATGGGTGTTTTTAGTTCTATCTGGAATAGCTACAGGTTTGTCTTGGTTATGTTATTTTAAGGCACTACAGATGGGGGATGCATCAAAGGTAGTCCCTATAGATAAGTTTAGTGTAGTTATTACTATGGTGTTAGCATTTATTATTTTAGGGGAGACAGTTACTGTAAAAACAGTAATTGGAGGTCTTTTAATTACTGCAGGAACATTTGTACTTATACTTTAATATATTTTTAAAATTAAAAAACACCAAGTCATAAATTATATTTAAAGATATTTATGCTTGGTGAAAAGGCCTTTAAATCCTGTTACTTAGTAAAATTTGCATAGAAAAAAGAGGATAAAGAATGATTATTATAGCTATAATAAATATATAAATATATAAATTCTAAAATATCTGTTTGATTATTTTCTAAATTTAGTATACACTTATAGTAGATGAGAGAGGATGTATGTAAAAAAAGATGAATGAATATATAGAATTATATTTATTCAAGTTTTTTTAGATGCGTTAAGAAGGGTTTATTATAAGAATTAATACTTGAATTACAATGACTCTAAACTTACTTAGCTATGTAGTATTGAATATAGAAATAGATCAGTGAAGCGGTTAGAGACTGATGTTGATCAATATATGCATAGATTGGGTAGGAGAAGACTAGGTTTATAAGGATATCTTCAACGGTTTATTACAGAGGATTATCCATAACTAGTAAAATTGAAGAGCAGAAGAATTACATGAGATTATAAGGACTTATTTTTGTACGCTTTTTTAAATAAACAAATTAAATTATGATTAAATGTAGATGTAAATTTATTTTGAAAGTGAAAGTAAATTTACAAGATAGGAGAAAATTGTGCAAAAGAATAAGAAGATAAAGATAATCCCATTAGGGGGACTAGGTGAAGTAGGAAAGAATATTACTGCTTTTGAGTATGAGGATCAAATAGTAATCGTGGATTGTGGTTTAGCATTTCCAGATGAAGAATTATTTGGAATAGATTTAGTTATTCCTGATATTGCATACCTTAAGAAGAATAGAAGTAAAGTAAAAGGAATATTTATAACACATGGACACGAAGATCATATAGGTGCATTGCCATACGTATTAAAAGAATTAAATGTACCAGTATATGGAACAAGATTAACTTTAGGGTTAGTTGAAAATAAGCTTACAGAACATGGAATATTAAAGGACTGCACATTAAATGTAGTTGAGCAAGGAGATACTGTAACCGTAGATGATTTTAAAGTGGAGTTCATTAGAACAAACCATAGTATAGCAGATAGTTGTGCTCTAGCAATACACACACCAGTTGGTGTCATTGTCCATACAGGGGACTTTAAGATTGATTATACTCCAATTGATGGAAAAGTAATTGATTTAGCTAGATTAGCTCAACTAGGTAAAAGAGGAGTATTACTATTAATGGCGGATAGTACAAATGTTAGCCATGCAGGATATACTTTATCAGAGAGAGCAGTTGGTGAAACCTTAGATAAGTATTTTGGTAAAGCTAAGGGTAGAGTTATTGTTGCTACATTTGCATCAAATATTCATAGAATACAACAAATTGTTAACACTTGTATGAAGACTAATAGAAAGATTGCTTTCAGTGGACGTAGTATGGAGAAAATATCTGAAGTAGCCATTAGACTTGGATACTTAGATATGCCAGAGGGTATGTTAATTGATTTAAGTGAAATTAATAAGTATGCAAACGATAGATTAACTATTATTACTACAGGAAGTCAAGGGGAACCGATGGCTGCATTAAGTAGAATAGCTGCTGGTAATCATAGAAGTATTCAAATTGAAAAAGATGACATGGTTATAGTATCAGCAACACCAATTCCAGGAAATGAGAAAGCTGTATCAAATATTGTAAATGATTTAACTAGAAGAGGGGCAGATGTAATCTATAAAACTGCAGAACCTATTCACGTTTCAGGTCATGCTTGTGAAGCTGAATTACAGTTAATGCAAGCATTAGTTAAACCAAAATTCTTCTTGCCTATTCATGGTGAGTACAAAATGCTTAAAAAGCATTTAGAACTTGCAGAAACTATGGGGGTTAAGAGAGAGAATATTACAATTCTTGAAAATGGTGATGTTTTTGAACTTACTAGAAAAACAGGAAAAGTAGTTGGTAAAGTACCATCAGGTAGAGTGCTTATAGATGGTAGTGGTGTAGGAGATGTAGGTAATATAGTCCTTAGAGATAGAAAATCCCTTTCTCAAGACGGTATAATTACAGTAGTAGTTGCAATCAATAAAGAAAGTAAGACTATAACATCAGGACCAGATATAATAACTAGAGGATTCGTTTACGTTAGAGATTCAGAAGCTTTAATGGGAGAGCTTAGAAGAATAAGTTATAAAGCTGTTGAAGGTTGTCTTGAAGAAAATGTTACTCAATGGTCTGAAATTAAACGTAAGCTAAGAAATGATGTTAGTAGTTATGTTTATGAAAATATTAAGAGAAGACCTATGATAGTACCAGTTATCGTAGAAATATAAAAAGTTAAAAAGGCTATATCTAATTGATATAGCCTTTTTTATTATGTAGATATAAAGAAAAATATTTTGTAATAATTTGGTATATGTGCTAATGTAATAATGTGAGATTAGGGGGGGAAGATGAAAAAAATTAATAGAACATTAGTGTTAGGGTTGGTAATGATTTTAACTACATCTTTATTTTTTGTAGGATGTATAGGTGAATCAAAACAAGCAGATAAAGTTGCAGAAGCAATCTATGATTTATTTATATTAGAAGATTCAACTAAGATAGAGGGAATTGGATTTAGCAAGGAAGAAGTTGAAAAGAGTAATATGACTAAGGCAATATATATGGAGGAAAGTAAAAAGGAGCTTGAAGGTGAGAAACTTATTGTTACAGATGAAGAATTAGAAACTCTTTACGTTGTTTTAAAAGAACGTTTAAAGAAGTTAACTGTAACTACAGAAATTATATCGGAAGATAAAGAAACTACTGTTGTAAAAGTTAAAACTACATTTTTATATTTAAAAGATGCAGCTATAGAAGCAGGTGAATATACTTTAAAAGAAGCTCAGAATGTGGAAGCAATTAGTGAGTCAGATTATTATAATAAAATTTCTAATATCTACATAAGCAAGTATATAGATAATATTAAAATATTAGAACCTTCAGTAGCGGTTAAAGAAAAAACTTTTGAATTTGAAAAACAGTATGTGAAAAATGAGGATAATACTATCAAGTTATGGGTTCCAAAGGATGCAAAAGAGTTTGGTGAAGTGACAATGCAAATGTGTTTAGGAATATAATAATATTAACTAGGAGATGGCTCTCCTAGTATTTTTTTTGCAAAAGTGTGATTTGAATCACATTTTATTTACCTAAGTGAATATATAATAAATATAAAGCAGAGTGAAATACTCGGGATTAGAAAATAGGAGATGATACCATGAAGGGCAATTTATTGAATATAGAAAATTTAAAGGTAAATGTAGAGGATAAGGAAATCCTAAAAGGATTAGATTTAAATATAAACAAAGGTGAAGTACATGTAATAATGGGACCAAATGGAGCAGGTAAGTCAACTTTGGCAAATGCGTTAATGAACCATCCTAGATACGTAAGAAAGAACGGCGATATAGTTTTAAATAACGAAAATATAAATGAACTAAAAACAGACGAAAGAGCAAGAAAAGGATTATTCTTATCTTTCCAATATCCAGAAGAGGTTCCAGGAATAACTGTAGAAAACTTCTTAAAGAGTACAATTAAGACTATGGGAACAGGAATTCTAGGTCATATGAAGTTTGAACTTGATTTAAAAAGAATAATGAATGAATTAAAAATAGATGAAAATTACGCTAAGAGATACTTAAATGTTGGTTTCTCTGGTGGGGAAAAGAAGAAAAATGAAATTCTTCAAATGTTAATGTTAGAACCACAACTTGCAATTTTAGATGAGTCTGATTCAGGACTAGATGTTGATGCTATAAGAGTTGTTTCAAAAGGAATTAATATGTTCTTAAATGAAAATAATTCAGTACTTATTATAACTCATAATACAAAAATACTAGAAAATTTAAAGCCAGATTATGTACATGTTCTTGTAGATGGGAAAATAGTAAAAACTGGAGATGCAACTTTAGCTAAGGAAATTGAAAAAATAGGTTATGAAAGTTTTAAAAAAGGCATTAACGAGCTTGGTGGTGAGAAATAATGGGAGAAAAGAAAAGAACAGAAATTGATGAAATGGATAGAGGTATATACGATGTAAAGAATGAAGACGTATATAGCTTTAAGTCAGAGAAAGGTTTAACAGAGGATATAGTAAGAACTATATCAGAAGAAAAAGATGAACCAGAATGGATGCTAAAGCTAAGATTGAAGGCTTTGGAAATATATAATAAATTAGAATTACCATCTTGGGGACCATCCCTAGATGAACTAGACATGGATAGTATTGTAACTTATGTTCGTCCTAAGTCTGATTTAAAGGGAAGTTGGGATGAGGTTCCTGAAGATATTAAGAAAACCTTTGATCTTTTAGGAATACCAGAAGCTGAAAAAACTTCACTTGCAGGAGTTGGTGCTCAGTATGACTCAGAAGTTGTTTACCATAGTATTAAGGATGAGCTTGTAGCGCAAGGTGTAATTTATACTGACATGGAAACAGCAGTGAAGGAACATGAAGATTTAGTAAAGGAATACTTCATGAAATGTGTTACGGCTAATGATCATAAATTTGTAGCCTTACATGGAGCAGTATGGTCAGGAGGATCATTCGTTTATGTACCTAAAGGGGTTCATGTAGATATACCACTTCAGTCATACTTTAGATTGAACTCTCCAGGAGCAGGACAATTCGAGCACACTTTAATAATAGTAGATGAAGGAGCAAGTCTTCATTTTATTGAAGGATGTTCAGCACCTAAATATAACTCAATAAATTTACATGCAGGTTGTGTTGAGTTATTTGTTAAAGAAAATGCAAAATTAAGATATAGTACCATAGAAAACTGGTCAAAGAATATGCTTAATTTAAATACTAAAAGATCAATAGTTGAAAAAAATGGGTCAATAGAATGGGTATCTGGTTCATTTGGATCAAGAATATCTATGTTATATCCAATGAGTATTTTAAAGGGTGATGGAGCAAAGGCTGACTTCACAGGGGTATCTTTCGCAGGTAAAGGACAGACTCTAGATACTGGAGCAAAGATGGTTCATGCTGCACCAAATACTTCATCAACAATAAATTCAAAATCTATATCAAAAAGTGGTGGAACTGCCATCTATAGAGGTGTAGTAAAGATAAATAGTAATGCTTATAATTCAAAATCATCTGTATCTTGTGAATCTTTAATGTTAGATAGCATATCAAAATCTGATACTATTCCTGTTATGGATATATTAAATGATGATGTTAATATTGGACACGAAGCAAAGATTGGTAAGATAAGCGATGATGCAATTTTCTATCTTATGAGTAGAGGTTTAAGTGAAGAAGAGGCTAAGGGAATGATAGTTAGAGGCTTTGTTGAACCAATATCAAAGGAATTACCTCTAGAGTATGCGGTAGAGATGAATAAGTTAATTAGTTTAGAGCTAGAGGGAAGTATAGGATAGGAAGTGAGTGTAATGAATAGTAACAAATACATTAATATAAATGAAACTCCAGTAAGAACAAAATCTTGGGTTGGAGTTAATGATATTAGTTTAAAAGATTATAAAGGTTTAGAAATAAAAGAATTTACTAATAGTAACTTATATTTTGGAGAAGGTGCTACAGTAAAAAAGTTAGAACTTTGTAAACATGAGAAGTTATCAAATAATCTTATTTATGGTGTTGGAAGAGAATTAACTAAGGAAGCGGATAATTTATACAATAAAGGATATATAGTTAAAATTGATAAGGATATAGAATTAGAAGAACCAATAGTAATTAAGTTTGATATGGATGGTTATAACAATTCCTTAGTAGATAATTTAAATATTATTGCAGAAGAAGGAAGTAAGGCTACTATAGTCATTAACTATAAGTCTTGGGATGATAAAGAAGGATATCATAATGGAGTATGTAGGGTAGTTGCCAAAAAGGGTAGTGACCTAAAGATAATAAAAGTCAATCTCCTAAATAATAATACAGGGAATTTTGATTCTATTGAAGGAACAGTTGAGGAAGGTGCCAATATAGACTATGTAGCAATTGATTTTGGTGGGAAATATAGTGTAACTAATTACCATGGAGATTTAGTTGGGAACAAGGGATCGTCAACAATAAATTCTATTTATCTTGGAGATGATAAAAAGACTATTGATATTAATTATATTATGACACATAAGGGAAAAGGAACTAAGTCTAAAATAGTTACAAATGGAGCTTTAAAGGATGAATCAAAAAAGACCTTTAAGGGTACTATTGATTTTAAAAGAGGAGCTTCTAAAAGTGAAGGGGCAGAAAGTGAATATTGCATGTTACTTTCAGAAAAGGCAAGATCAAAAGCAATGCCATTATTACTTTGTGAAGAGGATGATGTATCAGGAGAACATGCAGCTTCATCAGGAAATATTGATGAAAACAAATTGTTCTACCTTATGAGCAGAGGTTTAAGCTATAAAGAAGCAAGAAAGGTTATAGTGCAAGGAGCCTTTAATCCAATAATAGATATGATACCAGTAGATGATATAAGAGAAGAAGTATTAGCAGAATTAGATAGGAGGTTAGTAAATGGTTAAAAAAGATATATTGCAGGACTTTCCAATATTACAAGATGATAAATTAGTATATTTAGATAGTGCAGCTACTACGCAAAAGCCTAAAGCAGTACTTGAAGCTATTGAAGGATATTATAAAGAACAGAATGCTAACCCCCATAGAGGAGCTTATAACTTAAGTATATTATCAACTGATGCTTATGATAAAGCAAGGGTAAAGATTCAGAAATTTATAGATGCAGAGGATTCTAGGGAAGTGATTTTCACAAAGAATGCAACAGAAGGATTCAATTTAATTGCTGAATCCTATGGTATGGATAATATTAATGAAGGTGATGAAATAGTAATTTCAATTTTGGAGCATCATTCTAATTTAATTCCATGGCAAAGAGTAGCTAGAGTAAAAAATGCAAAGCTTAAATATCTATATATAGATGAAAATGGGGAAATATCTAAGGAAGAAATAGAAAGTAAAATTACTGATAAAACTAAGATTGTAAGTATAACTCAAGTATCTAATGCCCTTGGAACTATTAATCCTGTGAAGGAAATCGCAGCTTATGCACATTCTAAAGGTGCTGTAGTTATAGTTGATGGAGCTCAGAGTGTACCACATATGAAGGTGAGTGTTAGGGATTTAGATGCAGATTTCTTAGTATTCTCTGGACATAAACTACTAGGACCTATGGGTATTGGAGTAGTTTATGGTAAGAAAAATTTATTGGAAAATATGAGTCCATATATATTAGGTGGAGACATGATAGAGTACGTTTATGAGGATAGTGCAACCTATGCAGAAATACCTTGTAAGTTTGAAGCAGGTACTCAAAATGTTGAAGCAGCTGTAGGACTTGGGTTAGCAATAGATTATTTAAATGAAATAGGGTTAGAAAATATTAAAGAGTTAGAAGAAAGTCTTATATCTTATGGAGTTGAGAAGTTATCAGAACTAGACTATGTTACTGTATATGGGCCAAAGGACATCAGAAAGAGGAGCGGTGTAATTTCCTTTGCTATTGATGGAATTCATCCTCATGATGTAGCTTCATTATTAGATAGTTATGGTATAGCAATTAGATCAGGTAATCATTGTGCACAACCATTAATGAGATATATGAATATTAATTCTACTTGTAGGGCTAGCGTCTATCTATATAATACAAGAGAAGATATAGATAAATTAGTTAATGGAGTAGAAAGAATCTATAATAAATTTAAAGAGTGGAGGAAATAGAATGGATTTAGATGCAATTTATACAGAGTTAATAATGGAGCACAGCACTTCAAAACGAAACAAAAGAAAAATAGATAATCCAGATATTTCTGAGAAAGGCCACAATCCAAGCTGCGGTGATGAAATTGAATTAGAAATTAAATTCAATGGAGATATTGTTGAAGATTTAGCCTTCACAGGCGATGGATGTGCTATTTCTCAAGCTTCAACTTCAATGATGATAGATTTATTAAAGGGAAAAAGTAAAAAAGAAGCATTAAACCTAGCAGATACATTTATTAAGATGATAAAAAGAGATATAATAGAAGATGAAAAATTATTAATCTTAGAGGATGCTATGGTTTTAAAGAATATTTCCAATATGCCAGCAAGGGTAAAATGTGCAGTTTTAGCTTGGCATACTTTAAAGGAAGCTATAGATAAAGAAGAAAACTAAAAATTTAAGATTGATAATTTGAATATTTTAAAGGTGGAATATGGTGGTATTATGAAGTGCTGTTGTTCAAATTGTAGTAAGGATATTTGTTTAAAGAAAGTATCTTTATTCAATTCTTTATCAGATGAAGAACTTTTAGATATTAGACAAAATGTTGTTTCTAAAGAATATTCAAAAGGAGATCTTATTTTTAGAGAAGGAAGTAATGGGAAAACCCTTTATTTTATAAATGAAGGTAAAATAAAGTTATATAAGTATACTAAATACGGAAAAGAGCAGATATTACACATACTATCTGATGGTGACTTTTTTGGTGAATTAAACTTACTTAAAGATTCAAGTTATAAGTTTAATGCTATGGCACTATCAGATTGTAAGATTTGTTCACTAAGTAAGGATGAACTAAAAAGTATAATAATGAAGAATCCTGAAATAGGAATAAAGATACTAGAAATTCTAGCAGAGAGGTTATCAGATACAGAAAGTCTTGTTCAAAACATCGCTAGTAATGATGGTGATTCAAGAATAGCATATTTATTAATTGAATTAGCAGAAAAGTATGGGGAGCCTGTTGGAGAGTATATTAATATAGATCTACCTATATTAAGAGATGATATGGCTAACTATACAGGAGTAACTAGGGAAACTATTAGTAGAAAACTTAGGAAGTTCCATGATGATAAATTAATTAAGGTTGTAGGGACAAAGAAAATAGTTATTCTAGATAAAAAAGGATTAAAAGAGTATATATAAGCAATAACTTAACAAGTGAAATATTTTTCTATTACATTAGGATATTAATAGTGTTCTATTGTTATAAAATAAAATCCCAGGAGTATAAGAGCTATACTTCTGGGATTTTATTCTTTGTCATTAAGATAATATTTAATTATGTATATAAATAGATAACTTCCTTTTTACAAATATATGTATAAAATTGGTATAAAAGATGTTATGATATAGGTATATAACAAAATATGGTAAGTTTCTTTGGTATTGGTTATATCAATAAGAAAATAGGGGGGATTACAGTGCTAAATGAGAGTATATTAGGATTATTTCAAATTGATGAACATTTGATTGGAGAACGGTATATTAATGCCTTTATTGAAAACAAGTGTGACATTAACGACTTAGTCGAGGGTTTAGATAGAAATAATATGTATAAATATCATAATGATTTAAAGAACTTTAATTATCCTGTAATCTATAGTATAGAAGAAGAGCAGAAGATAAATGAGTTATTTGGAAAGATAATGGAAAAGGATATATCCCTAGGTCAAAAGATATATATTTATATGAATTCATTTTTTAGGACATTTTTGAACCTTGAGGAATTTATTGAGTCTATTATTGAGGAGTCAATGGAAGAAGTTATTTTAAATAAGTTATTTGCTTTTTATAAATTTTATGGAAAAGTTATTAATACAGAAGGGGATTATATTGAGATTGATCCTTTATACCTTGGAACTAGAAAGAGTATTCTTTTAAAAAAATCATCAGAACCAGATTTAGAGTGGAGAAATGTTAAAGTTAATGATGAAGTAAGTTTTGACTTGAAGAAATTTAATAAAGGAAGAATATATGGGAAAACCATAAAGATTATTAGGTTAAATAGTGATGAAAATTTACTAATTGATTGGGAATTATATTCAAAGGCTTTACTAAAAATATCATTATGTAGATATATAAGTGAAGAAAATAGAAGAACTCTGAATGAGATACGTAATATAGATTTTAGAGCTATAAGAAAGATAGCTAAAAATCAAGAATTAATTATGGAGTGCCTAAGGGGTCTTAAAAATATTGAATCAATAGCAAATTTTTTAGAACTACTAGGAGATAGGAATAGCTATAAATATGATGAAATTAGAAGTAAGTTATGTTATAAGCCAAATGGAAAAGATAATGAAGAAAAGTTAGAAAAACTTTTAAGTATAATTATGAGTGATAAAGGATCTTTTGAGAATAAGGTTAATATTTATATGAATACACCTTTAAAAACTTTAGTGGACATTAATAAATTTATGGGATTATTGATAGAAAATGGTTTAGAGGAGAATAAAGTATATAGGGTATTCGATAAGTATAAGTTTTATGGAAAGGTTATTTACAGTACAGGTAATATTGTAAAGGTACAACCATCAACAATATATTTAAAGGATATAGTAACTATAGATAAGAGATATCAATTATCTTTAAAGAAAGAAAATGTAAGAATAAATAATATGGTTATTTTTAAGATTAATAGGTATTATAAGGATACAGATAGAATTGATGTTCAAGTAGTTGCACATATAGTAAGAAAATAGACTTAAAAGGGAGAGGTAAATATGAAACCAAAGATAGCATTTATATGTGTTCATAATTCATGCAGATCACAAATGGCTGAGGCAATAGGAAAATTATATGGAGATGATGTATTTGAAAGTTATTCTGCAGGTACAGAAACTAAGCCTCAGATTAATCAAGATGCAGTTAGAATAATTAAGGATTTATATGATATAGATATGAATGAAGGTCAAAAATCTAAGTTATTATCAGAAATCCCAAAGGTAGATATAGTTGTTAAGATGGGATGTAATGTAGTATGTCCATATTTTCCAGGGAAACATATTGAGGACTGGGGATTAGAGGATCCTACAGGTAAGCCTGATGAAGAGTTTATCAAAGTTGCCAAGAATATAGAAGAAAAGATAAAAGATCTTATAAAGAGAATTAAAAATAAGGATATATAGTAAATTATGATTAGAGGTAGAAATATTTAATTTCTACCTCTAATTCTATATTAAAGGCAAAAGTAAATAATATATAGAAATAATAAGAATAAATATATAAAGATAGTAGGGTATATTATAAGCTTTTATGAAAATAATAATATGGAAGAATTTAAAGGAGTGATATTCATGGATGAGAATCCGATGTTTTGTTATCAATGTGAACAAACAGCAGGGGGGAAGGGCTGTACTAAAATGGGTGTCTGCGGTAAAACACCTGAAGTAGCAAATTTACAAGATTTATTAATATATCAGCTTAAGGGAATTAGCTGCTATGCAATGGAGATAATAGAAAATGGCAAAAATATAAGTAAGGATATAGTTAGTTTTGTAGAAAATTGTTTATTTACAACATTAACAAATGTAAATTTTGATGCAGAGGTCCATATTGAGTTATTAAAAAAAGCTCAAGAAATAAAAGAAGAATTAAGTAAATATGGAGCTCAGGGTAAAGAGTATCCAGAGCAAGCTACTTATAAATTAAGAGATACAAAAACTGAAATCCTTGAGGATTCAAAAAGAGCAGGGATTATGTTTGATCAGGACTTAGATGCTGATTTAAGATCACTAAGACAAACCATAGTTTATGGACTTAAGGGAATAAGTGCTTATGGACATCAAGCAAGAGTCTTAGGTTATTATGATGATCAAGTAGATAATTTCTATTTTAGGGGATTGGAAGCTGCAACTAAGGATAACCTATCAGTTGAAGAGTTAATTAGAATGACTATGAGGACTGGTGATATGGCTGTAGCAGTAATGAAAAAACTGGATGAAGCCAATACTAATACATATAAAAATCCTAAGCCTCAAAAGGTAAATGTCAATATTAAAAAGGGGCCATTTATTATAGTGTCTGGACATGATTTAAGGGATCTGGAAATGCTTCTTGAGCAGACAGAAGGTAAGGGGATTAATATTTATACTCATGGTGAAATGATTCCTTCTCATGGATATCCAGAACTTAAAAAGTATAAACATCTTGTGGGTAATTATGGTGGAGCTTGGCAGGATCAACAGAAAGAGTTTGATGGTATTCCAGGTTGTATTCTAATGACTACGAATTGCCTAATGAGACCTAGAGAAACATATAAAGATAGGATATTCACTACAAGTGTAGTAGGCTGGGATGGGATTAAATATATTGGGGCAGATAGCAAAGGCTACAAAGATTTTTCGGAGATAATAGAGAAAGCTTTAGAGCTTGGTGGATTTAAAAAATCTGAAGAACCTCATGAAATCTTAGTAGGCTTTGGTCACAATGCCACCTTGAGTTATGCTAATGAAATTGTTGAAGCAGTGAAAAATGGTGATGTAAGGCATTTCTTTTTAATAGGTGGATGTGATGGTGCAAGACCGGGAAGAAACTATTATACAGATTTTGCTAAGCTTGTACCAGAAGACTGTATTATCTTAACACTTGCTTGTGGTAAATATAGATTTAATAAGTTGAACTTTGGTGAAGTGGCAGGGCTTCCAAGATTATTAGACATTGGTCAATGTAATGATGCTTATTCAGCAGTAAGAATTGCTACAGCCCTTGCTGACGCTTTTGATACAGATGTAAATGGGTTACCATTATCAATTATTTTATCCTGGTATGAACAAAAGGCGGTTGCAGATCTTTTGGCGTTATTATCATTAGGGATAAAGGGTATATTCCTTGGACCGAGTCTTCCAGCCTTTATAAGCCCTAATGTGTATCAATATTTAGTTGATACATTTAATTTAAGACCTATAAGTACGCCAGAAGATGACTTGAAGACATGTTTACAACAAGGAATTTAAAATTTCCAGTAAAATTAAAATAATAAAAATTTTAAGGTACTTATATTATTAATCTAAGTACCTTTTTATATTTTTAAGAACATATTAGTTTTTAATGTAACAAAGGTTACAGAGTAATTCTTAGTGTTTTAGTATACTTTAAATAACAGATAGCAAGTAATGAAAGGAAGTATTTTTATGAAGCTTAATGTTAAAATAGAGGATAATGTTATTGTCAAGGAAGAGAGTAAAATATTAGTGATGATTTCGAAATCATTAAATGAATAATAGAGAGGTGGAGTAGACTATGAGTTTATATTTAGGTAAAATTCATTATTGGTTATTTAATAAAATTGTATGGTTTGAAGGGTTAGAGAGTGAGATTATTAAGTTAGCTGAAAAGAAAGGATTGAATGTAGAGGAGCTATCAGCTGAAATAAATAAAAAGTATGGAGAGAAGTTACCAAATAAACCATTAGAAGAAATTATAGATTTAGGAAATATTCACGGATGGTTACAAAGCAAGATTCATTCTGCGGAAGGAAGGGTTGCTACTTGGACAGCTAGAATAATACAAAGTAGTAAAGATAATTCTAATGAGATGAATGATATATTTATTCATCAAGGGATGAATACAGGTATGTTGGTTCGAGAGGAAAAAGGAGAGATTAATACAGCTATAGAGATCTATAATAGTATTAATGACTATATTTTAGATGGAATGCCATGTGATAGAGTTAATGAGGTTATAATATCTGAAGAGGATCTTGTTAAGTGGCAGAGAAGGATTTGTGTCCATAAAGATATTTGGGATGAAGTTGGGGTTGAAGTAGAGTATTTTTATACCCTAAGAGATTTATGGATAAAAGCTTTTGTAACAGAAGTAAATAGTAGTTTTATTTATATTGAAAAAGATGGTGTGATGGAAATAAAAAGAGTTTAGGGGAGGATAATATGAAGGCTATAGAATTATTAATGGATGAACATAAGTATATAAAGAGAATGCTACTTGTAGTAAGAAAGGTCTGTTTAAATATTATGGATGGATCAGAAGTTGACTATGAGGATTTTTATAAAATAATTGATTTTATAAGGAACTATGCAGATGGACATCATCATAATAAGGAAGAAATTATACTTTTTAATAAGATGATAGATGAAATGGGAGTAACTGCTGAAAAGGTAATTAAATATGGGATGCTTGTTGAACATGATTTAGGTAGACTATATATAAGTAGTTTAGATGAATCTTTGCAGAAACTAAAGTCTGGAGATAAGGAATCAAGGCTTGATGTAATTGCTAATGCGATTTCATATACTAATCTTTTAGAAAGACATATACATAAAGAAGATAATGTGATTTACAAATTTGCAACTAGAGAGCTATCAGAGGATACTTTAGATAAAATAAATGAAGAGACAAATCTTTATGAAGGTACAAACAATACAGTTAAGGATAAGTATGTGGAGTTATTAGAAGTCCTAGAAGAGAAATACTTAGAAAAAAAGAGCTAAAAAGTCGGGGTGGACTTATATAGCTCAAAACTTTATGAAACAGGCATATGTTTCGATTTATTATATACTGAATTAATTGAAATAGAAATATATATAAAGTTAATGATTTATGAATTCAAGTTTATATTTACTATTGTAGCTATATATAGATGATAAAGAACTATTTAGCATGTATATTTCATATAAAAATGATTTATTTTATGGAAAAAATAAAAAAAGGGTTTGTTTTTTATTTTGAAGTATGTTATACTAAATGAGCCGAAACAAAAAAGATTTACTATGAAATATACATTTCTCCTTTAAGAGAATTATATGGAAGTATTAATCTTTAAATTAAAGGAGGATTTTAATATGACAGATAAGACTATCGTATGCAGAGATTGTGGAGAAGAATTCGTATTCACAGTTGGAGAACAAGAATTCTACAAGGAAAAAGGATTCGATAACGAACCAGTTAGATGTCCAGCTTGCAGAAGAGCTAAGAAAGAACAAAACAGAAGATAATTTTGTTCACTAAGAGTTACGAGAGTTTCTTGTAACTCTTTTTTGATCTATTAAGGTATGTTAGTAAACAGAAAAAAGAGGAAAATAAAGTGAATGAATAAAGAAGTTGCTTTGTAGTTAGATAATAAAGTTATCATTTATAAAGTGTAGGGTTCCGTAGTAGTTAATCCTTTAAAAGCTACTTTCCATAAAATATGATATAAACTCCTGTAAGAAGGGAGCTAATAAAAAAGCTAGTAGTAAGCTACTAGCTTTTTTGTTATTCAGAAAACTATTAGTAATTTTAGTATAGTAAGACTACTAATTTTATAGACTTTTTATTTCATCAAAGGTACAGTTTCTATTTGATCAGAAATACTTTCAATTTAATTCCAAGGGGGCATATTATATTCTTTATATTAGGGATATAAAGAATATAAATAAAACTATAAAGTTATCTATACCCTAGAAAAAAGAGTGGTTATAGTTGCCAAAGTATTTTAAATTTTGTGCTAGTAGATTTATAAGGCAAGTAGTAACCTACTAGTACAATTGGTAAAAAGGATAGTAGAAAATCATAAGAATTAAATGACATAATAAATCTCTTTAAATATTGTAAGTTACATACAAGTGTAGATTATTTTATAAAAAAGTAAAATTTTGTATAAATATAAGTTGAAAACTCTTCTGTTAAATTTTTATTGAAAATAGGATTAAAATAATAAATAATATGTTACAATTACATAAGAAATCTTTATAGGAAGAAAGGAGAATTATTTATGATTTATGTAATGTCAGATATACATGGTTACTATAATTCTTTTATAAGAATGTTAGAGAAGATAAATTTTACTGAGGAAGATACCTTATATATTTTAGGGGACTTAATAGATAGAGGACCTCAGGGAATTAAACTTATAGAATATTGTAGAAACAATCCTAATATTATAGTTCTTAAAGGCAATCATGAGTATATGCTAGAGACATATAAACGTGATGAGCAAATGAATAAATGTTGGCTTAGAAGTGGTGGGCTAGATACTTTAGATGAATTAGAAAGTAACTATGGAGCTAATTCTGAATATGAAAAGGATATTATAAGTTGGATAGAAAAATTGCCGTTATTTATGGAAGTTAGTGTTGGGGGAGAAAGTTATTTACTTACTCATGCTGGATTAAGTAAAGAATTATTTGATAAATATTGTAAACGCAATAAATATGGAAAGTTCCATAAGATCGATTTACCAGATTTATTTGAGTGGGCTGTTGAATATTTAGATTGGAACGATAGCAATATACTTTGGAGTAAGGGGATATTCGATTCAAAATTTATATTCACTAAGGGAAGTTTAGTAGTAGGCCATACACCAACAAGTAGTAAGAAGATAGAAAAGAAGAAAAAAGTTTATAATATAGACTGTGGTTCCTATGAGAAGGGTGGAGCCTTAGGCTGTCTTTGCTTGGACAATTTAAAAGAGTTCTACGTTAAGGTAATAGATTAGAATTATTAATTTGCTAGTATCTATGAATTATATACTAGCAGTAAACTCTTAAGGAATAAATAAGGAAGCTTGTGAATACAGGCTTCCTTGTTTATTTTTTAGATATTCCTTATAAACTTAATTATATAAGGAATTGGTTAGTCTTTCCCATAATATAAGAAAGTTTTATTATAGATATTTCTTCATCAGTCATTTTTCTATTATACATTTTTTCGAATTGATTAATTAATGATTTTGTATCAATTTTAGATTTATATGCTACATTCCTTTTATAAGAGCTTTTTAAATTATAGGATAAAGTATTTATATTAGGATTATAAAGTATTTTAAAAATCTCTGAGGTATAGTAGGCATCATTAAAGGCATCATGAAAATCATGTTTAATAGGTATATTTAGGCCCTCGGCAGCATTTTTCAAACCTATTTTTATTCCCTTTTTAGTATTAAAATAGGTTGAAGCAATATTTTGAACATCAATATATTTTTTGACAATTAGATTATCAGATAAATTATGAAATTCTATGTTTCTTAAAAGTTCTTTGATATCAGCCATGCCCCAGGTACATAAGGTATAGTCATTTTCACCAATAAAGTTTATAAAATCATTATAAACATAAGGAAAGGTTTTTTCTTTATATAAATCTTCAGTAGATATTTTAGTTAGGCCTTCTACATAAGGATGTACAGTAGTATAAAGGGTAGGCTTCACTAATGAGTTAAAAGTGGATATAATCTCTAATTTATCATTTAGTTTGAATGCTCCTATTTGAATTATTTCAAAGTTTAATTTATATGTATTATTATCTTTAGAATCTTTCTGATTAAATTCTAGATCGTATACTATGAAATTCATTATACTTACCTGCCTTTTAGGTTTATAGTTCTTTATTTATAGTATATGTAAAATTAATAAAAGAAAATAAAAAAATTAAGGGGATAGATAGTAAAATAATGAGCTGTGTAGGTTTAATAGCAAGTCTTTTTAATAATTATATACATAAAATATAATGTGATTATTATCTGAGAGATACAAGTGATGTATTCAAAGGGTTCAGTTAATTAAGGAAAGTACTCAAAGGCATGTTGTTTAGTACAGTGGGAATTTAACATCACCTTATAGAGATAATGTAAGTTTAACATGGAATAGTAGATTTTTGGAAGATATTTAAACATATGATATAAAGTAAAATATTATAAAAATGGAGAAGTAAAATGAGTGAGTTTTTATATACACAATTAGAGCTAGTTTTAAGAATATTGATAGCAGGGGTTTGTGGGGGATTAATTGGATATGAAAGGAGAAATAGATTAAAGGAGGCAGGAATTCGAACTCACATTATTGTAGCCTTTGCGTCGGCACTTATGATGATTGTGTCTAAATACGGATTTGATGACATATTAGGAGAAGTAGGAGTAGGTCTTGATCCATCTCGCATAGCATCTATAGTAGTATCGGGAGTTGGATTTTTAGGAGCAGGACTAATCTTTGTTAGAAATAGGTCAATTAGTGGACTAACTACAGCAGCGGGGATATGGGTAACAGCAGGGGTAGGGCTTGCAGTGGGCTCAGGCTTATATTTTTTAGGGTTAGTTTCCACATTATTACTTGTTATTGTACAGGTACTAAGACATAAGAGAATAAAATGGTTTAAGCTGCCTACATCTGAACAAATAGTAATCAAAGTTTGTGATAGTAGTAATGGTATAAATTATATTCAGAAACTATTTGCTGAGGATAATATTGAAGTAACAAATATGAGAGTTGAAAGGATAGAGGTTGGATGTATTGAGGTTGATGCATATATAAAATTACCAAGTGGATATAATGTGGCTGATCTAATGAAGATTTTTACTGATAATCCTCTAATAAAATCTGTAGAGATATAATCTACATTTTCACAGCATATATTGTAAATTTCTAAAGAGATGATATAATTATAAATGTTCGATTTTTTATATCGTAATTTAGCTTTACACATTAGATAATTGTACAAGCTTAAATATATAAACCAAAAGACAAAATAAAGATGACTGTAGGGGTGGAACATAAAATGAAAAAATTAATATTAGTTACATCTCCACCTGCGTGTGGAAAAACTTTCGTATCAAAAGAATTATCTAAAGGAATGAAGAACATAGTTTATTTAGATAAAGATACTTTAATACCATTATCTAAGCAAATATTTAAGGTTGCAAATGAAGAGTATAATAGAAGCTCGGATTTTTTTGAGGAGAATATCAGAAATTATGAGTATGAAGTTATAGTTGATTTAGCATTAGAAGCATTAGAGTATGCAGATAATGTTTTAATAAATGCACCTTTTACTAGAGAAATTAGAGATACAAGCTATATGGAGTCATTAAACAAAAAATTAGCAGAGAAAAATGCTAAGTTAAGTATAGTATGGGTTGAAACTGATGTGGAAGTATGTCATAGAAGAATGATAGAACGTAACTCAAGTCGTGACACATGGAAACTAGAAAATTGGGATGAGTATATTGCAGGATGCAATTTTGAAAGACCAGAAGATATTAAGGATCTAATTGTATTTAATAATTCTTCAGAAGAAGAATTTAAAGAGTCTCTAGAAAGAATAGTAAAAACTTTAAGTGAATAAAGTAAAAAAGGAAATCCACTGTGTATAGCAGTGGATTTTTTTTATAAGTACTGAATAAAAATAATTAGAATAAAGTGTAATTGAAGGGTAAATATAAATAAGTAATAAAAATTTCGAAAATGTGTTAAAATATGTTATCATATTAGTAATATCCTTATAGTTTAAAGACTATATTACTATATTATTAAGAAAGGAGAGGGTTTAGTGATAAATATATCAGATATAAATTTTTCTGAAATCACGCCAGAAATAATTAAATTAAAAGATATTTGTCTCGAAAATAGCAAAATAGAAAAGGATCTCTATGTAAAGTATAAAGTAAATCGTGGATTGAGAGATTTAAATGGAAAAGGCGTTCTTACTGGGCTTACAGAGATATCAGAAATATGTTCAAAAAAAATTAAAAATGGTGAGAGTGTTCCTTGTGATGGAAAACTTTATTATAGAGGTATGGACATAGAGGAATTGGTGGCTGGTTTTGTAAAAGAAAAGCGATTTGGATTTGAGGAAGTAGCATATCTTTTATTATTAGGAAATCTACCTAACAAGAAAGAATTAGAAGATTTCAATCAAATACTAGCAAGGTATAGAAGTTTACCAACATCCTTCGTAAGAGATATTATTATGAAGGCACCAAGTTTTGATATGATGAATGCTCTTGCTAGAAGTGTCCTTACCCTTTATTCATATGATGATAGGGCAGATGATACAGCTATTGATAATGTTTTACGTCAATCATTACAACTTATTGCTGTATTTCCACTATTATCAGTATATGGATATCAATCATATGATCATTATTATAATGGTAAAAGCTTAATTATTCATACACCACAAGCAGAATTATCAACTGCAGAGAATATTTTATACATGTTACGTCCTGATTGCAAATATACTGAGCTTGAAGCAAGGATACTAGATGTTGCCTTAGTACTTCATGCAGAACATGGTGGAGGTAATAATTCTACATTCACAACTCATGTAGTTTCATCATCAGGAACAGATACTTATTCAGCAGTTGCAGCAGCACTAGGTTCATTAAAGGGACCAAAGCATGGTGGAGCTAATATAAAGGTAATTAAAATGTTCAATGATTTAAAAGAAAATGTATCGGATTGGAGAAATGAAGATGAGGTTAGAAATTATTTAAAGGCATTACTTAGAAAAGAGGCCTTTGATAAAACTGGTTTAATTTACGGTATGGGACATGCTGTTTATTCCTTATCAGATCCTAGAGCAAATATTTTTAAAGGATTTGTAAAAAGCTTATCAGAGGAAAAGGGTAGAACTGATGAGTATAACCTTTATGCCTTAGTTGAAAAACTAGCACCTGAAGTTATAAATGAAGAGAGAAAAACTTATAAAGGTGTAAGTGCTAATATTGATTTTTATAGTGGATTTGTATATAGTATGTTAGATTTGCCATTAGAATTATATACACCAATATTCGCAATGGCACGTATTGCAGGATGGAGTGCCCATAGAATTGAAGAGTTAATTAATGCAGATAAAATAATTCGTCCAGCTTATATGAATGTTGAGGAGCAGAAGGAATATATTAGCTTAGAAGATAGAGAAAACAATTAAATATTTTAAGATTATTTAAGTACTTTTTTGAAAAGAAATTAATAAGAGTGCTATTTTACTCCAGTAAAAAGAAAAAGTCTTTTTGCTGGAGTATTTTTATTTTAATAAATAGCATTGGGAGAAATATTATATCTATGGTATTATATAGTGTCTAAGGGTTAAATATAAAAGTATGGTCATGATAAAAGCTTGACATATTAAATAATAGTATTTAAAATTTAATGACGATTAAATTAGGAGATAAAGAAATATGCTTATAGGAAAAGATAAATTAGCAGAAGAAAAGTATTTAGAATTAACTATTAAAACAATTAAGGGACTTTTGGAAAAATATATTGACCTAAGTGAAATAGGGGATAAGGAGATTGTAAAACATAGAAGATTTCTTTGGGAAAATAGAACTGAGCTAGATGAAATAGAGATAAATGAAAACTGCAGTCAAGTTGCATTACAAGAAAAGGTTCATGCAAAACAAGTAACTAGGATTAGAACTCTTGAAAGGCAGCTTGGATCACCATATTTTGCAAGATTAGATTTTAAGGAAGATGGTGAAGAAACTGAAAGTTTTTATATAGGATTATCAACAGTAGAAAATGAAGAGGATTTTGAGTTTTACGTTTTTGACTGGCGTTCACCAGTTTCAACTATGTTCTATGATTTTGAAGTAGGTCCAGCTTATTATGAAGCACCTGGAAGAAAAGTTAAGGGTGTAATTGAATTTAGTAGACAATTTAACATTAAAAATGGTGAGATAGTATTTATGCATAATTCAAATGAATCATTATGTGATGAAACCTTAGGAGCAATGCTTGGCGGTAATGCTACAGATAAAATGAAGAATATAGTAGCATCTATACAAAAAGAACAAAATGATATTATAAGAAATGAAGATAGCAAAGTATTGTTTATTCAGGGTGCAGCAGGGTCAGGAAAGACCTCAATTGCCCTTCATAGAGCAGCATATATATTATATAAACATAGAAAAGAACTTAAAGCAGATAATATATTAATTTTCAGTCCAAATGAGGTGTTTGCAGAATATATATCTGATGTACTACCTGAACTTGGTGAAAGTAATATTCTTCAAACTACTTTTGAACAATTCTCAAGGACTTTCTTGCCAGGAAATTATATATATGAAAATAAGAATGAACATTTAGATTATATATACTCTCAAGAGGACGATTCAAAGGAATTTAAGATAAGAGCAAAGTCTATGGAATATAAAAATACTACTGAATTTATGGAGGTATTAAATAAATTTACAAGAGATATACCAAGATTAATAGTAAATTCTAAGGCTATAATAATAGAGGGTAAAGAGATAGTAAGTAGAAAATCTGTTGAGAAGACATTCTTAGAGAGATTTCAAAATATACCATTTTTAAATAGAATTGATGTGGTTAAGCAAAGTATATTTTCACAGGTTGAAACAAGATACTTATCTGATAATGACGACTTTGATTATATAGAAGATAGAAAAACCTTCTATGATTATTGTAATGAGCAAGTAAGTATTCAAATTGATGGAATGATAAGGACTTTAAATAATGTTGAAGTATATAAAATTTTATGGAATAACATAGAGAAATACACTAAAGAAAATTTAAGGGATATTAAAGAACTTACACTAGAGAATTTAAGTTGTGGAGAAGTTAAATTTGAAGATATTACGCCAATAATATATATTAGAGCAGCTATGGAGGGCTTTAGAAATTATAGTAGTGTGAAGCATATTCTAATAGACGAAGCACAGGATTATAGTCCTCTTTTCTATGAAATAATAAAAAAATCTTTTGTAGATGTCTCAATTACAATTATGGGGGATTTAAATCAAAGAATTGATAAACATTCAAACGTTAAAGATAAAAACGGAATAACTAGTATATTCAAAGATGTTAAGGTTGCAATATTAACCAAGAGTTATCGTTCAACATGGAATATAACTAATTTTACAAAGGAAATATTAGATACACATGAGCCAATAGAAGCTGTTGAGAGAACAGGTGAATATCCTATGGTTCATATAATTAAAGATAATTTAGAAAATGAAATTTCAAAGGTTATCGATAAAATGACTGAAAAAGGCTATAAATCTATAGCTGTAATTTGTAAAAATAAGACTAAGGCTGAGGAGATTTATATAAGACTTAAGGACATTAAAGATAATATAAATCTTATAGATAACGATAAAGCAGAGTTCAAGATTGGTATAAATGTAATATCATCATATTTAGCTAAGGGACTTGAATTTGATGGGGTTATCCTTGCAGATGGAGAAGCTTATTATGGTGAGATAGACAAAAATCTATTCTATACAGCTTGCACTAGAGCATTGCATGAACTACATATTTTTGGTGATAAGGAGCTTGATAAAGTATTACCAAAGAATAAGGAACTTTATACTATTGTGTAGTAAGAGAAGCTAAGAAATAATTCTGGAAAAAGCAAATATAAATAACTAATGTTAAGGGTGGATTTGTATTAATGAATCCACTTTTGCTGTTCACGGATAAAGATAAATTAATCTTCATATACTGAAATATATGAATTTATTAAATGTTAATATTATTGGGACTATTAAACATTATTAGTTGATAATTGTATTTTAGTGAAATATAAATACAAAAATTAAAGTCTTAAATATGGTGAACACAAGGATATACTAATAAATATATATATAATACACAATAATAAATTATTGAATAAATATGAACAAATTTAAATTTGTTAATTATTAGTTAACATTTAAGTGGTAAATTAAAAAATAAAAGCATAAATATGTTATAATATAACTAATTGATATTGATTATTAGCACCCTTATCAAAAGAATTTAAGATTTTGGTTAGAGTGATGCTTATATAACTTAACATAATAATATTTTATAATGGGAGGAAGTGTATGATTAATTTAGTTTTACTTAGTATTTTAATTCTCTTAATATGTATAAGCTCAGATAAGGCTTTATACAAATTTGGAGTACCTATTCTTTTAATATTTATAGCCTTTGGTATGTTATTAGGCTCAGATGGAATCGGTGGCATTTATTTTGATGATTATGCATTAACAGAAAGAATATGTTCTATTGGACTTGCATTTATAATGTTTTATGGTGGTTTTGGAACTAATTGGAGAATGGCAAAACCAGTAGCAATTAAATCTGTTGCCATGTCGACTATAGGCGTAGCAATAACAGGAGGTCTTACAGGACTATTCTGCTATTGGATAATGAAAACAACCCTACTTGAGGGATTACTTATAGGTGCTATTGTGGCATCAACAGATGCAGCATCAGTTTTTTCAATATTACGTTCACAAAAGTTAAATTTAAAAGATGAACTTGCTTCATTACTGGAATTGGAAAGTGGAAGCAATGACCCTATGTCATATATGCTTACTATAACTATTTTAACCTTTATGTCCAGTGGTAGTGGAGAGTCAATCTTCTCCATGTTATTACTTCAAGTTATCTTTGGTCTTTTAATAGGATTTGTATTAGCAAAGATTGCTGTTGTGTTATTAGATAGAATATCTTTCCAAATTGATGGATTCTACCCTATATTTGTTACGGCCATGGCCTTATTAACTTATTCTCTAAGCGATTCTCTTGGTGGAAATGGATATTTAAGTGTTTATATTGCAGGTATTATAATTGGAAATAGTGCCATTCCTCATAAGAAGAGTTTAGTTCATTTCTTTGATGGAATATCATGGATAGTACAAATGGGATTATTCTTCTTACTAGGACTATTAGCATTCCCATCTAGATTACCAGCAGTTATGTTTACTGGAGTTGCTATTTCAATATTTATGATCCTAATAGCAAGGCCTATTGCTACATTTAGTATACTTAGTTGGTTTAAAGTTCCTATAAAAGAGCAAATTTTTATTTCATGGGTAGGTCTTAGGGGTGCAGCATCTATAGTTTTTGCTATATTTGCTATGAATTCTGGAGTCTTAATAGATTCAGATATATTTCATATAATATTCTTCATAGCATTATTCTCTGTTGCAGTTCAAGGTACTCTTATACCAAAAGTTGCAACAAAGCTTAATCTTGTAGATGATAACGCACCAGTTCTTAAAACATTTAATGATTACAGAGAAGAAAGAGCAACGAAATTAATAGAGTATAATATTAAGAGCGATAGCATTTGGGCAAATAAAAAAGTAATGGATGCGAGAATACCAGATGAAATTCTTATTGTAATGATAAAACGTGGAGAAGAGGTTATAGTACCTAAAGGAACTATAAAGATTGAAAGTGGAGATACATTAGTATTAAGTGGAAGTGATTATGAAATGAATAAATTTATTAAGGATAATTCACTTAATATAAATTAATTTAAAAATCTCAGCAATAGTGCTGAGATTTTTAATTATTTGTCTAAAGAATTCACATAATATATCGATAAATATACTGAAGCCATAGGTTACTATCCTATGGATTATAAAAGCATTGAGAGGTAAAATTATGAATAATAATATATTATTAGAATCAGGCAATGGTGAATTAGAGATTATTGAGTTTGTTGTTAATGGAACTCATTATGCAATTAATGTAGTAAAGGTTAAAGAAGTAATAGAGATGCCAAAGGATGGAATAACATCACTACCAAATCCTAAGGCTGAGATAGCAGGACTTATGCTGTGTAGAGGGGAAGTTCTTACATTAATTGATCTAAAATATATAGTAACAAGACAAAAAATAAATAATTTAGGCTCTAAGGTTATAGTTTGTGAGTTTAATAAGCTTAAGGTTGCCTTTAGTATTGATGATATAGTAGCAGTTCATCGTATAAAATGGAGTGATATAAGAAAGCCAGATGAATTATTTGATGAAACTTTAGCTGTTGGAACTATACTATTAGGTGAGAAACTTATGATTATGCTTGACTTTGAGAAGATAGTTACTGATATTAATCCAAGTTCAGGAATAAGTGAAGAAAGACTTGTAACTGTTGAATATAAGGATAGATCAGGTGTGAAATTAGTATTAGCTGACGATTCTGCCTTAATTAGAAGACTTTTAAAAGAAACATTAACAAAAGCAGGGTTTAGGGACCTAAGAATTTTTGATGATGGTAAACAAGCACTAGATTATTTCAATAGTCTTGTTGATAAGAAGGGGCAAGACTTTATTGAAGATGCTCAAATATTAATTACTGATATAGAAATGCCACAAATGGATGGGTTAACGCTTACAAGAAATATAAAGGAAAATGATGTTTTAAAGAGGCTACCAGTTATTATATTCTCATCATTAATTACCGAAGAGTTAAAACATAAGGGTGAGTCAGTTAAAGCTGATGCTCAACTAAGTAAACCTGAAGTTGAACAATTAGTAGCAGTTATTGATAGGTTATTAGGCATTTATTAAAGTTAATAGAGGTTAAGAATTTTTAAAGTAATGAAATCCGCTGTGTTACACAGTGGATTTTTTATTTTGTAGTTACTAACTAAGATTCAAGCAAAATAAAAAAATTAACATTTGGAATTTATTAATATTATTAACATTTGATAGAAATAAGAATATAATTAGTAAATACATAGTATTCATATAGAATAACTATGAAATAAAAAAGAAGGGGGCCGATAACATGAAAATGACACAAGAAAATTTAGTCGAAGAAATTAAGAATAATATTGAGAAGAGGAAAAAGAAAAACTGTAGTATCAGAAAAATAGGGAATTATCTATGTTTACCAATAATCATTGTAGTCCTATGGATCACAGCAACAAATATACAATTATTTTCATCAGCAATATTACCATCTATACCAACTGTGTTTGAATCTTTAAAGAGTCAAATAATATCTGGTCAACTTGTTCAAGATATTAGCATTAGTTTGATACGGGTATTAGAAGGATATCTTCTGGCAGCAACCCTAGGTATTACTCTAGGTGTACTTATGGGGATGAGTGATAAAATAAATAATTTCTTCTTTATAACCTTTAGTGGAATAAGACAAATACCAATGCTAGCATGGATTCCGTTGATAGTTTTATGGTTTGGAATTGGAGAGAAATCAAAAATTATAGTTATAGTAATTGCAGCCTTTTTTCCTATTTTATTAAATACTATTAATGGAATAAAGAGGGTTGATGAGAGATTAATAGAGGTTGGTAAGATGTTTAATCTAAGCAAGTGGAAGTTATTTAAGAAAATATATTTTCCATCTGCACTACCCTCAATATTTGTAGGATTAAAGCTTGGACTTGGAATATCATGGATGGCTGTAGTTGGAGCTGAAATAATAGCTTCAAGTTCAGGGATAGGATATAGAATGAATGATGCAAGAAGTTTAATGCAACCAGAAGTAGTCTTTGTTGGAATGATATCAATTGCGCTAATTGGAATTATAATGGATCAAATTTTAACAAGAGCATCTAAAAAGATTACTCCATGGGAAAGGAAATAATGGGGGAGGTATTAAAAATGATAGATAATAATTTAGTTATTGATAACTTAAATAAAAGCTTCCATGTTGATGGAAGTAGTATAAAGATATTAAGTGATATTAACTTGGATATAAAAGAAGGAGAGTTTGTAGTAATTGTTGGGAAGAGTGGATGCGGGAAGAGTACATTGCTTAAAATTATTGCAGGATTATTAGAATATGATTATGGAAATGTAACCTTAGGTGGAAATAGAATTATTAAACCAGGTGTTGATAGAGGAATGGTTTTTCAAGAGCATAGATTATTTCCTTGGTTAACTATAAAAGAGAATATAGGACTAGGGTTAGATAAGCTTGAAGAGATAAAGAGGGAAAGTATAGTATCGGAACATTTAAAATTAGTAAAACTTGAAGGATTCGAAAATGTTTATCCCCATCAGTTATCTGGAGGCATGGCTCAAAGAGCAGCTATAGCAAGAGCACTTATAAACGAACCAAAGGTATTATTATTAGATGAACCTTTTGGGGCTTTAGATGCATTAACAAAGATTTTATTACAAAAAGAAATATTAAGAATATGGGGAAAGGAAAAATCAACTATGGTTATGGTTACTCATGATATTGAAGAGGCAGTATATTTAGCAGATAGAATTATTGTAATGTCTGAGAGACCAGGGAAAATAAAAGAAATAGTTAAGGTTGATTTAGGTAGAAATAGAGACAGAGGTAGTGCAGATTTCTCACGCATTAAAAAGAAAATATATTCCTATTTCTTTGAAGAGGATAAAGTTGAAATAGAATATACAATTTAAAGAAGCAAGATTCATTAGTATATTTCAAAAGCCAGAGAGTTTAGGTAAATAAAATCAGATTATAAATGAATATAGGGAGAGATTGAAATGAGAAAAAAACTAGTATCAATAATATTAGGGTTAATTATGGTAGTAGTATTAGTAGGATGTGTTGATAAAAATGAAAATGGGGATACTGGGAATAAGGTAGTTAGAATAGGATATCCAGGGACACAAAATTTTATTGGTGGGGTAGCGGGGATAGCCCAAGAGAAGCAATTTATAGAAGAAGAACTTAAGAAAGTTGGATATAGAGTAGAGTATAAATCTTTTGCAGCAGCTGGTCCTGCTGTAAATGAAGCACTTACTGCAAAGGAAATTGATATAGCAGTATATGCAGATTTTCCAGGAATTCTAAGTAAATCAAAAGGGGTTGAAACAACATTAATAGGAATATCTGATAATTATATAAATTCAGCAGTAGTTGTTAAGTCTGATTCAAATATAAGTACAATTAAGGATTTAAAAGGCAAAAAAATTGGATTTACAAAAGGAACTTATATGCAAAAATATTTGTATCAAATATTAGAATATAATAGTATAGGCAAAAATGAAGTTGAACTTATTAATACTAGTGATGGGGAAGCAGCTCTTCAAGGAGGAACAATAGATGCTTTAGTTACAACTGATACTCAGGAAGCCTTACTGGTTTTGACAAAGAAACAGGCTAAAGTTATTGATACATCAAAGGATAATAAGGAAATTTGTGCTCAGTCAATTATAATTGGAACTAATGAATTTCTGGAAGGAAATAAAGAGGCTGTAATTGCATTACAGAGAGCATTATTAGATGCAAAAAGATTTATTAAGGATAATACAAATGAATCTTATGAGGTATTTACTAAATCAGGATTGGACAAAGAGTCCGTAGAATATCTATATGGTAAAGATAAGGAGAAATTTGATTATATTACACTTAAAGTTGGAGAAGAAGAAAAGAAGAAGCTCAATAATAGTAAAAAATTTATGTTGGAAAACAAAATAATATCTAAAGATTTCAATATAGATAGGTGGGTTGATAATTCATTTTATGAGGCAGCAAATTTAAATTAAAATTTATATTTAAATAAGAGAAACTAGTAATTAAAGGGGGAATTTATTATGGGACATCCGACAATTTATCCAACTGGAGTAACTTTTTATAATCCAAAGAAATCATGGAGTGGATACACTATCTTTCAGGTTAATGGATTAGGAGCATTATTAATAAATATGAATGGAAAAGAGGTTAAACTATGGAAGGGGCTTCAAGGATTCCCTAACAAAATATTCCCAGGGGGATATGTACTAGGAAGCACTGGAGAGAGGAATCCTAAATATGGGATTCAGGATATGGTTGACTTAGTACAAGTAGATTGGAATGGAAATATTGTTTGGAAATTTGAAGAAAAAGAATATATTCATGATGATGGAGAGGAATCGAGATGGATGGCAAGACAACATCATGACTTTCAAAGGGAAGGAAATAGCGTTGGTTACTATGCACCGGGATCAGAGCCACTAGTTGATAGAGGGAATACACTTATACTTTGTCATGAAAATATTAAGAATAATAATATAAGTGAAAAGTTACTATTAGATGATAAGATAATCGAAGTAACATGGGAAGGGGAAATTATTTGGGAATGGAATATTAATGAGCACTTTGAAGAGTTAGGGTTTAATGAGACTGCTAAAAATGTAATTTGTAGGGATCCTAATATAAGGCCAGTAGGTGGGGGGATGGGGGACTGGATGCATATAAACTCCATTTCTTTATTAGGTCCTAATAAATGGTATGATGATGGTGATGAGAGATTTAACCCTAATAATATTATTTGGAGCAGTAGGGAATCGAATATTTTTGCAATTATTGATAAAAGTAGTGGGAAAATTGTTTGGAAGGTTGGGCCATACTATGATGAAAATGAAACCTTAAAAAAACTAGGGTGGATTATTGGTCAACACCATGTGCATATGATACCAAAGGGATTACCGGGAGAAGGGAATATACTAATCTTTGATAATGGGGGATGGGCCGGGTATGGAAGTACTAATCCTGTGTCACTAACTGGCAGACAAAATGCCCATAGGGACTATTCTAGAGTATTAGAAATTAATCCAGTAACATTAGAGATTGTATGGCAATATACTCCAAAGGAAGCTGGGTTAGTTGAGCCCCTAGATTCAAGTAGATTTTATAGTCCTTTTGTAAGTAGTGCACAAAGACTTGCCAATGGTAATACACTAATAACTGAAGGATCAGATGGACGGGTATTTGAAATTACATCTGACCATGAGATAGTATGGGAATATATAAATCCGTACAAAGAAGTAGAAAATAACGTTCCAAGTATGAACATGATATATAGGGCTTATAGGGTTCCCTATGAATGGGTACCACAATTAGAAAAACAAATTGAGGTAGAAATTAAAAAGGTGGATTTAAAAAACTATAGAATAGAGGGGGCAGAACCTATAGGGGCAAAAGAAATAACAGAAGTTATTGGAGTTAAAGGATATAATAATAGTAGTGCATTTTGCGTTATATCAAATACAGAAGGAAAATAGGATAATGTAAAAGTAAATAGGGAACCCCAGCATAAGTGGTGCTGGGGTCTTTTATTTAAAGCATATTATAATGAGATAAGGCATGATGTATTCCATCATCCTCAAGATTCTTAGTAATAAAGGAAACTAGATTAAATAGAATGGGATTACTATTACCCATTGCAATACTATGATTAACATACTCAAGCATAGATAAATCATTAGTGCTATCACCTATAGCATAAGTATTTTCATAAGGAATATTTAAATGATTTATTATATACTTAATTCCTGATGCTTTAGAGTATCCACTAGGCACTAATTCATAAAAATCATCAGCTCTTTTTATAAAATCGAATATATTTTTATACTTTTCATAAAATCCATTAAAGTTACTATCTTCATTTAAGAAAATAACTAGCTTGTCAATATCTAAGTTATCTTCATACCAGGTAGTACCTTTATAGAAGCCTTCATTTTTATGTATATCTATAATTCTTAGAATTTCTTTATGTTTTATATTTTCAAGGTTATCAAAATAAACACCATTTCTACCTTCCAATACTCCATCTAAATTATACTCTTGCATTGCTTGTCCTAATTCCTTTGATAATTCTTTACCAAGAGATTTGTAAAGAAGAACTTCATTATTATATTCAATGTAAGTACCACAACCACAAATTAATCCATCAAAACCTATCTCTCTATGAGTATTAGTTATTTCTGATACTGGCCTACCTGTATTAATAAAGGCTAGGTGACCATTTTCCCTTATCTTTTTAATTGCCTCTTTAGTGCTTTCTGGAATGATATGATTTTCTTCACTTACTAAGGTGCCATCAATATCAAAAAATACAATATTTTTATTCATTAGTAACTTAACTACATCAACATGTAGTATCTCCTCTCTTTGATTTATAACTTTATTATAGTGAAAAAGCTCATATATTTCAAAAAAATCATAAGGAAGAGGTAAAAGAGACATTGTAAAGGCGAAGATGGATATTAACCAAATTATATTAATTTAGAGTAGTCCTTCTAATATTTAAGTATTAGTGATATAATTATTTTGGATATTATAGGTTGTAAAGTTATAATATTCTGATATTTTGTAAAAATAAAATAGCTAGGGGAGCCATGTGCTGAGAGGATAACCGACCCTTATACCTGAACTAGATAATGCTAGCGTAGGAAAGCTTATTATAGAATTATAATATTAATATATTTTAATCTTGAATTATATAAGCTATGCCTATAGGTATAGCTTTTTTATTATGTAAATTAAGAATATGTATAAGTAGGAGGAGAAAATATGTTATTTACAGAAAAATTATTTAAAGGAAGTAAGGATATATGGATGGGGTATTTAGAACATCCATTTATTAAGGAGATTGGTGAAGGTACTTTAGATAAGGATAAGTTTAAAAATTATCTTATACAAGACTATCTATATCTTAAAGAATATACAAAAGTATACTGTATGGGGGTTATAAAAAGCAACAAAATATATGATATGAAAATGTTTTATGAAGGAGCAGATGGTATTATTAATGATGAAAGTGCAAATCATATTTCTTATCTAAAGGGATTTGGAGAAAATATTATTGATATAGAGAATTATGATTATCATAAAGCAAATGAAAGCTATACAAGCTATATGAAGAGTGTAGCATTAACAGGTTCAATTGAAGAAATAGTTGCAGTATTATTACCTTGTACCTGGAGTTATAATTTTATAGGGAAATATCTTAAAGATAATTATAGTGGATCAATTGAAGGTAATTTTTATGGAAGTTGGATAGATGTTTATAGTGGTGAAGACTATACAAATTTCACAAAAATATGGATAGACTACACTAATAAGTTATGTGAGAATTTAAATGAAGATGATAAGGAGAAATTAATAAAAATCTTTAGGAATGCAAGTATATATGAGATGGATTTTTGGAATATGGCATATTCCTTGGGAGATAAATAAGATGTTTAATACTTTTCTATTATTTATTTCTATAATTCCATTCCTAATTTACTTTAATAAGATGAGAAAGCTTAAATTAACTACAAAAGAGATGGTAGTAGTGGCATTGTTTAGTGCCATTAGCTATATGTTATCATTGATACCTGTAATAAAGTATCCTCAAGATGGAGGAATTAATATGTTCTCCATGTTACCACTTTTATTAGTATCAATCTTATATTCAAGAAAGGTAGGGGTTACTGCTGGACTTATTACAGGATTGTTAAGCTTATTAATGGGAGGATACATAGTTCATCCAGCACAATTAATACTTGATTATTTACTTCCAGAGATGGCATTAGGTTTAAGCGATATATTTGGAAAAGATAGTAAAAAGAATATTGTAATAGGTAGCTTAGTAGCGGTACTTATAAGTACTCTATTACACTTTATATCTGGAATAGTCTTCTTTGGACAATTTGCTCCAGAGGGGATGAATCCTGTAGTTTATTCATTTATATATAATTTCTCTGGAGGTGGACTAGAAGGTGTGCTTTCAGTAGGGATAATATATATGTTGCCAATTGCAAGATTAAAGAAAGCTTTAAATTAATAAAAACTATATTAAACTAAGAAATATTCACCTAGGTAGTATGCTAACCTAGGTGCTTTTTTATTATTAATACAGGTGTAGAAATTACAGATGAAATTCACATGTCCTTCATTAGAAATACAATTTACTTTGCTAATATTAATGAAAGTAAAAATATAAGTAAAGGAATGTGATAAAAATGAACTTTATAATACGAGGAATACTGACATTAAAGGAAAAGAAAGGTAGAACGGTAATTTTACTTGGAATTATGTTTACAGTTTGTGTAGTAATACTAGCATCTTTTGGAATACAGTCAGGGGCACAAGCAGCCGCAGTACTAGCTAGAGAAAAACTTGGAGCAGTTGTTACTGTATCTCAAAATATGGAGAAAATGATGCAAAAACAAAGAGATAGTAATGAACAGGGCAGTAGTACTGCTGGAGAAAGAAAAAGGCTTACTATGGAGAAAAAAGATGTACCTTTAGAATATGTAGATTTACTAAAAGAAAATGATCACGTAACAGGATATTACTTAAGTAAAAGTGCTGGTGCAAACTTAACAGAACTTTTACCCGTTGGCAAAGAGAAAGAAGCGGAAACAACAACTACGGAAAATAAGATTGCGGGATTTGGCAAAGAAAATGGTGGAAATTCATTTATAAATAACATTCCCAAAGGTATGCATATGTCTGGTGATATTACAATAAGCGGAGTTAATAATTTTAGTATGTCAGATGAATATGTAAATGGCGAATCAGTACTAAGCGAAGGAGAGTCAATAACGGAAAGTAATATAGATACAAATGTAGTAATGGTTGAAAAAACTTTTGCAGATGAAAATTCATTGGCAGTTGGTAGTACTTTTTCAATTGAAGATACAGATGGAAATAATGTAATACAAGTTGAAGTTATAGGGATATATACATCTAGCAAAGAAGTTAGTGATAATGGATTTATTAATACTTCTCAGCTTCCATATAATACAATAATTGCACCATATACATTAGTAAGCTCAATTAATTCTGAAGAAGCAACAACAGGGGTTAATACAATTAAATTTTACTTAGATGATCCATTAAATGTTGATTCATTTGTTGAATTTGCAAAAAGCACTACAATAGATTTTGATACTTATTCAGTAGATGGTGGAACAAAAGAGTATGAAGATATGATGAAACCAATTGAAAATGTTGCTTCATTTTCTAAAACAACAATTATTATAGTATCAGTTTTTGGAGGAGTAATATTAGCTTTAATAATAATTCTATCAATAAAAGATAGAACAAGCGAAATTGGAATGTTAATGGCTTTAGGAGAAAGGAGAGTAAAGGTAATAGGTCAATTCTTAGTTGAGGCATTAATTGTTTTAGTAGTAGCTTTTAGTTTATCTATTATAGCTGGAAATGCAATTAGTAGTAAAATTGGCGATGTTCTTTTAGAAAAAGAATTAACTACAACAGAATCAATAGCAACAAATACGCAAGGTGGTGGTATGCCTAACAGACCAGGTGGTATGAATTTTGGGAATAATAAAGGTGGTTTGATTACAACTACTGAAAAGATTGAGGAATTAGATATAGATATTTCTACTGATGAAGTAGGGAAAATGGCAGAATTAGCATTCATAATAGTGATTTTAGGAACTATAGTTCCTTCAGTAATGATAATGAGATATAATCCTAAAACAATATTAAGTAAGCATAGCTAGGAGGAAATAATTATGGAAAGTATTTTAAGAGTAGAAAATGTATCCTATTGGTACGATAAAAATCAAAATGTATTAGATGAAATTGAATTAGAATTTAATAAAGGCAGATTTTATACTATTATAGGAAGTTCAGGGTCTGGAAAGACAACCTTTCTATCTTTAATATCTGGACTTGATCATCCCAAAGAAGGTACAATTGTATTTGAAGGTGAAAGTATAAGAAATATTGGACTTGAAGCCTATAGAAATAAGTGTGTTTCAATAATATTTCAAGGATATAACTTATTAAATTATATGACAGCACTTCAAAATATAACTTCGGCTATGTCTATTAAAGGAATTAAAAAGGGAAATAATAAAATGTTTGCTTTAGAAATGCTAAATAGAGTAGGCTTAACTAAGGATAAGGGTCAACAAAAGGTACTAACATTAAGTGGGGGTGAACAACAAAGAGTTGCCATTGCAAGAGCATTATGTTGTGAAAGTGATTTAATTATTGCAGATGAACCAACAGGAAATCTTGATGAGTCAACCTCTAAGGAAATTGTTTCTTTATTTAAAGATATAGTGTATAAGGAAGGTAAAACTGTTGTGATGGTCACTCATGATAAAGAAATTGCTAAAGTAGCAGATGAAATTTATCAGGTTAAAAAACAAAAAATAATTAAAGTAAAGTAAAATGAAGGGTAGTTAGAAATATGGATATAAAGATTTTAGTAGTAGAAGATGATGTTAAGATTCAAGAACTTATTGTTGAATTTCTATTATCACAAGATTATAAGGTTGATGCAGCAAGTGATGGTGTAGAAGGCTATGAGAAATTTAAAAAGGGTAACTATGACTTGATAATTTTAGATGTAATGATGCCAAATCTAAATGGATACGATCTTTGTAAGATGATAAGAAAAAAGAATAGATATATTCCAATTATATTTTTAACTGCCTTAGGAAATGAAGAAGATGAGATTAAAGGATTTGATTTAGAAGCGGATGATTATATCACAAAGCCTTTTTCATATAATATTTTAATAAAAAGAGTAGAAGTAATATTGAAAAGAAAAGGAAATCAGAAGATTAACGATAATTTGCTAGAATATAAAGATTTAAATATAGATGAGAATTCATATAAGGTCTATATTAAAGGGGAAGAAATTGAACTTACATTAAAAGAATTTAATATTTTAAAGCTTTTAGTAAAGTCATATCCAATGGTAGTTACAAGGGAACTTATTATAGAAAAGGTTTGGGGAACAGATTACTTTGAGGATACAAGAGTAATTGATGCTCATGTTAAGAACTTAAGAAAAAAGATAAATGCTAATTATATAAAAACATTAATAGGAATTGGTTATGTTCTTGAAAAATAAATTTAATAATTTAGGAATTAAAAAGAAAATATTTGTAGTATCCACTTCAGTAATAATATTTGGATTTTTGATCCTATATATAGCGTTTTATATATTTATGCCGAGAGTCTTTTATCGTTATAAGGTTGCAACAATTGAAAGTAAAATTAATACATTAACAAATGATTTAAGTAGTAATAGCTATGAAAATCCTTATGAGATATTAGATAAATTTTCTTATGATAATAACTTAATTATGTTTATAGTGGACGAAGATGGAAGGCGTATATACTCTTCAGTTAGGGAAGGATTTAATCATTCAGATAGAGGTGTCTTACCAGGGTTATCTAAAAAAAAGACTTCTATAATGAGAAAGGAAGAGGAGTTTTATTTTAAGCAAATAAATAAGAATTGTATAGTATATCTTGACATACCTATTAAAGCAATAGATGAAACTGAAACAACAATAAAGATATTTTTCCCTTTTGCTATATTGGCAATTGTAGTAATTGCTCTTACAATTTCATATTTTTATTCAATGATAATAAGTAAACCCTTAATTGAGATAACAAAGAAGGCAAAGAAGATGTCTAATTTGAATTTTACAGAAAAGTTTTATCCAAAGGGAAATGATGAGATAGCCCAATTGTCAAAGTCATTAAATATTATGAGTGAAAATTTATATGCTGGTATTAAAAATTTGGAGTCGGCTAATTTTAAGTTGCAACAGGATATTGATAATGAAAGGAAGATTGAAAAAGAGAGAAAGGAATTCATACAAACTATATCCCATGAATTAAAATCTCCAATTACCGTTCTAAGGGGTCAGTTAGAAGGAATGATTCATAGTATTGGGAAGTATAATGATAGAGATAAGTATTTAAAAGAATCTTATGAAGTTATTAAGAAGATGGAGCAATTAGTTTTAGAATTATTAGATTTATCTAAGTTTGATAATCTAGATTTTCAATTAAATCTTGAAAGGGTAGATGTATCAAAGCTAATTAGGGAAATCTTAAGAGACAATTATTACTTTATAGAGCAGAAGATGATAAAGCTTGATGAGAATATAGAAAAAGAAGTATTTGTTGTAGGCGATAAAAAGCTACTAAATAAGGTCTTCTCAAATATAATAGGAAATGCTATTCAACATTCTCCAATTAATGAGAGGATAGTTGTAGGTCTTAATAGTTCGGTATTTAGGGTGAAAAATAGTGGCGTAGAGATAGAAGAGGATGATTTAATTAACATATTTAAAGCTTTTTATAGAGTTGATAAATCGCGGAATTCTAATACTGGCGGTACAGGATTAGGGTTATATATTGTTAAATCTATTTTAGATAAACACAGTAATTTAGATTTTTCAATAGTCTCAAAAAATAATAGTGTAATTTTTAATATAAACATAGAAAACTAGCATTTAAAAGTGCTAGTTTTATTTTATGAAAATAAATAAGAAATTGTTTAATAATTTTTTTATGTAAAGTGATTATAATAGTTTTAAATTTAAAACTTACCTCATAAATATAGAGTAGATAACAATAAAGTATTGGAACTATTAGAGTGAACAGTTCATATAATTAAAATGATAAAAAATGGTAATAATCTATATTGAAGGGGGGAGTATTATGAGCAAGGGAAAGAAGAAACATTCTAAATTCGTAAAGGCAGGTATTATAACATTTTCTATTTTACTAGGAATATATGTAATTACATCAATGTATTTTTCTAATCATTTTTATCTAGGTTCATCAATAAATTCAATTAGTGTGTCAGGTAAGACTATTGATGAGGCTCATGAAGAAATACTATCAGAAGCAGATTCATATTTATTAGAGTTAAAAGGTAAAGATGGGGTTACAGATTCTATTAAAGGAAGAGAGATTGATCTTAAATATGATACAGAAGAGGAGGTTAAAAGATTGAAGGATAAACAGAATCCCTTTGGATGGATTATAGGGATTTTTAGTACTGATGAGATTGAGACATCGGATATAGTTTCTTTTAATGAAGAAAAGTTAAAAGAAAAGATAGATGCTTTATCTTTTTTTGATAGTAAAAATATAGTTGAATCTAAAAATGCTGGATTTGAGTATAAGAATAATGAATATAGGGTTATTAATGAGATATATGGCAATAGTGTTGATAAAGAATATTTATATTCTAATATAGTTAGTGAAATATATAAGGGTGGAAAAATAATAGATTTAGAGTCAGCAAAGTGCTATAAAGAACCTGAATATAAAGCTGATTCTAAGGAAACTAAGGAGATTGTAAAAACCTTAAATAAATATGTAGATTCAAAAATAACATATACAGTAGCTGACCATCCAGAGTTGATTGATGGGAGAATAATAAATCAGTGGCTTACTGTAAATGATAATTATGAAGTTGTTTTTGATGAATCGAAAGTTAAAGAATATGTTAACTCCTTAGGAAGTAAGTATAATACCTTGGGGAAAACAAGGAAGTTTACCACAACAGAAGGTAAGGTAGTATCTGTTCCAGGTGGAGATTATGGATGGAAAGTCGATACTACAGATGATGTATCAGGTATAATAGCTGATATAAAAGAGAGTAAGACTACATCAAGGGATGCTGAATATACACAAACAGCCTTTGCTAAAGGTGAAAGTGATATAGGAAAAACTTATGTAGAGATTAATTTAAGTAAGCAGCATATGTGGTTTTATAAGGATGGAGCACTTGTAGTTGAAGGTGATATTGTTACAGGAAATGTTAGTTTAAATCATACAACTCCAGCAGGAACTTATAGATTAAAGTATAAACAAAGGGATACAGTACTTAAAGGTGAAGATTATGAATCGCCAGTTAGTTTCTGGATGCCATTTAATGGAGGTATTGGACTTCATGATGCAACTTGGAGAGGTACATTTGGAGGATCTATTTATAAAACAAATGGATCACATGGTTGCGTTAACTTGCCTTATCCTGTGGCAAGTAAAGTTTTTAGTAATATTGAAGCTGGTACTCCAATTGTTTGCTATGTGGAGTAATAAATTATTATAGATAGAATTTATAACAATAAGGATTCTCACCTTTCTTTTAAGGATACATCTCCCATTAGGAGTAGAATTAAAAGGACATGTGAGAGTCCTTATTTTAATGTGGAAATTTAAGAGGTGATTATTTATAAATCATCAGCATCTTGTTCTTCACCATACCTAACAGTACCTTCAGAACTAAAGCTATCACTAGGATCCCTTTCAATAAAGTATCCATCATTAGGCTCCTTAGAAGGCTTAGCACAATTCTTAGATGATTTTACTTGAAGATCTTTTAAATTATTTATTTTTTTTTCTTTACTCATAATAAAAACTCCTTTTTCATTAATGAATTTAGTATACCCAATTTAAATAATTAAGTAATGGTTAAGGCTGATAAAGAAAATTTAACCATATGGATAGATTTGGTATAATTTATACGAAGTAATAATTAGAGGAGGAAAATGATTATTTACTTGCAAGTATAAAGGAGAATCAATATGAAAGTTAATGAAGAAAATTATATTTTGTTATTGAGAAGAAGAAATGAAAAAGCATTGGATTATGTGATAGATAACTATGGCGGCTTAATAAAGGTAGTAGTTAAGAAACAATTATATAACTTAAGTAGCCTTCAAGATGAGTGTATTAACGATATTTTACTAGGTATCTGGAATAATATAGACAAGTTTGACGAAAAGAGAAGTGAATTTAAGAACTGGGTAATTGGGATAGCTAAATTTAAATCTATTGATTATAAAAGAAAGTATTTAAGAGAGTTGGCTTATGAAAATATAGATGAATTAAATTTAAGTACTCCAGATAATACATATAATGGGATTACAATAAAAGCCTTAGAGGAGGAGTTAGGAATTTTACTTAGTTACCTAAAAGAAGAGGATAGGGAATTATTTAGGAAAATCTATCTTGAGGAAAAGGATATTTTAGAAATAGTTAAAGAAACAGGGCTAAAGAGAGAGATTATTTATAATAGGATTTCTAAGGGGAAGAAAAAAATAAGAAGGCTACAAGAAGTAGCAAACAATAGGGGGTAACTCTATGAGTAGAGATATATATGATATGTTAAATGATGCTAAATTTAACTCAGAAGAATTTAGTGCTGAGGAATTAGATATGGAAGGATTTAATGATATGGAAAAAGAAAAGATAAAAAATAATATTAAAAAAAATGGAAATGGAATAAATAAAAATAAAAATAAAAATAAAAAAGTAAAAATAGCAATAACTGCAGCAGCTATGGCTTTAGCAGTAGCATTGTCTAATGGAAGTGTAAGAGATGCTGTTTGGGCAAGTGCAAATGAAATAGCAAGTAAACTAGATTTTAGCAAGAATTACTCATCAGATTATATAGTGCCATTAGATGAGATGGTTAATAAAAATGGTGTGAGTATAAAGTTAGATGAAAGTTATAGAAATGGAAGAGAGGTAAGACTAGTTTATACTATGACTTTTGAAAAGGGAGTCCCAGATTCGATTAATGGAGAAGTAATTAGAGCAAATGAGGAAGGAGCTAAAACAGAAAATATTAAGCAAATCACATATTATACAGTTGGTGATGATGGCAAGATTAGTGCTTATGGGAAAAATGATAAACCTCTAGATTTGAATGAAGATGAAGAGGCATATCTTAGAGAAGAAGTAAGAAAAGGTACTATGGAAATGAATGATGAACGACGTGAATTTGAATCAAGAAAGCGAGGAGTCTATGGGGCTAGCATATCTATAAATGGATCAAATATAGCAGATATACTACAAATAAGAGAAAATTATGAAGAATCTGGAATACTAGAGTGTCAATCAACAGATAAATTAGTAGATGAAAATACAATACAAAAAGAATTTATAATTACTTTAATGAATGATGAATTAGATAAAAATTTAGATGTAGAAATAAATTATGACAAAATCATAGAGAATGATGGGAATGCACTTAATGGACCATGGATTTTAAAATATACAGTAAAAGCTGATAATAAAGAAAATTCTATAGAAATAACAAAATTTGATGGGAATTACGATTATACATTCAGCAATGGAGAGAAGATTGTATTTGAAGGTTATGCTAATACGAATACAGGATTAAAAATATATACAAAAAACTACGAGGCACCATCGAAAGATTTAGTAAGTAACCGACTTGAAGGAACTGATAATTTAGGTAATAAATTAATAATGTATCCTCGTTATCCAAATTATAAAGAGGGTGAAGTTAATGAAGGCGTATATACACTATATGATGGACCAGATGGATCTAGTACAAAGAGACCAGTATTTGGAGATGATGTTACAAGTGTAACTCTTAGACTTTATGAGGGGAAATCTGTGTTTACAAATGGTAAATGGGGTGAAAATTGGAGTCCTGTAGGAGAAGAATTTACAATTAACTTAAAATAATAACAGAGCTCTAGCCCTAGTGCTAGGGCTCTATACTCTTATATTAAAATAAATTATGAACTAATATTAGTAACAAATATTAGTAACAAAGTTATAGTTTACATCATAATATATTACGTAAATATAATAAAAATGAGGATGTCATTATGAAATATAATTTTGATGGAATAACAGGTGAATTAGTAACTAGAAGGAGTAGTAGCTATAATGTAGATAGAGAGATATGGAATAGATCAATACAGAGATTTCCTATAGCTATTGTCTATTGTTTTAAGAAAATTGATGTAGTTAATGCAATTTGTTGGTCAAGGAGAAATGATGTAGACATAAGAGTCAGGACAGGAGGACATAATTATGAAGGTTATTCTATTGGCAATGATATATTAGTTATTGATATAAGTAAAATGGATAATATATATATAAATGAAGAGAAAGGAATAATTAAAGTTGATGGAGGAGTAAGTAATTTTCATATTTATGAGTCTCTTGGAGTTAGGGGATATCCATTTCCAGGTGGCTCTTGTCTTACAGTTGGAGTAGCAGGTTATGCTCAAGGTGGAGGTTGGGGATTTTCTTCAAGAATTTTTGGATTAGGTTGTGATAGCCTTAAAGAGGTAGAGATTATCAATTATAAAGGTGAGACAATAATAGCCAACCAATACTGTAATTCAGACCTTTTTTGGGCATTAAGAGGTGCTGGAGGAGGTAACTTTGGCATTATAGTATCTATGACATTTTCTTTACCACCTAAGATCAATAAGGTTACTTTACTATCAATAAATTATGATGAATTACCACTTGAGGAAGAGGTTGAGATATTTGATATTCTACAAAATATGTTTCCAAATTTAGATAGGAGAATTAACTTTAGGGTTAGTTTTTTTAATTCAGAGGAAGATGGAAGAGGAATTTATATAATTGGATTATTTTATGGAAGAGAAGAGGAAGCCTTAGAAATAATCAAACCTCTAATAGATATAAATAGTAGTGTTAAGATTAAAATTGAGTATATTACTTTTTTAGAGGCAACTCGGAAGATTGGATCTATTTATGCTCCCTATGAAAAATTTAAATCTACCGGTGGATTTGTATATAAAAAATATAGTAAGTCAGAACTAGTAAGAATACTTCAATATATAAGAATGAGACCTGCAGGATCAGTATATATAGCAGTAACCTTGTATGGATTAGGTGGAGCTGTTAATGATAAAGATAAAAATAGCACAGCATTTTATTATAGAGGATGCCAGTATATATTAGGAATTCAAACAGTATGGGAAGAGGATAATTACCAAGAAGTTAATGAAGAATGGTTTAAAGAGCAATTTGAAATAATGAAGGGGTTCTTTATAGGTTCATATGTTAATTTTCCATACTCAGATATAAAAAATTATGAAATTAGATATTATGGAAATCATGTAAAGAGACTTAGAAGGATAAAAAACAAATACGATCCTTTTAATATATTTAAATTCCAACAAAGCATAAAGGGATATCTTGAGGATTAATTAAAGATTCTAATGAAAAAAAGCTATCTTAAATATTAAGGGTAGCTTTTTTACTTATAAGAAAATTACTGTCCATATAGAGGATTATAAAAATGTTCTGAAAGGAAAAATTTATTTTAGAGAAATAAGAAAATAAACTAATAATTGTATGGTGAAATAAAGTGGATAAAAAATGCCAAGGTGAATATAAATAGAGTATATTCATTTAGAATTTAATATAAAAATTAAAAAATGAATACAAAATTAAAAGGGGATGCTTATATTGGAAGAGATTAAACAATTTATTTTACCTGGGGTTTTAGTTATAGTAGCTTTGATAGCTGCTTATTTATTAATTTTCAAAGTATTAGGACTCAGAATAATTAGCACAGATGAAGTAGGGGTAGTGGAGAAATGGTGGTCTCCACGAGGTAACCTAAAAGATGGAAGGTTTATTGCATTAAATGGAGAAGCAGGATTTCAGCCAGATGTTCTAAGAACAGGTATACATTTCAAATCTTGTTTAATATACAAAGTTTTAAAGTGTCCATTAGTAACAATTCCTCAAGGACAAATAGGATATATTTTTGCTAGAGATGGGGAGCCACTAAATGAAACACAGACCTTAGGCAGAGTGGTAGACTGTGCAAATTATCAAGATACTAAATCCTTTTTAGCTAACGGAGGCCAGAAAGGACCACAAAGGTCTATTCTGAGAGAAGGAACCTATGCTTTCAATCTTAGTATATTTATAATACTAACAGAAGCTAAAGATCTTTATGTAAATATAGGTAATAAGCTTGAAATAGATCAGATTGCAAGAATGTCAGATGACTTAAGGGCTCAAAATGGATTTAGGCCAGTAGTAATAAAAGAAGGTACTAGAAATGCTTTTGGAGAGATTATTAAAGATCCTATGGGGATTATAACAGTTCAAGATGGACCTTCATTGAGAAATGGAGAGATAATAGCACCAGTAGTTGGCGAAGATCCAACAGATCCAGAAACATATCACAATAACTTCCAAAATACAGAGGCATTCTTAAGAGCTGGCGGATATAGGGGAAAGCAATATCAAGTAATTAGTGACGGGACTTATTTTATAAATCGTTTGTTTGCAAGTATAGATATTATTCCAAAGACAATTATTCCAGTGGGTTTTGCAGGTGTAGTAAATTCCTTTGTTGGTAAGAAAGGAATAGATGTATCTGGAAGTACTTATACTCATGGAGAACTAGTAGAAGAGGGATGTAAAGGGATATGGGCAAATCCATTAAAGCCAGGTAAGTATTCATATAATCTTTCAGCAGGAATTTTAACTCAAGTTCCTACAACTAACTTTATATTAAAATGGGTTCAATCTGAGGTTGGGGGACATAAATTTGATGAGAATTTAAAAGAAGTAACATTAATAACTATGGATGCTTTTGAACCAACATTACCACTTTCAGTTGTTGTTCATATAGATTATAAAAAAGCACCTCTTGTTATTCAAAGATTTGGAGATATAAAGAGATTAGTTGATCAGACATTAGATCCCATGGTTTCCTCATACTTTAAAAATATAGCTCAGAAAATGACATTAATACAACTGATTCAAAATCGCTCAGAAATTCAGAAGCAAGCCACTGATGAAATGAAGTCAAAGTTTGAAAATTATAATCTAGAACTTGAGGAAGTATTAATTGGAACTCCTTCACCAAATGGGGATAAGAAAATTGAAGAGATTCTAAAACAATTAAGTGATAGACAATTAGCAAAGGAAAAGATTGAAACATACAGTAGTCAAATGAAAGCTAGTGAGAAAGAGAAGGAATTAAAAGAGTTCCAAGCTAAAGCTGATCAACAATCTGAACTTACTAAATCAGAAATTAACATTAAGATACAAGACAATATTGGTAAGGCCGAATTGGAAAAGGCTAAACAAGATGCTGAAAAGCAAAAAACTCTTGCTGACGCTGAATCCTATAAGGTTAAAAGATTAGGAGAAGCTCAGGCAGAAATGAAAGCAAGACTTGGTATTGCCCAAGCTATTGCAACAAAGGAACAAGTTAATGCATATGGAGGGCCTCAATATCAAGTAATTCAAGATGTAATGACTAAATTTACTGATTCAATTAAGGAAGGAAAAATCAATATAGTACCTAATAATGTAGTTACTATGGGTGGTGGAGAAAATGGTGGAAATGTTAATGCTGTAGAAAGTTTACTTGCAGTACTATTATCTGAGAAGATTGGGATTGATTTTAAAGCTGATATTGAGGAAAGTGACTATGTCAAGAATATGAAAGAAGATATATATAAGAAAATGGGTGAGAAAAGTAGAGACTACAATGATAAGGCAAAAGAGGAAATAGAAGAAAAATGAAAACAATTATAGAATAAATATTAAAATAAGAAAATCACTTGCGAACATGCAAGTGATTTTCTTATTTTAATTATTAGTAAACTTTATAAATCTATAGTGATTTAAATTGTTAAAGTTAAGTATAAGTCAAATAATAAGTATATTTTTTTTAATCTATAATAAACCTCTAAATAATATAAGAACTATAGGCGATAATAGAGTAATATATAATTATTTCGAATAGTTATAAATTATATTGATAAGAAATTTCAAAATAATCACATTAGTAAATATAAAATCTATGAAAGTATAAAATAAATAGAACAAAAGTTTTTTAGGTAAAGGATATCAGCCTTTGAACTTATTAAAAAAATATTATATAATTATTAGGTTGATGAAAATGGAATTATTTTGGTAATTATTAAAATGTTTTGGGAAAGGAGAAATTATTATGGATAAAAAGCTAAGTAAAGGTAAGAAGATTGCAATAGGTACTGCAATTCCTTTTTTCATTTTACTTATTATATACTTAGGTGGATCAATGTATTTTAGAAATCATTTCTATTTAGGATCTAAAATTAATGGAATGGATGTTTCAAGAAAAACAGTTGAAGAAGTAGAAAATAAAATCATTTCTGAAATTGAGAAATACACATTAACTTTAGAGGGAAGGGGAAATCATAAAGAAGAACTTAAGGCGGCTGATTTTGGATTGAGATATGAAGCAACTGAGACAATCCAAAAGATAAAGAATAGTCAGAGTCCTTATGGTTGGATTTCAGCATTATTCAAATCGGAAGAAGAGGAAAAGTATGAGGTAGTCTCATATGATGAAAATTTGTTAAAGAAAGTTATTGATACTCTGTCAGCACTTAAGAGTGAAAATGTAACTGAGCCCCGGAATGCAGCTTTAGAATACACTGAGAATGGTTATGTAATAGTTGATGAAGTTTATGGAAATAAAATAAATAAGAATACTTTGTATGAAGAAGTAACAAAGGCAATACTAGAAGGGCAAACAACACTAGATTTAGAATCCGCTAATTGTTATGAAAATCCAAGATTTACAGCTAAGTCTCAGGAAGTATTAGAGGCTAAAAATACAGCTGATAAGTATGTATCATCAAAAATTACTTATAATATTGGAAATAATACAGAAGTACTAGATGGATCTACAATAAATAAATGGATTACTGTTAATGATAATTATGAAGTTGTTTTTAATGAATCTAAGGTTAAAAGATATATTGATGAATTGGGATATAAGTACAACACTGTTGGAAAGACAAGAACATTTACTACTTCATTAGGAAAGACAGTAGAGGTTCCAGGTGGAGATTATGGTTGGAAAATTAATCGTTCAGAGGAAACAGAAGAATTAATTGCAGCTATAAAGGAAGGACAAGACATTACAAAAGTACCAAAGTACAGTCAAAGTGGTGCATCTCGTGATGGAAATGATATAGGCAATACCTATCTGGAGATTAATTTAACTACACAACATATGTGGTTTTATAAAGATGGTGCTCTTATAACTGAAGGTGATATTGTTACAGGTAATATAGTTAATAATTGGGGGACACCAGCAGGAACTTATATGTTAAAGTATAAAGAGAGAAATGCAACCCTTACAGGAGAGGATTATAAAACACCTGTTAACTTTTGGATGCCATTCAACGGTGGGATTGGTCTTCATGATGCACTTTGGAGAGATGAGTTTGGAAAGGATATTTATATAGCAGCTGGTTCTCATGGATGTGTGAATGCACCATATGAAGTAGCACAGGCAGTATTTGATAATATTCAAGCTGGTGCACCTGTTGTTTGTTATACTGAATAATTATATAAAACGGAATTATATCTTAAAATTATTTATATAAAGGACAAGAGTATCATCTTATAAGAGTTGATGCTCTTGTCCTTATATTGTCAAAAATGCTATTATAGTAGAGGATAGAGACCTTAAAAGCTATTAGATAAGATATAGTGGGAGAAAATGAAAATGAATGCAATAGATCATTTTAGAACAATCACAAATCATAAAATGCTAGTTATGAAATACTGCTTTAAAGTAGGTTTATATAAGCAAGGTATATTACATGATTTATCGAAATATAAATGGATTGAATTTTCAGCTGGTATAAAATATTACCAGGGGAATAGAAGCCCAAATGGTATTCAAAAGGTTAAAGAAGGATACTCAAGAGCATGGCTTCATCACAAAGGAAGAAATAAACATCACTTTGAATATTGGATTGATTATGGTATAAAAGCTGAGGATGGAGTAATAGGTATGAAAATGCCTATTAATTACGTAGTTGAGATGTTTATAGATAGAATGTGTGCTTCGAAAAACTATGAGAGGGACAAGTATACTGATAAAAGCTCTATAGAATATTATAATAGAGAAAAGGATTATTATATTCTTCATAAGGAAACAAGAGAAATATTAGAAAGGTTACTGAATATGTTAGCAGATAAAGGTGAAGAAGTAACATTTAACTATATAAAAAACTCACTTTTAAGTTGATTTAGAAGTGAGTTTTTGTTAATGTCATAATAGAATAATTATAGTTATAAAATATAAGAAGGTAAGGAAGATATAGAAATGAAACATAAGTATAAAAAACCAGAATTATTAGCACCAGCAGGAAGTTTAGAAAAACTTAAAATAGCATTTCAATATGGAGCAGATGCAGTTTACTTTGGAGGTAAGTTCTTTTCTTTAAGAGCTACAACACAAAATTTTTCCTATGAGGAAATGAAAGAAGGGGTGGAAATAGCCCATAGTCTTGGGAAGAAAATGTACTGTACAGTTAATGTAATGCCTAGAAGTGAGGATATTGATAGATTACCAGAATTTCTAAAAAAGTTAGAGGAAATAGGTATTGATGCAGTTTTGGTATCAGACCTTGGAGTATTTTCAACTGTAAAGAAGCATACGAACCTTCCTATTCATGTAAGTACACAGGCAAATACAGTTAATTACGAGGCCTGTAATATGTGGGAAACTCTTGGAGCAGAGCGTGTGGTTCTAGGACGAGAATGTTCACTAAAGGAAATAAAAAAAATTCGGGAGAATATATCAGAAGAATTAGAACTTGAAGTATTTGTTCATGGCTCAATGTGTATTTCATATTCAGGAAGGTGCCTACTTTCAAGCTATATGACAGGTAGAGATTCTAATAGAGGAGCCTGTGCTCAATCTTGTAGATGGAAGTACTCTTTAGTTGAAGAAAAGAGAGCAAATGAGTATTTCCCAATTGAAGAAGATTCAAATGGTACATATATTATGAATTCGAAAGATTTATCAATGATAGAATATATTCCAGAGCTTATGGAAGCTGGAATTTCGTCATTAAAAATAGAAGGGCGAAATAAAAGTGAGTATTATGTTGCTATAGTTGTAAATGCATACAGACAAGCAATTGATTTATATTATAGTGATCCTGAGAATTATAAATTACCTAAGGAGCTATATGATGAACTTTATAAGGTGAGTCATAGAGAGTATTCAACAGGATTTTTCTTTAATGAACCTAAGAGTGATGGACAGATTTATCATACTAATGACCATGTTAGAGAGTATGATATGGTAGCTATTGTTCATGAATACGATGAAGAGACTCAAATTGCTACTTGTAAACAAAGAAATAAGTTTGTATTAGGTGATAGGGTTGAAATTTTATCACCAAACTCAATGAGTGAATCATTTATTGTAGAAGAGTTATACAATGAAGAGGGGGAAAAGATAGATAGTTGTCCCCATCCTGGAATGATCTGTAAGGTAAAAATACCCTGCAAGGTAGGGAAGAATAGCTTTATAAGAAAAGCTTTAATTTAATAAGCTAAAGGATGACATATATAAAGGGGAATTGTATTAGAATAATTAAATTTTTTATTCTGATATAATTCTTTTTTTATGGATTTTTATCTAGTTTAACTAAGGAAAAGTAGAAGAATATCAAGATGAAATTTTATGGGGATAATTGAGTTGTAAACAAATTGTAATCAAAATATAGAATTAATATTTTATAATAGTGAGAGAAAATTTTGTAATATAAGAGGATAATTATATGAAAAAAGTAGTTTTGATAATAGCAGCAGCAATATTAAGCTTTATTACAATCAATGGAGCTATTACAGGAGGCAATAAAGGGAAGCTTAATGAAAGTGAAAATAAAGGTAGAGAGTATTTGTTAAAGTTAGAAGAGAGAGATTTGAATACTATAGAGAGTGAAATAGATGAATTTAAAGATAGCTATTATATAGATACAAATAAAAAAAATGAGGAATCAGAGGGAATAGGAGGGAAGAATTATAGCAAATACTATAAAGACACCATATTTATGGGAGATTCAATAATGGAGGCTTTATCGGAATTTGATGTAATAAATGACTACAATGTATTGAGTACCAAGGGTGATACAGTTGTGAAAGCTACTAGTAAGGTTGATAAATTGAAAAATCTTAACCCTAAAAATATAGTTTTATTATATGGTATGAATGATGTAATAGAATTTGATGGTGAAATTCCTGGAAAGAACGAGGATATGTTTAAAGAAAAATATACTGAACTTTTAAATAAGATAAAAGAAGCATTACCAAGTGCCAATATATATATAATGTCACCACTTCCTGTATTAGATAATGCAGTTAAAACAAATAAGAGACTGACAAATAATAATTTGGATAAATTTAAAGTAAAGGTAGAAGAAACAGCAGTTGAAACTGGAAGTATTTATGTGGATATATCTGGATTAGTAAAAGGGAAGGAGATCTTATATGAGGGGGATGGAATTCATCTTAAATATGACTTTTATACTATATGGTTAGATTATCTTAAGAAATATATTAGTAATTAACAATTTTGTAGGTGGAGAAATGATAAGAGGGAGAAATAGAAAAAAAAGTAGATATAGAAAGTATTATTTAATGGAAATAGTAGTAATAGTAGTTACATTTGTTTTGTTATATCCCTTAGTTAAGGTAAAGGATGCGAATATGGATAGTATAAGAAGTACTTTAGAAGCTAAGGTTAACTCTGAGATAGTTAAGGTAGGAACTGAGAAAGATCTTAAGAAGATATATAACATAGATAGTAAAGATATAGAAGAATTTGTTTCCTTTATACCTAAAAGTAATATGGATGCAGAGGAATTTCTAATCTTAAAGGTTAAAGATGAAAAAATGATACCTGAGACTAAGGAGAAAATACAGAGTAGGATTGATAAACAAGGAGAGAATTTCAAAAATTATAGGCCTGAAAAATATGAAGTAATAAGAAATGCGGTATTAGAAAATGAAGGGAGATATATTATATTTATAATTTCAGAGGAGGATCAAATTATAAAAGAGGAAGTAAAAGAAGAATTTAGATAAAGACGTAATAGAGGTGACAGTTTTGGTTTTTAGTAGTTTAATATTTTTATTTTTTTTCTTACCACTAACATTAATAATATATAATATTGTACCAAGGAAAGCAAAAAATCTAATAATACTATTAGTGAGTTTAATGTTCTATGCTTGGGGAGAACCAGTCTATATAGTTTTAATTTTGATATCTATAATTATTAATTATATTGGAGCTTTATTAATTAGAAAAAATCGAAGAGATGAAGAAAAACACAAATTTATATTTGTAACATTAATACTAATAGATGTTAGTATTTTATTTTTCTTTAAATACTATGGATTCTTTATAGAAAATATTAATGTTCTATTTGGTAGTAGTTTATCTGTTAGAAATTTACCATTGCCCTTAGGAATATCATTTTACACTTTTCAACTAATATCCTATATAGCTGATGTTTATATGGAAAAGGTAAAACCACAAAAAAATATAGTAGATTTTGGGGCTTACGTTGTTATGTTTCCACAGTTAGTAGCTGGTCCTATAGTTCAGTATAGTGATGTAGAAAAACAGTTAAAGAATAGATATGAAAGTCTAGATAAATTTGGACAAGGTGTCAGGAGGTTTATTATAGGGCTAGGCAAGAAAGTAATAATAGCAAATAATATTGGTCTTATTTGGGTGGAAATTAAAAATATACCCATTGAAAATATATCGGTATTATCAGCTTGGATTGGAATAATTGCATTTACTTTACAAATATATTTTGATTTCAGTGGATATTCAGATATGGCTATAGGCCTTGGGAAAATGTTTGGATTTGATTTTATAGAGAACTTCGATTATCCTTACATTTCAAAAAGTATAACAGAGTTCTGGAGAAGGTGGCATATATCTTTAGGCTCATGGTTTAGAGATTATTTATATATACCATTAGGGGGAAATAGAAGAGGACTAAGAATACAATTTAGAAACCTTATTATAGTATGGTTTGCAACTGGACTTTGGCATGGAGCTAGCAAAAATTTTATTGCTTGGGGATTATACTTTGGTATATTGATTTTTATTGAAAAGTTATTCTTAAAGAAGATTTTAGATAGAATTCCTACTATATTTGCTCACATATACACAATGATTTTAGTGATTGTGGGATGGGTATTCTTTGATACAGATAGCCTTTCTTCTGCAATAAGATATATCTCTGTAATGTTTGGGTTTGGGGATAACATACTAATGGATAATGTATTTAAATATATATTATCTACTAATTTTTTGATATTAGCCATAGCTATAATATGTTCAACACAAATTGTTAGTAAATTTGTTAGAAAAGTAAAATTTAATATGGATGGAATAAATTTATTCTTAATAGTAAGTATACAATTCTTAATTTTAATAATTAGTATTGCTTTCATTGTAAGTGATACTTACAATCCATTTTTATACTTTAGGTTTTAGGAAAAAAGGGAGTTGTTTGGGTTGAAGATACATAAGATTGAAAAACAAAGTAGGTATTTAGTTAAGAAAAAAAAGAAAGTCAAGAAATATGAAAAAGCTAATAATATTTTGCTAGCAATGATATTTATAGGTTTAATTTTTTCAATAACATTGGTAGGTAGTATAAAAAAAGATAAGGATTTTTCAGAACAAGAAAATAGGAAATTAAGTATGAAACCAAAGTTTACTTTGAAGTCATTTGTGAATGGAGAATATACTGAAGATTATTCAAACTACAAATCAGATCAATTTCCTGGTAGAAGTAGATTTGTTTCTATAAAAGCAAAGTTTGATGATGTATTTGGGAAGAATAGAAGTAATGGGGTTTATATAGGTGAGGATAATCAACTTATAGAGCAATTTCAAGAGGCTAGTGAAGAGGAAACTAAGGAAAAAATAGAGGCCATTAATAACTTCTCTAAAAGATATAGTAACCTTGATACTACTTTCATGTTAGTTCCTACTGCAGGTAAAGTACTAGAGGAAAAGTTACCTAAGTATGCAATTATGGATGATCAATTAGAGTATATGGACAAAATAAAAGGCGGTCTAAATTCTAATATTAAATATATAAATCCCTATGAAGATTTATATAAGAACAAAGATAACTATATGTATTACAAAACTGATCACCATTGGACTAGTAAAGGTGCCTATATAGGTTATAGAAAATTTTGTCGTGATCTAGGACTAGTAGCAAAAGAGGAGAAGGATTTTACCATAGAGAAGGTGTCAGATTCATTTTATGGTAGTTTATCATCGAAAATTGGAACAATAAGTGGGGAGGGAGATGAAGTAGAAGTTTATATCCCTAAGGATGAAAAGTTTGTTGTTAGCTATGTAGAGGAGCAAGAGAAGGCTACTAGTCTTTTTGATAGCGATGCTCTAAAGCAAAAGGATAAATATGAAGTATTTACTGGGGGGAATCACCCTCTTATAAATATAAAAACATTAGGTAATCCAGAGAAGAAATTACTGATTATAAAGGATTCTTATGCAAATAGTTTTCTACCATTTTTAAACTCACACTATGGGCAAATAAGTGTAGTTGACTTACGATACTATACTGATGACATAGATAAGTTAATGGAGTCAGAGGAAATAACTGATATAGTGTTCCTATATAATGTAAATACCTTTAATCAGGATGGTTCTATTTTAAATCTGAACAATTAAATTATTTTAAACAATAAAAATATTTACAAATACTATAGTATTTAGATATAATTGCTTAAACAAGAAAGTTAATTAAGTAAAAATTATATAAATTCGATAAAAATAGGATTTAATATAGAAATAAAAATCCTCAAGAATAAAATTGTATAATTTTAAATATTACTAAATATAATATATTTTTAGAAAAAATATATTATAAAGATAAAAGTAGATAAAACTGAAAAAATTTTCATGTAAATGAGATATAATTATGATATAATTTGTATGGTACTGTCAAAAAAAATACATTCTTTTAGGGCTATTACAAAAATGAGTTAATAAAAATAATGTATTTTTAATATAAACAAAGAGACAAATGTTAAAGGAGTGTATGATATTGGGGAAAAAATTTAAAAGAGTATTAGTTGCTAACAGAGGGGAAATAGCTATAAGAATATTTAGAGCTTGTCATGAGCTAGGAATAAGAACAGTAGCTATTTATACAGAGGAAGATAAGCGTGCATTGTTTAGAACTAAAGCTCATGAAGCATATTTAATAGGCAAGGGAAAAGGTCCAGTTGAAGCTTATTTAAATATTGATGAAATAATAACTCTTGCATTAAAGAAACGAGTTGATGCAATCCATCCAGGTTATGGATTCTTATCTGAAAACGCTGAGTTTGCAAGAAGATGTGAAGAGGTAGGAATAGAATTTATAGGTCCTAAATCAGAAATGATGGAACAATTAGGAGATAAAATTCAATCTAAAATAGTTGCGAAAAAAGTTGGGGTTCCAGTAATACCAGGAGTTGAAAGAGCAATAACTTCAGAAGAAGAGGCTATTAAAATTGCAGAGGAATGTGGATATCCTGTAATGGTAAAGGCTGCTGCTGGTGGTGGCGGTAGAGGAATGAGAATTGTAAGAAATGCAGATGAACTTGTAAGTAACTTTAGAAGCGCTAAAAATGAAGCAAAGAAGGCTTTTGGCATAGATGATATATTCATTGAAAAGTATTTAGAAGGACCAAAGCATATTGAAATTCAAATTCTTGGAGATAAGTATGGTAATATAGTACATCTTTATGAAAGAGATTGTTCTATCCAAAGAAGACACCAAAAGGTTATTGAATTTAGTCCGGCATTATCACTAACAGAGGAAAAAAGACAGGAAATATGTGCTGATGCTATAAAAATAGCTAAGTCTGTAGATTACAGAAGTGCAGGTACTTTAGAGTTCTTAGTGGACATGCATGGAGATCATTACTTTATAGAAATGAATCCAAGAATACAAGTTGAACATACAGTTAGTGAATTAACAACTGGTATAGATATAGTTCAAAGCCAAATCTTAGTAGCAGAAGGTCATCCATTAGCTTCAGAGGAAATAGGAATATATTCTCAAGATGATGTAAAGCCAAGAGGATTTGCAATTCAATGTAGAGTTACAACAGAAGATCCTTCAAATAACTTCTCACCGGATACAGGTAAAATTGATATATACAGAACAGGTTCAGGCTTTGGTATAAGACTTGATGGTGGAAATGGATATAGTGGAGCTGTAATTAGTCCATACTATGATAGTTTACTTGTAAAATCCACTGCATTCTCAAGAACTTTTGAGGATACAATTAGAAAGTCAATTCGTGCTATCAAGGAAATAAATATTACAGGTGTTAAGACTAATGTTGGATTCTTAATCAATGTACTTAATAATGAACAATTTAAAAAGGGTGAATGTGACACTAATTTCATATCAGACAACCCTCAATTATTTGATATAAAACCAAGAACTGATGAAGAACAAAGAGTATTAAGATTTATTGGAGAGAAGATAGTAAATGAAACTAAGGGAATTAAAAAAGAATATGATGTTCCTGCAATTCCTGAAGTAGAAACATTAGATGGTTTAAGAGGTACAAAACAAATACTAGATGAACAAGGTCCAGATGGATTGGTTAAGTGGATTCAAAGCCAAAATAAACTTCTTCTAACTGATACAACAATGAGAGATGCTCAACAATCACTAATGGCTACAAGAGTTAGAAGTAGAGATATGAAAAATATTGCAAAGGCTACAGCTACTTATGGAAATGATTTATTCTCATTAGAAATGTGGGGAGGAGCTACTTTTGATACTGCTTACAGATTCTTAAAAGAAGATCCATGGTTAAGACTTGAATCACTAAGAAAGCGTATCCCAAATGTTATGTTCCAAATGTTAATTAGAGGTGCTAATGCAGTAGGATACAAAAACTACCCAGATAATGTTATTAAAGAATTTATAAAAGAGTCCGCTAAGAGTGGAATAGATATATTTAGAATCTTTGACTCATTGAACTGGTTAGAAGGAATAAAAACTTCATTAGATCAAGTGTTAGAATGTAATAAGGTAGCAGAAGTTGCTTTATGTTATACAGGTGACATTTTAGATTCTAGTAGAGATAAGTATAGTCTTGAATACTATGTTAAAAAAGCAAAAGAGATTGAAAAGATGGGTGCTCATATACTTGCAATCAAAGATATGTCAGCATTACTTAAGCCTTACGCTGCAAAGAAGCTTATTACAGCATTAAAGAATGAAATATCGATTCCAATACATTTGCATACTCATGATACTACAGGGAATGGTGTAGCAACCGTGTTAATGGCTGCAGATTCTGGAGTGGATATAGTTGATACTACTTTCAATTCTATGTCAGGACTTACAAGTCAACCTGCACTTAACTCAATAGTTGCAGCACTTGGACACACTGATAGAGATACTGGAATTGATATAGAGGGTGTACAAAAGCTATCTGATTATTGGGATACAGTAAGACCGGTTTATAGCCAGTTTGAATCTGAGCTAAAGTCAGGAAGTGCAGAAATATATAATTTTGAAATACCAGGTGGTCAATATTCAAATCTTAAGCCACAAGTTGAAAGCTTTGGGTTAGGACATAGATTTAATGATGTAAAGCATATGTATAAAGTTGTTAATGAAATGCTTGGAGATATTATAAAGGTTACACCTTCTTCTAAGATGGTTGGTGATATGGCAATATTTATGGTACAAAATGATTTAACACCAGAAAATATATATGAAAAAGCTAAGAATATGGCATTCCCTGATTCAATAGTTTCATACTTTAAAGGTATGATGGGACAACCAGAAGGTGGTTTCCCTGAAAAGTTACAAAAGCTTGTATTAAAGGGTGAAGAGCCTATAACGGTTAGACCAGGTGAGTTACTAGCTCCAGAAGACTTTGATAAGATTGAAGAATACTTAAAAGATAAGTATAAATTCAAGCCATCAAGAAAAGATATACTAAGCTATGCTTTATATCCAGATGTATTTGAAGACTATATAAAATCCGTTATTGAATATGGTGATTTAAGCCGTATGGGTAGCGATGTATTCTTCCATGGATTAGCTGAAGGAGAAACAAGTGAAATTGAAGTGGCAGAAGGTAAAACATTAATAGTTCAATTAATTGAAATAGGTAAACTTGATGCAGATGGATTTAGAACTTTAGATTTCGAAATAAACGGAAATAGAAGAGAAATCAAAATTAAGGATAAGACTGAAAGAATTATAGGTGGATTAACAGATAATGCTATTGAAATGGCTGATGTTGATAACAAACTAGAAATCGGAGCAAGTATTCCAGGAAACGTAATTAAGGTACTTGTAGAAGAAGGACAAGAAGTTAAAGCTGGTGAAGGACTTGTTGTAATCGAAGCTATGAAGATGGAAACAAACATAGTATCTTCAGAAGACGGAATTGTTGAGGCAATATTTGCAAAAGAAGGCCAACAAGTAAAAACAGGTCAGTTATTAGTAAGGATTAAATAATATTTTTAGGCTAGCAGAAGGTGAACTGCTAGCCTTTTTCTTATTATTAAAGAAATAAATAAATTATAGTAGAAATCTGAATTATAAGAATAATAGGTACTCCTATAGTAAACTTTTTATGCTTAGTTTTGTGCCTAAAGGATTGAATTCCTAATAGTATACCAATTGATCCACCAAATATTGAAAGGGTGATAAGAGTTGACTCCCTAATTCTCCATTTATTTCTTATTGCTCTTTTTTTATCAACAAACATAAATATGAAAGCAAATATATTAATAAAAATCAAATAAATTATAAAATATTTAGGCATATTTAGCTCCTTTAGATATGAATTTATATATTGATAATACCATAGTGGGACAAATTATAAAAAGAATAATATTAATTTTTTTCGGGAAAGGTTTACACTGATTAAATAAAGATATAAAATAGAGTTATAACATAAAGGATAAATTAGTAGACGAATAATGGGGGGAAGAATTATGACAGAATTAGAAAAAAAATATAATGGTGAATTATTTCACTCTGTCTGGGAAGATGTAGAAGAAGATATGACTAGAACAAGGGATATATTATTTGAATATAACGCAAAACATCCATCTGAAATTAAGCAAAATGATCCATTACTATTAAAACTATTTGGTAAAGTAGGTACATGCTTTATTTCTCAACCTTTTAAATGTGAGTATGGTCGCAATATAGAAATTGGAGACAGTTTTTTTGCGAATTTTGATTGTATGATGTTGGATTCAGGAAAAATAACAATTGGTAATCATGTTTGTTTTGGACCTAGGGTTACATTAATAACTGTAGGACATCCAGTAGACACAGAACTTAGGAATGAAGGTTATCAATATGCTTTTCCAATAAACATAGAAGATAATGTATGGATTGGTGCAGGAACAATTGTAAATCCAGGAGTTACAATTGGACATGATACTGTAATTGGATCAGGAAGTGTAGTAACTAAAGATATTCCATCAGGGGTAGTAGCAGTAGGAAATCCTTGCAGAGTTCTTAGACCGATTAATGAAGAAGATAAGAAGAGATATTTTAAAGATAGATACATAAAAGAATAGGCAGTAAGTAGAATAAGGTGTATTAAAATGATTAAGAATTGTTTTAATACACCTTATTTTTATAATGTAAATTATTATAGGTTTAATTTATTAGAACTAAATAATAATTATAAAATACGTAAACATACAAAATAACAATTGAATTAGAAAAGATTATAAAAAATATAGAAATATCAGTCTAAAATAAGGATATACTATCATAATTTTTGTTAAATTCTTTTACTAATTATGTAAAAGAAAGGGGTAAACTATTTATAGGATATTAATATAAGAGGGGGATAAAATGAAAATTATTAGAAAACGTTTATTATCAGCTTTAATTACAGCTACAGTCATTGCAACAAGTCTACCTACACTTTGCGTAAGTGCAGTAGAGTCGAAAGAGAATTTAAGCTCACAAATGAGTAGTGTACAAGCATCAGGAACTACAGAGACAGTTGAAAGAAAGGTAGTAGCATATTTCCCAGAGTGGGCTTATACAAAGGAGGCAAATGATTATTATACTGCTGATAGAATGCCCTGGGATAAGATCACCCATATAAATTATGCTTTCGCACATGTAGGAAAGGATAATAAAATTGGAATAAGTGATAAGGTAGCGGCCTTACAGGCAGAATTGCCAGGACAGACAAGTGACTTTCCTTATAAGGGTCATTTTAATGTATTAAACTCATATAAAAAGAAGTACCCAAATGTAAAGACTATGATTTCTATTGGCGGATGGGCAGAATCTTCAGGATTTTATACAATGTGTCAAACTCCAGAAGGAAGACAAACCTTTGCAAACTCTGTAGTTGATTTTTTAAAGGAATATGGCTTTGATGGGGCAGACATAGATTATGAATACCCAACATCAGTTAAGGAATCAGGAAATCCAATTGACTTTCCAGTAGCAGATCCTATGAGAGGGAGGCTATATAATGATTATTTAGAAATGATGAAAGTTCTAAGAGATACAATAGATGAGGCAAGTGTTAGAGACGGAAAGAAGTATCTTTTAACAGCTGCTATAACAGCTTCAGGTTGGGTATTAGCAGGAATGGGGAGAGGAGAGTACGTACAATACTTAGATTACTTAAACTTAATGAGCTATGATTATCACGGATCATGGGATGGGTATGTAGCACATAACTCGCCACTATATTCAGATCCAGAAGATCCGGCTACAACAGGTATGAAATATAATTATTTAAGCACTGATTGGTCAGTAAAGTATTTTTCAGGGTTGATGGATCCATCAAAAATTGTAGTTGGAATTCCTTATTATACAAGAGGCTGGGAAGGTGTTAAGCCTGGAAAACGTGAAGGAGGATTATATGGTAGTGCATGGAAGGGAAAAGTTGATGATTCAGAGGGAACAGGAGCGGTAGGAATAGATAATATTTGGCACGATAAACTTCCAGATGGAAGTGAAGAACCGGGTGGATCAAATCCTTTATGGCATGTAAAAAATCTTTTGGCAGATAAAAATCTTGGATATCAAAGATTTTGGGATGATAAATCAAAGGTACCTTATGTTTGGAATGAAAATAAAAAAGTTTTTTTGAGCTTTGAAGATGAACAATCAATGGGTGAAAAAATGGATTATATAGTTAATAATAATCTTGGTGGAGCAATGATTTGGGAAATTGATGGTGATTTCTCAAAAGATTCAACAGGTAAATATGTTATTGGTGACACATTAACAACAATAGCAAAGAATAAGTTAGATGCAGCAGGACCATTAAAGATAGAAGAAAAAACAAATACACTACCTCTTATTGATTTTGATATGGATATAGAAGAAGTATATGATCATCCATATGGAGAAGATAAGATTATCATAAATAATAAAAGTGGTGCTACAATAAATGCACCATGGAAATTGGAATTTGATGTACCTAACACAGTTAATATGGATGGGCTTTCATCAGGTGAGTTTACTATAAATCAAAAAAAACAAGGTAATAACATTCACTTCACTATTACATCAGCAGAAGGATGGGGAAAAGCATTAGGTACAGGTAAGACTACATTAGCAGAAGGACAAGTTACAATGAAGGTAGCATCTGCACCACAAAATATGGTTCTTAATGGGAAGGCATCTAAAACAGAGTGGGATAGGATAAATAGTGGGAAGGATAAGTTAATGCCTTCAGCAGTATTAACAAGTACAAATCATAGTAAGGATGGAAAATATGAGGTGACTGTAAAGGTTCCTGAAAATAGCAATGGGCAAACTGTTGAATTATATGAAGGTAATACAAAAATAAAGACAGAAAATATAAATTCAAGTGAAAAGACATTCAACTATCAGATGACAGGAAAACAGAGCGGTACCTATAACTATAAAGTGGTTATAAAGGGGAATGGGAAGGAGAGAACTTCAAGAATAGCATCTGTTTATGTTGGACCAGATATTGAAATAAAGGCTCCAACAGTTGTAACATCGACATCAAAGAGTTTAGATGGCAAGTATACTGTTACAGTTAATGTTCCTAGTGGAAGTAATGGAACAACTCTAGATTTTTATGAAAATGGAGCTTTAGTAAAGACTGAAGTAATAAATAATTCAATGAAAGATTTTACTTATAGTATGACAGGTAAGAAAACTGGTAGCTTTACTTATAGTGCTGTAATTAGGAATACGATATTTAGTAAAGAGTCTAATATTGCAACTGTAAAAGTAAAGATTGTTGATAACTATCCAGCATGGGATTCTGCAGTAGGTTATACTAAGCAAGGTGAGATTGTTATATACAATGGAAGGAAATATGAATTTATAGGATGGTGGTCTTCTAATGAGGCACCAGATAAAAATCCTAATAAGTGGAAGGATCTAGGAGTTGCTATTACAGATGATGGTTTATTAGATTTATCAATTGCAGCTGAAAAGTATAACATACAAAAGGGAGAAGCAGGCTATAGCATAGATTATGATTTAAATAAAGATAATATAATTGATATCTATGATATTGTGTTAATTTCAAAAGATATATAATGATAGTAAAACTCTACTTATTATTGGTAGAGTTTTATTATTTCAAAAGAGTAATTGAAAATAATTATCAATTGTGTTATTATAATAGTATAAATTAACTATATAACTAAAAATAATAATATATGGTATCAAATATAAAAAATCTAATATAAAGTATTAAAGCTACTTGTAAGCAGGGTAGTAAATAGATAGATATAATAATATATTTGGAAGGAGAGGTTTTAATGATTAAGTTAGTATTAATAAGACATGGAGAAAGTAAATGGAATTTAGAAAATAGATTTACTGGTTGGACTGACGTAGATTTATCTGAAAATGGATTAAAAGAAGCTAGACAAGCAGGGAAGATTTTAAAGGAAAATGGATTTATATTTGATGAAGCATATACTTCAGTTCTAAAAAGGGCTATAAGAACTTTATGGATTACACTTCATGAGATGGATTTAATGTGGATACCAGTAGAAAAGTCATGGAAGCTAAATGAAAGACATTATGGAGCATTACAAGGACTAAATAAAGATGAAACTGCAGAAAAGTATGGTGCAGAACAAGTTCATAAATGGAGAAGATATGTGGATGTTAAGCCACCGGAGTTGACTAAAGATGATCCAAGATATGCTGGACATGAAGCAAAATATAGTAGCTTAAATGAAAGTGAAATACCAGTTACAGAAAACTTAGCTGATACAGAGAAAAGAGTATTAGAGGAGTGGAATGAAAATATAGCACCAAAATTGAAAGCAGGTAAGAAAATTATAATTTCAGCACATGGTAATACTCTAAGAGCTTTAGTTAAGTACTTAGATAATATTTCAAGTGACGGTATAGCTAATTTAAATATACCAACAGGAACACCTTTAGTTTATGAATTAGATGAAGATCTAAAACCAATTAAGCATTATTATTTATCATAGGATGGTAAAATATCCATAGGTTAGACAATACAGGGTAGTATGGTAAAAAAAAAAGCTCAGTAGAAGTTTTTACTTTTACTGGGTTTTTTATATTTTTAAATTGAATTTTTAATAGATGTATATTAGTAGAATAATAAAGTGTAAAGTTAATAAAAATATATTAACTCGGAGTGAAGGTTATGCTAAAATATATAAAAAAATACATTAATTGATAATTAATACAATATATGTTAAACTTATAGTATGAATATAAAGAGTTAAATATATAAGGAGAATAGAGTTGTTTAATTACAATGTTTAATAGTGAGATTTAGTATGAGAGTAGAGAGTGTTGTAGAAATAATCAATGAATTTAATAGTACAGATATTAATTATTTAGAATTTAAAAGTAAAGATACCACGATTATTATGAAGAAATCTACTGAAGATGAGGGTGTGAAGCTAAGGAATATGGCAATGAAAGAAGTCGCAGGAACTATATGTAAAGATGAAGAGTATGTAGAGGTGACTTCAAAATATGTATCATTGATAGAGATAGTTAATCCATTTAATCAGGAGCCTTTTGTAAATTTAAATGATAATGTTAAAAAGGGATCTATATTGGGAATAATCAAATATTTAAATGTAGAAATAGAATTAGTATCTCCAGTTGATGGGGTAATGAAAGAAATATGTATAAGAAATAATGAATTTGTAGAGTATGGTCAAGAACTATTTATAATTAAAGAAAATGTTCAATAAGAAAAGCTATGGATAGCCACAGCTTTTCTTACCTATAAAATATACTAAATAATCCCTTTTTCTTATTACATGTATTCAATCTATTTAAATTAATAACCTCATTAATATTCTTAGATATAAATTTATTAAATAGTGGTTCAGAACCATTATCAATCTTAAAATTAATTTCTTCTTTATATAATGGAACTAAGGAATGGAGTTTTATAGTTTTATTTTTATTGATAAAAATTTTACTGAATTCTGGATCTAAAGTGAAATTTGGAAAAAGTATAACTCCAGAAAATGAGTTGTTATATAAGTTAAGTTCTTCATCAGACTCATTATCAATTGTATGGCATGGTCCAAGCCAACTTTTATTTTTAAAAGGATATCTAGCAATATCTTTAAGTAATTGTATAGGCCAATAATTTTTAATGTCTTTAAGGTCTTCTTCACCAATCTTCCAATTAGCAGGTAAGGTTATTACAAGTTCAGCATATTTATCTTCTTTAGTATTTGCAGGAATGTTCATAGGTATGGAACTCATACCTGCGGTAACAAAGGTATAATAAGGTCTTTCTTTTGTAGGCATAAAATATATTATGTCCAAATGCATGATTTCTGAGATATGTTCGTGGTATACTCCCCCAACTTTCCCAAGGTATTTCTCTAAATGATTTTCTATAAGATTATATTCAACATTGGAAAGCAGCGTTGGTATGGGGTTGTTTTTATTAAATTTGAATGTAGGATGTCCATCCTCTAAATACATTGAATATTTTAAAGTTGTTTCCATATGCTCTCCCCCTTAAGCACTAGCATTAGTATATATCAATAATAATTATACCAAATATGGAAATAAATACAAAGTATTTATTGATATTGTTATGAATTAATAAGATAAACATTATTTTAAAGTAGTATTGGAATTGAGATATAAAAGTAATAGAAAAAGATGTAAAAAAGTAAAGTATGAGATAAATATCAGTAATGAAAATAGGAGGTAGTTTACCTCCTATTTTTAGGTGGTCAGGAGATCATATAGGTGAAGTTTTATTCTAAAACTCTAAGAGGTCTCATCATATCATAATCTTCATGTTCAAGGATATGACAATGCCATACAAAGTCTCCAGGATAATCCTTAAATTGCATTATTATTCTTGTGATTTTACCAGGCTCAGCTCTAACTGTATCTTTGAAACCTCTTTCGAAATCTAAAGGTTCTTCAGGATTACCAGTAAATTTAATTTTACCTGTTTCCTCATAGTAAGGAACATCGAAGGGAGTTCTACATACTATTTTAAATTGAACTAAATGAACATGAATAGGATGAGCTCTGGTGAATGGATTAATTATATCCCACATTTCGATAGAATTTAGTTGTACTATCTCTGTTACAGGATCAGTCCACATCTTATTATTTAGCAAAAACATTGGCCTATTATATTCATCTGTATGTCTTGTTAAAACTAAAGGTCTAATTTTAGAAGCTAAATTTTGGTTTATTCTTTTATTAGGATCTAATATATTAGGAATGCAGCTGTTATCCAAAGATTTTAAAGTTTTCTCAACTTTAAATTTCATAACCATAGAAGTATTTTCATCAGCATTACTATCGCTATTTAATAAAATTATTTCTTTACCCTTTGACTTGGAAAAGTCTATTATTAAATCTATTCTTTCAGCAGGTTCTAAAATAAATGATTTTAATTTCTTTGTAAAATCTAATAATCCACCATCAGTACCAATTTGATAAAAAGTATCTTCATTTGATAAATTTAAAGTATATGCACTAGTGTTAGATGCGTTTAGTATTTTAAATCTGTATTTACGTGGTTCAACATTAAGATATGGCCAAACTTTACCATTTACTAATATTGTATTTCCAGCAAAGCCTGGTATTATTGATGGATATACTGTAACAGCAGGAGCCTTTGGATCAGGTTCAGGGCCTGCTGGATAGAATAAAGAACCATCTTCATTAAAAGATTTATCTTGAATTATAAGAGGAATTTCATATTTACCTTTTGGAAGATTTAATTTAGATTCTATAGAATCTCTAATAATATATAAACCAGCAAGACCAGCATATACGTTAAGTCTTGTTAAGCTAATAGCATGGTCATGATACCAAAGAGTAGTGCTAGGTTGGTTGTTTGGATACTCATACACTTCCCTAGTAAAAGCATGACCAGTGACAGAATAATTTTTTGTAAACCAGGCATCTGGATTACCATCACTATCAGGTTTAACATTAGCACCATGTAAGTGGACTACAGTTCTTACCTGAGGATTATGAGCTACTCCATGAAGAGTGGTGTCTACTGGTAGAATATGCTTACATGGCAAACAGTTTGCCCATTGTACCTGTATAGGATTATTTTTAAATACTTCTATAGTTGGACCAGGATACATTCCATCATATCCCCAAACTTTTGTTTCAGGGAAACAGCAATGAAACTTATGGTAAACTTCTTCCATTGTGATATAATAAAAATCTTTATTTTCTGAACCCCTTGAAGGAATAATTGGTGTTGCAACCTCTGGTATTTGAAGATGATCTACAAACTTTGGAATAGTATTAGGATCTGATGGGTTTATTATAGGTGGACAATATTTATCTTCATTCATAATAATCACTTCCTTGAATTATTCACATTTACGTAATAATAATATATGTAGAATATAGATTCATGGTGAATTAAAAAATAGAGAAAGTACAATAAGATTCACTATGAAAAAAGGTAATTTACCAATAAGTAAATAAAGTTTTAAAATACTATATACAATTAATAAAAAATGAAGTTAAATAATATAGAACAATAGAAAACAATTGGAGGATCATATGAAGAGTTTATTATTAATTGATGGAAGTTCAATGCTTACTACAGCGTATTTTGGGACTATGCCATCAGCATATTATAAAGCAAGAACAAGGGAAGAAAAAGAAGTGATTTTTGAGAAGTTATTACAAACATCCTCAGGTAAATATGTAAATGCAGTTTATCCTATGATGAAAACAATAGTTTCAATATTAAAGGAACAGCAACCAAGTCACATATTAGTAGCCTGGGATTTAACACGAAATACCTTTAGAAAAGAATTATATTCTGATTATAAAGGGACACGATCAGAAACGGACAAGCCATTGAAGGAACAATTTGCTACTATGCAAGAATTATTAGCTGAATTAAAGATACCTCAAGCTAGTAGTTTAGAATTTGAAGCAGATGATTATTTAGGAAGCTATGCGGCAAAGTTTCAAGATGAAATACTTGTTAATATAATGACTAAGGATAGGGATTCCCTTCAGTTATGTGATAGAAATACGAGAGTTTGGTTAGTTACAGGTAAAGCTGATGATCTTAATGAAAAGTATGGAATAGATAGATCAATATTTAATACACCTAAAAATGTGTTTGAATATACACCTATATATATTAAAGAAGAATATAGCCTTACGCCTGCACAACTTGTTGATTTAAAGGCATTAGTTGGTGATACATCTGATAACATTCCAGGGGTAAAAGGAGTTGGAGAGAAGTCAGGAATACCTTTAATAAAGGAATATGGAACAATAGAGAATCTTTATGAGAATATAAAAGGTTTAGATAAGAAAGAGGAAAAAGAATTAAAGTTATTTTGGAAAGAAGCATTAGGTATTGCAAAATCACCATTGAATTATCTGCTAAAAGAACCAACAGAAGAGGGTGAGATTCTAGGAGAAGCTTCAGCAATTTTAAGTAAAAAGCTTGGAGAAATTAGATTAGATGCACCAATTGAGCATAAATTAGAAGATTTAGAATACAAATTTGAAGAAAATAAAAAAATAATGTCCAAGATATTTGAGGAATATGAATTTAAATCTTTAATTAAGAATTATCTAAAGTAATAGAGTTTGAGGATTTTTATTACTAAAATGAATAAAAATATTAAATAAAGTAGGTGGAAATTTACACCTAGGAATAAAATGTAAAACCTTTTCTATCCCTGTCATAAAGGGAAAGTAACTTAAGTTATAATTAACATGTAAAGATTTCATATCCATTTAAAAAAGAAAAATGAAGTAAAAGTAATAATTTTCAGAAAAATAATGAATGAAATATGTTATAACTGTATCTGAGGCCACTAGTGAAAAGTAAAAAGTACTTTAACTAATAAGATATTGGACTTAAGTAATTAAGTTCAAAAAAATAAAAAGGAGTGGTACAGATGAAAAAGAAACTAATTGCCCTATTAGTATCAATAACATTATTAGGAGGGGTAGGAACAACAGCATTTGCTTCAATAGATAAGAATACAAATATAGAAAGTATAAATCTACTTGTATCTAATAAAAATGGAGACAACCTTACTGAGAATGTAGAAAAATCAGAAGAAGTAAAAGTTAGTGAAGATTCTAATGAGAAGGAAGAGTTATCTATTAAGAAACAAGGATTCTTTGGATATATTTGGTTTAAGATAAAAAAAATATTTATTAGTATTAATGATTTTTTCAAAGATATAATTGGAGGAAATAAGACAGAGATTGAAGAAGGTAATAGTGGAGAGAATCCAGATGAGGATATAATTCAGCCAGATAATAATACTTCAGGAAATGATGAGGACAAGCCATTAGAGGATTCAAAAGATAAGGTTGAGGTTCCAGGGAATGCAGGTGATAGCAAAGAAGAGATAGAAACTCCACCTACACAGGTAGCTCCGCCATCAGTTGAAAAACCGCCTGTAGTAGAGACTCCACAAGTTACACCTCCTACAGTAAACAAACCACAAGTACCAACATCTAATGAAAAATTTATGGCAGAAGTAGAAAGAATGATTTTCGAAAAGGTAAATGCTGAAAGAGCTAAGGCTGGAGCTGCAGCATTATCATATAATTCTACTATGGAAAAGTATGCAAGAATTAAATCTCAAGATATGGGAGATAGAGGATACTTTGACCATAATGACCCAGAGGGTAACCTTATTACAGTTCAGATGAAAAATGATGGGGTAAGTTACAGTGCATGGGGAGAAAATATAGCCTATATAGGTGGTGTATCTGATGCTAATGCTTTAGCTAACCAATTTATGACTAACTGGATGAATTCATCAGGCCATAGAAAAAATATCTTATCAACTAACTTCACTGGAATTGGAGTAGGTGTTTATAAGATAGGTAATAAAGTTTATGCAACCCAAGAATTTTTCAGATAGACTATCTATAATATAATATTCTAGTTTTAAGTTACAATAAAACTATTTTTAGTAGCACAACCTTTAAGTTGTGCTACTATTTTTTATAGTATATTTAACCAAAATTATTATTTTAATATCTTCTATAGGGAATGAAAATATACAATTCCCCTTAAGGATACAAGTATTTCATTATTGGGATTTCAAATAGAGAAGATTGTAAATGAAAGTCTAATAATAAAATGAAATGTAGGAATAATTGTTACGAAAGTTTTATTCTTTCAAATCTATAGGAGTAAAATAAACTTAGTAATGTTAGAAAGAGGGGGATAAAATGAAAAGTTTAAGAAAAGGTTTAATATCACTTATAGCAATGGTTACAGTAGGTGCAACATTGATACCAGTATCTTTAGTAAATGCAAAGGGGATAGAAGAAAAAAGTGTACAAGCTACTTCGGGATCTATGACAGAAACAGTTGAAAGAAAGGTTGTAGCCTATTTTCCAGAATGGGCATATAACAAACCTGCAAATGATAATTATACAGCAGATAGAATGCCGTGGGATAAAATGACTCATATAAATTATGCATTTGCTCATATAGACAAGGATAATAAGATTGCAATAGGAGATAAAGTAGCAGCCTTAGAAGCTGAGTTACCAGGACAAACTAAGGATTTTCCATATAAGGGGCATTTTAATGTTTTAAACTCATACAAAAAGAAGTATCCAAATGTAAAGACGATGATATCAATAGGAGGATGGGCTGAATCATCAGGATTTTATACAATGTGTCAAACAGCAGCAGGAAGACAAACCTTTGCTGATTCAGTAGTAAAATTTTTAAGGGATTATGGCTTTGATGGTGCAGATATAGATTATGAATATCCTACATCAGTTGGAGAAGCAGGAAATCCTATTGATTTTCCAGTAGCCGAACCAATAAGAGCTAGATTATATAATGATTATCTTGAAATGATGAAGGTATTAAGAAAGACAATAGATGAAGCATCAGATAAAGATGGAAAGAAGTATTTATTAACAGCAGCTGTTACGGCATCAGGTTGGGTACTTGGTGGAATGGGAAGAGGAGAATATGTAGATTATTTAGATTTTATAAATTTGATGTCCTATGATTATCACGGAGCATGGGATGGATATGTAGCACACAATTCACCACTTTATTCAGATAATAGAGATCCTGCAACTAAGCCACTTGGATATGATTATTTAAGTACAGATTGGTCAGTAAGATATTTTTCTGGCATTTGTGATCCTTCAAAAATTGTTGTAGGTGTACCATATTATACAAGAGGTTGGGAGAAGGTTACCCCTTCAAGCTATCCAGGAGGGTTGTATGGTAGCGCATGGCAAGGAAAAATTGATGAATCAGAGGGGTGGGGTGCAACAGGAATAGATAATGTATGGCACGATAAACTTCCAGATGGTTCAGAAGAACCAGGTGGTTCAAATCCTTTATGGCATGTTAAAAATCTATTAGCAGATAAAGCCCTAGGTTATGAAAGATTCTGGGATGATGTATCAAAGGTACCATATGTTTGGAATGAGAAGAAAAAGGTATGGCTAAGCTTTGAAGATGAACAATCTATGGGTGAAAAGATGGATTATATCGTCAATAAGAATCTTGGTGGTGTTATGATTTGGGAGATAGATGGTGACTATACTAAAGATAGTACAGGTAAATATGTTATAGGTGATGATTTAACAACAATTGCAAAAAATAAGTTAGATGCAGCAGGGCCATTAAAGGTAGAGCATAAAGAAAATACTTTGCCACTTATGGATTTTGATGTTCAGTTTACAGAAAACTTTGATCATCCTAATAATGAATACACAATAAGTTTAATTAATAATACAGGTAAAACTATTACAAATGATTGGGTATTTGAGTTTGATTTACCTAATTGTGTAAATTTTAGAACTGAGCCTTGGGCAAATGGAGCTACTGTTAAGAGAGAAGTTAGAGGGGACTTTATTCACTTTACAATTACAGGTGGTATATGGTCTAATCTTGCAACAGGTAAAAATGATTTAATCATGGGAACAATGACGTTAAGACCATCAAAAGGACCTCAAAACTTAAAGCTAAATGGATATGCGTCAAAGGCTGAGGTAGAGCGAAATAAGGTAGTAGTAAACCTAAAGGCACCTTTAGTATCAGCTAGTACAGTAGATAGTAGAGATGGTAATTATTCAGTAATAGTAGACGTTCCTGCAAACAGTAAGGGTAATGTTGTTAAATTATATGAAGGGAATACTCTAGTAAAGACAGTAAGTATTGATAATACAGCAAAAAGAATTACACATGATGTTAAGGGTAAAGCTAATGGTGACTATAACTATAGAGCTGTTATTACGGATGGACAGTATGAGATAGAATCAAACAGTATATCTGTATATGTAGGACCAAAGATAGATGTAAGGGCACCAGGAGTAAATACCTCCACAGCAGGTAGTACAACTGGTAGTTATAAAGTAACAGTAGATGTACCATCAAATAGTAATGGAACTTCTTTAGATGTATATGAAAATGATGTAAAAATAAAGACAGAAACAATAACAAATGCTGCAAAGACATTCACTTATGACATTACAGGTAAAAAGAATGGAATTTATAAATACAAGGCTGTAATCAATAAGGGGGCAATAGCCGCAACATCAAATATTGCATCTGTTAAGGTGAGTATTGTAGAGGTCTACTCAAATTATAGTAACTCTACAATTTATAAAAAAGGAGATATAGTAATATTTAACGGAAAGAAGTATCAATGTACCTATGATGGAATAAGCAATATGGCACCAAACGTATGGACTCAATTTTGGACAGACTTAGGAAAGGTCGAAGAACCAGGACCACCTTCTGATTTATTAGATCTAGCTATTGTGGCTGAAAAATATAATTTGCAAAAAGGCGAATATGGATTTAATGAGGAGTATGATTTAAATAAAGATAATATAATTGATATTTATGATATAGTGGCTATTTCAAGAAAATTATAGAATATTTTAAAATAAAAAGAACTTCCATAATGGGAGTTCTTTTTATTTATGAAATATCTAATCACAGGAGTAAAGAGAGATGAATAATATGACTATTGTATTAACAAGTATAATTTTAAGGAGAGACTATATGAAGAAAATTTTAAAGAGAATAATGACTATGGGGTTAATAGCAATATTATCACTTGTTATTATTTCTTGTGAGAAGAAGAGTGAGATAACGCCCGAGGAAAGTTTAAACATATATATGGGAATTTTAATAAGTGAGAATAAAGAGGGAATCGAAAAAATAGGGTTAAGTGATGCAGAGTTTTTTTCTATAATAAGCCTTAGGAACGAAGGCTTTAAAATGGGTGTTGCAAGTGATCCAGCCATAAAGAAAAGTTTAGATGATAAGTTAACTGAAGATTTACTTACTTCAGTTACTACAGCTATGAAAAAAGTGGAGTTTAATGCAGTTTCATCTGAGATTAATGGTGATAATGCTATTGTTAATGTAGAGGTAAGGGGATTGGATTTCGAAAAGATAATGGATGATACAATTGAGGATATGACAAAGGATATCACAAAGTATTCTGGCATGAGTGAAGATGAAATAAATAGAGAGGTAATGAAGACTTTTATAATATATATAGGAAAAGCTGAGATTAAGAATGAGAAGAAAACAGTTATAATAAATATGAAGAAGGACAAAAAGGGAGAATGGCAAATAGGAAAGGAAGAAGTTGAAACTTTAATAAAATCTATTATGGAATAAAAAAACAACTCCTGAAAATGGAGTTGTTTCTTTATAAGAGATTATCTTCTCTTTGTAGCAACCTCTACATTAACTCTTCTCTTGTTAATCTTATGACCAGTACAAGCTTGAAGAACTTTTTCAGAGATATCACTATCTACTGTTACGAATGAGAAACTTTCAAGAATATCAATTCTATTAACTTTCTTACCATTAATATCAGCTTTTTCAGTTATGAACTTTACTAAAGTTTTAGGAGTTAAGTTATCTCTCTTTCCGATAGAGAAGAATAATCTAACATCATTACCGTTACCACGGCCACCACCATATGATGAGCTAGTAGTTGTAGCTCTTGGAGATTCCATAGTATCGTTTGTATAGTCGAAACTCATTTCCTTATCAAATTGCATCTTCATTAAAGCTGCAACAACATCAGTTGGGTTGAATTTATTACATAAATCATTAGCAATTGATGTATACTTTTCAAATTTATTTTCAGTAAGAACCTTTTCGATTTCTTCAGTTCTTGCAGCAGCTTTAGCCTCTAATATTTGAGCAACAGTAGGGATTGGCATTTTTTGAATATCTCCCTTAGTTACTGTTCTTATTTGTCTAAGCATTGAGTTTTCTCTTGGAGTAATAAATGAGTAAGCAGTACCTTCTCTATTAGCTCTTCCAGTTCTACCAATTCTATGAACATAACTTTCTACGTCTTGAGTTAAGTCATAGTTAATAACGTGAGTTATACCATCAACATCAATTCCTCTAGCAGCAACATCAGTAGCAACTAAGAAGCTTAATGAACCTTCCTTAAATCTCTTTAAAGTTTTCATTCTATGAAGTTGTGACATATCACCATGCATACCTTCAACAACATAATTTTTAGCTTGAAGACCTTCTACTAGATCATCAACACCTTTCTTCGTTTTACAGAAGATGATTGCAGCATTTGGAGTATCGTAATCTAATACTCTACAAAGTGCTTCAAATTTATTTCTTTGATTAACTTCGAAGAATCCTTGAGTAATCTTAGAAACTGTCATTGCAACCTTTTTAATATTTACGATTTTATAGTCTTTCTTTAGATAATTTCTAGCTAATTTTTGTATTGCAGCGGGCATTGTAGCTGAGAAAAGTAGAGTTTGTCTATCAGATGGGACTTCTTTAAGAATAGTTTCTATATCTTCAATGAATCCCATATTAAGCATTTCATCAGCTTCATCAAGTACTAAACATTGTACATGAGAAAGAGGTAATACTTTTCTGTTTATTAGATCTAGAACTCTACCAGGAGTACCAACAACTACATCTACTCCTCTTCTTAATTCTCTAATTTGTTTTTGAATTGAATCTCCACCATATATAGGTAGAACGTTAATTTTTTCGTATTTTGAAAGCTTATTTAATTCTTCATATATTTGAATAGCAAGCTCTCTAGTAGGCGTTAATATTATAGACGCAATGTTGTCACCTTTAACAATGTTGTTTAATAGAGAGCAACCAAAAGCGGCCGTTTTACCTGTACCAGTTTGCGCTTGACCGATTATATCGTTACCTTCTATTGCAAGAGGAATTGCTTCTGCTTGGATTTGAGATGGATACTCATATCCTAAGTCCTCTATAGCTCTTAATATCGTTTCTTTTAAATTTAAATCCTTGAATGTAATTTTTTCCATGTAATGTTCCCTTCGTTTTGAAATTTGCTTTTAATTATCTACTAAAAATCATTTGTTGAGTTTTTTTATAACGTAAATATTCGCACTAACTTATTAAGTATATCTTATTTTGATGAAAATTGCAAAGAGTTTTCATTAGCAAATCTTACACTTGACTAAAAAGGACTATGTTTGTATCCTTATGTATGTACTAAAGATAAAGTAAGGATAGGTGAGTCATGTTGATAGTTGTTGGAGGTATGATTGGTCTAGGTAAAAGCTCAGTAGCAAAGGCTTTAGGTGAACATTTTAACTCAGAAGTATTTTACGAAAGTGTGGATGATAATCCAATTTTACCCCTATTTTATAGTGAAAGTGAAGAAGAGATTCAAAAGAATAGATACCCGTTTCTTTTACAACTTTATTTTTTAAATACTAGATTTAAAAGTATTAAAGAGGCTTTATATCATCAAAATAATGTTTTAGATAGATCAATCTATGAGGATTGGTATTTTGCAAAGAAGAATATGGAACTAGGTAGAATTTCTGAATTGGAAATGTCTATATATGAAAATCTTTTGGATAACATGATGGAAGAGTTAGAAACTTTACCAAAGAAAGCACCAGATTTAATGGTATATTTAAAAGGTTCCTTTGAAACAGTAATCAACAGAATTAACTTAAGAGGAAGAGAATTTGAAATTGATGATTCATTACTAGAGTATTATAGATTCCTTTGGAAAGACTATGATAATTGGGTACAGAATCACTATAAAGCTTCACAAGTGCTTATTATAGATATGGATAAAATGGATATAGTAAATAATGAAGAAGATAAAAAAGAACTTATAAGATTAGTTACAGAAGCAGTATCTAATAGAGATGCAGTATATGGAATTGCTGATTAATATTTGTGATAGCTCAATCTAAATAAATGTTTTATTTAGATTGAGCTATTTTTATACAAATAATAGGTAAGTATTATATATATATTAACAAAGAATATAAATCTGTTGAGTTAATGGTAAAAATTGTTATATAATATAGGTATAAATTAAGGTTTAGTTACGGAGTGATTTAATGAAAAAGTTCATAAAAGAGTGGGGAGGAAGTATACTACTATGTTTAAGTATTATATTCATTAAAGTTGCAGTTTTTGACGTGGCAGAAGTTAGTGGTGTATCAATGAATCCAACTTTACAAGATGAAGATAAACTTATAATAGAGAAGGTAACTAGATATGGAAATATCTATAATAGAGGAGATATTGTTATTCTAGAGAGTCATAGAGAAAATAAAGAAACTGGTGAAGGTAAGTATTGGATTAAAAGAATAATGGCCCTTCCGGGTGAAACTATTGAATGTAAAAATAATAAGTTATATATAAATGATGAGGAATTTAAAGAAAGTTATATTCCAGAGGGTACATTTACTACAGACATATCAAGAATAGAAGTACCAGAAGGAAAAATGTATGTTTTAGGAGATAATAGAACAAGAAGTGGTGATAGTAGGGAAATAGGATTTGTTGACTATAAAGATATATATGGGAAATATATATATAACTTAAATAAATAAAGGGTTTTATTAGAAGCAGAGGATGCCTAAGTGTATCCTTTTTTTTCTTATATTCCTAAATCAATTAATGCAATATATTTAAATAAAGGAATTTTTAATATATAATAAATGAATAATTATATATTAAAAGAGAGAGGTATAAAAATGACATTAGAATCTACATATGAAGAATTTAAAGGGTTGAATAGTGAATATATTTCATTTATAGAAGAATTATTAGAAAGTAACTTTACAAATTATAGTGAAGAAGAGATTGTTGAAAAACTTACAAATGGTAAAATAGTTTTTGAAACTCTAAAAGTAAAAAGTGATAATATAGAGATTGAAGATAAGGATAAAGAAAATCTTATGGATCTTAAATACTTAATAATAGATGGATTATTCTTAGCAATAGATTTATTAAATTTTTATAAACTTAAAGAAATGGAAAGATTTAAGATGAGAATAGTAAATTATGTTAGAAAAAAAAGAGTTACAGAGAGAATGTAACTGTTGTTTTAATATTGAATATAGAGTAGTTAATAAGAAGAGGATATAGGTAGAAAGTTTGCAGCTCATATGATTGTAAATTAATACCTATGTCCTCTCTTATCTTTATATTATTTATTGATAGGTGGAAAATAAACTACTTCCATGGAGTAGCATCAGAAGGCATTCTCCAATCTCCCCTAGGAGATAAAGAGATGCTACCAACTTTTGGACCATCAGGAAGAGCACTTCTTTTAAATTGTTGAGTGAAGAATCTCCACATGAATTTATCTAACCATTTCTGTATTTCAGTATCAGAATAGTCATTTTTAAAGGCTTCTTTAGCTAAGAAAAGTATTCTTTCTTTTGATGAACCATTCTTAATAAAGTGATATAGGAAGAAGTCATGTAATTCATATGGACCTACAATATCCTCAGTTTTTTGAGCAATTTTACCTTCAGCATCCTTTGGTAATAATTCAGGACTAACTGGAGTATCTAAAATATCAAATAATGTATCTGATACCTTCTTAGATACTTCTTTTTCTGCTACATAATTAACAAGGTATCTTACAAGGGTTTTAGGTATTGATGGATTAACAGAGTACATTGACATGTGATCCCCATTATAAGTACACCAACCGAGAGCAAGCTCAGAAAGATCACCTGTACCTATTAATAATCCAGCTTCTTTATTAGCTAAATCCATAAGAATCTGAGTTCTTTCTCTTGCTTGAACATTTTCATAGGTAACATCATGTATATCTTTGTCGTGGCCAATATCTTCAAAATGCTGTAAAGCAGCTTTGACTATATTTATCTCTCTTAAATCACATCCAATTTCTTGACATAAAGATAAAGCGTTATTATAAGTTCTATCAGTAGTTCCAAAACCAGGCATTGTTATTGTGACAATATCTTTCATTGGGTATTTTAAAAGTTCAAAGGTTTTTACTACTACAAGTAAGGCTAGAGTTGAATCAAGTCCACCTGAAATCCCTATTACAGCTTTCTTAAGACCAGTATGTTCAAATCTCTTAGCTAATGCTGATGCTTGGATATTGAATATCTCCTTACATCTCATCTCCCTTTCATGTTCATTAGATGGAACAAAAGGATGTTTATCAATATACCTATCGAAAACTTTAATCTTTGTATCTTCATAATTGAAAGTTATTACTTTTGGTTCAACAGAAACCATTCTAGAAGAGTCTCTAAAACTTAGGTTTTTCATTCTATCTGAATTTAATTTAAATATATCAATTATAGAGTAGATAATCTCATTTTCTCTTTGGAATCTTTCATTCTCCTTTAGCAAGCTACCATTTTCACTAATTAATAAATGGCCACTAAATAATAAATCTGTAGAGGATTCATGGACTCCGGCAGATGAGTATATATAACTGCAAATTGAACGTGCGCTTTGATTAGATATTAAGGATTTTCTATACTCCATTTTGCTAACAAGTTCATTTGAAGCAGAAAGGTTTCCAATTATGTTTGCTCCCATTAATGCAAGGTAGGAACTTGGTGGAATAGTCACCCATAAGTCTTCACAAATTTCGAAACCATAGTTAAATTCTTTGCAGGAAAATATTAAATTTGTGCCAAAGTTAACATCCTTTTGAAAAGGTAGATTAATTAGTTTATCTCTAACTCCAAGACCTTCAGTAAACCAACGTTTTTCATAAAATTCACTATAATTTGGAATATAGGATTTAGGTACTATACCAAGAACTCTTCCTTTAAACAAAATATAGGCACAATTATAAAGAGTACTGTTATGTAGCAATGGTGCTCCAATTGCAATTAAGATATCTAAGTCTTTAGTTCTTAGAAGAAGTTCTTTAATAGCATCCATTGACTTATTTAATAAAGTATCTTGTAGAAATAGATCACCGCAAGTATATGATGTTATGCATAGTTCTGGAAAAACTATTGACTTAGCCCCATTCACTGTTGCTTCTTTAACTAGTGTAATTATATTAGTAAGATTATAATCAACATCCCCAACTCTTGAAACTGGGCAAGCTGCTGCTACTTTTATAAAATTCATATCTTTCAACTCCAATATTTATTCTTCATATAGTAGTATTTCATATTATTACTATTCTATAAATATAATAAGATGAAAATATTAGTAAATCAATGAAAGTGAGAGATAGTAGAAGATTATGAAGATAATACGATATTAAATACCACTTAAAGTTATTAAATCAACCTTGTTAAAAGATAATATATAAAATATAATATGTCCATAAAAGAAATTAAATACCTACAAGTAACAATTAATAAATGGTATAATTACTTTACAGGAAAGGTATACCAAATAATAAGGGGGAAGTAATAATGGGAACATTAATCTTATGGTTAGTAGTTGCAGCTGGAGCAATATTATTAGACCTATTTACTAGTGCATTTCTCTTTGTATGGTTTGCAATTGGAGCTTTTGCAGCAGTAATTGCAGGTTTACTAGGTCTTAACTTTGGATGGCAACTTACTATTTTCGGTGTGGTAAGCATTGTTTCAATAGCAATTGGTTATCCATGGGCAAAGAAAAAGTTTAAAAAAACTACAGAAAGAGTACCTTTGATGGAAGAGACGTATATAGGTAGAGAATTTGTTGCAGAAGAGGATATAGTAGATACATTTACATTTAAGGTAAGTGGAGTTTACTGGACTGGTGAAAATAGAGGAAGTAAAATCAAAAGAGGTCAGAAATTCCAAGTCACAGGAATTGATGGTAATAAATTATTAGTAACAGGATTAGGGGAGGAATAGTAATGAATTTAACAGGATTAATCATTTTAGGAGTAGCAATATTATTCATAGTGATTATATTAGCTTCTTCAATAAAAATCGTTAACACAGGGTATTTAGCAGTTGTAGAACGTTTAGGACAATTTCATAAGGTTTTAGAACCAGGTTGGCATTTTATGATTCCGTTTGTAGACTTTGTTAGAAAGAAAGTAACAACAAAGCAACAAATTTTAGATGTACCACCACAATCAGTTATCACTAAGGATAATGTTAAAATATCCGTTGATAATGTTATATTCTTTAAGTTATTAAATGCAAAAGATGCTGTATATAATATAGAAGACTTTAGATCAGGTATTGTATATTCAGCTACAACTAATATGAGAAATATTATTGGTAACATGACTCTTGATGAGGTATTATCAGGAAGAGATGCTATTAACCAAGACTTATTAAGTATTATTGATGAAGTTACAGATGCTTATGGTATCAAGATTCTTTCAGTAGAAATTAAGAACATAGTTCCACCAGCAGAAATACAACAGGCCATGGAAAAGCAAATGAAAGCTGAAAGAGATAAGAGAGCTGCAATATTACAAGCAGAAGGACAAAGACAATCACAGATAGAAAAAGCTGAAGGTGAAAAAAGATCTAAGATTCTTGAAGCAGAAGGTCAAAAGGAATCTCAAATAAGAAGAGCAGAAGGTTTAAGAGAATCACAATTATTAGAAGCAGAAGGTAAAGCAAAGGCTATACAAGCAATTGCAGCAGCCGAAGCTGAAGCTATAATGAAGGTAAATCAAGCCATTATTAATTCTGGCACAGATGAAAGAGTAATTGCATTGAAGCAAGTAGAAGCTCTTAAAGAAATGGCTAATAATCCAGCCAATAAGCTTATATTACCAAATGAAACATTATCGTCCCTTGGTAGCATAGCAGCTATTGGTGAAATGCTTAAAGGTGAAAAGTAATAAGATAGGTTATAAAAATAGAACTTTGTTAAAAGGTTCTATTTTTTTGTATTTAAAATAATGAACAAAATTCGTTAATATAAAATAATTGAATTTTTACCATAAATTTCTTGTTACTTTTTCTTCAGTAAAGTATAATTTTTATTGTTATAGATTTATAAGTTAAAAGGGGGATAATAGAATGAAAAAAAGTTTTAGAAAGTTATTACCAATAGGATTAATCTTAGTTTTATCATTTACATTAATGGCTTGTGGTAAAAAATCAACACCTGAGGAATCAATGATTAGTTACTTAAATTTACTTGTTAATGGTTCTGATGATAGCGAAACATTGCCAAAAGCAGAAAAAGAAAGTGTTTTAAAAGCTAGAGACGATGCATTTATGTATATGATTGAAGGTAATGAATTATATAAAGGGCTTATGGATGATGCACTTAAAAAAGAATATATGGATGCTGTGTATAATGGTGCAAAAATAACTAAGTATAGTGTTCTTTCATCTAAAATAGATGGGGATACTGCAACAGTAGATATAGAGATACAAGGGGCAAATATGTCAGCTGCTTTTGATAAAGCTGGGGCTAATGTTAATGCAAGACCAGAGGTTTCAGATATGGATGATAAAACATTTTACATTGAAGTATTAAAAGAATTTCCTAAGACTTTAGCTACAGTAGAGCAAATACCTGAAAAGAAAACAGTAACTATTAATGTTAAGAAGAGCAAGGGGTACTGGTCAATAGATAGTATTACAGACATAACAAATAATATAGTTAATATAAAATAGTATTATAGAGCATTTATCTTTAATTAAGATGGATGCTCTTATTTAAGTGAATATTAAAATTTTATAGAGAAAAGTATTGCACTTATCACTTTAGTGTGATAAAGTAGTAAATAGATAAAGGCAAAGAAATGGGGGAAAAATAAATGAACTTAAAAAATTTAGTTAAAAAAGGTTTACTACTTTCAATAATAGGGGCTTTAGCAATTGGAGTAGTAGGTTGTGGAAGTAATGATAAAAAAGCAGTAAGTGGAATGGACAAAGATCAATTAGTTTTAGGTTTCGATGATACATTTGTACCAATGGGATTTAAAGGTGATGATGGAGAATATACAGGCTTTGACATAGAACTAGCAAAGGAAGTTTCAAAAAAGTTAGGTAAGGATATTAAGTTGCAACCAATAGATTGGACAATGAAAGAATCAGAACTTAATAATGGAAATATAGATTTTATATGGAATGGATTCTCTATAACTGAGGAGAGAAAAAAGAGTGTTAATTTCTCTAATCCATATTTAAAGAATAGACAAGTTATAATTACTTTAAAAGATTCAAGTATAAAGACTAAAGAAGATTTAAAAGGTAAAAATGTTGCAGCACAGGATCAATCAAGTGCAGTTGATGCAATTGGTGATTACAAGTCAAACTTTAAGGAACTTGTAACATTCTCTACTAATAATGAAGCACTAATAGATTTGGAAGCTGGAAGAGTTGATGCAGTTGTTGCAGATGAAATCTTAGGTAGGTATTATATGAAGCTTAAAGGTGAGTCAAAATATAATGTTTTAGCAGATGACTTTGGTAAAGAAGAATATGCTGTTGGTATTAGAAAAGATGATAGTAAATTATTAGAAGCATTTAATAAGGCATTTAATGAAGTTGTTGATGAAGGAAAAGCATCAGAAATTTCAGTTAAATGGTTTGGAGAAGATATAATAGAAAAATAATTATAGGAAAAGGGGTAACCTCAATGGACATGATAATAGATTTAATGCCTCAAATGCTTGAAGGCTTAATGGTAACATTAAAAGTATTTGTACTAACATTAGTGCTTTCACTACCACTTGGAGTTATAGTAGCACTAGGAAGGACATCAAAATCAAAAATATTGCAAGAATTAACTGGGGTATATGTACTTGTAATGAGGGGAACTCCTTTACTATTACAATTGATATTCATCTTTTTTGGCCTACCTATAGTAGGTATTAGCATAGATAGATTTCCAGGTGCTTTATTAGCATTCGTTTTAAATTATGGAGCATATTTCGCAGAAATATTTAGGGCAGGAATTTTATCAATAGATAAAGGCCAATATGAGGGAGCAGAAGTTTTAGGACTATCACAAAAAGATGTATTTTTTAGAATTATAATGCCACAAGGGTTGAAAAGAATTTTACCACCAGTAGCAAATGAGGTTATTACCTTAGTGAAGGATACATCACTTATTTATGTTGTTGGTCTAGACGAACTTTTAAAGATAGGTAAGATAGCTACAAATAGATTTGGATCATTAGTTCCTCTTGTATTAGTAGGAGTTATATACTTGGTGCTTATTGGAATATTAACAAAAGTGCTTTCAAGAGTAGAGAAGAAATATAGCTATTATCAGTAGGAGGAATTTAGTATGCTAAAGGTAAGTGGACTTAAAAAAAGTTTTGGTAAAACAGAAGTATTAAAATCAGTAGATTTAGAAATAAAATCAGGTGAAATTCTAGTAGTAGTTGGTCCTTCTGGGGGCGGAAAGACTACACTACTTAGGTGTGTAAATGCATTAGAAACAGCAGATGAGGGGACTATTGAAATAAATGGTAAGAAATTGTGCCATAGCGGTAAGTATATAGATAAAAAAGGGCTTAAAGATATAAGAAAAGACATAGGTCTAGTATTTCAAAACTTTAATTTATTTCCACATATGAGTGTCTTAGAAAATTTAATTGAGGCACCACAAAGGGCTTTAGGTATTAAAAAGGAAGAGGCTATTGAAAAGGCAAAGGAAATATTAGGATTTTTAGGTCTAAGTGATAAAATAGATAATTATCCTTTTGAGTTATCAGGGGGGCAAAAACAAAGAGTTGCAATAGGAAGAGCACTAGCATTAGAACCTAAACTTATGTGTTTTGATGAACCAACTTCAGCATTAGATCCAGGTTTAACTGATGAAGTAGCAAAACTTATAAAAAGTTTGAGTGAAAAAGGTATGGCAATGCTTATAATAACCCATGATATGGAATTTGCTAACAAGGTAGCAGATAGAGTTGTTTCCATGGATAAAGGAGTACTTGTTGATGGAATGATATTTAAGGAAGTATTAGTTTAAGTGGATTCAAATAATAAAATATAAAAGATTATACCTCCCATATTTTTTAGTTACATAACACTAAAAAATATGGGAGTTTTTATTCTAGTTTACTAATAATTCGACATATTATTTGATGGATAGATAGGGTTTTCGAAAAGTATTAAACATTTCCATAGATTTTTACAGAAAAACTATGTATAATGTATAAATATAATGTATCTATACAAATGATGAAAGGACGGGATATGTATGGCTTTAATAGGTATTTTAATAATAATTGTTGGATTTGCATTAAAACTAAATACTATTGCTGTTGTTATATCAGCAGGTCTTGTTACAGGATTAGTATCAGGCATGAATATCACAGAAATATTAACTATATTAGGAGAAACATTTGTAAATAAAAGAGAAATGAGTTTATTCTTATTAACATTACCTGTTATAGGATTATGTGAAAGATATGGACTTAAAGACAAGGCAATAATGATGATAAAAAAGGCAAAATCATTATCAACAGGAAAACTTATTACTGGATATTTATTTATAAGAGAAGTATCAATTGCGGCTTCTGTTAAGCTTGGAGGACACCCTCAATTCGTAAGACCACTTATTAATCCAATGGCTCAAGGCGCAGCTATTGCAAAATATGGTGAAATTGATGAAGAGGATGAGGATATGATAAAGGGAGCGGCGGCAGCTTCAGATAACTATGGTAATTTCTTTGGACAAAATGTATTCTTAGCAAACTCAGGAGTACTACTTATTGCAGGAACCCTTGAGACACTTGGTTATAAAGTAGACACCCTACAAATAGCGAAGGCATCTATACCTGTTGCAATAATTGCCTTTATATTAGGAGTTCTTCAAAATTACTATTTAGATAAAAAATTAGATAGGAAATATAAAAAGAAGAATAAGTAGTTAAAGGGGAGAAAAATTATGGATATTAAGATGTTTTCAAATATATTATTAGATCTATTCTACATAATGGTAGGGTTACTTATGACTCTTACTATGATTTTTACAATAAAAGATAAAAATCATAAATCAAGGTTAGGTACAGCAACTTTCTGGGGGATATTAGGAGTAATATTTATATTTGGTAAGTTAATACCTTCAGTAGTAGTTGGAGGATTGATTGTAATAATAGGAATATTATCGGCATTCAATCAGGTCAATATAGGTACTATAAAACAATTAGATACAACCTTTGCAAAGTTAAAGGCTGAGAAAATAGGAATTAAAATATTTATACCTTCTATACTTATTGCATTGATTGCATTAGTTATAGCACAGTTTACAGAAATTTCAGGAACAGCAGCAGTTGGTATATCAGCATTAGTTGCATTAATTATAACTTTTATAATTACTAGATCAACAAAAAATGAATTTATAGAAGATAGTGATAGAATGTTACAATCAGTAGGAGCAACAGCTATATTACCTCAGCTTTTAGCAGCACTTGGTGCATTATTCACAGCAGCAGGAGTTGGTGATATTATATCTAATATGATTTCAAGTGTTATACCAGAGGGGAATAAATTAATTGGAATTACTGCTTATTGCTTGGGTATGGCTATATTTACAATAATAATGGGAAATTGTTTTGCAGCATTTTCAGTAATTACAGTAGGGATAGGAGTACCTTTTGTTTTTGCACAAGGAGCAGATCCAATAATTGCTTCAGCTATTGCTATGACAGCAGGGTTCTGTGGAACATTACTTACACCAATGGCGGCAAACTTTAATGTATTGCCAGCTGCACTTTTAGAAACTAAAGATAAAAATAGAGTGATAAAATCTCAAGCAGTATACGGAATAGTTTTATTAATAATTCATATTCCCCTTATGTACTTCTTGGCATTTTAATATAGGAGGAAATTAGGATGAAAGTTTTAATTACAGGATTTGATCCATTTGGAGGAGAATCTATTAATCCAGCCCTAGAAGCTGTTAAAAAATTACCTGAAAATATAGTAGGAGCTCAAATTATAAAGCTTGAAATACCAACAGTATTTGGAAAGTCATTAGAGAAGATAGAAGAAGGAATTTTAAGGCATAAACCTGATATTGTTATATCAGTAGGTCAAGCTGGTGGAAGATTTGGAGTAACTCCAGAGAGAGTAGCAATCAATATTGATGATGCAAGAATTAAAGATAATGAAGGTAATCAACCAATAGATATACCAGTTTTTGAAGATGGAGAAAATGCTTACTTCACAAACCTACCAATAAAAGCAATGGTTAAAGAAATGCATGAAGGTGGTATTCCAGGAGCTGTCTCAAACTCAGCAGGTACATTTGTATGTAATCATGTAATGTATGGAGTTTTATATTTGATAGATAAAAAGTATCCTAATATAAAGGGTGGATTTATCCATGTACCATATACTCCAGCACAAGTTATCACAAAAGCTAATATGCCAGCCATGTCAATAGATGATATAGCAAAGGGATTGGAACTTTGTATTAGGGCAGCAGTTGAAAATAATGAAGATATAAAAACAGTAGGAGGCACTATCTGCTAATGTTACAAGAGAGAAAAATATTTGTCTATGGAAGTCTTAGAGAAGGTTTCTTTAACTATGATAAGTATTTAAGTGGAAAAGTTGAGTCAGTGGAGATAGGAAGGGTTAAAGGTAAGACTCTTTATCATATGCCTTATAAAGGATATCCAGCCATGCTTTCAGGTGAAGGTGAAGTAGTAGGTGAGGTAATGGTAGTTAAGGATTATACTAATACAATGAAGGCAATAGACGAGATGGAAGGCTTCATTGGCGAAGGTCATCCAGATAATGAGTACAATAAAACTCTTCTTGAAATAGAGTTTGCTGATGGAAGTAAAGAGATGTGTTATGCATATTGTTATAATAAAATTAATGACAAGATATTTGATACTGAAGCAGTTTTTCTTCCAAGTGGAGACTGGAAAGAATATATGTTAAATAAATATAAATTTAGGATAAAAACTAGACAATGGTATTATTAATTACCTTGTCTAGTTTTTTTATATTATATATAACAAGTAGTATTATAAAGAAAAGTGATCTTAATGCTATGTAGGAATAGGATAGGAATTCATAAACTATGTTTAAATTTTAACAATTAAGTTGTATAATTTATTTAGCTATTTATCAAAGCAGAGGAGGATTTAAGATGAGTGTGGATAAGGATGAGATAATTAGTATTATGTCTCATAGGAAGAATCTTAAGTTTAAGTTAGTATTGGAATCTTTATTAATAGGTATAATTGTAGGGGGGATAATAGTATTAAATAGATTATTAATAAATAAGTTAACTCCATATTTTATGAAGTTATATAAGGGTGTAGAAGGTAATGTTTTTGATTATATCAAGGTATTTGGAATATTAGTATTAGTTGGACTATTCGTAGGATTTTTAGTGAAAAGAGAACCCATGATTTCAGGTAGTGGTATACCACAAGTAGAGGGCATACTTATGAAAAGCCTTAGTATAAATTGGCTAAAGGTTTTAATCTATAAGTTTGTAGGTGGAACTTTAAGTTTAGCTACAGGTTTATCAGTTGGAAGAGAAGGACCATCAGTACAAATAGGAGCTGCTGTTGGACAAGGTTTTTCAAAGGTATGTAGAAGAATTAATATAGAGGAGAAATTTCTTATAACAAGTGGAGCAAGTGCAGGGTTGTCAGCAGCTTTTAATGCACCAATTTCAGGAGTGATATTTGCATTAGAGGAGGTACATAAGAATTTTTCACCTCTAGTTTTATTATCAGCTATGGCAGCATCTTTGGCAGCAGATTTTGTTTGTAAGCAATTCTTAGGGGTTGCACCAGCAATGGAATTCACTGGAGTAAATATGTTCCCTTTAAAATATTATTGGTCATTATTATTATTAGGAATATTAGTCGGAATAACAGGAATTATTTTCAATAAAGGGATACTTGCATCACAAAAGATATATGAAATATTTAAAAAGATACCTACCGAGATAAAAATGGTAGTACCATTTATCTGTGCTGGATTAGTTGGTATTTTAACACCTATACTTTTAGGTGGAGGACATGAGCTTATTATGTCTTTGGTAACTAAAGGCTTTACAATAAAGATTTTATTATTCTTTTTAATAATAAAATATATATTTACACTTATAAGCTTTGGATCCGGTGCACCAGGAGGAATATTCTTTCCATTGCTTGTACTTGGAGCATTGGTAGGTAATATTTTTGGGATATTTATAAGTGATTTTTTTGGTTTACCAAAGGAATTTATAGTGAATTTTATTATATTAGCAATGGCAGGGAATTTTGCATCAATAGTAAAGGCACCTATTACGGGGATAATATTAATTACAGAGATGACGGGTTCATTTGAGCATCTATTAGCTCTTGCTTTTGTAGTTATTATTTCATATTTAACAGCAGATATATTTAAGTCTAGACCAATATATGATAGTTTACTTGAAAGAATTTTAATGAAAGGAAACAATTCAACTAAGGCCTATAGGGGGAGTAAAACCTTATTAGAGAAGTGCGTATGCATGGGAAGTTATGCTGAGGGTAGATATGTAAGTGAAGTTAAATGGCCAAAAAATTCATTACTTATATCTATTAAAAGAGGGGATAGGGAGATTATACCTAAAGGTGATACTAAGATTGATAGTGGAGACTTTTTGGTTCTACTAATTAACGAGAATAACGCAAGAGAAGCTTTGGTAGAAATTGATAAGTTAGCATCAAAAGTATATTAAAAAAGAGGTTTGAATATGTATCGATACATTTGACAACTAAAAAAGGCCCTCATATTATATAACATATAAGTAATAAATAATTGGGGGATTAACTATGAAAACTAAAAAACTAGTACTATTATCATTATTTACAGCTTTATGTTTCATTGGAACATGGATTCATATACCAGTACCAACAGTAGGTACAAATGCTATGATCCATCTTGGGACAACTGTAATATTTATAATTGCAATTCTTATTGGAAAAAACGCAGCAATTCCAGCAGGTCTTGGATGTGCATTATTTGATTTATTCTCACCAGGATATGCACTTTGGGTAATTCCTACCTTAATTACAAAGGGTTTAATGGGATATGCAGTTGGTAAAATAGCTTTTGCAAATGGAAAGAAGGGGAAGAACCCTATTTATAATATAATCGGATTTGTAATAGGTGGAATAGTATCATTAACAGGATATTTTATATTTAATTGGATATTTTTTAAAGGGTGGGAAGGTGCTGTATCAAGTTTAATTACCTCCTTTGGAACAACTATAATTGGTCTGTTAATTGCAATTCCATTGTCAATGGGTGTTAAGGCAGCAACAAATAGATTTATAGAAGATGTGTTTATAAGTGAATAGGAAGGTGTTATTTTGAGAAAGCCAGTTAAAAGGGTAGCGGTAGTTCATGACTTATGTGGAGTAGGAAAAGCAGCATTAACAAATATTATACCCGTACTTAGTATTATGGGAGTAGAAGTGTGTCCTATACCTACAATGCTTTTATCAACTCACACAGGTGGATTTGGTAATCCATCAATAGTAAAGCTTCCTAATTATATTGATGAGTGTGATGAACATTATTCTAAGTATGAAATAGATTTTGATGCATTGCTAATTGGATATTTAGGAAGTGATAGTGCTATAGATTCTGCAATAAAATTTATTGAGAGAAATAAGAGCTCTAATATTGTTATAGATCCTATATTTGGAGATCATGGAAAGTGCTATTCTAATTTTGATATGATATATGTCCAAGGCTTAAAAAGGCTAATAGCATTTGCTGATATAATTACACCCAATTATACAGAGGCTTGTCTATTAACTGGCGAAGATTATATAGAAGATTTTTCTTTTAGTAGAATTGAAAAAATTTGTAATAAACTTATTGATTTAGGAGCTAAAAATATTGTTATTACAAGTTTGCCTTCTAAGCTGGAAAAGGATATAGGTATAGCTATTTACGAAAAAGGTGAGCTATCTATTATATCTAAAGAAAAGAAAGGTGAGGCATATCCGGGGACAGGGGATATATTTACATCTGTATTAATAGGGGAAAGACTTAGAGGAAAATCTTTAATTGAGAGCTGTGAGAAGGCACATAACTTTGTTAGTGAATGTATAGAGGAAAGTAGTAAATTTGATTATCCTAGAAGAGAAGGAGTTCTCCTTGAAAAAAAGCTATATTTGCTTGTAAATAAATAATAAAATAAAAAATCTTCAGTTTGTTACTGGAGATTTTTTATTTTATATAGAATTACTATTAATGTTGATAGATTTATAATTTTAAGATGGACATTTTTGATATTTACTATAAAATTTTATTGAGATTTTTATTTACAATAGAATTTTATATTGATGAAACCACTAAATGTAGTGTATAGTTTATAGAGTGATAGGTTTATATTGTGGATTTGTTAAAAATATATGAAGTTATACTTATTATAAAGATATAGTATGAAAAAGAGAGAAAAGTAAAAACAAATCATAAATTTAGACATATTTCATGTATGAAATATAAATTTAGGTAGTGTATAATAATGAAATAATGGCTATTGATTGACAATAAATAGCAAAAAATATTTTATATTGAATTACAGGGGGAAGAAGAAGGATATGAACGTTATAAAGAGAGATGGAAGTACTGTTGTATTTGATAAAATGAAAATTAGGGAAGCAGTAACAAAGGCAATGAAAAATGGTAGTGGGATTTATTTGCCAGACATTGCGAAATTAATAGCTAATGATGCAGAAAAACACTTTAGTGATGGGGAAGAAATACCTACAATATATAAAATAGAGACTTATGTATATGATAGATTAGTTCATTATGGGCAAGCAGTTACTGCAAAAGCCTATGAAGGATACAGAGCAGTACAAGAGTTTAAAAGAAATAAGAATACAACAGATGAAAGTATATTAAGTTTACTTAGTAAAACAAATGAAGATGTAATGAAGGAGAACTCAAATAAGAACTCTGTAATTGCTGCAACACAAAGAGATTTAATTGCTGGAGAAGTATCTAAGGATATTTCAAGAAGAAGATTAATTCCATCTCATATGGTTCAAGCTCATGATGAAGGAATGATTCATTGGCATGATATGGACTATACACTTTCTTCAATTTTCAACTGTTGTTTAATAAACTTAGAAGATATGTTAAACAATGGAACTGTAATAAATGATAAATTAGTTGAGTCACCAAAATCCTTTGGAACAGCTTGTACAGTTACAACACAGATAATAGCACAAGTTGCAAGTAATCAATATGGTGGACAAAGTATAACAATAAAGCATTTAGCTAAATTCCTTAGAGTTACATATGATAAGTACTACAAGTTCTATTTAGATAAATATGGTAATGAAGAGTTAGCAAGAGATTTAGCTAATGATATGAAACTAAAGGATTTAAAGGATGGAGTTCAAACTATAAGATATCAATTATCAACTCTTCAAACAACAAATGGCCAATCACCATTTAGTACAATATACCTTGAAATAGAAGAGGGTAATGAGTACGAAGAAGAAATGGCATTAATATGTGAAGAGATGATTAAACAGAGATTAGCTGGAATGAAGAACTATAGAGGTCAAGAAATTGGTGAGGCTTTCCCAAAACTTGTGTATTTACTTGATGAACATAACAGTTTAGAAGGTGGAAAATATGATTACATAACTAAACTTGCAGCTACTTGTACTGTTAAGAGATTAGTTCCTGACTACCAATCTGCAAAGATTATGAGAAAGAACTATGAAGGAAATACATTCCCACCAATGGGTTGTAGATCCCACTTAAGTCCATGGAAAGATGAAAATGGAGATTACAAGTGGTATGGAAGATTCAATCAAGGTGTTATTAGCTTGAACTTACCTCAAATAGGAATAGTAGCAGATAAGGATATGGAGCTATTCTGGGATATGCTTGATCAAAGATTAGAACTATGTAAAGAAGCTTTATTAATTAGACATAAGATGTTACTTGGAACTCTTTCAGATGTTTCACCAATTCATTGGCAACATGGCGCAATAGCAAGACTTGAAAAGGGCGAAAAGATAGATAAGTTATTAAAGGATGGATATTCAACATTATCTCTTGGTTATGTTGGAATTCATGAGATGGTTCAGGCTATGCTTGGAGTAAGCCATACAACAGAAGAGGGAGAAAAGTTTGCTATCGATGTAATGAAACATATGAGTGAAGCTTGTGAAAGATGGAAGAAGGAAACTGGATTAGGCTTTGGTTTATATGGAACACCAGCAGAAAACCTTATTTATAGATTCTGTAGGTTAGATAAGCAAAAATATGGAGTGATCCCTGGTGTAACAGATAGATTATATTACACTAATTCATACCATGTTCATGTTTGTGAAGAAATAGATGCTTTTAGTAAGCTTAAGTTTGAATCACAATTCCATGATATTAGCTTAGGTGGATGTATTTCATATATTGAAGTTCCTGACATGAGCAGAAATGTTGAAGCAGTAGAACAGATAATAAACTATATTTATCATAATATTCAATATGCTGAGATAAACACTAAACCTGACATATGCTACAGCTGCGGATACACAGGAGAAATAAAACTGGATAATGAAAGCTTAACTTGGTACTGCCCATCCTGTGGAAACAAAGATGAAAGTGAAATGCAAGTTATGAGAAGAACCTGTGGTTATATTGGGACAAATTTCTGGAATAAGGGTAGAACGGCAGAAATAGGAGACAGAGTACTTCACTTATAGAAGGAACTTTATTTAGGAGGTATTTCTATTGAATTATGCAGAAATAAGAAAATTTGACGTTACAAATGGGCCAAATGTAAGAGTAACTTTATTTGTAAGTGGTTGTACTAATAACTGTGAAGGTTGTTTTAATAAAGATTTGCAAAATTTCAACTATGGAACCCTATGGAATAAAGAGACAGAGGATAAGTTTATCTCCTATGTAAAAAACGTGAATATCTTAGGAGTTAATATCCTTGGGGGAGAACCTATGGAGCAAACAAAGGATAGGGATTTAGTAAATCTTTTAAAAAGGATTAAAGATGAAACAGGAAAGCCTATTTGGCTTTGGTCTGGTTATCTTTATGAAGATATCATAAAGGACGAAAAGAAGAAAGAGATTTTAGCTTTAGTTGATGTTATTATAGACGGAAAGTTTGAAATTGCAAGAAGAGATATTAGTTTAAAATATAGAGGTTCAGGGAATCAAAGAGTAATAAATGTTACTGAATCTTTGAAATTAAATAAAATAGTTGAAATAGAGCTATAGGAAAGAATAAAAGACAAGTATATACTTGTCTTTTATTATATAATCATTATTTAGAGAAGGCAAATAAGGTATAATCAATACTAAGTATAAAGGGAAATTAATAGGAATGTAATATTTTGCTAGAGGATTTTGAGTTAGAAAATAGAATATGTTACTGTTGGCAAAGAACATAATAAAAGGAGTGAGTATTTATGGAAAGAATAGAGGTTAATAAAGATTTATCATTATCAAGAATAATACAAGGTTTTTGGAGATTAAGTCACTGGAATAATAAACCTGAAGATACATTAAGATTTATGGAAGAGTGCTTAGAATTAGGTATAACTTCTTTTGATAACGCTGATATTTATATGGCAGAGGAGCTTCAAGGAAATGCTATGAAGCTAAATCCTACTTTAAGAGATAAGATTGAAATAATAACAAAATGTGGAATTAAACCGATGAATGCTCTTTTCCCAGAAAATAAAATGTTACAATATAATTCAAGTAAGGAGCATATTGTAACTTGTGCTGAAAATTCATTAAGAAGATTAGGAACTGATCATATTGATTTATTATTGATTCATAGACCTGATTTTATAATGGACCCAGAAGAAATTGGAGAGGCTTTTAATGAATTAAAGAAGAGTGGGAAGGTGTTTAACTTTGGGGTATCTAATTTTACATCATCACAATTTAGTATGCTACAATCCTATGTTGATGTACCTCTTGTAACAAATCAAGTAGAAGTATCACCATTACATTTAGATCCAATAGCTGATGGAAGCTTTGACTTCATGTTAGAGAAGAGAATTAATCCTATGGCTTGGTCACCCCTTGCAGGAGGAAGAATATTTACTGGAGAAGATGAGAGAGCAGTAAGATTAAGAGGATCTCTTGATAGAATCAAAGAAGAAATAGGAGCTAATTCTATAGATGAAGTTATTTATGCTTGGCTATTGAGACATCCAGTGAAAATAATGCCTATAGTAGGTTCGGGTAAAATTGAAAGAACTAAGGCAGCTGTGAATGCTTTACAATTAAACTTCACTAGAGATCATTGGTATGAAATATGGCAATCATCATTAGGAAGAAATATAGATTAGATTTTTATATTAGGCTTATACAAGAGAATTAGAGATAAAAAGATAAAGGGCAAGAATTTCTTGTCCTTTATCTTTTTATAATTAATCTTTAATTAAAGCTTTATATTTATCAATATCATCAAATTCTGTTGAATAGTATACTGGAACTTTATCAATGTTTTTCATCACAATAGGATTTCCGTCATTAAGATTTTTAAAAATAACTTCAAAAGAATTATTTTTCTCTAAAGCAATTTCAATTGTTTGATTCTCTCCAATTAATTTGTATTTTTTATCACCTAACTCATCATAAGTACCACTATTAACTTCTCTATTATCAATATATTCTGTAAAATTCTTTTCATCAGGTTGTATTGATATTTGGATAACATAATTATCAATGGTTCTTTCACTTTGATAGAATCCACTTAAGGGTAAATAATTTGTGTCTGTACAACCATAAATTATAAGTACTACTATTAAGGATAAGGTTGAAAAAAGTAATTTTTTCATAATAATATTCATCTCCTTTTTGTGGATTGTAAAAAAATAATACGTTACTATTAAATTTTACACAAATAATGGTAAATGTCAAAGTTTCTAAGAATATTATCATTTGAGAAAGTAGGGCATACTTTGCTGAATAAGGTTATTTTAATAATATATTGAATTTATATAATAAATTAGTTAATAAACAGAAAAAAGTTATTGATAAACGATAAAAATGATCTATATTAAATATATAAGTAAAATATTGGAGGGGCAATTATGTCTGAAATAAAGCCTATAGTAATTGGAAAGAAAAAAGACTGAGAAGGTTAAGTAGATGGAACATTTTATTGAGTTTTGTAATCTGTATTGCTTTAATATTTAATTTAGCATCAGCATATATTATTTTTGAAAATCCACCATTTGAAATACCTTGGAATGGAGAAATGAAACAAGTAATTTTTAGTAGTGTTATGAGAATTATGCTATTTATAGGGAGTATATTAGGTATAATTTTAAGCGTATATCCATTAATTTCATTAAAAAAATAATAAAATCTATAAATACTAATAGTATTTTTAATAATACAAACATAAGAATATTAAAAAAAGTGCAATTGTTATAGGATTATACATTTTTCTTAAGGCATTTAATATTATACCTAAATCTACAGGTGGATTAGATATAATGAGTTTTGAACAAAGTATAGTAATAGGAAAGGTAGGAACAATACCGGAATTATCTATGTCTGGTTTTGGATTTAACTTTAGTTTTGATAGTGTGTATTCAATATCAATTATATTGTTTATAATAGTTTTAATAGAAATAATAAAGCTAGGAAAAGTATTAAAAGAAGAGAATGAGTTAAGAATTTAGGTGATGGAATTGAGTATAATAGTAAATTTAGATGTTATGATGGTTAAACGTAAAATATCATTAAATGAACTTTCTGAAAGGGTTGGAATAACAAATGCAAATCTTTCAGTACTAAAAACTGGAAAAGCTAAAGCAATAAGATTTTCAACCTTAGAAAAGATCTGCGAGGTGTTAGAGTGCCAACCAGGTGATATACTAGAATATAAAACTAATTGATTAAAGGTAAAAAGCTACTTACTTTTAGAGGTTGACTTCTAAAAGTAAGTAGCTTTTTGGCACTAAAATCTTATAACATAGTGTAGGTAACTAAATAGCTACCTTATATAAAAAAGTAGAATCTGGCTTATTAATAAGGATAAATGCAAAATTATTGCAGCTATCAGATGCTTTAAAAAGAAATTCGATATTTTCAATTATATCAGCTAAGGATGTTGATGCAAACTCATCAACAAATAAAAGTGTACTTTCATCAATACCATCAACAGATAAAGATGAGTAAGAATCATATAATATTAAGATATATTTATCTGGTAAATTGATCATATCATGCATAAGTTATCTCTCCTAAAGTAATATACTATTTATATACTAAAAATAAGTAAAAAAAATAAAAATTGCAGGAAAAGCATATATAGGGTATGAAATGATATGGAAAAGCATTATGTGTACGGATTTCGCACTTTCATACCGAATGTAAAATAAGGAGATAAAAAGTAGTATTATAAAGAAAGAAAACAAAAGAAAGAAAGCAAAAGAAAGGAAGAAATAATGATGTTACAACATGCTATTAAATGGAATGTAAACTTCATTACACAAATATTAAATATTGAAGATAAGTATGAAATTGATAGGATTAGATATGGGGTAGAAACATTACTTGGGGAACTTATAAAAACATTAGTAATATTATTTACATCAATATTAACAGGTAATGTTCTGGAATTTTTCATAGTATTTCTTATGATGAGTATCTTAAGAAGTAGTATTGGAGGTACTCATGCTAAAAGCTATTTAAGATGTTTAATAAGAAGTGTATTTTTATTTTATCTTCTTTACTTTGTTGGTAGTGTAACAGAGGACATGCCTTCAATTATTCAAGGGGCTATTTTGGTATTTGAAACTATAGTTTTACTTGGAGTTGAATATAAGACGAAAATAGATAGTAGTGGGGCGAATAGAAGTCTTAATATAAGACTTAGGATTAAGTTACTTTTGGTAGTAGTCTTTTCAGCCCTTATATGCAAATTATTCTTTAATCATTTAACAAGCCTATTATTAATTACTCAATTGTATATCATAATAGATTATTTATATATGAAAAGGAGTGTAATAAAATCATGAAAAAAGAAGTGGTATTACAAAAAGTTGCTAAAGCAATGAAGAAAGTAAGTAAAATGGCTGCAAATAAGGGAGTAACGACTTATTGCTTCTGGTATGGTGGAGAACCAGAATTGCCGTTAGATCTTAAGAAATAATAAAATAATAATTATTAAAATAATTCTAAAAAAGTTATTTCAAGACATAATAATGGATTGAAATAACTTTTTTATTTACTATAGGTAACTATAGTAGATTTTACATAAATGTCGTATGATTGTATAATATGAATGTGGAGTATAAAAAATGTCATTTTGGAGGAGAAAATGAGAATATTATTAATAGAAGATGATAAGAAGCAAAAGGAATCTTTAATTAAGATAATAGAGAAAAACTATATCGATATTAAAACATATGATGCTGAAACTGTGATGGAAGCAGAAAAGATTGTAAAGGAGAAGAAAATAGATCTATTCTTAATAGATATAAATCTTCCTGATGGCTCAGGACTAGAATTTGCTAAGAAAGTAAGAGAGATGCATGAATATAAATTAACGGGAATAGTATTTTTAACAACACAAGTAGTACAAATAATAGATGCTTTCAAAAATACCCATTGCTATGATTTTTTAATAAAACCCTATACAGTTGATGATATAAAACGTATTATTGATATATTTTACGAAGAATTTACAAGTACTCCAGTAAAAGAATGTAATTCTTTTATAGTATCCCTTGAAAATGGTGTTTCGGCAAAAATATTTGAAGACGATATAATCTTTGTGGAGTATTCTCAACGTAAATGTTTTTTTTATACTAATAAAGGTAAAATACAAAGTAAAGCAATGTCTTTAGCTAAACTAATGAAATCAATTAAGAGTGATAATATAGTACAAGCTCATAAATCTTATGTGGTTAACACAAGGTATATAAATAGAATAGAAAAAGTATATCCTAAGATATGGGACATACATTTTACAATTATTGATGATGTAGCTCAACTTAGTAATAGTTATAAAGATGATGTTTTTGCAAGGTGGGAGGAATAATCATGCCATTTATGACTATTGTAGAAACCCTGGCAATAGTTCTATTTAGAAATATAATATTTCAACGAAAAGTACTAGAAGATTTTGATATTATGATTCCTGTAAGTATATTTTTATATGGACTAAATAAATATGTATTAATTAAGGTTCCAACAATATCCTTCATAGTTATACTTTTCATTACTATTCTTTTTCTTAATATTAAGAGGAAAAATAAAATATGGAATTGTATTACTGAAGTAATAGTAGGACTAATTATAATGATTGTGAGTGAAAACATAGCCTTAGGAATTGCATTAAGCCTTCAAGGCACAGTAGATATGGAGTTTAATATTTTAAATATTATTTGTATTTTTATTAGTTATGGAATTGTAACAGTGATCTTATTATTAGTACCATCAAAAAAGTATGAAGACTTTATAAGGGCTATGGATAAAAACAATACATTTATACTACTTTTATTTAATTTAGTATTAGTTACTTTAATTGCAAAACTTCTTTTTGATAATGACTCATTAAGAGGGATAATAGGAATACAGATACTAGTAATTGTAATAATATTTGCAGTATTAACATTTTGGACTTACTGTTGTTTAATTCACCAAGTGAAAGAAAGGGATAGATTATTAACTGAGAATAGTTTTAAGACTATTTTAGAAGATTATGTGAATCAATTAAGGGCTAATGAACATGAATATAAAAATCATCTTAATGCAATATATAGTATGATTCTTGTAAATGATGATAATGAAGTTAGAAATAAAGTAGAGGATTATATTGGTAAGATAAAGCAAAGTGATAATTTGAATAAATTGCTCTACGTAAATAATATAGTTTTAAAGGCGGTCTTATACAGTAAAATACATGAAGCGGAAGATAGAGGCATTAAGGTAGATTATGAAATATTAAGTAGCTTAGAAGACATAGAAATGAATAGTACGGAATTAGTTGTAGTTATAAGTAATCTATTAAATAATGCTATAGAAGCAGCTAATGATCAGAATGATTCTTGGATTAAGATTGATATTTATGAAAAAATAAACAAGGAAAAGATTAGTCATTACATAGCAGTAGAAAATTCAGTAGAGGATATTAGTGCTGTAGATATATCATCAATTATGAACAAAGGTTACACCACTAAGGCAAATGGAAATGGATATGGCCTATATAATATTAGTAAGGTTATGAAAAGAGTTAGTGGTAATATAATAATAGAGCCTAAAAAGGATTCTTTAAGAATAGAATTAGAATTTTAAGAGACACAAAGTGTCTCTTTTTTTGTACAACTTTCTTAATTAAGTCAATTCATGTATGAAAAAGGTAAAGATATGTATTATTTTGTATTACCTTTAGCATTCCATGTATAATACATTTAGAAAGGTTGAATGGGGGAATTGGGTTTGGGTTTATTACTAAGGGGGAAGAGGTCAGATAGGAAAGAAACAGATAACTATAATATTTCATCACCAACTATAGATGTTAGTAGCTTTTCAAATTTAAGAGTACCATCTACTAGGGGAGCAATACTTGCTAAGATTATAATGTGTGAAAATAGAGGGATAAGTATAAGGGTAAGTGTTCCTAATTTAATAAACTTTATTTCATCAAATGAGCTTATAATATCAAGATGCATTGGTATTATAATAGAAAATGCTATAGAGGCTACAGAAAATTGCTTGAATCCTTTTGTAAATATATCTTGCATAAAGAAAGGAAATGCTACAAGTTTTATTGTTGAAAGCAATTATAATAAGAATATAATAGATAGCAATAGCTTACTGGATGATTTTTATTTTAGCAATGATGAAAATGGTTTTGTTTGCTTACATGATGTTAGGAATTTGCTAGCATATGAAAGTAACGTAATATTTGATAGTGTTGTACTTGATGATATTGTAAAAAGAACGTTACATATAACAGCTTTTTATTAAACCGCTTATACAGAAGAAACTATATTCTTTAATGGAATAGTTAGGCTACAATTGGTGGACATATAAATTATAGGATAAAAGATTTAACTTTTAATCCTTTATAGAAACACCTTTGATATATATACATAATTGACAATTTATATTAAGTTTCCCCACAACTCTATAAATTGTTAAGGAGACTATCTTAAGACTTAATATTAGAATGGTTTAGTATTGAAGTTGATTTAAATCTTAAATAAATAAGTATTTGGATATTAGAGAGTAAAATCTCGGAATTTACACTAGGATAAGTAGTATAAGATTTAAAAATCAGATGTTAAAGATAGTTATTTTTAATTGCAGTAATAAATATAATAGGTAGTTATGTATTATGCATAAGATAAGAAAATTTCTTTTGTGTAGTACCTAGTAACAGAATTAATAATAGTAGGATAAAGAATAACTAAATATACTCGATGAAAATTTATATCTTCCAATTGTAGCAAAATAATTGATAAGATAATTCGGGTAATACAAATTTATGAGGGAAAAGATGTTGTGAATTCAACATCTTTTTTGCGTAAAAATAGGTGAAAGAACACATACTATTCTTGTAAGGATAGGTGAAAAATATGAAGAACAAAAGTTTAAAGGATTATAATTGGGGAGAAAAAATAGAGTTATCTCTTATGATAAATAAGATATTAGATAAAAATGAGAAAATGGTATGGGCATATGTTGGTGATAAAGGTAAGGAAGTAAAGTGCATAATAAATGATGGTGATAAGGAGTTAAAGGTAGGAGATGTATTAAAGTTCAAAGGTCATTATAGTGAACCCTTTAAGCCTTCCTCCTGTGAAAGGATGAAAGAATATAATATTGAAGACTATCTTCCAACAGTTAAGAGACCTATTGAAGAAATAATGAAGGAAATAGAGGGAATTTCTATTGAAGAGTTTAAATCAGAAGAGGCAAAAAAGTTAAATGATTATTTCTTTATGGATAAGAATTTTCTAGAAAAATTTAAAAGAGCTATAGGTGGGGTATATAATCATCATAATTATTTGGGAGGACTTGCAGAACATACTTTAGGCGTTATGTCTTTGTCTAAGATCTTTGCTATACAATATAATTGTGAGTATAGGGAATTAGCAGTATTAGGAGCAAAGCTACATGATATAGGTAAGATATATGAAATGAGTTATGATGGTCCATTTCATTACAGTATTAAAGGGAGTTTAGAAGGACATATAGTAATGGGAATAACTATGTTAGAGAGGGTATTTATAGAAAATCCTAATGATTTTTCAGAGGATTTTAAAGAGAGGATTAAGGGGATAATAGTGCAACATCACGGTAAATTAGAGTTTGGATCACCAGTACCGCCAAGAACTCAGGAGGCATATATAGTGCATTATGCTGATTATGTTGATGCGTCCTTCAATAAAATAGATTTAATTAAGGAAGGCGTAGGGAAGGGTGAATGGAGTAAGTTCGATAAAAGGATTGAAGGAAGGATATTATTCTAATTGAAGCTAAATTATGAAAGATATATATTAGAAATATACAGTATTATTTAATAAATTCTCTTTTAGTGTAACAATTGATACGGAGCTAAAGTAAGGATTGTATTATACTTAGTTCAAGAAAGAAGATGAATCTAAGGAGGGTTATTATGATAACTAAGAATATGACTATAGGAGAAATCATTCGTATAAAGGAAGATGCTGCACAAATTTTAATGAGCTTTGGAATGGGATGTGTTGGATGTCCATCTGCTCAAGCTGAAACTCTTGAAGAAGCAGTAGCTGTGCATGGATTAAATATTGAAGAATTGTTATTAGCATTATCAAAATAATAAGATTGAATATAAGTTATATATAAAGACTTCAACATAAGTGTGTTGAAGTCTTTATTAAATAATTTAATAAGTATCAACTCTATATTTATGAATTAAGTAACCTTTTAACATAGTTAGGTAAAGCAAAAGAAGCAAGATGTACATCTTCATTATAATACTTATCATCTAACTGAAGACTTTTATAGTATTCCTTATTATAATCCTTAACAGGATGTAACTTCTTTGAAGCAAATCCAAAGAACCAATGTCCAGATGGATAGGTAGGAATCATATATTGATATACCTCACATATTGGAAATATATCTTTAAGTTTATTATGTGCTCGTTTCATTTCTCTTTTATTCATGTCATAGTATGGACTTTCACCTTGATTAACAAGAATACCATTTTCAGTTAAGGCATTATAACAGTTTTTATAGAATTCCACAGTAAATAAGCCCTCACCAGGACCTATTGGATCTGTAGAGTCAACGATTATAAGGTCATATTGATTTACTTTTCCTTCAACAAATTTTATTCCATCTTGGAAGTAAAGATTTACTGTTGGGTCATCAAGTTTGCAAGAAGTGAAAGGTAGGTATTTTCTAGAAGCCTTAACTACTTCCTCATCTAGCTCTACCATATCTATTTTTTCTATTGACTTAAATCTAGTTAATTCACGTACAGTACCACCATCACCTGCGCCTATTACTAGAACATTTTTAATTTTTGGATTTACTGTCATAGGAACATGAGTAATCATTTCATGGTAGATGAACTCATCTTTTTCAGTAATCATGGTCCATCCATCAATAACCAGTACTTTACCGAAATCATATGTCTCTATTATATCAATTTGTTGGAATTCACTCTTTTTAGAATAAAGTGTTTCCTTAACTCTCATTGAGAATTTTACATTGTCAGTTTGATTTTCTGTGTACCAAAGTTCCATAATAGCCCCCTTTAAGCAGTTGGTTTGTGAGTGATTCTATCAAAAGTTTCAGGAGAGAAGCTTCGTATTTTTTCTACCATGCCTCTAGCTATTTCAGTAGATTCACTTCTTTCGCATTTTAGCATTTTTTCAAGATAAGCAAAGCCTACCCAAGGGTCAACTGATTCACCACAGGTGTATAAGTCGACAGATGCGTAGCCATATTCTGGCCATGTATGGATTGTAAGGTGAGATTCTTGTATAATTACAGCACCACTAACGCCCCATGGATTAAACTTGTGAAAACAACTTGTTACTATAGTTGCTTTTGCTTTCCTAGCAGCTTCACACATATATTCTTCTATTTCATTATGATCACCTAAAATATCACAATCACAGTTATAGAATTCTACTAGGATATGCCTACCTAATTGTTCAAGTTTCAAAATAAAACCCCCTTAAATTTAATTATCCCCCTTTAGGATAGGTAAGATAATCAAGAAAAAAATACGTAAAAGTTTACTAATGCTAAACTTAAAATTAACTTATAGTAAACACCACGAAATATAGTATACAAGAATGTTTAAAAATGTCAATACATTTTTAGGGAAAATATTGATTTAAATGGAATAAAGTTTTGTGAATATATTTCATTTCATAAGGATATAATATTAATGACCTTTTAAGGTTACGTAGGTTTCTTTGCCGATGGCTCATGCTGTCGGTATTTTTTTGTTTAATTGTGAATATACGAATTAATGCGAAATATATACGTATAAAAACATATTAATATTCGATATATAACGAATATTAATATAAATTTACCTAGTTAATATTGACAAAAAAACATTAGGGTGGTAGTATAAATTTAACAAAACGAAATATAAGACAAAATTTAAAGATAATATTCGTAATAATTCTATTTATGATTTGGAGGTATTTAAATGGTGAATATCAGATGCATATTCGTTGAGAAGAAAAAAGGTTTCGACGTTGAAGCAAAAAGCTTGCTTAGCGACTTTAAGAGAAATTTAAGAATGGACAATTTAGAAGAGGTTAGAGTCCTTAATAAATATACTCTTGGAGAAGTATCAGATGAGTATTATAAGAAGGCTTTACATACAATTTTTTCAGAACTAACAGTTGATAAAGTTTATGAAGAATCATTACCATTAAATGAAGGAGATATAGCCTTTGGGGTGGAGTACCTACCAGGTCAATATGATCAAAGAGCAGATTCAGCATCACAATGCTTCCAGCTTCTTACTACAGAAGATAGAGTAGAAGTTAAATCCTCAAAAGTTATCATTTTAAGAGGAAATCTTTCAAAAGAAGATGTAGATAGAGTTAAAGAGTATCATATCAATTCAGTAGATTCTAGAGAAGTGGATATAGATAGTAGGGAACTACAAGGACCACTTAGCATTCCTAATGATGTAGAAATATTAACTGGGTTTATAAATAAAGATATTATTGCTTTAGAGGGATTCCATAAGGAACAAAGCCTTGCAATGAGTATTGATGACCTTGTTATGATTAGAGATTACTTTAAAGACGAAGAAAAGAGAGACCCAAGTATTACAGAAATTAAGGTTATTGACACTTACTGGTCAGACCACTGTAGACACACTACATTCTCAACCTCAATCCAAGAAGTAGAAATAGAAGAGAATAGATTTACAAATCCTATAAAGAAAAGCTACGAAGCTTATATTAAGTCTAGAGATTATGTTTATGGAGAAACAGATAGAAATATTACATTAATGGACATAGCAGTTATAACAATGAAAGAAATGAGAAAGAAAGGTATGCTAGATGACCTTGATGTTTCAGATGAAATTAACGCTTGTTCAATTAATATAGATGTTGAAACAGATAAGGGAACTGAAAAGTACTTACTAATGTTTAAGAATGAAACACATAACCATCCAACTGAAATAGAGCCTTTTGGTGGAGCAGCTACTTGTCTTGGAGGAGCTATTAGAGATCCATTATCAGGTAGAACTTTTGTATATCAAGCAATGAGAGTTACAGGATCAGCAGATCCAACAGTGCCAGTTGAAGAAACATTAAAGGGTAAGTTACCTCAAAGAACAATTACATTGGGTGCAGCGCATGGATATAGTTCATATGGAAATCAAATTGGACTAGCTACTGGTCAAGTTTCAGAAATATATCATCCAAACTATGTTGCTAAGAGAATGGAAGTAGGTGCAGTTATAGCAGCAGCTCCAAAGGAAAATGTAGTGCGGGAGGAACCAAGAGTAGGAGATATCATAATATTACTTGGGGGCAGAACAGGTAGAGATGGTGTTGGTGGTGCAACTGGCTCATCTAAGGAACATACAGAAGAATCTATAAATGCTTGTGGAGCAGAAGTACAAAAGGGTAACGCTCCTACAGAAAGAAAGATTCAAAGATTATTTAGAAATCCAGAAGTAGCTAAGATGATAAAGAGATGTAATGACTTCGGTGCTGGTGGAGTTTCAGTAGCAATTGGAGAACTTTGCAGAGGGCTAGATATTAACTTAGATATGGTTCCTAAGAAGTACGATGGCTTAGATGGAACAGAACTTGCAGTTTCAGAATCACAAGAAAGAATGGCTGTTGTAGTTCATAACAGTTTAGCAGATAAATTTATAAAGCTTTCTGAAGAAGAAAACTTAGAAGCTGTTGTAGTAGCAGAAGTTACTGACACTGAAAGATTAAGATTATTCTGGAGAGGAAAAAAGATAGTAGATGTAAAGAGAAGCTTCCTTGATACTAACGGAGCAACTCAAACTACAAATATCATGGTTACAGCACCTTCTGATTATCCTTATTCAGTAGGAATAGTAAATGTTAAAGATAAATGGATGGGAAATCTACATTCATTAAATGTAGCATCTCAAAAAGGATTAGTTGAAAGATTTGACTCAACTATTGGAGCAAGAACTGTACTTATGCCATTTGGTGGTAAGTATTCAAAAACTCCAGCAGAAGGTATGGCAGCAAAAATTCCAGTACTTAATGGAGAAAGTAAGGATGCATCATTAATGACCTTTGGATTTAATCCAAACTTAGGTACATGGAGTCCATTCCATATGGCATTTTACTCAGTAATAGAGTCAGTTGCTAAGATTGCAGCTATGGGGGGAGATTACAGAAAGGTAAGATTAACTTTCCAAGAGTACTTTGAAAAGCTAGGAAAAGATCCTACAAGATGGGGTAAACCATTTGCAGCATTACTTGGGGCTTACAAGGCACAAGAAGACTTAGGAATACCTGCAATAGGTGGCAAGGATTCAATGTCAGGAAGTTTTGGAGATATTGATGTACCACCAAGTTTAGTTTCCTTTGCAGTAGGATATGAAAAGGCAAATAGAGTTATTTCACCAGAATTTAAGATGGTAGGATCAAAACTAGTACTTCTTAAGAGTGTAAAATTAACTGATGGAACAATAGATATGGACAAGTTCAAGAAGAACTTAGAAGTTCTTTATAACTTGATTGGAGAAAGGAAAGTAATTTCAGCATCAACTTTAAAGTTTGGAGGGGCAGCAGAAGTTATCAGTAAGATGACTTTAGGAAATAGAATTGGAGCAGAGTTTGTTAATCTTTCGGTAGAAGAATTATTTGGATTAAATTATGGATCACTTTTACTAGAAGTTAATAAGGATGTAAATATTATTGAAGCCTTTGAAGGATGCAGCTACAAGGTTATTGGTAATACAATAGTTGATGAAAAAGTCATAGGTAATGATTATGGTATAAGTTTTACTATTGATGAAATTGAAGAGGCTTTAGAAGAAAAGTTAGGAGATGTATTTAAATCAAAGACTGAGGATACAGAAAAAAGGGTTGAAACAATTGCTTATGATAAAAAGGTAAGAGTTTCAAGCAAAGTTAAGGTAGATAAGCCTAAGGTTGTAATTCCAGTATTCCCTGGTACAAACTGTGAAGATGATTGTGAAAGAGCTTTTAGAAAAGAAGGAGCAGAGGTTGTTCAAGTTCTTATAAGAAACTTAAACAAAGAAGCTTTAAGAGAATCTGTTGATAGATTAGAAAAAGAAATTAGAACAGCTCAAATTATAATGTTACCTGGTGGTTTCTCAGCAGGAGATGAACCAGATGGATCAGCTAAGTTTATTGCAACAGTCTTTAGAAATGAAAAGATTAAAGATGCTGTTATGGATCTAATAAATAATAGAGATGGATTAATCCTAGGAATTTGTAACGGATTCCAAGCATTAATCAAATTAGGATTAGTTCCTTATGGTGAAATAAGAGATATTGAAGAGGATATGGCAACATTAACTTATAATAATATCAATAGACATATGTCTTCATTAATAAGAACTAAGATTTCTTCAACTAAGTCACCATGGTTTAGTGAAGTGAATACAGGAGATATTCACACAGTAGCAATATCTCATGGAGAAGGTAGATTTGTAGCTCCAGAAAGGCTATTAGAGGAATTAAAAGAAAATGGACAAATTGCTACGCAATATGTTGATTTTAATGGAGAACCATCATTAAATATGCCGCATAATCCAAACGGATCAGTACTAGCTGTTGAAGGTATTACAAGTCCAGATGGAAGAATTTTAGGTAAGATGGCTCACTCAGAAAGAATAGGAGAAGACCTATACAGAAATGTACCAGGAAACTTCGATCAAAAGATATTTAGAGCAGGAGTTAATTATTTCAGATAAATTAGAGGAGGAAAAGGTTATGAAGGTAGGAATATTTTTCGGAAGTAAATCAGATACAGATGTAATGAAGGGTGCAGCAAATGCACTTAAGGAATTTGGTGTTGAGTATAAGGCATACATCCTTTCAGCTCATAGAGTGCCAGAGAAATTAGAAGAAACAATTAAGAAAATAGAAAGTGAAGGATGCGAAGTTATAATAGCTGGAGCAGGACTTGCAGCACATTTACCAGGAGTTATCGCATCACAAACAACATTACCTGTAATAGGTGTTCCTGTTAAAGCAGCGGTAGAAGGAATGGATGCATTACTTTCAATAGTACAAATGCCAAAGTCAATTCCAGTTGCAACAGTAGGTATAAATAATAGCTACAACGCAGGAATGTTAGCTGTACAAATATTATCACTTAAATACCCTGAAATAAAAGAAAAGTTAGTAGACTTTAGAATAAATATGAAGAAAAAATTTATAGAAGAAAACGGTGAAGGAGTAGATTTATAATGGAAAAATTAGAAATGATGTATGAAGGTAAAGCAAAGAAGATTTATGCTACAGAAAAGGCAGATGAAGTTGTAGTTTACTACAAAGACGATGCAACAGCTTTTAATGGAGAAAAGAAGGATCAAATCAACAATAAAGGTATTTTAAATAATGCAATTACTACAATGATATTTGAAATGTTAAATAAAGAAGGAATTAAGACTCACTTTATTGAGAAGTTAAATGAAAGAGAACAGCTTTGTAAGAAGGTTGAAATAATACCACTAGAAGTTATTGTTAGAAATGTTGCAGCTGGTAGCATGGCTAAAAGATTAGGACTTGAAGAAGGATATAAGTTAAAGACTACAGTATTCGAATTCTCTTACAAAGATGATGAACTAGGAGATCCATTAATAAATTCATATCATGCAGTAGCAATTGGAGCTGCAACCTTTGAAGAAATTAAGGTTATTCTTGATATAACAGCAAAGGTAAATGACTTGTTAAAAGAATTCTTCTCTAAATTAAATATTAACTTAGTTGATTTTAAGATTGAATTTGGAAAGCTTGCAAACGGAGAAATAGTTTTAGCAGATGAAATTTCACCAGATACTTGTAGATTCTGGGATGCTACAACTGGAGAAAAATTGGACAAAGACAGATTTAGAAGAAATATGGGTAATGTAGAAGAAGCTTATGTTGAAATATTAAACAGAATTAAAGGGGAATAGCAGATGAGAAAAGCTGACTTTGAATTAATATTAGATCCAAGTCTAGATAAATTTAAGGATGAATGTGGTGTGTTTGGGGTGTACTCAAACTCACCTTTAGATGTAGCTGGTATGACATATTACGGTCTATATGCCCTTCAACATAGAGGACAAGAAAGTGCTGGTATTGCAGTTTCTGATGGCGAAAAAGTAGATATGCATAAGGAACTAGGATTATTAACGGAAGCTTTCACTCAAGAGGATTTAAAAAAATTAAAAGGACATATAGGGATTGGACATGTTAGATATTCAACAACAGGAGCAAATAAGGTAGAAAATTCTCAACCTTTACTAGCAGTCTCAAAGCTTGGACCTGTAGCTATGGCCCATAATGGTAATCTTGTTAATGCTGATGTTATACGTGAGTTACTTGAAGATGGGGGGCATGTATTCCATACAACAATTGACTCAGAAGTTATAGCAACTTTAATTGCTAGGGGAGCGAAAAGAGGGATAGAAAGAGCTGTAGTTGACGCTATACAAGCTGTAAAAGGAAGTTTTGCAATGGTAATCCTAACTAAGGATAAGCTAATAGGAGCAAGGGATCCTCATGGTATAAGACCACTTTGTATTGGAAAAGTTGATGATGCTTATATTCTTTCTTCAGAAAGCTGCGGATTAGATGCAGTTGGTGCTGAGTTTGTACGTGATGTTGAGCCAGGAGAAGTAGTTGTAATAGATGAAAATGGTATTAGATCAATACGTTATTCAGAGAATGCAGGATGCCAAACCTGTGCCTTTGAGTATATCTACTTTGCTAGACCTGACTCAATAATAGATGGACTAGATGTTCAAGTTACAAGAGTAAGAGCTGGAGAAGAGTTATTTAAAGAACATAAGATAGAAGCTGACTTAGTTGCAGCAGTACCAGATTCAGGTATACCAGCAGCTATAGGATATGCTAGAGCATCAGGAATTCCTTTTGATACAGCATTTGTTAAGAATAGATATGTAGGAAGAACATTTATTTCACCTTCTCAAGAAATTAGAGAAAAGGCGGTAGCGGTTAAGCTAAATCCTTTAAAGGTAAATGTTAATGGTAAGAGAGTTATCTTAATAGATGATTCAATAGTTAGAGGAACTACTTCGAGACATTTAGTTGAATCATTAAGAAGAGCTGGAGCTAAGGAGGTTCATTTCCTAGTAGCATCACCAGTAGTTAAGTATCCATGTTACTTTGGAATAGATACACCATATAGAAGCGAACTAATTGGAGCTAATTATTCAGTTAATGAAATAGCTGATATGATTGGTGCAGATTCATTAGGGTACCTAAGTATGGATGGAATGTACAAAACATTTGCAGGGAAAAATGGGTTCTGTGTTGGATGCTTCAATGGAATTTATCCAGTATCAACACCAATTGAAACATCAAAAGATCATCTTGAAAGGTAGTGTGAATTTAAATGATAACTTACAAGGAATCAGGAGTTAATATAGAAGAAGGATATAAGTCAGTTAAACTTATAAAAGAATATGCAGCAAAAACAATGAGCCAATATGTATTAAATGGTTTAGGAAGTTTTGCTGGAATGGTTGAACTTCCAGAAGGGTATAAGAAACCAGTTTTAGTTTCAGGTACTGATGGGGTTGGAACTAAGCTTGAAATAGCCTTTAAGACTAAGAAGTATGATACAGTTGGAATTGACTGTGTTGCAATGTGTGTAAATGATATTTTATGTCATGGAGCAAAGCCATTATTCTTTTTAGATTATATAGCTTGTGGAAAGTTAGAAGCAGAAGTAGCTGCTGATTTAGTTAAGGGAATATCAGATGGTTGCCTTCAATCAGATTGTGCTTTAGTTGGTGGAGAAACAGCAGAAATGCCTGGATTCTACAGCGAAGGTGAATATGATATGGCAGGATTTGCAGTAGGAATTGCTGATAAAGATGAAATAATAGATGGAAGTAAAATTGAAGAAGGAGATGCATTAATTGGTATAGCTTCTTCAGGGCTTCATTCAAATGGATTTTCATTAGTTAGAAAATTATTTACTGATTTAAATGAAGACTTTAATGGAGAAGAACTATGGAAGACCTTAATTACTCCAACGAAGATTTATGTAAAACCAGTACTTAAGTTAATGGAAGACTTTGAAATTAGGGGAATGTCACATATTACAGGAGGTGGATTTATAGAAAATGCACCAAGAATGTTTAATGGACGAGATTTAACAGCTGTAATAAATAAGGACAGCTATCCAGTACCAACTATATTTGAGAGAATGGTTGAACTTGGAGTAGAAAGGGATCATATGTACAATACATTCAATATGGGGATTGGATTTGTATTATGCGTTAAGAGAGATGATGCTGATGCTGTTATCAAAGCTTTAATTGAAATGGGTGAAAAAGCTTATGAGATAGGTCATGTTATCTCTGGAGGTGAAGGTGTTTGTTTAAAATAGCAGTACTTGTTTCAGGGGGAGGAACAAACCTTCAGTCAATAATAGATGCAGTTAATCTAGGGGACTTAAATTGTGAAATTGAAATGGTTATAAGCAGTAAAGAAGGGGTTTTTGCTTTAGAGAGAGCTAAAAAGCATGGCATAGAAGGCCATGTGGTTAGCAAAAAAGAATATGGAAGTGAACAATCAAATAAGATATTAGAATTAACTGAAGGGAAGGTTGATTTAATAGTATTAGCTGGATATTTATCAATATTAGAAGGGGCAATATTAGATAATTTCCATAATAAAATAATTAATATTCATCCATCCTTAATCCCATCATTTTGTGGGCCTAGGATGTATGGACTTAAAGTTCACGAAGCGGCAGTTAAAAAGGGGGTTAAGTACTCAGGCTGTACAGTACACTTTGTAAACAATGAAGTTGATGGAGGAGCTATAATCCTTCAAGAATCTGTACCAGTTTATTTTGAAGATGATGGGGAAACTCTTCAAAAGAGAGTATTAGAAAAAGAGCACATACTACTACCAAAAGCAATAAAGTTGATTTCAGAAAATAAAGTTAATATAATAGATGGAAGAGTTAGGATAGCTGAGTAGAAATATTCAGCTAATCTTTCTTTTGGAGTAAATAGTAAAATTTAGGCTATTTAATAGATGAAGATAGAGGTATATTAAAGGAGGAAGTAATTAATGAAAAAGAGAGCTTTAATTAGTGTATTTTATAAGGATGGAGTTTTAGAATTTGCAAAATTCTTAGAAGCTAGAGGAGTTGAAATACTTTCAACTGGTGGAACATATAAGCATTTAAAAGAAAATGGGGTTAAGGTTATAGAAGTTAATGAAGTAACTAACTTCCCAGAAATGTTAGATGGAAGAGTAAAGACTTTACACCCATTAGTACATGCTGGAATCCTGGCAATAAGAGATAATGAAGAGCATATGAATACATTAAAAGAAAGAGAAATTAACACAATTGATTATGTTGTAGTTAATCTTTATCCATTCTTTGAGAAGGTAAAAGAAGATTTAGACTTTGAAGAAAAGGTAGAATTTATTGATATCGGTGGGCCAACAATGTTAAGAGCTGCAGCTAAGAACTTCCAAGATGTAGTTGTTATTTCAGATCAAAAGGATTATGTGGGAGTTATGGAAGAGATTGAGGATAATGGTGAAGTTTCTTACAATACTAAGAAGAAATTAGCTGGTAAGGTCTTTAACTTAATGGGAGCTTATGATTCAGCTATAGCAAACTTTATGTTAGGTGGAGTAGAAGAATATCCAGAATATCTTTCGGTTTCATTCAAGAAGAAGCAAGGATTAAGATATGGTGAAAATTCACATCAAAGTGCTGCATTCTATGAATCAACAGTAACTGATGGAGCTATGAATACTTTTGATGTATTAAATGGTAAAGAGTTATCATACAACAATTTTAAAGATATGGACATTGCTTGGAAGTGTGTTAGTGAGTTTGATGAGCCGACTTGCTGTGCATTAAAGCATAATACTCCTTGTGGTGTTGCTACTGGTAAGGATTCTTACGAAGCATACATGAAGGCTTACGAAGTAGATCCAACTTCAATATTTGGAGGAATTGTTGCTTTCAATAGAAAAGTGGACAAGAAGACTGCAGAAGAAATGGTTAAGATTTTCTTAGAGGTTATTGCAGCTCCAGAATATGATGAAGATGCATTAGAAGTATTAAAGACTAAGAAGAATTTAAGAGTACTAAAGTGCCACAACACACCTAAGGACGAAAAGTACATGGTTACTGTAGATGGAGGAATATTAGTTCAAGAAGAAGATAAAGAATTATTTGATGAAATAAAGGTAGTTACAGAAAAACAACCTACTGAAGAAGAAATGAAGGATTTATTATTTGGAATGAAGGTAGTTAAGTATGTTAAATCAAATGCTATAGTAGTAGCAAAGGATGGAATAGCACTAGGAATTGGTGGAGGTCAAGTTAACAGAATATGGCCTACAGAAGATGCACTTAGAAGAGGAGCTGGCGCTACAATTCTTGCATCAGATGCATTCTTCCCATTCAGAGATGTTGTAGATCAAGCGGCTAAAGCTGGAATTAAAGCTATAATTCAACCAGGTGGATCTATGAATGATCAACAATCTATAGATGCTTGTAATGAACATGGTATTGCTATGGTATTTACAGGACTTAGACACTTTAAGCACTAAAATTCTAGGAGGAAAGATATGAAGCTATTATTAATTGGATCAGGCGGTAGAGAACATGCAATTGCTTGGAAACTTGCACAAAGCCCAAAGGTAGAGAAAATATATGTAGCTCCAGGTAACGGTGGTACAGCTATAGAAAACAAATGTGAAAATCTTAATATTACAGATATAAATGAGCTAGCAACATTTGCAAAGGAAAATCATATTTACCTAACTGTAGTTGGACCAGAAGATCCTCTTACAAAAGGAATAACAAATACTTTTAAGGCTCAAGGCCTTAGAGTATTTGGACCAGATGCAGCAGGAGCACAGCTTGAAGGAAGTAAAAGCTTCTCAAAGGATTTTATGAAAAAGTATGGTGTTAAAACTGCTGAGTATGAAGTGTTTACAGAGGTAGAGAAGGCTCTAGAGTACTTAGAAACTTGTTCATATCCAATAGTTATAAAGGCTGATGGACTCGCAGCAGGTAAGGGTGTATTAATCTGTGAAACAAAGGAAGAAGCTAAGGATGGAGTTAAGACTTGCATGGTTGATGATGTATTCAATGGAGCAGGTAAAAAGATAGTAGTAGAAGAATTCTTAGAGGGTGTGGAAGCATCAATTCTTTCAATAACAGATGGAAAGACTATAATACCATTTGTATCTGCTAAAGATCATAAGCAAATATTTGATGGTGGTACTGGACCTAACACTGGTGGCATGGGAGTTCTTGCACCAAACCCATATGTAACTGAAGAAGTTATGAAGGATTTTGAAGATAATATATCTGCTAATACTTTAAAGGGTATTCAAGAAGAGGGATTTGATTTTAAGGGAATTATCTTCTTTGGTCTTATGATTACTAATAAGGGTACTTACCTTTTAGAGTATAATGTAAGAATGGGAGATCCTGAAACCCAATCAGTACTTAATTTAATGGAAAGCGATTTATTCGAAGTTATTGAAGCAGCTATGAATGAGAAGTTAAATGAAACTGCGATTAAGTGGAAGGATGAAGTTTGTGTAAATGTAGTTCTTGCATCTAAGGGGTATCCTGGAAACTTTACTAAGGGATATGAGATTACAATTAATGATAGCATTAGAGATAATGTATTTTTAGCAGGAGCTATCCTTGAAGATGGTGTTCTTAAGACTAATGGAGGAAGAGTTCTTTCGGTTGTTGGTACTGGAAAGACTCTTGAGGAAGCTAGGGAAGCCGCTTATAGAAATATTGAATTGGTTAACTTTGAGGGTGCTTACTGTAGAAAAGATATAGGAATTCACAAGTAGGATATTTAAGAATTTTAATTATGATTTACTAAAGATAGATTAACTTTTGTGGAGTTAGTCTATCTTTTTATTTAGGGGAAGTATTGTGAGGTGAGGGGATATAGATAGAGAGGACTATCACTTAAAGGGAAGTATATATATTAATGATATAAAAACTATAGATATTGGGGAGACATTCCCATTTGGATATCTACTAGTTGAAGAAAAGCATTTTTTAAGGAGCTTTCAAGTTTCTATTGTAGTTATGATTATTATATTATATGGTACTTATAGAATTATTAAAGTTCTTGAAACATTTTGGGAGAGACTTTTTCCAGGCATTATGTTTTTAGCTATGATAATAATGTGTATATATCAAATTAAATATAACTTAGAAATTGAAAAGTCAGAAGATAAGACAAAAACATTATACGTTGAAGAATTTAAGGTTTTTAGATATAAAAGGCCTACGGATGGGGCTTTTAAGTGGAGAAAAGCTCTAGGTGTAGAGTTCATTGATAATGATAATAAAAAGTATATATTGAAAACATCCTTTGAGTTAGAAAAGTTTTTTTTCGAAGGTTTGGGATGTACAGCAGTTTGCAAGGGGAAAGAGGTAGTTAGGATTTTAGCTTTTGATAATGAATTATAGTAGATGATAACATCAAAGGAGAATCAAATGGGTGCTAAGGCTAATAATAACAAGTGCTGTTGATTTTTCACATATAAGAAGTTATGTTTTGTTTAAAAATATATCAGATAATATAGCGAATGGTTTGAATGTTCAGTGGTATGGTAGCTACAAAAAGTATTTTATCAAAATATAATATTATATAAGTCTTGCGAGATATCGCAAGACTTTTTATAATAAAAAAGATAATAGTAAAAATACATTATAATTATAAGTTGAACTGAAAAGTGGAGGATAATAAACAGTGAGAATTGGAAATCTAATAAGAGATAACGAAAGTATAATTACTAAATTATTAATAGGAGTAATAACTATACTTTTAGTTGTAGGTGTTAGCTTAAATGCTAGATTATTAGGTGTATCAGATAAAAATGAAGCTGAAATATTAATAAATGAAGCTGAAAAAGAGTTTTTGCTTAATATGGAAGCTGAGAAGAGTACAAGAGATGTTCAGGCATTCGAGGAAGCGTATTTAGAAGTATTATCAAACTTAAAAAAGAATGCACCATCAAAAGAAAATACATTGAATATAGGTAGGGTAAACTACTACTTGGGATATAATAGACTTCTTAATGGTGATTTTAATGAAGCGATTAAGTTTTTTGAGGATGCACTTATAAACTTTGAGCAGACTACATACTATTTCTACATTTTAAATACTAGATTAGATTTAATGAATATATATTTTAGAAAAGTTAACTACATAGATGCTTTAAAGAATGCAAATGCAATCTATACAATATTGAGGCAAAAGGATATTGAGGGAATAAGTGCAGGAGGGCAAGAAGAAATTGAAATGCAAGTTTTACCAGGGTTGGTAACAACAGCATCAAATTTTGGAATGAAAAATGTAAGCGAAGAGTTTTATAGGGAATTAGTTGACTTAACAGAGGAAAATGGAAAAGAAAAAGATAGAATGGCAACATATGCAAAATATCAATACAACATAAATAATAGAAATATTGAAGATGCCAAAAAGTATGCATTAAAGTATACAGAATTTTATAAAGATAAAGACGAAAAGTCAAAAGCTAATGCAAATATTTATATATTAGAGACATTAATTGTAGATAAAGATATAGAAGAAGCAGAGAAAATGTTAAGCAATGTGGCCGAGGCAGTATATGAATTTAATGAGCCTGTAAGTAAGGGATATATAAATAAACTTATAGGTATGTATTATGAAGCCATAGATGACTATGATAATGCTTTAAAATATTATGTAGAATCAATAAGAATATTTGAAGAAGAAGAGTTATATAGCTATTGTACAGATATTAATGATAAAGCAATAAGATTACATGATAAGACAGAAATGGATTTAGATCATTTTATAGGGAAAGCAACCTTTTATGAAGAACACTATAAATATGTAGATGAACTAAGTGCTTTAGCAGATTCTTTAGTAAAAGTTGATTTAGAAAAGTTAGAAAAAGAAAATGATAGTATGATAAAACAAATGAAGAAAGCAGAAAAATTAAATGAGATTTCTAAAAAGTTAAATATATTATACTTTTTTATAATAGCTTCTCTTGTGCTAATTACAAAAATATTAAAGAATGAGATAAGAAAGAGAAAATCTAAGGAAGAAGAGCTAAAGAAAATAATTAATATTGATTATTTAACAAAAAGCTATTCAAAGCAATATATACATAAAAGGTTAGAATGTTTAAAAGAGGATAAGGAAAAATTTTCAGTATGCATAATTGATATAGACAACTTTAAAAAGATAAATGATACATATGGACATAATTTTGGTGATGAAGTTTTATTTAAAACTGTTGATGTAATAAAAGATGATATTCAAGATGATGGTATAATTGGAAGATTTGGAGGGGAGGAATTTATACTTATATTTAAAGATACAGTGGAATTAAAGGATATTCCTAAAAGAATAAAGGATTGTCTTAAAAACATAAAGTTAAGTATAGAAGGTGTAAATGTTACGGTTAGTGGCGGTGCTAAAAGATATAATGGCGAAGAGATAACACCATTAATATCAGAGATAGATAGTTTATTATATAAAGCAAAATCAGAAGGAAAAGATAGAATACTATTGAATTAGTCACTATAATGAGATTAGTTTGTCTTTACATATGTGTGTAACCGAAGTTTAAAATAAAGAGGATTTTTTATTGATTAATCTTTTTAAGAGTGGTTTAATTAACTTTAAAGGTATTTAATGGAATTTACTTAATTAAAGATAGGGGAGGTAAAAAAGTGGATATAAATGAAAAGAGATTTGCATTACTTATTGACTCAGATAATATATCAGCAAAGTATATTACATATATAATGAATGAGTTGAACAAATATGGAATAATAACTTTTAAAAGAATATATGGGGATTGGACAAGTACACAGGCAACAAAGTGGAAGGAAAATCTTTTAGAGAATTCATTGAGTCCTATACAGCAATTTAGTAATACAGTAGGGAAAAATGCAACAGATTCTGCTTTGATAATAGATGCTATGGATATACTTTACTCAAATAAGGTAGAAGGTTTTTGTATTGTTTCAAGTGATAGTGATTTTACAAGATTAGCAAGTAGGTTAAGGGAAGCAGGTATGGAGGTAATAGGGATGGGAGAAAATAAAACTCCTAAATCTTTTAGAGTAGCTTGCACTGTATTTACTAATTTAGAATTATTAATTGATGAAGAGGATGAAGGGGATAGTGATGAATCTAATACTATTCTTGTGGATGAAAGTGATAAGATAATTAAAAATAAAAAAGAGACTGTTTCAAAGAAGATTGATAGGTCAACAATAGAAAAGGCTATAGTTGATATAATAACTGAAAATGAAAATGAAGGTAAAATCACAATGTTAGGTCAGATTGGAAATAGTTTAGTTAAGAAATACCCAGATTTTGATGTTAGAAATTATGGTTATAGCTTATTATCAAAATTTTTAGAGGAAATGAGTAATTTTGAATTAAGAAAAGAGAATAATTTAATAGAAGTAAGTATAAAGGAAAATAAAATGAGACTAGAGGAGATACAAAATCTGATTAAAGAGGTTGTTATAAAGTCAGGTAATGAAGGGGTAGGATTAAGTGAAATGAGTAATTTACTTCATCAAAGATATAATAAATTTAATGTAAAGGATTATGGTTATGCTACTTTTTCTAAATTTCTTCAAAGTATTAAGGGTATAGAAATTATAGAAATAAAGCCGCTACAAAAACGTGCATATTATAAGTTGTAGGCAAAGTAATAATCTCTCTTTAGTAGTTGAAAGGGATTTAGTTATAGTAATAAATGGATCTATATAACAAGTTAAATAGTAGAGAGAAGGAAGATTTTAAATGATAAGGAAAGCAACCGCTAGTAAATTAAACGGTTGCTTATTTTTTTGATGAATATTATCTTACTCTTACAACAGTTACAGTTGTATCAATGAAGCCCATAATTTGAATGCTTGTATTTATTAAGCTTAAGATTGAACTTACATTAGTCACAGGTACAAGTACTGTTTTAGATAAATTTAATTTTTGATTTTCAACTGGTGATGGTGTTAAAACTTGAACTCTAGTTTCTGATCCAGCTAATAAGTTTTGATTTAGCCTTAATTGAACTATTGCTTCGTTAGTACCATAAGGTAGTGTAGTCCATACTGCAGATGTGCTATAAGTTACTAAATATAGTCCAGGGACAGCTAGAATTATACTAGTACCGTTTGATTGGATACTCATACCATTTTTTGTGCCAGTAACTATCGGTCCTAACAAGATTTGAGCATTAGAGATAATATTTTGTAGAGTTGGGTTAGATGTTTCTGCTGCATCTAATGAAACATGAGGGATATGGTGACATGACTGCCAGTTATTTTCGAAACAGCTATCATTATGGAATGAACCGCAATGATTTGAATTAGACATAAAGTTCAACTCCTACTAATTTTGAATGTTTTTTGTATATTATATAGTATGATACTGTATTAATAAGGGTTACATAATTTTATTATTGTCTTTGATAGTAATAATATAAGTAGATAAGAAAAAAGAAGGCTGATATAATACTCTTAGAATTACTTATAAAGGAGTTACTAAATGAAATATTATTTAGCACCAATGGAAGGAATTACGGGATACATATATAGAAATACCTATGAAAAGTATTTTAATAATATTGATAAATACTTTACACCTTTTATTGTGACAAACCAGAGTAGAAGTCTTAAAACTAAAGAACTTAGGGATGTTTTGCCTGAAAACAATGAAGGGATGAATATTGTTCCTCAAATATTGACTAATGATTCTGAGGGGTTTATTAATACTTCAAGACGACTACAACAATTAGGTTATAATGAGGTTAATTTAAATCTTGGATGCCCGGCTGGAACAGTAGTTTCAAAGTACAGGGGTTCTGGGTTCCTAGCTAAAAGGGAAGAATTAGATAGGTTTTTAGAGGAAATATTTAAAATAGAGGATATGAAAATTTCAATAAAAACTAGAATAGGAAAGGATAGTCCAGAAGAATTCTATGAGTTAATAAAAATTTATAATAAATATCCCTTAGAGGAGTTAATTATTCATCCTAGAACGCAGAAAGATTTTTATGGTAATAAACCTAATTTGGAGGTCTTTAGGGATGGATTAGCCTTAAGTACTAATCCAGTATGCTATAATGGAGATATTTTCACTAAAAATGATCATGATAAAATAATAAAGACTTTTCCAGAAGTAGATACATTAATGCTAGGAAGAGGACTATTGGCCAATCCAGGATTAATAAATGAAATTAAAAATAGTACCTTTATAGATAAAAAACATTTAAAAGACTTTCATGATGAAATTTTAGACAAGTATATAGAACTATTTAATGAAGATAGAAATGCTATGTTTAGAATGAAAGAACTGTGGGGATATATGATTCATATATTTTCAGATAATAAGAAATATGCAAAAAAAATAAAGAAGTCACAAAAGCTAAGTGATTATAATGAAGCTGTTATAAGCTTATTTGGTGAACAGGAAATTATAGATGGAGCCGGATTATTTAACACTCCAGATTAAATAGTCTTTAGGGTAGGGATATAATAATTTTGCTTTTACCAGAATAGTTATAAAAAATTATGTAATTTTAATCTAATTTTAATCTTTCTTATATTTAAGATTAATTTTCTAAAAGTATTATATAAGCATAGTAAGTTTATTAAAAGATTTTTGGAGGATGATTTAAATGGAAAGAAATGAAATGATTAAAGTCTTAATGGAGAAGACTAAAGTAAGCTATGAAGAGGCAGAAGAAGTATTACAAAACTGTGATTGGGATTTACTAGATTCTATAATTTACTTGGAGAGAAAAGGAAAAGTTGAGAATAATGAAGCTACTACTATTATAGAAGTAGTAGAAGGGAAGAAAAAAGAAAGTAATGAAAATAAAAAAGAGGAAAGTGGCGGTATTGGAGAAATTATTGGTAGAATCTTTAGGTTTATAGGAAAGGTGATAAGCAAGGGAAATAAAAATCATTTAGAAATTAATAAAGAAAATGAAAAGCCAATAAAGATATCTTTAACTATATCAGCAATTTTATTAATTTTTGCTTTTTTTCCTGTAGTAATATTGCTAGTAGCTGGTTTATTTTTTGGATATAAATACTCTATAACAGGTCCTAATATTAAAAGTGATAAAGTTAATGAGATTTTTCATAAAGCAGCAGAGTCAGCAGATAATATTAAGGATGATTTTAAAGAAGGATATAATAAATGTTAAACTAAATATAGGATAGCTAGAGGTTTTGAAATTATTCGAAGCCTCTTATTTTATGTGACTTAGTATATGGTATAATTTATGTAATATATATGGAGGGTAATTATGGATAATCTTAAGCTTGTAGAAAAATTAAAAGAAAAAACTAATATAAGCTATGAAGAGGCAAAAGAAGCTATGGAAAAATCCAACTGGGATATACTTGAGGCAATGCTATATCTAGAGGAAAAGGGAAGGATTCCAAGGCCTTCTACTAGGATTTTTTACACTAATGAATATAAGGAAAATAATAAACATGAGGATCAAATAAATAATAAGGATAAAAAGAATCATTATTATAATGAAAAGAAAGGTAATATCTTTGGGGGGATTTTTGAATGGGTATGTAAATTTATAGATACATGTAATAACATTCTATTTGAGATAAGGAAAGAGGATATAGTATTTCTTAGTATTCCTATTACAGTAATAGGTCTCTTGTTAATCTTTACCTTCTGGATAGTTATTCCTTTAGCTATAGTAGGTCTTTTCTTTGATATTGAATTTTCATTATCCAGTAATAAGGTAGATATAGGCAAGGTTAATAATATATTTAAATTATTATCAGAAAATATAAAAAAGTTAAAAGAGGAGTTAAGGAAAGGAATTAAAAATGGCTAAAATTTTAATAGTTGAGGATGAAGAAAAAATTGCAAGATTTATTGAACTAGAATTATTACATGAAGGATATGAAATATTAAAAGCTGATAATGGGAGAAAAGGCCTTGAAATTGCAGAAAGGGGGGAAGCGGACTTAATACTTCTTGATATTATGCTTCCAGAAATAAATGGATTAGAAGTATTACGTAGGCTAAGAAAAACATCAGATTTACCTGTTATAATGCTTACTGCTAGAGATGCTGTTATGGATAAGGTATCTGGACTTGATGCAGGAGCTGATGACTATATAACTAAACCTTTTGCAATTGAAGAGTTATTAGCAAGAATAAGAACAGCACTTAAAAAGAAGGGTGTTACTGAAAAAAAGAATACAGATGTAATAAGCTGCGGATTGTTATCTTTAGATAAGATAAGACACAAAGTAGTCTATGATAATACAGAAATAGAATTAACAAAGAGGGAATTTAGTTTACTACAAATGTTAATGGAAAATAAGAATATTGTATTAACAAGAGATGTGCTAATGGATAAAGTATGCGGCTATGACTATATCGGAGAAACTAATGTAATAGATGTGTATGTAAGATATTTAAGAGCAAAAATAGATGATAGATTTAAAAGAAAAATAATATCTACAGTACGTGGAGTAGGGTACGTTATAAAAGATGAATAATGTAAATCCAACAAAGAATGTTACATCTATTGCAATAAAACTGAATTCTATTTTTGTAAGAAAGCTATTTTTCAAATTTATTTGTATTGATATAGCTATAATAGGTCTCTTAACTGTATCATGGTGTATTACTGGTGAAATTGATTTTTATGGAGAATTTGTACAGGGTGCTAAAAGAAGCTTTACTTTTTTGCCTATAGAAAGTTCCACTTATACAGTAGTTTGGGATAATGGTAAAACTATGGTTAAGGAGTTAAGTGGGTTTCTATATTTTCTTCAAAGAATAATTGAAGCTATAGCAATTATAGAAGTGCTATTTATATTTAAGGAAATAGTATTTGGAACATCAAAAATTAGAAAGACTTTAAAACCCCTTAATGAAATAGCAGAAACTGCAAGCAGACTTAGTAATATGACCTTTGATGAAGAAAAGTTTCAAAATCTTGAAGAAGCCATCTCTAGAATTAGCCCTGTAATATCAAATGAAAGAATTTATACTGGAGATAGCGAGTTACATGGATTGGAAGAGGCAATAAATAATCTTTTAGAGAGAATGAGAGACTCCTATAGACAACAAGCAAGGTTTGTATCTGATGCATCCCATGAACTTAGGACTCCTATTTCAGTAATTCAAGGATATGCTAATATGCTAGATCGTTGGGGAAAAGAGGATGAAAGTGTACTAAATGAATCTATTACAGCTATAAAAAGTGAATCTGAAAATATGAAAAATCTAGTGGAACAATTATTATTCTTAGCTAGAGGTATTAATGGGAAAACACAAATTAACAGTAAAGACTTTATATTAAATGATATGATAAGCGAAGTATTGGAAGAATCAAAGATGATTGATGAAAATCATATATATAAGTATGATGCCTTAGAAAAAATAACTGTTCATGGAGATATAGCATTACTTAAACAGGTTGTTAGAATATTAATTGAAAATGCATCTAAATATACAGATGAAAATGAGGTAATAATGTTAAAGACAGGGTCTAATGAAAAGGGTGAAACTTATATTTCAGTTCAGGATAATGGTATAGGTATGGATACGGAAGATGTATCACATATATTCGAAAGATTCTTTAGGGCAGATACATCAAGAGTTAGGAAGAATGGTGGGACTGGCTTAGGTTTATCTATAGCTAAGTGGATTATTGATGGGCATAAAGGATATTTTTCTGTATTAAGTAGAAAAGGTATTGGTACGAGGATAACAATATTTTTACCACAGTCACATATTAGAGAGTAAGTTCAATTAAAAAGAAATTAATTTATAGAAAAAGTGCGAATCTGGCTAGGTTTAGCACTTTTTTATTTTAAAGAATTAAGAGCAATTCACAGTGAATTTAAACTTTTAGAAGGTAAAATATATTATCAATTGATAATACTTTTTATTAACTGAAATAAAGAATGATAGCAAAATATGATAATCAGCCATATTATAATAAGTAGATGAAAAGGGATATATTCAATTGAGAATAAGGAGAGGGTTTTTATGAATAATGAACGTTTAGATATTGGCTTGAAGGTTAGTAGGAATACTATAATTGGTAATGGATTTCTTTCAGCAATAAAAATTATAATTGGAATAGTATCAACTAGTTCAGCTATGATTGCTGATGGAATACATTCATTTTCTGATGTAATAAGTACAATTGGTGTTATAGTTGGATTTAAATTATCAAACAAGGACGCAGATAAAGAACATCCATATGGACATGAAAGAATAGAAAGTTTAACATCACTATTTCTTTCAATAATGCTTTTCCTTGTGGCAATTGGCATTGGATACTCTGGAATACAAAATATAATAACTAAAAGTTATAATGTTCCAGGAATTATGGCAATTGTAGCTGCTGTTATTTCAATTGTTTCAAAGGAATATATGTATTTTTACACAATTAAGTATGCTAAAAAAATAGATAGTACTTCATTAAAAGCTGATGCATGGCATCATAGATCAGACTCACTATCATCTGTAGGTGCATTAGTTGGGATAATAGGTGCTAGATGCGGATATCCTGTATTAGATCCCTTAGTAGCAATTGTAATTTGTATCATAATAATTAAGGTGGCTTATGATATTTGTAAGCAAAGTATAAGTCAGCTTATAGATGAAGCAGCATCTGAAGAAGAGATTGAGGAGATAACTTCAAAGATATTAGAGGTTATTGGTGTAATTAAAATTGATTCTTTAAAAACACGAAAATATGCAAGTAAATTATATGTTGATGTAGATATTGCTGTAAAGTCAAATATGAATGTAGAAGAAGCACATGATATAGCAAAGAAAGTACATGATTCTATTGAAGAAAACCCTAAAATAAAACATTGTATGGTTCATGTAAATCCATTTCAATAGTTCATATTTAACTGGATAAAGTAAAAGTGGCAGTGATTAGTTTCGCTGTTACTTTTATTTTTTACAAAGAATGAGGAATAATATTCTGATTTCACATTAAATTAATATATTTACGTATAAAAAAATTACGTGATTGTCAATAAAATAAGTATTTTTAAATACAATAATAAACTAACAATAAAACTAAAATTAATTGTTGTTTTGATTGCCATAATGTGCTAAACTATTTTCAAGAAATAAATACGAACGTTCATTATTTTTAAAATAAGAATTATCGTATATGAAGAGGTGATAAATTAAGAAATTTACTAAAATAAGATAAAATATTCTAAAAATCTTTTTGAGTGTTCCTTTATAGTTAGTTAAGGAGTGAAAACACGAACAATCGAAATTTAGATTCTTATTCCCTATATTTTAGTTTTTAATTTTGAACTTTCTTATTAAATTTCAATCCATTAAATTCGTCTAGATACAAACTGCAGGACGGGAAACCTGGATCGCTATGTTAGCCGGGGTATCTAAAACTTTATTTATTGGAGGAAAGAAAATGGAACAAACAATGACAAATCTAAAACAACTTATTCGTGCAGGTAGAGGTATAATACCAGCTCATACTGTAATACTAAATGGTAATTTAGTAAATGTTATGACAAGTGAGATTTACCAAGCTGATGTTGCAATTTATGAAGATACAATTGTAGCAGTTGGAAATGTAACAGATTATATAGGCGAAGGTACAAAAACAATCGATGCAAATGGAAAGTATTTAGTACCAGGACTTATTGATGGACATATCCACAGTGAGTGTAGCAAACTTAGCATAACTAGTTATGCTAAAGCAGTAGTTCCTCATGGAACAACAAGTATGATATCAGGACTTGACGAATACATTTCTGTTTCTGGTCTAGAAGGATTACAAGAAGTATTTGAAGAGGTTAAAGCTAGCCCACTTAAAGTATTTTGGGGAGCACCTTACAAAACACCTTATACATTCCCACAATCAACAGTAGCTTTTAATTTTACAAAAGATGTACATGCAACTGTACAACAATGGCCTGAGTGCTTTGGAGTATGGGAAACAGTACGTGAATATGTAACTGAAGAGGATAATGATACTTTAGGAGCAATTGAAGAAGCTGCTAAAAATCGTCTTCCTGTATTTGGTTGCGCTCCGATGGCAAGAGGTAAGGAATTAAATGGTTATCTTTGTGCTGGAATAAGACTAGATCATGAAAGTTATGATCATGAAGAAGTAGTTGAAAAGATGCGTAATGGTATGCATATGCTAATACGTGAATCTTCAGTAACTCACTTCCTTAAAGAAAATATTAGAGCGGTAACAGAAGTTAATCCTTATCTTGCACGTCGTGTAAGTTTCTGTACAGACGATGTAACTGCTAGTGATGTTTTAGAAAAAGGTCATTTAGACAACGTTGTACGTTTAGCTATAAAAGAAGGGGTAGAGCCAATAACAGCTATTCAAATGGCTACTATAAACAGTGCTGAAGCCTATAGGATTGATCACTTAATAGGATCAATATCGCCAGGTAGAATTGCTGATATTCTTTTAGTAGATGATATAGAAAACTTCAATGTAGAAACAGTTATAACTAATGGTAAGCTAGTTGCTAATGGTGGAAAGTTATCATATGGACTTAAAGCACCAAAGAGAAGTGCTATACTAACTAGCGAATTAAAGTGTGCTAAAACTACTAAGGAAGATTTCCAATACAAAGTAGGTATAGAAAATGGTAGTGCTAAAGTTCTATCAATGGATGTTAAAGGACCTTTCGTTCGTAAGAGAAGAGATGTAGTCCTTGAAGTTAAAAATGGAATTGTACAACCAGATACAGAACAAGATGCATTAATGGTATCAGTTCTTGAGCGTTTTGGACGTAATGGAAACAAATCTTTAGCTTTCTGTTCAGGATGGAAACTTAAGAAGGGTGCAATGGCCTCATCAGCAGCTCCAGATGATAATAATATAATCGTTATGGGTGCAGATGCAGAGGATATGTCCGTTGCAGTAAATCACTTAATTGAGAATGGTGGAGGACAAGTTGTTGTTGCAGATGGTAAAGTTCTTGAATTCTTACCATTACCAGTTGGAGGAATTGTTAGTGATTTAGAACCAGAAGAAGTTGCAGAATGGGAAAAACGTGTTAACAAGGCAGCTAATGAATTAGGTTGTGATTTACCAGAGCCTTTAATGTACATGTTCTTCTTACCTATCACAGCTATTCCTGATTATGCTATCACAGATGTAGGACCAGTAGATTGTATTGCATTAGATACATTTGATCCAATTCTTGAACTTAATGAAAATAAGTAATATAGGGGTGGCGTAGTTATGGAAAGAAAAGATCTTAAAAAACTAATTGATATATCAGCAGGTAGAATTCCTGCTGATAAAGTAATAAAGAATTGTAAAGTTGTAGACGTTTATGGGGGAACTATAATTGAGGGAGATATTGCAATTTGTGATAACTTAATTGCTGGTGTAGGTAACTATGAAGGTAAAGAAGTTATTGATGCAAAGGGGAAATATGCAGCTCCTGGTTTTATAGATAGTCATATTCATATAGAGTCATCTTACCTTAGCCCAGAGGAGCTTGGAAGATTAATTGTTCCTCATGGTACAACAACTATAATTGCAGATCCACATGAAATAACAAATGTATGTGGATTTAAGGGTGTAAATTATATGTTAAAGGCATCAGAAGGAACAGCTCTTGATATTCAATTAATGTTACCTTCATGTGTACCAGCTACACCACTTGAACATTCAGGTGCTAGAATAGATGCAAAAGATATGATAGAACCTATGGGAAGCGATAGTATCCTTGGGTTAGGTGAATTTATGAATTTTCCTGGAGTTGTTGAAGGTCATGATGATGTTCTAGACAAGCTTCTTGTAGCTAAGAATGAAGGAAAAGTTATTGACGGGCATAGTCCAGGACTAGTAGGAAAAGCACTAAATGCTTATGCTGCAGCTAATATCCAAACAGATCATGAATGTTCAACAGTTGAAGAAATGCATGATAGGATTTCACGTGGACTTTATGTAATGCTTCGTCAAGGGTCAGCATGTCATAATCTTAGAGCTTTAGCTAAGGGAGTTACTCCTTTTAATAGTAAGCGTTGCTTACTTTGTGCAGATGACTGCCAACCTAAGACAATTTTAAGTGTAGGACATTTAGATAATAACTTAAGAATGTGTGTAGAAGAGGGAATCGATCCAATTATAGCAATTCAAATGGCTACTTTAAATTCAGCAGAATGTTATGGTTTAAAGGATAGAGGAGCAATTGTACCAGGATTAAGAGCAGATATAGTAATTATGGATGATCTTAAAGACTTCAAGGTAGAGAGAGTTCTAATTGAAGGACAAGATGTAGCAGAAGCTGGTAAGTACAAGTTACCAATATCACATTATGATATTTCTGATACAAAGGGAAGCTTCCATGTAAAAGATTTTTCAAAGGAAAAATTAAGGTTAACAATTAATGCTAATAAAGCACATGCTATTAACATTTTACCTGGCGGAGTAGTTACAAGTAAGGAAGTTGTAACCATTACTCGTGATGAAAATAATGAGTTTATTTATAATCCAAGTGAGGATGTTGTTAAAGTAGCTGTAGTTGAACGTCATCAGAACACAGGAAATGTGGCAGTTGCACTATTAAAGGGTTACGGAATTAAAGAAGGAGCTGTAGCACTTTCTGTAGCTCATGATTCTCATAATATTATAGTAGTAGGTGTAAATGATGATGATATGGCCTATGCTGTAGAAGAACTTATAAGTCAAGGTGGAGGAATTATACTTGTAAAAGATAAGAAAGTTATTGAAAGTATGCCAATGCCAATAGGTGGACTTATGAGTGATCAAAATGGAGAATGGGTAGATAAAAAGTTAACAAGTATACACAAGATGGCACATGAAATTCTTAAGGTAAGTGGAGATGTAGAACCTGTTATGACACTTTGCTTTATGTCCTTAGCTGTTATCCCAGAATTAAAGATCACAGATATGGGATTATTCGATGTGACACAATTTAAATTTATACCAATTGAAGCAGAGTAAGAAGATTAATAGGGGGCATAGATAAATGATTAAATCAAAAAATAGTATACCATTTTTTTCTACAGGAGATATAGGTGGTCTAACATATACACTTACAAATAATATAGTAAATTATCTTATAGTAATAGCAACATTATCAGGAGTTCTTGGATGGTCAGATGATCTAGTTTACGGACGTGTTATACCTGGTATGTCAATAGGCCTTTTAGTGAGTGGAGCCTATTATGCATTTATGGCATACAAATTAGGTAAAAAAGAAGGAAGAAATGATGTAACAGCATTACCATCAGGTGTATCAACACCAGCAATGTTTGTTATATTATATGGGGTAATAATGCCATTACACTATGCATTAGGTGATGCTGAACTTACATGGTCAGCAGCAGTTGCAGCATGTTTTATTGGTGGATTTGTTGAATTCCTTGGTGGTTTTATAGGACCTTGGATGAAGAAAAGAGTCCCACGTGCAGCTCTTTTAGGAACTGTGGCAGGTATTGGATTTATATGGATGGCTACACAAGGGGTATTTGATGTGTTTAGTGATCCTATTATAGGACTTCCAATTTTACTTGTAGCAATGGTTGGCGTATTCGGAGGGTATTTATTCAAGAAGAAATTTCCACCACTTGTGCTTGCAATTATAGGGGGAATAATATATGCGCTAGCCCTTGGACGTACAAATGTTGATTTTTCAGGAATAGGATTCTATGTACCAAATCCAGTTACTTCTATTCAAGCCCTTATAAATGGGTTCTCAATAGTAGCACCTTATTTAACAATAATAATTCCAATTGAAATCTATAACTTTATAGAAACAATGGATAATGTTGAAGCAGCTAATGCAGCTGGTGATAACTATAGTATAAGAGAAGCACAATTTGCAGATGGTATTTGTACTATGATTTCTGCAGCTTGTGGTGGAGTTGTACCAAACACAGTATGGCTTGGACATGCTGGACTTAAGAAATCTGGAGCAAGAATAGGATTTTCTTGGCTTGGAGGAGTTCTATTAGGGATTGCAGGGGTATTCGGACTATTTACATTCTTTAGTCAGTTAGTTCCACCAGCAATTGCAGCAATAACTTATTTATGGTGTTCAGTTGTTATGGTATCTCAATCCTTTAAGGAATGTAAAGTTAAGCATTATGCTGCTATTGCAATAGCAATGGTGCCACCAGTAGCAGATTATTTATATACTCAAATTACTGGAGCTGTAGGATTAGCTGATATTTGGACAGAAACATTACCTTCAGGAGTGCTAGGATATGAAGCAGAGGTATCAAAGTACTTAATTGACCATGGTGTAATGTGGAGAGGGGTTGCAGAAGTAAAATCTGGAGCAATCATAATTGGTATTATCCTTGGTACTATAACTGTGTTTATTATAGATAAGCGTTTAGATAAGGTAGCTATTACAGCATTGGCTGCAGCAGGACTTGCCTTATTTGGATTTATACACAGCGCTGCTTTAGGATTCTATATAACATCACCTTTTGTTATGGGATATTTAATCTTTGCAGTAATTAGTTATATTCTTCATTTAGGTAGTGGAAAATGGTTTGATGCTCCTGATGATTTTGAATATGTATAGGAAGAATAATAAAAATAGTGAATTTTAAGGCTACACCTGTTCACTAATAGAAACCTCCATAGTACAGAGATGTATTGTGGGGGTTATTATATTACATATTATTTGAAAAGAATTCAAACAAATTAGAATTTATTACAAAAATAAAGAACTATGATAAATATGGTAAGTAATATAAATAGGGGGAAGAATAATGAGAAACTATAAGAGACTAATGTCTTTGTTATTAGTAAGTTTAATTATAATTTCTAATAATAAAATAATTTCAGTTTATGCTTATGAAAAAGATCAGGTTAACACACTTAGTAGTAAAAAAGAATTAAATAAAGTTTATGATGAAAATGTTAATAGAGCAGTAGATGTAACACCACCAATATTACATATTAATACATTAAAGGTAGACAAGAAGGAGGCAAAGGTAGGAGAGACTGTTAATATAAGCCTTAAGGCAACAGATGATTTATCAGGAATAAAGAGGGTAGAGGTATACTATAATACACCTATAACTAATAAATTTGAACTTGTAAAATTATCTTATGATGAAAAGGAAGATTTATATAAAGGTAATATTTATATAAATGAAAATATAGAAGAGGGAGAATGGAAAATAAATTATATTGCATTAACAGATCATCTGAATAATTATATAAGCTATCATAAAAATAGAAATGATTTCACTGCATTAACCTTTAATGTAAAGAATGATAAAGAAATAGATGTAACAGCACCAATATTACACATGGATACATTAAATGTGGACAAGAAGGAAGCTGATATAGGAGATACAGTTAACATAAGCTTTAAAGCAACAGATGATTTATCAGGAATAAGAAGTATTAAAGTATATTATAGTACACCTATAACTCAGAAAATGAGGCTTGTACAAGTATATTATGATGAAATTGAGAATTTATATAAAGGTAGTATTTATATAGATGAAAACTCCGAAGAGGGACAGTGGAAAATAAATTATATTGCGCTAACAGATACTATGAGTAATTACGTGAGTTATCATAGTAGTAGAAATGACTTTGCTGCATTAGCTTTTAATGTGAAAAATGATAGGGAAGTAGATGTAACACCACCAATAATATATATGGATACATTAAATGTAGACAAGAAAGAAGCAAATATAGGAGATACAGTTAACATAAGCTTTAAAGCAACAGATGATTTATCAGGAATAAGTAGTATTAAAGTATATTATAGTACCCCTATAACTCAAAAAATGGAGCTTGTACAAGTATACTATGATGAAAATGATAATTTGTATAAAGGTAGTATTTACTTACATGAAAACTCAGAAACAGGGGAATGGAAAATAAATTATATTGCATTAACTGATACTATAAATAACTTTATAAGTTATTATAATAAAAATAATGAGTTTAATGATTTAAGTTTTAATGTAGTGGAGGATACTAATGAAACAGCTCCAATAGATAATACTACAGTAGTTACAAAAAATGAAACATGGTCAAACAAGACAGTAGAAGGAGATGTATATGTGGGACCAAACACAGTTTTAATAATAAACGGTAATGTAAATATAAGCGGTAATGTTTATGTTTTAGGCGCACTTAAAACATATGGAGGTTTAAATATACAGGGATCTTTAAATGGAAGAAGTATGAGTTTTGGAGGGAATCCTACATTATATAACGGAACAGTAGTTGTAAGTGGTTCAAATTCAATAAACTCTACAACAATGAAGGATTACCCGGTGGAGGATATACCAATAAGAATCGATAATATATCATTATCTCAAGAAAAGGGGAAAGTAAATATTCAAGGAGCAACTTTAGATATTTCAGATATGTATGTAGAAGATGAAAAGGTTACTTTAGATTATAAAGGAAGATTTGATTTAAAGGATATTAATATAGGGAACAAAAGTAGTATTACAGTGAAGTTTATCACTGTCTTTGGAAATGTGATAACTAAGAAAATTAGCATTAGTAATGACAAAGAGGATATAAATCAAGATGGCGTTGTGGACATGCTCGATATTGCATTACTAAGTGAAAATTATAATAAAACAAATAATGAAAGTGGTTGGAATATTAAACTGGATATCAATAATGATGGGATAATTGATATTTATGATTTAGTATTAGTAGCTAGAAAGCTGTTGACTTAGGGTTAATTCCAAGTTGTAATATAAAAATTGTTAGTTGGACAACGTAAACTACTTAAAGAAAGAATGGAAGAAATGAATAATACTATAGAGCCTCTTGATTATAAAATTACAAGATATTAAAATGCGTTAGTGAAAAGTATTTAAAAAAAATCCAGAACAGTTTAAATCTGTTCTGGATCTTTCTATAATTATTTATTTCGTAGGTTCTTATAGTCCTTATGATTGCAAGAAAGACCACAACTGCATCTTGTATCACCAAATTTTTGAGAATAGCTCTGAGAAAGTTCAATATTCGTATTAATTACTCCCTTAGCAAATTCTTCATTACTGTCTGATACCATTTTTAAACAATCTGCCTTATCTTGGGTATCAATAATAGCCCCAACAGGAACATATCTATTACAAGGAATCCTTACTCCATTAGTAATAATAGCACCTAAATCAATGTAACAGCCATCTTCAACAATAGAATTAAAAACAATACTGTTAAAGCCAACAAAGGTATTATTTCCAACTATACATGGCCCGTGGATTAATGCTCCATGCGCTATACTAACCTCTTTTCCTATATAGATTGAATAGGTATCATCATTTACACAGAATTTCATATCCTTTAATCCATGTAAGATTACCCCATCTTGAATATTACTTCTAGAGCCAATATAAAATGGTGTACCTTCATCAGCCCTAAGGGTAGCATTGCATCCAATAAAGACATCATTACAGATTCTTACATCACCTATAATACTAGTAAAAGGTCCTACAAAAGCAGTTTTAGAAATAGTTGGATAGATGCTAATAGGATTAAAAGAAGTAATTGGGTTACTACTAACAAAATATGAATATGAATTATTTGGACCAATAGGGGTAGATTTACTCATTATGTTTCTCCTGAAAATTATTACTATAATATATTTATAAACTATGATTATTGTGAAAATAGAATTTCTATAGTATAAGTTAAGATAAAATATATGTAAAATATTACCAGGGAAATAATATGATAATATTAAAAGAGATATGTGATAAGATAAGATCATTTTCTATATTACAAAACAAAAATAATACTTAAAAAATAAAGAGATAATAGTATGATATAATTATAAAATTGATAAATAAGTTCATTATAAATTAAACTAAGGAGTAATAGTATGGGAAAAGTTATTATAGTTGGAGCAGGTCCAGCTGGAATTATGGCAGCACTAACTGCAGCAAAGTCTAATGAGGTAGTGCTAATTGAGAGAAATAATGAGATAGGTAAGAAATTAAGACTTACAGGTGGTGGTAGATGTAATATTACCAATCACAGAGCAATTGAAGAATTTTTTAGTAAGGTAGTTAATAATAATAAATTTTTATATAGTGCTTTTTATACTTTTACAAATCAGGATTTACTAAATTATTTAGATGAAAATAATCTAGAGTATAAAATTGAGTATGATAATGATTTTAAAGTTTATACAAAAAGTGATAAGTCAGATGATGTTATTGAGGTATTTAGAAATAACCTAATTAATAGTAATGTAAAAATACTCTATGGAACTAAGGTTGAAGATCTAATTATAGATGATAATACAATAAAAGGTGTTGTTACTGATTGTGGTGAAAAGATATTAGGTGATAAAGTGATTGTGACAACGGGAGGAAAGAGTATTCCTGCGACAGGATCAGATGGTAGTATGTATTCTGTATTAAGCAAATATGGTCATACTATTATGCCTTTATATCCAGCATTAATACCCTTAGTCATAAAAGAAGGTTTTGTTAAGAATCTTCAAGGGGTAGCTATGAAGGATGTAGTTATTCAAACTAAGATTAAAAAGAAAAAAGTTCAGCTATATGGAGATATGATATTCACTCATTTTGGAATTTCAGGACCAGCAGTATTAAAAGTATCTTCATATATTAATAAGTCATTAGAGGATGGAGAGATAGAAATTATTTTAGATTTCTTAAGGGATAAATCTAAGGAGGAAATGTCTAAGCTAATTAGAGAAAATACTAGCAAAACAGTATTAAATAATATTAAGGGATTATTACCAGGTAACTTCTTGAAGGAGATCATAAGCTTATTGGATTTAACAGAGACAAAAGCTAGTGACCTTAAGAAGGAAGATGAGAATAAGCTTATTAGCTACATAAAGGAAATGAAACTTACTGTACTAGAAACATTAAGTATAAAGGCAGCTATGGTAACAAGTGGAGGAGTTAGTGTTAAAGAAATTAACGCTTCTACAATGGAGTCGAAACTTATTAAGAATCTATTTTTTGCAGGAGAAGTAATGGATGTAGATGCAGAAACAGGTGGATATAATCTTCAGATAGCATTTTCTACAGGATATTTGGCTGGAAGGGATTTTTAGAAAAATTAAAGATATTAGGGGTAGTTATGAAAAATTTAGGAACGAATACATTAGAAACAGAAAGATTAATATTACGTAAGTTTACTTTAGAGGATGCCCAACCTATGTATGATAATTGGGTTAATGATTATGAAGTGATAAAATACTTAACATGGCCTAAACATAATTCTGTAGATGATACTAAAATAGTTTTAGGGGATTGGATTACTTAGTATAATAAACAGGATTATTATCATTGGGCCATTGCATTAAGGGATGACCTAAAGAATCCAATTAGAAGTATTGGTGTAGTGCATAATGATAATAGGATTAAAATGGCTCATATAGGGTATTGCATTAGCAGAAGCTTCTGGAATAAGGGTATTACATCAGAAGCTTTGGCTGAGGTTATAAAGTTTCTAATTCTTGAAGTAGGCATTAACCGTGTAGAATCAAGACATGATCCTAGAAATATTAATTCTGGAAGAGTTATGACTAAATGTGGCATGAAGTATGAAGGCACTATGAGACAAGCTGACTGGAATAACCTAGGAATTTGTGATTATTCCCAATATGCAATTCTTGCTTCTGATTATAAAAAGTAATATAAATATTAAAATATCCCATTATTCAGTGATGAATTTGGGATATTTTTTATAATTCAAATAGAAGATTAAAATAGCTATTAATATTAAAGGAAATATATATAAGTTGAATAGAACGCAACTTTTATTAACTTAAACATGAGATACTATCAATTGTCCAGAAGAAAAATCAGGATTATAATTGATTTATTAAAAAGCTCTTAATTAAAGAAATTGGAGGTATAGGATTGGATAGATTAAATGTTGGTGAGATAATTCTAAGGTTAAGAAAAGAGAAAGGAATTACTCAAGATCAATTAGCCTCTATGGTTGGGATTTCTGCAGGTGCAGTAAGTAAGTGGGAAAATGGAAATTCAATGCCAGATATCTCATTATTATCTCCCCTAGCACGAGCCTTAAATACAACTCCTGATGTACTTTTGAGTTTTCATCAGGACCTTTCAGAAAAAGAGGTTAGTAATATTAAAGAGGAACTAACGAAGTTATTTTTACATGAAGGTTATAAAGAAGGGGAAGAAAAATCCCAGATGTACTTAAAGAATTATCCGAATAGCATTCATTTAAAAGTTGTTATAGCTAGCCTACTTAATATGTATTTGATGATGTCAGAAGATAATTCAGAAGAATTTATTAAAAGAAAGAGGATGGAATCTTTAGGTTTATTCCAAGAGGTAGTGGAAAATAGGGATCCTAAATATACATCAATTGCATTATTTTCAATTGCGCATATCCAGATGGAACTTGGAAACTATGAAGAAAGTGAAAAAGCCCTTAATGATATTTCACAAACTATAGATCCAGTAACATTATATCCAGCTCTTTTTATAAAGCAAGGAAAAACTAAGGAAGGGATGAAGTATTGCAATAATAAATTATTGTATTACGTTAATAATAGTTGTTTTATGCTTATAATGCTGGCAAAAATATCAAAAGTACAGGGAGATTATGAAAAGGCAATCTTTTATTTAGAGTCTTCTCATGCACTACATAATATATTTAAAATTGGGATAAATGCAGCAACATATAATTTTATAAAACTATATATTGAAACAGATAAGAAAGAAGAAGCAGCAAAATGGTTTAAAACTTATGTAGATGAATTAATTTCTACTGGTTATGATTATCATAGCAATCCATATTTTGAAGAGATTGAGTTAGAAGTAAAAGAAGAAGAACAGAAGGTAATGAGAAAGAGGTTACTAGAAGAGATGGTAGGGGAAGAGGAGTTCAAGGCGTTAGCTGGAATTTTAGATTATGAAAGTGCAATTAATAAATTAAAGGATGCTATTTCTGAAATGTAGATAGCTTAATATAAGTAGAGTTGGTCAATTGAAAATCAAAGAAATTTATATTACAGTATATCTTATAATAAATTCATAATAGGAAGATCTTATTTAGTTATTTTTTGGGTGGTGGAGGATGTATAATCTAATTGAATTTACAGAAGAATTACAAGAAAGGGTTATAAATTTTTATTCAAATTGTCTGTTAGAATCAGGTCGTAAATTTGAACCAAATGGAAGACATCAGGCTTTGGTAAATATAAAGGATGCTTATGACATTTTTTTGTGTTTGGAATTAAACAATAAAATAATTGGAACTGTTGGAGTAAAAAACTTAGGATGCTTTAAGTGTGAACTTAAGTCAATGTACCTATTAAGGAAATATCATGGAAATGGACTAGGTCAAAAGATGATTGATAAGGCGTTAGATTATGCTAAAAAGAAAGGTTTTAAAGAAATGTACTTGGATACTTTGAAAACCAGCACGGGAGCAATCAGACTTTATAAGAAAAATGGATTCCTTGAAACAATAAGATATAACAATAACATGGTAGCAGATGTTTTTATGAAAAGAGAAATCTAAAAACAGGTATAGTGTTAAGAAAACTTAAAATAAATGTCAATATCAGATTCAAATATCCCACTATTCAAAAGGAATGTGGGATATTTTTTTGTTTTAAATCTTAATAAAATATGTACTACCAGCCTAATATGTATAGCCAAAATATAAACCAAGGGGGAATAAAAAGTGACTCTATTAAGCTAGTAATTAAAGAATAATACAATTGTAAATAAATGTAAAACTCCATATATGGGGCTGAGAGGTGGATAAAGTAGATGTAATTGTTTAAAACTAACTTTTAATACAAAAATTGTAGATTTAGTAGATACTTTAATTCAGTAATATTTATAATTATAAGTAGAGAAATTTAACAAGGAATTACATAAAATGGTATACTTAACTTTATTAGAAGGGATTATTACAAAGATTGTTATGTTTATTAATTTACTTATTTTATAGATGGCTCTTAAAATATAATTAAAAAAATAGTGTAGTGTTCTAATTACAATATAAGAACTACAGTGAGTGGAGGATTATAATGAAATTTTTAAATCCAATGATAGTTGTTTCTAATATGGAAATGTCAAAGTTGTTTTACTATGAAGTACTAGGACTAGAGGTTATTTTTGATTTTGGAGCAAATGTAACCTTGACTGGTGGGATCAGATTACAGACAAAAGATACTTGGACTACATTCATTAACAAAGATGAGAAAGAGATTGTTTTTGGTAGCAATTCAACAGAATTATATTTTGAGGAGAATGATTTTGATGGCTTTATTAAAAGGATAAATTATATGGATGGAATTAGATATATACATCCTATTAAGGAACATTCTTGGGGGCAGCGTGTTATTCGTTTATATGATCTTGATCAGCACATTATTGAAGTAGGAGAGAATATGATTACTGTTGTTAGAAGATTTTTAGACAGTGGTTTATCAATTGAAGAAACTACTATTAGAATGGATGTATCCGTTGATTATGTTAAATTAGTGATTTAGTGTTTACATTTAGATAGTTTTTGCTACTTCGCTTGAGGTATAGGATAAATAGGATACATATTATAAATTAATTGAAAGTGATAATATTCTATTATATGATTTTGAAAAAAACACATTCATATTGGATGTGTTTTTAAAGTTTAATGCTAAAATATATTATAATTACTAAGTAAGAAATATGAGTAATTTACAAAATATGCTATAATTATTATGATGTATATAACATTTATTAGAAAATATTATAGGGGGATAAGATGAAGAAGGTAATATTTGGAGGGATACTATTTATTGGTGGGTTATTAGGTCTATTAATATATCCAATAACTGCAGCATTCTCTAGAGAGGAAATATCTAGATTAGGAGGTAGCTTAGCAAATGATGGCGGAATAGTAATAGTTGGAATTATATTTGGAGCGATATCATTAACAGGGCTTGCAATATGTATTAACGAAGTATACGTAAAAAAATAGAAGGTAATAATACTTATTAACACAAGGAGTAGGTTTGATGAAAAATAAAAAAAAGCTTTTAATAATTATACTGAGCATATTTCTTATATTATCAGCAGGAGGAAATATTTATCAGTGGATAAAAGTTGGTAAATATAAAGAAAATTTAACAGCTTCAATCAAACAGAATTTATACTACTTTTCAGAAAACTGTGGTAATAGTAGTATAGATTCATCAGTATATACACGTATGGTATCTAGTATTGAATCAGCTAGAAATTCATATATTATATTAAATGATGGAGATAGTAGTATAATTGGTGGATATAATGATGAGTTGGCGAAATTACTAACTTATTTAACTATGCTTACACGTGATGAAAAAAAGAGGTTTGAAGAGTTTATTAGTAAGCAAGAAATGAATGAACTTATCTTTGACATATCTCGGAACCTAGAAGACAGAGACTCAATAAGTAAGGTTATTGATTTACTTAATGTTGTACTAGGTAAGTCACATTTTTAGTATGAAAATGTCTACAATTCTTTGAGTAAATATATTAAGATAATAAATACTAATATTGTCCTTAGCTACTATGCTAAAGATAGTATTAGTATTTTTACAATTTATTATTATTGTTATTATTAAGTATATCTCCAAGCAATTTTATTCCATCTTTTATTTGATTTTCATCTAGGCCCCCAAAACCTATTAAAAAAACTGGGTAGGCTAAATTACTAGGGGTTATCCAATATTTTGAGGTGGGATATATTTTCACACCGGCCATTTCCGTCTTTTGAATAATCATATCTTCAGACATACCATTTCTTATTTCTAGAAGTATGTGTAGGCCTGCCTTACCATCAATTAATCTAGCTTTACTATTTAAGTGATATTCTATCGATTCTATTAATATATTATATTTTCTACGATAGACTTTACGCATCTTTTGAATATGTCGTTCCCAGTAACCATTAGACATAAATAATTGAATAGTTTTTTGATTTAATCTTGAGGTTGGTTGCTCGTACATAGACATATTCTCTTTATATTTATCTAATAATTTCTTAGGTAAAACCATGTAGCTTGTACGTAAAGAAGGTGCAAGGGATTTTGAAAATGTACCAAGATAAATAACACGATTATTATTATCAAGACCTTGCAAGGATGGGATAGGTATACCAATATAACGAAACTCACTATCATAGTCATCTTCAATGATGTAGGCATTAGTACGATTAGCCCATTTTAATAGGTTTTGTCTTCTTGTAACAGGCATAACTACTCCAGATGGAAATTGATGAGAAGGAGTAATATAAACAAATTTTGGGGAAATTTCCTTTAAGGCCTTTAAGCAAATACCATCTTTATCAAGAGGGGTAGGAATTATTTTGAAGTTATTTTTCTCAAAAACAAACTTAGAATTACTCCAGCCTGGATTTTCTAGAGCTATTGATTTATTATCACAGTCTATTAATTCACATAATAACTGCAAGGAGTTAAGAGTACCTGATGTAATTATAACCTGACTAGATGAACACGATACACCTCGTGATGATCTAAGATAGTTTACTATTTCCTCTCTAAAATCCAATTCTCCCTGAGGATCTCCACATTGAAGAAGCTTTTCTTGAGATGATATTAAAGCTTGAGAAGTTAACTTTCGCCATATTTTAAAGTCAAAATTTTCACTATCAATAGTGCCATAATGAAAGTCATATTTGATATGATTTAAAAATGGGGTAGTAGAGATACACATTTCATTAAATTCTAGTGGTGTAGATAGTATTTCTTCAATCTGTTGAACATACATGCCACTTCGCTCTATACTTTCTATATATCCTTCAACTAGTAATTGTTGGTATGCATTATCCACTGTAATTTTGCTAACATTTAGATAATTTGCTAGATAACGAATAGAAGGTAGTTTAGTACCATTTTTAAGTTTATTAGATTTTATTTCTTCACGAATATATTTGTAAAGTTGTACATATAACGGTTCATTTGAATTTCTATCAAGATAGACTATTATATCCTTCATTAAATGCCTCCAGACTGTACCTATTAGTTAAACAAAAACTGTATCTAACGATATATACAATAACATGTTACACTATTTTCCAATAGAGTTCAAAGTAAATTAAGATAGTTGATTTTATTAATTGGGGGGAAGAATTATGATGAATGCAAAGTATGTTGTTATTATTCAGTGTGATCTTACACATAGAAGGTGTAGTGGTATTGCTTGTACTGATGCTTTTTATAATAAGGAGGGAATGTTTGAAAAATATGAAGATGATATAAGGTATATTTCTTTTACTTGTGGTGGATGTTGTGGAAAAAGTTTAGCAGCTAAATTAGAACAATTTTCTAAAAAATCTAGAGCCTTTAATAATACAAATAAAGATGATGTTTTTATTCACCTTTCATCTTGTATGGTAACTGATAATCATCATTCTGATAGATGTCCTCATGTAGATTATATTAAAAGTATTATTCTAAAAAAAGGCTACAAAAATATAGTGGAGAAATCATATATATATGGGAATACAGAAAAGAGAAAAGGGTGCCTACAAGAATTACTAGAGGCTTAAATTTAAATAAGCCTTAGTAAAATTCTTTAGGGCTAAATACTGTGAAGAATCAAAGGGAAATGAATTTACTCTTAATTTTCTTCTAGGATAGTAATTTTATTTTTATGAAATGGGGGAGTGTAAGTGGATTTAGTAAAGGAATATGAAAATCAAAATGAATGGAGACTGTGGGAAAGATATCTAAGTAAACTACCATTAGATAAAAATCAAACAATATATGATTTAGGATGTTCTATAGGAACAGTCTCTAAATTACTTTCTAGCAGAGGGGGAAAGGTAGTAGGTTACGATAATGACGAATATCTTTTAAAAAAGGCAATGATAGAAAAGAAAGATAACTGTAACTTTATTTTAGAGGATATTTTCAGCATAAATCCTATCAAGTTGGAAAAATGCCATGGTATTTGGATAAGTTTTGTTTTATCTTATGCAGAAAATCCAAGGTTATTTATTTCAAATTGGATTAAGTGTTTAAATAAGGGTGGCTGGTTTGCAATAGTTGATATTGACAATCTATTTTCAGGACACTTATCGGTAGAGGATAGATATTTAGATGTGATAAGAAGATTTGAAGAGGATTCATATAAAAATAAAACTTATGATTTTAAAATTGGAAGTAAGATAAAAGACCTTATGGTTCAAAATGGATTAGAGATATTTGTTGAAGAAAATGATTGGTACGATGATGAATTAAACTTTAAGGGAAGTGCTAATGAAAGTATTATTGAAAATTGGAAAGCAAGATTGGATAGAATGGTTAATTTGAAATCTTTACTAGGAAATAAGTACAATGAGTTTAGCACTCATTTTTGTTATGAAATTTCAAAACAAGATCATGTGGCAAGAGGGTGTGTAAAGTTTTATGTTGGTATAAAAAATTATTAAAGACTCTTCGTTAGGGAAGGAAGAAAGACTCCACAAAACTCAGTGACTGCTGAAAAAGTTGCTAGATATGAATATTAAGGATTTATGAAAATAAAGAGATAATTATTCGGGGATTCGTAAATAGAATGAAAAAATTAGTTCCTGATAAGTTAAAGGTGTTGATTGTTGCAAAAAGAAAAGGATAAAAACATTTTAAAGCCTATTTTTTCAAATAAGTATTTTGTGATATTCTTCACCTGTAAAGCTAAGAAATTAGCTATAAAACTTGTTTTATCAGTAATAGGCATAAAAGTATCAAATGATTTTTATAACAACATAGTATTTTATTAAAAAATATATTGAAATTACTGTTGAATGATGATAATATACAGCTGTAAATAAAAATTTAATAGGCAAATTTAGGGAAATCTAAAGACGCAAAACTATAGGGACTAAAGTGAATAACTATGTCAGCCAGTTGCCAAAGAGTACATTATACTTTTTGTTTTGAAGTAAATTAATATTGTTACATTTATTTGTTGTATAAAATATTAATCTATAAGGATACTATAAAGCTACTCTTTTAGAGTAGCTTTTTTTTAATGTACTTCTGAGGAGAATAAAAATCAGGGGGTAAAAATGAATAAAAGAAAAATCGCAGCAATAATGGCAGCAGCAGTAATCCTTAACTTTTCTGCAACACCAATAGAGGTTCTAGCAGATGAAATATCAAGGAATGTATCTTCAATAGTAGCAAAGAAAGATACTAAAGCAACTATAAGTAAGTTTGAGTTATTAAACAACAGCAATATAGGTGCTTATAATCAAATGTTCAAAATGGACAACTCAAATATTGAAGCTATAACTAATAATGGAGGTAACTATCCTGGTTCAACTATTAATAAATCAATAGATGGTGATTTTAATACACATTGGGAAACAGGGAAACCAAATAATGCTGAGTTTACAAATGAGGTTGTAGTTAAATTTAAGGAAGAAACAACTTTAAACAGAGTTGTATATGCAGCTAGACAATCATCGGCTAAAGGAAAAGGTTTTGCACAAGAAGTAGAAATCTATGGGTCACTTACTGATAATGAAGATGATTTTACTTTAGTAAGTACTGGTGAATATAAAGGTTCAACTGGTGATACAGTAGAAATTAAATTTAGTCCAACAGAATTTAAAAGAATAAAGTTTAAATTTATAAAAGCTAATCAAGACTGGGCTTCAGCTTCAGAATTTATGTTCTATAAAGAAGATAAAGTAAGTGATAAGATGAAGAACTTATTTACTGATGAAACAATGAGTCAAGTTAGTCAAGAGTTTAATACTGTAGAAAAGATAAATGCTTTAGATAAAGAAGTAAAGAATCATCCACTATACAATGATTTTAAAGAAGATATAGAAAATGCAAAGTTAATAGTAGAAAATAAAGGAGTTACTTACACTAATGCTAAGGTATCTAAATTTAAAGATATGAGTAGTGAAGTCCTTCCAGCCTACGATAAACTTTATAAAATTGATTCTAGTAAAATAAAATCAATAACAACAAATGGTGGTCAATATGCAAGTGAATCTATAAATAAAGCTATAGATGGTGATATAAATACAAAGTGGCATTCAGGAAAGCAAAATAGTACAAGCTTTACAAATGAAGTAATAATAGAGTTAAATGAGTTAACAAAATTAAATAGAATAGTATATACTGCGCCTAGAGGAACTAATAGAGGATTTGCAGAAGGATTTGATATATATGCATCAAGAACCAGTAAAGGTGAGACTTTTGAATTAGTATCAAGTGGATCATCACAGTTAACTCAAGACTCTATAGAAATAAGATTTAATCCTACAGAATTTAAGAGAGTTAAGTTTGTATATAAAATAGGATATGAAAACTGGGCTTGTGCAGCAGAATTTGGTTTATATACACAAGATGAAAGAGCAGAAAAAATAGAAAGATTATTCACTGATAATGCAATGAGTATAGTTAGTGAAGAATTTAATACTCTTGGTAAGATAAATGCTTTAGAAGAAGAAGTGAAGAATCATCCATTTTATGAAGAATATAAAGAAATCTTAGAAAATGCTAGGGAGTTAGTAAATCAACAAAAGGTAGAAGCAACAAAAGCAAATACAAAAGAATTTGAAGAATATTCTAATGAAAAATATTCTGAGTTATTTAAAATGGATAAGGAAAATATAAAAAGCATTAAGAATAATGCAGGTCAATATTTATCTCAAGTAATAACAAATGCTATAGATGGTAACTTAGATACATATTGGGAAACTAATAAAGCTAACACAAGTGACTTTACAAATGAAGTAGAAGTAGAATTTAAAGAAGCTGTAGAACTAAATAGAATAGTATATGGAGCAAGAAAATCTGATAATAAAGGATTTGCTAAAGAATTTGAGATATATGGTTCTACAACATCTAAAGGAGATACATATCAACTTGTTGCAACAGGTAGTCATAATAAAGTATCTGGACTAGTTGAAGCAAAATTCAATCCAATTAAATTTAAAAGAGTTAAATTTAGATTTAAAAATTCAGATCAAAACTGGGCTACATTATCAGAAATAGCATTCTATAAGCAAGATATTGTAAGGGATAAAGTTGATGATTTATTCACAAATAAATTAATGAATGAATTATCAGAAGAATTTAATACTATAGAAAAGTTACAGGCTTTAGAAAATGATGCTAAAGGACATCCTTTAGAAAATTCATTTAAAGAAGCATTTGAATTAGCTAATAAAATACTTAAGGGTGAATTAAAAACTGTAAAAGTTATTACAGCAGAACAACATGGAAATATGGTAGAACATGCTAATAAAAACTTAAAGTTTGGATTTGGTAATAATAATCAACCAACAGGAATATCTGCAAAACCAGGAGAAGAGATAACGGTTTATGTAGATGCAGATCCAAGTGAGCCAATGCCAAGCTTAGCATTTGCACAACAAGAAGGAAGTTGGTCTAGCTGGATGAGAACAGTGAATTTAAAGCCAGGTAAGAATGTAATAACTGTTCCTGAGGTAGCAAAAGATAGCTGGTATAAACTTGATGTAACTAGCGGAGGATCAATATATATAGTAAATCCTTATACTCCAAAAGAGCAATCTAAAGCTCCAGTTATAAGATTTGAGTCAGGTGATAAGTACCCATTCTTTACAGCAGACACCGACCTAGAAGAATTTAAAAACTACTTAATAGAGTATAAGAAGGCAATAGATGAAGATATAGCTAAAAATCCTAATGTTTTAGATAGAGAAGTATTAGATATATTTGAGTTTGTAAGTGATCATATAGTATGGACAGGTACTGCTACTGGAGCTTATGAAACATATATAGAAAATGGAGTAAATCCTTTAGATACAATAAAATCTTACAATACACTTATGGAAGAGCTATTTAGATATTATGGCTTAGATGGAAGTAATGAAAAAAATGATCCTAAATATATAAGAGAAAATATTAGAATAGCACAACCTTATGCATATATGTATGCAGCAGGAAATCATATAGGTGTAGGAAGAGATGTACTAGCAAGTGCCTTAGTTCCAATGGAAGAAAAAGGTGGATCATGGGGGATAATTCATGAAATAGGCCATAGAATGGACATGAGTGCAAGATTATTTGGTGAAGTTACAAATAACATGCTACCTATGTACATGTCAGGATACTACAATAATATGGATAATAGAATACCTTACGAAAATAATACTTATAAAAATGTCCTAAGTGAAAATTCTAATAAATATGTTGAAGGTGGAGCATTTGAGAGCTTGGCTGTATACTGGCAATTAGAAATGTATAAACCTGGATACTGGGGACTATTAAATAGATTGTATAGAGAAAAAGATGTTGACTTAGGAAAAGAAGATCCTACAAATGTTAAGATGCAATATTTAGTTAAATTCTCATCAGAAGTAATAGGTGAAGATTTAAGCGAATACTTTGCTAGACATGGATTTGAAGTTAATGAAGAAACTAAAGTAGAAACAAGTAAGTATCAAAAACCTAGTGGTAAGATATGGTACTTAAATAATAATAAATTTAAGTATGAAGGAAATGGATTTACAGAGGATACTAATTTAGAGCTTTCACTTCATAGATTAGAAAATGGAATTAAGTTAACATTTAATATAAGTAAAAGTGCTCAATCAGATTTATTAGGATACGAAATATTAAGAGATGGTGAGTTAATAGGATTTACTTCTACTAATTCATTCATAGATACAAATGCAGATAAAACTAAGAATTATAAGTATGAAGTAATACCTTATGACCTTAACTTAGGAACTGGTGAAAGTTCTGTAATTAATTCATTTACACCAAGTATGAGTATTCAACAAGAGAAGATTACGTTAGAACTTAGAGAAGAGTTTAATCCTATAGATTATATTAAAGCATTAAACTATGAAGGCAATGATATAACTTCTAAGGTTGAAGCGACAGACAATGTAGATACGAGCAGAAAGGGTAACTATCAAGTTAAGTATACAGTTAATGATGAAGGTATAGTAATAGAAAAGATTGTAGAAGTTGAAGTTGTGAGTAATTATGATTATTTATCAGATGTTGAATGGTTATCTGTAGAAACTCAATGGGGAACTCCAAGAAAAAACTATAATATAAAAGGTAGAGTAAATGGAGACATAAAAGAGTTTAATAAAGGTTTTGGAATCCATGCAAATGGTACAATCACTTATGATTTATCAGATAAAGAATATGATTACTTCGAAGCTTTACTTGGAGTTGATACAGGAATAGCAGCACAAAATAACTCAAGTATAAAATTTGAAATATTAGGTGATGGTAAAGTTCTAGCAACTACTGAAGTATTAAAGCATGCTGATAATATGGCATATGTAAATATACCAGTTAAAGGTGTAGAAGAATTAGTAATAAAAGTGACTGATGCTGGAAATGGAAACGCTTCAGATCATGCAGTAATAGCTAATCCTAAATTAACAACAAATAATGCTAAACCTGTTATTTCAGCTGTAGATAAGGTTTATAAATTAGGAGAAGTAGTAGACTTTATGTCAGGAATTACAGCAAGTGACAGTGAAGATGGTGATTTATCATCTAGAGTTGAAATAATTTCAAATAACTTTGAAGATGGTAAAATAGGTAGATTTGAAGTTGTTTATAAGGTAACAGATAGTGATAACAACATAGTTGAAACAAAAGCGTATGTTACTGTATATGAAGATTTCATTGTAAATAAATCTAATTTTGGTGAGTTTGAAAATTTAGATGAATATAACGCAGAATTTAAGCATGGAGTTTACTCTGTAAGTAATAATGCTGGAAGTTATCCAGGTACTATTATAGGTAATGCTATTGATGGCAATAGAAATACTCACTGGGAAACTAATAGACCAAATAGTGACACATTCCAAAATGAAGTAATATTTGATTTAGGCGAAAGCACAGAAATAAATAGAATTGCTTATAAAGCTCGAAATGGTGGAAAAGGATTTGCTAAGAAATTCGAAATATATACTTCAAATGAAGCAGAAGGAAATGACTTTATACTAGCAGGTAAAGGTGAATACACTGGAAATGTTAATGATGTTGTTGAGTTTAAAATTAATAAAACTACAGCAAGAAGAGTAATGTTTAAATTTATAGAAGCAAATCAAGATTGGGCTAGCATAGGTGAAATATCATTTTATGGGGAAGATATTTTAGCTGATAAGATAAACAATGATTTATTTACGGATAGAAGTAAGACAGAAGTTACTGAAAGCTACAATACCTTACAAAAGGTTGATGCATTAAGAGAAGAGGTTAAAAAACATCCAGCAGCTAAGTTATTTGAAAAAGATTTAGTTAGAGCAGAAGAAATAATAATAGCTAAGTTCCCAACATTAAAGGTTGAAGGTAAAACTTATGTTAAATTAAATAGTGATTATGATCTAAGATCAGGGGTTACTGCGAAGGACCAAGAAGATGGCGATATAACTGAAAATGTTAAAGTTAATAGTAATAACTTTAATATAGGTAAGACTGGAGAATACACTATAACTTACACTGTAATAGATAGTGATAATAATATTGTAACTAAAGATAGAAAAGTTGTAGTTTATAGTGAAAGTACTTATGTATCTGATATGGAATGGGAATCAGCAGTATCAGGATGGAAGACTGTAAACAAGGATTCAGCAGTTAATTTAATTAACAAGATAAAACTTAAGGTTAATGGTGAAATAAAAGAGTTTGATAAAGGTATAGGAGCTGCAACAAATGCAGAAATAATATATAAACTAGATGGAGATTATACTAACTTCTCAACATATGTAGGTACTGATAAGAACTATGATGATAGTAGAACTACTATAATATTCAAAATTTTTGCAGATGGAGAAGAGGTATATACTTCAAATGTAATAAGAAAAGATAGTGAAGCGGAACTTGTAAATCTTGATATTACGGGAGTAAAAGAACTTAAGTTAGTAGCAGATAATGCAGATGGTAATGGTCTTGGAGATTTTGCTTCATGGGCAGATACTAAATTATATACTACAAATGCAAAACCAAAATTAACTATACCAATATCAGTATCAACAAAAGTTGGACAAGAAATAGATATAAATGAAGAATATAGTGCAATAGATGCTGAAGATGGAGATATAACTGAAAAAGTTGAAGTAACTGGTAAAGTGAACTTCAATAAAACAGGAAAGTATCCAATAACTTATAAGGTAATTGATAGCGATGGTAATGAGGTAGTTAAAACAAGAACTATATCAGTAGTAGATATGAATGATTATAACTACTTAACAGATTATGATTGGAAATCAACTCAAAATAGTTATGCTGCCCCTAAAAAGGATAGAGCAGCAAGTGGTAATGCTTTAAGATTAACAAATAAAGATGGTAGTGAAATATCATTTGAAAGAGGTATAGGAGCTCATGCTACTTCAACAACAATATATGATTTAAGTGAAAAAGATTATTCATACTTCAGCTCCTATGTAGGTGTAGATAGACAAATGTTTGGTTCAGTTGGAACAGTTTCATTTGAAGTATATGTAGATGGAGAGAAGAAATTCGATAGTGGAGTAATGACTTCAAGAGATCATATGAAGTATCTAGAAGTTGATATAGCTGGAGCTAAAGAATTAAAACTTGTAGTAACTGATGGTGGAAATGGAATTGGATCAGATCATGCTACCTGGGGAGACACAAAGCTTCATTTTGCAAAAAATGTACAATGTAATTATGAAGAATTAGAGGCATTAGTAAATAAGGCTAAGAACTACGAAAAAGATGAATATACAGAAGAATCATTTAAGATATTAGATATAGCTTTAAATAAAGCAGATGTAATACTAATAGATAAAATAAGTACTCAGGATGAGATAAATTCTATGACTGCAGAATTAAATGAAGCAATTTCTAAACTAGAAGAAAAGGTAGATTTAAATGAAGTTATAACTATCAAGGATAATTATCTTAAGGATATTATAAAAAGAGAGCTTAATTTATCAAGTAATGACATAACTATAGGTGATATGTATAAATTAACAAAGTTATCAGCTTCATCTAAATGGATTACAAGTTTAGAAGGATTACAATATGCTAAAAACTTAGAGTCATTGGATGTATCATATAATGAAATTAAAGATTTATCACCACTTAAGAATCTTAAAAAGTTAACTAATTTAAATGCAAATCCTCAAATAATAACAGAGGGTATGCTATATGCAGAGAATAATAGAATAACATTAGATTACAAAGTATTAAATAGAAATGGTGATAAAGTAGCAGTAAAAGATATACTTATAAAAAGTAATAGAAGTACTGAAGCAGTTAATTTAACTTTAGATGAATTAATAGATGAAAATGGAGTTATTTCTTTTGATATTTCAAACTTTGATAAATATGTTCATAGTATATATATATTATGTGAAGATCAGGAAGATAATTTCTTAACTCAATCACTTTATATGTTTGATGTAAGATAATAAATGTTAAAATCTCCTTAGATTATAGATGTATAATCTAAGGGGTTTTTCTTTATTCATATAAATGGTATAAAGTGTTATTATTGTTATAATAGTACAAGTTATTATAGTATAAGGGTAAAATATCAACATTCTACTTTTAATCTACTAACTCTACCAGCAGTAGGTTTATATATAGTGTGGTTTGAATTATGATTTTATTAAAGGGGGGCAATTATGGATATAAAGAAAGTTGGCATGTTTATTGCAGAAAATAGAAAAAAGAAGAATATGACTCAAGCACAGTTTGGGGAAGTATTAAATGTAAGTGATAAAGCTGTTTCAAAATGGGAATGTGGTAAGTCATTACCAGATAGCTCATTATTTGAAGAAATAAGTGAGGTGTTAGAAATTTCAATGAGTGAATTATTAAAGGGTGAATATATTAAAGATGAAAATTTAGAAAAAGAAAATAATAAAAATATTACTTCATTACTTAATGAAATTGAAAAATTAAAAAGAAATGAATCATTAGTTGGTGCATTGTGTGCCTTATCTATATCATTTATTACAGCAATTTACTCAGCTATATGGAAGCCAGGAGTTGAAAATATTGAACAATTTTTTGCAGGATTCATTTTTTCAATAAGTGCTTGTAGCCTTGTAATTGGATTAGTTTTAATATTCAGTACATGGGTTAAGTACTCATCAAAGGACTCTAATAAAAATTGAGGTATAGGAGTGTGAAAGTGGCTGTTTCGAAATTAATCCTATAATTATAGTAGATGATTGATTAATTAAAAACATCAAATATATTGAAATAATAGACCGAAAGGTCTATTATTGTTTTTGGGAGGTATTTTATGGAAACAAATACTAAGGGTAAAAACAGTAAGAGGAAAATTATAGAGTCAGCTGCATACCTATTTTTGAAAAATGGATATAACAATACAGGGATAAAGGAAATCCTTTTAGAAACAAATTTACCTAAGGGATCATTTTACTTTCACTTTAACAGTAAAAAAGATTTAGCAATTGAAGTAGCATCATATTTTAAAGAGAAGATAGGAAATTGGATTTTCGTGATTTCAGAAGATAAAAAGTGGGATGAGTTTGTAGAGGCTTTTATGAATGATATTGTAGAGGATGCCAAAAATGAAAACTATTATGGCTGTCCATTTGCAGTATTAGGAACAGAGATGGCTTTTATAGAGCCAGAAATTTTAGAATATTATCATAATCCAATGAAAAACTTGATTACTATTTTTTTGAAGGTTTTAGAGTTTTCAGGAGCTCCTAAAGAAGAATTAGAGAGTAAAGCAATGCATGCTTTTGCTTTATTTGAAGGATATATAATGTATTACAGAATAACTAAGGATATTAAGGTATTAGAAATATTAAAAGGACAGTTAAAAAGTATATAGGTTGTTTAAAAGGCATAGGGGGAGAGAATATGAGAGAAATTGAAATAGTAAAAAGGGATAAAAATTATACTATAGGAAATATTGGGGCGTTTGAAAATTTAAAAGAGTACTCATATCTACATTCTAAAGTAGATATGGCTATACCAGGTAAAGTTTTTCTTGGTGAAAAATTAGATATGTCATCAATGGAAATATCATTTCATCTATTAAAAGCAGGACAAGGGATTCCTTTTGATCATATGCACAATGAAAATGAAGAAGTTTATGTGGTTATAAAAGGGAAGGGTGAATTCATAATTGAGGATGAAGTAACTGCGGTTAAAGAAGGATCAATAATTAAAATTGAACCAGAAGGAAAGAGAAGATGGAGGAATAATTCACAAGAGGATTTTATAGTAATGGTAATACAAGCAGTTAGTAAATCCTTAAATAAATTTAATGTTACAGATGGATATATGTAATTAAAATGTATAAGAGAAAAGCTTAGCATTTCAATACTAAGCTTTTCTTATTTAGATAACTATAATTTATTAATAATATTTTTATAGGCATCATGACTTTGGTTGTAACTTTCATAAAGTTCTTTCTTATGAAGCAATCTTAATTTAGCATCTCTGTTAGGATGAGTTACTACATAATCCTTACAATCTTCAGAGCAAAAACCAGAGAAACTTTCTTCACAGGATTCACAGCAAATAAATTGATCATGACAATCATCATTTCTACAGTTTATATATCTGTCAGATGGTTCCTTGCAAATAGAGCATTTTGAAATAATAATATCTTCATCTGTTCTATTAATTGGAACTGAAATTCTATTATCAAATACATAACATTTACCATCCCAAAGACGTCCTTGAACTTCCTCATCTTTACCGTAGCTTACGATACCACCCTCTAAGTGATATACATCCTTAAAGCCTTTTTCAAGTAAAACTCCAGTTAACTTTTCACATCGAATTCCACCAGTACAATATGTCAATATTTTTTTATCCTTAGAATCACCTAAAGTCTCGTCTATCCATTTAGGAAATTGTTTAAAGTTTTGGACATCAGCTTTTATGGCACCTCTAAAGTGACCTATTTCATATTCATAATCATTTCTTCCGTCAACTATAATAACATCATCTCTTTGAATCATTTCATAAAACTTTTTTGGTGCTAAATATTCGCCTACTTTTTCATTTGGATTTACATCATCTTCATCTAATAGAGTTAAAATACTATCTTTGAATTTAACATGTAACTTATTAAATGCATGTCCATCACTTTCATCAATTTTAAATATAATACCACTAAATCTAGGATCTTCTTTTAATATATTCATATACTTTTCAGTATCTTCAGTGGTACCAGAACATGTACCATTTATACCTTCATTAGCTATAAGAATTCTTCCTTTAAGATTTAAACTTTTGCATAAATCAAGATGCTCCATTGTATATTCCTCAGGATTTTCTATTGAGGTGAATTTATAATAAAGCAATATTCTATAATTATTTGTCATTTGTCATTCTCCTTTAGTAAAACAAAACCTATTTAGATAATTATAGATAAAATTTAGTTAAAAGTAAATGATAATGTTTATTCATTGATAATTAATTTCTATTAATTAAGTAATAGGTCTTTTAGTTCATTAAAATTAGATACTTCATAAGTAGGTTTTATACTAGTTTCATTTTTAACTTTATTAGGGTTGTACCAACATGTGTCGATACGAAAGTTAATGCCACCTTGTATATCTGAAGTTAAACTATCACCTATCATTAATACCTTGCTTTTATCAATATGATTTATATTTTTCAAAGCAAGTTCAAAGATTTTAGGGTTAGGCTTTGATACAGATACTTCTTCAGAGATTACTATATCTTCAAAGTAATGTGAGATAATTGACTTTCTAATTCTATTTTCCTGAACAGCTGTTAAGCCATTTGTAATTATAGAAAGTTTATAATCTTTATGTAGATTTTCAATAAGATCTACACTATCATTATATAAAAAGGAGCCAGAAGCTAAATGTTTCATATATGATTTTGCAAATAAGACTTCATCGAAGGTAATAGCTAATTTATCCGATAATCTTTTAAATCGTTCTACCTTCAACTTTTCTTGAGTAATAAGACCTTCTTCGAATTCTTTCCATATAGCTGTATTTATATCCTTATATATTTTTAAATGATAATTCTCATCATAATCAATACCAAATTCAAGAATAGTATTTTTAAAAGCTTCCCTTTCAGATCTTTTAAAATCAAATAAAGTTTCATCAGCATCGAATATTATAACTTCATATTTCATAATTCATTTCCTCCATAGTTTAAACTAATCTTTCTACCTTTACGGTACTTTCTAAATAAGATAATATATTTACATAGATTATAACATGACATATGTCATATTAGGAGGAATTATGAGGAAACTTTCAGATGATATGCTATTAGCCTATTACATTAAAAAATATAATATTGACAATATATTTGATGAGGAAATATTAAAATATGCACAAATTCATTTTTTTGAAAAGGATGAATACATATTAGAAGCAGAAGAGAAGCTTGAATATTATTATTTATTCGTAGATGGAAAGATTAAGGTTTTTTATCCCTTCGAAAATGGAAAATCAATGCTTTTAAAGTTTTATAGTGAATTTAATACTATTGGAGATATAGAACTTTTTAAAGATGTTCCTATTCTTTGTAATATTGATGCAGTGGAGGATACCTACTTAATTGCAATACCTTCAGATATACTTAGAAAAAATTATTTTGATAATACAAGATTCTTACATCATTTAGTGGAGTCCTTAAGTGATAAGCTTTCTGCAACAATTAATAATAGTTCATACAATTTTGTATATCCCCTTATAAATAGACTGTCTAGTTATTTAGTAGGGCATCTTACAGATAAGAATTATATAATTTTAAATTCATCATACTTAGAAATTGCACAATTTTTAGGAGCAACTTATAGGCATTTAAATAGAACTATTAAAGATTTAGAAGGAAAATTGATTATAAGATGTGAGGGCAAGATAATATATATTCTAGATATCAAGAGGCTTAAGGAATTATCTAAGAATATTTATATAAAGTCTCTCTGAACCTAGGTCTTTATTAAATAAACTAGTCATAAGGGATAAATAAAAAATGAATAATAATTTAGTATTATATAATAAAATATATAGAAAAAACTAATGAAATAATATAAAATATTATTCGGCACATTATAGAAAAGTAAATATGCTAAAATTATCGAAAGATAATGACGGAAAGCTATAGGGGCTAAGGGAAAATTCTATGCCAGCCAGTTGCCAAAGAGTATTAGATATTTTTTGTGAAAAAATTTTTTAAGGCTGCTCTTTTTGAGTAGTTTTTTATTCTTTAGTCAATTATTTATAGGCATAGGGTTGACCCATATAGGTACTAAAAGTATTTATAGAAAGGTTAAGATATGAGAGAATTAAAAAAAAGTAAAATTATTATAGGTATTATTCTATTGATTAGTATTAGTGTAGTTCTAATAAAGTGCTTAGAAAGTAAGAATGAAGGAGAGTCTAGAGATATTCTAGTTAAAAACCTTCAAATGATTAATGATGAGGCTAATAGCGTATATCAGGATATTGAGGCAAGTGAAATGAAATATCTAGCTTTATTAGAAGCGGAAACAGATCCATTTAAAAGAGGAATGTATTCATCAGCATTAGTTCAAGTATATACAGTTTATACTGATTTTGATAAAATTGATTTTTATGCCAATCAAGCAATTAAGGAATATAAAAAGGTTCCTGATGGAGAATATTATGCTATAGCAGAGAGTAAGTACTTAGCATTTTCTATGATGGGTATGGGATTGAAGGCAGAAAGCTTTATTGCAACAAATTCATTATTAGAAATGTTAAATTCAAGTGGAAAAAGAATCCTAAATGATGAAGAAATTATGGATACAGAGGTAGTAATATATACAATATTACTAAGTATATATTCAGAATTTGATGTATTAGATATGGCAGAGATTTATTATAAAAAATTATCTGAAATGGAGATAACACCAGAAATATATATATCAAGAGGAGATAAAATAGCTTATAGTAAATTCTCATATGCAATGGCAATTAATGACCTAGACTTAATTAATAAATATGCATATGAGTGCTATGATTTAATGCTAGAAAGAGATAAGGAAAGAGGCACTAATACGGCAGATTCTGTAATATTGAATGTTGTCGATGCAGATATAATATCAGGTAACCTTGATAACGTAATGGAAAATATAATAAAAGCACATAATTTTTTTAACTCATTAAAAGGTGAACAAGGTATAGCCTATGTTTACAAAGCCTATTCTGATTATTATGAAAAAATTGGAGATTTAGATAGGTCTGATGATTATCATAAAAAGTCTATAGATAAAGCTGAAGAGTTACGTAATGATCATTTACAAATTGAGATGATTCAATCATACATAAGTTTTTTAGAAAAATATGATTTACATGCTGACGAAAATATAGAAGGGTATTATAGAAAATACTATTATTTGGTGAATGAAAAGAAAGATCAAGAATTAACCAGTTTGCTATCGGAAATTCTGAGAACTAATGAAGAGCTAAATAATAGCAGATTGATACAGGTAGAGAAAGAAGCATTACAGGTTAGAAAAAGTTTTATATCAGCAGCTGTCATGATATTAATATTAGGAGTAATGCTAGTGATTATGGCATATAGCATAAAAAAGAAAAATATAACTGAAAAAAAATTAGAAGAGATAGCTAATAAGGATTACTTGACTAGTGTAAATACAAGAGCATATGGTAATAAAATTATTTCAAATCTTATAAAGAATAAGGTGCATTTTTCATTGGCACTATTTGATATAGATAACTTTAAAGGCGTAAATGATACTTTTGGGCATGTCTTTGGTGATAAGGTTTTAAAGACTATTGCTGATAAAGTAAAAGAAGAAGTTAATAAAGAGGATATTGTTATTAGATTTGGTGGAGAAGAGTTTATAGTTATATTTGTTGGTTGCACAAGTATTGAGGCAAAAGAAAAATTAGATAAAATTAGAGAGGATATTAATAATATTATTTTTGATAATGAAGTAAGGGTATCAATTAGTGCAGGTATAAAAGAATGGGATAACACAAATATTGAAGATGTAATAGATGAAGCTGATAAATTATTATACAAGGCTAAGAAAGAAGGTAAAAATAAAGTTAAGATTATTTAGCTTTAATAATTATACATATAAAGATTTTGAATGAAACAGTATATACTTTTATATAAACAAAAGTATATACTGTTTTTTAACTGAAAAATTAGTACTACAATCAAAAAAGGTGAACAGTATATAGTTTTAAGAATGAACCAATATACATAATTTGGGAAAAGTTTAGACACATATAGAAAAGAGGAAAAAAATGATATACAATTATATTTAGTATAGATAAAAAGTAAACATTCTATTAAGATTACCTTTTGAATCATTAGGAGGTTAATTTAGGTATTGAGGGGATTCCTATAGGTATTAATAGTAGGTATTGTGGGGTTTAAAATGAGAAAATTAAGAAAAGGTAAAATTATTACAGTTTTTCTTTTATTGATTATTATTAGCAGTAGTCTAATTTTAATACAATTTATTGATAAGAATAATGAAAGAGTCCCTAAAGATACTCTAGTTGAAAATCTTCAAATGATTAATGATGAAGCTAATAGTGTATATGAAGATATTGAGACAAGTGAAAATAAGTATTTAGATTTATTGAAAGTAGAAACAGATCCCTTTAAAAGAGGAATGTATTCCTCAGGATTAGTTCAAGTATATACTGTTTATAATGATGTTGATAAAGTTAAATTTTATGCAAATCAAGCAATTGAAGAATATACAAAAGTTCCAGGTGGAGAATATTATGCAATAGCAGAGAACAAGTATTTAGCATACTCAATGTTAAGAATGGATCTAAAAGGGGAAAGCTTTGTAGCAACAAATTCATTATTTAAAATGTTAAATTCAAGTGATAAAGACATCCTAAATGATGAAGAAATAAGGGATACGGAGATAATAATATATACTATACTTTTAAGTATATATTCAGAATTTGATTTATTAGATATGGCAGAGGTTTATTATAATAAGTTATGTGAAATGGAGATAACACCAGAATTATATAAATCAAGAGGAGATAGAATATCTTATAGTAAATTAGTATATGCAACAGCAATTAATAATATAGATCTAATTAGTGAATATGCATATGAGTGCTACAATATAAGCTCAGAAAGAGATAAAGAAAGAGGAACAAAAACATCAAATTCTGTAATATTGAATATTGCTAATGCTGACATAATGTCAGGAAATCTAGATAATGTAATGGAAAATATTAAGGCGGCAGAGGGTTATTATATATCAATAAAAGATGAGCAAGGATTAGCTGAAACATATAAAAGCTATGCTGATTATTATGAGAAAATTGGAGAGTTAGATAAGGCTAATGAACATTATAGAATGTGCATATCTAAAACTGAAGGATTAGGAAATGATAATTTATTAATTAATACAATTCAAGGGTATATAGATTTTCTAGGAAAATATCCTCTATATGCTAATGGGAAGTTAGAAGATTATTATAAAAGATATTATTATTTAGTAAATGTGAGAAAAGATGAAGAATTAAATAGTTTGATATTAGAAATCTTAAAAATAAATGAAGAGTTAAATAATAGCAGATTAGTGCAGGTAGAAGAGGAATCACTACGAAATAGAAAAGGATTTACTACAGCAGCTATATTAAGTTTGATATTAGTAGTAACACTAGTCATTATGGCAGGAAGTATTAAAAAGAAAAATATTACTGAAAAGAAATTAGAAGAGATAGCCAATAAGGATTATTTAACTAATGTAAATGCTAGAGGATATGGCTATAAACTTATTTCAAAAATTATAAAAAATAAAGCTGAATTCTCATTAGCACTATTAGACATAGATAACTTTAAGGGTATAAATGATAGGTTTGGGCATATCTTTGGTGATAAGGTTTTGAAGGCTATAGCTGATAAAATAAAAGAGGGAATAAATGATGATATTGTTATTAGATATGGTGGAGAAGAGTTTATAATTATATTTGTAGGTTGTACAAGTACTGAAGCTAAAGAAAAGTTAGATATAATAAGAGAAGAAATAAATCAAATTATTTTTGATAATGAAGTAAAAGTATCAATCAGCGGAGGAATCAAAGAGTGGGATAACACTAATATTGAAGATGTAATAGATGCAGCAGATAAATTATTATATAGAGCTAAGAAAGAAGGTAAAAATAAAGTTAATATTACTTAATCTTAACAATTATACTATTTAAGAAAATTTAAATAATTCATACCATATGACATAGCAATCAGCATGAAAACACGCTATTATTCTAATAGGAATTTAGGGTGTTTTTTTATATTCACAATCCTCATAATAGATTAGTTTGATTTTGGTATCATTTGTTACATCAATTTCGAAATAATTATAGTATCCTAATGATAATGAATTTCAATTATTAGAAAGGGGCGTTAATTATGAAGAGAGATATTACTAGCATTGAAGGTATTACAGATATTGAAATGAACAAGAATTTAAGTTTTGATAATGAGAAAATCAAGAAATTACTAGAGATAAAGGTTGATTACCTAAAAGGAAAAACCACACTAGATGAAGCTAAGAAGGAAATGAATGCTTCTTTTGAAAAAGTTACAGCAGAAGAGTTTGCATTAGCTGAACAACATCTTCAATCTTATGGTATTTCAGATGATACATTAGCTGAAAAAATGGAAGAAATTCTTGCGATTTTTGAAGATGTGCTGATTTCAACAAAACTTGATCTTCCAAAAGGACATCCAATTAGAACTTATATAGATGAAACTGTAGAAATAAGAAAAGTTCTTTATTCTATGAAGGAACTTTTAAATAAAAAATTTATAAAAAATCAATGGAGTGAAATTTATGATAAACTAAGCCAAATAAGCATCCATTTTAGTAGAAAACAAAACCAATTGTTTTCAGCTCTTGAGAGAAAAGGATTTGATAAGCCTTCAAAGGTAATGTGGACTTTAGATAATAATGTTAGAGATGTAATAAGAAAATCAATGAAACTTTTAAATGAAGATAAAGATTCCGAATTTCTTTCACTACAATCTGAGGTAATTCAAATGGTTAGTGACATTATAGAAAAGGAAGTTGAAATCTTATTTCCAACTTCTATGGAGCTTTTAAAGGATGAAGAATTTATTGAAATGAGAATAAGTGATGATGAAATAGGATATTGCCTAATAGATACACCACCAGCTTACAAGGATAAAAAGAATATTATTCCTGTAGAGGACCTTGGAATGAATACTGAGCTTTTAAAGGATCTTGCAAAGGTCTTTCAAAAACATGGTATAGATTCACAAAGAAGGGTAGAAGACGAGGTTTTAAATGTTAACCAAGGGTTACTTACTCTTAAGGAAATAAATTTAATTTTCAAGCATATACCAGTGGACCTTTCTTATGTTGATGAGGATGAAATATTTAAATTTTATAGTGATACAAAGCATAGGGTTTTTCCAAGAAGTGCAGGAGCTATAGGTAGAAAGGTACAAAATTGCCATCCACGTGAAAGTGTAGAAACAGTTGAAAAAATAATTAATGCTTTTAGAAATGGTGAGAAAGATGAGGCAGAATTCTGGATTGATATGGGAGAGAAATTTATATACATCCTATATACAGCAGTAAGAGATGATAAAGGTAACTTCAAGGGAGTACTTGAAATGATGCAAGATGCAACTCACATTAGAAGCCTTTCTGGAAGTCAAAGACTTTTAAATTGGGAAAATTGTGAGATAGATAAAAAGAGTAAAGAGTCTATTTCATCTAAAGAAAATAAGTATGATATCACGGAAAAAACAAATGTAGGAGAGCTTTTGAAAAAATACCCTTATATACGAGACTTTTTAATATCTTTAAGTCCAAAGTTTGAAAAGCTAAATTCACCTATGTTTAGAAGTATGGCAGGAGTTGCTACCCTTAGTATGATTAGTGCAAGAGGGGGCTTCAAGACCTCTGATTTGATTAACAGGATAGTTGAAGAAATTAACCGAAGAAGTAAATAGTTATATATTTATAACCTGATTATAATCACATTATTATTTATAAGTTACTTGTACAATTAATTCATAGATAATAAATTAAAATATTTGGAGGGGTTATTATGATAAAAACTATAGATAAAAATTTAAGCTTAGGTGAATCTGTTATTATTTATCCTGCTATTATAGAAAGGTTTAATGAACTTCAATTAGATTATTGTTGCGGTGGAAATAAAAATTTAGAAATTGCATTAAAGGAGAAAGAAATTGATGTAGATAAGTTTATTGAAGAAATTAATATTGAACTTAATAAATTTATATTTGATGATTCTTTATATGTAAATTGGAATGAAAGAAAGTCAGAAGAATTAATTAATCATATAGTAAATAATCATCATGTAAAGACTTTTGAATTACTAAAGAGTATTGATCCATTATTAATAAAGGTATTCAAAGTTCATTATGATCATTTACCAGAGGTTTTAAAAAGAGTTCATAAACTTTTTGGTGAACTTAAATGTGAATTAGAAGAACATTTAATAAAAGAGGAAAAGGAACTATTTCCAAGGATTCTTGAATTTGAAAAGATAAATAATAAAGAAGAAAAGAAAAAATTAGGGGAGGAAATAAATAGCTTTTTAGGAGAGCATGAAGCAGCTGGAGATATACTTAAGGAGTTAGCGGAAGTTACAGGGAACTATAATCCGCCTGAATGGGCATGTACAAGCTTTAAGTTACTATATTCACAAATTAATGAACTTGAAAAAGATTTATTTATTCATATTCATAAGGAAAATAATATCCTATTTAAGAGATATTAATATAAAGTAAATTCGAATATAGGAGTTGATTAATTTGAGTTATAATTGTTGTTGTGAAAAATGTGTAAGCAGATTATATGCAGAAGAAATTCCTATATTTGAATCACTTTCAAAAGAGGAATTAGATAAAATAATATCTGTAAGAAATCATATGGCTATAAAAAAGGGAGAAATTTTATTTTTAGAAGGAGATAAAGTTTCAAAGTTATTTATAATAAGTGAGGGTATGATAAAAATAAGTAAAAGCACAGCTAGTGGTAAAGAGCAAATTTTAAATATATTAACTGTTGGGGATTTTCTTGGAGAAAATAATATATTAGGAGAAGTTGTGGAAAGTAACATATCTGCAACAGCTGTTAAGGATACAGAGTTATGTACTATTTCAAGAGAAGACCTTAAAGAAATATTATCGTCTAATATAACAATTTGTTTAAAGTTTCTATCAGAATTAAACAAGAGGCTAATAGAAGTAGAGAATTTATCAAAAAATCTATCTAATAATAACCCCGAAAGTAGGATATGTTGTATGCTCTTAGAATTTTCAGAGAAGTATGGTAAAGAGGGAGATGGAAAAATAGAAATAGCTTTGCCATTAAATAGAGAGGGGATGGCTAATTACTGTGGAATAGCAAGGGAGACATTAAGCAGAAAATTGAGCGCATTTGAAAGTAAAGGTATTATAAAACTTATTGGGAATAAAAAAATAGTGATAAATGATATAGATTTACTAGAGGAGGAAATGTAATATGAGAAATATCCACAATTTAGAAAGACAACATATAGATATAATAGGCCTAATTTCAAATATTAAAACAGGAATAAATTCAAGTGATGTAGATAAAAATCTAGATATCTTAGTAAGAGATATAAATATACTTGCAGGTAAACTAAATATCCACATGACTTCAGAAGATAAATTTTTATATCCAACATTAATTGAAAGTAAAGACGAGGAATTAAAAGAAATTGCTAAAGAATATAGTAATGAGATGGGCAGTATATATACAGAATTTAATGATTACAAAAATAATTTTAATACAAAAAGTAAAGTTTTAAGAGATATAGATAAATTTTTAAAAGAAAGTTATGAAATAGTAAAAGTGTTAGAGAAGCGAATTTCTAAGGAAGATAGATACTTATATCCTAAAATAAAATCTGTATAACTAAGGAGGTTAAGTGTTACATTTTCTAGTACTGTAGATAGATTTGTGCAAAAACAAAGCTATGTCTATGCTTTACTTTAGAAAACGTTGACAAAAGACAGGAGATAGGGTAAGATATAGTTGGAATTGGGTAGTAATTGTTTAAGTACAAGCTAAGCCTATTCATTAATATGCATGGAATAACCATAGTTTTTTTGTGCATTATAATGGATGGGCTTTTTTTATTTCATAGAAAAGAATTATTTTATTATAAAATATCTTTGACAGGAGGGTAAATTGTGGTAATCAACAGACTCTTAAATAATAATGTTGTAATTACGCTAGACAGTAATGGTGAAGAAGTAATTGTTATGGGTAAAGGTATAGGGTATGAAAAATCAAAGGGTGATACCATTGATGAAGCTAAGATAAATAAGATATTTAGGTTATCTAATAAAGAGGTATTAAGTAAATTTGAAGAATTGCTTAACAACATCCCAATAAAGTATATGAAACTTTCAGATGAAATTATTGAATATGCGGAAGGTAAACTAAATAAAAAGTTAAACGAAAGTATTTATATTTCATTATCTGATCATATATACACTGCAATTCAGAGAATAAAAAAAGGTATAAAGGTTAAAAATGCTCTTCTTTGGGAGATTAAGCGTTTTTATAAAGATGAATTTGAAATTGGAATGAAGGCTTTAGATATTATAGAAGAAAAAACTAAATTTAGACTTCCAGATGATGAGGCAGGATTCATAGCATTTCATATTGTTAATGCTCAGTTAGATGTAGAGCAACCAATGGTACAAGGTATTACAAAGTTAATACAGGAGATACTTACCATAGTTAGAATTCATTTTGGGGTTGAATTTAAAGAGGAATCAGTATTTTATTATAGATTTATTACCCACTTAAAGTTTTTTGCTCAACGTTTATTCTCAGATAATACATATAATGGAGAGAAAGATGAGGAGCTATTAAACATAATCAAAGGTAAGTATAAAAAAGAGTTTGAATGTATCATCAAGATTAAAACTTTTATTGAGAAAAAATATAAGTACAATCTAACAAATGATGAAACGATATATTTAACTATACATATTGCAAAGGTAATGCAAGATTTAAAGTTATAGTATAACTTTATCTGTAGCTTGAAAGGATGTGATAAGAATAAAAATTAACACTTAAGTTGGATGGTAACATTAAGTTGGCCAAACCTTCAAATTTCAATAGAAAGTAATAAAGGAATTATGGAGGGAAAATTAAATGGGAAAATATAAGGAATTAGCAAATAGCATTATAAAAAATGTTGGTGGGAAAGAAAATATTAGTAGTTTAACACATTGTATTACAAGGTTACGTTTTAAATTAAAGGATGAGAGCCTAGCAAATGACGATGTATTAAAAGCTATGGAGGGTATTGTTACAGTTATGAAAAGTGGTGGACAATACCAAGTAGTTATAGGAAATCATGTTCAAGATGTGTATGCAGATGTAAGTAAGCTAATAGACGTTGATAATTTAAGTACAGCTTCTGAGGAAAAGAAGTCAGGTAAGCTATTAGATAGAGGAATTGATGTTATATCAGGGATATTCCAACCTATATTAGGTGTAATGGCTGCCTGTGGGATGTTAAAAGGGTTAAATGCATTATTTGTAGCAATGGGCTTATATAGTGCTACAAGTGGTGGTTACTTAGTAATTAATGCTGCAGGAGATGCACTATTTACCTTTCTTCCTTTATTCCTAGGATATACAGCAGCTAAGAAATTTGGCTTAAAGCCAATGATTGGATTAGTTGTTGGTGCTGCAATGTGCTATCCAGGAATGCAGGCTAGTACTTTATCAGCAGGAGCAGAGCCACTATATAATTTATTTAGTGGAACAATGTTTGCATCACCAGTATATATTGATTTCTTTGGAATACCACTAATTTCAATAGATTATACAGGTACAGTTATTCCAGTTATATTGGCAGTATATTTTGCAGCAAAGTGCGAAAAATTATTTAGTAAATTTATACCAGACTTAGTTAAATTCTTCTTTGTGCCAATGCTGACTTTATTAGTAGCATTACCAATGGCATTTATAGTTATTGGACCAATAGCAACTTTTGGATCTACAATTATCTCTGAATTTGTATTTGCAATAAGAGATTTTAGTCCATTATTAGCAGGTGCAATAGTAGGTCTAACATGGCAAGTATTAGTTATTTTTGGTATGCACTGGGGCTTTATTCCAGTATATATAAATAATATTATGACTAATGGATATGATAATGTTATGATGCCTTTCTTTGCATGTACATTTGCAACATCAGCAGTTGTGCTAGCAATATTCTTTAAGACAAAAGATAAAAAGCTTAAGGAAATGGCACTACCAAACTTTATATCAGGAGTGTTTGGAGTAACAGAACCAGCTATATATGGTATTTTATTACCTTTAAAAAAACCTTTCACTATTAGCTGTATTGCAGGTGGTATTGGAGGAGCCTTCTATGGATTCTTTAACTTTAGAAAGTTTATGGTAGGAGGAATGGGTATATTCGAATTACCAGCTATGATTGAACCAGATGGATCTATGGGAAATATAATAGTAGCTTTAGTAGGTATGGCAATTTCAATGATTGTAGGTTTTGTCTTAACAATGATTTTGTATAAAGATGAAGAAGAAATATCAAAGGAAGTAGTTAAAAATGAAGATTTATCAAATGAAGTTAAAGTTACAGATACAAATACTAATAAGCTTGAAAAGGTAGTGATAAGTAGTCCATTAAAAGGGGAAACAATAAAATTAGAAAATATAGAAGATGAAGCATTTGCATCAGGAGTATTAGGAAGTGGTATTGCTATTATTCCAAGTGAAGGTAAGGTAGTTGCACCAGTAGATGGTGAGGTTACAACCTTATTCCCAAGCTTACATGCTATAGGGATTACTGGAAAAGATGGAGTTGAAATTCTTATTCATGTAGGATTAGATACTGTACAACTAGAAGGTAAGGGCTTTGAAGCTTTTGTTAAGCAAGGAGATAATGTTACTAAGGGGCAAGCTTTAGTAAATTTTGATATGGATTTTATTAAAGAAGCGGGATATAGTGTAGTTACTCCAGTAGTTGTAACAAATACAGCAGATTTTCTAGAGGTAGTAGGAACTGAAAGCAAAAGTGTAGAAAGAGAAAGTAGTTTAATTACAGTTATACTTTAATGCTTTATACAACATAGGAGGAGAAGAAATGAAGTTTAGAGAAGATTTTTTATGGGGTGGAGCTACTGCTGCAAACCAATGTGAAGGTGGATATAATGAAGGTGGCAGAGGTTTAGCTAATGTTGATTTATGCCCTACAGGAAAGGATAGATCAGCAGTTATTACGGGTAAACTAAAAATGTATAACTTTGATAATGAACATTTCTACCCAGCTAAAGTAGCAATTGATATGTATCATAACTTTAAGGAAGATATTAAACTATTTGCTGAAATGGGCTTTAAAGTATATAGAATGAGTATCGGATGGAGCAGAATTTTTCCAATGGGAGATGAAGATACTCCTAACGAAAATGGTCTTAAATTTTATGAAGATATATTTAGGGAATGCCATAAATATGGTATAGAACCTTTAGTTACAATTACTCACTTTGATTGTCCTATGCATTTGATAGAAAAGTATGGTGCTTGGCGTAATCGTAAAATGATAGGATTCTATGAGAATTTCTGTAATACTATATTTAAAAGATATAAGGGTCTTGTTAAGTATTGGCTTACTTTTAATGAAATAAATATGATTTTACATGCTCCTTTTATAAGCGCAGGGATTTGCTTTGAAGAAGGAGAAAATGAAGAAAAGGTTAAATATCAAGCAGCTCATCATCAACTAGTAGCAAGTGCTATTGCAACAAAAATTGCTCATGAAATAGATCCTAATAATTTAGTTGGTTGCATGTTTGCAGCAGGAAGTGTATATCCTTATAGCTGTAATCCAGATGATGTTTGGGAAGCTACAAAAGTAGATCGTGAAAATTATTTCTTTGTAGATGTACAAGCAAGAGGTAAGTACCCTAATTATGCAATTAAAAGAATGGAAAGAAAGGGTATTATGCCTATAATAGAAGAGGGTGATAAGGAATTACTATCAAAATATACAGTAGATTTCATATCTTTCTCGTACTATAATAGCCGTTGTGTAAGAGCTGATGAAAACAAAGATGATATTGCAGAAGGTAACTTATTTGTATCTGCTAAGAACCCACATCTTACATATAGCCAATGGGGATGGCCAATTGATCCACTAGGATTAAGAATTACCTTAAATCAGGTTTATGATAGATATGAGAAGCCATTATTTATTGTAGAAAATGGTTTGGGAGCACGAGATATAGTAGATGAGAATGGATATGTAGAGGATGATTATAGAATAGATTATTTAAGAGAACATATTAAAGCTATGAGAGATGCAGTTAATATTGATGGAGTAGATCTTCTAGGATATACAAGTTGGGGTCCAATAGATTTAGTAAGTGCTGGATCAGGTGAAATGGAAAAACGTTATGGATTTATATATGTGGATAGAGATAATGAGGGAAAAGGAACTTTAAAAAGAAGTAAAAAGAAAAGCTTTTATTGGTATAAAAATGTAATAACATCTAATGGTGAGAATTTAGATTATATGGATGAAGCTCACAAAGGAATTTAAGATATACAAAGAGTATTAGAAGGATTGAAATAATAAAAGCCTAAAGTATACAAACTATGCTTTAGGCTTTTAATTTATCCTGATTATTCAATATTGTTAACAGCCTTTAAAAGTTCTTCAAGCTTTTCTGTAGAAATTATTCTATCATTACATTGTGCACTGTCTAAGCATATATTAAATCCTATTGATTTATATCCATAGGTTCCTTGATTAGATGTTTTGCAAACAGGTGAAACAAATGCAACTTCATTTTCTGAACCTATATGATTACAAAGAGTACATATATTAGTATTGTTGGAAGTGGAGCTTTGAAGTCTACATGCCATACCAATTAATTTGCCATCCATATTATAGGCTATAAGTAATTTTCTAATGGATGAATCAATCCAACCTAAATATACAAGCTTAGAATCTTGTGCATGTGAATCAGGTAATTTTAGTTTCTTTTCCTTTTTGAATAATTTACTAATTTGTGTATCTGTGATATTTGGCATTCCGTAAACATACTGGTTTAAATCTTTTAAGTAGATATCAATATGGGATGGATCAGTTATTTTACTTATATTAAGGATATCTCTTTCTTCATGAGATAAATTTGTGAAAAAATTTAGTATTTTATCTTGGGTATAAGCTTTAGTTGTTTCAATGATATTAGGATCTGTACAATTTATAAAGTGATTTTTCATATCGGACAAAGCCTTTTTTATATAATTATATTCATATTTTTTTATAAAAGTATCCATTTAATTTTGCTCCTCTTTTTTATATTAATCAATTATGCAAACAAGCCATTAGTTCTAATTATTAACTAATAAAAAAATGATTATTATTACTCCACCGAAAGTAACAATAATCATATCTAAAATATAGTACAAATTTACAATCACTTTATAAATGAATAATATATTAATTTAGAAATAATAACTTTAGTAGATTGATTCATATTGAAAGAATAACATGTTTTTAAATGAGTAATCAATCCAATAAATAAGTCTGGAATGATTATGGGCATAGACGTTTCTCTTGTCCTATTATTCTTCTTATACTTTTCTCAGAAAGATAGTATTCCTGAACTAATTCATTAATGCTACTACCATCAAGGTATTTTTTATAAATTTCAGTATTTCTAGCATTAAGACAATTTCTTATACCACTTTTTTCCCCCCAGGTCTTATGTTCTCCATCTTTTCTAGGGATATAAAGATATTCACCGTCTACATATTCTTGTATTATTTTAATAACTTCTATAGGTAACACATCCAGTGCTTTTACATGCTTCATTTCCTTACTCCTTAACTTTTAGAATAGTATAAAAGCAAAGAATACTAAAAAGCTATGTGTTACAGAGCCTAAAATATAGGCATTTCAGCTAAATTAATAACTTAGGCTCCAAACAATTCATAGCTGACTTTGTGTAGTCTTTGCAAGGAGCTAACTGATTTAAATTTGAATGTATTATATACTTTCATAAAGAAACACCTCCAGTTATATTTATATTATGATATAATAGGCTTTTAGTTAATTATATCATAATAGGCATTAATTTAAATATCATTAATAATTAGTGAAGTTTTGCTGAGTTGAAGTGTGGTCACTTTTAAAGGCTGCTACTGGAGTGTTAGAAAATAAAGTCTTTAAGGAAATAGCTAATAAGTATGCTATAATTTATTTAATACAGATAGATAAATTGTAGAGGAGTAATTAAAAATGGATTATAGAAGATTTGAAAATACTATAGTAGCTAGAATAGATAAAGGTGAAGAAATATTAACTAAAATAAAAGAAATAGCTATAAAAGAAAATATTAAATTAGCTAATATAAATGGATTAGGTGCAGTTAATGACTTTACAGTAGGTGTTTTTAAAACTAAGGAAAAGAAGTATTATTCAAATAATTTTAAAGGTGATTTTGAAATAGTTTCATTAACAGGAACAGTAAATACAATGAATGGAGAATTTTATTCACATTTACATATGAGTGCTGGAGATGAAGAGGGCAAGGTTTTTGGTGGACACTTAAATGAAGCTATTGTAAGTGCTACTTGTGAAATGATTATTAATATTATAAATGGACAGGTTGATAGGAAATTTGACGAAGAAGTAGGATTAAATTTATTTAGATTCTAGATCAGAATAGGACAGTAGATAGTCTGTGCAAAAGCAAAGCTATCTACTGTTTTTTGACTTAACAGCATTATATATTAAAATAATAAAATATAGAGTTTCTCACCCTATCTTATTGGTTTACCGATTTTTTTAACTAATCTCCATTGAGGAGCAATTCCATCATCTCCCCAGTATTCATCAAGGGTCACTATCTTATCATTTTTAAATTTAATAAATGATACAGCGTGAAAGGACATGCTATTATCTACTACCCACAGTCTTGAAACTGAAATAACTAAATCATTGAATATATCTATTCTTTCAACTTCTCCACACCATTTACCTGGATATTCGCAATTTGCTATAATATATTCTTCAATGGTAAAAGACTCATTAGTATTGTGCCAGTTAATAACAGCATTTGGAGTAAAATATGTTCTTAATCCTAAAGGATTTTGTGTAATAACATCATTTAAAAAACTTAATACGATTTTTTTAATATCCCAAACAATTTCCTTTTTTATATCAATTTCTGAATTTCTTTCAATAGGCATAAAAGGATCCCCATCAATAATATAATATCCTCATAATTATAACATGTTTATATTTACAAGAAGTACTGTAATATACAAATATGTTATAATTTACTTAAAGAAATTAAGGTTTTTTTTGTATAATATCAAAATTATTTAGATAGTGAAAGGAAGAAGATGAATGAAGTATAAGATTACAGAAAAACCAAGTAGTGAAGATAAAGAGATAATATTTCAAAAGCTTTTGAAATATAATCTCAGTAAAATTGAGGATAAAGAACCGAAAGAACTTGGTATATTATTAGAGGATAAAGAGGGTAGCAAAGTAGCAGGCTTGATTGGTGAAACCCATGGAAATTGGTTAGAGATAGAGTATCTATGGGTAGATGAAGAAAATCGAGGACAAAATATTGGAAGAGAGCTTATGAAAAAAGCAGAAACTATTGGAAGAGAAAGAGGCTGCAGATTTGTATTTTTAAATACATTTAGTTTTCAAGCACCAGAATTTTATGTGAAACTTGGATATGAAGAAAAATTTGTGCAGAATGAATATCCACGTACTGGTAAAAGACATTATTATACTAAAAGTTTATAAGCAAATTTGAATTTGAAGGGAGGGACTTTATGATAATAGAACTTAGAAAATGGACTAAGGATGATAAAGTAGCACTAGCTAATATCTGCAATAATGCTGACAGGAGATATTTAAGAAATCGCATTCCTTATCCATATACAGATGCAGATGCTGAATGGTGGTTGAATATGGTACAAGAGCAAGAGGGTAAAAAGGGGGTATATCGTGCTATTGTTGTAGATGAAAAATATGTTGGCAATATCAGCATAGAACAAAAGGATGATGTATATTGTAAAGATGCTGAAATAGGGTACATGCTATTAGGATCTGAATGGTCAAAGGGTATTATGACTGAAGCAGTAAGTAATATCTGTGAATTAGCATTTAATAACCTTGATATTATTCGTATTACTGGTTTAGTTCATGAGCCAAATATAGGATCAAGACGTGTTTTAGAAAAGAATAATTTTATATTAGAGGGAATTATGAAAAAAGCTATTTATAAAAATGATAATATATATGATGAATGTATTTATGGATTATTAAAATAGATTATCGTTTATTTATGATAATAGGGGGTTTTTAATGAATATATTGGTGCTAGGTGGGACTAGATTTTTTGGAGTAAATTTGGTATTAAATTTGCTAAAGGATGGGCACAAAGTATCTATTGCAACACGTGGAAATGCAAAGGATGATTTTGATAATTCTGTGGACAGGATACAGGTAGAACGTACAGACTATAATTTAATGAAAAAGATATTCGAGAAGAAGGAATTTGATGTAGTATATGATAATTTAGCATACTCATCTAATGATGTGAAAATTGCTTTGGATACAATTAAATGTAATAGATATGTAATGGTATCATCAGCAGCAGTATATAATCTTCATAATAATACACTAGAGAAAGATTATGAAGCAGATAAGAAGAATTTGACTTGGGGTAACCGTTCTGAATTTTCTTATGATGAGGGAAAAAGACTTGCTGAAGTAGCCTTGGTCCAAGGCTACTCATTGCAAAATGCAATTTCAGTAAGATTTCCATATGTTATCGGGAAAGATGATTATACTAGAAGACTATATTTTTACGTAGAGCATATAGTGAAAGAAATTCCTATGTATGTTGACAATCTGGATAATCAGATAGGTTTCATAACTTCTGGGGATGCAGGAAGATTTTTATCATATCTAGCTACCAATAGCATTATTGGTTCTATAAATGGGTGTAGTATAGGAACAATCTCATTAAGAGAGATTATTAACTATGTAGAAGGAAAAATGGGTAAAAGAGCAATATTTCATAAGGATGGAGAGGCAGGGCCATACAATGGAACAAAAGAATATAGCATAAATACAGATAAAGCAGCAGAAATAGGGTTTAGATTTACTGATTTAAAAGAGTGGATATTTGATTTGTTGGATTACTATATAGAAAAGGCAGTTAGATAGAAATGTTTTTAGCGGTAGGGAAAAGAAAGGATAAGAATAATTATCTTTTCATTTCTATGATTCTAGTAATAAGACTATTGAAGTAAGGGAAAATTGAATAATATAAAAATTAAAAAGTTAATATAAATTAATAATTAATGAAGGTATAGGAATAATAGTATTGAGGTGAGATTATGAAAAAAAAGAGTTTGATCTTTGTATCATCAATAATATTATGTCTTATAATTTTAACATCTAATGTATATGCTAACGAAGTAATTCCGCCAGTTAATGAAGTTTATAAAGCTGGAATTTATCAACTAGAAGAAAAGGATAAAGGCTCATATAATTTAATGTATGAATTTGTAGACAAAAATAAAAAGGCTGCAATAATAGTTTTAGATGCTGAATTTAATATAACTTATAAGAATATTAACTGTAATAGAAGATGTAATGCTGGAACAATAACAAACAAAGATACTATTGTTATTATCGGAGATGATGAAGCAGCTTTATTCTTTACTAAAATTAACTAAAGGAATAGATAATTGATCTTGTAATATGAAAAATAAAAAAGTAGAGTGCCGTATTTTTCAATGATAAAAATACGGTATTTTTGTGACTGTAAAAGTATTCATAAAAATTAGCCAAAGAGAGTAGTAGGGGGGAGCTGAATGGATGTAAAAGTTTTAGAATATATAAAAAAGCCGATAGGAGATATTAAGGAAACAGATTTAAAGTATGTAGATTATTATGCTTCTGAAAAGCTATGTATTTGTATACCAAGCGTTGGATTTTGTGAATATGCTATAAAACCAAATCATACTCACCCTGGATACTCCTTTGTACTATTCTTTCATAATGAGGAAAGGTTTATGCCCAATACAATTGAAGTATTACCTGATCATTTTTTAGCTACTGGTTTGTCTCCCAAAATGAAACATCAAGAAGAAAAAAGTGATAGTTTTAATAGATATATTGCAATATTTATTGATAAGGATTTTTATGAAATGTATTATAGGAATTATAGTAATGAAAAGGTAGATAATTATTTTTGGAATGAGTTTTTAGTTCATAAGGAAATTATGGTGTATATTAGAAAATATATGAGTGAGTTTGAAAATAAAAGCAGTGGATATGAAGAGCTTCTAAATAGCTTGTCTGTGATAATAACAAATGAAATAATTAGAAGCATTATTGGTATAAAAGCTAGATCTAATAAAGTAATAAAGAGCTTTGATATAGAAGATGTAATCGAATATATGAATAAAAACTTTGGTGATAAACTTACTGTTGGAGTACTGGCAAATTACATAAATATGTCTGAGTCCCACTTTATTCGTATTTTTAAGGAAGAAACAGGATTATCTCCAATTGATTATTTAATTAAACTGCGTATTAATAAAGGAAAAATGTTAATCAGGAGCAAAGCTTATAGTATTACTGAAATTGCTGGGGAATGTGGATTTAATAGTGTATCCCATTTTTCATCTTGTTTTGTAAAGCAAAATGGTTCATCTCCAACTGAATATAAAAATTTATATACTTAATAAAAGTAATATTATTAAAGATGATGATAGTATTTTGAAAGACTAACTTCTCAGCTTATTATAAAATATAGTAATAAGTAGAGGGGGTATATGAATGAATAAAGAAGAAATATTAAAGTTAATTAGTGAAAATCCAGCATTCTATTTGGCAACAGTGGAAGGGGATCAACCTAGGGTAAGAGGTATGTTACTGTATGATATTAATGAAGATGGAATACTATTTCATACAGGTAGCATGAAGGATTTGTACAAGCAGGTATTGGGAAATCCTAAAGCTGAGTTATGTTTTAATGGTAATGGGACTCAGGTCAGAGTAACTGGTATTTTAGAGATTGTTGATGATAATAAGTTAAAAGATGAAATTGCCGAAAATCCAACTCGTGGCTTTGTTAAGGTATGGAAAGAAAGTGGAGCATTAGAAGATTTTTATAATACATTTATAGTTTTAAGATTAGTAAATTCTATAGCAACTACTTGGACTATGGAAACAAATTTCGGACCAAAAGAGTTTATAGAGATATAGATTTAAGTAGTAGAACCATGTCAAAGTTATTTGATGTGGTTCTTTTAATTTTCTAAAAATACTTGACTTAGAGTTAACTCCAAGTGATAAGGTATATATAGCTAGTTAAAACTATCTATTATAACTTTATGGGCTTTGCAGAAATATTAAGGTAAGTCAAATTTGGATAAACGTATTTAGAAAATTAAAAGAAGCTATAGGTATGGAGGAGAAAGATGAGTAGAAAGATTATATTTTTTGATGCAGATGGGACAATCGTTAAAGGAAACAATATGTCTAAATTAACAGTAGAAGCATTTAGAAGATTAAAAGAAAATGGGCATATTTTAGTACTAAGCACAGGAAGAGCTTTGCCAGCTATTGATGGAGTTTTAAAAGAAATGGATTTTGGTAATATAATTTGCTCCGCTGGAGGAGCAGTTGTTAGAAATAATGAAGTTGTGTATACAAATCCTATGACAAAAGAAAGCAAAAAAAATATATTAAAATATTTAGATGAACACAAAGTTGTATATAATATGGAAGCTAATGATTACATATGGATTAAAAAAGGAGATAAAGAAAAGTATCTTCGCCTATTTGAGTTACCTAATAAAGAAAGTGTTTCTGCTGAGGAATATAAAAAAGCAGTTGAAATATTGGACAAGGTATCAAAGAGAACTATGGAAATAGAAGATCCAATGGAGATTGATATTAATAAGATTCATTATTATGAAGCTGATATGTTATATGATGAAGGAAGCTGTCCTATTTCCTATGATAAGATAGTAGGAGATTTAGGAGATAAATATAAATGTGTTCAATTATCTTTGAGTAAAAAATTCTCAGGGGGAGAAATCTGTGAAAAGGGAACTTCAAAAAAGACAGGGATGGATGTTATTTTAGATTATTTCAAAATTCATAAGGAAAATATCTATGCTATAGGTGATGATTATAATGATATTGAAATGCTAGAACATGCAACTACAAGTATTGCAATGGGTAATTCACCAGAAGTAGTGAAAAAGTTAGCGCATTATGTTACAGAGGATATTGATAATGATGGGTTTTATTATGCAATGAAGCATTTTGGATTAATATAGATAAGAAAGATGTAGATATGAGTATTATGACTGTATAAAGAAGCTAGAAGATAGGAACTATTAATTCTTATCTTCTAGTTTTTTTATTTTTCTTTTCAGTTTTATACATATAAATATTAAAAATATTAGTATTGGGAAATATATTAGCAAATAGATTGTAAAAAATAAAAATGTAGATCTAATATCTGATACTATCCCCACAGCAGATGCAATTCCTACTACTAAAAGGTATGAGTACAATATTGATGTTATAGTCAACGCTACTAGTAACAAATCTAAAAAAAGAATTTTCAATTTCATATTCTCACCATGACCTTTTATATATTCGATTATAATTTCGGAATAGTATAATTTTACCATAATATATACAGTTTTATAACAGTAAGTGAAGAAATGGGAATAAGTTCTTTAATATACTATCTAGGGAATTAGCTGACTTGAATATTAATAATGATAAGAGAAAACTTTTAACTGATGATATGGTGTTAAATTTTGATAAGTATAAGTTTTATGATGATGTTTTCCAGGTTATACCTAAATTAAGTGAGGAATATAAACTTAGTATTTTATCAGATTCTTGGCCATCATTAAGAGAGGTTTATAAAAAATATAAGTTAGACAAGTACTTTGTCAGTATGATTATATCTTCGGAGTTAGGAATAAGTAAGCCAAATAAAGAAATGTATAAAGAAGAATTAAGAAAGTTAGGATTAAAGGAAGACGAGGTTATTTTTATTGATGATAATCCTAAAAATTGTGATGGATCAAATATGAGTGGGATAGAATCTATTGTTTTAGATAGAGTTTTAGTTAGAAGGATATATAGTAGGTTTATTTTAAGAACAAAGCATAAAGTGGAGAGAAATCTACATGAATTAAAGGAGATTACCTATTGTCAATGGTGATTAGCAAAAGTAATTGTTAACAGGTAAATATATTTTGCTACATAATTAAACAAAAAAAAACCGTCACTATAAATGTGAAGGTTTTGTAAACTATTTATCTTTTCTGCCTTTATTACACCACAAAATGTGGAAAGTTTCAAGTCTTGTACTGCTAATATTGAAATGATATTAATTACTAGAGGTGATAATATTATGGAAGAAAAAAGCATAACCGCATGTTAACTTTATGAAAATAACAAATATATTACAGTATAACTTTACAGTAACAAATGTACGATAGATAAAGATGTAATAACTACTGATTCTGATTAAGAAACTGCTTAAAAGTATAAAAGATATTATCATGAATATATAAAAATTTAGCATTTATTTACAATAAATGTTAAATGTGATACTTTGTTATTGAGGGGTGATATTATGAAAAAAAGTATAATAGCAATATCATTAATGATGGGGATTGTATTAATGCTATTAAAATTTGGTGAGTCAGTTTTAGCTACAGAAAATATAACTAATACAAAAACAAGCTTACAAGAAAAAATGTTTGAGTTTAATGGTCCAGATTATCAGGATTTTTATATTTCAGATGGTTGGTCAAATGGATCAGGATTTAACTGTATGTGGAGGAAGGAAAACATTAAATTTAAAGATGGAATAATGAACTTAACAATAGATAAAGATCCTGTTGGAACAACAAAACCATATTCAGGAGGAGAATATGCTACTAACGAAACATATGGTTATGGATACTATAATGTAAAAATGAAGCCAATAAAAAATGATGGTGTTGTATCTTCATTTTTTACATATGTTGATAAAAGTGGAGATGCATATGCTGGAATATCACACGAAATTGATATTGAGTTTACTGGGAAAGATACTACCAAGGTTGAATTTAACTACTTCACTGACGGAGTTTCAGCAAGGGGATTTATATATGACTTAGGATTTGATGCTTCAAAAGAATTTCATGAATATGGGTTTTTATGGCTTCCAGATTCAATAACTTGGTTTGTTGATGGTAAGGAAGCTTTTCGTACAGAAGGTGTTTCATATACTAATTATGAGGTTCCATCAGCGCCTGGACATATTATGATGAATGTATGGCCAGGAAATTTACCAGAATGGTTAAAGCCATTTGATGGAAAAACACCATTAACTGCAGAATATGATTGGGCATCATTTAAAGCAGCAGAACTAGAAGATCTTGATTTAAGTGGTGAAGTAGATATAGTAGATTTAGCTACCTTAGCTTTAAGATATAATTTAACATCTAATGATTACGGATTTAAAAAGCAGATGGATTATAACAAAGATGGTATAATTGATATATTTGATTTAGTTATAGTATCAAGGAAAATTGGTTAGTCAGTAGATAGTAATACTGTAACAGGGCTATACTTTAAATTAACTCTTATTAGAAAATATAGTATAAAAAAGAAGTAGGGAAATTTATAATGAAAAAATATTAGCATTCTTCAGAGTTGCTAGTTAGTATAGGATTTATGAATATATGGGATTTAAAGTCTTTAAAAAATCTGAGTAGAGCGAACAAGCAAATCCATTCTATATACTGCATATGAAATTAAATAATAATATAAATTATAGTATAAATTAATTAGTATAAATATAGTAAAGAGAAACTGAGTCATACTAAGTTTCTCTTTATTATGTCCAGAATTAGTAGGGGCTAGTAATGACATCTTAAGAAATTGTGATATTTAATTATAATATGAGGTTTAGAATAAAGAGTAGTGAACCCTATCATAGGTAAGCCCCCAAATTTTATATTTGGTTAAGGGAATTTACGAACCGAGGGAATGTGAGTCAGATTTTCTATAAGTGGCTGAAATAATATATATTGTGCAGGTTCATCAGAAGATACAGTAGGTTTCTACTTTAAATTAGGTTGTATTGAAGGTACTGAAGTAAATTAAGAACTGTACGAATTGAATAGAAATGATTATCAACTGTAATATAGATTGTAAGAAAAGTTCAAAGTAATAAATGAGGTAAGTAAGTTGCAGATTATATTGATGGGGCCTGACTTGGGTTTCGGTAGGTGTTGCACTTGCTGCTTTCATCTCATATATGGATTTGAAAAGAAAAAGGAAAATACTAAATAACTGATTAAAATACCGTAACATTCAAATATGGATAGTGCGGTATTTTTATTGAAAACTTCTAATAAATATGAATCAAAAGAAAAAATATTTGAAAATTTCTAGACAATGGTAATATAAGGTATAATATAAAGTATCACATATAATTGGGGGTACATATGGAAAAGGTATTAGTTATAGAAGATAACAGAGATGTTAATTTACTTTTAGCAGAAACACTAAAAGATGAGGGCTATGAAGTTGAATCATCTTATGATGGACTAGGGGGAATAAAGGCAATTAAGTCAAAAGAATTCAATATTATTTTATTAGATATTATGCTTCCTTACAAAAGTGGTGATGAAATATTAAAGGAGATCAGAGAGTTTACTAATATACCAGTGATTATTATTTCTGCAAAGGATATGATAGGAACTAAAATAGATTTATTAAGGCTTGGAGCTGATGATTACATAACAAAGCCCTTTGATTTAGGAGAAGTAGCAGCTCGTGTTGAATCAAATTTACGTCGTGTACAAGGGGTAAAGAAAGGTGATTTAGTTCTTATGTATAAGGATATGAACTTAGATTTAAATAGGAAAACAGTTACTATTAATGGAGAGGAATTAATTCTTACGGCTAAAGAATATTGTATGCTAGAACTTTTCTTAGGGAATAAAGGAAAGATTTTTTCAAAAGCTAATATTTATGAAACTATTTGGAATGAAGAATATTTTGGAGATGATAATTCTGTTAAAACACATATGAGTAACCTTCGTAATAAGCTTAAAAAAGCAAATTCTACAGAGGAGTATATAGAAACTGTATGGGGACTTGGATATCGTTTGTGTAAAGAAGATAAATAAATTTATCCTATTCTTTACAACTATAGATGAATTCTTTACTTTTTCTAAACCTTTTGAAACTATACTGAAATCATAAAGAACAGGGATTAAATATGAGTCCTTGCTAATTTTGATTCTGGAGAAAGAGGAGATAATACTATGAAGGAATATGTAGTAAAAGCAAATAATATTTCAAAAGTCTTTCCAAAGTTTACAGCTCTTAAAAATGTATCTATAGCTTTGGAACAAGGTAAAATCTATGGTCTGATTGGACAGAATGGTGCAGGTAAAACTACATTGATGAGATTAATTGCAGGACTTAGTTTTCCTACAAGTGGAACCTTAGAGCTATTTGGTCATACTGAAGAAAAAGAAATGGAAAAGGAGATTAGAAGAATAGGTGCATTAATTGAATATCCAACCTTGAATGGTAATATGACAGCAAAGGAAAATTTAAAGTTACACAGAATTTTAAGGGGGATTCCTAATAAAGAGATTGAGGATGAATTACTTGAAACAGTAGGACTTAAGGATTCTGGAAAGAAGAAAACTAGGAATTTTTCATTAGGTATGAAACAACGTTTAGGAATTGCTATAGCTTTAATTGGAAGTCCTGAACTTTTGATATTGGATGAGCCAGTTAATGGGCTTGATCCAATGGGAATAGTTGAAGTGCGTAAATTAATTAAAAAAATCTGTGAAGAACGTAATATGACAATTCTTATATCTAGTCATAACTTACCAGAGTTATATCAAACATGTACAGACTATATTATTATTCATAATGGAGAGATTAAAAAGTCATTAAGGCTAGATGAGCTAGAAGAATGTTGTAAGCATCATATAAAAATCGAATGTAGTAAGCCAGAGGAGCTTATAGAAATATTAGAAAGAAAACTTAAAGCTACTAATTATAAGGTAATGGAAGACAAAAGTGTAAAGCTATATGATTATCTTGATGAAAAGGAAGTTGTATCAAGAACAATTTATGAAAATGGAGTTATTCCAACACATTTTTCTGTAGAAGGAGATACACTTGAAAACTACTTCATTTCAGTTATAGGAGGTAGCAATAATGTTTAATTTAATACATGCAGAATTATTTAAATTAAGAAAATCAGCAGGTTTGAAGGTAGGATTAATTGCTTCTACTCTCTGTGCAATAGGACTTGCTATGATTTCACATAATATTGCCATAGGAACTATAGGGGAAGAGGTTATTGCTAATGCTTCAGGCTTAAGTGAAGTTATGATGATATCTCTACTTGGATCCTTAATGGCAGGAATTTTAGTTTGTAGTGATTTTGAAACTAAAACAATTCATGATTCAGTTGCATGTGGAAATGGTAGAGGAAATATTGTTTTTAGTAAGTTTTTAGTATATGTATTAATTATAGGTATGTTGATGATTCCATATATTATAGTCACATTAATTGGATTTAGTACAAGTACAGAATTTGCAAAATCCTTCAATGTATCTGTATTTGCAAATATTATGTCGGAAAGTTCAACAATTGGGATATCAGCAGAATCAATTGGTAAAATTATTTCTATATCTTTAGTTGAAATTCTAGTATATGTTGCTAGATTAAGTATTTGTATATTAATTGATTTTAAGGCAAGAAAAACAATGGTTGTTATGGGAATTGGATTTACCATATCAGGTTTAATAGATTTACTTATAGGATTAGTAAATGATATTCCTGGAGTTAGTAAGATTATATCTATGACACCTTTTTATAGGGAGTATATGTTAATTAATATGGATACAGAAGTAGGAACGTTATTGAAGATAACATTAATTAGCATTATATTTATTCTTATTATCACATTAATAACATATAAACTTTTTAAGAGAGCTGAAATTAAGTAATAGAGATAGGAAGGGCGTGTAGATATAGTGAAATTAATAATTGGAATATTAATATTTCTGGTAGTTATCCTTTTTAGCTATATATTTTTTATCCAAAGTCAAATAAGGACTATGAATAAGCAACTTAACAAACGGTTGAAGGAAAAAACAGCCCAACCTATCAATCTAAATCTATTTAATAATAATTTAAATGAATTGGCTAGTAATATGAATAGATGTTTTAAGGCGGAGGAAAATCTTCGCCTTAAAGCCATTAAAGAAGAAAAGAGATTTAAAGAGATGATAGCTAATTTATCTCATGATTTAAGGACACCCCTTACTGCAATTAAAGGATATCAACAGCTAATTAAAAAGACTGGTCTAGAAGATAAGCAAAGAGAAAAACTAGAAATTGCTATGAAACATACTGAAGAATTAGGCGAGCTTATAGAGCATTTCTTTGAGTATTCCTACTATTTAAATGTGGAGCCAAAGGTTAACTTAGAAGAATTAAATCTCACTAATATTGTTGCAGAGTGTCTTGTGGCCTCTATAAATGCATTTGAGGATAAGGGATTATCAGTTGAATTTCAAGAAACTCAACCAATATTTATTGTGTCAGATAAGGAATTAGTTAATAGAATAGTACAAAACTTAATAAGTAATTGTCTTAAGCACTCACAGGGAGATGTTAAAGTGAAGTTGATAGCTGAAAATAAGACAATTATATCTTTTCAAAATCCTATAAAAAATTCTTCAAATATTGATCCTAGTAAACTTTTTGACCGTTTTTATACTGGAGATAAGGCAAGAAGTAATTCTACAGGACTTGGATTATCAATAGTGAAGCTTTTAGCTGAAAAAATGGGGGGAAGTGCTGAGGCATATGTGAAGGGGGATATATTAGATATTAGGGTGAAGCTTTGATGTTGAACAAGAAAGTGGTATAATATGTAAATGATTTATGTGAAGGGTGATATATGTGAGTAATAAAAAGAAAGGCATAATTGTTGGGTTAGTACCATTATTAGGGGTATTTTTGATTGTAGTTTCTAAAAACAATTCCTTTAAATCAAGTGAAAAAGGTCAAAAATCTTTTAATGCAATAGTTTTAGAAGATCAGGAAAATAATTTTCTTGTAGAGCCTATTGAAGGAGAATTTGAGCTAAAGTCTTCTGATAAAATTAAAGTTACAAAAGATATTATTTCTAAAGATAGTGCTCAAGATGTAAAGATCGGGGATGAAATAAGGATTGTTTACAATGGTGAAATTATGGAATCATATCCTGTTAGGTTAGGTGTTGTATATGCTATATATAGGGCTGATGAATTAGAGTAAAATTATAAATAAATACCAAGATATCAATTAATAAGGAGGAAATCATAATGAAAGCAGAAATTAATCTGATTACAATTTGGACAGAAGATATAGATAGAATGAAGGAATTTTACAATAAAGTTCTTGGCTTTAAGATTATAAATGATCTTGGCAATTACGTTGAATTTGAGAATAGTGGAGCAAGGTTTGCTATTTGTAAGAGAGAAGTTATGCATAACTATAGCAAAGAGTATGAGAAAAAGGCAGTAGGTCAAGGTTTTGAACTTGCTTTCCCTTGTGAAAGTACAAGTGATGTTGACAAATCATTTAAGGAATTGATTGAAAAGGGAGCAACATTTATAAAGGAACCACAGGATATGCCCTGGAATCAAAGAACAGCATTATTTGCAGATCCAGATGGTAACATACATGAAATTTTCTCGGAGATAAAATAGAGTACAACAATTATATACTGACATAAATTTAGGGGAGTCATTTTGGCTTCCCTAAATCATTTTACTCTATAGGAAATTATAATCTTAGAGTATTAAATGATAAGTCTAGGGGGTATTTTTTCTAATGCCCCCCTTATCAAAGGTCTTTCTTAATGCTATTTCAGTTAATGGAATAACTAACATTAGTATTATAATTTGAATGTAACAGATCCCAAGTATAAGTTGATCATAATCTTTGAAGTTTTGTAGTGCAAATATAAAGAAAAGTGATAGAATTCCAGTAATAATACCACTCCTAAACCATACTTTACCTGCATATCTATGAGCAAAATTCCATGTGTCCTCATTTTTTGATGACATTGGTGTTCTATATCCTATTACAGAGTTAATTTCAGAAGGTGGATGTTTGGAAAATAAATAGCCAAACACAATCATAGTTAGAGACATTATTGCTGTCATAATTAAAGCGGAAATTAACATTTTACTCCTCCTAATAAAATTCAATTGTTTTTAAAAACTTAACTTACAAATTTATATTAGATTTTAAATATATTTATATTAATATTAGTACATTAAATGTAAGAACACACTAAATTGACTTTTATAAAGAATGGAGCTGAAAAATTAAAGTTTGTAGGAAAAATTATAATATGGTAGTATATTTATGTTAAAAAATAAATTTATTTGTAAAAATGAGTAGATATGAGAATAATAAAGTGAAAGTTAATTACATATAAAATCAATCATTCAGAGGAAAAGGTGTAAATTACATAGGAAAGCAAGAGAGGGAAGATTAATGAGAAATAACAATTTAGTCAAGAATAAGAGAGGACGTAATATTGCAATAGGTGGAACACTGTTTATTACAATAATAATAGTTTTCTTCCTTTTTATATTTAACAATAAAGTTAATACTGAGATAGAAGATATAGGCTTAAACTATATTACAGATATATCTAAGGAGATTGATGCAAATTTAGAGATTGAACTATCTAAATCTTTAAATTATGTTAAGGGTATAGCCATTTCTTTAAGTAATTTAGATACTAATTTTTCACAATATAGTTTAAATTATATCGATAAAGTTAGTTCCTTCACCAATTTTGATGATCTATTTATAATTGATATTAATGGCATGGGAAGGAAATCAGATGGAACTAAAATTAATTTATCGGACAGAGAGTATTTTAAAGATGCTATGAAAGGAAATATAGGGGTTTCAGACCTTATAGTATCAAGGATAAACAATAAAGAAGAAGTTGTTGTTTATGCACCAATATATATATAAATGGTAATATTGAGGGGGTATTAGCTGGTACATATATGATAGAAGAATATACTTCCATAGCAAAAAAAGCAATATTTAAAGGAGAAGGATTTGTAGAGATTTTTTCTGCTGATGGTAATTATATATCTAAATCAAAACATAAAAATAGCCTTATGTCTGAATGGGATAATATGTGGAACTTTTTTAAATCAGTTGAATTTGAAGAGGGTTATAGTTATGAAACTCTACATCAAGATATAACTGAAGGTAAGAGTGGCCAGATTAGATACAAAATATATGGTAAAGAGAGAATTGCACATTATATGCCAATGGATATAAAGGATTGGTATACTTTTGTAATAATACCTAAAGAGGCAATTGGAGAATACACAGGTAATATAAATAATACTATGAGTTTTTTACTAGCCTTTATTTTAATCTCTTTTATTATATTAATAGTTATAGTTATTTTATATGAACTTAAAGTACGGAAGGAATTAGTAAAGATTAATGAGGAAGTTAAGATAAGTAAGGAACGTTTTGCTATTGCTATAAACTTAACTGGTAGTCTAGTAATAGAATACGACATAGAAAAGAAATCTATACTTCATTTTAGTGAAAAGAGTGAAGAATATGGAATAAAGAAAGATGAAGAAGTTACTTTAGAAAAGCTATTAAGCCTTGGAATATTTGATGATGAATATATTAGGGATGCAGAAAATATATTTCGTAGAATTGAAGAAGGTGATGAAATGTCTGTTGGAGTAGTTAAAGCTAAGAAAAAGGATGGCAGAAGTTGCTGGGTAAAGATTAGCTTTACAACATTATACGATTCTAATGGGAAACCTATAAAAGGTATTGGAACTTTAGAGGATATAACAGACTCTAAGGTAATAGAATTGTTATATTTGCAAGAAGAACAAAATCGTATAGCTATTATGGCAGATACTGTAGAAACATATATTTTTGATGTTACAGAAAATAAATTTCTATATGGCTTCAGAAATAATGGTGAGAGATTTGAACAAAATAATAAAAGCTATGACAGTATTATAAATAAGGTGGCTAAAGAAAATATCTACAAAGAAGATAAAGAATTGTTTTTAAGTGCCTTTAAAAGAGAAAATATAAAGAAGGAATTTAGTGAGGGTAAAGTTAAAATTGCAATAGAATACCGTAAAGGAAATAAAGAAGATTTCAAGTGGTTTGAAGGAATTATAAATCTATTTTTAGATTCAGAATCAGGTAACCTATTAGGAGGTTTATATGTTAGGGATATTAATGAAAAGAAGAGTAAGGAAATATCCCTTAGGTATGATGCCGAAAGAGATCAGCTTACAGGAATATATAATAGACGAATGACAGAAAATTCTATAATAGATACCTTAAAAGATAATAGCGAAAGGCGAGTACATGCGCTTTTCTCTATTGATTTAGATGGTTTTAAGTCAGTAAATGATAGTCATGGTCATATGATAGGAGATGAACTTCTTATTGAAATGGCAAGAGAGCTTAGAGGGATATTACGTAAGGGAGATATTTTAGGTCGTATGGGTGGAGATGAATTTATTATTCTCCTAAAGGATATTAAGGATAAAAAACAAATAGAATTAAAAGCTAATGAGATATGTAATACTTTAAGAAGTTTAAAAATTATTAAAAGAGAAAATCTTAATGTGTCAGGGAGTGTAGGAATTTCTATTTCTCCAATGGATGGAACGAATTTTAGTGAGTTATACAAAAAGGCTGATGAAGCATTATATGTAGCGAAGAATGCAGGTAAGGATCAATATGTTATTTATGATGACTCAATAAAATCCTAGTATATATAGGTAAGAGAAAATAAATTATATATTATTGACTCGGAAGATAAGTATCAAAGTAGAATATCCCAATATTCAGAAATGAATTTGGGATATTTTTTATTAGTTTTCTACAGCACTAAAATAAAACCTATAATATCCAGAAAGATAAACTTACAAAATATGGTATAATAGATTTTGAGTTAGTACATAGTAACTTGATTACTATAAGTAATGGAGGTCTTATAGGGTGAAAAGTATAAGTAAAAATAGAGCAATTATAATACAGGTTATTCTTATTCTATTATCTGTAATTTCTGCTATAGTTGTTCATGCAATTCTGCCAGCTCCTGTGGAAGTTGTACAATTTGACAGCATTTTTGTTAAAGCCTTTGGGTTTCCTGCTGTAGCAGTATTTTATTTTCTTTTGATATTTTCACAGTGCGCAATAGTAGTAAGGTATGTTGGAATAAGGTCTAATGTAACTAGATTACAAATTGGATTCCGCTTTGGGATAGCCTTTGCAATAATTTACTTAGTTGGAATGCAAGAAGTTGTTGTTGAAGGATCCCCTTTTACAACTTGGGGACTTGATTTTATAAAATATCAGCTTTTTATGGGGCTAGGAGATGGGATACCTGCAATTTTCTTATGTATATTTACTGTTTATTTTACATTGAGAGATAATGAGAAAATTAAGGTAATTCATAAATTATCAATTATCAAAATTATAAAAGCAGTAATAATTATTGGGATAGCCATTTTTGCTGAGAGAATTATCGGATATGAAAGTGGTCTTATTAGCAGTAATCTTTCTACATATCCAGTTCAATGCTATATTTGGACAGGTATATTTGGAATAATGTTTGGGTACATCTATGTACTATTAAGGCCTTTGTTAGAATTTGAAAAGAAGAAGTATAGTATAACACTAAGATTCATAGCAATTATGGGCGTGAACTGGATAATTTTTAATAGCTTCATAGGATTAATATCTAAAGGAGCCATGAGTCAAATGATATTGAGAAGTGGATTAGATGTTTTAGTATTATTTCTTGCTTCAATGTTGGTAGAAAAATATATTTTAGAGGTAAAGGAAGGATAAAGCTATGTTATGACAAGAAGCTACATCTTAAATATTGAAAAAAGTAAGTATATTTATGAAGAATATAAGGATAGACTTCAACATAATAGAAAAAATGCCATTGAAGTTATGAAATATGTTATAATATATTTGATAAGAAATATCAATTAGAGTTTATGGAGGTAATAAAAATGCTTGAATATAGATACGATACCCAGTTATTAATTGAAGGGAAAAATCTTGATGAAGATAAAATCAATGAATATTTCACAAAGAACTTTAAAGGTGATTGTTTGTTAGCAGTTGGAGATGATGAATTGATAAAGGTACATTTCCATACAAATACGCCTTGGAAAGTTTTAGAGTATTGTGCTTCATTAGGGGAAATATTTGATATTGTTATTGAAGATATGGAACGTCAATCAAAAGGATTAAGAGGTTAATAAACTAAAGTTTATTTATAATTTTATTATTGATAGATTATTAAGTTGATAAGTAAATAACATTTAAAGTATCCCAATATTCAGATTTGAATATTGGGATGTTTTTTATAAAAGCCGAGAACATTAGCACTTTTCACATTCTATATATGCCATAGGAACAGTAAATACAATTTCACCTTTTTCAAGAGCAAGACTATTTAGTCTATTTTCTAACTCGATAAAAACATCATTCCAGTAATCTTCCCTAATTATTTCTTTCCAATCTTGTAGAAAGGCTAATTTTATAAAGTAATGATTAAAGAATGAGCTACCATCTACAAATCTCATAATATAATTCTCTTCAATTACCTTTTTCACAGAAAAGTAATTTCTTTTTGTAAGGTTATTAATACCGTCTAAAGAATGTCTCTTAGTTATATGTTCTTTTAGATTATTAACTTCATCTTCTAATTTGAAATGGGATAAAACATCTCTTAATATAGAATAAAACTCATTAAAGTGCCCCAATAAATTAGTAGTAAAAATAAGTTTTCCTTTTGATTTTAGTACTCTATAACATTCTGTAATAACCTCATCTGGATTTTTAAAATTATTTATACCTAAATTAGATATTACGATATCTAAGTATTCATTAGTAAAAGGCATATTTTCTCCAACCCCATTTATTAGTTCAACATTTTCTATTCTATATTGTTCCTTTTTTCTATTAGCTCTATCTAGAGCTTTTTCCAATGGATCAATTCCAAATACTTTGGAACTTTCTCCAAGTCTTTGTGCTAATTCAAGTAGGGGAAACCCAGTTCCACAGCCAATATCAGCAATTAGTGAATTCTTTTTTAGTGGAATATTATTTAGTAAAAGTAGTCCAAAAGGTGTAGACCACAGTGGTAATTCATCATAGTAGCAAACCATATTATCATCTAGATTTATATTGTCATATAAAAATTTCAAAATATTAAAGCCCCCTTAGTAATGTATTTATTATAATAAATATCAAATTTATTCCATTTATATTATACACAATTAAGGACGAAGTAATAATAGCTTCTTGATCATAAGCTATTTTAAGAGTTATATAAGATAAGGCAACGTAGAAATTGCGTCAGGTACATTCTTTGAAAGTTGAATAGTTCTGTATTGGTAAAATATGTTATAATTATTGAAACATAAGTATATTTATGAAAATTAACTTATAATAGGAGGAAGTGATTATGAAAGGAAAAATACTGAAACATTTCATTATAGCCATAGGCATATGGACAATTGTTCTTATAGCACTTATAGCATATGCTTCAAGTAAAGTAAGTAACATAGGTGCTTTAATTCTAGTACTGCTTGGATTAGCCATCCTGTGGCTACTTGTTAACTCCTTTATAATAGTATACTTTTTTAAAAAAGAAATGAAGGAAAAGATATTAAAAGATAAGATTTAACTTCCCTCAATAAAGCCTTTAATTAATATAAAAAAAATACTATACTTAGATAATGATTATAAATTAATGAATACTAAAAATAGAAAATATAAGAGTGAGGGGTTATTATATGAGGAAAAAAGATATACTAGAGTTAAAAAGACGTTTAAAGAAGGATCACTGTACCTTCACTAAAATGTGTGGCTGCTATGTTAATGGAGAAAAGCATATTATTTTAAAGTTTAGAGAAACCTTTCTAAATTTAGATGAGGATGAATACTTTAAGTACTTAGAAATAGCTAAAAAAGTACTGTCTGGAACTATTGGGAATAATATTTTAGAACTTAACTTCCCAACCAATGAAGACCTTGTAAATGAAAAGCAAATTTCTCTTATGCAACTTAAGAAAAGTCAATTAAGGGACGATGCTATACTTGATGATTTTTATGAATCAATTATAGATAATTATGATTATACAGGTAATTTTTTAATACTTATTTTTCATGATGCTTATGATGTCATGAAGAAGACTAGTGATAATGCAAAGCTAGATGAGTCAGAAGAAGTATATGAATATGTTTTATGTGCAATATGTCCTGTCTCTCTTTCAAGTCCTGGTCTTAGATATTTTGAAGAAGAGAATAAGATAAAGGCACGTATTAGGGATTGGGTAGTTGAAGGTCCAACTAATGGGTTTGTTTTCCCTGCTTTTATTGAACGTAGTTCAGATGTTAACTCTATTATGTACTACACTAAAAATGCTAAAGATACTCATCCTGAGTTAATGGAAAATGCTTTAGGTTGCTATTCAAGACAAACTGCTACAATACAGAAAGAAACCTTCCAATCAATTATTAAAGATTCCTTTAGTACTGAGGAGAAGGCTGAAAAGATCTTTATGGAAGTACAAGAAAACCTAAGGAATATGGTAGAGGAGCATAATGCAATTTATGAAGATACTGATTGTGAACCTATAAGCTTAACAAAGAAGGATATACAAAATCTTCTAATAGAGAGTGGAGTTCCAGAAGAGATTACTACTAAGATTGAAGCATCTTATGTAGATAACTTTGGAGAGGATCTTCCTTTAGCAGAAAGCTTAATTGATCCAAAGATAATTAAAGCAAATGAGCAAAGAAAAAAGGAAGAACACCTTAAGAAGCAAGTAGAAATACTTCAAACTAGACTTGAGCAAGTTAAAAAAGAGGTTGCTGTAGATAATGAAAGTGACTTGTATACAGGAGAAAATGAGGAAAAACCAGTTGAAGAAGAAGTTTTAGAAAATGATTCAGAGGAAATAATAGAAGAGGCTTTAGAGGAGATTCAGGGCAAAGAAATAGCAGATAATGAAGATACTCCAAATTATGATGTTATACTTCAAGTAAAACCTGAAAAAATACCTCAAATAAAATCTCAAATAATTGATGGGCAAAAGTGCATAGTTATTCCTATTAATGAGGATGAACAGACTACAGTTAATGGATTAGATGATTTAATTTAAAGTATATAAATTAATTATGGATAAGCCTATAAAAAGGGAAGTGGACTTAGCCTGCAATTGATATAAATATTTCTATTAGAAAAAAATGATTATAAAGATGTAAAAACTAAGAATACCATATGATATTAAGAGTAGTATTTACTTTATAGAAGTGATGGATGTAAAATATGACAATAATAAAAGCTGTATCAGAGTAAAAGTTTTTCAAAACTCTTGATACAGCTCTTTATTATTTTAATTAGTTAATATAATATTTATTTGTTAAATTAGTTAATTGGTGCAAAATCACAGTCTTTTGTGTAATTTATTAAAGTGTTACCTGCAACTAAATCTTTAGCTACTTGAATAGCTTCTACTTCAGTTGTAATATTTCGTGATCTTGCTTGGTCAAATCCATTTTGAGAATTTACAGTGTAAGTATAGTTAATTCCAGTAGTTCTAGTATCTGTAAAGAAGAAATATTGCTCCATTAACCAATATCTACCGGTATCAAGATCGGTATCATAACTCTTTGCATTTAAATAAACTAATGCTCCATATAATGCTTTATTAAAAGCATCGTATCTATCGTTAAAACCTACTCCATATTGTGTTGTTGTAATATCAAATGCCTTCTTATAAGAATCTAAAGTTGCAGTACCAAAGTTATAGTTAACATTTAAGATTCGTTGTTGTTGTGGTGTAAAAGCTCTAGACTTTACAGAGGTATTGGCATAAGTTCCATCTGGAGATGCTACATATAGTTTACCACTTTCAACTAAATAATTAACATACTGTACTAATACTGCTTCTGTGTTTGCAGTATTTCCTTTCATTAGAAGATCTGAATACCAGCCTTTACCTGTAATTGAGTTACCATTATCTATGGAATTTTCATAGCTAGTACTGTTATATAAAGCTTTGTTCCAAGTATCAAATGGAATTTGATAAAGTGCTAGAGCGGCTCCAATATATGCATTTTTATATGCATCTTTATTACCCTTTAAGCCACCATCATTTACATAAAATGTTTCAGAAAAATAATTAGCATGGTTGATAATTGTAACTACCTTCGCACCCTCTAATGGGTTAGCATTATACAAATCCTTTGCAGCCATTGGGAGGTCATTTTTAGTATAAACTGCTGAACCATATAGTGGATAGGATAAATTTATTTCCTTTGTATTGAATTCTCCACCTTGTCCACCATTACGACCTATTCCTGTTGCGGCTGATGCCGTTATTGTAGAAATAGACCATACCCCTGCTACTGTTGCTGCTAAAGCTAGTGCTAATGCCATTGTTTTGATTAATTTTTTCTTCATAAATACTCCTCCTTTTGATGATTACAAAAGTATTATATAATTTTAAATCAAAAGGACTCAAATCTTAAATTTCACAAGCAAAGCGTTTACAATATGTTATTATTTGTAAATACTTCCTTCACATACCAAATATATAGAAATGAAGTTAATTATAAATTTAACCTAATTTTAATATGTATTAAAATTATACTTTTAACTAAAGGAAAGTATATAAAATAAAATTATCTACAAATTAAGAATTGTTATATATAATAATTCTTAATCTAAATAGATAGTATTTTTAAACTTGGATAATTGTGATAGGGATGATATAATAAGAAAATATAAAAGGATATAAAGAGGTGAACTTGATGAGTGGATTTACTCCTAACTTTAATAAATAAATGTAAGGAGAAATAGTATGATTAAAAAATTTGATTTGAATAAATTAGATGAAGTAATGAAAATATGGCTTGATACAAATATAGATGCTCACGATTTTATATCAAAGGAGTATTGGACAGGAAATTTTGATATGGTTAAAGAAATGATGCCATGTGCTGAAATTTATATATATGAAGAAGATGAGATTATAAAAGGCTTTATAGGAGTAGTAGAAGAAAGCTATATAGCTGGGCTTTTTGTGAGAAAAGAATACCAAAGAGATGGTATAGGCAAGAAGCTAATTGAATACTGTAAATCTAAGTATCCATACCTTATATTAGAGGTCTTTGTTAAAAATGATAAGGCCGTAAATTTCTATAAAAAGAATGATTTTATAGTTCAAGAAGAAGGTATTAATGAGGATACAAAAGAGCTTGAATATACTATGTCCTTTAGGAAAAAGTAACATGTAATTAAGAAGATACCCTATTATTCAGAAATGAATAATGGGGTAATTTTATTTCAGGGTGTTATTAGCTTGATAATGACTGTATAATAGTAATAGGAATAAATTCAAAATAATGGAGGTGTATAAATGAGTATATTATATATAATTACAGGACCAGCAGGAGTAGGGAAATCCACTATTTCGAATTTATTAGCTGAAAGAATGAAAAGATCTGCACTTATTGAAGGAGATGATATATATCATATGGTATGTGGTGGATACGTAAAACCTTGGCTAGAAGGAAATCACTTAGATGTATTTTGGGAAAATTGTATTGATTTAATTACTAATTTTTTAGATAGAGAATATGATGTTGTATTTAACTATATATGTAAACCAAGGGATATAGAATTTATAGCAAATAAAGTTAAGGCAGAAAAGATAAAAATATGTGTACTAGTAACTGATGAAGACACAATTATAAATCGTGATAAGATGAGACCTGTTGAATACCAGATGAGAGAACGTTCTATTGTACTATTAAATGAATTTAAAGATATGAGGTATTGTAAGGAGTATTATTTTGATACAACTTTATTAACTCCAGATGATACAGTTGAAGAGATTATGAGAAATCATCATTTTGATTTAAAAGTATAGAATTAATTTTAACAAAAAATTTGTTGCGGAGGGGTATGAATTGGATTTTAATGAGATAAATAAGTTGTCAGAACAATTTTCATATAGTAAGAAATACTGGGATAGAATAGTAGAATGCATGATTAGTGATGATATTATCTCAGAATCAAAAATAGAGGTTATTCCAAATGATATTTGGTCATGGGCTAAGAGATGTATCTCATCCTCTGATAAAGTTTTAATTGCTTGGTTTAATAGTAATATACCTGCCTTTTATGGGGAAAAGCCTATTGATATTATTAGGGTTGAGAATGGGGAATATGCACTTAAAGAATTAATGATGAGGTTGCCTCTTTAATATAGAAGAACTAGTTTAAAAGGATTATGGCAGATATGAAAATAGGAGGATAAGGCTATGCAGGAATACGAAAATAAATTAGCACTAATAAATGAAATTAACAAAAGAGCAGAACTATTTATAGATGAATTTAAAGGAATATCGAATGAGTATAAGGATAAATTAGTAGAGGGAGTGGATAGGACTCCAGCTCAAATGATTGCTTATCAATTAGGTTGGATTTCATTGATTCTTAATTGGGAAAAGAAAGAACAAGAAGGGGATACAGTTGTAACACCTTCTCCAGATTATAGATGGAACAATTTAGGGGGACTTTATGAGAAATTTTATGAGGAATATGAGGGATACACACTTTCGGAGTTAATTAATCATTTTCAAAATAAAATTAAAGAGATTATTAGCTTTGTAGATAGCCTTAGTGATGAGGAATTATTTTTGCCAAGTGGGCGTAAATGGTCTAGTTCAACACCATCTAATTGGCCTATTTGGAAATGGATTCATATTAATACAGTTGCACCTTTTAAAAGCTTTAGGACAAAGATTAGGAAGTGGAAAAAGCTACAGTAATAAACTCTATTATATGATAAAGTACTAAATTCATTGATTACTATATGAATTTAGTACTTTTATTAATATAAAGAATGATTAGCAGCTTATAATTATTAAATTTATATAAAAGTTATGTATGAAAGTAAATTAATTAGAAAATATCTTACCAAAGGATAATCTCACTAAAGGAGATACAATAAGTAAGTTAAGTGGTAACGCTACAATAAAGTTTCTAGCAATGCATAGTGGATAAATCTTTAAGGCTGTACTATTAAAACCAACAGCAACAATAGCACCATACATAGACATTAATAATACCATTCCTACTACCATACAAGTTGATATTGCTAATATTACTTTGATTTGCCTTGTATTTTCATTTGGTTTCACAATTTTTAATGCAATTGGTTTTGCAAGTCTACCTACTACAAATATATCCAATAAAAGTGCTACAAAAAATCCTAGCCAAAAATCCTTTAAAAGATGATTAAAGAAATTACTATGAAGACCTTCATTTAAAATCATATTATAAATAGTCATACCAAGAACCATACCAAAACACATCATTAATGTGAAAGCAAATTTTTGAAATTTAGTTTGTCCCATAATAAAAGTTTTCCCCTTTAAAATTTAATTGTCAACTAAATTGACTTGATGATTATAACAAGAACGATTTAAAAAGTCAACTAAGTTGACTAAGGCGGTAGTTTAATTAACTTAAAATATGTTACAATATATTAAAATATAAAATAAGGTGATAAGATGAAGAGAGATTTAAATATAATAGATTTAATAAGTGAAAAACATATTATCCTTAGACGTGAAGTTGAAGATAGATGGGCAGAAAGTGAAGAAGAAGAAGATATTTCTCATACAGAAGGACTCCTTTTAGCTAAAATTAATATGGGTAAAATTTCTATTGCTGAAGTAGCTAGACAGGCAAATGTATCACGTCAAGCAATGTTTAAATGTGCTAAAAAGTTAGAATTAAGGGGATATTTAAAATTTGTGATAAGTGAGAGTAATAATAAGTACACAGAGCTTACTGATAAGGGGAAGGATTATTGTAAGAAAAGCCAAGAACTAAAAGAGAAATTAGAAGAGGAAATAGCAGATGCTTTAGGAAAGGATAAGGTAGGAATACTTAAAGAATTACTAAATAAAAATTGGATTGAGTAATAAGATATTAAGATACAAAAGCTGTAGTAATACGAGAATAAATAGAGTCTTAAACGTTCTATTTATATCATATACTTTAATTAAACTAACATTGGCTAATAAGAGGTTACATATATTAAAAACTAGAAAAAAGTGAATAATATTTATATATTGGGATTATTTAAAATATGATAGGTGATTAAATGGAGAAGAAAAATCCTATAGGAATTATGTTTATTGGATGCTTTCAGATTTTTAGTTCATTAGCATTATTATTTACACTTAATATTCAGCAAACACCGCCTTTTAATATACGATTTGCTATGCCATTCATTCCAGAAATTTTGGTAAGAGTATCTGTAGCTGTCTTTGCTATAATAATAGCTTATGGATATTTAAGACAATTTCAATGGGGTTATTGGAGTATGATAATTTATTCTATATTATTCTGCTTTATTAGCCTAACTCAATTAACTCAATATGGTCCTGAATACTTTCTAGGAAATGCTATTTATGCTGGTATAGTTACAATTTATACCATAGGAAATAGGAAATATTTTATAAAATACAATAAAGTTATGGAATAGTCTTAAAAAATTATAATAGAAACACCGTATAACTCCGAAATGGGATATAGGGTGTTTATTTATTTGCAATTCTAATTACTATTTAAGAGTAAAAAATAATTATACTATTGACAATACAACTAGTTAGTCATACTATATAGTAGTAGTAAGTAATACTAAATACCAGTGATACTAGATAGCGAAGAGGTGACTTAATTGGAAAATATCACAGAAATGTTAAAAGGCGTACTAGAAGGATGTGTTCTTGAAATCATTAGTCATGAGGAGACATATGGTTATGAAATTACTAAGAGGCTAAATGCACTAGGATTTTCAGATGTTGTAGATGGGACTGTTTATACCATATTAGTACGACTTGAGAAAAATAAATTGGTGGAAACTACAAAAAAGAAATCAGAAATGGGACCACCACGTAAGTTCTTTACCCTAAATGAAGCAGGACGTGAGGAATTGAAGAAGTTCTGGGAAAAATGGGACTTTGTTTCTACGAAGATAAATCAATTGAAGGAGGAGAGCAAAAATGTTTGATAAGTTTGTGAAATTGGTAATAGGTAGCTTAGATGAGAAGCGTGAATATAAAGAAATGATGAAGAAAGTTGATGCACTACCAAAAGATTATAACTTCGCATTTAAAAAAATCCAAAATTATATGTATACTGTTGGAGCACCTGGCGGTAACATTACCATGTTTACTGATATGACCATGTTTACAGATTTAGTAGATTTATTCGAAACTAGCGCAGCAGATGGTAGACAGGTTATCGATGTTATTGGAAGTGATGTAGATAAGTTTTGTGATGAATTTATGAGTGCTTATACTACTGATAAAGGAACATATAGGGAAAAACTTAATAGAGAGATTATGGAATGGTTTAATAAGGAGGGACAATAATTATGATAAAGCTCATTCAAAAAATGATTGGTGACAAAAAAGAGTATAAAGATCAAATGGCAAGAATAGAAGCGTTGCCAGAAGATTATAGATTTGTAATTAAAAAAATACAGGGCTATATATGGAGTTTCGCTGGAGGGGATGGTTCTGATATGGTGAAAACTCAGAGAGAATTAATAGAGTTATTTGAAACTAGTGCAGCAGATGGTAGGCATGTTCTTGAAGTAACAGGAGAAGATGTTGCTGGCTTTTGTGATGAGTTTATACGTGACACTAAAAAATGGACAGATAACTATCGTGAAAAATTAAATCGTAAGATGTTAAATAAACTTGGAAAATAGATATGATATACCAAGGATAGCTAACTATAGATATGATGTAAACTAGAAGAAGGACTCTCATATGTCTTTTTAGGTCTACTAGCTCTTCGAGAGGTAGCCTTCCATGAATATGAGAGTCCTTGTTATTATTTCATGAATCTATAAATATTTAGTATAAAGTAGGAAGAGATGGAATTTTCAAATTAAATAATATGATATAATTTAAATCATATTATAGATCTAAGCAAAGGATATTACACAAAGGAGAAAAAATATGACAGAATTTTGGGAAGAGAATTTTATAGAGAAACAAGCAATGTGGGGATTTGAGCCTTCAGACTCTGCAATATTAATAAAGGATTTATTTCTTAAAAATAAAGTTAAGGACATATTAATACCTGGAATTGGATACGGTAGAAATGCACAGCCATTTCTTGAAAGTGGAATTAATGTAACAGGTATTGAAATTTCAAAGACTGCTATTGATTTAGCAAGAGAGAATGGGATGGATTTTAAAATTCATCATGGTTCAGTATCAGATATGCCTTTTGATAATAAACTTTATGATGGTATATTTTCCTATGCACTTATTCATTTATTAAGTAAAAGTGAGAGAGAGAAATTCATAAAAGATTGCTATAGCCAATTAAAAACAAATGGATATATGATATTTACAGCAGTTTCAAAAAAAGCTCCAATGTTCGGAAAAGGAACAGAAATTAGTAAAGATCGATTCGAGACAAAGGATGGTGTGAAATTATTCTTTTATGATTTTGATTCAATAAAAGAAGAATTTGGAGAATATGGATTAGTAGAGTTCTTTGAAATAGATGAGTATAATAAGAATGTTGAAAATAAACCACCTATAAATTTTGTAATGATAAAATGCAAAAAAGAAGCTTGAAAATTAAGGGTTACTTAGAATAGATAAATTAGAATTAGTATTTATGAGGTGAATCATGAATTTTATAAGATTAGTATCAACGGATGATAAAATGTATAATGAAGCTATGGCATTATATAAAAAAGTTTTCCTAGATTCGAACAAAGAAAGAGTACATCTCAAAAAGAAATACTTGATGAAGAGGAATATCATTTCGATTTAATTTATGATGAGGATGTATTTATTGGGATCATCCTGTATTGGGAAACAGAGGACTATACATATATTGAACATTTTTGTATATACTCAAGTATGCGTAATAGAAAATATGGACAAAAAGCACTTGAATTATTAAGGGAAAAATACAAAACAATAATATTAGAAATTGACCCGCCAATAGATGAAATATCAATTAGACGTAAAGGATTTTATGAAAGAGTAAGATTTAAAGACAATTCATTTGTGCATGTACACCCTCCATATCATGAAGGGAAATCAGGACATTCATTATTTATAATGTCATATCCTAATTTGCTTAGCGAAATGGAATATGAGAATTTCAATTAATACTTAAAGAAGAAGGTTATGAAGATTTGATGTATCAATAAAGAATAAATAACTATTGAAATACCGTATTATTCAAAAATGAATATACGGTATTTTTTTATATTTTATTCTCTTATCCCCATTTGCACATTTCCTCTAAAATAGACATTAAAGACAAACCTCGCTTTGAAAGGGAATACTCAACTTTAGGTGGTATTTGAGGGTATTCTTTTCTAATGATAATGCGATCTCGTTCGAATTCTTTTAGCTGATTATTAAGTATTTTATCACTTATTTGACCTATACATATTTTAAGTTCTTCATACAGTAATACTTTATATTCTACTAACTAAAAGATTATAATCATTTTCCATTTACCACCTATAATAGAAAGTGTATATCCAAGGGAGTAGATGTTATATCAGTTAAATCAGATTTTTCAAATTTTTTCATAGTCTTCTTATCACCATCCAATATATTAGAACTTACTAAGGGGTTAGTACTTTACCTAAAAGTGCATACTTGTTTGAGTATAACATAACACATATACTTAAATGAGTAAAAATATTGGGAAATGGCCTATGTATAAAGAAAGGGGATGTATTTTATGCTTATTATGCAAAACCAGCAGGTTTTTGCGATAAAGCATGGAAAGCTATTTATCAATATGTTTTTGCATTAGCCCATGGTGCAGGAAAAGATGTGTTTTATTATGATGATTGGATAAGAAAACCGGTAACTGCTATTTGTAGTTGTAATGATGGAATACGACCAGTTATTTTTAAAATTGAATCAATAGATAAAGAAACTCTTATTGAATATACTCCTGTTAGTTAAATTAATTTGATCGGATAAATATGGAGAAGAGACCATTGAAGAAGTTAATACAATAAAGTATACTTTTATATATTAGCTACAGACAAAGTGGTAGGTATACTTTTTAGTAATCAAGAAGAAATAGTTTTGGAGGGAATAAATGAAATATCTAGGAATAACAGTTGTAATACTATTATTTGGATTAATAAATTTATATGTAGGTAAAAGTATTTTTACTTGTATTGATAGTAACATAAGTTCTACACTTGCAATTTTAATAACCATTTTTATAGTGTTATTAGCACTGTCAACTTTACTGATATATAGTATGAGATACAATTTTGGATCTATAATAGGAACCTTAGGATCATACTGGTTAGGAATTTCATTAATGCTAGCAATAGCATTAGCTGGTATTGGAGCTTTAGGTGGCATTTTAAAATCCTTAAGTATTGTTAATATTTCAAAAAATAGTATGACAGTTATAGCTTTAGTCTTAGTTTCAGTTATTACGGTATATGGAGTTTATAAGAGTAATAAGGTGGCTTTTGTTTCTTATGATGTAAATATAGACAAGTATCATAAGGGAGAAAGTATTAAAATAATAGCTATTAGTGATTTACATTTAGGGTATATAAATAATAATAAAAAGTTACAGGAATCTGTTAATAGAATAAATGATGTGAATGCAGATTTAGTTGTTATTTTAGGAGATTTATTTGATAGTAATTTTTTAGCTATTCAAAATAATGATGAAACCTTAAAGATATTAAATAGTATAAAATCCACTTACGGAACTTATTTATGTTGGGGAAATCATGATGCAGGTAGTACTTTTATACAGATGAAGGAATTTATTATGCAAACTAATATAAGGGTTCTAGAAGATGAAGTAATAGATATAAATGGCAATGTTTTATTAGTTGGAAGGTTAGATTCGGCACCAATAGGATATCAAGGTGAAAAAACTCGTGAGGCTTCTTTAGAAACTGATAAATTTGATAAAGAAAAAGCAAAAATAGTTTTAGATCATCAGCCTTCAAATATAGATGAATATATAGGTAGATATGATTTAATATTATCAGGTCATACTCATGGAGGACAAGTATATCCATTAAATCATATAACCAAAAGAATTTTCAGAATAGATTATGGCTATGATATTTTTGAAGAAGATACACATGCTGTTGTAACTTCAGGTCTAGGTACATGGGGTCCACCTATAAGAATTGGAACAAGAAGTGAAATTGTAGAAATAAATTTTAATTATTAGAAGTTTAAAGCAAATTAACTTTAAGTGGCAAATTTGTAGATATTGCGAAATAATCAATAAAATATGTTCTTTGAAAATTTAAGAATACAGATTTGTAAAAATATGTTATAATTTATTCCTAATAGTAACATATTATATAACAAATATTATTTATAGGTTGTCAGGAGGCTATTAAGAATGGTATTAATTATTCAATGCATTATTCTATGTGGACTATTTACTTTAGCGGTGCTTCCACCACTATATAAAAATCCATTAAATTGCATAATGTCATATCCTATAGCTATTAAACAAAGAGTGGAAAGTTTGCCTCAATATCGGTCATCAATTAAAAAGTACGAAACTAAACATAGTACTATTAAATTATTGTTTGCGTTATTATGTATTTTTCTTATGGCAATAGTCGCATGAGCTTCTGGTTCAAGAAGATTTATAGAAGCTTTTATACATATATTTATATTGTTTTCTGCAGTTAATCTTTATGACTTGTTTATACTAGACATATGGCTATTTTGTCATAACAAACGAGTAATTATTCCTGGGACTGAGGACATGCTAAAAGAGTATAAAAGCCCTGTTCATCATATTAGAGGTGCCATTATCGGTACATTAATTGGATTAATTGTAGCTACTGCATCAAGCGGAATAATTGAACTATTAAATTTTTCATTTTATAGATAAAATGAGCATAATCGTTAGCAGATTTCCTGGAAATATTCTTATATTATGAAGAATAAATTAAATATTAAGTTATTTAAAATACCGTATTATTTAGAGATGAATATGCGGTATTTTTTAGTGCATAATTCTAATATATTGCAAACAAAATTGCTCTTTTAAAATTGAATATTATGGCAATATAAAAAAACATATCTATTAACAAATGATAATGTATTTCTTATGAATGAAATATAAAATATACTTGGAGGTGATTATAGGTGAAAATTGATGAGAAATATAACATAATAAAGAATGCTTTTAGTAGTGAAAAAAACTACCTAAGTAATGAAATAATAGAGGAACTAATATCAATTAGTTATGAAGTTGAATTTTCTAAAAATGATATGATTTTAAATATGTTAGAAGAACAAACAGAAATATATATATTACTTTCTGGGATTGCTAGAAGCTATTATTTAGATAAAGATGGAAATGATATTACAAAATATTTTATGAAAGAAAATGATTTTTGTATCGGTGAAAGTCTTTTTTCTAAGGAAAAAAGTATTCAAGGATTTGAAGCTTTAGAAAATATAAAAGCATTAAGATTTAATGCGTATCAATTAAAGAAATTGCTTTTAGAATATAAAAACTTAACTAAGATTTATATAGAATATTTAGAGAAAAACTTAATATATAAAATGCAAAGAGAATATAGTTTTCAAATAATGAGTGCAACAGAGAGATATATAAATTTTCAAAAAGAATATAAAGAAATTGAAACAAGGGTAAATCAAAGTTATATTGCATCCTATTTAGGTATAACACCAGAGTCATTAAGTAGAATAAGGCGAACTATTAAAGATGAAAATTAGTGAAAGAAGGATTTAATATGAATTATAGTGAACAAAAAGAGTGGAAAGAGATTGAAAAGCTACTGCCTGAAAAATTACATTTTACTTCCGATTATCAGCCTCAAGAAGAGTGGTGGAGTTGGAAAGGAAATAAGGTACATTTAGACACATTTAGAAATCCCAAAGCTAAAGCGAAAATTATTTTATTTCATGGTGTGGGGACTAATGGTAGACAAATGTCAACGATAATTGGAGGTCCTCTTTCAAAAGATGGGTTTGAGGTAATTGCCGTAGATATGCCACTTTATGGTGTAACTGAAGTAAATAGAAATATGACTATCAGTTATAATGATTGGGTTGATTTAGGAAATGATTATATTAATTATGAATTAAGTAAAGATTCAAGACCTATAATTCTATATGGCTTATCTGCTGGAGGAATGGAAACATATCATGTTGCTTGCAAAAATAAAAAGGTAAAAGGTATTGTAGGAATGACTTTCTTAGATCAAAGAGATCAACAGGTAAGAAATGAAACTACTAAAAATATCTTTTGGGCACATCTAGGTGCTCCGCTAGCTGGACTAACTTGTAAAATAGGTCTTTCGAACTTTAGGATGAAAATGACTATTTGCTCTAAAATGAATACATTATGCAATAGTGAAAAGGCTCTTAAAGCAATGTTAAAGGATAAAACATCTGCTGGAAATAGTGTCCCAATGAAATTTATTTATTCATATATGACATATTCTCCAGAAATTGAACCTGAGGATTTTGATATTTGTCCAGTTTTATTGACACAACCTGAAAATGATAGATGGACTCCATTACATCTTAGTGAGCCTTTTTTAAGTAAGATAAAAAAAGTTCCAGTAACAATAGTACAACTAAGAAATGGAGGTCATTATCCAATAGAGGAATCAGCCTTAGAACAATTACATTCATATATTTTAGAATTTATTAACTTAATAGTAAAATAAATCATGATATAATTCTTTAAGGAATACCTACAAAAGACTTTAACGGACCTAAAATAAGGTAATAGTGATATTAGTGCCTGGTATGAAAATGGACATAATACCTTTTTGATATGCTCATCTTTAAAAAGATTACCATTTGAATAAGTAAAAGTATTAGAAACTATATTTAAAGGAAAATCTTCATTTGAGCCTAAAGACGTAGAATTAGTTAACGACTTTATATTGGTTGAAAGTAATACAAGCTACCAGTCTATAGTAAGACTGGTAGCTCAAAGGATACAAACACAGGGTTTATTGAAGAAGATGATAAAAAAACTTACGTTTCCGTACGTACAGCCGATGAAAAGCAAAAAACTGGCAGGATCAGTAGCTAAGGGCATAGCTTTAGATATTATAGAGAAACATTATAATATCTAATATATTATAGTATTTAAAAGCCGTATTATTCAGAAGTGTATATGCGGTATTTTTTGTTTATAATACTAATAAATTCTGTGGTATATATTACAAAATATGGTATAATAAATTGGTTATAATAAGCTAGTAGTTATAAGATTTTGAAAAATGGAGAGTACTATAATATAAAATGGTATTTTTAAATTAGTCTTTATAAAGAGTTAAAAGGTAAATTATACTTTGAGCGAAAAAGGAAAGAAGTTAATGGGCGAATTATTGAAAGTGATTAATATAGGTAGTAAATTAGAAGAACAACTTAATGAAGTTGGAATAGAAACCTTTGAGCAACTAAAAAAAGTTGGAAGTAAGCAGGCTTGGCTAGACATTAAAGCTATAGATGATTCAGCTTGTATTAATAGATTGTATGCATTAGAAGGTGCAATAAAAGGAATTAGATGGCATTATCTTGAAGATGATGTGAAAAAAGAATTGAAAATATTTTATAGTACAGTAAAGTAAGGATAATTTTAAAGTAAGTATTAGGATATTTACAAAAAAATTATAATAGTAATATGATAGGAGATAGCTATAGGAATTTGAAAGTATCGTTCAAAAATGAAAAAATAATATATGCATTATTTATGATAATTGGGTTGATTATAAGTTTAAGTGGATGTTCGTCTAGTTCTGATAAAAGAATTTTGAAAGGTTATATAAGTAAAGAAGAATACTTTGATAAAGAGGGCTTTCAGGATTATACCGATTATTGTAAATATTACTATGATAAATCTTCTGATTTATTTTCCGAAAGCGACACTTATTCAATGGTCAAAGAGAATGATATAGAAAATATCAAATCATTTTTTATTAACGTTGCATCATGGATGGAAGCAGCAGAGAGGTCAGAAGAATATGATTTTGACGATTCTTGTATTTCCGAAGGAGATTATTTTAATATAAGCCTAGTAGGGAATTCCAATCATCAAAAATTTGATAATTACTCTGTATATTTCTATGACACTCAATCAGCCACATTATTCTATATTCACTCCAATATTTGATTTAAAACTATCAATTTAGTAAATAGATCTAAACTACTAGGAAGTTAAATTAAATATATAATAGATTAAAATACCCTATTATTCAAAAGTGAATATGGGTATTTTATTTTTTATGACTATCTTTATTTTTTCTGTAAAAGTCAACAAAACTTTCAATAGTAAATTCTTCAAGACTACTTAAATCATCACTTACTAATCTGAAAAAACAACCTGGAATTTCTCCAGCATTTAGATTCTTTTTGATACAAGGATCACATCCTTTAGAATGATTACAAGGATTTAATTTACAACTTAGATCTTTACATGTACAGAAATGTTTTTGATTCTCCATAAGAGATCCCCCTTTTAAATATTATTAAGACAGAGTATATCAAATATATTGGGTTTAAACAAGGAACTGACAGTTAAATTAATAAAGATATTTTATTTATTTCTAAAAAAAATTCAGAAAAAAAGTGAATTTTTTGGGAAAAAGTGTTATGATAATAGAAAAAACTAAATTGGGGTGTAAATTATGTCAAGAGTGTACAATTTTTCAGCAGGACCAGCAATATTACCAGAAGAGGTCCTAAAAGAAGCAGGAGCAGAAATGCTTGAATACAAGGATAGTGGAATGTCAGTAATGGAAATGAGTCATCGTTCTAAAGCCTTTGAGGAAATTATTAAAGAGGCAGAACAAGACTTAAGGGATTTAATGAATATTCCAGATAATTATAAGGTGTTATTCCTTCAGGGGGGAGGATCTTCACAGTTTGCAATGGTTCCTATGAATTTAATGAAGAACAAAGTTGCAGATTATCTTATAACAGGACAGTGGGCTAAAAAAGCAGCAGCAGAGGCAAAGAAATTTGGGAAGGTAAATGAAATTGCATCATCAGCAGATAAGACTTTTTCATATATTCCAGATTTAAATGATATAAAAATTAGTGAGGATGCAGACTATGTTTACATCTGCCACAACAATACAATCTATGGTACTACATATCATAAGTTACCAGATACTAAAGGTAAAGTTCTAGTTGCGGATATGTCATCTAGTATATTATCAGAACCAGTTGATGTAAGTAAGTATGGAATAATATTTGCTGGAGCTCAAAAAAATATTGGACCAGCTGGTACAGTAATTGTAATAATTCGTGAAGATTTAATAACTGAAGATGTGTTAGAGGGTACTCCAACAATGCTTCAGTATAAAATACATGCAGATAATAAATCACTTTATAATACACCACCAACATATGGCATCTACATTTGTGGTAAGGTATTTAAACACCTTAAGAAACTTGGTGGATTAGAAGCTATGAAGAAAATAAATGAAGAAAAGGCTAAAGTTCTTTATGATTATCTTGATTCAAGTGAAATGTTTAAAGGAACAGTTGTTAAGGAAGATCGTTCTTTAATGAATGTACCATTTGTAACAGGTAATGATGAATTAGATGCTAAATTTGTAAAAGAAGCAAAACTTGCAGGATTAGAAAATATTAAAGGACACAGAAGTGTTGGTGGAATGAGAGCAAGTATATACAATGCAATGCCAATAGAAGGTGTTAAAGCCTTAGTTGAATTTATGAAGAAGTTTGAAGCTGAAAATAAATAAATAATTGAAATACCGCATATTTATAAAGATATGTGGTATTTTTATATTTTAAATAATAGTTACTTGGAGGTATGAAAGTATAGCTGAAATAATACTTGGAGGAGATTTTATGCTAGGGCATTTTGGATTTTCATATGTAGGATTAGCTTATTTACTAATGTTATTTATACCAAACCTTATATGGTCAAAGAATCAACCATCAGATTATGATTATAGTAATGAAAATAAAGTATTACTGTTATTTGAACGTATTGGACAAGTGTTAGTAACATGCTGTGCTTTGATTTTTTCAGATTTTAATCCTAGGACCTTTTCTTTATGGACATTTTGGCTAATTGCCTCATTATTTCTGATGATTATATACGAGATATATTGGATTAGATATTTTACAGGAGAACATACTTTAAAAAAATTCTACCGTAGTCTATATGGTGTACCTGTTCCAGGGGCAACTCTTCCTGTAATTGCTTTTTTATTTCTTGGAATATATGGGAAGGTGATATGGATGATTATATCCATAATAATTCTTGGTATTGGTCATATAGGGATACATCTTCAGCATCTAAAAGAAATACAATAAAAAAACATTATCATCTTACTTGAGATGATAATGTTTTTTTCTAGAGATTATCAGAAAAGCTATCAAAGAAATTAGTTATACAACGATTAATACAACCATATAGACTAGATTTATTATCTAATTTGTATGGAAGAATATTCACTTTCCTAGATTGAGAGCTATTAAGATTACCTTTTATTAAATCTAGATACTCAGGTATGTAATTACATAGTTCACTATATATAAATATATTATCTGGAGAAATAAAATTAGAGATATTATTAATACCTATAGACATTAATTCTATGTTTTTAGATATTGTAGCAACAGCCCATTCATTTTTAGCCTTATATAAGTCTGAAAAATGTTTAATTGTTGGAGCTTTTACATCTGATATAGAATTAAACTCATCTAATAATGCAGGCATAGAGCAGTATTGCTCAAAGCATCCATGATTTCCACAAGGACACTTCTTACCATTAGGTACAATAATCATATGACCTATTTCACCAGCACTCCCTTCTAGACCCGTATATAACTCACCATTAACAATAATACCAGAACCAATACCTGAATGAATATTTATAACAACAGCATTATTTAAAGGCTCTGCTGAATTTGAAAACTCTCCGATTGCAGCAAGATTAGCTTCATTTTCTAGATGAAAATTTAATTTTGGCATTAACTTAGATAGTTCACCTTTTAGATCAATTTCATCTAAGTCATAGTAAGGTGTAAATAAAATTTTATCATTATAAACTCTACCATGTACAGCAAGGGTTACACCTATAAGGTTGTACTTATATTCTTTTAGCTTATCTTCTATAGATGTAATAATTTTAACTATAAGCTCTTGAACATTATTTTTGTTAATGTTCTCTTCATAATAATCATAGACTAAAAGATTTTTTTGTAGGTCAGTTAATAAATAGCTTACATAATCAGTTCCTAAATCTATTCCCAATGCACATCCAGCCTTATTATTAAGCTCAAGAAGAATTGGCTTTCTGCCTCCACTAGAACCACTATTTCCTTGTCCTATTTCATTTATTAAATCTGCTTCTATTAAACTATTAATAATTTCTGAAACACTTGCTTTATTAAGATTAATAAGCTTAGAAATTTCAGCTCTAGATATATTAGAGGTATTTGAAAGCAGATTAAGTATCTCAACAGTATTTGATTTTCGTATATTAAATTTATTATCCATATCTACCATCCTTAATGAAAACATAAGATTAATATAGCATAGAAGATTAAAAAACTCAAAGCTGAATTAGATAATTCTAGAAAAATATAACAAATAGATTGAATGAAATGATTAGATACAAATTACAGCAAAGATCAAATATTCTAAAAATTTAAAATAAATTGAATGTAAACATTGACAATGGAAAAAGAATGTAGTTTAATATAGTTAGAAAGACAAACTAACTAACTAAAGGAGTGATCAAAATGGAATTTTTTAAAAACATTCCAGATATAAAATACGAAGGACAGAAGAGTGAAAATATGTTTTCATTTCGTCATTATAATCCAGAAGAAATAGTAATGGGAAAACCTATGAAAGAACATCTGAAATTTGCAGTAGCTTATTGGCATACATTTAATCAAGATGGATCTGATCCTTTTGGAGGAGGAACTAACATAAGGAATTGGAATGGACAAACTCCAATGGAAACTGCAAAAAACAAAGTTGATGCAGCGTTTGAATTTTTCAAAAAATTAGGAGTAGAATATTTTTGCTTCCATGACATGGATATAGCTCCTTATGGTAATAGCTTAGAAGAATTCTTTAATAACTTAGATATTATTACTGATTATATGAAAGAAAAGATGGATGAAACTAACATCAAACTTTTGTGGAATACAGCTGATAGACATTCAAATCCTATTTATGTAAACGGAGCAGCTTCAACACCAAATGTAGATGTATATGCTATCTCAGCAGCTCAAGTAAAAAAAGGTATTGATATAAGTAAAAAGCTTGGTGGAAAAAACTTTGTATTTTGGGGTGGACGTGAAGGATATGAATGCCTATTAAATACTGATATAAATTTTGAAGAAGAAAATATTGCAAGATTATATAAAATGGCTATAGATTACACAGAAAAAATAGGTCATAAATTAACTTTCTTAATAGAGCCAAAGCCAATGGAGCCAATGACTCATCAATATGATTGTGATGTAGCAACTACACTTGCTTTCCTTCAAAAACATGACTTAATGGAGCATTTTAAGTTAAATATAGAAGCAAACCATGCTACACTTGCAGGACATACTTTTGATCATGAATTAAATATGGCAAGAATCAATAATGCATTAGGTTCTATAGATGCTAACCAAGGAGATCCACTACTTGGATGGGATACAGATGAATTCCCAACCAACTTATATGACACAACATTAGCTATGATAGAGATACTAAAAAATGGTGGGTTACATGATGGTGGAATCAACTTTGATGCTAAAGTTAGAAGAAGTTCATTTGAACAAGATGATCTTTTCATAGCACATATAGCTGGAATGGATAATTATGCTAGAGCATTAAAATCAGCTGCTAGAATAATTGAAAGTGGATATCTTGATAATTTGAAGAGGGAAAGATATTCATCTTTTGAAAATGAAATGGGAAAGAAAATATTAAATAATGAAACAGATTTAGATATCCTTACTAAATATGCTTTATCAATAGAGAATGTAAATAATAAATCATCACATATAGAGTATGTTAAGTCAAGGTTAAACGATTATATATACTAAAGGAGGTAACTAATGTTTTACGTAGATGGTAATAAACTTATTCGTAAGTTTGATAAGGACATTGTAAGTATAGAGCCCTGGGGAAAGAATAGCTTTAGAGTGAAGGCTTCACCAGATGGCAATTTGCCAGACTATGAAAATGCCTTAACTGAAGAAGTGGGACAAGGTGATCCTAAGATAATAATTTATGATGATCTAAATGAAGCAGAAATTATTAATGGAAATATAAAGGCATACATAACTAATAGAAATAGAATTGTATTTAAGAATTCTAAGGATGAAATTTTACTAGAAGAATATTTAAGAGAACGTGCTATTGCAAATGATATGGGTAATGAAGATGTTAATGTTCAATCAATAAGTGGATTTTCATGTACTCTAAAGCTTAAAGCAAGAGAATTTTATCCTTTATCAGGAGGAGATTATAGACTAACTCAAAGATTTGAATCAGATCCAAAAGAAAAGATATTTGGTATGGGACAATACCAGCAATCATTCTTAGATTTGAAGAATTGTAAGTTAGAGTTAGCACATAGAAATAGCCAATTAACAGTTCCTTTCTATGTTTCAAGTAAAAAGTATGGATTCTTATGGAACAATCCTGGTATTGGTGAAGTAGACTTTGCTAAAAACATTACTGAATGGAAAATGCATTCTACAGATTATATAGATTACTGGATAACTTCTGAAGAAACACCAAGTAAAATAATTGAGAATTATACAAGTGTTGTTGGTAGAGCTCCTGAAATGCCAGATAATTTATTAGGATTATGGCAAAGTAAAATGAGATATCAAACGCAAGAGGAAGTTCTAGAAGTTGCACATAGATATAAGGAAATGGGCATTACTCCATCTGTGTTAGTTATAGATTTCTTCCACTGGACTGAACAAGGTCATTATGATTTTGATAGTAGATATTGGCCAGATCCAAAGGCAATGGTAGATGAACTTAATGAAATGGGAATAGAGGTAATGATCTCTATATGGCCAACAGTTTCTCAAAATGCTAAAAACTTTAATGAAGTTATAGAAAAGGGATTATTGGTTAAGGTTAACAGAGGAATAAGAGTTACAATGCAACAATTAAGTAATACGGTTTTTATAGACCCAACTAACCCTGAGACAAGAAAATATGTCTGGGATAAGATAAAAAATAGCTACTATAAAAATGGCATAAATATGTTTTGGTTAGATGTTGCAGAGCCAGGATATGCTACTTATGATTTTGATAATTATAGATATCATTTAGGAACTGATTTAAAGGTAGGTAATTTATATCCTAATGAGTTCGCTAAAATGGTTTTTGATGGATTAAAAGAAGAAAATAAAACACCAGTAACATTAATTAGAGGTTGTTGGGCAGGAAGTCAGAAGTATGGAACCCTTGTATGGTCAGGTGATATAGACTCAAGCTTTGGAGCATTTAGAAACCAAGTAAATACAGGTTTAAATATGAGTATGGCAGGTAATCCTTGGTGGACAACTGATATAGGAGGATTCCATGGTGGCAATATTAATAATCCAGAGTTTAGAGAGTTAATGATAAGATGGTTCCAATATGCTGTATTCTCACCAATTCTTAGAATGCATGGAGATAGACATCCTCATAAGAATGCCCTAGGTAATGATGGCGGAGGTCAATGTGAAAGTGGTGCTGAAAATGAGATATGGTCATATGGAGAAGAGGCTCAAGAAGTATTTATTAAATATTTAAATATCAGAGAAAATCTTAAGCCATATATAGCTGAGTTATTTAAGGAAACTCATGAAGTAGGGGCTCCTATAATGAGACCAGTATTCTATGATTATCCTGAAGATAAGATGGCTTGGGAAGTTGATAATCAGTATATGTTTGGTTCTGAATTATTAATTGCTCCAATTATATATTACAAACAAAGGGAAAGAGAAGTATATTTACCTAAAGGAAACCAATGGGTTGATATAAATACAAATAAAGAATATGAAGGTGGACAAGCTGTTATTGTAGAAGCTCCACTAGAAAGTATTCCTGTATTTTGTAAAAAGGGATCATTAATTCAAAGTAAAATTTATTAAGAAAGGAGGATAGGGTATGTATAAAATAGTAGTAGCATCTCATGGGAAGTTTTCAGAATCTTGCTTAGAAACAATAAAGTTCTTCTATAAAGAAACAGAAAATATATCAACAATCTCTTTAGATAATGAGGGAATTGAAAAGTTTGAAAGATCAGTTAAAGAATTATTTAATGAGATTAAAGACTCCAATGTGTTAATATTTGTAGATTTACTTCATGGAACACCTTTTAATGTTTGCTCAGAAAATATTGGATTAATTAAGGGAGAAACTGAAATGGTTTCAGGAGTTAATGTTCCAATGCTCTTAGAGGCAGCACTAAATAGTGAAAGTATGTCGGTTTCAGAATCAGTTGAAAATATTAAAAATACACAATACATAAATATTTTATCAGAGGAATTAGAAAAATTAAGCACTAACGAAGATGATGAATAAAAGGAGATGTGTGAGATGGAAGTTCAAGCTTGGCAATTAATAGCAATTGTTTTATATGGATTCTATATCAATTTTGAGAAAAATAGTACTATGTGTGGTACATATCAACCAGTTACTGCAGGTTTTGTTGTGGGATTAATAATGGGTGATGTTACAACAGGTTTATTTATTGGTGGTACATTACAACTAATGTCATTAGGTATTAGTAACTTTGGAGGAGCATCTATACCAGACTATCAAACAGCTAGTGTAGTTGCAACATTTATAACTATTTCAACAGGACAAGACCCTAATGTAGGGATAACAATTGGTATTCCAGTAGCTTTATTAATGGTTCAACTTGATGTATTAAGAAATACAATGGGTGTATGGCTTGCACATAAAGCAGAAAGCTATGCAGATAAAAGAGATTATAGTGGTATAGGTAAGATGCAAATGTTAGGTGTAGTATTAACATGTGCAACAACAGGAATCCCAATACTATTAGCAGTAATTTTTGGACCAGACTTAGTTAATGGATTAATTGATAAAAGCCCACAATGGTTACTGGGCGGACTTCAAGTAGCTGGAGGTATTCTACCAGCAGTTGGTATAGCTTTATTACTTAAGAATCTACCAACTAAAACTCACTTCCCTTATTTAGTAATAGGCTTTGTTTTAACAGTATATATGAAGATTCCTTTATTAGGAATTGCTCTTATAGCAGCATCTATAGCATTCGTAGAATTTAAGAGAGATAATGAGAGAGAAGTTGTGTCTAATTCTGTAGTTGGAGGGATGGATGAAGATGAATAATAATGAACTTACACCAAAAAAAATACGTAGTAAAGTTTTATTAAGATGGATATTTACAAGTAGTGTTTCATCTAATTATGAAAAAATGCAAGCTTTAGCTTATTGTTATGCTATATTACCATTTTTAAAATTTACATATAGAAATGACGAAGATGGATTACAACAAGCGGTAAAAAGGCATTTACAATTCTTCAATACAAATCCTTGGGTTGCTCCATACATATTTGGATTAAACATTGCAATAGAGGAAAAAGAAAAAAATAATGCTGCTGAGGCAGTAAGTTCTATAAAGAGCGGATTAATGGGACCTTTAGCTGGGGTTGGAGATAGCTTATGTGTTGTTATTCCTTGGACAATATTTGGTGCAATAGCAGCAAATATGGCTATAGAAGGAAGTCCAGTAGGAATAGTTTTGTGGATAGCAGTAAGTATAGCTATTAAATTATGTAGTTTCCCACTATTTAAAGCTGGATATTTTTCAGGAACAAAGTTAGTTAACGCTCTTGAAAGCAAGATGAAATCTATAACAAAAGGTACTTCTATCTTAGGATTAATGGTTGTAGGTGGATTAATATCAACAGTAATAAGAACTACAGTTGGATTTAGCTTTGTGCAAGGTGAAATTGAAATGACAGGTCAAGGCATATTAGATCAAATTATGCCTGGGTTATTACCAGCAGCTATAGTAGCAATAATGTATTACCTATTAGGTAAAAAGGTAAAACCAACATATTTAATTTTATTAGTAATCGTTATCTCAATAATATTATACTCACTAGGAGTACTTAAATAAGGAGGAATTTAAAATGGAAGGAATTACACATATAAGAATCGATGATAGATTAATACATGGACAAGTAGCTACAATGTGGACAAACAATCTTGGAGCAACTCGTATCATGGTTATAAATGATGATGTAGCTACTAATGATTTACAAAAATCAGTATTAAGAATGGCGGCACCATCAAATGTTAGTACCTCAATAATATCAAGGGATACAGCAGTGAAAAATATTTCATCAGGGAAATATCGTGGACAAAAAGTATTTATAGTTGTGAAATCACCTTTAGATATTCTTTACCTAGTAAACAATGGTTTAGATATCAAAAAAATTAATGTTGGGAATATGTCTTCTAAATCAAATACTGAGGTAATAAGACCATCTGTAAGTGTTACACCAGAAGAAAAAGAAGCTTTTAAGGAATTAATAGATAGAGGTGTTGAAATAACAGCTATAATGACTCCAACAGATCCATTAGTTATGCTTAAAGAATATTTATAAGAATTAAAGGGAGGCTGTAGGTCTCCCTGTTTCTTATTCAGGAGGGAAAGATTTTGGAATATGTAATAGGTTTAGATTTAGGAACAGGAACAATAAAAGGAATAGCAGTAGATCCTAGGGGCGAAATACTAGCTAAACATTCTGAAGGATACAAAGTATATACAGAAGGAAATGGCTATTCAGAACAAAGCCCAGAAGATTGGTATGAAGCTTCTTTAAAAGTATTAGAAAAAATAGTAGGAGATTTAAAGGGAGATAATCTAAAAGCTATTAGTATATCAGGACAGATGCATAGTTTAGTACTATTAGATAAGGAATGTAATGTAATAAGAAAAAGCATTCTATGGAATGATACAAGGAATACAAAGGAATGCAATTACATTATGGATAAAATGGGAGAAAGAATAATTGATATTACAGGTAATAAGTGTCTTGAAGGATTTACTTTACCTAAAATACTATGGGTAAAAGAAAATGAGCCGAGTAATTGGGAAAAAACCTTTAAGTTCTGCATGCCTAAGGATTATTTAGTATTAAAATACACAGGAAATATATGTACAGATATATCAGATGCAGCTGCTACACTTATGTTTGACCTTGAAAAGAAGCAATGGTCAGATGAAATATTAAATTCCTTAGATCTAGAAAAGGATAAGTGTCCTAAAGTATATAATTCTACTGAATCTGTTGGTGAGTTAAGTGAGGATATTAAAAGAAAACTAAATATAAACGGAATTGTTAAGATATTTCCAGCAGGAGCAGACAATCCATGCTCTGCCTTAGGCTCTGGAATAATAAATGAGAATAAGGGATTGTTAAGTATAGGAACATCTGGCGTATATCTTCAATATGAGGATAGTTATAAAAATTATAATGGCCAATTGCATATGTTTAATAATGTTATGCCAAATAGTTATTATTCAATGGGAGTTACCCTTTCAGCTGGAGATTCATTAAGTTGGTTTAGAAACACCTTTGCTCCTAATAAAAGATTTGATGAAGTTTTAGAGGGAATAGAATATGTTATGCCAGGATCAAATGGATTATTATTTGCTCCATATATTGTTGGAGAAAGAACTCCTTATTCAGATAGTAAAGTAAGAGGTACATTTATTGGTATTGATAAGATTCATGGGTTTAAAGAATTTGCAAGAGCTGTAGTTGAAGGAATTACATTTTCTTTAAAAGATTGTTTTAACATATACAATAATAGTGATGAAAAAGAGATTATTTCTGTAGGAGGAGGAGCAAAGTCAAAGGCTTGGCTTCAAATACAGGCAGATATATTTGATAAAAAGATAATCTCTTTAAAAAATGAAGAAGGCCCATCTTTAGGGGCTGCAATTATAGCTGCTGTTTCATTAAAGTGGTTTGATTCTTTTGAAGATGCTGTAAAAATAATAGTAAAAGAAAAGGAATCCTTTTATCCAAATAAAGAATCAGTAGAAATTTATAAAGAAGTATACAGCCGTTATAGAAAAATATATGAATGCATCAAAAATTTATAAATAATAGAAGGTGAAGTTATGGATAAAAATATGCTAATATCTAAATCAAAAGATGTTAAGAAAAATATAATTGAAATGATATATGAAGCAAAATCTGGCCATCCAGGTGGTTCATTATCTTGTGCAGATATAATTACATATCTATATTACAATGAAATGAATGTTAATCCTTTGGACTGCAAAGATGAGAATAGAGATAGATTTGTACTTAGTAAAGGACATGCAGCACCAGCACTATATTCTGTTTTAGCTGAAAAAGGGTATTTTGAAAAGTCGGAACTATTAGGATTAAGAAAAATGGGGAGAATTCTTCAAGGACATCCAGATTCTAAAAAAATACCTGGAGTAGATCTTTCAACAGGTTCACTTGGACAAGGAATATCAAATGCAGTAGGAATGGCATTAGGCTTAAGATATTTAGGTAAGAAATCAAAGGTATATGTTGTTCTAGGTGATGGAGAATTAGAAGAAGGTATAGTTTGGGAAGCATTAATGTCAGCTGCTCACTATAAATTAAATAACTTGGTAGCAATTATTGATAATAATGGGCTTCAAATTGATGGAAGAAATGAAGAGGTAATGGAAATTGATCCATTAGATAAAAAATTAGAGGCTTTTGGCTGGAATGTAGTTATATGTGAAGATGGAAATGATTTTGATAATATTGACAAAGCCTTTAAAGAAATAAAATTAGAAAAGAATAAGCCAAGCATAATTATTTCAAAAACTATTAAAGGTAAGGGTGTTAGTTTCATGGAAGATAAAGCAGGATGGCATGGACAAGCACCTAATAAAGAAGAGAGAGATAAAGCAATAAAGGAACTAGGAGGTATTTAAGTAATGGGAAAAGCAACAAGAGAATCATATGGAATGGCCTTACTTGAGTTAGGTAAAGAAAATGAGAATGTTGTAGTATTAGATGCAGACCTTTCTAAATCAACAAAGACTGAAGGCTTTAAAAAAGCCTTTGCAAATAGATTTTTTAATATGGGAATAGCGGAACAAAATTTAATTGGAACAGCAGCAGGCTTTGCTAATGTAGGTTTAATTCCTTTTGCTAGTACATTTGCTGTATTTGCTACAGGTAGAGCCTTTGAAGTAATAAGAAATTCAGTATGCTATCCTAAAGCAAATGTTAAAATTGCTGCAACCCATGCTGGAATTACTGTTGGGGAAGATGGGGGCTCTCATCAATCAGTTGAAGATATAGCACTTATGGCCTCTCTTCCTAATATGAATGTTATTGTGCCAGCAGAACATATAGAAGCAATGCAAGCTGTTAAAGTAGCTAGTGAAATTTATGGACCTGTATATTTAAGATTTGGAAGATGTAATACACCAGATATATATGATGAAAATTATGAGTTTAAACTTGGAAAAGCATCAGTTTTAAAAGATGGTAAGGATGTAACTGTTATTGCAACAGGAATGATGGTTAGTAAAGCTATTGAGGCAGCGAAGGATTTAGAGAAAGAAGGTATTTCTGCTAGAGTTATAAATATGTCCACAATAAAACCTATAGATAGAGAGGAAATAATTAAAGCAGCAAAAGAAACTAAAGGAATAGTAACTGCCGAGGAACATTCTATAATAGGAGGTCTTGGAGATACAGTTTCTTCAGTTGTATGCTCATTTTTCCCTACAAGAGTTGAAAAAGTAGGAATTAATGATACCTTTGGAGAGTCTGGAACACCAGAGGAGCTTATGGAGAAATACAAACTAACAACTAATGAAATTATAAATAGGGTAAAGAAAATATTGAATATATAATATATTTAAATACCGCATTTTCAGAAATGAACTTGCGGTATTTTTTTGTGATTCAAATAAACTATACAGTATTTTGGGGAAGGATAATCTTTAAAGAATATTACAATAAATGGTATAATTAATAATAGTGATTTATTAGAATGATTAAAAATATTAATTTTAGGAGGATATATTGTGGAAGATTGGAATTCAGAACAGTATTTAATGTTTAAAAATGAAAGAACACAGCCAGCAATAGATTTAGTTAATCGTATAGCTATTGAGAATTCAAGAAAAATTATAGATATTGGTTGTGGTCCAGGAAATAGCACGGAGGTTTTAGCCAAAAGATTTCCTAATGCCTATGTTCTTGGTGTTGACAGCTCTTCAGATATGATTGAACAAGGAAAGAGGGACTATCCAAATCTTGATTTTAAGAAGTGTGATGTGGGTAGTGATTTATCTAAGCTTGATAAAGACTTTGACATTGTGTTTTCAAATGCCTGTATTCAATGGATACCAAATCATAATCAGCTTTTAAATAATCTTATTGGACTGCTAAAAAGAGGTGGAATACTGGCAGTTCAAATACCAATGAATTATCAAGAACCAATCCACAAAATCATTGGAGAGGTTACTACCAATGAAAGGTGGAAGTCAGAGTTTGATAATCCTAGAATTTTTTATAATATGGAACAAAGCCAATATTTTGATTTGCTTTCAGAGATTTCATCGGAATTTTATATGTGGGAAACTACATATTATCACAATTTAGAATCTCATAAGGATATTATGGAATGGTATCGTGGGACAGGTTTAAGACCATATTCAAAAGCCTTATCAGGAACTAAAAAGGAGCTCTTTGAGCAAGAGATTTTTGAAAGGGTTGTCGAAGAATATCCAGTGCAAAAAAATGGAAGGGTTATTTTTAGATTTCCAAGATTATTTTTTGTTGCAAAATCATAAGCTATTTTTTATTTCGTAAGAGGTGATGAGATGAAAACAATACCCAATTATATATCAGTTAGTAGAATAATTCTTTCATTAACTTTAATTTTTATTAAACCATTTAGCCTAGCTTTTTATGTAATATATATTATTTGTGGATTAAGTGATATTATAGATGGGTTTATTGCGCGAAAGACAGGGACAACAAGTATATTTGGGGCAAAGCTTGATTCTGTAGCTGATATGGTAATGGTTGGAGTAATAATACTTTTGTTTTATCCAATTATAAATCCAGCAATAGAGATAATAATATGGATACTATTAATTGCTATTATCAGATTATCATCAATGGTTCTCGCTTTAAAAAAATATAAGACCTTTGCTAGTATTCATACCTATGGAAATAAAATTACAGGGATAGTTTTATTTCTATTTCCAATATTGTATTACTACATTCACACAAATGGATTAATGTATATTGTTTGTGTTATGGGAACCCTATCAGCAATTGAAGAATTTATTATTAATTTTACATCAAGTCAATTGCAACTAGATAGGCAAAGTATATTGAAAAATGAGTACAATCGAAAATTATAGTAATAGTGAGGATTTGTAAAAGTAGTGAATCAGTAGGATGCAACGGAAAGTAGCATAATTGTAATAGTAACAAGGAATGAAATTAGAAATTGATATGAGTCTTACTAAAGGTAAGGTTAAATTTGAGCTTAAAGATTCAAATGGAGATGTACAGTGGACTGAAGAAGTTACTTCAGATGAAACCTTTAAGGATGTAAAAAGCTTTGATAATATAACTGGGGAATGGACTTTAATATTTGAAAGTATCGATAATTCAGGTGATGGTTAATTAGATTTACAATTCAATAGAATATAAGGAGAGTTGGTTCAATTATGAGAGAAATGATATTAGATAATACACCTATTCGTTATTGGATAAATGATAGTAATAAGGAAGAGGGAATAATATTCGTTCATCCAGCTTTTGGAAATCATACTTGTTTTGACACACAATTTGAACATTTTAATGATGATTATAAAGTTATTGCAATTGATTTGATAGGTCATGGAAAATCAATCGGAGATGGAGCTATTACTGATACATCTAAATACATTAATCAAATAATGTTAAAAGAAAAAATAAGGAAAGTTAATTTGGTAGGTGTTTCAATTGGAGCAATACTAATTCAGGACTTTGCAAATAAATATCCAAGTAAAGTTGCATCTCTTTGTTGTATTGGAGGATATGATATAAACAATTTTGATAGTTCACTGCAAAAAGAAAATAGTAAAGAACAAATTAAAATGATGATTAAAGCCATTTTTTCAATTAAGGCTTTTGCAAAGGATAATAAAAAAATATCTGCTTTTACAAAATCAGCACAAGAAAGATTTTATGAAATGAATATTGAATTTAAAAAGAGATCTTTTAAGTATTTGGCTTCATTAGGAACCTTAGTTAATAAAGTTAAAACTCAGAGAAGAGAATATCCACTAATGATTGGGGTAGGGGAATATGATAATGATATGGCAATAAAAGCAGCTAAAAAGTGGGCTGAATTTGAGCCTAATTGTAAACTTGTTGTATTTAAAAATGCAGGTCACATTGTAAATATGGATATACCAAATGAATTTAACAATATTTTAGAAAGTTTTTTAAATAATAAATTATAAGCAGTAGATAAGATTGAAAATAGAGGGTTATAAAGGCTATTAGAATAGTATTATGCATAGAAAAGGAAGTTAATATAATGGGAGAATATTTTATGAAAATAGAAGATATAGGCTTTTCAAATTGGAGTGCTAGTGATTTAGAATTAGCATTTTAATTATGTGGAGAAAAGGATGTAACTAGGTATATTTGTGCTACAGGTAAATTTACAGAAGAGGATATTTTAAGGGGATTAAGTATTGAAATTAATAATGGAGAAAAGTATCATGTACAATACTTGCCTATATTTGAACTAATATCAGGTGAATTAATAGGATGCTGTGGTGTACGTCCATTTAAATTAGAATATAATACATATGAAATTGGCTTTCATCTTCGTAAAAAGTACTGGGGAAAAGGATATGGATTTAAATCAGCAAAGGCTGTTATAGATTACTGCTTTACAGAATTAAATGCTTTAAAACTTTATGCAGGACATCATCCTAGTAATAAAACATCTAAAAAACTTTTGAATGCCTTAGGGTTTCAGTATATAGGCGATAATTACTATGAACCAACTGGGTTAAATCATCCATCCTATGAAATGGAAAATTCAAGGCTATGAGTATAACAGAAGGTTGATATATTTCCATTGCCTCATGAATGAGTAAAATAAGATTTCAAAAACTTTAGTTTACCTTTTTATATTTAATCCAATTCTGCAATATAAGCATTGCTATAATCATTATTAGCATAGATATAAATCCAGCCATACAAAATCCAACTATAATGTTATTTACCATATCATAAATCCATCCGCTAAAAAAAAACAAAGAAATCCAGTAGATCCGGAAATAATTGAAGTAGTCTTATAAAATTGTTTATATTCTTCTATAAAAATACTATTGCAATTATTACATCTGATTTCTCCCTGCTTCCTTTTTAAAGATCTTAATCTTTCAGAGAATTTAAAATTAGAATTACATTCTGGACAACCCTTCATATAAAGCCTCCTTTTGTGAAATATTAATAATATTAACTTAATTTATTAATATAATTATAGGTCAGTCTATATTTTATATTATACATTTAATTACTATAATTACAATAATTATGGAGTGGTTATAGTGATAATATAAATTAAATAGGCAACTAAAAAAAGAGTTGGAAATGTTATTTTCAGTCCTTTTTGCCATGTATAAAAAGTTTGATTTAATTTTACTTCACAAGGATAAATATGGAGCAGGAAGGTTAAAGAAAATAAAATAGTTTAATAATATAAAAGTAATTTGTAGTTATGCATGATATGTAGAAAGGATGATGTAAATAAAGGATAGATTTGTTAAGTTATTAAGTTGCTTAGAAACTTAATAACTAGTTTATATATTTGAAACATATATGAAAATAATGGTGCAAGAAAACTTGATGGAAGAGGAAAGGATAATTAAAATGCCTATCTTATAGGTGGTAAAGAAATTAATTGGAATAGGTAGAGTGCTATTACAATTAGGATTTAACTAAGTATTCAGATGAAGATTTATTAATAGTATTAAGAAAAAGAGCAGGATACTATTTGATTATTGCAAAGAAAGGCAAGAGAGCTTTTGAATGTAGTGATAATGTCTATATAAATAATTATGATGAAGAATTGTTAAGTTAAATAATACAATAAAATAGAGATTTATTTAATGAGCTATTAAAGTTAACAAGTTAGTTTTTAGAAAAAGCCACATAAATGTTCTTTTAAAATTGAATAATAGAGTATTGCAATGTGCTATAATAGCATTAAGTTACAGATAGATAAATTAGAATTTGAAGGGGGTAAATAATAATGAGTAAATACAATTCTTTATGGGAATATGTGCAGAAAGATGGAAGTCCTTCTTTTAAATTAACTTTTGAAGAAATACAGAATATTGCTGGAATATCAATAGACCATTCTTTCTTGAAGTATAAAAAAGAACTTACAGAATATGGTTACCAAGTTGGGAAAGTATCGATAAAAGAGCAAACAGTTATTTTTAATAAGATTGATTGAAAAACTTCAGTTTGTTGATTAGCTTATTAAAGAGATAAAGAGAAGAAAACTAAAAAATATGATGTTAAAAATCTCTAAATCTTTGTTGGAAAAAGATAGAGCCATAGATATATATAGTAAGAGAGATTTGGAAAAAGCATTGCCACCTGTGATTTCTATTATAAATAAAACAGAAAAGGTTAGAAGTAAGTATGGAGAAGACAGTACTAAACATGAGATATTAACACTCATTATAGAGGCAATGTATATTTCTAAGGTATTAATAGAACGAGAAATTATACAAAGAAATAGGTAATTGATTATACAAGTTAATCAATCTCAAATTTAATAAAACTATATTACAAGTAAGCAATATAGTTTTATTAAAGATGAATCTATTCTATTTTAATTAATATCCTATCCTTGAACTTCACTAATACATTTCATAGGACAAGCAGCTTCACATGCTCCACAATCTACACAAGCAGATTCATTGATTAATCTTTTTCTATTATCTTCTTCTGAAATACAACCAACGATACATACTCTTTCGCAGGTTCCACAGCCTATACAAATTGACTTATTAATTCTTCTTGACATAGTATTCTCCTTAAATAAAAAACTTATTATAATGTTTGCTTACAAGAGGTAACAGTAACTTCTAATACTCTTGTTAAGAATGGATACTTTTCTCTCATCATATTAAAGTGCTCTCCATCTTTTAAGAATCTAGCAGTTCCTTCAATTAAAAATCCAGTTCCCATATATCTATAGCCTTCAACTTCATGACTACCAAGAGTTAACTTAACTTTAGGGTTTATATTAATATTATTTTCAGTGTTAATCATTGCAGCAGCAGGAATTAAAATCTTATTATCCTCTACTATAACTAAATAGCTATTCCATGTATTAGAAGCATGAGCCTCATTATTTGCGCAAGTTACAATAGAAACTACACCTTCGTGATTTAGAACTTCAAAAAACTTTTCATTAAACATTATATCGTCTCCTTTAATTACAGATTTAATTTATCGTGGATAACCTTTATCCATAATCATAGTATAATAATTTCTGCAGGATGTCAATAATAAAATATAATAGGGTTTTTAGGTCTTACTTGAATTAAAATCAGTAATGATGTTATTATAAAGTAAATTATTTATATAAGGAGAATGACTATAATGAAGTTTTCAATAGGAGTAGAGTATGCTCTACATTGTTTATTGTATATGGTAAATTTAGAGGAAGGAAAATCAGTTGGAATAAGGGATTTGGCAACTTTTCAAGGTATATCAGAGACTTATTTATCTAAGGTATATGCAAAGCTAAGTAAGTCTGGAATTGTAAAGTCTGTACCAGGGGTAAAGGGTGGATATGCATTAGCTCGTAGTGCAGATGAGATAACATTTTGGAATGTAGTTGAGGCTGTAGAGGGAAGTGAGCCAATATTTCAGTGTGCAGAAATCAGGCAGAATAATATATTGCTGGATAAGGATAATTTACCTGAGACACATACTAAGTGTCCTTGTTTGATTAAGGTTGTGATGCTTGAGGCTGAAGATGAGATGAGAAAGTATTTGAATGGTAAGACTTTGGGGTGGTTACATAGTGAAGTTTATGGGGGTATTTTGCCTAAGGAGATGAAGGTGGCTACTGAGGAGTGGTTTAGTAGGGGGAGGAAATAAGTAATATAGGGTTTGAATTTGTTAGTGAAGTTGGCTTTGAGAGGCTCGGGATTCCGAGTCTCTTTTTTGCTAAAAGTAGGATTTGAAGGCTTGTATTGATAGAAAAATAGAGGCTTTTACATGATGAGGTTTGGATAGAGAAGATACTATAGCCAGAGGGATGGAGGAGTACAGTGATTTATATTGAACAGAATACGGGAGTTGCAAGGAGTTATGGTTTGCATGGTTATGATAAATTAAGTTTTAAGCAATAAATAAAAGTAGACATAATATTACAGTATAGTATAATCAATATGGATGTATTTGGAATAAAATTAATTATTAATGGTTGTAGTGTCGAAAATGTATTTTAATAATATGGTTATACATTAATATGAGGGGGTCTGAACTTGGACAATATAAAGGCAAATGATCCATATTTAATAGATAGAATTGCTATTACAGATAATATGGATAGAGCATATTTATTGGAAGTAAGCGGGATATGTCCTTTGTGTGGGAAATATATGTTAGCAGAGAAGGGAAAGCGTATAAATAAGAAATATGAGATTGCGCACATTTATCCTAACAGTCCAATAGCTAATGAAGAAAATGAGCTAATGGGACTTGAAAGATTGGGTAATAACTGCGAAGATTTCGAAAATAAAATTGCATTATGTAAAGATTGTCATGGTTATTATGATTATCATAAAACGAAAGAGGAATATTTAAATTTAATAAAAATTAAAAAAAGACTACTCTCTTCTTCTAAAGCCCAAATAGCTACTTCTCACCAAGATTTAGAGCAAGAAATAATTTTGGTAATTAATGCTCTTTCACAAATTGATGAAAAGACATTAAAAAATATGAAATTGGAATATAGAGCATTGAAGATTGCTGATAAAATTGAGGATACATATTCTATATTAAAAATTAAAGTTGAAACATATGTTTGTATTTATTTTAATTTTATAAAAGAAACATTTCAAAATCTGGAGCAATCAGGACAGATGAACTTTACATTAGTTGCATCAGAGATAAAGACAAGTTTTTTGAAATGCGAAAAAGAAATGGTTAGCAAAAGTGACATATTTAAACATTTAGTAAGATGGATAGAATCAAAATCATTAGGAGCTTCAAATGAAGCATGTGAAGCTGTCATTTCGTATTTTGTGCAGAGTTGTGAGGTGTTCCATGAAATTACCAAATAAATTATTCAGTTATAGCGAAAGCATAATAAATAAATTTCCTATTATATTAAATATTTTAGAAAAAGAAGAATTAACTGTTTATGAATTATATATAAAAGTAATTAATAAATTTGCTGGTATTACTGAATTTATAGAGACATTAGAGTGCCTATTTGTTTTAGGTAAAATAGAATATAATTATATATCAAGGAGAGTTTATTATGCTATATGAGGTTATTTGTGAACAATTTAAAGAAAAAAGAATCGAATTTTATCCTAACTTAAATACTATTTTGGGTGATGACTATGGTACAAATTCTATTGGTAAATCTACTTTTTTAATGATTATAGATTTTGTATTTGGTGGGAAAGATTACATATTAAAATCTACAGATATTCAACGTAACGTTGGAGCCCATACAATTAAATTTTGTTTTATTTTTCATGGGAACAGATATTACTTTTCAAGAAATACAAATGAATTAGAAAGTGTTGGTAAGTGCAATGAAAAATATGATATTATATCAAATATCTCACTTGGAGATTATCAGAAGTTTTTAAAGAAAGGTTATGGTATAGAATATACTAATATTAGTTTTCGTGACATTGTTGGTAGGTATACTAGAATATACGGAAAAGATAATCTAAATGAGAAACGACCATTAGATATTGTCCATAATGAATCAGCTGGAGCTCCAATTAATGCATTATTAAAATTGTTTAACTTATATAATGAAATTTCTGAGCTAGAGTCATTATTAAAGAAAAGAGAAGAAGAACTAATTACATTTAAAAATGCTCAAAAATATAAATTTGTATCGTCTATTGGTAAACGTCAGTATACTATAAATTTAAATGAATTAGATGTTTTGAACAAAGAAAAGGAAAAAATTTCCGTGGATTTGGATAATAATTTGTTAGATATAGATTCAGTCAAAGCTGAGGAAGTACTGAGATTAAAGCAACGCTTGTCAGTAGCTAAAAGACAATTAAGTAAATTTTATTCTGAATTTATTTCAATAAATAATAGTATAAAAGAAACTTCTAGTCTGAGATCAGGACAATTCAATGAATTATTAGAGTTTTTCCCAAATGCAAATGTCAAAAATATCATAGAAGTAGAAGAATTTCATCATGAAATAAGAAAAGTATTGAAAAATGAATTAGCTGATAAGAAAAAAAAGCTAAGTTTATTAATGTCAACTTCACAATTAGAAATAGATGAAATTGAAGGAAATATTAAAGAAGTAATTCAGATACCTAACTTATCAAAGGCTATATTAATTAAATACTCGAATTTACAGAAAAAAATTGAAGCAATAGAAAATGAGAATAATGCATATGAAAAATTAATTAATCTAACTACTTCAAGGAATGATACAAAAGATAGAAGAGACAGCATGAAAATGGAGCAGCTACAGAAGCTACAAAGTAGTATTAATATTAAAATGCAGGAAATAAACGATTATATATATTTTGGGAAAAAGAAACCTCCTATTCTTTTCTTTGACAAGAATAAATATAAGTTTGAAACTGTAGATGACACTGGGACAGGCACTTCATATAAGAGCATGGTAGTATACGATTTAAGCGTACTAGAGATGACTGTATTACCAATTTTAATTCACGATTCAGTTGTCTTAAAGCAAATAGCTGATGATGCTATTGAAAAAATACTCTTAAAGTATAAAAGTGTTGGTAAACAGATTTTTATTTCATTTGATAAGAAATCAGCATATAGTAAAGAAAGTAGAAGAATATTGGAAGAAACAAAAGTTTTAGAACTTTCAGCAAATGGAAATGAATTATTTGGTAAGTCATGGAATAATAGATAAATTGATAAAGTGTTTTTAAAAACAAAGTAACTATAGGTATTATTGTTAATAAGTAAAATATAGAGTTAATAGTCTTAAAAAGTGGTGAACATGGTAGTATGTATTATTTGCTGTGGGATAGAAAAGGAAAAAGATAAAATTAATTACTCTTCTTGGAACAATAGGTCCCATAGGCTGAGTATTACATTCTTTACGATAGATAAAATGTTTTCTCAAATAAATCAATAAATTACACTAGGAATAGAAAAAAATGTTGGATAAATATGGATATTTGCATCATAGCAGAAAATATGTATCATTGATTTAATAAAAAGGAATATTCTTTTAAGAATACAATATTACTTTAGTTTGTATATGTGTACTAGCACTGCTACCTGAAATAATTAAAAAATTATTTTAAGTTAGTTAATTTAATATATAGTACAAATTTAAAAAATTATATCAGTGATTGTATACTCAATACTAATAAAATAAAAGAGAGGTAGGGATAATCCCTGCCTCTTAACTTTAAATTAATATTCAAATTCTAAATTAACTAAAAGTAAATGAACTTAGAAACTAAAGATGAAATCCCCAAATAAATTATGGTACAATTATAGTAATAGATTCACAATATAGGAAACATAATATATATGGATTTTTAATAAAGGAGAAAAATAATGGAAGAAATAAAAAGTAGAGTAAGAAAATTCAGAGACGACAGGGATTGGTCACAATTCCACACACCAGGAAACTTAGCCAAAGCAATAAGTATTGAGGCAGGAGAGTTATTAGAGCATTTCCTTTGGGATGATAACTACAATAAAGAAGCAGTAGGAGAAGAGCTAGCTGATGTTATGGTTTATTGCTTACATATGGCGGACTCTCTAGGCGTTAATATAGAGGATATAATAGAGAAAAAAATGGATAAGAACGAAAAGAAATATCCAGTAGAAAAAGCTAAGGGGACAAGCAAAAAGTACACTGAACTTTAAAAAGTAGGGATGGGGTAGCAAATGATAGTTTATGAGGCAAGTAAGGATGAATTCATAAAGCATGTAGATAATGATGAAATAAGTATAGCAATAGAAAAGGTATATAGAGAAAAGATTGGTAAGGCTAATCAATCTGAAGTAAGGGCATGGAAAAATTCTATGCTTTATATGTATAAAGCACTAAACATACCTCAAATTCCAGGGGATTGTACAGTTGCAATTGAATACAGAATTCCAGCAACATCAATGAGAATAGATTTTATACTTTCAGGTCTAGACAAAGATGATAAGCAAAATGTAATTATTGTAGAATTAAAACAATGGGAGAAAGTAGAAGAGGTTCAAGATGAAGATGGAATAGTTAAGACTTTTATAAATAAGGGAGTTAGAAGAACAACACATCCATCTTATCAAGCATGGACTTATGCCTGTGCAATTGAAGATTATAATGAAGGGGTAGAAAAGAATAGGATAGCTTTGCATCCCTGTGCATATTTACATAACTATATAAAAAAAGAAAATGATCCATTAATTTCAGACGGCTATAATAACTACTTAGAAAAGGCTCCAGCATATACTCAAGGAGAGGTTAATAAGCTTAGGAAGTTTATTTTAAGGTATGTTTCAAAAGGAGATAGGGGTAAAACTTTATATGACATTGAAGGTGGCAAGATAAGACCTTCAAAATCACTACAAGATGCTCTTGTATTAATGCTTGATGGGAATGAAGAATTTAAGCTTATAGATCAACAAAAGGTTGTTTTTGAAAGAATAAAAAAGGTGGCATTGAAAAATATATTATCAGGGAAGAAGCACGTTTTTATTATAAAAGGTGGTCCAGGTACAGGAAAGTCAGTATTAGCTATTAACTTATTAGTAAAGCTTAATGCAGCAGGTTATCTTACACAGTATGTTTCTAAAAATGTAGCACCTAGAGAAGTATACGCATTAAAACTTAAAAGGAACTATACTCAAAAGTTTATAGGAACTTTGTTTAAGGGATCAGGATCTTATATTGACTCAAAAGAGAATGAAATAGATGTTTTGCTAGTTGATGAAGCACACCGCTTAAATGAAAAATCTGGAATGTTTAAGAATAAGGGTGAAAATCAAATAAAAGAAATAATAAGCACATCAAAGTTATCTGTATTCTTTATTGATGAGGAACAAAGAGTAACATTTAGTGATATTGGTTCTGTAGAAGCAATAAAACATTTTGCTAAGGAACAAGGGGCGAAAGTTATTGAAGAAGAGTTAACAGCACAATTTAGATGTAATGGTTCAGATGGATATTTAAATTGGATTGATGATGTACTAGAAATAAAAGATACAGCAAACTTTGATGGATTTGACTTTGATTATGAGATTAAAGTTTTAGATAATCCAAGTGAGATTAAAGAATTAATAATGGAAAAGAATAAGGAAAATAATAAAGCAAGAATGCTTGCAGGATACTGTTGGGAATGGGAGACTAAAAATGACAATAGGGAAGACACATATGATATTGTTTTACCAGAATTTGATTTTAAAATGAAGTGGAATCTTAATAGCAAAGAACCATGGGCAATAGGAAAAAATTCTGTAAATGAAATTGGGTGTATTCATACCTGCCAAGGTTTAGAGTTTGATTATGTTGGAGTCATTATAGGTGATGATTTAAGGTATGAAAATGGACAAGTAATAGCAGACTTTACTAAAAGGGCTCGTACGGATAAGAGTTTAAACGGGATAAAGAAGTTATACAAGAATAATAAACAAGAAGCATTAGATATAGCAGATAAACTAATTAAGAATACCTACAGGGTTTTAATGACTAGGGGAATGAAAGGATGCTATATTTATTGTAAGGATGAAGCCCTTCAAAAATATTTGAAGAATAGGGTAGATAATATAAAGAATAATTTAACTCATAAAGAAATTGAAGAGGAGTATGTATTATCTGAGAAGCTAGTTATTTTATAAATATATATAATGACTATCTAGCAACTTAAGAGAAGTAAAAAAGTAATAGAAGAAGAACTATAATTGTTGATAAGGCTTAGAGTAATCTAAGTCTTATTTTTATACAAAAATAAGTACAAACAATGAGTAGCACTTTATCAATAATAAAATGTGGTATAATTTGGTTATTAGATAATTCAAGTATCAATAGTAAAAGGGGAGTTAAAAATGAAACTACAACTACTAGGCAACTGCACAGTCCTACTAACAACCAAAACAACAAAAATAATCCTAGATCCCTACTTCAGCAATAAAGGTAACCTAATCTACAAGAGATCAAAACCAGTTTCACAAGACTACAAAAACATAGAAACCCTAGATGGAATCCTACTAAGTCACGAACACTTCGACCACATTGATATAAACTTCATCAAGAAATTCAAGGATAAATGCCCGCTATACGCACCCACCCTATCATTTATACCCTTACTATTAAATAGAAAACCAGCAAAGCTAGGAACAACCTTCCAAATAAAAGATATATCAATAACAGTTGTACAAGCTAGACATATGGTTCCAACAGTAGGCTATATAATACAAGCTGAAGGTAAAACCATATATTTTGCTGGTGATACCCTTTATGGAGCCTTTATGAAAGATATAGCATCCAAATTCTCTATTGATATTGCTATATTACCAATAACAAATTATTTTCCACCTATGACCATGGGTAAAGAGGGAATATTAAAAGCATTAAATGTATTGAAGCCTAAATACTTTATTCCAATGCATAAGGATATAGTACAAATATTCAAATCAGGAGATAGTACTATTTCAAAAGAAGAATTGGAGATGTTAATAAAGGATAGTAGTCTAAATACAGATTTAATATACTTAGAAAATGGCGAAATCTTTGATGATATTGATAATTAGTAAAGGGAGAAATTAATGAAAAAGCTCAAGTTAACAAATATTCTAGGTATAATAGGGGCAGTAATATGGACACTTACAGTCCTTGGACGAGATACCAATCTTATGACAAATGAGTCAATAAAATTTATCCTTGGAATAGCACCAAATATAGGAGCACCATGGATCTTTGCATTCATATCAGAAAGTCTATATACATCATTTTATAAAAACGAATATACCTATAAACTTACAATCATAACTTTAGTAGGGATATCTGTATTAGCTATAACATCTGAAATAATCCATGATTTCTTTCTAGGTAGTCCATTTGATATATACGATATAATTGCAACATTAATATCAGTAATTATTTATGCAGCAGTGTAAAAATTAATGAGAAGTAGTAAATATATAATGTCCTACATACTACAATTACAGTTCAATATATTAATTATGTGGTATTTCATGGGAGTTAATATAGTATACACAAAAAGTTAATTATAATAAATACAGTAATTATGACTATAATAATATCTATAATGTAAGTAAGTGTCGCCTAAGGTTAAATATATTTAATCTAAGGCGACTATTTTTAGCTTTATTAGACTCAAAGAAAGAATAAGTTAATTTATTATGTGCAACCTAAGTAAAGGAAAAAATAATTGCGACAATAAAGAACACATGATAATATAGTTTTTGGTACTATATTAATAAAATCATAGTATAATCAACAAACAAAGGAAGGAAATAACAAATGAAGAGAAAAGTGGCTAAATCGACTTCGGGTGAAAGTCATGGAGGAAAAGAAAACAAAGGATCAAACTTAGTTGTAATGATAATAGGAATATTACTAGCAACTGTATTTGCAGCATCTACTGCATATTCAGGTATGAAATCAGGATTAACTGTTGCAGCAGGAATTCCTGGAGCTATAATAGGTTCAATAATTCTTGGTATGTTTTCTCGTAGCAAAAACATATTTGGTAAGAACATAATACAAGGTATGTCAAGTGGTGGAGAATCTATAGCAAGTGGTGTAATTTATGTATTGCCTGCCATTATATTAATAGGCAGTGATGTTACATTTTTTGAAGGCATAGTTGTAGGTATAGCAGGAGCTTTATTTGGAATAGGGGCATTATCTCTAGTTTATAATTATTTAATAATTGAAGAAGATCAAAAATTAATGTATCCAGAAGCTTTAGCAATATCAGAAACTATACAGGCTTCAGAAGAAGGTGGAGATGCCGGAAAGTTCATGGGTATTGGATTTGTAGTAAGTGGTATTATTAATGTATTAACAGGGTCATTTTTAAATTTAATTAATAATACTGTTAATTTTTTAGGAAGTAAGTTCTACAAGTGGAAGTTTTCTACTGAAGTAAATCCTCTTTTATTAGGTATAGGCTTTATAGTAGGAATGGAAGTTGCCTTAACTATGTTTGCAGGTTCTGTACTGGCTAACTTTGGGATAGCTCCATTAATAGGCTACTTTACTGATTTTGCAGAATCTACTGCACATTCATGGAATGATTCTTCAGTATTGCTTAATTCAATGGACGTAAACTTAATATCAGGTAATTATGTTAAGTACATAGGTGCTGGAATGATGCTTTGTGGTGGGTTAATTGGTGCAATTAAGCTTATACCAACCATAATAGTTTCATTAAAAGAGACTTTTAAAGCAAAGAGCGGGCATGATGGTAATTCAGAAAAGAGCTCAGGACATGTATTAATATTATTAGTTGGAGTTGCACTTGCATTTGTAGCTGGGTTTATAATTTCAAAAAGCATTACTATGGCATTAATAGCAGCAATAGTATCATTAATATTAGCCCTATTATTTGTAATAGTTGCAGGTCGTTTAACTGGTACAATTGGAACATCAAACCTTCCTGTATCAGGTATGACAATAGCATCCTTAGTTATATTAACACTAGTATTTGTTGTAATGGGATGGACTGGTAAGTCAGATAATAAATCTTTACTTTTATTTGCACTATTTATGGTAGTAGCAATATCAGTAGCAGGTGGATATAGCCAATCTCAAAAGGTAACTTATATGATAAAGGGAAGAAAAAATGAAATGCAAAACTATTTTGTAATATCTAGTATAGTAGGTGTTGTAGTTGTAACTGGAACAATTCTTATATTAAAGGATCAAATTGCAGTTACTGGAGTAGATGCACCATTTGCTCTTCCACAGGCTAACTTAATGTCTACTTTAACATCAGGTATAATGTCAGGAAACTTACCATGGCCTATGATTATAGTAGGTGTAGTTATAGCACTATTCTTATATTTATTAAATATGCCTATAATGACTATTGCTATAGGATTCTATCTACCTATATCAACAACTTCTATAATACTAGTAGGAGCATTAATACGTTTATTTGTTGAAAAGATGAGTAAAACTGATAAAGTAAGAGAACTTAGAATATCTAATGGAATAAGCTTATCTTCTGGACTTGTTGCAGGAGGTTCTATAATAGGTCTAGTAGGGATAATACTACAATTAACAGGAGTAATAACACCTAAGGTTCCAATAGGCTTTGCATCTGGTAATATGATGGCAATAATATTATTAATAATTTTAGTTGTAGCAACAACAGTGCCAATTATGTTATCTAAAGTTAAGGGAATAAATAAGAAGAATACTTAGATTTTAAATTATGGGAGGTAGGGTGTATCCCTGCCTCTTACTTTTTATTTTAGATTAAGAAAAAACTTCAGGATTAGTAGATTTATTAATGTATTTAATATTAAGGAGGTGTTATGGGTGAAGAAAAATTCAATAATAAGAAAGGTGGAAATTGCAGTAATTATTCCTATACTTTTACAAGGATGTTTCTTTGCAATTGCAATTTTTAGAAGTAGTATAATACCAGCATTAGTAGATAATACATTTAATATTTTTTATGATAAAGTGAACAATAAGCAAACTTATATTGAAGATCAAATGCTACAAAATTGGAGTAATATAAATAATCAAGCAGAAGAAATTAATTCATATATTTTAAATATCTTAGAAAATAAGGGGGTATCAACTAAAGAATTAAATAGTAATAATAGCTTATCAAATGAAGTGCTAACAGATATATCAGAGGATATAATTAATATGGTACATAAAAACTATACAACTGATTTTTTTATAGTCTTTGATACTGTAAATGAAAATAGTGATAATTTAAATGTAGATAAAAAAGAAGGTATTTATATAAAGGATATCAATCCTGTAGGTACTAATCATGACAATTCTGATTTATATATAGAAATAGGATCAGTTGATGTTGTTAAAAATTTGAAGATATCTCCTGCTAGTAATTGGAAAAGTAAATATACACTAAACAAAGAAGAAGCTGATAATGATTTTTTTTATAAGCCAATAAGTGAGTTGAAGGAATATGAATATGAATATGAAGACATTAGAGAATTTAGATACTGGGGTAAACCATCAAATATAACAAATCCTAAAGTTAAAGTTATAACCTATTCTATCCCACTCATAAATAATGAAGGTATACCTTATGGTGTAATTGGTGTAGGTATTGACTTAAATTATATCAATGAGATTTTAACTAAAAATGAAAAGGATAACAAGACTTCATATGCCATAATGGTAGAATCAAATAATAGTGATAATAATCTAAACTTAGAAGATATCATAAGTCTTAATAGCACTAGTGAAGAAATATTGAATTATTATAAAAATGAAAATATGAAAATAGATAATATCTACGACAATATCCATAAACTCACAAATGGAAAGAAAAAGGATACAGGTTATATTTTTAAAAAAGAGATTAATTTATATAAAACTAATGATAGATTTTCAGAGGAAAAGTGGGATATTGTATTACTTATTAAAAGAGGGGATTTATTTCAACCAATATTAAAAACTTTGGAGTATTTAGTAAGCCTAATTATAGCTTCAACAGCTATAGGAATATTCCTTGCTTTGATATTAGTAAGAAAAGTGACAAGATCAACAAGGGATTTAGCTAAAAAAGTTAGAGAAAGCAATCCTAGAGAGCCTATAAGATTAGAGGAAGTAAATATATTAGAGATTGATGAACTATCAGCAGCAATTACAACCTTAAGTAGAAATGTGGCGGAGGAATCATCTAAGCTTAATAAGGTTATTAATCTACTAAATATTCCTTTGGGAGCATTTAAATATAGAAATGGCGAAGAAAGTGTATACTGCACTAAGGGGATATTTAAAGTATTGGGAATCGAAGGTGTACATGAAGCACCAGAATATTTAGATATTGAAACTTTTAAATTAATAATTGAAGATGCAACTAAGGTTAAGTATGAGAATGAGGAAAAAATATATATATTAAAAAATGATAATGAGGAGCGTTTGATAAAAATAATAGTTCAAGAAGATGAAAATGTAACAATTGGTATTATTACTGATGTAACTAAAGAAATTTCTGAAAAGATTAAAATAGAATATGATAGGGATCATGATGTTCTTACAGGACTGTTAAATAGAAGAGCCTTTAGAAGGATGTGTATGGAGAAACTTAAGAAAGATAATCTTAATACAGCTGCATTTATTATGTTAGATTTAGATAATTTAAAGTTTGTAAATGATTCTTACGGACATGAGTATGGAGATAAATATATTCAAAAGGCAGCTAATATACTTAAGGAATTTAAGAAACATAGGTCACTAATTTCAAGGATATCTGGGGATGAGTTTTCTATATTTATTTATGGATATGAAAATAAAGGTGAAATACTAGATATAGTAAAAGAAATACATAGAACTATGAAAAATACAATATTTTATTTGCCTGGGTCTAATGAATTGATGATAAGGGCTTCTGTAGGAATTGCATGGTATCCTGAAAATTCAGAGGATTACGATACTCTAGTTAAGTACTCAGATTTTGCAATGTATTCAATAAAGAATACTACTAAGGGAGATATAGCAGAATTTAATGAAAAGGAGTATAGAGAATATTATCTATAAGGTTTCATTTAGCTTATATAGTTATCCATATGATTTAGTATCATAGAGAGGTAGGGATTGTTCCCTGCCTCTTTCTTTATCAATCATTTAGTAATAATTATATATATATTAGAGATATTATTTGTAATGTATTAATAGTATTTAATATATTAAGTTATTTTTTGGAGTTAGTATGAGTAGAAGCTTAGGTAATTGTTATTATAATGAAGATTATATTAATTTAGTAGTAGGATATAGAGGAAACTTTAAAGAAGAAATAGATAAGGTAGATTATGCTTGTGGAGCAACTATCAATGATAAACTTGCAGTTATTTCTATAGAAGAAAGTGATATAGGTAGATTAAAAATTGATATTCCTTCTATATTGGTAATTCAACATAAAAGTATATTTATATTACAGAACACAGCACCTACTAATGTTAGTAATATAGATAGAATTCAAGAAAATCAATATCTAGGATTAGATGGGAGTAATGTTTTAGTAGGTATTGTTGATACTGGCATAGATTATTTAAATAAAGAGTTTATTAGAGAAGATGATACTTCAAGAATTTTGAGTATTTGGGATCAAACAGTTATATTAAAAGAAAAAGGAGAGCAATATATAGGACAAGTATTCTCTAATGAAGAGATTAATAAAGCAATAATAGCTAATAGAAATAATGAGGATCCATATGGAATAGTTCCTAGTAAAGATGAAATAGGGCATGGAACAAAAGTAGCAAGTATTATTGGAGCTAGAGGCTACGATGATTCAGTAAAAGGGATTGCTCCTAACTGTGAATTTGTAATAGTAAAGTTACAAGAATCTAGATATTATAATAAGTTACTTAATGAAAATGGTATAAAACCTGTACCAGTATATAATGCCTCTGAGATACTATCTGGAGTAGAGTATTTAAAGAACTATGCTGTGAATTTAAGTAAGCCAATGGTAATCTACATAGGTCTTGGAACTACAGAAGGAAGTCACGATGGTAAGAGTTTGATGTCAAAGTACTTATCATTAGTTGCTGAAATAGAAGGTATAGTTGTAGTAGCAGGTACAGGAAATGAGGGGAATTTAGAAGGACATAAATTAGGAAAACTAAATGGAGTAGGTTCAATAGAAAATATAGAATTGAAAATTTCAAAACCTATGAAAAGTTTTTATTTTTATATATGGGTAGGGGAGCCTGATAGAGTGACATTAAATATAATATCACCAAATGGTACAGAATCTTCATTTATTGCAGCAAAAGTAGATAGGGTTACTAGTTTTAAGTTTGCGCTGATGGATACCTCAGTGTATGTTAGATATTTTGTGCCAGATAATTTTACTGGTAAGCAAATGATAGAAGTATCATTTAATAATATAAAAGATGGAATATGGAATTTTCAATTAAAGGGAGAATATATAACAGTAGGAAGATATGATATATGGCTTCCTCCAGGGATAACAATACCAGATGGGACAAAATTCTTAGAACCAGATCCTTACACTACATTAGTAATACCTTCAATGGGGAAGAATGTTATTTCTGTTGCACATTATAATCAAGAAAATAATTCTATATTACCTGCATCAGGAAAGGGGTTTACCTCAGATGAGGTAACTAAACCTGGAATTGCAGCAGCAGGAATTAATATTCTAACTACAGATATATCAGGAAGTAGAAGTACTTTATCTGGGAGTTCAGCTGCAACAGCAATAGTAGCAGGAGCTTGTGCTATAGTACTACAATGGGGAATAATTAAAGGCAATGATAGAAGTATGACCTCTAAAAAAGTAGAAAGCTATTTAGTTTATGGGGCTGATAGGAAAAGAGAAGATATTCAGATATATCCTAACAGGAACATAGGATATGGTATTTTAAATTTATTTAATAGTTTAAATATAGTTATAGGAAATTATAGAGTAGTAAAAGAAGATAATTATTATGAATACTATATTAATAATTTATTTATTAGGATTCCGGAAAATTTAAAATATATAAGGGAGGAGAGAATTTAGTGAATAACATTCTATACACTACACCGGGATATGTCTTTAATGACAGTAATTTTATTAATTTCATTGTCAAATATAATGGTAAAATTCAAGGGGAAAAAGTGAAGGATAAGAATGTATATTTAACACCAGTAAATGATAAATATGCAATATTAACTGTTAGAAAAGATTTTAAAGGTAATGCGGAAACCCTTTCTTATATTAGAAACTTTCAATTAGATAGTAAGGAGAATTTAATACCGCCTATAATTTATGTAAAAACACCACAATTTTATACACTTCAAGAGCTTAGTCCTATAGATGCTTCAGGTGTTGAGTTTGTACAACATAAAGACTCTTTAGATTTAAAAGGGAAAGGCACATTAGTTGGAATAATTGATACAGGGATAGATTATTTAAATGAAGAATTGAGTGATTACAATGGGAAAACAAGAGTTACTACAATTTGGGATCAGACTATAAATTCCAATGACACTAATATTAATAGAGAGGTTCCATATGGTTCTATTTTTAGTAGAAATGAAATAGATCATGCTATAGAGATAAATAAAAGTGGGGGTGATGCATATAGCATTGTTCCAAGTAAAGATGAAATAGGCCATGGTACAAATATGGCAGGAATAATTGGAGCTATTGGGAAAAATCCAGAGCTTAAAGGCGTTGCCCCAGAGTGTGAATTTGCAGTAGTAAAGCTTAATGAGGATGCACGTTTTAAATTAGATTATGGCATAAAGGTTCCCATATATAACATTACTTCAATATTTATGGCAATAGAATACCTTTTAGAATATAGCATTGATAATAATAAGCCAATAGTTATTTTCTTGCCATTAGGAACTAGTTCAGGAAATCATAAGGGTGATGGTATTTTACAGCAATATATTGAATCAGTAGTAGGACATAGGGGAGTGGTTGTTGTTAGTGGAGCTGGAAATGAAGGCGCAGAACAAGGGCATACAGCTGGAAGTATATCAAATATTGGAGGAATAGACACTTTTGATATAGACGTTGGAGAGGAACAAAAGTTTATTACATTGGAAGTCTGGATTGATAGACCTGATATTATGTCAATTGAAATTATATCACCTTCTGGAGAGAATACAGGTATAGTGCCATTAATTATTAATTCAACAGAAGAGTATACTTTTATATTTGAGAAAACAAAAATTGTAGTTAATTATTTTATACCAGAACAAATAAGTGGAGATGAACTAATATTAGTGTATTTCTTTACACTAAGGCCTGGAAGATGGAAAATAAGGTTAACATCAAATAAGTATAATAAAGGCTTATATAATGCATGGATACCTCAAAAGGGTATTACTGTTGGTGATACAAAACTTATACCATATGATCCATGTGGTACACTAACTATACCAGGAGATTCTAGTGATGTAATAACTGCTGCATCATATAATCAAAATAATAATAATATAGTAGATTATTCAGGGGTTTCACTAAGAAATATATCATTAACTCAAATTGATGTTGCAGCAGGTGGTGAGAAAATGAAGACTATATCACCAAATAACAAAGTTTCTGTTATTAGTGGAACATCAGTATCAGCAGCAGTATTAGCAGGAGTTTCTACTTTAGTCCTTGAATGGGGAATAGTAAATGGATATAATCCATATATGTTTAGTGAAACTCTAAGATCATACCTTATACGTGGAACAGTAAAAAGAGAGGGAGATATATATCCAAATCCAGAGTGGGGATTTGGAATTTTAAATGTATTTGGTATATTTGAAAATATACGTTAGAAATGTTTTGACTGGGAATGATTATTGCTTAATCAAATATTTCCATATATAATTAATAGTGGGATTTATGTGAAAAAGAAAAAGGGAGTAACTTATAGTGAATTACTTAATGGGTAGATAAGTAATTATTAAAATAGCTATAAGTTTAAAGTTTATGAGAAAGAGAGTAGTAATATGGAAGAATACGTAAATAAGAGAAATATGTTTAGAGTTATTTTACCACTAAATTTGTGTGGGGAAATAACTATTAGCAGGGTTAATGGAAAGAAAATTGACAGTGGTAGGTCTTATATATGCATAATGGATATAAGTGCAACAGGAATAAAATTTAAATCAAATTTAAATTTTCCATTAGAAAATGTTATTTATAAAGTCTCCTTTAGCTTATATGGAATTAATTATGATATAGAATCTATGTTAGCTTGGAAAAGAGACAATGATAGTAATAATTATTTCTATGGGGTAGAATTCCGTCAAACAAAAGATGAAACAGAAGAATTGGTAAAAGTTATGACAAAATTAATTATAGATATTAAAAATAGTAAAGATGGTGCTTATGTCATATGCAAGAAGAAATGTCGTAAGTTAAAGAAGAATGGCGTTGTAGCATAGGAGTAAACCTTTTCTGAGATTGATATAAAAGATATAAGAAATTACATAGATGAAACTAAAAGACTCCAGTATAATATACTGGAGTCTTTTAGTTTTATAGTCATTAGGCCCCACTCTTTGAAAGAATTAAGAAAATGTATTATTATTAATAGGAAAACTTGTATTTGTTAGATTAAATATAAAATCTAAGGGGGGGAGAAAATATGAAGATTTATTACTTCACAGCTACAGGAAATTCATTATATGTAGCTAAGAAAATAAAAGATGCAGTAGGTGACTGTGAGTTAATATCTATACCAACTGCTTTAGAGAAGTCTGATTTTAATATAGATGATGATGTTATAGGTTTAATATATCCTATTCATTGTGGCTCACTACCTATTGTTGTAGAAGAGTTTATATCAAAATTAAATGTAAATAATAATACATATATCTTTGCAATAGGAGTTACTGGAGGGGGAGGAGCTAAAGATAGTTTCCCTCATATTAATGAACTTCTAGGCTCAAAAGGTGAATTAAGTAATTATACAACGGTTAAATACATTTCAAACTATACAAGAGCAGGTAAAAATCCAACTAAGGAAAGAGCTCTTAAGGCAATAAAGTTATATGATCCTGAAATAGATACCTTTATTGAAAGTATTACTCAAAGAGAAATAAAGAAAGTTGATTATAGAAGAGGGGGGAAATTATACTACAACTCTTGGAAAAAGTGGTTTAAGAATAAGGACAAAGCCTTTAATGTAAATGATGATTGTATAGGTTGTGAAATGTGCAAAGCTATTTGTCCGGTACAGGATATAGAAATGGTTGATAATAAACCAGTCTGGTTAGGAAAATGTACTGATTGTATGGGTTGTATAAATATATGCCCTAAGAAAGCTATTAATATTGGCAATAGAACTTTAAAGAAAGATAGATATAGAAATCCATTTATTGAAGTTAAAGAGTTAATATAGTATTGAGTAGCGCTTTTATTAATTGATTGAAATGAGATTAGATATAGGTAAATGAGCTTATATAATAACACTAAATAAGATGTTGACAATAATAATATTTTTAAATAGAATATAGTAAAGTAAATTCTTTGAAGGAAAGAGTAAATATATACTTAGTATCCAAAGCGAGTAGGGTTGGTGAGAGCCTATGAGAAAGGTAGTATTGAAAGACATTCTGGAGAAGCTTATCTGAACTATAGTAAGATAAGACGGGTTTCCTCCGTTATAGGGGCTTAAGATGATAATGTATTAATACATTATTGAATTAGGATGGTACCGTGAATATGCATTCACTCCTATTAGGAGTGGGTGCTTTTTTTTATATATAGGAAGAGCGCATTCTATATATGGTACTCATTTTAGTTCAATTAAACATTATTAAAAAGGGTGGTACCGCGAAATATTTTGCCCCTTGAGTTTTTACTCAAGGGGATTGTTTTTTTGGAGGTAATAATATGAAAAGAAAATTAGTAAATGAATTAAAAGAATTTATAGATGAAAAAGTATGTATTAAGGGATGGATTTATAAAATTAGGAGATTAAAAAATATCACTTTTATAATTATTAGAGATAGATCAGGGTTAGTTCAATGTATTGTAAATAATAATGACTTTGATTTATCTGAAATAAGTATTGAGTCAGTAGTATCTATTATTGGAAAGGTGAAAGAAAGCAATAATAAATTAAATCCATTTGAAGTAGAAGTAGAGAGTATAGAGATTATAAGTAAAGCGGATAGTGAGCTTCCAATAGAAATAAATAAGGGAAATTTAGAAGTTAATTTGGACACAATGCTTAATAATAGAGTATTAAGTTTAAGACACCAAAAAATAAACGGAATTTTTAAAATACAAAATATTATAGTAAATGCATTTAGAGATTTTTTAAACAATGAGGGATTTACAGAAATTCATACACCTAAAATTGTTAAGGAAGGTGCAGAAGGTGGCACAGAGGTTTTCGAAGTGAAATACTTTGAATATAAAGCTTACCTTGCTCAAAGTCCTCAATTTTATAAACAAATGATGGTTGGTTCTGGATTTGAAAGGGTATTTGAAATAGGTCATGCTTATAGGGCAGAAGAGCATAATACAAATAGACATCTTAATGAGTATATAAGTATGGATTTAGAAATGGGATTCATTGAAAATGAATTTGATATTATAGAATTAGAAGAAAATTTATTGAAATTTATACTAAGAGCCTTAGAAGATAAGGGTGGAAAATATTTAGAGCTCTTAGAAGTGGAGTTGCCAGTAATAAATGAAGAGATACCTAGGATCAGATTTAATGAAGCAATTAGTATATTAAAAGAGAATTATAATAAAGAATTATTAGAGGGAGATTTAGATCCTGAGGCTGAGAAGCTTATATGCAAATATGCAAAAGAAAAGTTAGGCAGTGATTTTCTATTCTTAACTCATTATCCAAGGAAGAAGAGACCAATGTATACAATGCCACATGGTAAAGAAGGTACACATAGCTTTGATTTATTATTTAAAGGAATAGAGATTACAACAGGTGGGCAAAGAATACATGACTATAAAATGTTAGTGGAAAATATGAGGTATAAGGGACTTGATTCTAATAACTATAAAAGTTATTTAGAATTATTTAAGTATGGCATGCCTAAGCATGGAGGATTAGCTATTGGATTAGAAAGAATTACAGCAAAAATTTTAGGTCTGGAAAATGTAAGAGAAGCAACTTTGATTACTAGAGACAGAAAGAGACTTATTCCATAATTTAATAAATTAGTAGATAGGCTGATTAAAGCCTATCTCTTTTTTATATATAAAAAAATAGAAAGATGTAAGAATTCATTAAGAATTAGAATACGAGGATTATATATTTATCTCCTATAATTAAAAGTGTAGCAAAGAAAAATTAGGAATTTAAATAAAGAAAAAATAATGAATAAAGGGGCAAATAATATGTGGTTATCTAAAATGAAAAAAAGGAAGGGTCAGTATTTTTTACTGGGGATTATATTTACTATAGCAATTGCACTTATATCAGTAAGCACAATAGTTACAGCAGTATCTGAAAGCTTTGTGCAAAAGTATTATGAGGGGGATAGCACACCTGATATTACAGTTATTACAACAAAGGAATCAGTAATAGAGAAAACTGCTAGTTGGTATGAGTCTCAGGGAAATGAAACTAGAAATTATAAAAAATATGATTTATTTTCAGTTTCAACAAATTTAAGTTTTAATGATGAGATAAATGATAATCTTATGAGTTATGTTATTCCAATTGATAATGTGGAAAATTTAAGTAACAAAATGAATATTGTTGAAGGTAATAAGGAACAGATGGCACCAAAAGAAGGCGAGATGTGGATACCTTCCACAATTGCAGATATTAAGGGTATTGAGGTTTCAGACACCGCGAAAATAATAGATAGTAATGGAAAGACCTCAGGATATAAAATATCAGCAATAGTAAATGACTCAAATCAAGCAACAACTGGAGTTGGAATTCTTTATCTTTATGTAAATGAAGCTAAAAGGGAAAGTTTAAAAGAACTACCAAAAGGAAATTTGATAACTATGAATTGCGATGGAGATCCATCAAAAAAGAATGTGGAATTATCTGAGTATATTAACGAGCCTCTTGGAGGAGCAATAGTTGATAAAAATCTTTATGTGGTTACCTCAGTAATGTCAGCTAGTTTGGCTGGAGGCTTTGGGATAATAGCTTCAATAATATTAATAGTAGTTTTAATCTTAATATTAAGATCAAATATAAAAAATAACATTTTAAAGGAATATAAATCAATAGGTATATATAAAGCAATGGGATATTCCTCAAAGAAAATAAGAAGAGTTTATTTATACGGATATGGACTTGTGTCAATAGTATCATCTTTACTTGGAATATTAATAAGCATTCCAATGGTGTCTTATATATGCAATATTATTTTTAAATATTTTGGAGAATACAAATTTGATGTGACTTCATTAGCAATAGTTATAGTGGCATTTATACTATTTAACAGCTTAGTTTATATTAATCTTTATAGAGTACTTAAGGTAGTTGATAAGATTAAACCAGTAGATGCAATAAATATTGGATTAACATCATCACAGAAAAAGATGAAAAAATCTTTAATTAGTAATAGTAGCTCAAGTTTTGCTATGGCAATTAATGATATGTTCAAATATAAAAAGAAAAGTATATTAATCTTAATGATATTTACCTTGGTCTTCTATATTTCAGTATTGTTCCTTAATGTAGCAAATACAATGATGACATTAGATAGTAGTTTATATAAAGTATTTGGTACTGCAAATTCAGATTTAGTTATAGCAGCACCTAGTGATATAGAGGATTCTATAAAGGATGTTAAAGATTATTTAGATAATGATGATAGGGTGGATAATTACTACCTTTGGGATGTTATAGGACAAAGTAAGGTTGCAATTGATGGTTCAAAATACAATATAGACAGTGGAACACTTATGGCAATGACTTATGATAAATATAACAATGAAGATTTCTCTATAACAGAAGGTGTAAATCCAAGAAATAAAAATGAAGTATCACTAGATGGATCTATACTAAAGAACAACAATTTTAAAATTGGTGACTATATAACAATAGATATAGAAGGGGAAAATAGAGAATTTTTAATTGTAGGAAGTTACTTTTCTATGATGGCAGGTGGGTCAAGTATAAGATTAACTAATGATGTATTATCTAGTGGATCAAATGGAAATATTGCTTTTGTAAAATTAAAAAATGTAGAAGATTATGAAGGATTAAAGAAGGATTTAGATAGTAAATTCGAAGGCATTTCAGTAGATAATATTTATGCTCCATTAAAGAATACTGCATCACAAGTTGTAGATTCTGTTGTGCCAATTTCATTAATACTATTGGTTGGAGTATTAATATTTGGGATTTTTAATATCATAGATACCTTAATAACAAGTAATCTAGATAATAGAAAGAACTATGGAATAATGAAAAGTTTAGGCTTTGATTCAAAATATATTAGAAGAAGAAGTAACTTTAGAATAATGACCTTAGCAATAATCGGGGCAGTAATTGGAGTTGGGGTTAATGTTCTATCATCAGATAAATTAATGAAAGCAGCATTAGGCTATGACATACTAACAATTAATTATAGTATGACTACAATACTTGTAGCCATAAGCTTTGGTTTGATAATTGTAACAATGCATATTTGTAATAGATCAATAAAGAAAATATCAACAGTAGAATTAATAAAAGAGTAGAGGGGTAATTAAAATGAAAGAAATATTAATAAAAACAGAGGATTTATGTAAATCATTTATTATAGGAAAAACAGGAATTAATGTATTAAAAAATCTTAATCTAGAAATATATAAAGGTGATTTTACAGTAATTATGGGAAGTTCAGGTTCAGGTAAATCAACTTTGTTATATTCATTAAGTACAATGGACAATCCTACTTCAGGAAAGATAAACTTACTTGGAAAGGATGTATCAGAAATAAATGAAACAGAAGCAAGTAAAATTAGAAATAAAGACATAAGTTTTATATTCCAAGGGATAAATTTATTACCGGACTTAACTATTTATGAAAATATAACTTATGCAGCTATGTATGATAAAAAGAATAAAAAAGATATTCAAGATAAAGCTGATAAATTATTAAAAGAATTAGATTTATATGAGCATAAAGATAAGTATCCATCAGAAATCTCTGGAGGAATGCAGCAAAGGGTAGCAATTGCAAGAGCTATAATAAATGAACCAGAAATAATATTTGGTGATGAACCAACAGGAGCATTAAATTCGTCAATGGGAGCTACTGTCTTAGATATATTAAGTTATATAAATGATAAGGGACAATCAATAGTTATGGTTACTCATGATATAAAGTCAGCTTTGAGAGGAAATAGAATACTTTATATTAATGATGGAAGAATTGATGGAGAGGTTAATCTAGGTAAATATAACGCAGGTAATTATAAAGAAAGAAAAAACAAGTTGCAAAGATTTTTAGAAGAAAAATCTTGGTAGAACTTGTAAGAAAATTAATAAAATGTTAAAATTATAACTAAGATAAGCTCAGTAAAATATTATTTTGCTGGGCTAAAATTTTAGGGGGCAAACTATGGATACAGAAAAGGTTCTTATAGTTGAGGATGATAATGATTTAGCTAATTTAGTGAAGGATTATTTAAGAATAGAAGGGTATGTTGGCGTTATAGCTATAGATGGACAAGAGGGCATAGAACTTGGGAGGAAAGAAGAATTTTCTTTAATAATATTAGATATAATGCTACCAGAAGTTGATGGAATAACAGTATGTAGAAAAATTAGGGAGGTATCTAATATTCCAATCATTATGCTATCTGCTAAAAATGGAGAAATGGACAAGATATTATCCCTTGGAGTTGGGGCAGATGATTATATGACAAAACCTTTTTCGCCAATGGAGCTACTTGCAAGAGTAAAATCACAACTGAGACGTGCAAACTTTATTGTGTCTAAACCCTTAGAAGAAGGAGTAAAGGAGTATGGTGATTTAAAGATTTATTCTAAGAGCTATAAGGTAATCATTAAAGGGGAGGAAGTGGTCCTAACTACTAAGGAATTTAAATTATTAGATTTTCTAACTAAGCATTCTGGACAAGTATTTAGTAAAGAACAGCTTTATGATGGAGTATGGGGATGTAGTGAGTTTATGGATGAAAACACAATAGCTGTATATGTAAAAAGATTACGTAGTAAGCTTGGAGATATAGGGAAAAATTCTATTAAAACTGTATGGGGAGTAGGCTATAAGTGGGAGTACTGTGATGAATAAATATATAAAAGCTGCATTATCCAGGCTTTTAATAATACTTATAGCTTTAGTAATTTTCTTTGGGATATCCTTAGTTCTTTTAGTTAAAGATGACTATTTTAAAGATATTACAAACAGCTGTAGAATATTAGTTTCAGAACAACTTTATAACATAACATTAGGTGAAGAAAATGCAGAAGGAAAATATACATATAGGATTATTGCTTTGGACGGAAAGGTTATAAAATCAACAGAAAAGAATGGATATGATGAGATTTCACTAAAGAATATTTCCTTTGATAATTGGTATGAGGAAAATAATGAAGGATTAGTTAGGTATTCAGCACCATTAGTTATAGATGGAAAAATTGAAAATATAGTTATTTTTACAATTCCAAAGGATGATGTAATAACCTTGAGAAATGATAAAGGCCATAGAGAGATGTACAAGATAGCTGCCATATTGATTTTTTTGAGTATTTTATTAGTTGTTTATAGAATTTATAGGCTTTGGAATAAAGATGTTTTATTACCAATTAGTGAAATGCATAAATCAGCTACAGAAATATTAAAAGGAAATTATCTAGAAAAGGTAAGCTATGATTATAATAGTGAGATAGGTAAATTTTCTCATGATTTTGAAAATATGAGAGATAGCTTAAGGGTATCCGGGGAAAGAGAAGAAGAATTAAAGATAGCAGAAAAAGAACTATTGGCATGTATTTCACATGATTTAAAAACACCTATAGCAAATATCTTAGGATATTGTGAAGGGATAATAGATGGTGTAGTTTATGAAGAAAAAGATGTAAAGAGATATACGGGAATAATACATAAAAAAGCAAGAGATTTAACAAAGCTTATAGATGATATACTGGAACTTTCAAAAGCAGAGATAAATCAGATGACAATAAAAAAAGAAGAGATCTATTCAAAGGAGTTTTTTACTGACTTGTTAGATGAAGTATCAATGGATGTAGCTTCTAGTGGAAGAAAGCTTGTGAAAGAGGTTGAAATACCTAATTTATTAATTAATTTAGATAAGGATAAAATCACACAAGTTATAAATAATATTATTTCTAATTCAATTAAGTATACTTATGAAAATGGAGTTATAAGTATTGCCTTTAAAAAGATTGATGACGGATTAGAAATACATATAAAAGATAACGGTGTAGGTATAGCAGCTGAGGAAATTCCTTTTGTCTTTAATAAATTTTATAGAAGCGAAAAGCATAGAAATCAGAATATACAAGGATCTGGACTAGGATTATCTATAGCTAAATATATTGTGGAAATGCACAATGGTAGCATAGAGATGATTAGTAATAAAGATAGTGGGACTAGTGTTATTTTTAAGATTAAAAATTAAAAAAATTGGTAGCGATGGGATAAATAAAATGAGAAGTATATGGAGGAAAAGATGAGAAAAATAGTAAGTATTATATTAATAGTTATTCTTACATCATTATCATTGGTTGGTTGTGGTTTTAAGTTTAAGTTGGATTTTTCAAAATCAGATTATGATGTTGAAGAAATTGTGGAAACAGGTAAGGTAGGAACTGTTGAAGATTTAAAGAAAGTAAATAGTAGAAGGTATAGAAATTTAACTAAAGATTTATACGACAATGAAGAGATGCTTCTATCTAAAGATGATGATTATCTTTTTACTGTGAAGGAATACTCTCCATTTAGAAGTAGTTTTGGAATGAGTTTTAAGTATTTTAGAGGATACAAGACCATGGCGTATTTTTATAGATACAGGCAGACTACTGATAATATTACCTTTAGATATAAAGGTGCATTAAAAAAGGGAAGATGTAAAGCGATTATAATATCACCTTCTTTAGAGATAGTATCATCAATTGATTTAAATGGAGAAGGGGCTATTGATGTTCCTATTACAGAGGATGGTAATTACTATGTGAGATTAATTGGCGATGACGCATCAGGTGAGGTAGAGTTAGATGCTAAAGGTAATGACTTAGTTTATAAATTTGCTCCTGAAAGTTTTGAGAAAGCAATTGATACAGGATTATACGATTATCCATAGGTAAGGGGGAATTATGAAAGAAAAAGATATTCTTATTATAGATGATGATAATGATTTAGCCATGATAATAAAAGATGCCTTAGAGGATCATGGATATAAAGGAGAAATAGCTAATTCAGTAAACAATGGATATGAAGCATTAGAAAAGGATAAATATAAATTAATCATATTAGATGTAAATCTACCAGATGAAACAGGTTTCGACTTTTGCAAAAGAATCAGGGAAGAAAGTAATATTCCTATAATATTCATAAGTGCAAGAACAAGTGATACAGATAAAATAACAGGACTAGATATTGGTGGAGATGACTTCATTCCAAAGCCCTTTTCCCTTTCAGAATTACTATCTAGAGTTAATGCAAATATTAGAAGGGCATATGGCTTTAAAAAGGAAGAAAAATTCAGATTTTATAATATAGAGATTGATTTAGACAATAGAATAGTAAAAAAAGATGGACAAGTTTTAAGCTTATCATTAAAGGAGTTTGATTTACTTAAATACTTTATACAAAATAGAAACAAAATCCTAAAGAAGGCAACTATATTTAATGAGGTTTGGGGTATCTTTAGTGAAATTGAAATATCCACCTTAGCTGTTCATGTAAGATGGCTTAGAGAAAAGCTAGAGGAGGATTCTTCAAATCCTAAAATATTAAAAACAGTTTGGGGTATTGGATATACATTTGAGGTGCCACAATGAGAAAAAGAATAGTATTAATAACCCTAGTATTTACCTTAGTTATTACTGGGGTATTTTTCATGGTCTTTAAATCAATGGATGTAAAAGAAATGGAAAATAAGGAAAGATTGCAGATTGTTGCATTAAATGAAATTCAAGAGTTAACAAAAAAAGCTATAGATGATAAAAGTTATACAGGGGAGCTAGAGATAAAAATAAGTGAGTTACAAAATGAAATAAAGGGAGATAGTATAAGTAATGTTCATGCTTTAAAAAATAAGATGAAAATAGTATATCTTTCAGTTATAGCTTTTATATTAATAATCTTTTACTATATTTATATTAGAATAATTAAACCATTTAACTCTTTAGAAGGCTTTGCAGAGGAGGTATCTAAAGGAAATTTAGAAGTACCCTTATATATAGAAAGAAAAAATATATTTGGAGACTTTTCCTATTCCTTTGATAGAATGCGGGAAGAAATTAAATATTCAAAGGAAAGAGAAAGGGGCATTATAGAAAATAATAAGACAGTTATTTCAACAATTTCTCATGATATTAAAACTCCAGTAGCCTCCATACGAGCATATTGTGAAGGTCTTAAATCAAATATGGACAGTACCTATGAAAGAAGGGAAAGGTATCTTTCTGTAATTATGAAAAAATGTGATGAAGTTACCCGCCTTACTAATGATTTATTTCTTCATGCTCTTACTGATTTAGAAAAGCTAGAAATAAATTTAGAAAATCATAATAGTAAGAATCTTATAGAAAGAATTTTAGAGAGTATTAAATTTGATTCCTCAATAATTAATATAGTAGGAGAAATCCCTAGTCTTAATATTCTAGTTGATGAAAAACGACTTAATGAAGTCTTTCAAAATATTATTAATAATAGCTTAAAGTACGGTAATGGTGAAAAAATAGATCTCTATCATTCAATAGAGGATGGATATTTATGCTCTTACATTAAGGATTATGGAGATGGAATAAGTGATAAGGACATGCCTTTTATTTTTAATAAGTTCTATAGAGGAGAAAATGTTAAAGGGAAAGAAGGTAGCGGTTTAGGCTTATATATTGTTAAGTATATTATGGATAATATGAAAGGTGAGGTAGCCATAAAAAATAGATGTGATGGGGTAACCCTGATTCTTAAGATAAAAATCTCTTAAAGATTTCTTAATAACTTAAATGATAGGATTATTATAGAGAGGAGAGATAATATGAAAAAGGAATTGTTAAAGGCAAGAAATATATGCAAAAGCTATGCTAATGATGGGTTACAAAATCATGTGTTAAATCATGTGGATTTAGATATTTATGAAGGTGATTTTACAATAATCATGGGAAGCTCAGGCTCAGGTAAATCAACACTTTTATATAGTTTAAGTGGTATGGATAGTATAAACAATGGGGAAGTAATTTTAGGGGATAAAAGTATTTATACTATGAAAACAGATGCTTTAGCCAAATTTAGAAGAGAAAGAATAGGCTTTGTTTTTCAACAGATGCACCTTGTATCAAATTTAAGTATATTTGAAAATGTTGCAGTACCAGGCTATTTAGTTTCAAAGACAAAGGAAGTAAATAATAGAGCAAAGGAGCTTTTAGATAAGTTTGGACTTAAGGATCTATATAAAAGATTGCCTTCACAAGTTTCAGGTGGACAACAGCAAAGAGCTTCAGTTGCAAGGGCACTTATCAATAATCCAGAGCTTATATTTGCAGATGAGCCAACAGGAGCATTAAATTCAAAAGCAGGGAAAGAGGTTTTAGATGTTTTAACTGAAATTAATAGAGGTGGACAAAGCATCTTAATGGTAACTCATGATATAAAGGCTGCTTTAAGGGGAAATAGAATTATTTATATTGAAGATGGAAGAATCGAAGGGGAACTAAACTTAGAAGCCTATAAAGACGAAGCTAGAAAATCAAGGGAGACTCAAATTTTCTCATGGTTATCTAGTAAGGGGTGGTAGTATGGCTCTTTGGACAATAATTAAATCAAATCTAAAGAAGAAAAAGCTTAATGTTATAAGCCTATTCCTATTATTTTTTATTATTTCAATATCCGTTTCTGTTTTCTTAAGCTCTGTTATTAATGGACATAAAAGTTATGATGAGGCATTAAAAAATGCTGCTTTACCAGATATAGTTAATTATCTTGATAAAGGGCAAGGAAATGAGGAACTTATAGAAAATCTGAGGCTTAATAAAATAGTAAAAGAAGTAGAAACTATTGATTTTATTTTATCCAAGACTGTTATCCATAATGAAGAAGATGGTAATATTTCTGGTCATATATATGTTAATGATAACAAGAAACACCAATATAAAATGGAGGATGGTACAGTAATAGATGCTCCTAAAAGTGGGGAAGTATATTTACCCTATGTTTTAAAGAAAGATTTTAAGGCAAAGGTTAATGATGATATTATCTTTAAGGTTGATGGTAAGGAATATACCTTTAAAATAGGTGGTTTTTATGAGGAGCCCTTATGTGGAAGTAATAGCATAGGAGTAAAGTATTTTCTTGTTAATTTAGATGATTTTAATAGAATAAAGAATGAAATAAATATTAATGATGCCATGAAATTGATGGTAAATACTTTTATTAAAGATGAATTTAAGTGGGAAAACTTTAATGAGAATTTATTAAAGTTAAATGAGGAAACCTCTATTGAAAAGTATGGAAATTACTTTAGACAAGAAAGTTTACGGGAATATACTTTTACCATGACAGATATGATAAGTGCTATATTTATGGGGTTTATAGGCTTATTATTTGTAATAGTAATTTTAGTTATAGCTCAATCTATAAAGACACAAATTGAAATGGATTATACCTATTTAGGAGTATATAAGTCCTTAGGCTTTACAAATATAAAACTAATATGGATATTCATATTACAATATTTAATCATAGGATTAGTTGGGACTGTAGCAGGCTTAATTGGAGGAGTTTTAGGTGTTGATACCATTGGTAAAATCCTTCTTTCTAATACTGGATTACTTTATAAGGGAGGAATTAGACTTTTACCATGTTTAGGGCTTTTTTTAGTAATTATGATAGTTATAATTTTTGTAACATTTATTGTTACAAGAAATGTTACTAAGATATCAGCAGTAGAGGCTATTTCACTAGGAAGATCACCTGTTTACTTTAAAGGGAGAATTAATTTCTATTTAGATAGGGTAACAGCTTTACCTTTAAGTATTAAGCTTCCAATAAAACAGATTGTTACAAATATAAAGCAATATATAGTATTAACTTTAGTAATTTCATCTCTCACATTTTTTATAATGTCTATTTTCTCTATTGGAGATTTATTAAATGAGGAGAATATTTCAGGAGTTTTTAATCTTGTAAGAAGTGATATAACAGTATATTTTGAAAGGGACGAGGATAAAGAAGTCGCTGAAGATATAATTAAGGATGTTAAAGATATGACTACTGTAACTAAAAGATTTTTTATAAGAGGAACATACAAAGCTGTAGATAATATGAGTATGTATGTTATGGTTGTTGATAATTCAGAAGAGGTACTGTCAAAGCCTGTAGAGGGAAGACTACCTAATTATAAAAATGAAGTTATGCTTAATAAGAAGGTTTGTGAAATCCTTAATAAGGGTATTGGAGACAAAATAATTATAGAGAATGAAACTGGAGCTAAGAAGGAGTATATTGTTACTGGAATACATGATTCCATGAGTGATATGGGGAAGAACGTAGTTATTTCTCTAGAAGGTATAAGAGAGCTTGAAGATTATAAGGTTCCTGCAATAGACTTACAAATTAAAAATAGAGAAAATACCCCTGAGATTGTTAGAACATTAAAAGAAAAGTATGCAAAATATAATGACAGAATTAATATAGTAGATAGGTATACTGAGGAAAAGAAAGAGATGGAAGATATATATAGTACAATAAATTTAAGCATTACTATAGTAACTGTTATATCAATTGTAACTGTAATATTAATTACTATTTTAGTTTGTAGCCAAACATTCCTTAAGGAAAGAATAGATTTAGGAATATTAAAGTCACAGGGATTTACATCTAAGTTTTTAAGATTTGGATTTGCTTTAAGATTTTTAATAGTTTCTTTAGTAGGAGGAATAATTGGAATAGTATTAAATTTTGTTTTTAATGATATGCTAATGAGATTAATATTTACTAATGTTGGAATGAGTAGTTTTATAACTGAGTATTCATTATTTAATGTATCAGTTCCTGTAATAACTCTTTCACTTTTTACCATCATGGCTTCTTATATTATAAGTGTTAAAATAAAAAATGTAAGTCCGAAGGATTTGATAGTTGAATAGGAATAGTTTATCAAAGGAGGTAGGGAATAATCCATACCTCTTAATTTATGCAGAAATATAATAAAAAGTTATATTCTAAATATAAGAGAGGAGATCTAAAGTTGTTAATGTTAGTAACATAGATTAATTAAAATCTTAATGTATTATTACCAATATTTATTATATATTTTGAACTATAATTCGATTACATATTTATTAATATGTGTAATAATTTTTAATGAAAATGATTTAGTCACAGAATATTAATATCTACTATAGTGAATTCTATTGTATTTAAGAAATATAATTGATAGAATACGTTATGGAAATATAATGTATATATGGTTATTAATTGATGTGAATTGGTAATAAATTAAATAATAAAAGGGGGATAATTCTGAAAATGAGGGGATTAAATAAATTCAAAAAAGTTATAGCAATTTTACTAACATCGACAATGGTCCAAGGAACTTTTATACTTAATGTATCAGCTAAAGATGAAAAGTCAGATGATAAATTAAATATATTCTACCAAGGAAATGAAGTGAAACCATTAATTGATAAAGAATTAGAGAATTCAAAACTAGATTCAAAACTAGATTCAAAGCTTTTAGAGTTAACTGGAAATCAAAAGTTAACAAAATCAGCTAACTCAATGGTATATGTATATATAAAGACAAAGACTGGAGAAGGTACTAAAATTGTTGAGCCTTATATAAATAAGATTGGTAACATTGATAGTGAAAATAAACTTTTTACAGCCTGGGTTAATGTAGATAAAATAAAGGAAATTAAAGCTTTAGATGAGGTTATAAATATTGAAATAGTAATTAAACCTAATATTAATGTAGCAACTGAAGGGGATCAATTACACAGAGCTGACCTTGTAAGAAAACTTAATAGTGGTTCTAATGGGAAAGGTATGAAAGTTGGGGTTATCTCTGATGGTGTTGATCATTTGAATGATTCTGTTAAGAAGGGGGCACTACCATCAAATGTAACTGTATTAAGTAATAAGGTTACTGGTGATGAAGGAACAGCCATGTTAGAAATAGTACATGCTTTAGCACCAGGAGCTGACTTGTATTTTAATGATTGTGGGGAAGATAAAATTGGATTTAATAAAGCAGTTGATAATTTAGTAGCAGCAGGCTGTAATATAATAGTAGATGATATTTCATGGATTACGGAGCCATTCTTCGAGGATGGAATAGTTGCCACCCATGTTAAAGATGTTATAAAGAAGACAGGAATATGCTATATGTCATCTGCTGGAAACTCGGCTACAAGTCATTATACAGGACTTTATTATAATGGTGGCTATAATAATCATGACTTTAGTTCTGGTAAAAAGCCAGATGATAAGAATATGTACATTCGAGTTAAGCCAGGTGAAAGTGCCATAGTTGTCTTACAATGGGATGATCAATTTGGTAACTCAAATAATGATTATGATCTATATCTTAGAGATATGAATGGAAATATTATTGGTGAAAGTAGTGCTTATCAAAATGGTGCTGGATCAAATCCATTAGAAGCTATTCAATATACAAATAATACAAGTAATAGTATTGATGCTGTTATAGATGTGAAAAATTCTGAAGGAGAAGCAGCACAAAAAACATTAGAACTATATATTTATGGAGAGAATTATATAAATAATGTTGTTTCAAGTGATTCAATTTTTGGTCAAGCTGCTGTTCCAGAAGTTATTACAGTAGGTGCAATTGAAGCTTCAGCTCCAAATGAAGTTGCTAACTACTCCTCACAAGGACCAGTGTCTAAGCTTAATAATGTAAAGATAAACAAACCAGATATTAGTGGAGCAGCAGGAGTGTCTGTTACAGGTGCAGGTGGATTTCCAACAAAATTCAGTGGTACAAGTGCAGCTGCACCACATATAGCAGCAATAGTAGCTTTGTTATGGTCAAAAAATCCTGGAATGACAAATAATCAAGTTAGTAACTTAGTAAAGAATAATGCTAAAGATATGGGGACAGTAGGTTACGACAGTATTTATGGAAATGGTAAAGCAGATGCATTGGATTCATATTTAGCAATGAAACCTATTGCAGTTATAAATAGAAGTAATACTACTTATAAAGGATTTAATGTTAATTTAAATGGGAAGGAAAGTCTTGGGAAAACAGGAGCTACCTTAAAATATAATTGGGCCCTTCTTTCAAAACCTACAGGTAGTCAAGCACAATTAGGTGGAGCAACTACTGCAACACCTTCATTTAAAGCAGATTTAATAGGTAATTATAAAGTATCCCTTACTGTAAATGATGGAAGCACTAATAGTGATACTGTATATATTGATGTTAAGGCTAAAAATATTAATAGTACAATTGACGATATTGATGAAAGTTCAGTTGATACATCAAAGACTATTAATATTGGAAAAGATGTTAAGGTTAAGCCTATAGCTTTAACAGATGGTTGGGTGATTACGGCTGATAATACGAATAAAATCAAAATATTGAATGTGATTTCTAGTGAAGTAGCTAAGGAGTATCAACTTACATCAGTGCCAAATTGTATTGATTTTGACTTTGATAGAGGAATAATAATTGCATCAGTAAAAGATGAAAAAAAGATTATTAAAATTGATGTAAATACAGATGAAGTTACTGAAATAGCCACTACCTATTCATATGGTGGAATTACATTTGGTGAAGAGGGATATGCTTTTGCATATGCAGGAATATGGCCAAAGGGTTATATAAGTACAATAGATTTAGTAAGAAAGCAAGTAGTTAATAGTATTGAAGCAGATGTAGATGATGTTGGATCAATTATTTATGATAAAGATAATAATAATTTATTTCTTGCAGAGAAGGGAATAAGTCCAAGTTCAATTTATAGATATACTTATAATGAAAGCAGCAAGGGTATACAGCTTCAGCAAAGTGCAAGGTTAGGAGGAAATGGACTTGATCTTGCTATGTCATGGGATAAGAAACACATAGCATTCTCTTGTGGTGGAGGTAATGGATCTGGATATACGATATTTGATATTGACAGCTCAGATATAACTAAGACCTTTGGAGAATGGAATACAGGTTCATATCCAACAGCAGCATCTTTCACAAGTGATAGCAAATATATAATTACATCAAATAGTTATGAACTTAAACTATTTAGTGTTAAATACCATACTCTTTTGAAGACAATTAAAAGAGGTGGAGCTGATAATAATGGTAAAGTACTATTTTCAAGAGGTGGTAAGTTAATACATGACTTTGATTCAGGAACCTTCACTTCTTACAAGAGTGGAATTATGCCAGCTGATGTTAATACTGATAATAGGGTAGATATTAAAGATATATCAGAGATTGCAAAGAGTTATAACAGTAAACCTGGAGATAAAGTAGAGTGGGATTCTTCTCTTGATTTAAATCATGATAACTTTATTGATATTTATGATTTAGTTTTAGTATCAAAGGAAATAAAACAGTAAAAAAACTTGGCAGGTCAAGTACCTGCCAAGTTTTTTTAGTTATTATTTTTAGGAGTATTATATCATATATAGAGAATCCAATAAGATATTTTGCATAGTTAGCTTACTAGAATCTAAGTTAAGTTTTTAAATATTCCATATATATCTAACATTCCATATCCCCATTGAGGGTTTGGATATATGTCACCAGTTCTTTTTCTAGTTCCCCTTGTTAAGTATGTTTTTACATTTTGTGATGAAAGTAGAGGATTATTACCTCTTACTATGCCCCATTGGAATAACAAAGTACAAGCTCCTGCTAAAATAGCTGCTGAAACACTTGTACCATTTAATTGATCAATTCTATTATTGGGTCCAACTGCTAAAGCATCTTTTCCACCTGCTGCTATATCTATTCTATCTAGATATAGTTCACTAAATGCCATACCTGAATAATTTAGTATATTATCATTCTCTTGATTATAAGCTGCAGCTGTAATTATTTCAGCTGAATCACCTGGAATTGTAATAGTTCCATAAGGGATACTAGAAAAGAATCTAGTATTCTTACTTTTGATTCCACTTTGAAAAGTCCAAGAGTTAAAGGTTGCATTAGATCCTTTATCTAAAGTTAGTCTAAACTTCCAAGTACCGGATCGTATATTATGCATGGCAATTCTTATTAATTGCTCTCCTGTAAATACTTCTGGGATAAATTCTTTAGAAACAACGGTAGTTTCCTCTAATATAAATTTAAAAGAATCTACACTGCCTATAGAACTTTGCATTATACCGGACTCTTCACCTGAAGGAGAGATTACATTAATACTCACGACGTTAGGTAAATCAATCCAAAAATCTACAATTAAATTTTTATCTTCATTTGAAATTATAAGCTCTATAGTTTTACTATCACCTACATTTTGTATTAAACCTGATGTATGTCCCCCTTCATTACCTTCGTTTCCAGAGCCAGTTACAATTACTATTCCTGTATTAATAGAAATTGATTTTATATATTTATCCATTATAGAGTTACCTTTATGATTTCCGAGGCTTGTTCCTAGTGGTAATAATATAACTAATGGTTTAGACTCTTTCAAAGCATAATTTTTTAGAAGTTCTAAAGCTGAAAATAAGGATGTGATATTATAAGTAGGTATTTTTATATCAAATCTTTCTTTTATTGAAATAGCTTCTAATAACTTAACAATTGCAAATTCACAATTAGGTGCAACTCCTGTAAGTAAATCATTTTTACCTTTAGCACCAACAAGAGATGCCATATTAGTCCCGTGTCCAATTTCATCTTTAGAAGGTACAATATCGTAAGGATTACCTCCTTTTCTATGTTCTTGCAATGCCATATTTATCTTTTCTTTAGTAAATATGCTTCCGTAAGGGGTTTCAAGGTTAGTTTTTTTACCATCCATTATAGTTTGATCCCAGATAAAGTTTATCCTTGTATTACCATTATCATCTATAAATTCATCATTTAAGTAGTCTATTCCTGTATCAATTATACCAACCACAACACCATTACCCTTTAAATTTATTGAATCTTCATTTTGTATATATTTCAGGTTAGTAGCCTCTTTTGGGGTAGTTTGTAGTAATGTATATATTTCTAATATTTTAATATAGGTAATAGCATCAAATCTTCTATTATTCCTTTCAATTATATTTCGAATATATGTTATTTCATCATCCAGATAATTTAAGTCTATTTTTACGGATAATGTTGCGTATTTATCATTAATTATAGTTACATATATACCATCAATATCCTTAAATTCTTCAGATATATTACCTTCATACTGAATTAGAAAGTGTCTATAATCTAGATTTGCATAAATATTTTCAGGAATATCACTAATTCTATTAATCAAATAAATCAATCCTTTTATCGCATATTCTATAAGTATCTATTTCTATTCTCATTAAAAAACTTTTTGATTCATACTCATAATATTTAGATGTTGCATTTCTATATATTCCACCTATGAATTCAAAGGTATTTAATATATTTAAAGTACCATAACCAGTTGTCTCATTAGGGTAAGTTCTATTACTATCTTTGTCTGCACCATAAATTAAGTAACTTCTGACTTTAGCTGAAAATATTTCTGAATCGTGGTTATCAATTATTGCCCATTGAATAATTAAAGCACATACACCTGAAACAATTGCTGTGGCAGCTGAACTTCCACTTGCAGTTGCTATTATTCCACCTGGAGAAGTAGTTAAAATATTAACTCCAGCTGTTGTAATATCAGGATTAATAGCTCCATCTGTATTATATCCACGTCCTGAGGTTCCAACTATAGAATTAGTTAGGCTATTATAGTAAGCTACTGTAACTACATTTAAAGCTGTTGATGGAATAGTTAGTGTATTTAGTGGATCAGGCTTAAGAAATCTAGTACCATCAGGTAAAAGAGATAGGGGTAATAGCCATATATGGAACCTTCCATCAATTATATAATCTCCTTTTAGTCCAATCTTCCAAATACCTTTTCGTATATCTTTAAATGATAATTTTATAGTCTCATAGCCAGTTGTTACGTCTGCATCAGAAATCCTAACAGTGAGAGTTGTATTAATTAATATATAATTAACTACCTTTTTCTTAGATATATTTGCATCTATATATCCTGAACTTTCACTATAGGGAGAAGTAATATTTATAGACATTCTATTTGGTCTTGTTATCCATATATATAGTGAAAAGTTTTTTAAGTCCTTTGTAATATTTAATTCTATAATATCTTCTTCACCAACAAATTTGATATTGTTTGAGTAATGTCCATCTCCTAAACCTTCATTACCAGTTCCAGCCACTATTATAATACCTCTTTTATCAGAGATTTCAGATAAGTAAGTTGATATTAGATTATTAGCATTATGGGCACCTACAGTTGTTCCTACACTAATATTAATTATAAGTGGCTTATTAACCTTTATAGAATATTGATATAAATAGTCTATTCCTGCTAATACTTCAGGTGTATTATATACAGGAACTTCTTGAAGGCCATTCTCTTTTAATATCTTTTTATAATTAGCAGAAGGGGCCAATTTAACTACAACAAAGTTACAATCGTTAGCTACACCTTCTATTGCTTTATCGTAGCCTCTCGCACCAATTATCCCAGCGATTTTTGTACCATGTCCATTAGTATCTACTGATGGCACAATATCATATGGATTCTGATTATTTGCCTTGGCTTTTAGTGCTCTATTTATTTCATCACTAGTAAATTCTTTACCTAAGTGATATGGATGAACAGGAGCTTGAATTGTTTGATCCCAAATACTTTCAATCCTTGAAGTACCATCTTCTCTTATAAATTCTTTATTCAAGTAATCAATTCCAGTGTCTATTAGACCAACTAATACTCCTTTACCAGTTAAATTTAGATAAGGATTTATCTTCATCTGATTGATCTCATCAACACTATTTGGAGAAATATCCTGAAGTACATATGCTCCTCTAACTTCAATAAATATAATGGAAGGAACATCTTTCAGTAATCTAGGAATATCATCTTCATTCACAGCAACTACTGCTAACTTTTCGTTTATTATATCTCCAAAAGCATAATCTACTTTATCAATTTCACCTTTAAAGTCACCTCTATATTCAGCAATGTATCCCTCTGTATCTTCATCTAAGTATGGATTGTAATACTCATCCCTAATAGTAGCACCACCTATATAAAATTTTAACAGCCATATAATTACTAATACTCAAATCTTCAATAAGTTGAAGCTAAGCATTGATATGAGACAAGATTTGTTATTATAAGCTTCAGATGGAGTAGGAATCCTATTAAGAAAACTCCATCTAAGCTTAAGAATCACTTTATACATATATATGAATAAATTTATAAAATAAGATTGATTTAATTATAATATTTATTTCGAAATATATATGGTATAGTCCATATGAGAGTCATATAGTTCCATGAAATCAACTTCCTTATAAATAGATATGCAGTTTAGTGATTGTCCTAATATACTGTTAGCAGAAGAGTATATGTTATATAATGGTACTAATAAGCTTGGGGGGATATAAATGAAGAAAGATAATAAGTCCAAAGGAGTAATTGGATTTATATTACTCATAATAGTCTGTGTAGTAATTGGTGGAATAGTGGGAGCAATACTAGGTTCGAGAAAAAGTGATATACCTGATTTAGGACTATTTGAATTTATATTAGTATTTGTAACTCTTTTTATTACTTTTATAATTCAGGTGATAATACACGAAGGAGGGCATTTAGTATTTGGACTTCTATCTGGATATGAGTTTGTATCCTTTAGAGTAGGATCATTAACTATAGTTAATGATGATGGTAAGCTTACTATAAAGAAGTTCAAAATACAAGGAACTGGCGGCCAATGCCTTATGATGCCCAAAAATGAAGATTATAGAGAAATTAAATATATTCTATTTAACCTAGGTGGAGTATTTATGAATACTGTAGTTTCAATTGCATCAGTAGCTATTTGCATAACATATTCTGATAATATTATTTTAAGTATATTTTTAAATATGATGATTATATCAGGTGTAATTATTATTATCACTAATGGAATTCCAATGAAAGTAGGAGGAATTCCTAATGACGGATATAATGCACTATCAATTGGAAAAAGCGATATAATAAAATACTCATTTTATATCCAACTAAAGATAAATGGACTTATGTATAAAGGAAAGAGGATTAAAGACATGCCAATTCAGTGGTTTCAGCTTAAAGAAGGTGCAGATTATAATAATCCATTAATAACTCCAGTAAAATGTATTGAGGCTGCTTATTATCATGATAAACTTGACTTTGACAATGCAAAGAAATGCTATGAAGACTTATTAGAAGTAGCGCCTGATATACCAAAGGTATATGAATATGAAATAGATTGTGAGCTTCTATTCTATGAAATTATTGGTGATAGAAAACATGAAGTAATAGAAAGGTTATATACTGAAGAGTTAAAGAAGTATATTACGGCTACTGAGACTCATATCACAAAGAAACGTCTGATGTACGCGTATTACCTTATAATAGAAAGGAATATGGATAAGGCAAATAAATTATTAAAAGAATTTGAGGCATTGAAAAAGACTTATCCATCTAAAGGGGAAATTGCAAATGAAGTAGAAGTAATGGAATTTGTTAGAAAGATTAGTTTGAAGCTTATATAAGGAGATTCAAAAAATAGCTTACAAGGCTAAATATCTATGATATATAAAAAGATTTTGAGAATTTAGATAATGGCACTTATAGAGAATCACTTGAAACGTTAAATTTAATGTGAATTATTATAGTAAAGGAGGCTATTATATGGAGTTAGATATTAGTATTATTTTATGGACAGTTATTAATATTACCTTAGTAGTAGCAGTTGCTATATGTATATATAAAGGTATAATATCAGTTATGAATTAAATTAATGGTAATAGAGAAATGAACAATAAGGTAGATATTATTTTAAAAAAATTAGAAGATAAACACAAATAATGTGATAAAGGAAGCCAATCCAACAGAATGGATTAGCTTCCTTTTTAAGTTAGAGTTCTTATTATTTTTGTATATTGTTTTGCCTAGATTTTTAACAATAAATAAGTGTAGTATAAAACATATAGTTAAATAGAAAAAGGATTTAAATTGAAAAATATATGAAAAAGGTGTTATAATATATCTAATGTTGGCGAATTATGGGGACGACGTGAAATATAAATCATTTATATAACTAGTTTTATTATATTGCTGATGATTGTTATAAAAATATAAATATAAAATATATAGGAGTGTACAATGTTAAAAAGTAAAAAATTAAAAATTTCACATCAATTAATAATGGTATTTTCATTAATACTACTATTTTTGTTTACTATAGGCGGCTTAGGTTTATTAAGTATGCATAAAATTAATAAAGAATCTAGTACTCTATATTATGAAAATGCTGTAGGTATGTCTAGTATTGGGGAACTGGGTAAAGTTCAATTAGAAATGTATGTTGGAATAGAAGAATTAATGAAAGTTAATGATACTAAAGAGGAATCAGAAATATTAAAACAAATTGCAAGTCTAAAACAGAGGGCATTAGATATTATAAGTGATTACGATGCTACAATAACAAATGAAGAGGATAGAAAGCTTTTTGATGAGCTTAATAATACAGTCATTAGATATAGAGAAACTAGGGAATCAATTCTTGCGCTACTTAAAGATAACAAGAAGGATGAGGCAAATGAATTAATTCCTAGGTATACTAGCTTAATAAAAGATTGTAACGAAAAAATTAATGAATTAATTGAGCTAAATAAAAAGTGGGCAGAAGAGGCTCTAAATAGTAATTATAATATCTATAAAAATTCATCAATTTTTATAGTTGCAATTTTAATAATAGCAATAATAATAGCAATAGTTTCTGAAGTTGTAATAATAAAAAGCATAAAAAATGGAATAAATAAAATAAAAATATTAGCAACTAGATTATCAAATTATGATCTCTCTAAATCAGTTATGGTTTCAAATAATGAATTTGGAGATATAGATGAAGCTCTTAATAAAGCACAGGAAAATATGAGGGAACTAATAACAACTTTAATAAGTAGCACTGACGAAATTAGTTCTGCAAGTGAAGAACTATCAGCAACAATAGAAGAGATGACAGCACAATTTGAAGAAATAAATGAATCTACAAATAAAGTAAATTCAGTGATTCAAGAAACTAGTGCAACTACTGAGGAATTATCGGCAGCTATGTCTGAGATAGATTCAAGTATAGGTACCTTATCAGATGAAGCAATAAATGGTAGCTCAAATTCAGAGAAGGTAAAAGAAAGAGCAATCAAAATTAAAAACAAAACAAATAACATAATAGTTAGTACAAATAAAATATATAAAGAAGTTGAAAATGACATTATTGAGGCTATGAATAGAGGAAAAATAATAAATGAAATAGTAGTTATGGCTAATGTTATTGAAGGAATATCAAATCAGACTAATTTATTAGCATTAAATGCTGCAATAGAAGCTGCAAGAGCTGGAGAAAATGGAAAAGGATTCTCTGTAGTTGCAGAGGAAGTTAGAATTTTAGCAGAGCAATCAAATGAAACTGTAAAGAAGGTTAAAGATACTATAAAAGAAGTAGAAAGTGCTTTTAAGTATATTAATGAAAGTAGTAATGTGTTACTTAAATTTATGAATGAGGAAATAGTAAAAGAGTTTAACGAATTTGTAACAGTTGGAAATCAATATGAAGCAGACGGTATTTACATGAACTCAATGAGTGAAAATATAGCTTCAATGAGTGAAGAAATAACATCTACAGTAAAAGAGGTAAGTAAAGCAGTTTATGGGGTAGCTGAGATGGCTGAGTCATCATCAAGTAATCTTGGTTCTGTTAATGAAAATATTAATGAGGCAACTATTGCTATGGAAGAATTAGCACAAACAGCTCAAAGTCAATCTGAGCTAGCTCAAAAACTTAGTGAAGTTGTGTCTAAGTTTAAAATATAATATAGCTTAATTTAGAAGTAAATAAAGATAATACTTATAGGGTAATAAATAATATAAAAAATCCACGATATTTTGTTGTGGATTTTTTTGTATCTAAAGTCTTTAACAATTATTTTACAACTTTGTAATATTAAATAAAGAGTTAGTCAAAAGTTAATGATATACTAATAAAACAATATAAGTAATATTGGAGGGGTATTAGTGGAGGGTAAAAAAAGTACATGGATTAAAAGGTCTATATTAATTATTCTAGGAATTTTGGTAGGGATAGTAGGTCTATTATATTTTACAGATAGAAAAGTCTTTGACGGAGAATTTAATGATGGTAGTAAAATCACAATCGAAAATATAAGCCCTACTGAGATTGAAAATTTGAACAAGTTATGTAAGGTTTGGGGTTTTACAAAATATCATCATCCTAAGGTTGTAGCAGGTAAAGTTAACTGGGATTATGAACTATTTAGAGTAATGCCAAAAGTACTTAATGCAAAGGATTCAAATGAAGTAGATGAAATTTTATACGGCTGGATAAATGAATTTGGTGAAATTAAAGAGGGGAAACCAAGTACTACGGGAGCTGTAATGCTAGAAGCTGATAATGGTTGGATAAAAGATGAAACTTATTTAAATAAAGAATTAAGTGACCTATTAGTTAAGCTTTCAAAGACATATATTACAGAGAGAGATAAATCCTATGTTGCATTTCAGGATGATACCTATTGTGATTTTAAGAATGAAGATGACTATAAAAATATGAATTTTGATGATGATGGATATAGGATTCTTAGTTTATTTAGGTATTGGAATATAGTTCATTACTTTAATCCCTATAGAACAGTAATGGGAGAGGATTGGAATGCTGTGTTAAATGACTTTATACCAAAGTTTCTTGAAGCTAATGATGAATTATCCTATAAGCTAACAGTAGCAGAATTATCAACAAAAATACATGATAGCCATGGAGTGACCTATGATGAAAATAAAACTTTACAGAAGTTCTGGGGAATAAATAATGCACCATTAAGATTTAGCAAAGTAGAAGATAAAATTGTAATTACAAAGGTAATAACAAATCTTGCAAAAGATATGGATATTAAAGTAGGTGATGTTGTAGTAAAAGTTAATGATAAAGATATATTTGATGTTATAAAGGAAAAATCAAAGTATATTTCACTTTCAAGAGATAGTGCAATAGTAAATAACTTAACACCATATTTATTTGCGACAAATGAAGATAGCTTAAAGCTCGACATAGAAAGAGATGGTAAAGAAATAAAGACTGAAGTTAAGTGTAGTCAAATAAATATATACGAAGAAGAGGGTGAGTCTAATAAGCTATTATATGGAAATATTGGATATATAAATCCTGGTAGGTTGAAGCAGGGTGAAATAGATACAATAATGAAAAACTTTATGGATACAAGGGGTATAATAATTGATTTAAGATATTATCCATCAGATAACTTGATTTATAGTTTAGCAGGTTATATAAAACCTAATAAGAGTCAATTCTCAAAGATAACCATGGCTAATCAGTCTGTACCAGGAGAGTTTATATATGGTGAAGATTTAGAATCTGGATACGATAACCCAAATTACTATAAGGGAAAGGTTATTATATTAAATAATGAATGTACACAAAGTAATGCAGAGTTTGTTACTATGTCTCTTAGAAATGCACCTAACGCAACAGTTATAGGAAGTAACACTATTGGAGCTGATGGTAATATAACAACAATTAAATTACCTGGAGGAGTATCGACTATTATGACTGGCCTTGGAGTATACTATCCAGACAAAACTGAGACTCAAAGGGTTGGTTTAGAACCTGACATTAGATTAGAGCCAACTATTGAAGGTATTAAAGCAGGCAGAGATGAGCTAATTGAGAAGGCTTTAGATATAATAAATAGTTGAAAGCATAAATAAGTATATTTAATAGTAATATTAGAAAAAGTTACGTTCTCATATAATGAGACTAGAGATAATTGTATAGAAAGCAGAAAATAAAAAACTTTTACTTGTATTTAAAGGTACAGGTAAAAGTTTTTATTTTTAGTATGTATATTTAAGTAGTAGATTGTGACTATAAAGTTATATACTAATGAGGAATTTATTGTAAAATAATAGTATAATTTATTTAACTTACAGTAATTCTTTTAAGGAGGCAAAAATGTTTAAAATAATGATAGTTGAGGATGATAAATCCCTTAGAAAAAATATAGTTCATTTTCTAGAAAGCAAGGGCTATAGCCTATATCAAGTTAATGATTTTAAATATGTAGAAGGATACTTTGATAGTATAAATCCACACTTAGTTCTTTTAGATATAAACCTACCTTATGATGATGGTTTTTATCTTTGTGGAGCTATAAGACGTAAATCTAAAGTACCTATAATTTTTATATCTGCAAGGAGTAGAGATATAGAGCAGGTTATGGGAATAGAACTAGGAGCTGACGATTATATAACAAAGCCATTTTCTCTTGAATTATTAGCTGCAAAGGTAAATGGACTTTTAAGAAGATGTTATAGTGAAGTATTGAGTGAAAATGATAATGTTTATGGATTAAGGTTAGATGAAAAGTCCTTTAAGATTTCATATAAGGGAATTATCAAGGAATTAAGTAAAAATGAATTTAAACTTATAAAGAAGTTTATTGAAAATCAGGACAGGGTTTTATCAAGAGAAGAGCTTTTAGAAGAGCTATGGGATGATAGTTCTTTTATTGATGATAATACATTAACAGTAAATGTTACAAGAGTTAGGAATATTCTAGTAACCTTAAATATTAAGGATGCAATTAAAACAAAGAGGGGGCTGGGATATATTTTTGATACCACCACTTTAAGAGAAGGAGATAGGTAATATGATTATAAGTTTTTTCAAGGATCAGGTGGAATTTATAACTATCTATTTTATAAACTTCGGATTAATAATTTTATTTTATACATTATCAACTGATCATACTATAGAGATTATATATCCATTTTTAATAAGCATATTCACATTAAGTGTATTTCTTGTATTTAAGGGATTTGGATATTTTGAATTTAATAGAAGTCTTAAAAGATCCTCAGGAAAGGAAGTTAATATACTTAATGAATATACTGAAGAGGAAAAGGAAGTAGTAAGAGTTATTAAGGAAATGGAGAGATATTATATTGATGAAATAAGCAGGATAAAAAATAATAATCTCAAGAAGAATAAGTTCATTTCTCAATGGATACATAATATGAAAACTCCTGTTTCTGTAATTGACTTAGTTGTTCAGAGGTTTAAACTAGGGGAAATTGATATAAAGGATACTATTAAAGGTGTATATGATGAGAATACAAGGTTATTTAATAATTTAGAGCAGGTCTTAGATATGCTTAGATTAGAGGATTTTTCCAAGGATTACATATCAGCTGAAACTAGTTTAAATGAATTATTAAAGTCTGTAATTAATGAAAAGAAAAATCAGTTTATTTACAATAAAGTATATCCGAAAATAGAGATAGATAGTGATGTTATGATACTTACTGATTTAAAGTGGAGTAAGGTAATGCTATCACAAATATTATCTAATGCAATAAAATACTCAGCAGATGAAAATCAAAAGAAAATGATATACTTCACAATTAATAAGTTAGGAAATGTAGTAATTCTTAACATTAGAGATGAGGGGGTTGGTATACAAAAATATGATATAGGGAGAATATTCGAACCCTTCTTCACTGGTGATAACGGAAGAAAATTCAAGGATTCAAGCGGTATTGGTCTATTTATTGTTAAAGAAATATGCGAAAAACTTAATCATAAAATCGAAATTTCTTCAAAATATGGTACTGGTACAACTGTAAAAATAAAATACCTTTCAAAACTGTAAGCTTTCATTAGTTTATTCGATGTCTATAAGGCAGGCCTTATCTTAGAATAGTAATATAGCTAAAAGGGAGAGAGTCAAATGAAAGTATTAGAAGTAGAAGATATTACAAAGATATATAGTAGTAAGGGCATAAGTAATTCAACTAGGGCTTTAAATGGAGTATCATTTTCAATAGAGAAGGGTGAGTTTGTAGGGGTAATGGGTCCATCAGGAAGTGGAAAAACCTCATTATTAAATATTTTAAGTGGAATAAATAAACCTACATCAGGAAGAACTGAAATTGTTGGCAAAAATATAAATACAATGAGTGAGGATGACTTATCTTTATTTAGAAGACAAAAGCTTGGATTTGTATTTCAGGAGTTTAATCTCTTAGATTCATTGACTTTAAAAGAAAATATAATGCTACCAATGATACTTGATAAAAAGTCTAATGAAGAAATGAATAATAAAGCAGATGAAACAATGTCAGTATTTGATATTAAGGATATAGGAGATAAATACCCTTATGAGGTTTCAGGAGGCCAGCAGCAAAGAGTAGCAGTTAGTAGAGCAGTAGTTAATGAGCCAGTAATTGTTTTTGCAGATGAGCCAACAGGAAATCTTGATTCAAAATCTTCAAATGCTGTTATGAAGCTATTTACAAAAATGAATAGGGAATTAGAAAGTACAATATTAATGGTAACTCATGATGCCTTTGCAGCAAGCTTTTGTAAGAAAATAATATTTATAAAAGATGGATCTATAAACATGGAAATTGTAAGTAGTGGAAATAGGAAGGAGTTCTTTGATAAAATCCTAAACTGTCTTGCGGTTTTAGGAGGTGAAGATAATGACATTTAGAGAAGTTGCTATTAAGAATTTTAAATCTCACATTAAGAAATATTCTATGTGTTTTATATGTAGTAGCTTTTCTATAATGATACTATTTATGTATTCAACACTGCTTTTTAATGGGAGTATTATATCTACAGATAAAGAAAGCAATGGAATGGATCTATTAATGTATATATCAATGTTTGTAGTAATTGTATTTTCAATCTTCTTTATTAATTATACAAATAATGCATTTCTAAATTCAAGATATAAGGAATTCGGAGTTATGATGACTTTAGGAATGAACAGAAGGAATATCATAAAAGTAATATTTGTAGAAAATATGATTATAATAATATCTTCTTTAGTTATCGGAATAATTTCAGGAGCTCTATTCTCACGATTATTTCAAATGGTCATAGTGGATATACTAGGGTTAAAGGGAATAGATTATAGCTTAAACTATAAAAGCTTTGTATTAACAATATCTGTATTTCTATTTATATTTCTAACCCAACTACTTATAACAAGCATTACTACAAAGAAGTTTACCATAGAGGAATTGATAAAGAAGGAAAGAGTAAACCAAGGTAAATTAAAAGCAAAGATATTACCAGGGATTATAGGAATCATAGTACTAATTTCATCAATTGTAGGGATATTAATAATAGGAAATGATGAAAACCTTAGAGGGAATATTGAGCTAGGAGTTGTAGTTATTATAGTTATGTTTATAGGGGTATATATAGTAATATCATCCCTTGGAATGTCTATACTAGCACTAGTAAAATCTATGCCTAAAGTCTACAGTAGAAATATAATTGAAGTTACTAATTTAAATAGAAAGTTCAATTCTCAAAAGAAAGTTATATTTGTATTAACATTGTTAAGCACATTTACTATATTTGCAATAGCACCCTGTTTAGCTTTGTTAAATGAAACAGCAGTTGTTGTTGATTTAAATAAAAATGATTTAGAAATAGCGGAGGTCTTTGGCTTAAATAAAGTTAATGAAAATCACATTGAAGAAATAGCAAAAAATCATAATATAGAAATTGAAAATAAAGTTAAGTTTGAATTTATGGTACTAAACTTTGAGACAGATAATGGTGGAGTAGATTTTACATCTAAAAAACCAATTTTAAGTGAAAGTCAGTATAATTTCTTAAGTGATAAGAAGCTGAATATTAGTGAAGGTGAAGCAATAAAGCTTACAACTAGCTGGTTACCAGATAATGATAATATACAAGAGGGAGATACTCTATATTTAGAAAATATCAGTGAAAAGGTAGCATTTAAAGTGAGTAATGCTCTTAGAGATCAATGGATAGCTAATGATCGAGTCTTTCCAACAAAGTCAGGAATAGTTTTAAATGATAATGATTATATAAAGTTAAAAGAATCCACTGATAGATCTGCAATAGGAATTTGCTATCAATGGAAATTATCTGAATGGAGAAATAAGGAGGATTTTGTTGCTGATATAAATGAATCATTAATAAATAATCCTAGTTACGGATCAGAAGAATATAGAGCGTTATCAAATAAGTATTTATTTATATCAAAACCTATTTTATATAATGAAATGAGGCAAGGTTATAAATTCTTTGTCTTTACAAATACAATAATGGGAATTCTATTTTTTATAGCATCAGCAACTGTTCTATTCTTTAATCAATATATGGAACTAGAGGAGAGTAAAAGGAGATTTGATAAACTTTATAAAATTGGCGTTTTAAAGAAGGAAGTTAATAAGATCATATCAAAAGAGCTTCTAGTAACCTTCTTTGCACCTGTATTTATAGGAAGTATAATATCTGCAGTTCTTATGAATTTTGTAGCAAATGTAATGGGTGGAAATGATATGATATCACAATTTATGAGTAGTTCATATAAGGTAATAGTTGTATATTTAATATTTCAGGTTATATTTTATTTTTTTACTAGATGGAACTATGTGAGAAAAATTAATAATTAGTGATGGTGAGGTAGAAGGACTTGCATTCAACAATTAGTCCATTAAAGAAAAAACTGCACAGTAGAACTGTACAGCTTTTTCTTATTATAATAAGGATAAATATGTTTAAAGCAACTGAATCAGCACTTCTAACTCTTCAGATAACTCTTTTGCAAGGGTAAAATCATTGTCTTTTAAAGCCAATTCTATTTTTCTTTCAATAGATTTTTTATTTTGTTCAATTTCTAAATAGTCTTTGTCAAAGTGACTAGCATAAATAATCTTTCTAAACTTTCTAAGACTCATTCTTCTAATTGTCTTATCCTCAATAATTAAAACATAATCCATAGAGTTTACTATAGAATAGAAGTCATGAGAAACCATGAGAATAGCTCCATTATAGTTTGCTATGGCTTTTTCCAGCGCAATTTGTGAATAGGTGTCTAAATGGCTTGTTGGTTCATCAATAAGCAACATATTTGCATTACTAACAGAAATTCTAGCAAGTTGAAGTATATTTTTTTCACCACCAGATAAAGCCCCTATCTTTTGATTAAGAACTTCTTCTTCGAAATCATAATTTGAAAGATATGATTTAATATCCTCATAACTTTTAAAGCCAGCATCGAAGAATTCTTCAAATATGGTATTAGAATCATTTATTATTTTGTCTCGGAGTTGAGATAGATAAGCTAATTTTATTTGTTCATTTATCTTAATAGAATTATTATTATTTTTAAAGATTTCTTTAAGTAAAGTGGTCTTTCCAGTACCATTTGACCCTACAATAGCAACTTTATCAGTAGATTTAATCTCAAAGCTAACATTCTCTAGAAGTATTTCATCAAAGGAAACACTATAATCATTGACTTTTAATGCAATAGTTTCTTCTATATCATTATCAGTAACCAAAGAGATATTAGGTTCTTTAATATCCACAAAGGGTGCTTTAATTCTACGTTTTTCTAATCTTTCTTGAATTTTAACTCTAGCATTTAGAGTTTTACCTCTAAAGGATTCAGCATTTTCAGTTGCTATAACTCTTAGTTTATCTATTAAGATCTCGTTTCTTTTAATTTCTTCGTCATCAGCAGCTGCTAGTTCTTGTAACTCAATTTTAGTTTGAAGTAATGTGAAGTTATAATCAATATAGCCTCCATCAAACTCTTGTAGTTCCATATTTTCAAGGTGAAGTATTTTATTGAAACAATGATTCAATAGATATCTGTTGTGGGTAATAACTAAGATTGTCCCTTTGTGTGAGTTAATTAGATTTTTAAGAGAATTAAGATTTCCAAAGTCTAAAAATACATCTGGTTCGTCCATAATCAATAAGTCAGGATTATTTAACATTCCCTTAATTACTTGAATAAGCTTGAATTCTCCACCACTAAGTTCAGAAACTTTCATATCTTTATACTTTATTAAGTTTGTAAGATTAAGCTTTTTAGTAATAAGGTTTTCGTAGTCATGTCCATTAATTGCATCAAAGGCATCTAAAGCTTCTTGATACTTTTCTAGTAACACATCAACATCAGAAGATGTCTCCATTTCAGCACAAATAGAGTTTATTTCATTTTCTAGTGTAATAAATTCCTCAGCTATATATTCGAAGACTGTAATTTCTTTTTCTTTATCTTGTTCTGAGAATTGACGTACATACCCTATTCTACAATTTGGAGCAATCTCTAAGGTGCCATCAAACATATATCTTTCTGGCTCCATAATTATATCTATCAGTGTGCTTTTTCCACTGCCATTTGTTCCTATAAAGCCGCAATGTTGACCTTCTTCTAATGTAAATGAAATTTTATTAAATAGATCCTTTTGCGGAAATGAGTAGGATAGGTTATCAACTTTTATCATATTATTACCTCTCTTTATCACTAAAAAAGAGCCTATAAAATAAGCTCTGCAATTAGTATCTTATCAATTTATATTTATACTCGATTTTTATGTGGGAAAAACCTTTTTTCCAGGTTTAACTATGATAGCATAACACTTTTTTTGACTAAATTCAATGATTTCATATAAGGAAGAAAGTTAAATGAAATCTAGTACTTAGCATAATTATAGAGAAGGTCTCTAAGTAATGGTATAATTTAGGTGGTGGATCTGTTAAAGATAAGGTAATTAATAAGCCTTTAAATATAATTAATAATAGATGGGGTGGAAGCAATTTATACAATTGGGGAATTAGTTCAAAAGCTAAATATTAATAAAGAAACTATAAGATATTATGAGAAAATTGGTTTGTTAGATAAAGCAGATAAAGATAGAAATGGATATAGAATATATGGAAATAATGATATAGATAAAATACAGTTTATATGTATGGTTAAAAAGTTAGGATTTAGATTAAAAGAAATAAAGTTACTTATTGATGATGAAATTTTATATGGAGATTTTAAAAATATTAAATTAGTTGTTGATGAAAAATTAAATGAGATAGATATTTTAAAGAAGGAGTTAGAGGAAAAAGAAAAGCTTCTTAAAAGAGTAAAGGAAATATTGATATCAGATAAAGTTCCTAATTGCAATGAAATAAAAAAAATTCTTTAAAATAGTATTGACTGTGTACTATAGTACAGGGGTTAAAATGCCATTAGAATATAAATTAAAGGAGTAGATTTTCTAATGGAACTTATTAAAAATACGATAGTATATTTTTCAGGAACAGGTAATAGCTTTGAAGTAGCTAAAGATATTAATCATGAAATCCCAAATTTTAATTTAATTAAAATTACATCTCTTGCTGAGGAGAATAAGATAACTTTTAGGGGGAGTGTATTAGGTATAGTTTTCCCTGTATATTACGGAAGGCTACCATTAATTGTTGAGAAAATATTAAGTAAAGTAGAAGCTAGGGAAGATACTTATGTTTTTGCAGTAGCAACTAATGGAGGTGCACCATCAGATGTGTTAATTAAATTAAGTAATCTTTTGAAGATGAATAGGATAAATTTAAACGCTGGTTTCTTAGTTAAGATGCCTAGAAATAATATATTTTCTTATAGTGCAATTAATCTTGAAAAGCAAAGAAAGATAATTAAAAATGAAAAGAATCTTATTAAGGGAATATCAAATAAGATTATTAATAAGGAAGACTGTGGCTGTGAGGTGGATAACATAATTTTTGTACTCTTTGATAAGGCTACGACAAAATTAACAGATAAAATCAGGAGTGAGATCAATTACAATGATAAGTATTTTTGGACTACTGATAATTGTAATGGATGCGGCTTATGTGAAGAGATTTGTCCAGCTAAGAATATTGAGATTATGGATAAGAAACCCCTTTGGAAAAATAAATGTGAGAAGTGTACAGCCTGCATTCAATATTGCCCGAATAAAGCAATTGAATGGGGTAAAAGTACATTGAAAAGAGTTCGATATACAAATCCTAATATAAGTATTAGTGAATTACTTAATAATCAGTAATTTAAGCTCTTATACTACAGATTCATATATTATAAATAGGAAGAAGACTTAAGATATATAACTTTAGTATTCATTTTCTTTGACCATTGTCTGTTTATTATGTATAAAATATAATACAATTAAGGGTGATAATTAACAGGTGGTGTCAATTTGATAACTGTGGAAGGAGGATTAAGGGATGAGTAAGAAGTTATCAGATATAAATATTGGATTGGTTTTAGCTGGAGGAGGGGCAAAAGGTGCTTATGAAGTTGGAGTTTATAAAGCATTAAGGGAGCTCGAAATTGTAGATAATATAAAAGTTATTTCGGGTACATCTATTGGTTCAATTAATGCTCTTTTTATTGCTATGGATGATCCGAAAATAATAAATTGTAGTTGGAGCAATCTAAATTATTCACGTTTTTTACTAAATCAAGAAAGAACACGATTAAATAAAATTTATACAGTCCTAGAGAAAATAAAAAATATAAATGTAGAAAGTAAAATGTTTGAGCAGATAAGATTAAGTGACATAGGTTTATTATCGCAGACTGGAGTTAGGAAATTTATCGATGAATATATAGATTTAAATATTATAAATAATTCAGGTAAGGAAATATATGCTAGTGCATATAACGTAGATAAGGAAAGGGCTGAATATTTTAAATTGAATGACTGCAGCGAAGATGAAATTAAGGAGAGAGTTCTTGCGTCATGCTCAATACCACATATATTCAAGCCTATAGTTATTGATGGAATGAGATATGCAGATGGGGGAATACAATCTCCTTTATATTCAAAAAATAATGTAGACAATGTACCTATTTATCCTTTGAAAAATTATGACTGCGATATTATAATTGTTGTTTATTTGTCTTATAAAAATAGTGTAAATAAAAATGGATTTGAAAATACACATATAATTGAGATTTATCCATCATCCCCATTAGAAATATTAAATGGAATAGGTACCATTAATCTAAATAAAGATACTATAGAAAATAACATTGAACTTGGATACAGAGATGCTATGGTAATACTTGCGCCTTTTGTTATTAATATTTTAAAGGGTAAAAGCATAGCGGAATTAGTAGAAAAAAATAAATTTACATGTAAAAAACACAACATATAATCAATACATAAAAATATGTGATAGGGTCCTTTATATTTAGTTTAGGATGCTATGAAATATTTAGAAGAAATAAGGTAACAACGTATTTATTTGGTATAAAGTAGCACCCTGTTTTATATTACTAAAAGTAATGCGCAATATATTATAGCAGGGAGAAGATTGTATGATATTTTATTTTACTGGCACAGGAAACTCATTATATGTTGCCAATGAAATTTCTAAAAATATTAAGGAAGAGATAATATCAATTCCTAAAGCTATAGGAAAAAAAGAGTTTTCATATAAACTTAAAGAAGATGAAACAGTAGGATTTATATATCCAGTACATGGATGGAGACCTGCAAAAATTGTTTTAGACTTTGTAAAGAAGTTAAATTTTAAAGATTATGATGGTCAATACGTGTACTCGGTATATACATCAGCAGGAGAAGCAGAAGCAACAGTGGAGGTCTTAAATTCCACACTTAAAGAAATAAATATTTCTTTAAAGGGAAACTATCATATATTATTGCCAGGTAACTACATACTAGAGGATAATAAGATACCAGTGGAAGAAGAAAACAGAAGAATAAGTGATGCTAAATCAGAATCGGAAAAATTGCAAAATATATCAGTGCTAAAGAAAATACTTATAAAAAAGAAAGACATTCATTTATTAAGTCCTATGTTATAGGAGGTCTGTTATTTCCATTATATGCTCGAACATTAAACTTTGAAGTCAATGATAAATGTATAAGCTGTAGAGGATGTATAGAAGGTTGCCCTGTTAATGCATTGAAAATTGATAGTAATAAGATTGTTAGAGATGTGAAAAAGTGCATTCTATGTTTGAAATGTATAAATTGCTGTCCTAAGGAAGCTATTGATTTCGGCAATATTACCAAGAATAAACGTAGATATAAAGATCCTGAGTATAAAAGTGGTTATTTTTAGACGGATATGATGAAGTATTAAAGTAAAAATAAATTTTTAGTAAGTTTATTTAAGATTAATAAAGCTATGAGTTTTAGATAAAGAAACTAGAAAGGTTGGATTAATTATGATAAGACCAGTTGTAAAAGATATAGTATTCTTAGGACAGAAATCAGAACCTGCAACTAAAGATGATTTGGAAGTTATTAATGATTTAGTAGATACATTAAGGGCAAATTTAGAGTATTGTGTTGGTCTGGCTGCTAATATGATAGGAGTTAGAAAATGTATACTGGTATTTAGTGTAGGTAATATTATTATACCTATGGTGAATCCAATTATATTGAGAAAAGAGAAAGCTTATGAGACAGAAGAGAGCTGTTTATCTTTAACAGGCATTAGAAAAACAACTAGATATGAAACAATTGAAGTAGAATATCTTGATAGAAACTTTAAGAAAGATAAAGAAAGATTTACTGGATTTACTGCACAGATTATTCAACATGAAATAGACCATTTCGAAGGTATAATAATTTAATTATAATGAAATTGATTCTCTTAACAATTCATATAACATAATTAAGAATATTAAGTATATTTATAACCTTATCATTTGCTAGTAAAGGATAAGGTTTATTTTTATATATTCATTCTACCAGAAAGATTTAATAAAATATAAATCAAATATGAAAAAAATTAATGGATTGTAATAAATAGCGTTATTTTATGATAATTAAATAAAATCTGTAAATAGATGTATTAAACTTTAAATCACTATGACTAAATTATCTAGAGAGGGTAATATGAGCGATTGAATATATTAATACAGTAGCCGAAGGAGATGAGTATCGAAATAAACATCCATTTAAACTCCAAGGGTCATATAGAAGTAGTAATAAGATAGCAGAAAAAATTGAATCTATAATGAATGATGATGATTTATTTAGAATAATCCTTGCAAAATATGAAAATGATTCATAAACATTAAATACTTGAGCAGAAGCTAATATATTAAGCAGAAAGAATTATCTGGATTATAAAGGATGAAGAGAAAAGAGGTTTTAAAGAGATAAAAACTATTTATGTTAAAAACAAGCTAATGAAAGGTGATGACAAGTTAGACGAAGGATTATTGGACTAAGTTCTATTACAGATAATTTGGAAATGATTAAGAGGATACTAACAAGGATTACAGGCTATGAAGTAGAAAAATAGATTAATAATTATGAAAATGAAGAATAATATATTTTAAATACTAATAAATATATTAAAGTTAGGGAAACTTAAATATAATCACTATTAGTAATACCAACTATATTGATTTTATTAACTAATAATAATAATTAGTTGACAAAACAAACTACTTATAGTATTATAAATATATAGAAACAAGAGAAAAATTTACAAGATTATAAAAATAAAATATATAGATTAAGGGAGATATGATTATGAAAAAATTATTTAAATGTACAGTATGTGGATATGTATCGGAAGGATTAGAAGCTCCAGAAGTTTGTCCAAAGTGTAATTTAGGAAAAGAAAAGTTTGTTGAACTTAGCAGCGAAGAAGCTGGAAAAATATATGCATCGGATAGAACTAACAGCATTCATGCTGAAATAATTCTATTAGCAGAAAAAATTGCTGAGCTTTCAAAAGAAGGTATAGAAATAAACCTAGATCCAAAGTGTGTAAATGGATTTGAAAAGGCTAAAAATGAAGCTTGGGTTATAAAGCAAAGATGTAAAGCAGAATTAGCAGGACATATGGCTAACGGTAAGTGGTAGAAAACTACATCAAGGTTGGATATTGTAATAAAACAATATCCAGCCTTTTTTTGTTTAAAAACTATTCAAGCTTTTCACATTATTAATTTAAATAAAAAAGATGTAATTATATATTATAACAATGAAAAAATGTTATAATAATGTGAAAATATAGCATCAATGTATAAAAACTAAGTTTCACAAGAAGAATTGACAGGAGGGGATGAAATGCTTAATACTAAGGTAGATTTGTTAAAGGGAAAAATTCTAAGATCACTAATTATCTTTGCAATTCCACTTTTTATATCAAATCTATTTCAGCAGTTATATAATACAGTTGATATTATGATTGTAGGTAATTATTTAGGAGATACCTCATTAGCAGCCATAGGTGCAAGTGCAGCTGTATATGAATTACTAGTAGGATTTGCTTTAGGGACAGGAAACGGTCTTAGTATTGTTACAGCAAGAAGTTATGGAGCTAATGACGAGAATTTAATCAAAAAGTCAGTAGCAGGATCATTAGTTATAGGGGTAGTAATAACATTAATAATTATGATTATTTCGAAAATATTCCTTATGCCACTACTAGAATTATTAAATACACCAAGTAATATTATAGAGGAATCATATTCTTACATTTCTACAGTAACAATGTTTGTTGGAGTTATGTTTTTATATAATCTTTGTGCAGGAATATTAAGAGCAGTTGGAAATAGTATGATGCCCTTATTGTTCCTAATAGTATCATCAGTAATAAATATTATTCTAGATATAGTATTTATTACGGAATTTGGTATGGGAATTAAAGGAGCAGCAGTTGCAACAGTAATATCACAAGGAGTTTCAGGTATACTATGTATAATATATATCTATAAAAAGTGTCCAATCCTTATTCCAAAGAAGGAACATTTCAAATTTGATAAGGAATTATACAAAGAATTATTAGGACAAGGCTTATCTATGGGAATTATGCTTATGATAGTATCTGCAGGAACAGTTATACTACAAACTGCAATTAATAATTTAGGATATCTTATTATTGCAGGACATACAGCAGCCCGTAAGATTAATAGTTTTGCAACGCTACCTATTTCTTCAATATCAATGAGTCTTGCAACCTTTGTTTCACAAAATAAAGGAGCAGATCAAGTAAGGAGAATAAGGGAAGCAGTACGTTATTCAAATATTATATCAATTGTATGGGGAATTATAGCCACTGTTCTTTTATTCTTCTTTGCGCCGATGATTATGAAAGTATTATCTGGCTCAAGTGAACCGACAGTAATTGATAATGGTGTAAAATATTTATTATTCAACTCACCATTTTTTGCAGTGTTAGGGATTTTATTAAACTTAAGAAATGCATTACAAGGAATAGGAGAAAAGTTATTACCTCTTGTTTCCAGTGTAATTGAATTTATAGGTAAGATAGTATTTGTTATAGTCTTTATACCAGGTCTTAAGTATTTTGGAGTAATTATTTCAGAACCAGTTATTTGGTGCTTAATGTGTCTTCAACTTGCATACTCTTTCTATAGAAATCCATATATAAAGAAAGGGAAAGAGAAAAAAGTTGAAGTAGGAGAAATAAATGGGAATTAGTAGCTTTTTAAAGTTAGTGGAGATTCAAACCACAGTTGCAAGTGTTATACCTTATATGTTAGGTACAGTCTTTGCCTTATATAAGTTTAATAACTTTAATGTGATGGAAGGAATATTATTATTTCTTGGTATGTTATTTTTTGATATGACAACTACTGCTATTAATAATTATATTGACTATACTAAGGCTATTAAAAAAGGTGGCTTTGGATATGAGGTACATAATGCAATAGGTAGGGATAACCTAAACCTTAACATAGTTAGATATACAATTGTCACAATGCTACTTATATCCATAGCCTTAGGGTTAATATTATTTTTAAAAACAGATATAACAGTATTTATAATAGGAATTATATGTTTTTCAATTGGAATTTTATATTCATTTGGACCAATTCCTATTTCAAGAACTCCATTTGGAGAAATTTTTTCAGGGATGACACAAGGCTTCTTACTTACATTTTTAGTTGTTTATATTCATGTATATGATCAAGGTATAATTAATTTAGAAATGTCTAAGGAAGTAGTTGAATTATTAGTAAATATAAAATTCTTTGTATCTGTTTTTATCATAAGTCTGCCAGTTATAACAGGAATATTCAATATAATGTTGGCTAATAATATTTGCGACATGGAAGATGATTTAGAAAATAAAAGATATACTTTACCTATATACATAGGCAAAGAAAAAGCTCTACAGGTTTTTAAATTTACATATTATGTTGGATTTATTTCAATAGTTATTGGAGTTGCAACAAGATTACTTCCTTTAGTATCATTATTTGCACTAATAGGATTTATACCTGTAAATAATAATATTAAGGTATTTTTCAAATTACAATCTAAGAAAGATACATTTGTACTAGCAGTAAAGAGTTTTGTAATAGGTAACGTAATATATGTAGGGACTTTGTTGATTGGATATGTACTTATGTAGAATAAAAATAGAAATTATAAAGAAACCAATGATATTTATTAATATCATTGGTTTCTTTATAATTATTTACAAGTATTTAAAAAAATGCAAGTAAAATGTCTTTTCCTTAGTTTGATATAAACTTTCTAATTTCGAAATAATACAGATTTGATCTTTAGTAAGTTCTTTTAATTCATTGAATTTGATTTTTCTTTCTTTAATAACTATTTAATGAAATTAAAGGCTTTTGTTTCGATTAAGGGATTTAGTACTTGTGTTATTTTAACCAGCAATAGATGAAATAATTAACTTAAAAGCTCTGCAGATGTAGTGGATAATGAGAAGTAGTGCTTTTTTCATTTGCATTAAATTTAAGTTTTATAATTTGATATTATAAAATATGGTTTAATATAATACCTAATAATTAATATTAATAAATAGTAAATAAAAGCTAAATGAATATAAAAAGGTATGTAAATGTTTAAATAGGGTGGATTATAGAAATTTAGGTGAAAATAAACTTTGTGGTAATTGGTACAAATAGCAATAATAATATTATAAGGAATAATTGAATAGATCATTAAGGAGGAGCAATTAATGCTAGTTGAAATAAATAAGTTAACAAAAAGTTACAAGGATTTTAAAGCAGTTGATATTGAAGAGTTAGATGTTAAGGAAGGCGAAATATTTGGATTTTTAGGACCTAATGGTGCTGGTAAAACAACAACTATAAGCATATTAAGTGGTTTATATTCTAAATATGACGGGAATGTCAAACTATTCGGGAAAGATATTAAAGAGGATCCTATTTTTATAAAAATGAATATGGGAGTAGTTCCACAGGATTTAGCTCTTATAGGTGATTTAACTGCTGAAGAAAATGTAACTTTCTTTGGTGAATTATATGGCTTAAGAGGTCAAAAACTTAAAGATGCAGTGAAAGAAACTTTAGAGTTCGTTGGATTATGGGATAGAAAAAAAGACTTTCCAGGTAAATTTTCTGGAGGGATGAAAAGAAGATTAAATATAGCTTGTGCTATAGTGCATAAGCCTAAATTAATAATTTTAGATGAGCCAACAGTTGGAATAGACCCTCAGTCAAGAAATAATATACTTGAAACTATAAAAAAATTAAATGAACAAGGATCAACAATAATATATACTTCTCATTACATGGAAGAAGTAGAGGCTATTTGTACAGATGTTTGTATAGTAGATAAAGGAAAGATTATTGCTAGAGGTAGTATTGAGGAATTAAAGGATTTAGTAAGCCATGAAGATGGAAGAAGAGCATCCTTAGAAGAAGTATTTCTTAAGCTAACTGGCAAAAGTCTTAGAGATTAGGGGGTAATAGTATGAACTTCCTAATAATCGCGAAATATAGATTAATTCAATCTTGGAGGGATAAGCAGAGTCTTATATCTATGATGCTTGTACCTATATTTTTAATATTAATACTTGGAAATGCTTTAAAAAGTAATGAAGACTTTACTGCTAGAAATATAGATAAAGTAAATGTTTTATATGTAAATAATGGAACAGGTGAAGGCTCTAAAACCTTCGAAGATTTTATTAATAGAGAAGAGCTAAAAGAAATTATAGAACCTAATAAAATAGATAATATTGAAGAGGGGAAATCCCTTATAGAAAGTAGAAAATACGATGCATTAGTCCTATATGATGAAAGTTTAGAAGGAAAGCTACAGGTTGTTGGTTCAGATTATAATGAATTAGGAGTATCGATAGTTAAAAGTGTTGTAGATACTTATAGTTCATCAGCCAATACCTATGAAGCATTAGCAAAAATTAATGCAAAAGATTTTTCATTTATAAAGCACAATAACTTAAGTGAAGAGACTATTACAGTTTCAGGTAAAAAGCCTTCATCAATAGATTATTATGCAATAACAATGTTAGTGATGATAATTATGTATGGTTCAATATATGGCAATTTTGCTATAGATAAATCCTACTATGGTACAGTAGGAAATAAAATAAAATCTGCTCCAGTAAAGCCTGGATCAATATTTATTGGAGAAGGAATTGGTGTAGTTCTTACAATAATGCTTCAGGTAATAGTACTCTTATTAGTTTCAAACTTTGTATTTGGTGTTAACTTTGGAAATAGTATACCACTTATTCTACTAGTTTCCTTATCACTTTCAGTTCTATCAACATTACTTGGTATGCTTGCATGTATGGTAACTAAGAAAGGTTTAATAGGATTAGCACTATTAAATGTATTGGTTCCTATTTTAACTTTTCTAAGTGGTGGCTTTGTTAAGGTAAACTTTAGTGGAATTATTGGAGGAATAGCTAAGATGACTCCAAATTACTTAGCTACAAATGCTATATTTAAAGATATTTATGGTGGTGCTAATACAGAAGTATATCTAAGTATATTGGGAATTTGGATTATTTCTGCAATATTATTTGTAGGTGCTATGGAAATAGGGAGAAGGGAAAAGATATGACAATATTTAAAACAACGTTAAAAAGGTTATTAAGAGCAAAATTAAATATACTATTCTTAGTAGTACTACCTCTTATATTTATGATAATTGCTTTTTCAGGATCAAATGGCACACCACCATTAAAGGTTACTCTTATAGATAAAGATAGTACTAAGGTTACAGAAAGTATCATTAATGATATAAGCTCAAAAGCTGAAGTGAATTATAATAGTGAGGATACAATACAAGATAATTTAATTAATAATGAAATTGATTATGCAATAGTTATTCCAAACGGCTTTACAGCAGATTTAATTGCAGGTAAAGCTCCTCAACTAAAAGGATTTGAAGCAAAAGAAGGTAATACTTCCATGGCAATCAAATCATCTTTAGATAGTTATATTAACACATTAAAATACTTTGCTAAAAATACTAATGGAAATGAAAAGGAATTTTATAGAGCATTAAACTATTATTTAGAAGGTTCTTATAGTGTATCTTACGAAAGTGTAGATAAAGGTGAAGGGAATAAATCAAAGACATCACAAGCAATGGCATTCATAGTCCTAAACATGCTGTTCTCTGCAACTTCAATAACAAATATTATATTAAAGGATAAGGAGAAGAATGTATTCACTAGATTATTTACTACACCTTTAAGTAGATTTAAATATATAATGCAAAGTTTAATGGCATTTTTAGTAATTACATTTACCCAGATAACTTTATACTTCTTAATGTTTAAATTTATATTTAATTTTAATTTAGGAGAGAGTCCTTTAAGTATTTATTTACTATTTTTGATATTTGGTATATTTACAATTTCACTTGGAGTATTTATTACTACACACTCCAAGGATACAAGACTTTCAGGAACAATAAGTACACTTGTTATTCTACCTTTTGCAATGCTTGGTGGATGTTTCTGGCCAAGGGAAGTAATGCCAAGCTTTTTAAAAAGCATTTCAGAATTTGTTCCTACTACTTGGATAAATACAGCTAATAGTAATGTTTTGTATGGTGGAGGATTAAATGAAGTCACTGGAACAATAGCATTATTACTTGGAATATCAATAATTCTACTTGGACTATCGTCAAATAAACTTAAGAATAGAGTTTAAAAAAATCTTTTGATGAAGGAAAAAAATATGTTAAACTTATAGATAATCCTTACGATATAGGACTAAAATAATTAATAGTGGAGTGAAATGTATGGGAACGTTAGAGAAGAAATTACAGCTAGAAGTTATTAAAAATTGTGAAATAGCTGAAAAAGAATGTGATTGTAAAATGACAAGACTTCTAGAAACAATAGATAGGTTTGGAATAGTTAGAACTGCACAGGAAATTATAAGAAAAGGTAGAACATCAGATTCTTTTAATAAATTGGCAGAAGAAGGACACATTAAATTAACAATGGAAGCGACTATAGTAAAACCCAAATATGCAGAATTATTTACTGACGAAGAAGTAAATTATTGTTATGATTTATTATGCGAAAAAGGTTATTACTAAAAAGAGATAATGTTAGAAAATAGCTAGTAAAGGATATATGAAGCTTACTAGCTATTTTTTGTTGAAAAATATAATAGATAGCAGAATCAAACTGTATTTTATGTATAGAAAACTGTATCTCATACCTAAAGCATTGTGTAGAAATAACCAAGATAATATAATTAATTCATCGAATGAAAGAGAGGTAATGAATATGGGAATCTTTGTTTATATCTTATTTTTATTAATTGGGGTTACATTATATTTTTGTGCAGTATCCTATGGATGTATTTATACTTGCCCAAAGTGTGGAGAAAAGTTTACTGTTAATATAAAGAATCTATTCTTAACAATACATTTCTGCCAAGAGCATTATGTAAAATGTCCTAAATGTGAAAAGAGATCTTTTATTAAAGGAAAAAAAGAAATATTGAAATAGAGAAGAAGATAGAACTTGCTGTATATTTGACAAGAGTTGAAAACCTATGTATAATGATTTTTAACCAGTAAGAAGAAATTTGTAGGAAAGATAATTTTGATTATCCTAGTAGTAATTAGTAGGACAGTAGTTTAGTAGTAGAAATGTTGAAGTGAATTATAAGTGTAGTAAGTAATTGTAGGATAAAGATTAGTAAATCACTTAGCATTTTAGAAGAAAAGTATTAAAACATAAGTAAATATAATTATTTATTTAAAATACAGAAGATTAAGTAGCAGCATGGTAGGACAAGTAGTGGAATAGCTTTAATAGTTAGTTAATTTAGGATTTTATCTCCTCTCCATATAGCTTTGTGGAGGGGAATTTTTATATTTAAAATTATATCTATATTTGTCTACAATAAGTCAATACTACCAAACTCTGTTGTATTATACTATTTACAAATGAAAAACAATATTAGGAGGATGGTAGTATGGTAGTAAAAAAAATAGCTTTATTAAGCTCAATTTTAGTAGGCATGTCTTTATTTTCAGCATGTTCAAATGGGGAAGGAAATTCTATAGCACAAGAAAGTAAGGTGAATATAGGAATATCTCAAATAGCATCTCACCCAGCTTTAGATTTAGCAAGAGAAGGATTTATAGAAGCTTTAAATTCAAATGGCTTTAAAGAAGGAGAAAATCTGAATTTAGAAATACAAAATTCAGAAGGGGATATCTCAACATCACAGATGATAGCTCAAAGTTTTACATCAAGTAACAAGGATTTAATATTTGCAATTGGAACTCCTGCAGCTCAGGCAGCTTTTAATACAACAAATAATATTCCAATAATAACAACTGCAGTAACAGATGCTGTACAAGCTGGTCTTGTAAAATCAAAGGACAAGTCTGGAACAAATGTTGCAGGAACAAGTGATGCAGTACCTTTAGAAAAGCAATTAAAACTTATTAAAGAGCTAGTTAAAGATGTTAAGACAATAGGAGTCATATTTAATACTAGTGAAGTTAATTCAGAAATCCAGGTTAATGAATTAAAAGAATTAGCTAAGAAAAACAACATAGAAGTTATTGCAAAAGGAGTAAGTAGTGTTAGTGATATAAGTCAAACTTTGGACTCCATTTTAGGAGATATTGATGTATTATACACTCCAGCAGATAATTTAGTAGCATCATCAATGGCAATTATAACTAATAAAGCAATAGAAAAGAAAGTACCAATAATGGGAGCAGAAGAGGCTCACGTTAAAGGTGGAGCTTTAATTACAGAAGGAATTAACTACAAAAAATTAGGCTTTGAAGCAGGTCTTATGGCAATTGAAGTCTTAAAGGGTAAGGATATATCAGAATTATCCATAAAATCCTTAGAAGATACAGAACTTGTTATAAATGAAGATACCTTAAAAAGTCTTTCTATAAACATTGACGATGAAATAATGAGTAGAGCTAAGCTTATAAAAGGAGGGGAATAGTATGACCTTCTTTATGGGAACCTTAGAACAGGGCCTTATTTTTGCAATAGGAGCTCTAGGAGTATACATAACATACACAATATTAGATTTTCCAGATCTATCTGTAGATGGAACATTTAGCTTAGGTGCTGCAATTACTGCAGCCCTTATAGTGAAGGGGACTAATCCTTTTATATCACTAGGACTAGCCTTTGCTGGTGGAGCTATTGCTGGTTTAGTTACAGGAATATTACATGTGAAATTTAAAATAACTAATCTTTTATCAGGTATTTTAGTTATGATAGGATTATACTCTATAAACTTAAGAGTAATGGGAAAGGCAAACCTTCCTATGTTCAATAAGGAAAGTATATTTTCTAGTAATTTATCTAAGGCAGTTATCCTAGGATTAATAGTTTTATCAATTAAAATATTAATGGATCTTTTATTTAAAACTAAATTTGGTTTTATTTTAAGAGCTACAGGAGATAATGAAACATTAGTTACATCTCTTGGAGTAAATAAAGGAACAATGAAAATAGCTGGACTTATGATATCGAATGGACTTGTAGCCTTAAGTGGAGCTATAATGGCACAACACCAAGGATTTTCAGATATATCTATGGGGAACGGATTTATAGTTATAGCATTAGCTTCAATAATACTTGGACAATCTGTTTTTAAGAAAAGTAGATTATTAAAAGGTACTACTATTGTTATAATAGGTGCATTTTTCTACAAGTTGAGTGTAGGATTTGCAATAAATTTAGGATTCCCACCAACAGATTTAAAGTTAATAACATCATTAATAGTTGTTGTTGCAATAGTTATGAATAATAATGATTGGATAAACAAACTAAAATTTTCTTTAAATAAGGAGGGAAAACTTAATGCTTAAGATTGAATCGATTAATAAAGGTTTTAATAAGAAAACGGTAAATGAAACTAGTATATTTAATAACTTTAGTTTAGAGATAAATAAAGGAGATTTTATAACTATTGTTGGAAGTAATGGAGCAGGAAAATCTACTCTTTTAAATATAATATCCGGAGATATGAAGTTAGATTCAGGTAAAATAATTTTAGAAGGAAAAGATATAACTAATATAAAGGATCATAAAAGATCTAAATTTATTAGTAGAGTATTTCAAGATCCAACTAAGGGAACATCACCATCTATGACTATTTTAGAAAATTTATCCTTGGCAGATAATAAGGGGAGTAGATTTGGACTTTCTCTAGGAGTTAATAAAAAGAAAATAGAAGAATACAAAATTCAGCTTTCTATATTAAATTTAGGACTTGAAGATAAGCTTAATACAAAGGTAGGAATGCTATCTGGTGGACAAAGGCAAGCTCTTTCTCTACTAATGGCAACATTCAACACTCCAAAGATTTTACTTTTAGATGAGCATACAGCAGCCCTAGATCCAAAAACATCCGAAACTATTATAAATCTTACAAATACCATAGTTAAAGAAAAGAACATTACAGCAATTATGATAACTCATAATTTAACTCACGCTATAAAATTTGGAAATAGGTTAGTTATGATGCATAGAGGAGAAGCAATTCTTGATATAGGAGAATTAGAAAAGAAAAATTTAACTAAAGAGAATCTTGTAGAAGAATTTAATAAAATTACTTTTAAAGAAGAACTTTCAGATAGAGTTATCTTTGCTTAGTATAATAAATTACAATACACTTGCAGTTAAAATGTAAGTGTATTATTTTTTTACAATTTAAGGATTATTTAATAATTGGTATTTTATAATAAGTTTAAAGGTAGAGAATAATTTATGAGAGGGGTAAGATTTATGTTTTTTAGAATATTGAAAAAAGATTTAAAAAGAAAAAAATCAATGAATATAATTTTGTTAATATTCATAATACTAGCAACAACTTTTTTAGCAAGTAGTATAAATAACTTAATTGCAATATCACAGTCTGTAGATTATTTCATGGACAAGGCTAAGACACCAGACTATATGATTGCAGCTTATGATAGGGGAGAAAATAAAGACTTCGATAATTGGATTAATAATTCCCAATATCTAAATTCTTATGAAATTGATAGGGGAACAATACTTTCTAAAGATAGTATTAAAATAAAGGAAGGTGATAAAATTCGAGAGTTTGAACCCTTTGGAGAAAGTATACTCCAATCACAACCAAAGAAGTACGGTAAATTACTTGGTGATAATGGAGAAGAAGTTACTTTGAAATCAGGGGAGATTGCTTTTTCACAGGCTGATAAAAGTAAAAATAATTTAGAAGTTGGAGATAAGGTCATTGTTACTTTAGGAGATATTGAAAAAGAGTTTACTATAAAGACCTTCACCAAAGATCCTATTTTTGGTTCAAGCATGAATGAGATGAAAAAACTTCTTATTAGTGATGACGATAATGAGGTTTTTAAAACCTTTAAGGAAGCAAGTAGAATTAATAATTATTATATAATGTCAGATGATACAGTTGAATTAGATAAAGAATTTAGAGGAATAGATGCTAATACAATAATAAATCTTGACAAGTCTTTTATTAAAACTAGTTTTATTCTGGATATGTTGCCATCTGCTCTTTTAATTATAGTAAGCATTTGTCTTATATTAATAGCATTTCTAATTTTAAGATTCACAATAATTTTTACGCTACAAGATGATTTTAAGGAGATTGGAGTTATGAAAGCTATTGGTCTTAAAGAGTTTGCTATTAAAAAAGTATATTTAATAAAATATCTAGCAATAGCAGTTTTAGGTGTGTTAATTGGCTTAGTAATAAGTTTTCCATTTGGTGATTCATTATTAAAACTATCTTCAGGAAATATTTTGATGAAACCTTCTACTGGAAATATCCTTATTAATATAGGATCTTCCCTATTGATAGTTTTATTAGTTCTTTTATTCTGCTATACATGCACAAGAAAGTTAAATAAATTTTCAGCAATAGATGCAATTAGAAATGGAAGTACAGGTGAGAATTTCAAAGGAAAATCAAGATTAAAACTTAAGAACTATAAAAATATTAAGGTACCTATATTTATGGCTATTAACGATATTTTATGTAATTTTAAAAGGTTTGTAGTTTTAATTTTAACCTTCTGCATTGGAACTATTTTAATTATTGTTCCGTTAAACACTATAAATACTTTAAAGGATGGAAATATAATAAAGGCATTTGGATTGGATTATAGTGATGTATTAATTGAGACTGATGAAATGGATAAATATATAAGTGGAATTAATAAAGAAGAATATATAAAAGATATGGATAGTCTTAGGGAATCTTTTAGAGATAGTGGAATAAATGTGGAAATCCATGGAGAAGTATTATATAGGCTTAAATTTTATGCTGAGGACAAAGATAATATTCTTTCATCTATGGCATTTCAATCTCTAGGAAGTGTAAGTAATAATCACAATGTTCTAGAAGGTAAGATGCCTGAATTAAAAAATGAAGTTGCATTAACTGAAGCTGTAGCTAAAAAGCTGAAGGTTACTATTGGGGAAACAATTAATGTGAAAATGGCTGAGGGTGATAAAGAATTAATTGTAACTGGATTCTTTGAAAGTATGACTAACATGGGTGATTCAGTAAGATTAAGTCCTAAAGCTGAAGTGGATTTTAAAGATATAGCAAGTGTATTTCCTTTTCAAGCTAATTTTGATAGTAGTATAGAGTCACAAGAACTAATTGATAAGTTAAAGGATAAGTATCCAAGCTATACATTTAAAAATTCACATGAATATGTTTCAAGATATATAGGAAGCACCTTAGATCAACTTGATATTATGAAGAATTTGATTGTACTAATAGTAATATTTATTAATGCTTTAATAACAATTTTAATGATGAAAACTTTTATTAATAAAGAAAAAGGTGAAGTAGCAATGCTTAAAAGTATTGGCTTTAGAAATAGTGCAATTAGATTATGGCAAAGTATTAGAATAAGCATAGTTCTTGTAGTTGCAATTATTTTAGGTGTTATATTATCTAAGTACCTTGGTCCTGTAACAGCAGGTCAAGTCTTTGCAATAATGGGTGTTAATAATATTGTGTTTAAGGTAAATGTATTAGAAGTATATATAGTTTATCCAATTATACTACTTATGGTAACTACAATAATTGCTTATCTAAGTGCTGGATCAGTTAAGAAAATAGATTTAAAAGAAATTAATAATATGGAATAAGGTGGGATTAGTGATGAGTTCATTAAAAGTTAGAGATTTATGCAAAACTTATATTATAAATAAAATTCAAAATAATGTTTTAAGAAATGTAAACTTTGAAATTAAAGAGGGGGAAATGGTTGCTATTATGGGACCTAGTGGGTCAGGAAAATCAACTCTTCTTTATGTAGTCAGTGGAATGGACAATTCAACTGCAGGAGAGGTAGATTATTTTGGAAAGAAAATAAGTGATTTTAGTAAAAATGAAATGAGCGATTTAAGATTAGATGAAATGGGATTTATATTTCAGCAAATGCATATGTTAAAAAATCTTTCAATCGATGATAATATAATAATACCAGCATACCAGTCAAAAAAAGGAAATGATAAAAAAGAAATTAATAATAGAGCGAGAGAGATAATGAATAAGCTTGGAATAAGTGAAATTGCAGAAAATAATACAAATGAGGTTTCTGGTGGGCAACTTCAAAGAGCTTGTATTTGCAGAAGTTTAATTAATTCACCAAAGATGATTTTTGCTGATGAGCCTACAGGTGCTTTAAATCAACAAAATTCTAGGGAAGTTATGAAGGAACTTAATAGAATTAATCAAGAGGGTACAACAGTTATGCTTGTAACTCATGATATGAAGGTTGCGGCTAAATGTGACAAAGTAATGTATATAGAAGATGGTTCAATAAAAGGTGAAATTGAGTTAGGAAGATTTTTTAATGAAAATACTTTTAAAGGGAGAGAAAGAAAGGTTAATAATTGGCTAATGGAGATGGGATGGTAATATGGTAGACTTACTTCTGGTAGAGGATAATTTAGAACTTGCAGATTTGATTTGTACTTTTTTAAAAAAAGATGGCTTTAGCATTATAAATGTTGAAACTGGAGAAAAAGCATTAGAATTTCTTGAAAGGGATGTTGCTAAGGTTGTACTTTTAGATATAATGCTTCCTGGTATTGATGGTTTTACAGTATGCTCTAATATTAGAAAAAATCATAATATACCAATTATTATAATGAGTGCAAAGGTTAATAAAGAAGATAAGCTTAATGGTTTTACTCTTGGTGCAGATGATTATATTGAAAAGCCAGTAGATATTGATATTTTAAGTGCAAAGGTTTCAGCCTTAATAAAAAGGAACTATGAACTAAAAGCAGAGCGTAAAATTATAAATTCTGGTGCTATTTCAATTAATAAAGGAGCAAATGAAGTATATATTCATGGAAGCTTATTGAACATGACCTCAAAGGAGTTTGAATTACTGCTTCTACTTGTAGAGAGTCCTGGTAAAACCTTAAGTAAGGATTATCTATTTAATAAAGTTTGGGGTGCAGATAGTTTTAGTGAAAACCAAACACTTACTGTCCATATAAAGATGCTTAGGGATAAGATTGAAGAGGATTCCAAGAATCCCAAAAGAATAATTACGCTATGGGGAGTAGGTTATAAATATGAAGAAATTTGATAAAGTAATCTCAGTTGTTATTCTGGCCTATTTAGTAATTACACTAGGAACACTTGCGTTATTTAAGGGAATAAATAAAAAATCAAGTAGTGAATATAAGGTTGAAATAAATAAAATATATCAAGGCTTAGCAGAGGATTTTTCCTTTGCTGAGCCTGATTTAGATTCTTATGAATTTATAAAATCAGTATCTTTTTTAGAAAATTTAGAGGAGATAAGTAAAGGTGAAATTAGTGAGTTTTATAAAAGCACAAATGGATTAGAGTATGAAATTAAACCTTGGTATGAAGGAGAAGAATTATTAGGTTATTTAAGATTTAACTATGTACGTAATAATTTTGATACTAGTATTTTATTTAGAGTAGAATTTATGTTTTTAATATTTTCAACTATAGTTGTATCAGTTTTATTCTATGTTAGAAATTCAATTATTAAGCCTTTTAATATTTTAAGTAAAATTCCATACGAGTTATCAAAAGGTAATTTTAAGGAAGATATTAAAGAAAATAAAAACAGATATTTTGGTAAATTCCTTTGGGGAATTAATATGCTAAGGGAAAACTTAGATCATCATAAAATAAAAGAACTTAAACTTGAAAAGGAAAAGAAGTTGCTACTTCTTTCTATTTCACATGATATAAAGACGCCATTAAATACAATAAAGCTTTATGCAAAGGCAATAGAAGAAGAAATTTATGACAGTAATGAGAAGAAGATACTAGCTGGAAAACAAATACAAGAAAAATCATTAGAAATAGAAAAATTCGTAAAGGAGATTATAAAGACTTCAAGTGAAGATATCCTTGAAATTGATGTTAAGAATAGTGAATTTTATTTAAAGGATTTAATAGATAAAGTAATAGTAACTTATAAAGAAAAATCTGCTTTGAAAATGACAAATTTCATGGTTGAGGATTATAGTAATAAATTAATCAAAGGAGACTTAGATAGGGCATTTGAGGTAATAGGAAATATAATAGAGAATGCCTTTAAATATGGTGATGGCAAGGAAATAAAAGTATCCTTTTATGAAGAGGATTACTGTCAGCTTATAAAAATATTTAATAGTGGAGCTATAATAAGTGAAAATGAATTTAATCACATTTTTGATAGCTTCTATAGGGGAAGTAATGCAAATGAAAAAGAGGGAAATGGTCTCGGTCTTTACATCTGTAAATATATAATGAAAAAGATGGATGGAGATGTTTTTGCAGAACTGGAGAGGGATGGGATGAGCTTTACATTAGTTTTGAGATAGAGAAGCTAAGTAACTAATTTAATCTATCGTAAATGTAGAAAGTTCTTGTTGTTTAAGGCAAGGACTTTCTATATATTACTTATAAATATTGAGTAATAAATATATTTCAATAAGAGGTTATTAAAGAAAAAACCTTTTGGGTAAATTGTATGTCTAATATATATAGGTACCTAAATGGAAGAGTGAATGAAGATGTAAAGGAGTAACATATATGTTTAGTGAGGAAGATGTGAGAGAGGCCATAAATGGTGATGACAATGCATTTATGAAACTTATAAATGAATGTAAAGAACAGTTATATAGAACGGCATATGCTTATGTTAAAGATGAAGAAATGTCATTAGATATTGTTCAGGAGACTGTATGTAAGGCATATACATCAATTCATAAATTAAGGGAAGCAAAATTATTTAATACATGGATTATTAGGATTGCAATTAATATATCAACAGATTTTTATAAAAGAAAAAGTAAGGTAGTTTATATCGAACAAGAAGAATTGTTAAGTATAATGGGTTCAACAAAAAACCAAGAAGATGAACGATTATATTTGTTAGAGGTAATAGATAAGATGGATGAAAAACATAAAAAAGTAATAATATTAAAATATTTCGATGATTTAACTATTCAGGATATATCAAAGGTCCTAGATATACCAATAGGAACAGTTAAAACCCATTTAAATAAGGGACTTTCATTTTTAAGAGAATATATGAAAGAAGAGGTGATTTAATATGAGTGATAAGTATAAAGACATAATCAAAATACCTGAATCATTAGATAATGCAATATTAAATGGGCTTAAGGCTGGAAAAAGGAAAAAGAAGAATGATAATAAAATAAAGATAGCAAAGAGAGTAGCAATGGTAGCTAGTATATTTATAGTATCTATGTCATTAGTAGCTATGATAAATCCAAAATTAGTGTCAGCTATTCCTATAGTAAGTAGCATATTTGAATATATAACTAGTAATAATTTAGGTGAACCTACTAATAAGTACGAAAATCTCCTAGATAGTAAAAATATTAATGTTGAAAAAGATGGAGTGAAGGTTACTTTAGACAATTTAGCTATCGATGACAATATTTTGGTAGTAACTCTTTATATTGAATCAGATAAACTAGAAGGTTATGATTTAAGCAAAGCTGCAGGAGATTTTTTAAACTTAGAAATGGATATGAAAATAAATGGAGAATCACCATCTTCTTATTCACCGACAGTTAATATAATAAATGAAAATAAGGGTGCTGTAATAATTGAAGCAGATGTTTCAAAAATAGATTTTGAAGATGCTGTTAATCTTAATCTTAATATAAACAAAATAATAAGAGAAGGAAGGAATATTGCAACAGGTCCATGGGAGCTAAAGATAAATACTACGAAAGAAAAGTCTTTAAAGGTTTATTCATCTGATGATTTTATGAGTTTAGGTGGTAAATCAATACATGTTGATAAATTAGTTATAAGCCCATTAGCAAATATCCTTTATATTTCAGGCAAATATAATACATTTAATGATTTAGAGAAAAATAATTTTGTGATAAAAGATAACTATGGTAATATTTTATCTTATAATTTTAAGAGAGGAACATCAAATAATGCTGGAGAATATAATTATGAGATTAAGATACTAGATGATTTATCCAGTGTAGATTATATTCAAATAATTAAATCAGAGGGAAATGAAAGTATCAAAAAAGAAATTGAAGGATTTGATTATTATGTATTAAAAACAACCGTGGAAAATGAAGAGAGATCAAATAGGAAAGAAGAAGTTATTTCTAGAAAACCAACTAAATCAGAATTGGATAATGGATATGGATTAGATAAAGTATTGTACTATGTAAACATTGATAGAAATAGATCATTTCAAACTATAGACGAGTTAAGTGGAAAAGAAATTAGTGTAAATAGTTCTGATAAGGTTACTATTAAAAATATTGAATCTACTAATTATAATACAAAAATTACATTGAAGATTAGTGGTGCATATGATTATAACTTGCTATCAAATTTAGTAATACTTGATGAAAATATGAATGATATAGTTAAAAGGGAAGGAGATTCTGGTGCAATATTACAAGATGAAGGCAATAAGTTAGTGACTATCACACTTAATGCTATAGAGAAAAATAAAAGATATACTATAGCAGTGCCCACTACTACTGATTTAAAATTAGATGAAAATTCAAAGATAACTATTAAGTTAAAAAAGTAGAGATCTTTAGATTCTAAAAGGAAGGCAATGATATTAATAAGTATCATTGCCTTCTATTATAATTACTTCATCCAAGAAATAATATAAGTAAAATTTTTATTATCTTTTTGAGAATTAAGTTCTTTAAATTCACCATTTAGATTATTTTCAATAGCTGTCAAATGAAAATGACAAAGCGCTATTCCAATATCAATTCTACTTAAGCCCTTAGTACTAGCTATATAAAAATGTAATTTATTATCTTCTTTTAATACTCTCCAAGGTTGTTTATTAATTGCTGAAGGAGCTAGTCTTAACATTTCAAGTGACTCTAAATACTCTCCAGAATCATTTGAATCAAGTGGAGTTTCAAAGTTCCCATTAAAGAATAACTCAGAAAATGGTTTACGTTTATTGTTGTGATTGCCCATTAAAGTTGCCATAATTGATTTTTTACCACCTTCATAGCCAACAGGTGAAACTATAGGTAATATTTCATTTTCTTTTAGGTTAATAGCCTTAGCAAACTCACCTTTATTAAAAGTTCCACCAAGCCATACTGTGCCTAAGCCTAAAGATGTACAATACAAGATTACTTTTTCTAATGAATAACCAAGTGCCGTTAAAGATAAATCATCATTTTCACAAGCAGACACTAAAAAGTAATTTGCACCTTTAATAACACCATAAGTCCCAAGTTTTATATCTTTAGTAGTTTCATCATTTTTCACTAACTGTATTTTAATTTTTTTATTAAAAGGGTTCTCTATGCTATCTACGAAATTTTTTATTTTCTCTATTGTCTCTTCAGACAAAGGAAGATCATTATAATTTCTAACTGAATGTCTAGTTTTGATTAAGTCTTTTACTGATTGATTAAATGGATTACTCACAATTAATACCTCCCGATGTTCTATTAAGATTTATATAAATAAAATTTACACCATTTAGTAATAAAATCAGTTATATTTTGAAGTAATGATAGTGTATCACTATATTATAGGCTATGTCTAATTCATATAAATTATAATTACATAACTAAAAGTTATTGATTCTAATTTGATTAGATAGCCCAAGCTATTCTTAATATTTTCACTGCCTCAGTAATATCATCTAGACTTAAAAATCCAAAGCCAAGTAATATTCGTGGATATTCATAAAGTTTTGAGTTTAATAAATAGTAAGAATAAGGGTGCACCTTAATATTATAATTTAGTGCTGCTTGAACAAGTTCCTCTTCTGTCATACCATTCTTAACTTCTATTAATATATGAAGACCAGCATTTTTACCAATAACCTTAACAATCTCATTAAATTCTTTATTTAATAAATTTATTAATAGACTATGTTTTTTACTATATAATTTTCTCATCTTATGAATATGTCTTTCGAAATAGCCCTTGTCCATAAACTCAAAAAGAACTTCTTGATTAAGTCTAGAGACGGATTGTTCGTATAAGTTACAATGTATATGATATAAAGGTAATAGTTTTTTAGGTAACACCATATAGCTTATGCAAACAGAAGGAAATAAGTATTTTGAAAAATTACTTATATAGATAACATTATCTTTTAGTGATAAACCCTGCAATGATGGTATTGGGTTACCTATATAACGATACTCTCCATCATAATCACCTTCTAAAATTAAAGCATCATTTTCATTAGCCCATTTAAGAATTTTAAGTCGTTTAGAAATTGAAGTAACCATTCCTGAAGGAAATTGCTTAGATGGAGTAGTATAAAGGACTGTGGCATTACTTTTATATAAATTATCAATATTAACACCATCATTATCTAAAGGAATTCTAGATACTTCATAGCCTAAGTTTTTAAAGATAGATTTCATCTCCATGCAACCAGGATCTTCAATGGCAGTTTTTTTCATATCATTTTTTGATATCAGAATAGAAACAATATTTATTAATTGTTGGACTGTAGCGCCAATTATTTTCTGCCCTTCATCACATTGGACATTTCTGCTGTAGTTTAGATAAGTAGCTAGTTTTTTTCGGAGAGTTAGATTACCTTGACTTTCATCTGGTTTATACAAATCATTTCTATCATTAAGAAGTAATTTAGATAATATCTTTTTCCAAGTAGCATAAGGAAAGGCTTCAAGGTCTGCACCATTTGGATCGAAATCATATTCAATATTTTTAGAAGGAGTAGTTTTAATACAGGTAGATTGGAAAGGAAGAGTAGGAGAAGAATAGCTATAATTATCTATTTCATTTACATATAAACCACTTCTAGACTTACTAATTACATAGCCTTCACTTATTAACTGTTGGTATGCATTTTCAATAGTAACTCTACTAAGGTTAAGTTTATCTGATAGCTGTCTAATAGAGGGAAGTTTATTACCAGCAGAAATATTACCTTTAATAATTTCATTTTTTATATACTCATATAGCTGACGGTATAATGCTTTTTTATTTTCTATAGTCAAGATAGGATTTAAATCAATCATAAATATTCACCAACTGGCCTTATTAAATTTAATAGAACTGTATCTTTTTATAATAACAGTTTACTATTACAATTATTATAACATAATAATATTGGGGAGTAGTAAATGAAGGATTTGAAAGCAACAATAAGATTACCACAGGCAGTAGCACTATATATTGCATCAGTATTAGGTGCTGGAATATTAATAATTCCAGGGATTTCAGCAGAAATAGCAGGACCAGCAGCTATTATAGCTTGGGGCACTATGGCGATTTTAGTAATCCCAATGGCACTAACAATGGCATTTCTATCACAGAAGTATCCAGATAAAGGAGGAGTTTCACATTTTGTAACACTGGCATTTGGTGAAAGGATTGGAGCAATAGTTGGATGGTTTTTTCTAATGTCTGTACCTATAGGTGCACCAGTTGTGGCTTTATCAGGATCAGGATATGTATCTTCAGCCTTTGGGTTAAATAAAAATTGGAATATTATATTAGCAATAATTATCTTAGTAATAGCCTTAATAATTAACTATATTGGAATGCATATAGCAGGTAAAATTGAAGTAATAGTTATAGTAACAATAATTGGAGTATTAGTTTTGTCAATAATAGGAGCAGTACCAAATGTTGATTTGAATAATTTTACACCTTTTATGCCAAATGGAATTAGTAGTATTGGTAAGGCATCAACTATTTTGTTATGGTGTTTTATTGGATGGGAGGCAGTATCTCATCTATCATCTGAATTTGTAAATCCTAAAAGAGATACAATACTAGCAACTATCATTGCAGCAATTATAGTTGGAGGATTATATTTTGGAATAGCCTTTGTAACCATTGGGACAAAGAGTTATGGAAGTAATATCGAAGCATCTTTAGTTAAAATAATAGTAGATGTTATTAGAGTAAAAGGGGGAGCAGTAATAGGACTTACTAGTTATATTATTTGCTTAGCAACAGCAATTTCATATATTGGCGCAGCATCAAGGGTTGCATATTCTTTATCAGAAAAGAAATTTGCACCTAAGATTATGGGGCAACTGTCTAGTAAATATAAAACACCTATTGGAGGATTAGGATTCTTAGCAGTATGTTTTATGGTGATTATAGGAATATATTCTTTTGAATTAATATCATTAAGCAAGCTTATAGAAATACCAAATGCAACATTTACATTTACATATTTAGCAGGATGTGCTGCAGGAATAGCCTTGTTTAGGAAAGAAAAATATAAATTTATTGTAAGTTTAATTTCTTTAATAATAACTAGTGTAGGAACATTATTTATTGGATGGCCTTTGTTATACCCTTTACTTATTATTTTAGTATTTAGAATTGTAAACAGAAAAAGAATTTAGATAATTTATTAAATGGCTTATATTTATTTATGAAATAAGTATTAGGTTTTCTCTAATATTTGAGGATGGTAAAATATAGACATCATATGATTGGAGGAATTATTTATGACTAGAGATTTTATTAATGCGTAGCAGAGGCTATAGCATTATCAAATAATGAGGTAGCCTTTGCAAATCCAAAAGTTAAATAACTAGGAGGCGCAAAATGAGCTATTTAAAAAAATATATATGGGAACTAGTTCCTGAAAATTTTCCAAAGGTAAAAAGAAATTGTCCTAAGTGCAATGAAAAGACTCACTATATAAATAGTGAGAAGTTTAGAGTTAATGCAAATAAAAGTAACTTAGATGTTTGGTTAATTCATCAATGTGAGAAATGTAAATCCACTTGGAATATGGCAATATATGAAAGAATAAAGCCAAATGATATAAGTAAGGATGAATACGAAAAGTTTCTTGCAAATGATAAAGATTTAGCTAAGGAATATGCTTTTAATTTAAGGATATATCATAAGAATAAGGCAGAAGTAATTTTAGAGGATATAATCTATAAATTAAAAGAAAATTTATTAGAGTCATATTACATTAATGATAGAGAATTTGTTATAGAAATTTTGTGTAGATATCCAGTAGTTATTAGAATAGATAGACTCTTAAGTGATAATCTTGGAATCTCACGAAGCAAGATAAAAAGTATGCATAAAAATGGACAAATTTTAATTAAGGATCATAAGAATTCTCTAAATTCTAAAGTGAGAAATGGTATGGAAATACATTTTCCTAAGAGAGAAGAAAATGTAGAGCATTTAAAAGATATTGTGTAAGGCAATAAACTATAAGTTACTTGATTTAGAAAGGGAATTTAAGTAAAATAATAAGTATATTGGAATGAAAAGGAGGAATATTTATGACTACACCTTCTAATAATGCATAGCAAAGGCTATTGCATTAAAAATAATTTAATAGCCTTTGCTTACACCTAAATGAAATAAAAATATTTAGGAGGCATTATGTGCTATATTGCAGCAAAGGAAATACTACCCGAAGAAATAATTGAATTAATTCAAAATTATGTAGAGGGTGAGTATATATATATTCCTAAGAAAGAAATTAATAAAAAACCTTGGGGAGCTACCACAACAACTAAAAAAGAAATTAATATAAGAAATTCTAGTATTTATTCTGAGTATAAGGAGGGCGTAAGTAGAAGTACACTAGCAGAAAAGTACTTCTTATCTAAAAAGAGTATAGATAGAATAATATTAAAAGAAAAGCTTAAATAGCATTTATTATGGAAAAATGATAATTGAATTTTATAAAAATTTAATGTATACTTGCAATAATACCAATTCAGGAGGAATATTATGACATCACTTAATATCAATAAGCAAAACAGAATACATCATCATTACTAGAGACTTGATCTTTGAATAAAGGATACAAGTCTATTAATATTAGGCTTGTATCTCTAGGAATGATAAATTAAGTGTAATCATAATTTATTGAACCATGTGGGATATATGCCTACATGGTTTTTTGTTATATAAAAAATTATTTATAGGAGTGAAGGAAAATGAAAAAGAATTTTATTAAACCAAGTATATTACCGGGGTTTATGGAGTTATTGCCTAAGGAGCAAAGGATATTAAATGATATAGTAGATAAAATCATAAATGTTTATGAAAGAAATGGCTGCCTAGCAATAGATACACCAATAATTGAGAAGTCAGATGTATTACTTGCTAAAACTGGAGGAGAAACAGAAAAGCAAGTATATAGTTTTCAAAAGGGTAGAAATAATTTAGCTTTAAGATTTGACTTAACAGTACCTTTTGCTAGATATGTAGCACAATATTACAATGATTTAGTTTTTCCTTTTAGAAGGTACCAAATAGGAAAAGTGTATAGAGGAGAAAGAAATCAAAAAGGTAGATATAGAGAGTTTTATCAATGTGATGTTGATGTTATTGGTAAAGGGAGTTTAAGTATAAACAATGATGCTTGGGTTATAAGTTTAGCCTCTAAAGCCTTTAAGGAAATCGGGTTAAATAATTATAGATTTCAAATAAGTAATAGAAAAATATTAAAAGGTATATTAAGTGAATTGCAGATAGAGAATACAGCAGATGTAATGATATTAATTGATAAATACGAAAAAATAGGAGAGCTAGTATTTATTAAGGAACTTAATAACCTTGTGGGTATAGAAAAAAGCGAATACTTAAATAAAGTTTTAAATATTAAAGGAACAAATGATGAGATATTAGAAGAACTTATAAGGCTTAAGATTAAAAATGAGTATTTTATTAATGGTATAGAGGAATTAAGACAAGTTAAATTAATACTAGAGATTTTAGGCGTAGGTAATGAGGAGTATGAAATAAACTTAAAGATTATAAGAGGATTAGATTATTACACAGGAACTGTTTTTGAAACAATATTATTAGGAAATGAAAGTTATGGATCTATTTGTTCAGGGGGGAGATATGATAGCTTATCAGAAAATTATACAGAAAATGTATTACCTGGAGTTGGGATTTCAATAGGAATAACTAGATTATTCTTTGTATTAAAGGAAATTGGTTTTGTTGAAAAATATGAAATGAAAAAAAAGCTGGATTATTTAGTATTACCAATAGGGGATACAATAAGTTACTGTGGAGAGGTGTTACAATATCTACTATCAAAAGATTATGGAGTAGCAATATACTTTGAAGAGGGCGTATTAAAGAAAAAGATGAGCTATGCTAATAAAATAGGTGTAGAAAATGTAATATTAATTGGTGAAGAAGAAATGCTTAAAAATGAAGTTAAGATAAAGAATATGAAATTAGGTACTGACAAGAAAATTAATTATTTACTTTTGTAATATAATTATGTAGATTAGAAGTAAAGAGAATAGAAGGGTAAAATTGTTAATTATTATAGCTAGGAAGAAGTATAGTTATAAATGGGGTGGATTATGGAATTAATTTTAGAGAGTAATAATCTAAGGGATTATTTACTGGAAAACGAATATGTTTATTATAGCAATGATAATATAGTAAATTTATCAAAGGGTTTATTCAATGGATTTAAGTAAATCAGAAATTTAAAATAATCTATTATGTATATATTATAACTTGGAAGTGAGATATGGATAAGAATATTAAAAAAAAGCCTTGTGTGAAAACATAAGGCTTTCTTTTTTATAAAAACAAAAAACTATTGCTTATTAGCTTAATATATATTTTCCAATAATGCCTTACTAATAATTAACTAAAATCAGCAAAATACATATAATGTAATGTTATTAAGAAAAAAATCAAATTTTATCAAATGTTATAAACAAATCTAAAGATAAAATAGTCAAAGTAATTAAAAACTGATATTTGAAAGGAGCATATAAAAATGCCAGCAACCATAACAGGAATAGTTTTTAATGATTTAAACCACAATGGTCAATTTAATGTTGGAGAGCCGGGTATACCAAATGTCTTCGTAATTTTATATGACACAGCAACTGGAATCTGTACTTCTACTCAAACAGACATAAACGGAAATTATACTTTTACTATTACAACACCAGCTACCTATAGGGTATATGAACCAGTTTCAGACCCTGGAGCTACCTGTCCACCAACAAACTTTACCCAACCATCAGGATTTACATTTTCTAATGGTCCAAGAGAGCTAACATCGACAATTACCCAGACTCAAATAAATAATAATGCAGTAATAGGAAATCGAAATTTTAGCCACGATACTATTAATGATCCCTTATCTTGTACCACCTCAATGATTCAATTTGTAGATCAACCTACTTTGTGGTACGACATAAACATTGTAACAGGTACATCAACACTAGAAGGTAATCTTAATCCAGCCGATTATGTAAATGCTATTGGATATAATATTTTAGATAATTATATATATGGTTATGATGTAACCACAAATAATATAGTTCGTATTGATAATAACAGAAATATTATTACGCTATCACCACTACCAACAGGATTACCTATTAATGGATACAATGTGGGAACTTTTGATCTAAGCGGTTTCCTTTATATTACAATGAACGGCTTGGCAAGATATTATACTATAGATTTAAGACCAAATTCTGCAACATTTATGAAATTAGTAGATCCAACAAATGGCTATGTTGAGCAGACAAGTAATTTCGGAACTTTGTTAAGTCCAGCAATTACCATAAGTGATTGGGTATATGACCCGAATGATGGGAATTTATATGGGGTTTCAATATCTGGTACATCCTCAACTCTTAGACGTGTTGTACCAACTACAGGTGCAACAACAGGATTAGCAACAACAACAATTCCAATATTATCTGGCGGAGGCGGCGGATCTTTTGGTGCAATATCTATTGATTCAAATGGTGTTATTTATGCTATTTATAACCCAGATGGTAGTATTTACAAATATACCTATTCAGGGAATACTGCAACTGGTACGAAGTTTTCATCTACCTTCTTTGCTAACCAAAATGATGCAACTATGTGTCCAACTGCAGCTATAAGAGTAGATTATGGTGATGCTCCTGATACTAGTACTGTAAATGGTCCTAATAATTACAACACAGTTTTAGCTCAAAATGGACCTCGTCATGAACTAATTAATTCTCTTGTATTAGGAACACAAGTCACATCAGAAAATGATGCATACCAAAATCCTACAGCAACTGGAGATGATTTAATACTAGGAATTCAAGATGATGGATTAACAGTGCCATTATCAACCCTTTCTATAAGTGCAACTAGTTATTCATTAGATGTAACTGTAACAAATAACACAGGAAATCCTGCAAATCTATATGGATGGATTGACTTTAATGAGAATGGATTATTCCAAGGGAATGAAGCAGCACCAGTTGTTATAGTACCTTCAGCTGCAGGGACACAAGTAGTCACTATGAATTTTTCAATACCTGTAGGTGTAATCTTAAATCCACCTCACACATTTGTCAGACTTAGAGTTACGACAGATACTCTTACTAATAGCAATGTTAACTTAGACTTAGAAGATACAAGGAGTTTAGGCCCAGCATCAGACGGGGAAGTAGAAGATTATATTCTTGACGTAAATTCAATAGCAGATGTAAGTGTAGTTAAAACGACTAGTCCTAACCCAGCTATAGCAGGTTCCGAAATTCTTTATAATATAGTTGTAACAAATAATGGACCAGATACCGCTGAAAATGTTATTTTAACAGATCCTATTCCCTCTACAGTTACTGGAGCTGAGTTTTCAGTGGATGGAGGTATAACTTTCAATCTATGGGGAGGTTCTTATAATATAGGAACATTAGTAAATGGGGGATCAATTACAGTAATAATAAGAGGAACTCTAAGCCATACAGCAAGTGGATCAACATCAAATACTGCAACTGTAAGTAGTACTACTGAAGATCCAGACCCAAGCAATAATACCTCAACATCTATAGTTCAAATTGCTGATTCTGCAGATGTTGCAATTATTAAGAGTTCAAATCCCAATCCTGTCATATCAGGTGAAACCTTAACGTATACCTTGATAGCATCAAATTTAGGGCCATCAGATGCAGAAAATGTTAGTGTGACAGATAACTTACCAGCATCAATTACTGATGCAGAGTTCTCAATTGATGGAGGAGTAACTTTTAATCCTTGGGTAAGCCCTTATATTATAGGAACTTTAGTAAGTGCTGACTCGGTGACTATTATAATAAGAGGAACAGTAGCTTCCAATACTACAGGAAATATTATAAATACAGCAACTATAAGTTCAACAACACCAGATCCAGACCCTACTAACAACACATCAACATCTACAGTAGAAACAATTCAGTCAGCAGATATTTCAGTAGTAAAAACAGAGAGCCCAGACCCAGTGGTAGCAGGAGAAACAATAACTTATAATTTATTGGTATCAAATGCTGGACCATCAGATGCACAAAATGTTTCATTAACAGATAATATACCATCTACCATAATAGGGGCCCAGTTCTCTGTAGATGGAGGAATAACTTTTAATCCTTGGACAGGTTTATATAATATTGGAACATTACTAAGTGGTGATTCTAGAACAATAATAATAAATGGAGTAGTAGATTCAGGTGCTTCTGGAAGTATTACAAATACAGCAACAGTAAATTCAACAACACCAGATCCAGATCCAACAAATAACACATCAACTATTGTTACACTAGTTGCAACTGTAGCAGATATTGCAGTAAAAAAATAGAAAATCCAAACCCTGTAGTAGCAGGAGAGTCTATAACTTATAGTTTGGTAGTATCAAATTTAGGACCATCAGATGCAGAAAACGTCGTCCTAACAGATAATATTCCATCTACAATAATAGAGCCTCTATTCTCTATAGATGGAGGTATAACCTTTAATCCTTGGGTAAGTCCTTACTTTATAGGAACATTAGTAAATGGAGATTCTTCAACTATCATAATAAAAGGAACCGTAAGTTCATCTGCTTTGGGAACTATAAGTAATACAGCAATAGTTGAATCAACTACTATAGATCCTAATCCTAGTAATAATATTTCAACAATAACTACACAAGTTAATACTTCTGCAGATATTTCAGTTCTTAAGACTGCAAGTCCAACACCAGTAATAGCAGGGGAAAGTATTGTGTATACTGTAGTAGTATCAAATGCAGGACCATCAGATGCACAAAATGTAAGTCTAACAGATTTGATTCCATCTACAATTGCAGAAACTGAATTCTCAGTAGATGGAGGGGTGACATTTAATCCTTGGTTAAATACGTACACTATAGGAACAGTGGAAAATGGAGAATCTAAAACTATTATTATTAGAGGTAAGGTAAGTTCATCTACTACAGTCAGTATAACCAATACAGCCTCTGTAGATTCAACAACTCCAGATCCAGATCCTGGTAATAATACAGTAACTATAGTAACACCAATAAATACCTCAGCTGATATTTCTGTTATAAAAACAACAAATCATGTATCTGCAATTCCAGGAGAAACTATTGTATACACTATAGTAACAACAAATTCAGGTCCATCTGATGCTCAAAATGTCAACCTCACTGATCTAATTCCACCTACGATAATAGGAGCTCAGTTCTCTGTAGATGGAGGAATAACCTTCAATCCATGGCCAGGTTTCAATAATATTGGAACAATAGCAGTTGATGCTTCATCAACTATTTTAATAATGGGGAGAATAAGTAATTCAGCTACAGAAGATATTAGTAATACCTCAAAGGTAAACTCTATAACACCTGACCCAGATCCTACTAATAATAGTTCAACAGCAATAATAAATATTGCAATTGCTACTGTAGATTCTGTAAAGGCTACTGATAAAGGAATAACAACGCCAGGGGATGTTATAACATTTACAATTACAAATAAAAATACAGGGAATACACCAGTTGATAATGTTATTCTTAATGATAATCTACCAATTGGTACGACATTTATACCAGGAACTGTAACAATAAATGGTGTTCAATCACCATCAGAGGATCCAAGAGTTGGAATTAGATTAGGGACTATAGAACCAAATGAAACAGTTACAACAGCATTTAAGGTAAGAGTATTACAGGATGCACCTAAGCAGCTATTAAATAGCGCTAATGTTAATTTTTCATATATAGTAGATCCAAATGAGCAACCAATTATAGATAATACAACTACAAATATAGTTACAATAAATGTATTAGTACCAGAGTTAACCTTAGTAAAGGTAGCTGATAGGACAGGTGCTGTTGTAGGAGATTTGATTAGATATACTATTGTGTCTAGTAACACAGGTGAAATACCTCTAGAAGATATAGTGGTAACTGATTTACTAAATCCTGATATACAGTTTGCAAACAACTTAACTATAGATAGCGTGCCATCAGAACAAAATATTACTACAGGAGTTAATATTGGAAATGTAGACCCAGGACATTCTAGAACTATTTCATTTAATGCTGAGGTAATAAATGTCCCTAATGATAAAATAGTTGATAATACCTCCACTGCAACCTTCATATATCAAGTATTAGGTAACATTTTTGGCGGTAATTCAGCAAGTAATGAAGTAATAGTTACAATATTTAGTCCTGAATTAACAGTGACTAAAAGTTCAGATAAAATGTCAGTAAAGATTGGAGATATTTTTAATTATACTATTAAAGTTCAAAATACAGGGGATATAGCAATTCACAATATAATTATACAGGATGACTTACCATCACAATTACAGGCTATAGCAATAGAGGTAGATGGAATTTTAATTAGTGGAGATATTGGAGTTGGTGTTAATATAGGAAGTCTATTGCCAGGGCAGATAGTTACAGTTATTCTAAGTATAAAAGCTTTAGCAAGTTTAACTACAGTATTTAGGAATATCGCAGTAGCTTCAGGAGAAGTAATTGTTGATCCAAGTAAACCGCCAGTTGAAGTAAATGGTTCAGGAAAAGATAATATAGGAATAGAAGTATTTAACCCAGAACTAACAATAACTAAGAGTGTAGATAAACAATGCGCAGTAGTTGGAGATATTTTGACCTATAAAATAGTAGTAACTAATACAGGAGATCTGGTTTTAGGTAATGTTGAATTAGATCCAGTATTTATTTATGATATTTTAAATCCTAATTTAGAATTTGTATCAGGTTCACTAAGGATCGATGGCATCCCTGATCTACAGTCTGGAATAGTTAATGGTGTTGATTTAGGTATAATAGAAGTTGGGAATAGTAAGATAATAACCTTCCAAGTAAAAATAATATCAGATTCTGAAATCCCAATTTTAAACACAACCAATTCTACTTTTGGATATCAACTACCTGGAAATGAACCTGAAACTGGAACTGCTAAAAGTAATACAGTACAGGTATGCGTTAACCTAGCAGATATAGATATAATAAAAAAAGCAGATAAAAAATTTGTATCATTAGGTGGAACAATAAATTACACTGTAACCCTTACTAATATAGGTACAGTAGATGCTCTTAATGTAATATTTACAGACAAACTACCAAATATTGTTGAATTAATTGAGGGTAGCTTTAGTGTTAATGGTGTGAAAATAAATGGAGTTGATATTGGTAAAGGAATAAACATTGGAACAATAGAAGTTGGAGAACAGGTTATAGTTAAGTATAGCATTAAGGTTGTAAAATCAAATTGTGAGCTTCAAATAATAAATAGAGTAAAACTTAAATTCTCATATAAGATTTTTAATTCTTTAGGTGCCACTTGTGGCAGTGGTACTACTGAAACCTCTGGAACACCAACATCCTCAGCAGTAGTAAAACTAAGGATATCAAATTTCAAGCAATTTAATATAGAAGAGAATTTAATAATTCCTGCAATTAAGCCTAATATAGAAGAAATAGAAGATGTAAAAGCTACAATTGAAATATTAAAATACTATGTAATTAAAACACCAAATGTAATATCTAATGATGGACAAATATTAACAGGATTTAAGTTAATAGTTCATGGAATAATTAACGAAATAGTTGAATATACAGCACTGAATGAAGAACAGTCAGTTCATTCAGCACATTTTGCAATTCCATTTACAACATTTATAGTATTACCAAAAGATAGTTGCAATATTGTAAATAGAAAAATAAATGCTGCAATCGAAAATATATATTTCAAAAAGGTAGATTGTAGAAGTTTCTTCACAAATGCAACAGTATTACTAGACGCTATAGTTGGAAATTGTGAATAATAATTATATCTTTTAAATTAAGAGGACCTTGAGAATGAGTATACTAAATCATTGTCAATGGTCCTTTTATCGTTATATATTTGTATTATTATTGTAATAGAAATCAGGTAACCTAGATTCAAGTAATTACAAGCATTAATAATAATTTATTATTTTTTATTAAAGGGGTATATTATAGATAAAAGGATTACTTGAAGGGAGCACTAATGAAAAAATTAAAGTTAATTATATTATTTTGTTTTATATTATTATTCTTTGGATGTGGTAAGAAAGTAAGCGACAAAGTAGAATCCAAAGAGGTATTATCAAAGGGGAATTCCATAAAGTTAATAGTTGCTACAGATATACATTATATATCACCAGATATTATAGACGAAGGAACTGCATTTCAGAATATGTATAAAAATGGAGATGGAAAAGAAGTACACTATATTGATAAAATAACTGATGCATTTATTGACGAAGTTATAGAAAAGAAACCCAATGCACTTATATTAAGCGGAGATTTAACATTAAATGGAGAAAAAGTTAGCCATGAAGTACTAGCAAAAAAGTTACAGAAAGTTAAGGATAATAGAATACCTGTACTAGTTATACCAGGAAATCATGACATAAACAATTATAATGCTAGAGGATATAAAAGTGATACTACCTATACAGTGGAATCAATTACACCTGAAGAATTTAGAGAAATATATGGAGATTTTGGTTATAGTACTGAAGTTAAATATGATAAAAATTCATTAAGTTATGTTGCAGAAATTTCAGATGATTTATGGCTTATTATGATTGATACTAATAAGTATACTGATAATAATAGGTGGCTTAACCCCTCAGAGGCTTCAGGCAAAATCAAAAAGGATACATATAGATGGCTACAAAAATCTTTAGATGAAGCTAAAAGTAAGGGTGTTACACCTATTACAGTTATGCACCATAATTTGGTTAATCACAATAAGATTATTAATAAAGGATATACTATTGATAATAGCCAGGAAGTTATTAATTTACTAAAAAAATATGATGTAAAGTTAAATTTAAGTGGACATATTCATGCACAAAATATTACCAATGACAAAATTAGTGATAAAAAAGTATATGATATTGCTACAAGTTCACTGAGTGTTTATACAAATCAATATGGCATAATTGAATTTTTACCTAATAAAAGTATAAGTTATAATACAAAAGCTATAGAGATAGAAGAGTGGGCAAAGAAAAATAATATTCCAGATAAAAATCTATTAAATCATCAAGAGTATTCCAATGAATTCTTTAGAAAAGTTACTTATGGTAGAACTATAAGGTCATTAAATAAACTAGAGTTAACTGACAAAGAAAAAAGTTTGATGGCATCCGTAGTGTCAGACTTAAATCCTCACTACTTCTCAGGAACAGTAAATTCTATATATAAAAATATATTAGCAAGTGAAGGTTTTAAACTATGGTTGGATAATAGGAATAACTCATTAGGCAACTATATATATAGTATTATGGAAGATACAATCAAAGATGAGAATAGTATTACTATTCCCTTAATAGAATAGGTACTTATTATGTAACAAGAGTGGTCATGAGCAAAAGTATGTTTTAAGAGGGTAGGATTCTTAAATGATAACCTATCCTTTTTGTTATTGTCACTGTCATAATGACATAATTAGAATTAACTTTTGTCACTCCATGATGAAAAAAGAAATAATGAAAGAGTTTGTAAAAACGTATACAATAAAGCCATAGAAAGAAGCAAGGGAGTGAAAACATGACAGGAGTAATAGATATTAAAACAATTAAAGTAGGAATTAAAGCTGAAACAAAGGAAGAGGTATTACAATTTGTTTCTAATATAGCCTTTGAAAACGAAATCGTAAAATCAAAAGAGATTTATTTAAATGGTCTATTAGAAAGAGAAAGAGAATGTACTACAGGCTTTGGTAAAGGATTTGCAATACCGCACTGTAAAAGTATTACAGTAAATAGGCCAGCAGTTATTGTATGCAAATTAGAAAATGAAGTCGAGTGGGAGTCAATGGATGATAAACCAGTACACTTTGTTTTAGCACTAGCAGTTCCAGAAGCAGAAGCTGGTACAACCCATCTTAAGATATTATCACAAATAGCAAGATGTTTAATGGATGACGAGTTTACTGATAAATTAAACAACACAAAATCAGAAAACGAAATTTATAATTTATTAAATGAAAAGTTAGAGGGAGGAAAATAAAATGGCAAAAAAAATAGTTGGAATTTGTGCATGTCCTGTAGGAATAGCACACACTTATATGGCAGCAGATGCAATAGAAGCAGCAGCAAAGAAATTAGGTTGTAATAGTAAGGTTGAAACACAAGGTTCAACAGGTATAGAAGAAAAACTTACAAAAAAAGATTTAGAAGAAGCAGATTTAATAATTATCGCAACAGCAGTGAAATTGCAAGAAGAAGAAAGACTTGAAGGCTTTGAAGAAAAAATAGTTAAAGTTACATTAAAAGAAGCTATAACAAGTTCTCAAGATATTATTAAGGAAAGAATATAAAATTACTGAATTGAGGGTGAAAAAATGAATAAAAATAGCTTTAAAGAAAAATGGGGAATTATACAAAGTTATCTAATGACAGGTATATCTTATATGATTCCAGTAGTTGTTGGTGCTGGTATGTTAATGGGTATTGGTGGTATAGCTGGACAAATATTAGGTGTTGAAATATGGAGTCCTGAAGCACTTAATAGTTCAGATAGTTTAGTATCAACTTTTGCATGGATTACACAGGTAGCTGGTAAAGGATTAATGAACTTAATGTACCCAATCTTTGCGGCTTTCTTGGCTTATGCAATTGGAGATAAGCTAGCACTTGCACCAGGTTTCCTAGGTGGTGTATTAGCGACAGAAATGGGGTCTGGTTTTGTTGGATCAGTTCTTATTGGTTTAATTGCAGGTTACTTTGTAAAGTATGCTAACCAAAAAATTAAGATTAAAAGAAAATACATTGGTATTAAAACAATGTTTATTATTCCAGTACTTGGTGTTATTATAGTAAGTTTATGTAGTAAATTTATAGTTGGTCCTATAGGTGTAGGATTTATAAATGGTATTACAGCAATAATTACAGCTGTCGGTCAAGCTGGTGGAGCTGTACTTTCAGCATTACTAGGTGGTTCAATGGCATTCGACTTAGGTGGACCAGTTAATAAAACAGCAATGACAATAGGTATGCAATTAACTTCAGATACAGGATTTACATATACTCCAGTTTTATTAGGAATATTAATTCCACCAATTGGTATTGGACTTGCAACAATTATTGATAGATTTGTTGTAGGAAGAAAAGTGTTCCCAGATGATTTAGGGGGTTCAGGTGTACCAAGTATGATTTTAGGTGTGGTTGGTATATCAGAAGGAGCAATTCCTTTTATTCTGGCAGATCCTTTAGGACAAATTCCTATAAATGTTATAGGTGCAGCAGTCGGAGCTAGTATATCATTTGCTATGAATTCATTTGCTCACATTGGAGTTCCAGCATCAATTTGGGGATGGCCACTAATCGAAAGACCAGCAGGATTCTTTATAGGATTAGCAGTAGGAGTACTATTTATAGCATTTGCTACAATCTTTAGAAGACTAGCACTTGTTAAAAAAGAAGAAAAAGCTGAAGCAGCGAAATAATATAAGATTTAATAGAGATAGTTAAACTATCTCTATTATGTTATCATATAGTTTCACTAATTAGTAACATGTAAAGGGGAATTTTTATGTTAACAGATAGAATGTATGTAATATTAAATGAACTAAATAACTCAAGAAATTCTTATACTAATAGTAATGAATTTGCGAGCATGTTAGGGGTTAGTAGTAGGACTATCAAGAGAGACTTAAAAGAGCTTCTGGAAATTTTAAAAAGTAATGGAGCAGATATTGAAGCATCAAACCAAGGTTATAAGTTACTAATAAAGGATGAAGAAAGTTACTTAGACTTTATAAATGAAAATTTAAATGTTGGGTTAGATATTACTAATAAGAAGCAAGAAAAAGTTATGGGAATTATAGAATTGTTACTTTCAAACAGATATATTAATCAAGATACAATTGCAGAAGAATTATATATTAGTCGTTCCTCAATAAATAAAGTAATGATTGATGTGAAAAACACCTTATCAGAATATGGGATATCATTACAAAATAAGCCTCATTATGGATATATACTAGATGGGGAAGAGATTAAAATAAGAAATGCAATGGTTAAGTACTTAACTGAAAGAAAAGAAGATAATTCAGTTGTTATTTCAAAAAGGTTAGCAGGTTATGATATAAATAGTTATGATGAATTACTAGAGGATATAAAAGTAATATTTAAAGAGCTAAAAATAAGAAAAAACGATATAGAAATATGCTATATTACGAGATACATAATAATAAGCATATTTCGTCTTAAGAACAATTTTCCTATTAGAATTGAGGAAAATATAAATATCTCTTTAGACAAAAGTATAATATCAGCATCTAAATCTATTGCATGCAAGGTAAAAGATAAATTTGAGGTGGAATTTTCATTTGAAGATATCATATATATTTCTTATATAATTGGAAATAACCAACAGGAAATTATGGAAATAAGTGAAGATGAAACAAGTCTTGAACAAATGGTGATACATGGAATAGATAAGGTGAAAAGTATTTATGATATTGACTTTTTTAGGGATGATACTCTAATAAAAGGATTAATAAATCATCTGTATACTTCTTATTCAAGATACTATCTAAATGTAACATTAGATAATCCATTAATAGATCTTATAAAATCAAAGTATATTGAGGCATATAATTATTCGATTTTATTTAGTAATGTGTTTAGAGATGAATTTAATGTAAACATGAGTGAAGAGGATATTGGATATATAGCATTACACTTTGCTGCATCCTTAGAAAGAGACATAATGAATAATAATATTAAAGCAATAATTGTCTGTAGTAGTGGGGTAGGTACGGCGGAATTATTAAAAACAAGAATTGTGAAAAAATTTCCTAGTATTAATATTCAAGGAGTGTACCCAGCATATATATTGGATTCACTTGAGTTATCTGATATAGATTTTATAATTTCAACAGTGAATATAAAGGATGTAAATGTTGATAAGATAATGATTAATGTTTCACCCTTACTTTTAGAAGAAGATATAGAAAAAATAAATGAACATATTAATAGACAAAGAGATTTTGATTACTTACAGGAATTGATGTCTGAGGAATTATTCTTTACTTCAATAGATGCCGAAACCAAGGAAGAAGTAATAGAAATAATGTGCAAAACTATGATAGAAAAAGAAATTATTTCTAAGGAAACTAAGGAGGAAGTACTTAAGAGAGAAGATATGTCATCCACTGAAATAAATGATCTTGTTGCAATTCCCCATTGTATTACAAGTGAGAATAAAAGTTCAGTATTAGCTATAGGTAAATTAAAGAAGCCAATACTATGGAATAAAACACAAGTTCAATTAGTATTTTTAGGAGTCCTCGATCCGAAGATAAAAGAAAATAGAAAAGTATTTACAATGCTGTATAAGTTAACACAGAAAATAGGTAAGGTTAAAGAATTAGTTGAAATAGATAGTTTAAGTTACTTTAAAAAGAAATTATTTAAGTAGAAAAGGTGATAATTATGAAAGATTTTAGAGATAGTGTAGTATATCAAATTTATCCAAAGTCCTTTAAGGACAAAAACGGAGATGGAATTGGTGATTTAAGAGGAGTAATTGAAAAACTTGATTATATAAAGGGCTTAGGTGTAGATTATATATGGCTTACCCCTTTTTATTCATCGCCACAAAAGGACAATGGGTATGATATAGCAGATTATTATAAGATTGATCCAAGATATGGAACTATGAATGATTTTGAAGAGTTAGCTAGGGAATGTAAAAATAGAGGATTAGATATAATGCTTGATATGGTATTTAATCATACCTCTACTGAGCATGAGTGGTTTAAGAGAGCTTTAAAAGGGGAAAAGAAATATAAGGATTATTACATATTTAAAAAAGGAAAAGAAGATGGAAGCTCTCCAACAAATTGGACGTCAAAGTTTGGAGGAAGTGCTTGGGAATATGTTGAAGATTTAGATGAATATTACCTACATTTATTTGATATTACTCAAGCAGATTTGAATTGGGATAACCCTGAATTAAGAAAAGAAATATATAATGTAGTTAACTTTTGGATTGAAAAAGGGGTTAAAGGTTTTAGATTAGATGTAATAAATTTAATATCAAAGGAAGAAAACTTTGAAGATGATTTAATAGGTGACGGAAGAAGATTCTACACTGATGGTCCGAATATTCATAGATACTTAAAGGAGCTAAATGAGAATACTTTTGGTAAATATGATGATATTATCACTGTTGGTGAAATGTCCTCAACAAATATAGAAAACTGTTTAAAGTATTCAAATCCAGAAGAAAAAGAACTATCAATGGTATTTAACTTCCATCATTTAAAGGTAGACTATGTTAATGGTGATAAGTGGAAATTAAAGGATTTTGACTTTATGGAATTAAAAAGTCTATTTGAAGAATGGCAAAAAGCAATGATTGAAGGTAATGGATGTACAGCAGTTTTCTGGTGTAATCATGATCAACAAAGAATTAACTCAAGGTTCTGTGATGTAGAAAAGTATCATAGAGAGTCATCAACAATGTTAGCTAATGCTATTCATTTAATGAACGGAGTACCTTACATTTATCAAGGGGAAGAAATAGGAATGACTAACCCAGAGTTTAAGGATATAAATCAATATCGTGATGTAGAATCAATAAACTATTATAATATCTTAAAGGAAGAAGGAAAATCTCAGGATGAAATACTTCATGTATTAAGGAAAAGATCAAGGGATAACTCAAGAACACCAGTACAATGGGATAGTAGTAATAGTGCAGGATTTACAGAAGGAGAGCCATGGATAGAACCAGCTTTTAACTATAAAGAAATTAACATTAAGAATGCGTTAGAAGATAAAAATTCTATTTACTATTATTATAAAAAACTAATTGAAATTAGAAAAAATGAAGAAGTAATAAGATCAGGTAACTTTAACTTATTACTTAGAGATAATCAAAAGGTTTATGCCTATGTAAGAACTCTTAGAGATGAAAAAATAATAGTAGTTAACAATTTCTATCCTGAAAGCTGTAAGATTGATTTATTAAATGAATTAGGAGGAAATGTAAAAGATTTTAAGGTGCTAATTTCAAATTATGATTTTAAATTTGAAAATTTAAGTGAAATTGAACTTAGACCATACGAAGCTTTTGCTATAAAGGTAAATTAATATATAATTCTAAAAAAGTCATAATAAAATTATGGCTTTTTTTATATATAAAAGTGTTATAAATTTGGAGATCTATATAGACTTTATGTAATCAATACCAAGCAAGTAAAAGGAGGCTTTAACATAGCTTAAAGAGTGAGTAAATAAGGCAATTTCGGAGTAAATTAAAGCTTTTAATATTTATATTAAGGAAAGAGGCAAATACGAAGTTGTAAAATATAAACTAATGATGTAATATATAGGGAATGCCTGCTGGTAAAGGATATTATTAATAGGAATACACTGCAGGTAGGTGAACTAATAAAATATAATATCATAAATAAAGCGAATAATAATTATGTAGAGTAGCTGTAGGAGCTACCCTTTTATTTTAGGAGGAAGTTAAAATGAAAATTGGATTAGACATGGGACATACGCTTACAGGTGGAGATTTAGGAGTTCAATATTGTGGACTTAAAGAAGAAGATAAAACGAGAGAAATAGGTAAGATACTATCAGAAATATTAGTACAAGCTGGTCATGCAGTTGTGGATTGTACTGTAGATGAGGCAGATAGTGTTGAGGAGAGTTTATCTGCAAGAGTAAATATAGCAAATTCAAATAATTTGGATTTATTTATATCATTACACCTTAATGCATACAATGGAGATGCTAGAGGGGTTGAAACTCATTTATATAATGATTGTAGCAGAGAAACTATAGATTATGCTTTTAAAGTACAAAGAGAAATATGTAAGCTTGGATATGTAGATAGAGGAGTTAAAAAGGGTGAATTATATCTTGTTAAGTATATATCAGCACCTGCTATAATAGTAGAATGTGGATTTATTGATAATGATGGTGATATGGCTTTATATAATGCAGAAGCTATTGCAAAAGGAATTTTAACAGGGATAGAAGGATAGACCATTATTAATGATAGTAAGTAGGATTAAAATCTTGCTTACTATTTTTTTTAGTCGTTATGATTATAGGAAACCTTTAATTAAATTACTATTAATTACTAATTGTAACATTTGTCACAGTATAGTAGTACATATTGATGTATAGTTAAGTAGTTGATATAGATAACATATAACTATTAGGAATATTAAGGATAGCTATAAGGAGTTAATGATGGGGAGATACACAGAAAATAGAGAGTTTCTAAAGGCTAATTTTCAAGTGCTAGATGAAATCGAAACAGATATCAAGAAGGGATTGCCTTCTCCAAGATTTCAAAAAGAGTATAGTATGGAAAAACTAATTGATTTACCAGAGGTAACTAAAGAAATCCAAAAGAAGTCTAATGTATTTGATTGTATAAATGATAGGAGAAGTATAAGAAATTATTCACATGAATATATCACTTTAGAACAACTATCCTATTTATTATGGGCTACTCAAGGAATTCAAGAGGTAGTAGAAAAAAGTAAAACTACTAGAAGGAGAGTACCATCAGGAGGAGCTGTACATCCTTTTGAAACTTATTTAATTATAAATAGAGTAAGTGAACTAGAAAGTGGTATTTATAGATATCTTCCATTAGAACATAAATTAATCTTTATAAATTTAGTGAATGATGTAAGTATAAAAATAGATAAAGCTACTCCTAGACAGCCTTTTGTCCAAAACTTTGTTTCTAAAAGCGCTGTGATTTTTGCTTGGAGCTGTATTCCTTATAGAGCTGAATATAAATTTGATATTACAGCACATAAGAAAATACTTATCGATATAGGGCATGTATGTCAGAATTTATATATTGGAGCAGAAGCAGTAGGATGTGGAGCTTGTGCGATAGGCATTTATGATCAAAAGCTTATAGATGAAATGCTGAATTTAGATGGAGATGATGAGTTTGTTATTTATATGGCTGCATTAGGAAAAAGAAAATAGATGTGAGAGTAGAGCATTACTTAAGGTGATGCTCTTAATTTTTTATATTACATTATAGACAAAATGTAAAGAATAAATATAATTTATAAATATTCTTCAAAATATGGGGCAAGTATCGATTGAAATACATATAATTCAAGTATGAATAGTAAGATAAGTGGGGTGGTAAAATGAGTTATTATATTCAATTAGGAATAGATGGTATCAATTGGAAAAGAGTATCAGAATTACTTAGTTATTATGGATTAAGTGACTTAGATCCAGATAAACAAGAAGAAGTATTTCAAAATAGCTACGGAACAGCATTTGCATTTCATGGAAATGAGCTAATAGGGGTTGGAAGAGTCCTCTCAGATGGAATTAGTCAAGCTGCCATATATAATATAGCTCTTGATGAAAAATATCATGGGTTAGGAATAGGAAAAGGAATTATTAATGCCCTTATAAGTGAAGTAAAAGACTGCAATATTATTCTTTATACACATCCACAAACAATTGATTTATATGAACATTTGGGATTTCGTCGTATGAAGACAGGAATGGCAATATATCAAAGTAGTAATTTAGATGAAATGGAAGATGAGGGATTTCTTCTTCCATATAAATATCGTTTTGGTGATAATTATTATGAAAGAAAGTTTTAAATTGAAATAGTCAATTTTTTTATTTATTAAACATATAATTCATATATGTTTAATAAATAAAATGAATATGAAAAGAGGATAAATTATGGGGAATTTAAAAAATGATAGAAATATAGCAACTTCTGAGTTAGCACATGAAATAAGTAAGGCAGGTGCATTTGTAAGGCAGAATAATAGATTTACAACAGCTTTCGGGATAAATGCTGGTGAACTTCCAGTTGAAGCAGATCGTTATCGTCTATTATGGACTCCAATTTGTCCATGGGCACATCGTGCGGTCATTGTTAGGAGCTTATTAGGATTAGAGGATGTAATAAGTCTTGGCACTTTAAATCCAGTTAGAACAGATAATGGTTGGGAATTCACATTAGATAAAGGCGGAGTAGATCCAGTTTTAGGCATACACAACTTACCAGAGATTTATGAAGAAACAGATCCAAGCTACACAGGACGTGCAACTGTACCAACTATTGTAGATGTAAAGACAAGGAAGGTTGTAAATAATGATTATTTTCGTCTAACTAATTATTTCGAAGTAGAATTTAAAGAGTTCCATAAAGAAGGTACTCCTGATTTATATCCTGATAAGCTTAGAACTAATATTGATGAATTAAATAACATTATATTTAATGACGTCAATAATGGAGTATATAAGGCAGGCTTTGCACATTCACAAGAAGAATATGATAAAGCTTATGATGTCTTATTTAATAGATTAGATAAATTAGAAGATCATTTATCGAATAAAAGATATTTATTTGGTGATAAAATTACTGATTCTGATATTAGATTATATGTGACCCTTGTTCGCTTCGATATCGCATATTACTTGGTATTTAAGGTCAACAGGAATAGATTAATAGACTTTCCAAACTTATGGGGATATGCCCGTGATCTTTATCAAACACCAGGCTTTGGGGATACAACAAATTTTGATGCAATAAAAAAGGGATACCAATTAGGAAATGTAGAGGATAATCCATATCAGATTCTAGCGAAAGGACCTGACTTATCAATCTGGAATGAACCTCACAATAGAGTAAAACTAACCAATAGAATTTGAAAAGAATTATGACTAAGATTTTGCAGTTTAAAAAAAATAAAAGGAGGAAATAAGGATGCAAGATAATAATTCAATAAGACCACGACCTAAGGAAACAGAAAATGAGATTAATGAAAAAGGTGAATTTGTAAGGCAAGAAAATAGATTTACAACTCCTTTTGGTGATGAAGAGGATAATTTAAAGGCAGAAGCAGGACGTTATAGGCTAATATGGGCAAAAGGATGCAACTGGTCCAATCGTGCTTCAATTGTAAGAGAATTACTAGGTCTTGACGATGTAATTAGTGTTAATCTAGTTGGGAAAGCGAAAACTGAGCATTATCTTGGGTGGGAGTTTGTATATGATGAAAATAATATTGATCCTGTATTAGGCACTCAATATTTAACTGAATTATATGCTAATGGAGATCAAGCATATAAGGGTAGAGCAACAGTTCCAGCCTTAGTTGATGTAAAGACTAAAAAAGTAGTAAATAATGATTACCATTGGTTAACAAATTATTTTGAAAGGGACTTTGCACCATTCCATAAAGATGATGCTCCAGATTTATATCCTGAAGAAATTAGAGATGAGATAGATGAGTTTAATAAATGGTTATTCAATAATGTTAATAATGGAGTTTATAAAATGATGTTTGCTCAATCTATAGAAGCATATGAAGATACATTCAAGAAATTCTATGAAGCGATGGATAAGTTAGAAGAAAGATTGGAGAATCAACGTTTCCTATTTGGTGATTATATAACTGATAGCGATGTTAGATTTTATGTTACCCTAGCAAGGTTTGACCTTATGTATTTTAGGAATTTAGGACCGATTCGCAACCGTATTGTAGATTTTAAGAATATATGGGCTTATGCTCGTGATTTATATGAAGAACCTGCTTTTAAGAATAATACCTATTTTAAAGATTTGGCAGAAAGACATGGAGATAAAACCGTCATTTTTATAGATTATAGCACAAGATTTTGGGACAAGATTGATTACCAGGGATTGTGGTCAGAACCTCAAAACAGAAAGTTCCTTAGCAAGACCCCAAATGAGAAATTTATAGCGAAGGTTAAATAGCAAAATGAATTATATTTTATGGAGGGAGCAAATATGAAGAAGAGAGTAGTACCTAAAAGGATAGGATTAGCATTTACAATATTAACACTAGCAGTTGGAATAATAGGATGTGGATCTAAAGCTGATTCTAATTCCTCAAACTCAAATAATGATAAAAGTAAAATTGTCGTTGCTACAGGAGGTAGTCCAAAACCATTTACCTATGTAAATGATAAAAATGAATTGGTTGGATACGATATTGAGGTAGTAAATGCTGTATTTAACAAATTACCACAATATGAAGTTTCTTTTGAAAAAACAGAATTCACATCAATTTTAACAGGGTTAGATTCAGACCGTTATCAGGTAGGAGCTAATAACTTTGCAATGAATAAGGAAAGAAAAGAGAAATATAGCTACACAGACCCAATTTTCAAGAATCAATATGTTATTGCAGTGGCTAAGAATAATAATAGCATTAAATCTTTTAAGGATTTACTTGGTAAAACTTCGGAAGTAAGTGCAGGGAACAACTATACAACAGCACTAGAAAATTTTAATAAAGATAATCAAGGTAATCCAGTAAAGCTTTCTTATACTGAAGTAGATCTTTTACCTATTTTGCAACATGTTGAAGGTGGACAGTATGATTTTCAATTAATTGATAAGTCAATGCTTAATCAGTATATAGATGAGTATGGCTTGAATTTAAATGTTATTGATCTAAGTGAAGAGGATTCAAATAAGATTGCAACTCCATTCAGTTATCTTCTTGTAAGCAAAGGTAATGAAAAATTAACTAATGATATTAATAAAGCAATAGCTGAGATTATAAAAGATGGTACAGTATCACAAATAAGTAAGAAATATTTTAATAATGGGGATTATGCTCCGGATAAAAAGTAAGTAATAGGATTTTAATGAGAGAGGAGATAAGATGCCAAATATATTTGATATAAAGTTAGTTTTTGAACAAATTCCAAGGTTATTGGAGTATTTACCGGTTACAATGGGTATTACGGTAGTTTCTATGATTTTTGGTATTCTTATAGGGTTACTAATTGCAATTATTAAAATTAATAAGATACCAGTCCTGAGTCAAATTTGTGGATTATATACATCAGTAATTCGTGGAACACCACTTTTGGTTCAACTTTATCTTACCTATTTTGGAATACCAATTCTTTTGAAGTACATTAATTATTACAATGATACAAGTTTCAATGTGAATAATATACCACCACTGCTATTTGTTTTTGTTGCATTTTCATTAAATGAAGCTGCATACAACTCAGAAACAATTAGGGCTGCCATTCAATCTGTTGATAAGGGACAGATTGAAGCAGCATACTCCTTGGGTATGACACCATTTCAGGTTCTTAGAAGGATAATAATTCCTGAAGCAATAATTGTTGCATTACCTTCTCTTGGGAATGGTCTTATTAGCTTAATGAAAGGAACTTCACTTGCCTTTGTATGTTCTGTAGTAGAATTGACAGCTCAAGGAAAGATTATAGCAGGAAATAATTATAGGTACTTTGAGGTTTATCTTTCTCTAGCAATAATATATTGGGGACTTACAATAATTATTGAATATATAATTAAAGCTATTGAAAAGAAGATTAACATTCCAGATAAGGTAATAAGTAAAGATACTGGGAGAGGAGGAGTAGAATGTTTGAAATCCAAGGTTTAACTAAGAGTTTTGCTAATAATATTATATTAGATAATATAGATTTATCAATTAAAAAAGGTGATGTTGTTGCAATAATTGGTCCTTCTGGCACAGGGAAATCTACATTATTAAGGTGCATCAATTTACTTGAAGAGCCTGAAAAAGGATTGATTACTATTGGGGATTTGAAAATAGATGTTGCTAATATTACTAAAAAGGAACTTGTTAACTTAAGACAGAGTACAGCTATGGTATTTCAGCAATTTAACTTGTTTCATCAGAAAACAGCACTTGAAAATGTTATGGAAGGATTAATAGTAGTAAAAAAAATAAGTAAATCAGAAGCAGAAGCTATTGCTTATAAAGAGTTAGAGAAAGTTGGTCTTTTAGATAGAGCCCATCATTATCCAAAGCAATTATCTGGAGGTCAGCAACAAAGGGTTGCAATTGCAAGAGCTTTATCGATGACACCAGAAGTATTGTTATTAGATGAACCAACATCAGCTCTAGATCCTGAATTAGTTGGAGAAGTACTAGAGACAATAAAAGCTACGGTACTAGATGGAAATACAATGATACTTGTATCTCATGAAATGAACTTTGTAAGAAATGTAGCAACTAGAGTATTATTCTTGGATGGTGGAAAGATTATTGAAGATGGTAGCCCTAAGGAGGTATTTGAAAATCCAAAGAGCCAGCGTACAAAAGAATTTTTATCAAAGATTAACCAAGGACCTGGACCAGAATATTTAATATAAGTTAGTATGAGTTAATTCTTACTACTTGAAAATATAAAAGCAACAGTATGGAAATAATTGAGTTAGCTAATAGAGAAAAAGGAAGAGTGACTAGGTTAGGTGATTGTTTACTTATGTATTCACTATTACCTTTTCCCTATTAACTATAAAAATGTAGCATAGCCACTTTTTTTATGTCTAGATATATTTAAATAGCTAGTATAAGATATCAATTTAAATTTGATGAAGTGAAATCTTTATAAGTAATAATAACATGAACTACTCCAAAGATTACTGTAGGTATAGTAGATAAGAGATTATTGATCCAAATTTCTGAGAGAATAAAATAGATAACAGGAAATATAGCCATAGAAATAAGAATAATAAGATTTTTATGACCTGAAAACAATAAAATCCAAAGTATATAATAAAACACCAAAGATACAACCATACCCACAAAGTAAAGGCTTTGCATAGATAAATTTTTATTAGTTGTAATGAAGATTAAGAGAGCAATATAAAAAAATTGACTTCCGTGCTCTATTATATCTAATATTAAATGTTTATTTTCTATTTTTTCTGTTGAAAAAGCATTTGGTAAAAGAAAGTAGAAAAAATTAGGTATCATAGGTAATAATACAATAAGAAATCCTGTCAGCGAGAAGGAAAAAGAATAATTCATATTAAGTTGCCCCTTTATACTTCCTTGCATGGTCACTTGAAATAATCCATTAAAATTAATAATATATTTGATAATTATAACATTTATTAAAAAATTATGTATATAAATCGATAAAAATTTAAACATATTTAAATTTTATACTCTCTATATTAATTAAGAAATAAAATATAGTTACATACATAAAGGAATAGATCTATTAATAAAGAGTGAGGTTTAAAATTTGATTAATAGGATTTGCTATATTTGAAGGTTGTATTATACAAACAGATGAAGGAAACTATACAACAATGATAAAAGTCTTGGATGCTATAGATAACAAACAATTAGATTATCATAATAAAGGTAAAAGATATTGAAATTACAGATTTAAGAGTGTATACTAGTAATCGAAAGAAAAATAGAGACAGTTCGTGAGCCTCCTGTCATTAAACAAAACTACGGCAAATAAGCGAAAAGCTTTATTTTGTCGTGGAAGTAATTACTTCTACGATTTTTTTGTTTGCTTAGGCTAGAACTAGAAGCTCTAGAAATAGGGGAGATAGTTATTATGAAAAATCCAATTAACACAAAAAGACTAGTAAGAACAGCAATAGTTGCAGCAATTTATGCTCTATTAACTGTAGCACTAGCACCAATAAGCTATGGAAATTTTCAGTTTAGAGTATCTGAAATATTAGTTCTTTTAGCTTTCTTTGATCCACTATATATAGGAGGATTAACTTTAGGCTGCTTTATAGCAAATATACTTGGACCAAATGGAATGCTTGATGTTGTCTTTGGTACACTAGCAACATTTATAAGTGTAAGTATGGTATATTTAACAGCTAAGTACATAAAGAGCAATAAGATATCATTAATTGTAGCATCATTATGGCCAACAATTTTTAATGGATTAATTGTTGGATGGATATTAAATGTTACAATAGGACTACCTTACTGGATTGCAGCAGGAGAAGTTGCAATTGGTGAATTTGTTGTTGTATCTATTGTTGGTATACCAGTAGTGAAGTTTATTGAAGCAAAATATAGTAGATTATTAAAGACCGAGAGTTTGTAACTCTTGGCCTTTTTTGCTTTTATTAAATAGTACTGGTAAAATAATATTAAAACAATGGGGGCAAAAGGATGTTAGGAAAGAATTTTATTCTTCCAGATTATAATGGAAGAAATTTTATAAATGTAATCAACAGCATTAAAGAGATTTATGGTATTAATGAAGGACAAGGGATAAGGGATAAAAAAGCTTTAAAGCTAATAAATAATCCGAGTAAAGTAGTATTTATCCTTGTAGATGCCTTCGGATGGGACTTCTATGAAAAGGTGAGAAAAAATTCTAGTTTCTTAAAGAAAATAAAAAGAAATGGGGCTGAAACTAAGATAACATCGCAGTTTCCATCAACTACTACTGCACATGTAACATCAGTAGCTACAGGAGAGTCAGTAGGAAAACATGGATTTTTTGAATGGTTTACTTATGATCCTGAATTAGATGAAGTCTTTACGCCATTTATATATAATTATGAAGGTGTAGAAAATATTCTGCCTAAAGAAAGTCTTTTTAGAAAGCTTCAGGATAAAGGGGTTAGGAGTACTATAATTAGTCCTAGCTATATTAATAATAGTAGTTATTCTAGGATTATGTTCAAGGATGGTAAGGTTAAAGGATATGATTCAGTTGATGAAATGTTTGAGATTTTAATTAATTCTCTAAGTAAAGATAAAGGCAAGAATTTCTACTATTTATATTATCCTAATATTGATTCATCAGGTCATCAGTATGGAATGAGTTCCTATCAAGCACAGGGAGAGATTAGTAAGTTTATAAAGACTTTAGATAAGTACTTTAATAGTGAAACAATTAATGAAATAAAGGATACCTTATTTATAATGACAGCAGATCATGGGCAAATGGAGATAGATATGGATAGGGTAGTTTACATTAATGAGCTAGTACCAGATATAGATAAGTATATGATATTGAAAAGTGATGGTAGGCCTATTGTACCAGTTGGTTATAATAGAGATATGTTTCTATACATTAAGGAAGAAAATCTTAAGGAGATAAAGAAAATACTTGAAGAAAAGCTAAAGGGAAAAGCAGAAGTTTACCTTACTAAGGAACTTATTGAATTAGGATTATTTGGAGAGATTTCAGAAGAACTAAGTAAAAGGGTTGGAAATTTAATCATTTTGTCTTATGATAAAATAGGTGTATGGTGGTATGATAGAGGTATTAGTGAAATTAGTCAGAAAGGTTCTCATGGAGGCTTGACAAGAAAAGAAATGGAGATACCATTATTAATGTACAATTTTGATAAGTAAGAAAGGAATTAGAGTATGAAGATTTTTTTAGTTTCAATAATAGCAGTAATGATTTTAATAAATCTTATATGTGTTTATTATGGAAAGAAGAATATTAAGAAAGTAAATGAAAATGGAGATGTATCTGAAGCTGATTATAAAAAGGGAATGAAGTATATGATATTTGCAGCAGTACTTTCCTTTGTAACGATTATAATAATTTCAGTTGTAGCAGTACTTAATTTAAAGCTTTAGGCCGTGGTGATTCCACGGTCTTTTAATATATAAGAATGTAGGTCTTATATACATCATAAAGGGCTAATTGTATATCTAGTCTTTATTTATCCAATCGCTATCATTGCTAATACTTCCATCTTCTACAAAGTGGGAGATAAGCACTGATACGCGCCTGGATTAGTTTTTCTAATATTACTTTAAACTAATAGGAGGGAATCATGGATTATATTAAATATTTGAGAGGTTATGTAGGTCATAAACCAGTAATATTGAATGGTACATCAGTTATTATTTTAGATAGTAGAAATAGAGTTTTATTACAGAAGAGAACTTATCCTCAAAGAAACTGGGGGCTGCCTGGAGGCATTATGGAAATGGGTGAGTCAATGGAAGAGACAGGTATAAGAGAAGTCTTCGAGGAAACAGGCCTAATGGTAAGAAGGTTAACTTTATTGAATGTATATTCTGGGAAGGATTTTTATATGAAGTTACCTAATGATGATGAGTTTTATCTTGTAAATTCTGTTTATTATACAAGAGAGTACTCAGGGGAATTAGAAGTTGATAGTTTCGAAGGTACAGAACTTAAATATTTTCAGTTAAATAAGTTACCAGACTATATGGTATTAAGCCATAGAATATTTATTCAAGATTTTATTAATAAATTTTATAGATAATATATTTTAAGTTACAATTTGCCTAAATAAATCTAATTTGGTATATTTATGTATATAATATTTAGGAAGATGAGGTTTAGTTATGATAATAAGGGAAATAGAAAAAAAAGATAATAAACAGGTAGAAGATTTAATTAGAACTTGTTTATTAGAGTTTGGAGCTAATAAGCCTGGTTGTGCATGGACTGATCCTGACCTAGGTTGCTTTTTTGAAGTATATCAAAAAGAAAAGTCAAAGTATTGGGTTGTGGAAGAGGATAGTAGAATAATTGCAGGTTGTGGTATTGGACCACTTGTTGGAGCAGATAATGTATGTGAGTTACAGAAAATGTACTCCTTAAAAGAGGCGAGAGCTACTGGTATTGCAAAGAAGTTATTAGATATTTCTTTGAATTTTTCAAAGGAACATTATGATAAATGTTATTTAGAAACATTCAGTAATATGATAGCTGCTAATAAGTTTTATAAAAAGCATGGATTTACTCAGTTAGAAAAGCCATTGATAGAAACTGAGCATTATGCTTGTGATGCATGGTATGTTAAGGAATTATAAAATTTAATAAATAGTGTGAATTATGATGAAAAGTAATACTTTGGCATAAAATAAGGAATATGTAGATGGAAAATTTGTAACAACAATAAAGGCTAGCAGGTTAAAACTGCTAGCCTTTAAAAGTTATATTAGTTATTAATTATCTTACTTTATGTAATTTCTCTAAATAATAAGAAATTAATACTGTTAGGGCATAATCATAAATTAAAAAAACTGGCTGAGCTACAATGAATAGTAGCCATGTAGGTAGATTTATATTTAAATCTCCTAAAAGGGATTTCATGAAGACCAGTCCAATTACTAAAATCACATTGAAAAATACTAACTTTATAAATATCTCAATAGGTAATTTATCAATCTTTTCAATAAGGTGTTTAACTATTCCATAGATACCAAACATTAAAGCATACATAAGTACATAATTAATCGGTACAATAAAGAAACTTATAATTGTTGTTGCTACATAAACAAAGCTAGCAGTTTTTATATTACTTCTAATTATACATATTGGTATAAAAGCAGAGGCAATAGTTAATATTGCAATAGTGTTTATTGGTATTACAGAAGTTAAATATAAGGTTACAACACTTAAGGCAACCATAATGCCTCCTAGGGTAATATCCTTAGCTTTCATAAAAATCCCCCTTTAATATCCTAGCAACATCCAATTAAATCTCCACCCATACATTCACACATAGAGTCAAGACACCATAGGTTTACACAACAGTCACAAGCATTAGCAGTATTGTTTGTAGTTCTGTAATATGGTTGACTATATCCACCAGCTCTACCTTGAAGCTGTTGTAGAGTTTGTCTATACTCAAAGTTGTTAGGATCCATATTTGATGCAGTTCTGATGTTTTGAAGAGCAGAATCAAACCATCCCTTATTCATATGAACAACTCCAGTTAGATAATACCACTCAGCATTTCTATCAGTAACTCTATTTAATATTGCTTCAGCAGCTGCTGTATTTCTTCTTTGTAAATGCATTCTAGCTTCTCTTAACTCTTGAGAGAAGTTACCTGAGTTATTATTGTTAGAACTTGTATTTGAGTATGAACCTGAGTTACCACCATTACCATTAGTTAACTCTTTATAAGCTGCATTTACTTCAGCTAATTTTTCTTGAGCAAGCTCTTGAAGTGGGTTATCCCTAAATTGATCTGGATGGTATTGTTTTACTAATTTTCTATAAGCACTTTTAATTTCGTCTTGTGATGCACCAGGCTTAATGCCTAAAACCTCATATGGATTCATTAAAGTCACTTCCTTTCGTCTTTTTGCAATTACATTTGTTTGCTACATGTATGTATTTGTCCATCATTCCTAGATTAATGATATTATCAAGAATATCTCTATTTCGTTCTAACTCAATCTTAGCTAAGAATTCTTTACAATTACAAGCGCAATTTAGAATACTAAATTCTAATCTATCTTTTATTAAAACAATAAACTCTTCATAAGACTTGTTTTCATCATTATATAGATAGTTTATTGGGTTAAACTTATTTTTAGCCATGTCTTCTTCTAAATCATCTAAGGCATCAACTAAATATATCCACTTACCTAGGGCATAGCCAAGATTATATAGGTTTTCTCTTGTTTCCTCAGAATCATTAATTATTTCATATGGGTAAAGTTCTAATATTTTTCCTACAATAATACTAAAAGGATCACATATTTCATCAATGGATGTAAAGTTTTTTGATTCTTCTAGTATTGAAAGTTTATTTAAGTTTTCTTTAATTATATCATTAATTGTATTTACTGATGAAGTAAATTTTCTTTTATAAGGAGATAATGCAAGAGCTAAAGACTTACTTTTTAAATCCTTATCATCATTTACATCATCTAGTAGTTTAAAATAAACTAGTGAGATATTCATATTAGCAGCATAAGATATAGCTTTATTGTCTAAGACAACAGCTTTCTTTTTTAATGGATGAGCTGCACATCTTTTAATTTCAACCTTCATTTCTTCGGGATTTAAGCCATCTAAAAGTAAAGCTAAAAAAGTCATATCATAATTTAAAGCCATTCGTGGCAAATTACCAAAATGTTTTTTTATACTAAAACATAGGCCACAATAATATCCTCTAAATAGATTAAATTCTCGCAGCTTTAGTTCAGCTTTTAGAGGAATAACATAACCAAACATAGAACACTCCTTTGTTAATAAGCATCATAAAAAGTATTTATTTTGAAGATGCTTTCATTTAATAATACTTATTATACATAATAGGGAGTAATGGTACAACTTTTAAGATTGAGAATAATGTAAACTTTTAGTATACTTATTCTTATAAATCCAATAATGGAGGTGCCCTTTTTGAAGAATTATATAGAATTTAAAAATGTAAAAAAGATTTATAAAATGGGAGAGGTGGAAATAGAAGCTTTAGCTGGAGTTGATTTTGCAATAAACAAAGGTGAGTTTGTTGTAGTAGCAGGAGCTAGTGGTGCTGGTAAAAGTACCATATTAAATATTTTAGGTGGAATGGACTCCCCAAGTAGTGGTGAAATATATGTTGATGGAGCTGAAGTAAGCAAGTATTCACCAAAGGAACTTACTACATATAGAAGATTTGATATTGGATTTGTATTCCAATTCTATAATTTGGTACAAAATCTTACGGTAACAGAAAATGTTGAGCTTGCAACACAAATTTGTAAGAATCCATTAGATATAGATGAAACTGTAGATGCAGTAGGTCTTAAGCATAGGAAAGATAATTTTCCAGCACAACTTTCTGGAGGAGAGCAACAAAGGGTTGCAATAGCAAGAGCATTAGCAAAGAATCCTAAGCTATTACTATGTGATGAGCCAACTGGTGCATTAGATTACAATACAGGTAAAGCAGTATTAAAATTACTTCAAGATACCTGTAGAGAAAAAGGAATGACAGTAGTTGTTATTACTCATAATCTAGCTCTTGCACCTATGGGAGATAAAATTATTAAAGTAAAAAATGGACGTGTTCACTCAATAGAGATAAATGAAAATCCAATGCCTGTAGAAAGGATTGAGTGGTAATTATGAAAAATGCTTTAGCAAAAGATACTGTAAGAGAAATAAAAAAATCTTTTGGTAGGTTTCTTTCTATATTTGCCATAGTAGGAATAGGAGTTGCTTTTTTCGCGGGTGTAAAGGCGGCAGCGCCAGATATGAAATATACTGCAGATAAGTATTATGATGACTATAATTTAATGGATATTAGATTGTTATCAACTATGGGATTAACCAAGGATGATGTAGAAGAAATAAAGAATATTCAAGGGATTAAAGGTATCTATCCAACTCATAGTTTTGATACAATTACCAAAATGGGGTCATCAGAAATTGTATTAAAGCTTCATGGGTTACCAATTGATAATTTATCAGAAGATAACGAAGGATATATAAATAGACCTAAACTAGTAGAAGGAAGATTTCCAGAGAAGTCAGGTGAATGTTTAGTTGAGAATGGTAAACTTGGCGATATAGACCTACCAATAGGATCTAAGATTACCTTAGAGTCTGGAACTAGTGATGATATATTAGATAGCCTTAATACAAAGGAATATACAGTTGTTGGAGTAGTTGAAACTCCTTATTACCTTTCTTTTGAAAAGGGTAGTTCTAGTATTGGAAATGGATCAGTTAATAGTTTCTTAATGATTCCAGAAGAAGACTTTAAAATGGATGTATTTACTGAAGTATTATTAACTATAGATGGAGCAAAAGAAATAAATTCATATAGTGATGAATATTTTGAAGTTACAGGTAAGATTAAGGATAGATTGGTTGATCTTGGAAAAGAACGTGGTCCCTTAAGAATTGAAGAGTTAAAGGATGAAGCTAATAAGAAGTTAGCTGAGGGAAAAGAAGAATATACCAAAGGTAAGGAAAAACTTGAAGATGAATTATCTAGGGCCTTAAATAAGATCGAATCATCAAAATTAGACTTATTAAATGCTGAAAAAAAATTAAATGAAAAAGAAAGTGATTTCCCAAAACTTATGGAGGAAAGTAAAAGAAAGATTGCTGATGGAGAAAAAAAATTATCTGATGGAGAAATTGAGTATGCAAGAAATCTAGAAGAGTATAATAATCAGAAAGCTCAGGCAGAAAAAATGTTTGCCCTTATTGAAGAACAGATAAATAAAATAAAAGATGAGATTAATAGCTTAGAAGAAAAGCTTAAAAATCCAGATTTATCCCCTGAAGAGAAGAAGGATCTTGAAAATAAGCATAAACAATTAGTAAATATATATAATCAATCAACTTCATATTTACAAATTGGTAAAGATAAGTTAACCGAAGGAGAAAATCAATTACAAGCTGCAAGAATCCAGCTAGATAATGGAAAGAAAGAGTTAGAACTTCAAAAAACGAACCTAGTACAAGGTGAAATTGATGCTAAGAAAGGCTTTGAAGAAGGAAGAAATAAAATAGAAGCTGGAAAAGCAGAGCTTAAAAAAGGTGAAGAGGAATATTTAAAAGGAAAGGCACAAGGGGAGGAAGAATTAGCAATTGCAGAAGAGAAGCTATTAAATTCTGAAAAACGTATAAACGAGATGAAAGAGCCAGAGTGGATTGTCCTTGATAGAAATAGTCACTATAGTTATGTAGACTATGGCGGGTCGGCAGATAGAATTGATGCAATATCAAAAGTATTCCCATTATTCTTCTTTCTTGTAGCAGCATTAGTTTGCTTAACAACTATGACAAGAATGGTTGATGAACAAAGAGGTACAATTGGAACATTAAAAGCCTTAGGATACAGTAAGATAAGTATAGCTTCAAAATATATAGCTTATGCTGCTACAGCAAGTATAGGCGGAAGTATATTTGGTTTGGCCCTGGGAATGACCCTATTCCCAACAGTTATATTTAATGCATATGGAATAATGTATACATTACCCTCACTTATATTAAAATTTGAAGCACCTTTAGCTTTAGGAACGACAATTGTAGCCGTTCTTATAACAACTCTTGCAGCTGTATTTGCTTGCTACAAAGAGTTAGTTGAAACACCATCTTTATTAATGAGACCTAGAGCCCCTAAAGAAGGTAAGAGAATATTATTGGAGCGAATTACTTTCCTATGGAAGAGATTTTCCTTTACAGAAAAGGTAACAGCAAGAAATATATTTAGATATAAGAAGAGGTTCTTTATGACTGTAATTGGTATTTCCGGCTGTTCTGCATTGTTACTTGCTGGATTTGGTATAAAGGATTCCATCAAGACTATTGCTTATAAGCAATTTGGAGAAATAATAAAATATGATGCGTCAATCTCCTTTGAGAAAGATAGTTCTTTGAAAGAAAAAGAAGATATTCTTGATAAGTATTCAAAAGATAGCAGAGTAGATTCAATAATGAAAATAAGCCAGTTTTCTGGAAATGCTTCAGTAGACGGTGATGATAAAAGAGTAAATCTTATAGTTCCATCAGATGTTGAAGAATTTAAAAATTATACAGAACTAAGAAGCAGATCTAAAAAGAAGGAAGAAAAGTTAAGTGATGATGGAGTGATTCTATCAGAAAAACTTGCAAGAGGATTAAAAGTTAAAAAAGGAGATAAGGTTAAATTAGATAATGGTGATGGCTATCAACAAGAGGTAGCAATAACAGGGATTACAGAAGCATATGTTGACCATTATGTATATATGTCTCCAGAATATTATAAAAATGTCTTTGGTGAAAGAGCAGATTATAATACTTTAGTTGCTAAGTTAAAGGATAAAACAGATGAAGTAGAAACTTCATTAGGTTCTGAAATAATGAATGATAAAGGTGTTAAATCAGTTTATTTCTACAGCGGTATAGTTAAGAACTTTGAAAATACTATATCTAGTTTAAATATTGTTGTTATAGTATTGATTATATCAGCAGGAGCTTTAGCCTTTGTTGTACTGTATAATTTAACTAATGTAAATATTAGTGAAAGACTTAGAGAAATAGCAACAATTAAGGTTTTAGGATTTTATGATAATGAAGTATCTGCATATGTATATAGGGAAAATATAATTTTAACTATTATAGGCTCTATAGTTGGATTAGGACTAGGTGCAGCACTACATCAATTCATTATGATTACTGTAGAAATGGAAAATGTAATGTTTGGTAGGAATATTAATATACTTAGTTATCTATATGCAGTAGCTATAACATTATTATTTGCAGTATTAGTAAATCTAGTAATGTACCATAAGTTGAAGAAAATCCCTATGGTAGAGTCACTAAAGTCAGTTGAATAATATTGATATATAGTAAAATTATTATAATTTAAAAAGACCTTCATATTTCATTTGAGTTGTGAACTAATAAAGTTCAAGATTTCAAGAAATATGAGGGTCTTTGTTTTTATTTGAAGAATCGTTTATCTCTATGAATTAATCAAAGCGTAAGTGTAATTAGCAAGATTATATCAATTATGCTTCCAAAGATTATTGAGTTACTAACTAGAATAATAAAGGATCCTAATAAAATTAGGAAACAAATAATCAATTCAGAAGAGCCGATCCAATTTTTTCATAAATATTATTTGATACCCAAATAATATACATACAAGCCCAATAATAAAATTAAGCATAATAAATAAATTCATCTAAAACGCCTCTTATATTCTATTTTATTAGATTTTAAGTGATATAAATACAATAAATAAGACTATAAAATAAAAAATAATAAAATACTATTTACAATGTAACATTGTTACGCTATTATAATAGAATAGTAATGAGAATCTTAGTTAATTATACAGATTAACGTAACAATGTTTCACAAGGAGGGAATATGGAAAAAAATAATAATATCAAAATGGAAGGTATAGGACAAATAACAGGAGGTACCTACAATAATATTAAGATAGAAGGTATTAGCACTATATTGGGAGATATACAGGGTGAAAGAATGGTGGTAGAAGGAGTTGCAAAAGTAAGAGGTGCTATTAGGTGCAACAACTTAGATATAGAAGGTAAATTTAATTGTAAAGGAAATGTAGATGTATCCAATAGATTTAATGTTAGTGGTTATGCTAGTATCGATGGTAATTGTCAATGTGGAGAACTAATTTCAGATGGAAAGCTAATGGTAAGAGGGCTATTATCAGCAGATAAAATAGTCCTAGAAATAACAGCAACTAATGAAATAAAGGAAATAGGCGGAGAAGAAATAAGAGTAATAGAAGGTAAGAAATCAATTTTTCAGGGGTTATTTTACAGTAATAAATTAGTAAGTCATTTGATTGAGGGAGACAATATTTATATAGAAAATACTGAATGTAGTATAGTGAGAGGTCGTAATATTAAGATAAATAAAGGCTGTATTATCGATAAAGTAGAGTACACTGGAGAAATTTCAATAGACAATAGATCTACTGTAAAGAATTTAGTAAAACTTTAGTCACTAAAATTAATTGAGGAAGGTATATTATGAATAATTATGGATCAATAAGAATAATAGGTGAGAGTTCTATTTCAAAAGGAGCCTATGATAAGATAACAATAATAGGTGAAGCAAAATCAAGTGGGAAAGTAGAGTGTAATTCACTTAATGTACTTGGAACTTTAGACTTAGAGGATGAGTTCAAGGCTTGTGACATGAAGATTGTGGGAGAGGTAACTGCCAGTTGTAAAGTAGAATCTACAGGAAAAGTAAAACTACTTGGAGAACTAGTAGGAGATGATGATTTTATAATTAACACTGTTAATATCATAGGTCAAGGGATTTTTAAAAAAAATTTAACCTTTAATAATATTGACTTATTAGGAGAGTTAACTGTAAGTGGTAACTGCGAGGGTAATATATTTTATAGTAAAGGTAAAGCAAGTATAGATGGATTATTATCAGCAGATAAAATTGAGATAAACCCAAAGGATTCTAGTTTTATCAATGAAATAGGTGGAAGTGAAATTATTATTAGAAATACAGGATGGAATGTATTTTCCAATGGTAAGGTTATTTCAAATACCATAGAAGGAGATAAAATAATTCTTGAACAAACTCATTGTAAGATTGTACGTGGGCATGATATTAAAATACTAAGAGATTGTAATATAGATAGAATTGAGTATACAGGAACAATAACAGTTGACGAAAGAAGTAGTGTGGGTGAGGTAATATGTATGAAGAATTAATATCCAAAAAAGAACTTTTAGAAGTTATGGAGATTTCTTATGGACAACTTTATAGATGGAAGAGAAAAAAACTAATCCCAGAAGAATGGTTTATAAAAAAAAGTGTATCTACTGGACAAGAAACCTTTTTTCCTAGGAATAAGATAATTGAGAGAATAGAGATAATATTAAACCTTAAGGAAGAGGCTTCCCTTGATGAGTTAGCATTTAAATTTTCTAATAGTATAAAGAATATAAAGTTAAGTAGGGATTATTTAATTAATGTAGGTATAGTTGATTTATCCATTATAGAAATGTTTGAAACGCTAGTAAAAGCTGATAGTCTTTATGATGAGGGAAAAATATTTGGATTATTATTATATAATGAGCTTATAAATAGTGCTGCTCTAAGTTTAGAGGAGGTAAATTCCATTGTTTTATCAGCATTAAAAGACTATTCAGATTTTGAAAATGATAATTATACTTTAATAGTTAAGAGGAAACTAGGCGTCCCCTTTTACTATGTTACCCTTGGAGATAAGGAATTTATAAGAGATGAAAGTGCAGTTGAAATAATTAGGATGAAATTTAAGGATATAATATCTAAAATAAATAGTCTAAAATAAGTATAGGGATTCGAATATTTCTTAATGTAAAATGTTAAATTGGCATTAAGAAATATTCGAGTCCTTATTTAATGTTATATAAGAATATTTTCTGTATAGATTACATTAATCTGTCAATCCTTTAAATATGATGCATTATGGGAGATGTTAAAATGTTTTCTTTTATAAAGGAATATGATTTAAAGTCAATAAAGCAAAAATTGCAAATTTTATTTTTTCTAAATGTAATAGATATAGTTTTAACAATTATACTGTTAGATACAGGATTGTTTGAAGAGGCAAATATATTTATGAGATATATAGTGAATAATACATTTTTAAGCATAATTATAAAAGTTGGATTGGTAGCATTACTATTAATAGCATTATATTATCGAATTCAAACTGCAACTATTAATCAGTTGAAGATTTCAAATAAAATTATTGTAAGTTCAATAGCTATTTATGCATTTATAAATTTAACTCATGTTATATGGTCTTTCTTAGCTATAATAAGCTTAGTAACTAATAAATAATTGTTTCATCATTAAACTGAGTATTACACCAGTAGCATCCATTATAACCTTCTTCTTCGCAGAAGGTTCTTACATCATCTTCTACTTCCATCATTATAATATCTTCTTCTTCTATGTCATTAATATGACACATGGTAGATTCATTATCAAGATCATGAATTATCAAGTTCTTTTTATCTGCTAAAAATCTCATTCCGTAATAAGGTGGGGAATAACGAACCATATTTATACCTCCTAAATCTACTTTTAATATACAAATATGATATATATCTATTAATGAGTACAAAAATATAAAATTATATTACTTGAAGAGCTATATTATAAAGGTCTATAATAGAAAAGATAGAGAGATAAGGGGGGAATAATATTGCCTAAGAAAATACTAAATTTACAAGAGAAAATATTTGAGGCAGCCTGGAATTTGTTTAGTGAAAAAGGTTATGATAACGTTGATATGAAAGCAATTGCTAAGGGATGTGATATAGCAGTTGGTACTTTATATAATTACTATGGAAACAAAAAGGATCTATTTTTAACGGTATTAGGTGCAAGTTGGACAGGTACCTTCGATAAGATAGATGATGCCATTCAGAAATGTAATGATAAAAAAGAATGCATTCATAAGATTATAGAAATCTTATATTATGATATAAAAGAAAGAAGAGGTATGGGGAAATATCTTGTTGAAAATAATTCTTTTTCAAAAGAAGAAAATGATAAGATTAACGAAGAGGTTTTAGATAAAATTTATGAAGTTATAATAAAAAACTTTGAATTAACTATAGATGAAAGAGGAATCGAGTATAAAGCAAAGAAGTTAACAGACATAATAATATGTAATGTTGTTTTATTAGCTAGACTGTATCAAGAAGAAGATGAAAGAAATATAAGATTTTTAAATCAAATAGTAGATGAAAATATGGTATAGAAAAAGTTCTCTATGAAAAATAGAGGACTTTTTTATTTTTAATAAAAATATAGGGAAGTGAAATAGTTAGTAAGATAATCATAAAATAGAGGATTTATATAGCAAGGGATATAACTATAATGAAATAGGAAGGCAAAGAATATTAAACTGCTATACAAATAATGAAAAAGGGAACAGATAAATAGACCTAACCTGATTTAAAAATATTTGATTTTTAAAGATTATAGTATAAATATTCAAATTTATCATAATTATACAAAATATCCTTTCATTTCATAATAATTAATGTTAAAATTTATATGTAAACATTTTCTAATTTGTCTGAATATAAATTTTTAAGGGGGATTAAAATGAAAGTTAGTAATAACCTAAAAAAACTCTTATCTATAACTATTGTTTTAACATTAATTCTTACACTACTACCAAGTTTACCTATTAAGGCTGCTATAGCTGGTATTCCTGGTACACCCTCAATATCACATAATCAATGGGGAACAGATGTTGATGGAGACTATGATATAACATGTAATACCTGGTTTGGAAATAGTGCAACAAGTTATAAACTTTATGAGAAGTTTGGGGTATCAGACATCTTTACAGTTGTTTCAGAAGGTAAAATTGAGGCTACTGATGCATCTAGTCAACAAGTTGTTATTCCAATTAGAGGAAATTCAAAAATTGGAATGTATTCTTACTATGTAGAATTCATAAATGACTATGGTAGTTCAAAAAGCTCAATTATTCAAGTTCAAGTTGGTTACGATGGGAATACCAGAATTGTTATAGATACTATTGATAATGAAGGTATTAAACCACAATTTACAGTTTCACAAGGTACTACAGAATATAAGCTAACGAATAGTACAAGCTCTAATTCTAAATTTAAAGTTATTTCAAACAATACAACTGTTGCTAAGGCTTCTATAGTAAATGGGTCAACACTCAAAGTAGATGGTATTTCTAAGGGAAGAAGCGGACTTAAAATAGTAGATGAAACTACTGGTGATATAAGAAACGTGGGAGTTAGAGTTTTGACTTCTAAAGGTGAACTACCTGGAATGCCTGATTATATGTCTATTGGACAAGTATCTGAGGATAGAGAAGAAGACTTAAATTTTTGGAGAGAAACTTCTGAAACTGATACTAATAAAAGAACTGATATAAGATATATTTATATAAATGGTGGTCCTCTTGATAAAGGTTGGAGAACTTGGACTCAAGAAGATGGTGCTAGAGCAAAAACATATATTACAGAAAGTTTAAAAATGGGCATGATACCATTTTTTGTTTACTATAATATTCCCGATGACGGTGAAAGCTACGATCTTGATATACAGCATATAAACGATAAGACTTATATGGAAGCATATTATAAAGATTTAAAATTCTTACTAGATATTTGTATTGAATATGGTGGGGATGAAACAGTAGGTCTTCTATTTGAACCTGATTTTTTAGGATATATGATGCAACAATCTGGAAAACAACCAAATGAAATAACTGCACTTGTTGAATCTGCTTACTCTTCAGGGGTTCTAGAAAAAGGTAAAGATCCAACTTTTGAAAATAGTGTTAAAGGACTAGTTGAATCTATAAATTACACAGTAAAAAAATATTATCCTCAAGCTTATTATGGATGGCAATTTAATATTTGGGCATATGATAGTCATGAAATTCCTAATCAAGGATTACTTCATAAAACAGAACAAATAGGACTTGATGCTGGTAGAGAATTTATAAAACAAGTTGCTACAGAAACAGCAAACTACTATGATGCAGCTGGTGTAACATCTTATGGGGCTAATTTTATATCAATAGATAAATATGGTTTAGATGGAGCTTTTGAAGCAGGTGCAAAAGATGATCCTGAAAAATCTAAATGGTTCTGGAATGCAGATTTGTGGAATAATTATTTACTTTACACTAAAACATTACACCAAGAAACTGAGCTTCCAGTTATACTATGGCAATTACCTGTTGGTCATATAAATTCAAGCCAAGAACCTAATCCTTATAATGATGGTAAATTTAAAGATCTAACAAATGAAGTTGGAAATTATGAAGATTCAGCCCCTACTTACTTTTTTGGTGATACATTTAAGGCTGGTTCTGATAAAAGATTAGACTATTTTAGTAAAAATGAAGCTAATGATCCTAAAATTAAAGTTAATGGGGATACAATAACTTGGGGAGACCATATGGAGGAAGCTAAAGATGCTGGTATAGTATCAATTCTATTTGGAGCTGGTGTAGGTGCTAGCACAGATGCAGTAGGTTCTCCTGCTTCTGATGATTATTGGTGGATAACCAAAGCACAACGTTATTATAAAAACCCACTAGAACTTGGAGACTTAAATAATCCAAAACCACCAGCTGAAGGGTTACCTTCTAAATCCACATTAACTGTAGATAATGCAAATAGTAACGGTAATTACAATTTGACTATAAATATACCAAAAGACTCTAAAGCTACTAGTTATAAGCTTTATGAAAATGGTGTAACAATAAAAACAGGAGTTATTACAACTTCTACACAAGAAATTTCACAAAGTATAATTAATAAACCAACTGGAACTTATATGTATAAAGTTGATTTAATTAATAATTTAGGCACTACGTCGAGTAATAATTTAACTGTATATGTTAATAATACAGTTGTTCCCCCTGTTGAAGTACCTGTGAAAGGATCTATATCAGTAGATAATTTATATAATAAAGGTGATTACAAAGTTACTATGAATATACCTAGCTTCTCTAAGGCTGCTAGTTATAGACTTTATGAAAACAATAAAATAGTTAAAACTGGAGATGTAGCTAATCTTGCATTAAAAGTCGAGGAGGTTTTCACAAATAAACCATCCGGAACTTACACTTATAGATTAGATCTTATTAATAAAGATGGTATTACTCCAAGTGATGAAATAAAAGTAACTGTTACTTCATCTGAAGTTAATCCACCTACTTCCAAAGTAGAAGTAGATTTTGCAATATTAAATGATTCTGGCAATACCGCTAACTATTCTATTACTATAACAAATAATACAGATAAGGATATTACTAGTTGGGATTTATCATTTAGTTTTGATAAAAAAATTAATTCTGCATGGGATTGTATTTTCACTGCTTCTGGTAATAAATATAACTTTAAATCTATGCCATGGAATGGAACTATTCCAAAAGGAAAATCTATTTCCTTCGGAGGCTCATGTGAGGGTGGTGTTGGTTCCTTGGTTCCAACATCTATATCTTTAAAAACTACTAATTAATAATTGATACTAAATTAATATAGTAGTAAATATTTAGCATCAATATATTAGAAATTAAATTTAAAAGGCTGAATTTAACATTTAAAAAAGTTAAATTCAGCTTTTTTTTTATCTTAATAATAAGCTTTATATCATTTTTAGATAAGCTGTGAAGGACTGTTAGTCCTGTGAAAATATTAAGGAATAAGTTTATAGTAAATAAATATATTTAATATAAGGTAATGAAAAATAAAAAACTAAGAAAAAAGGGGAAATAAGAGAAAAATAATGCCAGCTAAACGAGTGAATGTAATGAATAAGGATATGAATGCTATTAATAAGGCAAATCTATTTATAGGGAAAGATTATATAAGTGATAAGGAATTTATAGCAGTATCAAAGTTAATGATATATTTTTTAAAAAGTAAAGAAATATATCATTATAAAAAGGGTAGTGAATTTATAAATGAATACGTTAAACATGCTATAAGTAGATTAAGGAATAATAGTATGTTAATATCTATTTTTTTATTAACCCTTGGAAGGATATATATTTTTATTAGTGATATTAAAAATAAAGAGTATTTGGAAAAAAATGGATCAAATCAAAAGGATATTCTTAATCTTAGGAGAATAATATATAAAGCAATAAAAGATGAAAAATGGAAGTTATGTATTATTAAGGAGTTGGGATGTTGCAATGAAAAAGAATATGATAATATTGTACGAGTCAGTAGGATGTGCAGGATTGATATATGGGATAGTGTATATTCTATAGCAAATAAGGATGATTGCTTAAACTGGAGATATTTTTGTTATCTTATAGATTTAGGTAAGGATAATCAGATTAATTTAGCCTTAAATATATTTTTAAATAAAGCAGATATAGTTGATATAAAATATCCTACAATTGACTGCTCTGAGTATATTTCTTTATTAAGACTCTTTAATAGCAAAGTTGAAAAAAGTAACACTTATGATGGTATTATCGACATAGGGCTTTCATCCAATAACGGAAATTTATTTATCAATGCAATTAATGTTATAAAAAGATGGGAGGAGCCCTTAAATAATAGAATAGATAAAGAAAGAATCAAGGCTATATTAGAATTAAAGAATTTAGAAGAAGAAACGAAAAATGAATTAGAGAAAGTATATAAAGAATTTGAGGAGCAGGAGGGCTTTGATGTTAGGTTTTAAAATCTTTAATAATGAAAATGAAGATGAAGATGAAGTAGTATATTGTATTGGTTGTAATAAGGTTATTGAAGATAGTTATTACTATGATAATAATACACAAAAGCTTTATTGTTCAGAGGACTGCTATATAAACCAGATTGAGAAGGAATATATGGAAGAATAAGGTTCTTAGAGTATAGTATTATCCATTTAATAATGTGCATAATAAAATTGTGACATTATTAAAAGGGGTGAAACTATGCCAATACAAGTTATCACATCAATTATTGGAGCAATATCTATTTTAGCTGGTTCCTTGGTTGGGGCATTATTTAGTTGGATAATAAATAGAAATATGCATCAGAGAAGAATGCAGGAAGAATATAAGATTATGGAAGAAAACAGGAAGTATGAAGAACACTATAGAGTAAAAGCAGTATGTAACAATGCAAATGTAATAAGGTTAGATATTGCAACAGCTTTATTCCAAAGTATAAGAAGTCTTCAAAATAAGAGCCAGGATAAAAGTTATTTATATTTACTACCAATAAATCGGGAGTATTCATCAGCAGTTGCATCCTTAAGCGATAAATATGATTTAAAGGAATTAAGTTATCTGTATCAATTATATGGAATAATTGAAAAAGTAAATAGGGATATCTATAGTTGGAGCATAGGAGATAAGGAAGCTTATGAAAAAGTAAAGCTAGGGTTTAATTCAATATTATATAAAATATATGGTGAGGATTATATAATGGTTTTAAAGGTAGATGCTGATAAAATTTCCTATGATGAATTATACAAAAATGATTATATTAGACCTTCTTATAAAAAACTTCTAAGGAAATTAGATGATTTGTGCGTAATAGAAAATCTATTAAAGGAAAAGGAAGACAAGAAAAAAGATTATGTTAAGAAATAATTAAGAAATGATAAGATAATATTAATTGTAATATTACTGGATGGAATATACAATTAAAGTGTACTAATACATATAGTACACTTTATTTTTTTGGGAGGTTTTTTTGTGAAGAGGGGAATGATAATAGCTATAGCAGGGACATTTATAGTGGCAACTATAATGCTTTGTACAGGAAGTAAAGATATATATCAAAAAAAAGTTCATTATAAAAGTAAAAATGAGGTTATAGATGTATTGAACAATGAAATATTATCAGCTTTTGATAATAGTAATTTTAGTTCAGAGTTAGTATATAGTGATGCCTTTAAAGAATGTTTGTCTCAAAGGAAGCGTTTAACAGAATCGGGAATTAATTTTTCAAGATTAGATTTAAAAGTTAACGAGAATATTAACAATGAAGAGGAAAAGAAAAAAATATCAGCTGATTATTTAAAAAGATTAGAAAATTTAGAGAAGGTAAATAAATCAGATAAGATAGAGGCTATTCCCTTAACCGGGAAGGCATACAGAGAATACCCTGCACAATGGAATATGACAAATGAAATTTGTGGAATTAACATGAATGTAGTGCTTATTGATGAAGGGGAAGGTTGGGTGATTGATTACGTTATGTATGATACATTTGAATTAGGTGAAGAGTATGATACAAGTGAACAGTAATAGTAGCACTCCAATATATGAGCAAATTCAATCAGGATTAAAGGATCTGATTTTTAGAAAAGTATTGCGTGATGGGGATAAGCTTCCATCAGTAAGAGAACTGGCTTGCAATTTAACTGTTAATCCAAATACAATAAGCAAGGCATATAATCAATTAGAAAAAGAAGGGTTAATTCAAACTTTAAAAGGAAAAGGTACCTTCATAAAGAAAGATGCGCAAGATATAGTTAAGAGTATAAATATAGATAACCTTAGGAGTGAGATAACTAATATATTACTTAATGCAATAAAACTAGATTTAACTCTTGAAGATATAATAAAATTAGAAAAAGAAGTGTATGTAGATCTGGAGGTACAAGATAATGTTAGAGATTAAAGAACTTTCTTTACAGTTAGATGATAAGGAAATATTACGTAATATTAATATAAATATAGCTGAAGGTAAAATATATGGTCTTATAGGACCTAATGGAGTTGGTAAGACTACATTAATTAAATGTCTTACAGGTATTTATAAAGTTACAAGTGGACAAGTACTTTATGATGGTGAAGAGATTTATGAAAACCCAAAGGTAAAAAAAAGAGTAGCATATGTTGCTGATGAAAACAACTTTTTTTCAAGCTTCACTGTAAAAGATATAATAAAATATTATAAGCTTGCTTATGATAATTTTAACGAAGAAAAGTTTCATACAATAAATAATACTTTTAATATTCCCTTGAAAAAAAGATTTTATCAATTATCTAAAGGTATGAAAATGAGAGTTGCCTTAATGGTTGCTTTTGCTCAGGAGGCAGATTATCTAATACTTGATGAACCTACATCTGGGCTAGATCCAATACTTAAAAATAAACTTTTAAAGCTTATTGTAAATGAAGTTGCCGAGAGAAAGGTTACAATAATTATAAGCTCACATCATTTAAATGAGCTAGAGAGAATATGTGATGATGTTGCTATTATAGATGGTGGGGAAGTTTCTTATGAAAATACATTAGAAGATATGAAGAATAAAATAAAGAAAATTCAAGTGGCCTTTGAAGCACCAGTATATGAAGAGGATCTAAATATAAAGGGAATTTTTAAGATGTCGAGAATTGGTAGGGTATTTACAATAATAACTGATAATTATAGTGAAGAATTCATAGCTGAGATTAATAGGTTTAACCCATTATTTATTGAAGAAATAGATCTTAGTTTAGAGGATATATTTATATACAAAGTAGATAAGGGGGAGCAAAATGAAGAAATTATATAATAAGGCCCTACTATATCAATCTATATATACTGGAAAATGGGCAATATTTGGTGGAGCTTTCTTCTTTTTCTTAATAGTTAAAGGAAGTTTAGATAATAGAATTGAGCTACTTAGAAGTCAAATTGGATCAATGGTCTTAGACAAATTAATTCTTGATAATAGTAATGCTTTGCTAATGACATGTTTAATACTTTTTGGAGTATATGTACTTACTACAGGTTTTAATAAGCGAAATACAAAAACCTTTCTTACTAGTGGGCCATTTACAAAGGAAGAAATAAAGAAAAATGAGCTTATGGTATTAATAGGTACTTTATTCTTATTAGTAATTATATATATTTATGTTACTTTATGCTTATATTACAAGGAAAGAGAGTTATTAGTGTATGCAAGTAGTTATTGGCAGACACTATTTGTAGATATTCTAAGAATAACAGTAGCAGGTCTTGGTTTTATATCCTATTTAACCTTTATGGATATGCTTTTCTCAAATATAATAGTTGCAATTATTTCAATGTATCTTATGCCAACTATACTGTTAATAAATTTAATGGATCATAGTAGATTTATTTGGTTATTTATAGAAAAAGGTATTTTAAAAAATATATTTATTAAAATAGAGAATGTAGTAAATAACATTTCAACATTAGTATCGAAGATTTTTCTTTGGGGTAATGAAGTAGTTAATGGAAATTATTATAAGGACTTAATTCTAATAATACTATTGGTCATTATAGTTAGTATAGGATTATTCATCTTAGGTTGGTTCATAAATAAAAGGACAACAATAAATAAAATGAATAAGTTCTTTACATTCCCTATAGTTGAAAAGGTAACATTATGGATAATTTCATATACTATAATATTTACTTTTATATCTAGAATATTAAGGGAGTATATTCAAAGGAATTATATTCAAAAAGGCTTAAATATTAATAATTTAGTTGGAGTAATTATTGTTATTTTAACCATTGGATTTTCAATATGGGTTTCAACATATTTACAAAAAAATTTAAGAAAGCTTATTAATAAATTTATATAATAATGAAGATTTATGTAAAATATAATCTATAAATAGAACCAAATTCTATTCTTGAGAATACAATATATTAATCTAAAGAATAGGAGTTGATATACTATGTCAAATAATTGTTGTAGAAGTAACAATTGCTGCGGTTGTAGCAGAAACAACAGATGTTGTAATCGTGGTTGCAATAATAATTGTGGTGGATTCAATAATTGTGGAGGAAGAGGCTTCGGAAACTGCGGTTTCGGTGGTGGATTTCCAATTATCTTAATCCTTTTATTATTCGGCGGATTCGGTTTTGGAGGTTTTGGAGGCTTCGGCGGCTGCGGCGGATTTTTCTAGAAAACTCTGAAGGGCACCTTAATTTAGGTGCCCTTTAATTTTAAATTAATTGTAGAGGATTTTTAGAGAAAGCATAGTAAATTCTAATTGAAATATTTGATATTTATAAAACATAGATATATAATCAATTTGAATATACATATGGAGTGATAAATAATGGAAGAAAGATTACAGAAATTCATGGCTAGCTGTGGGATAGCATCAAGAAGAAAATGTGAGGAATTAATATTAGCTGGTAAGGTAAAAGTAAATGGAAAAATAGTTAAGGAATTAGGAACAAAAGTAAATTCTAATATAGATAAGGTTGAATATAATGGACAATTAATAAGGCCAGAAGAAAAAAAACTTTATATTATGCTAAATAAGCCAGAGGGTTACATAACATCAGTAAAGGATGAAAAAGACAGACCAACAGTTGTAGACTTAGTTAAAGTAGAGGAAAGAATATATCCAATAGGAAGGTTAGATTATGATAGTTCAGGATTACTTTTACTGACAAATGACGGTGATATATATAATAAGATTATTCATCCAAGGGTGGAAATAATGAAAAAGTATATTGCCGTAGTAAGCGGGGAGTTTAAAAAGTCTGAAATAGAAAAGTTTAAGAATGGTATTGATATCGGTGGATATATAACAGCACCTGCTCATATAAAGGTCATTAAATTTGAAGATAATAAATCTACAGTAGAAATAGGCATTCATGAAGGGAAGAATAGGCAAATAAGAAAAATGTGTGCAGCTTTAAATCATAATGTATTAGCTCTAAAGAGGGTATCGGTAGGAGATATAAAGCTTGGAACATTAAGAAGAGGTCAATATAGAGACCTTACAAAAGAAGAACTAGACTATATAAATACTTTATAAGAGAGGTGTAAAGATTATATGTTTAAGTACGTAGGAGATATTAGTTTAATATCTCATCACATAATTCGAAGGTTTTTAGAGAATAAGGAAATAGCCATTGACGGAACCTTAGGAAATGGCTATGATACAGATTTTTTAGCTGAAAATTTTAGTAAGGTTTATACTTTTGACATACAAAAGGAACCTTGTGATAAATATATTGAAAGTAAGCCATCAAATGTTAATGTTATTAATGCTTCGCACCATCTATTCAAGGAATATATTTCAGAGCCGGTAGATTGTATTATGTATAATTTAGGATTTTTGCCAGGAGGAAACAAGGAGATAACAACTTTCCATGAAACATCTCTAGAAAGTATTAAAGTAGGACTGGACATACTAAGGTCTGGTGGGATAATGACGATTTGTATTTATAGGGGTCATAATGAAGGTAAAGAAGAAGAATCTTGCATTTTATCCTATGTAGAAAGTTTAAGTAAATCTAAGTATGGAGTGATGCTACATAGTTTTCTAAACCGTAGTAATAATCCTCCTATTCTTGTAGTAGTGGAGAAAAAGTGAGTTTAAATTTATAATTAAATTACTAATATTAGTGATTAAATAATTAATTATTTATTGAATAAGTATGAATATGATGGTAAAATTAAATTGCAAATTGAGAAAATTATTTTTTTGATGATGGGATGGATAATGATGGATAATGAACTACAGCAGCAAGGTAAGGACTTAATGAGATTAATTCAAGTTAAGTTTCCAAGACTAAGCAAAGGGCAAAAATTAATCGCGGAATACATATTAAAAAATTATGATAAGGCTGCCTTTATGACAGCGGCTAAACTTGGAACATCTGTTGGGGTTTCAGAATCTACTGTGGTAAGATTTGCTAATGAATTAGGATTTTCAGGCTATCCGAAGCTACAAAAGGCCTTGCAAGAATTAATTAAGAATAAGTTAACCACAGTACAAAGATTAGAATTATCTAATGACTTTATTTCAGATGGGGACGCACTTAAGGGAGTACTTAAGGCTGATATGGAGAATATTAGAGCAACACTTGAAAAAATTAATCCATATACATTTGAGGATGTATTAAATACAATTTTTGAAGCAAAGAATATCTATATAATAGGACTAAGAAGTTCAACAGCAATTGCGGAATTCTTAGGATTCTATCTTAATATAATACTGCAAAATGTTAGAATTGTTAGTTATGGTATTTCAGATATATTTGAGCAAATGATTAATGTACATGAGGGAGATTTGGTTATTGGTATAGGATTCCCAAGATATGCTGCTAAGACTATAGATGTTTTAGATTTTGCAAAGGGAAGGGGAGCAGATGTAGTGGCTATTACAGATAGTTTACTATCACCTCTTGCAGCAAAGGCTGATTATAGTTTAATTGCACAAAGTAATATGGCATCCTTTGTTGACTCTTTAGTTGCACCTCTTTCTGTAGTTAATGCTTTAATTATCGCAGTAGGAATGAGAGAGAAAGAGAATATATCAGATATATTTAATAATTTAGAAGGAATATGGCAAGAATATAATGTTTATTCCTATAATAACAAAAATGTAGCAGATGACTAAGAGTGAATTTTAACCACTACAAATAATGTAGTGGTTTTTTTATGGAGATTTTTGTGCAAACTAAAAAGGAATTTAATCTAAGAGGTGATAAAATGATAGAAAAAACATTTCCTAAAAGTTTTCCAGCACAGAAGCAAAATACACAGCCAGGTATTGAGAGTGATATGAATCCACCACCAGTATTTGAACATGAAGAATACTCTTTTAATGCAGGTAGGTTAAAGGATAAGGTAGCTGTAATAACTGGAGGAGATAGTGGGATTGGAAAAGCAGTTTCATTAGCTTATGCTAGGGAAGGAGCTAAGGTTGCAATATTATATTTAAATGAAGATAGTGATGCAGAAGCTACCAAAAAACTTATAGATGCCAAGGGTGGAGAATGCATATTGATTAAAGGAGATATAGGTGATGAGACTTTCTGTATTTCTGCTATAGAAAAAGTTGTTAGTAGTTTTTCTAAAATTGATATACTTGTAAGTAATGCAGGAGAACAACATCCTGTTCAAAAAATAGAAGATCTAACTTATGAGCAATTAGACAGAACTTTTAAAACTAATATATATGGCCCAATTTTTATAATTAAAGCTTCTATGACACATTTAAAAGAAGGAGCATCAATTATAATTACTACCTCCATAACTGCCTATAATGGTCATGAAACTTTACTTGATTATTCAGCAACAAAAGGAGCACTTACAACACTTACACGTTCTTTAGCATTAAATGTTGCGCCTAAAGGCATTAGGGTCAATGCAGTAGCACCAGGACCAATATGGACACCACTTATTCCATCTTCTTTTACTGAACAAGAGATACTAAGTTTTGGAGCAAAGACTGCCTTTAAAAGAGCTGGTCAACCAGTTGAACTGGCAGAGGCTTATGTATTCTTAGGAAGCCAAGGAGCTTCATATATTACAGGAGAAACTATACATGTAAATGGTGGTGAAATAGTTAATAGTTGATTAATTCAAATCCTAATAGTCTTTCTAGGAAAGATTTAACTAAGAACAAGAACACTTATATAGTCTTTAATATTAAAATATTCTTAAAAATAATAATATTGGGTGAAGATGATATAAAAAGGTGTTAAAATAAAGTAAATAGATAATTATGGTAAAGAGGGATGGGAGGGGACATTATGATAGATGAACTAAAAGTGGCAATAAGTGAGAAAGATATAGAAAAAGCTCGTAGGTTAATGAAAACTAAATTATTAAGTACGAATTATCCTCATGAAGTATTCAAGGATGCTATTGACCTTGCTATTACATATGGTGTTTTTGAAGAACATAATAATGATAAGTTAATTCCAGATCCTAAAAAGTGGACTAATGAATACCTAGAAGAATTAATAGGAGCCTTAGATATAAATTTTTCCAAAGAAAGATTTATGACAACTTATTATATTTCAAGGAAATTACAAGGTTCATCATATAAATATGATGAGTCTTACAAAGTAAGTGTATACGATGAATACAAGGATTTCTTTTTATTAGCCCAGGTTGGAGCAGCAATTATTGGAGCAACAGCAGTTGGTATTGGAGTTTGGTTATATAGAAGAAATAGGAAAAAGTAAAAGGTGGCTTGGCCACCTTTTTCTATATAAAAAGTCTAAAATACTTTGGCTTTTTTATTCGTTAACAAACTCTTGGTACAATTCCTTAAATAATCTTAAATGAAGTTCTTCATCTAAAATTATTCTTTCCAAAATATTCACTATATTTTTATCGGATATTTTAACTATAGTTTCTTTATACTGGCGAATAGCAGCAACCTCAGCTTGTATATCATAAGTTAAGAATTCTTTTAAATTACTACCGTAGTCAACAAACTTCCCATCCCAATAGTACATTTTATTCTTTCTATTAATCCAGTATTTCGGATCACCACCAAGTTGGGTAATTAATTCTCCTAAAATTGCAAGATGATGCATTTCAACCATTGCAATACCACTAATAGTATCTGCTACCTTCCTGTTATTACCGAAAAGTCTAAATTTATGATAAACATATTGTGAAACAGCAGTAAACTCTGATACCATTCCAGAGTAATTCTGAAGAAGTAGCGGTATGTATTTTGGATTTTTCTTTTCTACAATAATTGGGGGATAAGGTAAGTTTAAAGAGTATATATTATCGTCTGAATGTCTCATTATAATTCTCCTAAAAGTAATATACATTATAAAATATGAATGAATGAGAGATAATATTATAAAAGAAAAATATATTTTATGGAGTGATGGATATGAGTAGAAAAAATGTTAGCGGAAAGTTTAGTAGTATGGCTCAAGTAGGAAACTTTACTAAGGGTGCGGTAAAGAGTTTTGAATCAAATCTAGTAAATAAAAAAGACTACTTAGAAGAGGTAAAGGCAAAAGAGTAAAATAGTAATTAAAGAAGGAGATTTAATTGGTTGCAAAATTAAATCTCCTTTATTTTTGTACTTGGAGGTAATTACTGAATATCATTGTCCATACTTTATTATATTCATAATAACAGAAATTGTGATTATGTAAAGTAGCTATATTTTATATATGCTAAACTTTATGAATAAGCTATAATAATAGACATATTATTAAAAAACTAGATTAAACTTTATAGAGGAAATAATATTTAATGAGTGATATAATTACTTTCGGGAAATTATTTTACTAGAATACTTAATCACTAATGAAATAGGGGGAATAATGACTATTAAAATTATACTTGCTGATGATGACCAGGTGATAACAGAAGGACTAAGGATAATTTTAAGAACAGATAAGGAACTTGAGGTCTTAAAAACCTTTAATAACGGTGTTGATGCAGTTAAATATTGCCTTGAAAACATGGTTGATATAGCATTATTAGATGTGAGAATGCCCATTCTAAACGGTGTTGATGCTACTAAAGATATAACTGAAAAGTCGAAGACAAAGGTAATAGCATTAACAACATTTAATGAAGATGAATGTATAGAAAAAGCTATAAAATTTGGAGCTAAGGGATACATACTTAAAAATGACACTCCTGAAAAAATTATAAACATTATAAAAGTAATTAACTCCCATAATAAACTATAAATATAATATTTTAATGATAAGAAAAAGAAATCCCTTATTTCCTTAAAGGGATTTCTTTTTTTATTATGCTTTATTTAAAGTAATAGAACAATCAATTTTAAGTTAAAGAATCTATATACTAAGATGCTAAATATTTAGATATTGTAACAAAATCATATATATCGATAGTACCATCATTATTTATATCATATTTTAAATTATAACCTACATCCCCTCTTGAAATATTATATTTATCTGCAATAATAGCTAAATCTCTTGCATCAACTTTATTATCACCATTAAGATCAAGTTTAGCCATTTCGTTAATTATTTTAACATAACTGTGATTTGAAGATGCAATCTGATTCTTATCATCTGTAACAGTAACAAGGAAGTCTGCATAGCGTGGCTTTTCATTTTTTACTGAAATTTTTTTCTCTATAGTAACAGGGTTATCACCACTAGCATTAATAGTAGAATCAAGTATTGATACATTATCTTTCATAATACTATATTTTATCGCAGTATTTTTAGCTGGAAAAGTTATTTTAAGAGTAAACTCACCATTAACTTGCTCTGTTGTAGTAATAGTTGGTGCTTTTAGTGACATAATAGTTTTAGAAACATCATCTAAATATTTTCTAAAAAAAGGAGCAAATTGATTTTGTGTGCGCATATCCCAATTAATCGACCACGCCATTATACCTCTAAGATTTGGATAAGCTTTAGACATCTTCCAGTTACCAGCAGTACCACCTTTAATTAACGCATCCATAGCACTTTGAATGGTTGAAAGACTTGTAAATCCATTTCCAGCATAAGTACAAGCTGGTACACCAAGTACAACTTGATCTTCTCTTAGGGCAGGGAATGGATCATTACCTGGCACAGTAAATCCAGTTAAAAGCATCTCAGCTAAGCAACCATAAAAGTCTGCATTACCCATAGTTTTATATTGTCCATCAGGTCCAGTAATAGGGCCAGAATTATAGTATTGAACCTGAATCCAATCAATTTTATCCCTTAAAGCGTATATTACGGGTAAATAGGAGCCTCTACGTTGATCAGCCCCATTAGGACTATAACCATAGCCACTATGACCAAGTTGAACAAAAAATGTTTCAGGGGCCATTGTTAATAAGAAATCATCTCCGAATTTATTAGTTAACTCTTTAAGGGAATCAATTAGGTTAACTATAACAGGAGTAGTAGGATTTTTATAGTTTGTATCACCTTCTTGAAAATATAGGGAGTGACCTTCGAAATCAATATCCAATCCATCTAATCCATATTTTGTAATTATTTCTGAAATAGACCTTATAAAATTATCACGAGCAGCTTTATTTATTAATTGTACCTGCCCATTTTGTCCTCCAATAGATAGAGTAATTTTTTTTCCTTTACTTTGAAGCAACTTAACGTCTTTTATAAAATCTTCATCAGTATAGTTGTATGGTTTAAATTTAATATCACCTGATGTAACTGATGTTGGTTCTCCAAAGGACAGATTAATTACATCCCATTCATTTGGTACATCCTTAAGCCTAACAAAACCTGATCCATTATCAAAGTTATGCCAATATCCTACAAGTACTTTATTTGGAACTGGTCCAGCACCTCCGCCTGATCCAGAAGGGTCAAATTCATCCTTAATAGATACTCGAACTTCATTAGAAATTAATTCATTCTTAGAGTCAGATACCACTACTTTATAACTATAGTTTCCCGGCTCTTTATCATAAATATTTTTTTGAATAACTAAATTATTTTCATTACCAGCTTTTAATTGACCAAAATCAAAGACTTTATCGTTTTCATAGACTGTATAGTAGTTCGCTGAATTATATGATGGAACTGTAGCTTTTAAAGTGTAATCTTTTTTATCTGTAGCACTTATTTCCACTGTACCAGCTTGCAAGGAAATTATTGGTGGAGGTAAAGTATCGAAGTAGTTCCTAAAATAATTACTGAAACTATTCTTATAAAAATTATCCCAATTTATAGACCAAGCCATTATGCCTCTTAAGTTTGGATGTTGCTTTTTAACAGTATAGCTTCCAGCTTTGCCACCAAAATAAAGTGCATTAAGAGCTTCTTTATATTGATCATTTGTAAGGACCCCACTACCAGCGGCTCCAGGATTTGATGGAACACCAACTACAATTTGATCTTCTCTTAGTGCTGGGAAGAAACCACCATCCCCACCATTAACAGAGAATCCATTTAAGAGCATATCTGTTAATGCAACAATAAATTCAGAGTTGCCAGGGGATTGGGATTTACCATTGTTATCTTCAATAACTGGTGAGTTATATAATTGTACTTGAAGCCAGCTTAATTCATTTCTTAGAGCATAGATAACAGGTAAATAAGCACCAACTCTATTATCTACGTTAGCGTTAATACCTCCATAGAATCTACGACCATGTTGCACAAAAAAAGTTTCAGGGGCCATAGTTAAAAGAAAATCTGTACCGTATTTTTTTGTTATTTCCTTTAATGCAGCTATTGTATTAACGATTACAGGACTTGTTGGATTTTTAAAATCTCTATCATTACCACTATTCATATAAAGAGAGCCACCTTCAAAATCTATATCTAGACCATCAAGACCATAGCGATCAATAATCTCACATGTTGATTTTACAAAAACATCCTTAGTCTGAGTATTTTGAAGAGAAACATGACCATTTTGTCCACCAATAGATAGAAGAACTTTCTTGCCTTTTGATTGAAGGTATTTAACATCGTCCTTAAATTCACTCTCAGTCATATTATAAGGTGTGAATTTTATATCGCCAGATGTTTGGTTGGTAGGTTCACCGAAGGATATATTAATAACATCCCAGTTTGGAGAAACATCCCTTAATCTGATAAAGCCTGTACCATTATCAAAGTTATGCCAGTATCCTACTAAAACATTCTTCGGAACTGGTGTTGATGTAGTAGCACTTATAGGTATTCTTGGTAAAAGGGTTAAAGTAAGTAGAGCAACAATTATAAGGGATAGGTGTTTTTTTAGAAAGGATTTATATTGTCTTTTCATTATTATAATACCTCCTATTATTTAATATCACTATAATATACTATATAATACAAAATAGTAATATTATGTATATAATAAGTATATCACTTGAAAATTTTGATTACAATAATTGGTATTAGTCTTTCTTTAATGAGCATTTTATTAGGATTAGTAAAAATTATTAACATTATAATTACTTTACCGTGTATAATAAAGTAGTGATAGTAAAATAAACAACATAGGAGGGCAATATGAAGATTAATTGGAATACAAAATATAATACAATTGCTATGTACACTTTTATAGTAGTAACGTCCATAATTTTATTCTATCTAGCAATTTCACAGATAGATATCATTACTAGCAAAATAAGTGTAGTAGTAACAATATTACAACCTATAATTATAGGTTTTGGTATGGCGTATTTGTTCAATTTTGTATTGAAATTCTACGAGGATAAGGTAATAAGAGACAGTTTTTTAAAGAAACTAAGGATTAAATCTAAAAGAGGTATTGGAATTCTACTTACATATGTAACAATAATTTTTATTTTATATTTATTTATGAATTTCGTATTTCCTCAGTTATTGCAAAGCATAATAGGACTCGTTAATGATATTCCTAGCTATATAAACAATGTTACAAAGTTATTAGAAAAGGTTATGATAGAGTTAGAGATAGGGGAAGAGTATTTAACCTTTGCTACAGATAACTTGAATTCATTTGTTAACTATGTAATTAAATTTGCAACTAATTTACTTCCTGTATTAGGAGGAGTTCTTTCTTTAGTAGCATCCAGTATTTGGAACATTGTTATTGGGTTGATAGTATCTATATACTTATTAATCGATAAAGAAAAGTTCTATGGAATTAGCAAGAAGATGACATATGCAATGTTTTCGGAAACTAGGGCGAATAGAATATTAGAGCTTACTCACAGAAGTAATGATACTTTTGGAAAATTCTTAAGTGGAAAGATTATTGATTCATTTATAATAGGAGTTTTAACATTTATTGTACTAACAATATTTAAAATGCCTTATACACTATTAATATCAGTAATTATAGGTATAACAAATATAATACCATTCTTTGGACCATTTATAGGAGCTATTCCATCCTTTATAATTATATTATTCGTTTCGCCTATACAGGCATTATGGTTCCTATTAATTATATTTATAATTCAACAAATTGATGGTAATATAATAGGACCTAAAATACTTGGAGATTCAATTGGTATATCAGCATTCTGGATATTATTCTCAATATTAGTAGCTGGTAAATTCTTGGGATTTATAGGTATGATAATAGGAGTTCCATTATTTGCGGTAATTTATACAATCATCAAAGAAATAGTAGAAGCTAAGCTTAAGAATAAGGGAATGAAAACAGATACAAAAGATTATATGTAAGGATTATAGATTATCATATATTTATATAGAAGGAAGCTAAATATATAGAAATGTATTTAGTTTCCTTTTGTTTTAAGTAATATGTATATCTAAATCTAATCAAATCAAAATAGATAAATTTAAAGCCAAAGAAATGATTATTTTTATGGAGTAGGATATGAGTACACTCCATTTCTTAAATTTAATGGAGGCAAATAGGTAAATACAACTCAAGCTGCATTTATTTTGATTGTACCAATTTAAAGGTTAATTTAATTATTTTATATAAGACATATAGCTGTCCTAATACCTTTGCTAAAATAAAAGAAAAAGTATTAAAGGAAAAAAGATCATGGATTTTATTTATTCGAAAACTATAATTTCAAAGTATATTGATGATAATCCTTGGTTTGGGATTAATTACAATATGAACATATATAAGGGGTGTAATCATGGGTGTATCTATTGCGATTCAAGAAGTGAATGTTATAGAATTAAAGATTTTGATAGAGTAAGAGCTAAGAAGAATGCAGTTGAAATAATAAGAAAAGAATTAAAAGGAAAGAAAAGAAAAGGAGTAATTGGTACAGGTGCTATGAGTGATCCATATAATCCATTTGAAAAGAAGGAAGAACTAACTAGAGCAGCCTTAGAAGAAGTTAATAAATTGCAATTTGGTATTTCAATAGCAACAAAGAGCACCTTAATTACAAGGGATATTGATATCTTAAAAAAGATAAAAGAACATTCGCCCGTCTTAATAAAAATAACAATAACAACCTTTGATGATGAATTATGCAAAAAAATTGAGCCAAATGTAATGCCTACTTCTGAGAGATTTAAAGCAATTAAAGAACTAAGTGATAATGGAATATTTACTGGTATATTATTAATGCCAGTTCTCCCATTTATAAATGATAATGCTGAGAACATAATAAACATAGTTAAAGGGGCATATTATAGTGGAGCAAAATTCATTTTTGCTTATGGTATGGGAGTTACATTAAGGCAAAATCAAAGGGAATACTATTACGAACAATTATTGAAGATTTATCCCTATGCAAAAATGGCGAGTAAATATATTAATACTTATGGAGAGAGATACGAGTATGAATCAGAAAACTCAAAGATGTTATGGAGTATTTTTAGAAATGAGTGTGAAAAATATGGGCTTATTTACAATATGGGGGATATTATAGATGCTTATAGAAAAAAATATATAAAAGAACAGATATCTTTATTTTAAAATAATTATTAAACTTAGTATAATATAGTGATTATCCATAATAATTTTCCAAAGATTACTATAAATCATTATGAATATATAAAACACGAAAAATAATGTTGAATTCCTATTAAATATATGGTATAAAAATAGTGTAAGGCGAATGAACAAACGAAAAATTTAAGTAATATTCGCAATATAACTGAAGAGGAGAAAACAAATGAAGAAAAAATTATTAGCAATCTGTGGTGCTGTTGTATTATCTGTATCCCTATTGGCAGGGTGTGTTGGGAAAAATGATAAAGAAGGTACTAATACACTAGGAATAATAGGAGCAATGGAAGAAGAAGTAGAAATACTTAAAGAAAAGATGGATATTAAGGAAACTGTAGAAATTGCTGGTATGGAGTTCTATACTGGTAAAATTCATGATAAAGATGTTGTGTTAGTTCGTTCAGGAGTAGGAAAGGTAAATATGGCGACTTGTACACAAATATTAGTAGATAAATTCAATGCATCAGCTGTAGTAAATTCCGGTGTTGCGGGAACGATGGATCCAGCGTTAAATCAAGGGGATATTGTTATCTCAACTGATGCTGTACAACATGATTTCGATACAACAGTATTTGGAGACCCACTAGGAGAAATATCACGTTTAGGAATTACTTTCTTTGAAGCTGATGAAAAGTTGAGAGAAGTTGCTAAGAATGCAGCTAAGAATATTTCTGGGCTAACAATAAAAGAAGGACGTATTGCATCAGGTGATCAATTCGTTGCAGGTGGTCCTGTTGCTGATAGAATAAAGAGTAACTTTGGAGAGGTATCAGCAGTAGAAATGGAAGGTGCAGCTATGGCTCAAGTTGCTCATTTAAATAAGATACCATTCGTAATACTTCGTTCAATATCAGATAAGGCAGATGGAACAGCAGACATGTCTTACGAAGAGTTCTTACCAATAGCAGCTAAGAATGCAAGTTCTTTGTTGGATGAGTTTATAAAACTATATTAATTTGAATAGAAGCTACCTTATAAGGTAGCTTCTATTATTTTAAAATTATCCTCTAATACCTAAGATCTACATATGAAAGTTGAAGCATATCATCCCTTATAATCATCCAACCAAGGTTAATCCAACTTTTACAAGAATTCAAGATAATCCCATCACTAGTAACAACATTATCAAATTTATTTAAAATGACGTCTGCATTTTGTACTAGTATTACTTCAAGCTCAAAATTATGATTGCTAAGTAGCTCTATAATTTTAAGTTTTAATTTTCCAGTATTAGAAACCGGTGAGTCTAAGTAGAATATAGCCTTTTTCACTTTTAGTTCAGATAGTTTTTTCCCTATTAAGTCAATAGCCATATCTGTTTTATCAATTAGTGTATAAGTTCCACGTAATCCAGCTAAATCCCTTATTGCTCCATCCATGCCAAGTAAAAGGGTAGAACCAGAAAGAGCTACTTCTAATGTTATTATTAAATTTAAAGCGTCTATATGTATTGTGATATCATTAGGAATGGCTCTAACTTCATGCTTTAATCTTCTTTTAATATCATCAGAGGAGGCTAAAGATCTTTTTAAAGCTAGTCTTTGTCTTGAAGATAAAAGGTAATGGTTTCCTATAAATTCAATAGTTTTATCTATACTATACCCCCTATCTAACAAGTTGCATATATCAACCTTAGCTTCTTGTAAAAGCCGAATATTATCATCATTAAATTCAGTTCTATCAGAGGGAATAAACCCTCTCCTTGCAATACCTGCCACATAAATCACTCCTTTGACATTATTATTTACTTACCTAGACAAATTTATTAAAAGTCTATTGAGTAAATATGTTCCATATAAAGAGGAGGTATCATATAATAATGATGATAATTAATTCTAAATGGTAGGGATATGAAGCATAGTGATTGGATTATAATGAAACTTAGAGGAGATAAAAGTAAAGTTTCTTTCACAAGAGAGGAAGCAGAAAAAATAGCAAAGGCTTTCAAAATTGATTTTTCTAGTGAAAAATTTGACTTAGATGAATTTACTGCAGGAGTAAATGTGGAGTTAGAGCATGGAAGTAGAGTTCCTAAAACAAATGTTACTAATAACGACCCAATTCTTACTGGCAAAATTGCATTAGCTCATTTAATGGAATTTCCTGATTACTATAAAAGGCTTAAAATACTTGAAACTGATGCAGATGCATACTGGAATAAAAAAATATAGATTATAGTAAGGAGAAATTTATGGATGGAAAATATAGTATAGTTTTAAATACGCCTATGGGAAATGAGAGAGGAATAATTCTTTTTCGTACAAAAGATAATGAATTAAGCGGAGTTATTAGCGCAAAAGGTGGAAATAATCCATTTTATGGTGGAAGAATTAGCGGGAATAAATTTCAATTTTCAGGGGAAATGAATATTCTTATGATGAGAATTCAGTACACTGCTACTGGTAGGGTAGAAGGCGGGAAGTTAACAGGAATAGTAAGGACAAGATATGGTGATTTTGCCGTAAATGGGAATAGAATATAATAGTATAAAGAGTCAAGAATTTATATTCTTTGCTCTTTTTTATTGAATTATATTATTTTAATACTATATTTAAATAAACAAAATATAAACAAAAAGGTAACTATATTAAATTATAGTTAATTTTATAATGAAAGGGTTAAATATAGTTTAATTTTAGAAAAAAAGAGAATATACTTAAAAGGATTTGAAAATAAATACATAATAATATAGACATTTAAAGGAGAGATAGAATATGTTAAATTTTAGTCAAAAAGAAGATAAATTCTATGATATGATTTCCGAATCTGCCAAGAATGTAAATGATGCTGCGATAATTTTGAGGGAGAATCTAGATTCTTTACATAATAAAGAAATTGATGTTATAAAAACAGAAGATATTGAGAAAAAGGGAGACGAATTAGTAAGGATTGCAATTAAAGAACTAAATGAAGCGTTTATAACTCCAATTGATAGAGAGGATATATATGAAATACTGAAAGTTATGCATAAAATATTAGATTTAATTAGTTCAACTATGCATAGGTTTATAATGTTTGACATTAAAGAAAGTACAGAAGAGTCAAAGTTTTTAGGTGATATGTTGGTACAGATTACTAAAGAACTTATGGAATTGATGGACGAGCTAAAAGCAAATGGGTGTAAATCAAAGGATATTGAGAAAAAAATAATTAAGGTAAGTAACATCGAACATGATGCTGATATGTTATTTAGAAGAACTGTATCAGAGTTATTCAAAAAAGAGGAGAATATCTTAACTGTAATGAAATGGAAGGAAATATACCAAATTATTGAAGACACAATTGATTATTGTGAAAGAGTAGCTACTATAGTAGAGGGAGTTGTTATTAAAAATGCATAGCGCTATTATAATAACAGTTTTTATAGTAATATTAACTCTTATATTTGATTTTATAAATGGATTTCATGATACTGCAACAGCTGTAGCTACATCAATCACAACAAAAGCACTTACCCCTAATAAGGCAATTGCAATTTGTGCTATTTGTAACTTTATTGGTGCTTTTACAAGTACAGCAGTAGCTAAAACAGTTGGTGATAATATTGTTAATCATTCTTCTGTACCACAATGGGTTATAATGTGTGTTCTTATATCTGCTATTGTATGGAACTTGCTTACATGGTATTTTGCTATTCCAAGTAGCTCATCCCATGCATTAATTGGGGCTTTAGTTGGCGGTGGAATAGCTTACACTAGTACATTAAATGTTGTAAATTGGTACAATCTTTTTCATAGTGTTGTATTATGGTTATTTTTATCTCCAGTCATAGGATTGGTTGTTGGGTATATATTAATGGTTATTTTAAATTGGATCCTAAAACCTTTTAAAATTAAGATTATTAATAGAATTTTCTTAAAGCTTCAAGTTTTTGCAGGTGCCTTTATGGCATTAAATCATGGTGGTAATGATGCTCAAAAGTCTATGGGTATAATAACAATGGCATTACTAAGTGGTGGTTTTATAAGTACTTTTGAAGTTCCGACCTGGGTAATAGTTGCTTGTGCATTATCTATGGCAATTGGTACATCTATAGGCGGAAAGAGGATTATAAAAACCATGGGGAGTGGAGTTGCTAAATTAACACCTGTAAGTGGATTTGCAGCACAAACAGGAGCAGCATCAGTAATATTAACTGCGACCCTATTTCATGCTCCAGTTAGTACAACCCATATTATCACCACAACAATAATGGGAGTTGGTGCATCTAAAAGCGTTAAATCTGTGAAATGGGGGATAGCTAAAAATATCCTTTGGGCTTGGGTACTTACCATACCAATAACAGCCATTCTTTCAGGAGGTATTATATTTATAGCAAAGCTTTTTATGTAAATAGTTAATATTTATAAAGTTAGTTATACTTAACATTTGGAATATATTAAGTTATCAACTGCATAACTTATATATATTCCTTTTTACTTTACATTTATTTAATATGTAGCACATTTTGTTACTTCTATACATAGAATATAATATAGAATTAAGGAGGTATATTTATGGCAAATATTAATATATCACCTCCATGGTTTACCTTTGCTAATGAAATAAAGTACACCTATGGTTTAAGTAGATATATATAGGTTAATGATTTATTTCAAACTGGAGAGAGCTATACCTTAACAATAAATGTATGTAATGATGAGGTAGCAAATGCACTGAGACAAGTACTACCACAAACAAAAGATTTCGGAGGTGTTACTGTTAATATTGTTATCTTCAATAGCAGTGGGAATGTTGTTCCCCTTATAGATATTGAATATACCCCCGAAATATTAGCACAAACCTTCTGCTTAGCTTTATTATCAAACCCATTATTTGTAGGGACAATTTTAACAACAGGCAAAGTACCAATAGAAGCAGAAGAAAGAACAGGTAACGTGGTTATAATAATTAAAGCCGCAGTTGTACAATTTTATAATGATGATATTAGTGATTTATGTAAAAATTTTAATGAAGTAGCCGCAAAAGTACTCGCTGATGTTACAAATTTATCTTACTTACCTGATCTTAAAATATCATTTAGTACCTTTGATCAAGACTGTGAACTACAAAGGGAAATATATTGCCCAAATGCTTATATTATTAGTAATATAGCTTAATAAAATTAATTATAATCTGCCTAGTAGATTTGTTGCTACTAGGCCTTTTTATATAGAAAATATATATTACCTTAGTAATTATTAAATTAATAAGAACTTAAACTATCATAAAAGAATAAAATATAATAAAATTCTTGGAGGAAAATAATGTTTAATAACCAAAAGTATGTAGTTTTATCACTAGAACTACATTTATTTTTTGCTAGGATAATGAAGGAGCATTCTCTATTCTTGGAGGCAGGTTTCACACCTAAAAATGGTAAGCTTACAAAGGAAGCAGACCATTACAAAATAGAATTTGAAAAATTTCTACTTGATACGGTAAAAGTAAGTAATGGAATAGTTAGAGAAAGTGTTTTGGATTCAGGTGAAATATTCACTGACTATACATTAAGTACTGAAAGAAAAACTATGTTTTATACAGGAATAGAGATAAATCAAAAGATAACAGTTATGGAGTCGAAATTACAATGTGGTAGGGATCCTAAGGTAAAATCAGATATAGTTAGGACTGTAAGAGTACTAAATAAGAGAGCCATAAAATTACTTGATGGACTCATAGATTTAAAGGAAAGAATTTTAGATGGAATGTTATGTTGTGAAATATTTACAGTTAATTATCCAACTCTTATAAAGCATATTATTCGTGAGGCTAAATTATATCGAAGTTATATAATAGATCTTGACAATGGAGAGGATATAGAAGATAAGGATATTAAAGAAAGTGAGTTATTTTGGGATAGAATTATGATGGAACATACGTTATTTATTCGGGGTCTTCTTGATCCGGTTGAAAACACTTTAATAGAGATCTCTGATAAATTTGCTAAAGAATACGCAAGTTTAATTGAAAAGGCAAAGAATACTAGTGATGAGACATTAGCGAGTATTACAAAGGAAACATTACTAGAAACAATGAAATTAAAGGATTTTAAAGAGGCAGGTACAAAGGGTATTGATGAGTGTAAGATACAAAGCATATTATTACCTCTTCTTGCAGATCATGTACTAAGAGAATCTAATCATTTTATTAGGCTGTTAAATAGTTATAGTGATAAAATGGAGGAATATTAAAGCAAGAATACAATTACTAGCTGTAGTATCTGATTTTATATGTTATATTAATAATTAAGTTAGTTAATAGCAAGGGAGATATAATGAGTAGTAGTTGGGAAGAAAAATGGATTGAAGATATTGACTATCTAAAGGATAATCTTATAGAAAAACATAAGAATCTATTTTTTAATATAAGTAGGGAAGATTTTGAAGAAAAGCTCAGATATTTAAAATCATTAATAAATGAATTAGATTATAACGAAATGAAGGTTGAGTTAAGTAGGATTGTTGCATCGGTAAGAGATGCACATACATCTTTGGCTTTTCCTGTTAAAAAATATATACCTTTGAAATTTTATTGGTTTAAAGAAGGTATATATATTGTAGATACAATAGATATGCATAAGCATTTACTTTATAAAAAGATACTTTTCATAGAAGGTATGGCTATAGATAAAGTCATGACTGAGCTTAGAGAAATAGTTTCATGTGAGAATGAGTATTTCTTTAAAGCTAAAAGCATGAATTATTTAAATGTTGCCGAGGTTCTTTATGGGTTAGTTATAATTGATTCAATAGATAAAGTAAAAATAGGCTTGGAAGGTGAAGAAGTTGAATTAGAAACAGTCTACAGAGATGAACTAGTATATATAAATAATATGTTACCTCAATATCTTAAAGAAGATAAAGAAAACTTCTGTTATAAGTATTTTAAGGATAGTAAAGAACTTCACATTTACTACAATTCCTGTAGAGAAAAGGGAGATATCAAAATAGAGAATAAGATTACTGAAGTCATTAACTATATTAATAGAAATCAAATAAGCAAGGTAACAGTAGATTTAAGTAATAATCTTGGTGGTGATTCCAGATTAATAAGACCATTAATAGATTATATCAAAGGTAATAAATCAATTAATACCAAAGAAAATTTAAAAATAAAAATTGGTAGAGAAACTTTTTCATCAGCTTTAATTAATGCTTATGAATTCAAGTGGGAAACCAACGGAATAATTGTTGGTGAGCCTTCTGGTGGTAAACCAAATTGTTATGGTGAGATATTAAGATTTATTTTACCTAATAGTAAATTTAATATTAGTTATTCAACAAAGTATTATAAATTAATAGATGATGATTCAGTAGTGGCATTATATCCAGAGAAAATTGAAGATAAAAGCATAGAGGACTTATTAAAAAGCTAGATTAAAAGCAAACCTGTAATGGAAGGTGCTTCTTTCTTAAATAAGAAAATTAAATCTGTTTTATAGTTCGAAATAAATATTTAATTCACGTATATAATTAATTCACGTATATAGTTAAAAAGGAATATAATACTAACAATAATTTTATTGTTTGGAGGGATATTATGGGATACTACGTAAATGTAGATCCATTCGTAAAGCTATATGTAGAGGATCTTAATGTAGAGGGTAAAAAGACAATTTTATTTCTACATGGGTGGCCAGGTAGCCATAACTTATTTGAATACCAATTTGATTACCTTTCAAAGAAAGGATATAGATGTATTGGTATTGACCAGAGAGGCTTTGGAGCATCTGATAAACCATTAAAAGGATATGATTATGATACATTATCAGATGACGTTAGGGCAGTAGTTGATGAACTTGACTTAGATGATTTTATATTAGCAGGACATTCAACTGGCGGAGGGATTGCTGTAAGGTATATGGCAAGACATAATGGATATGGAGTATGTAAGCTTGCTCTTTTTGCAGCAGCGGCACCTAGTGTTATCAAACGACCATATTTTCCTTATGGATTAAAGGAAGAGGCAGTTAGGGATATAATTCAAGGAACATATAGTGATAGACCTAAGATGTTAAGGAAATTTGGTGAAACATTCTTTTATAAACCAATAAGTAAAGCATTTTCTGATTGGTTCTTTCAATTGGGATTGCAAGCAGCAGGTTGGGCAACAGCAGAAATAGCAAATACTTGGCTTAATGAAGAAAGACTTTTTACTGATTTAAAAAAGATAGAAGTGCCAACCTTGATTCTACATGGAATCCACGATCAAGTTTGCTTATTTCCACTAGCATTAGAACAGAAAAAGCTTATTAAAAATTCTAAACTTGTAAAGATGGAAGATAGCGGGCACGGTGCTTTTTATGATCAGAAAGATAAATTTAACAAGGAACTAGTGAAGTTTATTGAAGGATAATTCATATGTTGAATAATTAGATATAAATTCCTATGGATGATATTTTCATCCATAGGAATTTTTTATGAAGATTTAGACTTAAATAATTAATATTCTATTTTCACATTGACATTCTATATATGTAAAGGTTATTATGTAATTAGAAACTTATACGTACAAGATAAAAAGGAGTGTAGATATGGAAAGAAAATGGTGGCATAGCTCAGTAGTATATCAAATTTATCCGAGAAGCTTTAAGGATAGCAATGGGGATGGAATTGGAGATATTCAAGGTATTATTGAGAAGCTAGATTACTTAAAAGAACTTGGAATTGATGTAATATGGTTAAGCCCAGTATATAAGTCTCCAAATGATGATAACGGATACGACATTAGTGATTACTATAATATCATGGATGAATTTGGAACAATGGATGATATGGATAGACTATTAAAAGAAGCTAAGGAAAGAAATATAAAAATACTTATGGACTTAGTTGTTAACCATACATCTGATGAGCATAAGTGGTTTATTGAAGCTAAGAAGTCTAAGGATAATGAATATAGGGATTATTATGTATGGAGAAAGCCAGTTAAGGGCAAAGCTCCTAATGAATTAATATCAACCTTTAGTGGTAGTGCTTGGGAGTTAGATGAAGCTTCTGGTGAATATTATTTACACTTATTTAGTAAGAAGCAGCCAGACTTAAATTGGGATAATGAAAAGGTTAGAAAAGAAGTTTGGGATTTGATGAATTTCTGGATAGACAAAGGTATTGGCGGCTTTAGAATGGATGTTATTGATTTAATTGGTAAAGTTCCAGATGAAATGATAAAAGAAAATGGACCAAAACTTCATGAATATCTTCAAGAGATGAATAGAAATAGTTTTGGAAAACATGATTTATTAACAGTAGGTGAAACCTGGGGAGCAACTCCAGAAGTGGCAAAACTATATTCAAACCCTACTAGAAATGAGCTAAGTATGGTATTCCAATTTGAACATATAAGCCTTGATAAGATACCAGGTAAAAATAAATGGGACCTAAAACCATTAGACTTAAGAGATCTAAAGAGAGTATTCTCTAAATGGCAAACAGAGCTTGAAGGAGAGGGTTGGAATAGTCTTTTCTGGAATAACCACGATCTACCAAGAATAGTTTCAAGATGGGGTAATGATAAGGAGTATAGAGTGGAAAGTGCTAAAATGCTTGCAACTCTTCTACATGGCCTTAAGGGAACACCATATATCTATCAAGGTGAAGAGATAGGTATGACAAATATTAGATTTGAAACTATCGAAGAGTATAATGATATTGAAATACGTAATATGTATAAAGATAGGCTAGCTAGAGGCTTTAAACATGAAGAATTAATGGAGTCTATATATGCAAAAGGTAGAGATAATGCTAGAACTCCAATACAATGGGATAATACAGAAAATGCTGGCTTTACTACAGGTAAACCATGGTTAAAAGTAAATGAAAATTATAAAGAGATTAACGTGGATAATGCTTTAAAGGATAAAAATTCTATATTCTATCATTATAAAAAACTTATAGAAATAAGAAAAAATAGTGAAACTATAATCTATGGAGATTATAAGCTATTAGATTATGATGATAAGAATATCTATGCTTATATAAGAGAATTTAACGGAGATAATATACTTGTAGTCTGTAACTTCTACAAGGAACCAGTAGTGTTCAAGTTTGAGGAGGAGTACAAAAATGTGCCTGAAATTCTTATAAGTAACTATAAGGATTCAAGTGTTGAAATAAGTAGTCTAAAATTAAGACCATATGAAGCTATAATGTATAGAATATAAAAAGTTAAGAAAAGTAATATAGGATATGAAGTAACTCTTATGTAATGGTTTATACATTCTATATTACTTTTTTTCATATTAAGTAAAGAATATGACTTTTATACTAAGCATTAAGACATAGTACTTACCAATTAGTAAAAAAAATTCTAAAATATTTCATGAAAACGTTTGACAATATATGTACGTACATGTTAAATTAATTATAGAAGATGTAAGTACAAGTAATGAAAAGGAGGAAGTAAAATGGGAAACTTCACAAATGATGTAAAGAAATTAATTAAGTATATTGGAGGTAAGGATAATATAACGGCATTAACTCATTGTGTAACTAGATTGAGATTTGTCTTAAAGGATCCTAAAATAACGGAAATAGAAGCTATTGAAGCATTAGCTTCAGTAAAAGGTACATTTACTCAAGCAGGTCAATTTCAAGTAATAATTGGACCAGAGGTATCCACTTTTTATAATGAATTTATAAAACAAACAGGTATACAAGGAGAGAATAAAGATGCTATAAAAGAGGCAGCTAAGAAAAATATGACATTACTACAAAGAATAGTAGCTAATTTAGCAGATATATTTTCTCCATTAATACCAGCAATTATCGTAGGTGGTTTATTACTAGGATTTAGAAATATAATTGGTGATATGAAGTTGTTTGAAGACGGAACAAAAGCTTTAACAGAAATATCACAATTCTGGAATGGGACAAATAGTTTCTTATGGCTAATATGTGAAGCTATATTCCACTTCCTACCTGTTGGCGTTGTTTGGTCAGTAGCTAAGAAAATGGGTGCTAATCAAATGATTGGTATAGTAATTGGTATTACTTTAGTATCACCACAATTATTAAATGCATATGCAGTAACTGGTGCTGATACTATTCCATTCTGGGATTTTGGATTTGCTCAAGTTGAAATGATAGGTTACCAAGCACAAATAGTACCAGCAATATTAGTTGGATTTACATATGCTTATTTAGAAAGATTAGCTAAGAAATTCTCACCAGAGGCAATACAAATGATAATAGTACCTTTCTTCTCATTAGTACCAACAGTGCTATTAGCACATACAGTACTTGGACCAATAGGTTGGAAGATAGGAGATGTGGTTGCAACAGTAGTACAAGCAGGTTTCAATTCCCAATTTGGTTGGTTATTTGCAGGCGTTTATGGTTTTGCATACCCAATCTTAGTTATAACAGGATTACACCATACATTATTACCAATAGACTTACAACTTATTGCAACAACTGGTGGTACATATGCATGGCCAATAGTAGCATTAGCAAATATTGCTCAAGGATCAGCGGTATTAGGATATATTTACTTAAAGAGAAAAGATACAGAAGCAAAACAAATTGCAGTACCTGCATGTATATCAGCATACTTAGGAGTTACAGAACCATCCATCTTTGGTGTTAACTTAAAATACTTTTATCCATTCGTAGCAGCTATTATTGGTTCAGGAATCGCAGGTATGGTATCAATGATATTTACAGCTACTGCAAACTCAATTGGTATTGGAGGTCTTCCAGCTATACTGTCAATGCAAGGAAGTAGTATGTTACCATACTTAGTGTGTATGGTAGTAGCAGCAGTAATACCATTTGTATTAACAATAATTTTATCAAAAACTAAGTTAAATAAAATAGCAGTTAAATAGTATAAGTAAGACATAATTTAAATGGAGTGAAATATTAATGAAAGATTTTAAGAAAAGTGTAGTTTATCAAATATATCCAAAATCATTTAGTGATTCAAATGGAGATGGAATAGGGGATATTAGAGGAGTAGTTGAAAAGTTAGACTACATAAAAACATTAGGGGTTGATTACATTTGGTTAACCCCAATGTATATATCTCCTCAAAGGGACAATGGATACGATGTAGCAGATTACTACAATATAGATCCTGTTTATGGAACTATGAGTGATTTTGAAGTACTTGTAAAGGAAGCTAAAAAGAGAGATATAGACATAATGTTAGATATGGTATTTAATCATACTTCTACAGAACATGAATGGTTTAAGAAAGCATTAGAAGGAGATGAAAAATACAAAAACTATTATATCTTTAAGAAGAGTAATAATGGAGGTCCACCAACTAATTGGCTATCTAAATTTGGTGGTAGTGCTTGGGAGTATGTTAAGAAATTTGATGAATACTACCTCCATCTATTTGATGTAACTCAAGCAGATTTAAATTGGGATAATGAAGAGCTTCGTAAAGAGATATATAATGTAGTTAACTTCTGGATTGAAAAAGGAGTTAAAGGATTCAGACTAGACGTTATTAACTTAATCTCAAAGCCAGAAGTTTTTGAAGATGATCATATTGGAGATGGTAGAAGATTCTATACTGATGGTCCTAATATCCATAAGTATCTAAAAGAATTAAATGAAAATACCTTTGGAAAATATAAGGATATAATAACTGTAGGAGAAATGTCATCAACTACTATAGAGGACTGTATAAAGTACTCTGGGAAAAATGAGAATGAATTGTCTATGGTATTTAATTTTCATCATCTCAAGATAGACTATAAAAGTGGTGAAAAATGGTCGTTGATGGATTTTGATTTTAAGAACCTAAAGGATATATTTAGTTCGTGGCAAAGGGGATTAATTGATGGACAAGGATGGAATGCATTATTTTGGTGTAACCATGACCAACCAAGAATTAATTCAAGGCTTGGAGATGTTAAAACATATTTAAAAGAATCATCAAAGATGTTAGCTACAGCTGTTCACATGATGAATGGTACTCCTTACATATATCAGGGGGAAGAAATAGCTATGACAAATCCAGAATTTGAGTCAATTGATGATTATAGAGATGTTGAATCAATTAATTATTATAATATACTCAAATCAGAAGGTATGGATGAAGAAAAAATATTAACAATACTAAAAAGTAAATCTAGAGATAATTCAAGAACACCAATGCAGTGGGATAGTTCAAAAAATGCAGGGTTTTCTACAGGAACACCATGGATTAATACTTCAAATAGATATAAAGAAATAAACGCTGAAAAGAGTTTAACTGATAAGGATTCAGTATTCTTCCATTATAAAAAGCTTATAGAGATAAGAAAAGAAGAGGATATTATTTCTTATGGAGATTATAGAATTCTTGATGAAATGAATGATAAAATTTATGCTTATGAAAGATTCTATAATGGTGAGTCTATAGTAGTAGTTAGTAATTTCTATGGTAAAGAGGGACATATTAATTTATGTAAAGAAATAGAATTTGAAGGTAAAAAGGTAGAAATTTTACTTTCAAATTATAGAGATAGTACATTAGATATATCTAATATAACCTTAAGACCTTATGAATCAGTAGTTTATAAATTAAGTAATTAACATATGGATGAAAGTATATTACTTTCATCCATATCTATATATGTTAAACTCTATTTCTTTATGCCTTTAAATTTAGATAGAAAGTATTATATAATAAACTTATAGTATTAAGAAAGAAGTAGGGATTTAACATGAGTAAGTATATAGAAATTTATAATGAAATAGTGAGTAGTATAGAGAATGGAAACTTAGAGGTGGACAGTAAACTACCATCAGAATCGCAGCTAATGGAAAGGTATGATGTATCAAGGGATACTGTCAGAAAATCTTTAAATCTTTTAGAGCAAAATGGATACATACAAAAATTAAAAGGAAAAGGTTCCTTTGTACTAGATATTAATAAGTTCAATTTTCCAGTTTCAGGTATCAGAAGCTTTCATGAGCTAGCTAAAAGTATGGGAAATGAGATAGAAACAAAGATAGAGGAATTAAGCTTAAAGGCTCCAAGTAGTAAGATAAAAACTAAACTAGAATTAGAAGAAGATGATTACGTATGGAAAATAGTAAGAGTAAGAAGGATTGATGGCGAAAGAATTATTTTAGATAAGGACTACTTAAATTCTAAATATGTTCCAACATTAACATTAGATGTATGCAAAAACTCGCTATATGAGTATATAGAAGGAGAACTTAAACTAAAAGTTTCCTATGCTAAAAAGGAAATTACAGTACAAAAAGCTAATGAGGAAGATAGAAAATATTTAGATTTAGGCATGGACAATATGGTTGTTGTAGTAAAGAGTTTTACTTATTTAGATGATAGAAGCTTATTTCAATATACAGAGTCTAGACATAGGACTGATAAGTTTAAATTTGTAGACTTTGCGAGACGATAAAACGACAGAAATTCAGAGGTATAATTATGTTAGAAATAAATAGAGATTTCGTAAAAGAAGCTAAAGCATTAATAATGGATAAGATTAATGATAAAAAAGTAGCTGATATTTTTGAGAAATGTATAAATAATACAATAGACATGACAGTTAAAATACAAGATGACGAAACTACCTTTATTATTACAGGGGATATTCCTGCTATGTGGCTTAGAGATTCAGTATGTCAAATAAGACCATATCTTTTATTTGCAAAAGAAAATAAGGGAATTCAGAAGATGATTGAGGGTCTAATAAAGAATCACTATAAGCTTATAAAAATTGATCCTTATGCAAATGCATTTAATGAAAGTGCTAATGGAAATGGTCATCATGATGATATAACAGAAATGTTACCAGAGGTATGGGAACGCAAGTACGAGGTTGATTCTTTATGCTTCTCCCTACAATTAGTATATTTGTATTGGAAGGTTACAGGTAAAACTGACCATATAAATAATGAGTTCACTGAGGTTTCTAATATTATTTTAGACTTATGGAAGAGAGAGCAGAATCATGAAAAGGAGTCAGCATATAGATTCCAAAGATTAAACTCTAGAGCTAGAAATAATCTTGATAGAGGTGGCTTAGGAACTAAGACTACATATACAGGTATGACTTGGTCAGGATTTAGACCAAGTGATGATGCTTGTGCCTATGGGTATTTAGTACCATCAAATATGTTTGCATATACAGTACTTGGATATTTAGTTGAGATAGCTAAGGTTCTTTTAAATAATGAGGAACTGGCTAGTAAGGCTGAGGTTTTAAGGAATGAAATTGAAGATGGTATACAAAAATATGGTATAGTACATAATAAAAAGTATGGAAGCATGTATGCTTATGAAGTAGATGGACTTGGTAATAGTTTTTTAGTTGATGATGCAAATGTACCAAGCTTATTATCAATACCCTTAATCGGGTACAGAAAAAATGATGACCCTACATACGTGAATACAAGAAATTATATTTTAAGTGAAGATAATCAGTATTATTATAAAGGTAAGTATGCAAAGGGGATAGGAAGTCCTCACACTCCCGAAGGTTATATCTGGCATATATCACTAGCTATTGAAGGTTTAACTAGTGATACTCAGAAGGAAAAGTTAGATAAGATAATGATGATGAAGGAAACTGATGGAGATACCTTATTTATGCATGAGTCCTTTGACCCTAACGACCCTAAGAATTTCACAAGAGAATGGTTCTCTTGGACAAACTCAATGTACTGTGAGTTAGTGATGGATTATTGTGGCTTAAGTTTAAAAGAATATATATAAATGATCATTAAAAGAAGTTGCTAGTCGACTTCTTTTTTCTTATCTTTAACGAAATCAGCAAAATTTAATAACATACTAAAATAGGTATTTCGTAAGGATAATCTTTAGTATATAATGTACTAGTTAATAAAATAATGACAGTATTATAAAGTAAGCCTAACAAGCACTTTTATACAAAAAAGATTGGGGTTAATTATGAAACAAAAGATATTTATGCCTAAATACATGGTGGATTTTAAATGCGTAAGTTCAAAATGTATTGATACCTGTTGTGCTGGTTGGGATATTAATATAGATAGAGATACCTATTTAAATTATAGTAACAGCAGTTTAACTTTTAAAGAATTAGTCAATGGAAAGTTTATTAAAAATGATAAAGGTCAGAATTACTTTAATCATGGGTTTATGAAACTTATAGGTGAAAGAACGTGTCCATTTTTAAATGAAAGTATGTTATGTGATATACATGAAGAAGTAGGAGAGGAAAATCTATGTATAACCTGTAAAAGTTATCCTCGAGTATATAACTTAGTTGATGGTGTATATGAAAAAAGTGGACTACCTTCCTGTTATGAAGTATGTGTTAAAGGTTTTTTAAACAAAGATAAGATGGAGTTTGTTGAGATTGAGGAAGAAATTAATGAAAAGTCTACAGAAATTAGAAGAGTAATTGATAGTGAAGCTTATGAAGGTACCGATAGTCTTCTTCAATTCTTTTGGGATATAAGAGTAATTTCTATAAATATAATTCAATCAAGAAGCTTTACAATAGAGGAAAGGCTGAATATACTTAAGAATTTCTATGAAAATATAGAAAGAATGCATTATGAAGAGGATTATGACTCCTTAGAAGATCTTATAGAAGACTTCAACAATAAGGCAATTAACTATGAAGAAATTAAAGGACAAGCTTTTAATGAAAATAATAAATTTTACATAAGTCTAGCAAATGAGGAACTTATAAAAAATATTAAAAGTATAAAGTTAAATGGTTGTGTTGATGAATATAAACTAGAAATAATGAATGAAGTTGATATTTGTGATCATCTAAAGGAAATGAATAAATCTTTTTATAAAGTAGATAAATTCCATTATATTCTTGAGAATTATTTAGTTAATCAAATATTTAAGGACTTAATTCCCTTCAATAAAGGTGAAGGTTTGATGAAGAGTATTAATGGATTAATAAATAGCTATAGAATAATAAAGGCATATGTTATAGGAATAGCTTTAAATGCTAAAGAAGAAGTAACTGAAAAACAAATTATAAGAGTTATACAAGCTTTAAGTAAGGATATAGAGCATAATATGGTCTTTAAGGAATTATTAGAGAATAGTAGCTATTAAATTATTAAATTAAGTAAATGAACTGATAGGTTAACTTATCAGTTTTTTTACATTATGGTATTATATAATAAGTTAAATCAATAGAAATGAGGTATATTAATGAATAATATTGAAATTAATCTTATAGAAGCAGGTAAAAAATTAGGGCTATATCCAAAGATAGTAACTTCTACTAAATCATTTGATAATTATAATAGTTTTTTCAATATATTTTGGGAGGCAGAGGAGCCTTGTAGAAGAATTGTTGTATTAACACCATATGAGGAATTAGAAGAAATCGATGATAGATCACCTGGCGAAGATATAATAAAGTATGAAATAATTGATGGTAACATATGGATAGAAGAATATCCATTAACAACTAATCCAGATAAAATTATTTTAGAAAATATAAAAATATCTAAAGAAATTGTAAAAGACCTTGCAGAGAAGTACAAAAAGATATAGAGTGATTCTTAGCTTCAGCTGCAATTTTCTTGATAATTAATACATCATTCCAACTATAGGTTAGAAGAAAAGAAAAAACTGAAAAATTGTGAAAAAGGATACTATTTATAAGATAACTTTGCAGGATTATTAAAAAAATTTATTGGGGTGGTAAAATGGAAAATAAGATATATATAGTAGATGCCTTTGCGGATGAAAGCTTTAAAGGAAATCAAGCAGCAGTTTGTCCTTTAAGTGAATGGCTTACGGATGACACTATGCAAAAAATTGCAATGGAAAATAATTTGTCTGAAACAGCCTTTTTTAAGAAAGAAGGAAATGGGTATAAATTAAGATGGTTTACACCAGAGTATGAAATAGATTTATGTGGTCATGGAACACTAGCATCTGCATATATAATTTTTAAATACATAGAAACAGATTTAGAAGTAATAGAATTCAGCACAATAAGCGGTATTTTAAAGGTTTCAAGAAATGATGATAAAATTACTATGGAGTTTCCTATAAGAGAAGGGGAAAGAATAGAAGTTTCTGAAATAATATTTGAAGCTTTAGGAGTCATCCCTGTAGCTGCATATAAATCAAGGGATCTAATGTTGGTACTTGAAGTGGAAGATGATATAAGATATTTACAACCTAATATGGAAATACTTAAATGTATTGATGTAGATGGGATAATAGTTACTGCTAAGGGAAAAGAAGTAGATTTTGTTTCAAGATTTTTCGTTCCTAATAGTGTTATTAATGAGGATCCAGTAACAGGATCTGCTCATTGTACATTAATTCCATATTGGTCAAAAAGATTAGATAAAACTATTATGATTGCAGAACAGCTTTCTAAAAGAGGTGGCAAGCTACACTGTGAATTGATAGAGGATAAAGTATTAATAAGTGGCAGATGTGTAGTTTATTTAGAGGGGATTATAAATATATAATAAATTCAAATATTATTAAGACTAAGGAGACGCTATGTTTAATAAAATAACAGACAGAGTATATTATATGGATTTCAAAAAAGAAAGTGATAGACCTGTATTAGGATTAGTAGTAGGTGATAATTATAGTTTAGTAGTAGATGGAGGAAACTCAAAGGCTCATGCTGAGGAATTCTTAGGGTATGTAGCTAAACTAAATGTTCCACCATTAAAATACTTAGCCTTAACACACTGGCATTGGGATCATGTATTTGGAATAACTACAATGAACTTAATAAATATTATTGGAGAGAAAAGTAATAGGAAGCTTAAATGGATGAAAGGCTTAGAATGGACAGATAAGGCTATAGATGAAAGAGTCGAGAGTGGAGAAGAAATAGAATTTTGTAGGGAACATATTAAGGTTGAATTACCAAGTAATGATAGATATGTGGAAATTCCATCAGCTGATATAGTATTTAAGAACTATATAGAAGTAGATTTAGGTGGAGTAATTGTTAATATTGAACATATAGACTGTGATCATTCAGAGGATTCAGTAATTGTAAATATACCAGGAGAGAAGGTAACATTCCTTGGGGATTCATTATATATGGATATGTATCGTGGGGAATGGAGTTACAGTAGGGAAAAGTTCTATAAACTTTTAGAAAAATTAGAAGACTATAAATCGAAGTATTATATACCTGCACATCATGAATTATATGATTTTAAAGGATTCAGGGATTTTGTAAGATACGAAAAATCTATTGGGGATATAGTAGGTGCTAGTATTTCTTTAGAAGAGTCTTTACTAAATTTTGAAAAGATTAATAATAAAAGAGCTACAGAGGATGAAAAAGAGAATTTGGCTGCCTTTGTAGAAGGAAATAAGAAGAATTTAACTACAAAAATATAGGATAATGGTGTACCTTTATATAAAGGTACACCATTAAAAATAACAAGATATTGATACTAATTAAAATCGTGATGAAACATATACTAAATCGTAAATATCTATTATTTCATCCTTATTAAAATCTACAACTGGAAGAAAATTTAGACTAGATGATTGAGTATTATATCTGTCTGCAATTATTCCAATATCTAAAGAATCAACTTTACCATCTCCGTTTACATCTCCAGCAATATCTTTTAAAGAAGGTGATGTAAACTTTATGCTAGAGATAGTTGAGTTACCTACACCACCACTGCAACTACCTGATAAGGTTATCTTTTCACCTTTCTTTAAAGAATTATTCCAAGCTTTTGGGGTTACAATATAGTTATTCCCATTTGAGGTTATATTTCCATCTGGGAGGGAATTGATCTTTTTATCAAAGGTGAAGGATAAGGACCAATCAGTGATGTCATTATTGCTATTATTAGTTAAAACTAGTTCGAAGTTTGCTCCAGTACCCCAATCAGCTGTAACATTAAAATCTACTTTCACCTTTGAATCAGGTGGAGTAGTAGCATTGCATGTTACTTTTAAATCATTACTAACTGTTGTTGCATCTTTATTTATTAAATCTAACCTGTAAATGTAAGTGCCAGTTTCTTTTTTAATAAAGGTAACAGGTATATCTTGAGCTATAGCTGTTACAGCACCAGTTTTAACTATTTTATTATTTTCGTACAAGTTATACGAAGTAGCATTTGATTTCGTAGGTATAGATAAATTTAAAGTATAGTTACCATCATTTGAAGCCTTATCTACTGTAATATTACCCGTAAGTGGAATATCAATTGGAGGAACTACAGTATTATTAACCTTTATTGTTAAGTTGTCGCTTGAAGTGGAACCATAGCTGTTAATTAAATCCAACTTATACATGTAGGTACCAGTTGGTTTATTAATTACATCATGAATAACAGAGGTAGCTGAATTAGTAAGAGATCCAGACTTAACAGTTGTCCCATTTTCGTATAACTTATAGGATGTAGCTTTTGAATTATTCGGCACACTAAGTGTTAATTTATAGTTACCATTACTGTTTATATTATCTGTAGTAATAGATCCCTTCAAAGGTAAATCCTTTATAGGAGGTTCTACTGTGCCACCTGTTTTCAATGGTAAAGGATTTTTCAAATAGCGTTGAGCCTTTGTAATCCACCAGTAGTTATCAGGTGCAGGAGAACCAACAGCATCTGTACTAGAGTTAACTCCAGCACCAAATAAAATAGATACTACACCAGCATCTCTAGTCTCTTCCATATGGCTACCCCAAGTAACTTTATTACCTGATGTTGTTATTTTAGGGTCATTTGCAGTATTACCGCTAAAATAGGTTTGTCTATTTCCAGCCCCAGGCGTAAAGGTATCACCAAAGAAATAATTAGGTGCAGAATCTTCATAATTACCTTCTTTATTTGTTAAATCAGCAAATTCGCCACCGTTATATGGATTAGGTTCATTAGAATGATTTAAGCGTCCTACAGGGATTTGCCATAGAATAACAGGTTTATTTGTTACTTCATGAAGAGTTTTTGTATATAATAAGTAGTTATTCCATAAATCTGCATTCCATAACCATTTTGAAGATTTAGGGTCACTTGCAGCATTTGCTTCATAACCACCATCTAATCCGTATTTATCTATAGAAATAAAGTCAGCACCAAAGGAGGTTATTCCAGCCGCATTATAATAATTAGCTGTTTCAGTTGCAACTTGCTTTATAAATTGACGTCCAGCATCCCAGCCTGCAAATTCAGTTTTATGAAGTAATCCTTGGGCTGTTATCTCATGACTATCATAGGCCCAAATATTAAACTGCCAACCAAAATAAGAAGGTTTATGATATTTTCTAACTGTGTAATTTATTGATTCTACAAGACCTTTAACAGAGTTTTCAAAGTTTGGATCCTTTCCTTTTTCTAATACCCCTGAAGAGTAGGCAGCATCAACCATTGCAGTAATTTCATTTGGTTGTTTGTTAGACTGTTGCATCATATATCCAAGAAAATCAGGTTCAAATATCATTCCTACAGTTTCATCTTCAGTATATTCTTTACATATATCTAAGAAGAACTTTAAATCTTTAAAATAAGCTTCCATATAGGATTTATCATTAATATGTTTTATATCAAGATCATAACTTTCTCCATCATCTGGGATGTTATAGTAGACAAAGAAAGGAATCATTCCAAGTTTTAGACTTTCTTTAATGTAATTTTTTACCCTATCTCCATCTTCTGTTGTCCAACTTCTCCATCCACCAAAAGGTCCACCATTGACATAAATATATCTAATGTCTGAACGTTTATTTGTATCATCATTACTAGTTTCTTTCCAGAAGTTTAAATCATTATCAGTATCCTCTGATACTTGTCCTAGAGAAAGATAATCAGGCATTCCAGGAAGAGAACCATCTGTATTTCTAACTCTAACTCCAATTTGTCTTATATCCCCAGTTACTTCATCAATAATTTTCAATCCACTACGTCCAGAAGCTGTTCCTTGTACAGATAGTGTGTCACCATTTATTATTGATGCTTTAACAGTTGAAGTATTGCTTGATATAACCTTAAATTTTGGACTAGAATTTGAACTATTTAATAATTTGTAGTTGTTTACACTTTGTGTAATGGTCATCTGATATTTTATAGAGTTAGCATCTATACCATCAATAAATATCTTTTGTTTTCCATCCTTACCTACTTGAACTTGAAGTATATCACTTGTCGTAGTACCATAACTATTTATAAATTCTGCTTTATAGTTATACATACCTACTCCTGTACGTCCTTTTACTTGAAATACAGTTGATTGAACACTTGGAGTGTTATCAGTAAGTTTACCTTCAGCTATTTGAGTGAAGTTTCCAGTTGGTCCAAATCTCTCATACAGCTTATAGCTTGTCGCATTATTCCCATAATACATATTCATAGTGATATCATAATCACCATCATAATCTGTTCCAAATTGATTGTGGGATAATGTAGGTTTACCCGGAGCAGCTGTTGCAGCAGCATTTACGATAGTAACAGGTAAAAGTGAAATAATTAGTGTGATAATAATGAGAAATGATAAGGTTTTCTTTTTATTAACATTAGGATACATAAACTTTCCCCCTTATAAAATATAGTCTCAATACTATGTTTACATTTTTTTTATTTAATGTCAAATAATACTAATATAAAACTTTGATTTTTTAATATATAATTAAAGTTATTTATCAAAACAATTCTATATGATTAAATTTATAAAAAAAAGGACTATCAAATGATAGTCCTATAAATTATGCATTTGTTGATGGAGTATAAACTCTAGCAGAAAGCTCTTCATCAATCATATAGATAGCAGCTGGATTATTTTCAGATCTTTTAACCTTTTTAAGTAATGAATTAAAACTATTTTCTTCTTCTACTTGCTCATCGATAAACCATTTTAACAAGCTCATTGTAGCATGTTCTCTTTCTTCGAAAGCAATATCTGCAAGATTATAAATTTTACGCGTAACTAATTGTTCATGTTCGTATCCTTTTTCGAAGACATCAATAATATTTTCATATGTAGTGATAGGTTTTTCAATTCTTTCTAATTCAACAAAACCATTCTTTTGGAATATGTAGTCATAAAGTTTCATTGCATGAGCTAATTCTTCTTGAGCCTGAACTCTAAAGAAATTAGCAAAACCACTTAAATCTTGATTTTCGCAGTATCCAGCCATTGCAAGGTAAGTATAAGATGAGTAGAACTCAAAGTTTACTTGGTCATTAAGACTTTTTAATAAATTTTCACTTAACATATTAACTCTCCTTTATCGTCATCTGTACTATTTTGGTTTACTTTATACCAAATTATTCTACCTCGAATATTGGAATATTTCAAATCTATATAAGAGAATATAAAAGGAGCATGTAAAAATAGATTGATATTTCTACATGCTCCTTAAAATATAGACTATTTAAATCTTTGGACTTCTCTAGACATAATAGCTGCCTTTGGAGGAGCCGATGCAGCTTGATTATTAGCTGATACTACTTGCTCTATCCATGATGCCCCAGAAGGAGATGGGTGTTGGTCTTCTGGTAAATACTTTTCGATGACTCTAAGTAAAGTTAAGAAGTCATATCTGTATGAGATAGTATCTCCACCCCAGTGTTTAGCAAGTAAATCAAAGGCTTTCTTAGTATCATTTTTCATTGCCTTCCATTCATCATCTGTTGGAGTACCATTTCCATAGAATAATCTTAATTGATCAAAATACTTTTCCATCTTATTCCAGGAAATTTTAGCATCGTACACATTTTCAGTCTCTTTATCCATTTCATTTATTATATTTTGGATATTCTCAATATGGTTTGCAAATCCTGAGAGATCATAATCTTTATTTATATTTGTTGAGTTAATAGCACCTTCTCTATGAGTTGTAAATAAATTTCTTTGTAAAAGTCCATATACACCTCTGTTATAAGAGTTATCTACAAGTACAAATTCAACCCATGGGTCTTTTGATAATTTAATAAATTCATCAAATTTATTATTAGGTATAGAATATAGGAATTCTCTAGTCATCGTCAAACTTATATAAGAAGTAATAGCGGAATGTACATAAGATGGATCATCTGGATCACCTGTTTCTAATGTAACATATTTATCATGTTCAGCAGTATTTGGTAGATAATCTTTATATTGTTTTTTAACTTCATTAAAATTACCTTTTTCCATTTGGAATGGTCCATCTGGATGTTTCTTTTGAATTGGCCAAGCCCATGTCTTACCATCTAATTCAGTAAGATTTGAATTTTCACCTGATTCCAAAGGTACTAAGGAGCAAGTACTATTTTCTTTTATAGATAGACCAACCATAAAGCTTGGATTTAATCCTAAGAATTCAGTACCTGTTGCTAATCCAAGTGCTAAATATTCTGAAGGTATCCAAATTCTAAGGTTAGAATAGCCATTAATCTTCATAGGCATCTGTTTAGGCATTCCTATTTGCATTTGAGTTGGATGAGCAGGATTTGTATACATGAGTTTATTTCCTGTATTACCTTTAACGGTACTATCATAGTACTGTTCCTTATTTGCAATTAAATCATTTATAGTTAAGTTGGCTTTATTTTTGCTCCAAGTGGAAGGTAATCCTGCAAATTTAGGGTATTCAATATTACCTCTAATTAAATTAGCCTTTATATTCGTAGGTTTATTTTCACTTTTTTTCTTTCCTTTAACTACAAAGACTTTAGTAGTACCATAACTAAGAAGACGTTCATCATTTTTCAGATCAATAGTAACTGTTTTTCCATCTTTTTTATAGGAAGCACAATTTGAAATAGAAGTTATTTCATTATCAGTATCAAAGCTAAGTCCCCATGCGGAAAAGTCCATACCATCCCATATATACTTTTTATTTGGATTTGCCATATAAACTGCCCATTCAAAGCTGTCATCTTTTTCACGTAGTACTGTATAACCTAGTGCAGGTATTCCAGCTGCAGATTCAGGTAGAGGAACTTCAATAGGCTTTTCATTTTTTGTTACTTCATGTATTACAGTATTCTTTGACTTAGTAACACCGATAGCGTTTACAAGCTCTGCAGTGTATTCATAGGTTCCATTAGGTTTGTCTTTAAAATCATAGGATGCACTTTGAGCTCCTGGTGAAGCATTAACTAGTGGCACTGATGCAACTTTATCCCCATTTTCATATAAAATCCATTGGTCTCCATTAGTACCAAACCATAAGTTCATGGTAATAGTATAATTAGGTCCACCATCCCAATTATTTTTTGAAATTTGAAACTCTGCTGGAACTGTTGTATCGGTTGATACAGTAAAATTAGAAGAAACTTTAACTATGTCGTAAATATCAATTATGCCATCACTATTCAAATCATATAAGGAATTAAAGATTGTATCACCTGTTCTTGAGTTGTATGCTTGAGAGATAAGGGCCATATCAAGAATATTCACCTTCCCATCCCCATTTAGATCACCTGTGACAGTAGTAATTGAAGAATTAGTAGTTAAATCTGATTTGATTGAAGTAAAATTATTTGTTGCAGCACTAACAGGTTGAGTTAACCCTAACAGCATTAAAGTTGAGAGAGTTATAGCAGTAACTTTCCTTTCATTTTTAATTGTTTTTTTCATTTATATTCCCCCCCTTATTATATAATTTAATCTTAAGTAATTACCTAAAATTTGTCAATAAAGTAAATAAATGAATGTGTTATTTTTAAGAGAAGGTTCATAAATATTAAAAATTCTTAGGAAGCTATAATATTTATTTTAATTTAATAAGAGAATATAGATAAAAGTAAAATTTATAAATGTAGAAATATAATATGAGAAAATATATAATGTAATAAGGTAATTATAAAGGAGTATACATTATGAAGAAAAGATTTAATCTAGAAGAGTTCCTATCAAAGTATCCACATGCTAAAGATGAGATAGAAAGTAATAATATTAATACTAAAAATCTTGAAGAAATATATGGGGATTATGTACATTACAGGACATCCTATGAGAATCAAGCAAATTTTATTGCTAATATTCTTAGAGAGCAACCAATGATTCATTCAGTTAAATCTAGAATTAAAGAAGCTGATAGATTAATAGAAAAAATAATAAGAAAAACTGAAGATAGAAAAGGGAAGTATAATAATAATTTTCAGTTTGATTTAGAGAATTATAAGAATGAGATTAATGACCTAATTGGAATAAGAGTAATACATATATTTAAAGACCAATGGCAAGAGATACATGAGTTTATTATGAATACATGGAGTGTAATAGAAGTAACAGCAAATGTTAGGGAAGGGGATAACACAAAGATATTTCATGATCTTAATATAGAGGTTAGATCAAGAATATCTGGCTATCGCTCTGTTCATTATTTAGTAGAGTTTTATCCTACAAACCAGAAAGTGATCGCTGAAATACAAGTAAGGACAATATTTGAGGAAGGATACGGTGAAATTGATCATTTGCTGAGGTACTCAAGCAATGATATTCCTGAGCTTATAAAGACAAATTTATTGCTTTTTAATAGAATTGTTGGTAGTGCTGATGAAATGGCATCACTAATTAATAATTTGAGTAAAAATTTAATAGAAAATAATAATAAATACGAGGCGATAATTAAGAAACAAAATATTGAAATAGAAAAACTTAAAAACAAACTAGAATAAGTATTAGTGTTCTACATAATAGAGAGAAATTAATATACATATATTACTCAAGTTAATATTAGAACATCGAAAATAACAGCTTTTTATTATATTTAAATATATAATAAAAAGCTGTTATTTTTTACAACTTCGTGACAAGTTATGGATAAAATTTATAAATTTATGTTATATACTTAATTTGTAATAGGGATCCCGTGCACAAAATAAATCTTGGAGGTATAAAATTATGAATAAAAAAAGGATATTTGTTTATGTATTTGCAGTAGCAATAGTGGTAGCTAGCTCATCATTAGTTTATGCAAGCCAAAAATCAGTAGAAGGCACAAAAAATTCAGTTACATCTATTGATGATAAATCAGAAGAATCTAAAAGTGAAGCAAGTAATGGGGAGATAAGTGATGAAGAAGCAATAAACATAGCTACCGAAGCAATGAAAATTTATATGGGAAAGGATGCAAGCTTCTTCAGTGAAACTAGCATTAATAGAATTAATAACTCTAGAACAGTAGAAGTAACTGTTGATGGGGAAAAGTATATGGTTAAAGAAAAGGATGCTAAATGGATAGAGCTATTGTTAAATGAAAAGGATATTGAAGGCGCAAAAAATGCTGCCCAATATGCTTCTGAAGCAAAACCAAATATTATTTCAGTTAGCTTTAGACCAAAGACTTCTAATGATAGATTTACGGCAAATTATGTTGATATAAACGCTGATAATAGAGAGATACTAGATATTACTGCAATGAATCAATTAGAAAAATTCAATTCACAGCCAGATAAAAATAAAATTAAAGATGCAACAATTAATTTTTTCAATAAGATTGATAAAAAAATTGATGAAAACTCTATTTTTATAAAAAATGAAATAGATTATGACTTTGGAAGAATGTTTGTAGAGTTAAAACTTAGTGATGGGAATAAGGTCTCAATAGTTATAGACTTAAAGGATTACTCGGTAATTCAATATAAGGTTGAATATTAAAGAATAAAACCACTTTAGTAAAGTAAATAGTATAGAAAGATAAACATAAAAAGATAAGCTCTAAAGAAAATAAAGGTAAAAACAAGAGTAAACAGGTTATAATAATAGGATAAAGTTAGTGTAAGATTAATTATTATAATTTTTAGTATATGGAGTGATTGTATGATAAAAGTTTTGGTGGTTGAAGATGATTTACCTATTTCAAATTTAATTAAGTTAAATCTAAATATGGCAGGCTATGAATGTGTAAGAGCATTTAATGGAGAAGAGGCTTTAAATAAAATTGAGGATACAGTAATTGACATAATACTTTTAGATGTTATGTTACCCAAAATTGATGGATTTACTTTGTTTGAAAAAATCAAATCTTTAGGCATTCCGGTAATATTTTTAACTGCCAAAACATCAGTTGCTGACAAGGTACATGGCTTAAAGATAGGAGCAGATGATTATATAACTAAGCCCTTTGAAGGTCTTGAGTTACTAGCTAGAATAGAAAATGTATTAAGGCATTATGATAAAAAAGTAAATATAATAAATATTGGGGATTTAGAGATACATTTAGATGAAATGGTAGTAAAAAAAAGAGGGGAAGCTATTGAGCTAACACTTAAGGAGTTTGAGCTTTTAGCCTTTTTGGTGAAAAATAAAAATGTAGTTTTAACAAGAGAAAAATTGATCGAGATGATTTGGGGTTATGATTATTTAGGAGAAACTAGAACTATAGATAATCATATACAAAAATTAAGAAAAAAATTGGACCTAAAAGATAAAATAAAAACAGTATTTAAGCTAGGATACAGATTGGAGGTATAAGTGAAGTTTTGGGAAAAAATATTGTTATGCATGTTAATTACTTTCGAAGTTTTCTTTATACCTACATCTATATATTTATTTAATAGTAATTTTGAATTAAATCTTAGTGAAGAGATTAATTCATCTATAAGTGAACATAATAGGATTTGTTCATTTATAGAATCAAACCTATATTTGCTGAAGATCCAGCAAAACCAAAATGATTATAAAATGCAAGTTGATAAAGAAAATATAGATTCGATGATTAATAGATACTTGGACAACCTTGGAAAGCAAGATATTCTTTTTGAAGTAATAGATGAAAAAGAAAATATTATTTTTAGTAATCTGAATATAGATACTACAACTTATCGTGAAGAGCTGAATATATATGAAAATAAGATAAATTACTTAATACGTGATTGTGATGATAAAAATTATTTATTTATAGCAAAAAAAATTAATTTGGATAATTATTACTATAAAGTGTCCTACATAAAAGATATTTCTAATACGTATATGAATAGAAAATATTTACTTAATCTACTTTTGAGATTAAATTTAATAGTATCAATAGTGTTAATGATTATAACAATAATATTAAGTAAATTTATAGTAAATCCAATAAATAAACTAATTAAATCAACAAAAATAATAGCAGAGGGGAATTTTAGTGAAAGAGTTAAAGTAACTTCACAAGATGAAGTTGGAATGTTATCAAAACATTTTAATGATATGGCAAATGTTGTAGAAGAAAAGATAGATGAACTTGAAAGACTAGCTGAGGACAAGCAACGTTTCATTGATAACCTTGCACATGAGCTCAGAACTCCATTAACCTCAATAATAGGTTATGCTGATTTCCTTAGAACAACTAAGTATAATGAAGAGCTGTTTATCGAATCATTAAGCTATATATACGACGCTGGTAAAAGGTTAGAAAAGCTTTCTTGTACACTAATGGATTTAATTATGCTTAGAAAAAATGATTTTGAGATGAGATTTGAAAATATTAAAGAATTGCTATTAGAAATAAAAAATGACTTATATTTTAAGCTAAAGGATAAAAATATAGGGTTGGAGATTATATGTGATGATATTAACCTTTCAATAAATAAAAATTTAATTATGATTCTTATTACTAATTTGGTGGATAATGCAATTAAAGTATCTAGCCCAGGGGATAAAATCTATTTAAGAGCATATAAATACGATGAAAATTTAATAGTACTTGAAGTGAAAGATAGAGGGGTTGGTATCCTAAAGGAAGATATTGATAAAATATTTGAGCCTTTTTTTATGGTAGATAAATCTAGAGAAAGAGCAAATGGAGGAGTTGGATTAGGTCTTTCATTGTGTAGTCATATTGCCCAAATTCATAATGCTAAGATTTCTGTAGATAGCAGTATTGGTAACGGGACAACTATAAAAATAGGATTTATACATAGTAAAAATATATAATACAAAGACATTCTATTTATTAAGAATTAGGATGTTTTTTTTTATATATGTTAAAAAGCTTTATTTATATGGAAATATATGGTAATATATAAAAGGAATAATTGAGGAGGGATATATAATGAGTTTAATGGGGATACAGATATACTCAGATTTAGATGGTAAGTTTACAAGATTGCTAACTGAGAAATTATCAGAATATCTAAAAGATATATTAGGTAATTTAAATAATTACTCTAAGTATATAACTTCAATTAGCTTTAAAAAGTTTAAAGAAGAAGAGTCTACGAGATCTTCATATAATCTAACTGAAAAGAAAATTGATATAATTGTTGGTGATAAGTTGCCCTTGGTTTACGATAGTATATATCATCAAATATTACATTCTAAGAATAATTATAAATCCCTATACAACATAAACCTAACTAAAAAATACCCTTTTATACATAGGTTTATAGATCAGTATATTTCATATTCAAAAACCATGGAATTTATGATCAATAAGGAGCTTAAGAAGAATGACAAACTCTGTAATTGGTATATAGAATCTATAACTGAAGTAAACAAAAGTTATGACAATGATATTTATGAAAATCTAAATTTAATTTACTCAATTTGTATGAAGGGTGGAAGAGACAGCAACTGCTCTTTAGTAGAAGAGAAGGAGCTCAGTAGGCTTATTAACATAGCTGCATATAATCTAGCAAAAATTAATTCACTGAAAATAAATTGTTTTGATATTAGATTAAGTGGATTATTAATAGATTTAGACAGTTTGAAATCGCCTATTTCAGGTAAAGATTGTAGGTTAATAGAATCAGCTTTTGAAATAATTCATGAAAATATAAGCGAGTTTGTTTAATGGGATTAAAAGACACTAGTAATATTATAATTACTAGTGTCTTTTTTTATAAGCATTAATGGGAAAATGTGTTATAATTTAGCTATATTTACATTAGGAGGTTAGCTAAATGGATATAGCAGGAGTTACAATTTATTCGGATTTAGAGGATTTACTTACAAAACTTCTAATTGAGAAAATAGATAAGTACTTAAAAGAGATTATTGGGAATACTGAAGATTATTCAAAATATATAAAATCAATTACTTTAAGTAAAGGTATCAAGAATTTAAGTGGCACCAATATTGATGAGTGTAGTCATTTTATGGGTGATGAAGGTTATGATCCAAGCACCAAAGAAATTACAATATTAGTTGGAGATAAAATACCATTAGTTTATGAGAATCTATTTCATGAAATACAACATTCAAAAAATAGTGGAGCAGATTTTTCTAATTTAGTATTAAGAGAAAAGTATCCTTTCATATTTGATTTTATTGATGAATATATAGGATACAAAAAATCAATTAACTATATGATACAGAATGAATTAAGAGATAATAGCAAAATACTTGAATGGTATTTGAAGGTAATTAGGGATAGAAATATAGAGTATGAGGATATAATAAATGAAAACATTGAGTATTTAAACACTATAAATATAAGAGAAAAATATAATGATAATTATGTTAAGCTTAATAATAACATGTATAACAATACATATAGTTTTGCATACATGCTAGCAAAAAAACGAATTTTAGGTACAGAGGGGTACGATACTAAGTTTAGGCGATTAATTAAAGAACTAGATAAGGTAAGAGATAGGATAACAAACATAGACTGCAGAGCCATTGAAAAAGTATTTAAAGCAATAATTTTTTAATTATATAGGAGCTGAGATAAGTGGATGAAAAAAAAATTGTAAAAATTCATGGAGAAGCAACAAATTCAGAAATTATATCTGCATTAAATATTGCAAGAGAAGGATTGGGAATGGATATAATAGATTCAGATGATAATCTTTCAATTGAAGACATGCTTAAATATTTTAACCAAGTTAAAGAAGAGGCGGTAGATGCACTTTCTGAATGTGACCTATATCCTAATAGAGATGCAATTGTGGAAATATTAGAGAAAGATTATATACCGCCATTAGATATTATAAAAATTAAAAATAACAATTTAAGATTTGCCAAGCTTATTCAGGAAGATATAGAAGATATTAACAGTAAAGAATTATTAGATAAATCTGATGATAGTATTTATATGTACTTATATCAAAGAGGTTGGATACTAAGCAGGAACATTAGTCCTAAAAAGATATTTCTCTATATATACGTAAATAGCCAATGGGGTAACGAATTACTTCGACCAGAAAACTTAAATAAAATTATTCCAATATATTTAAAGGAAAAGAATATTTCATTAATAGATATAATAGAATCTTGGGATAATAAGTTATTTCTCGAAAGAAGGCATATTTTTAAAGAGTGCATTTGGGCTATAAAAGAAAAGAAATACTATTTGGCAATTTCAACACTACTAACTCAATTAGAGGGGATATTATATAGTGGATATGGCTCTAAAGTAACAGAAAATAACCAGAAAGGCTATTGGAACGTTAAACAATCCTTAAATTATGCTTTTAATGATGAGAAAGGAAGTTGGTACAAGGCTGTTCATTATATACTTGAAAATGATATTTATGCAAACTTTGGTAAAAGTTTCTTAAATTCTTATGATGAAAATGGTGGTTATAAGTCAAATACTAACAGAAACGAAATATTACATGGTATAAATATTAACTATGGAGATGAAAGTTCTTTAGTTAAAGTTGTGATGTTGTTAGATGCATTGGAGGACATACTGTAGTGATTTCATAGTAGACTAAATATAATGAATTAATAGATAGTAGAGGAGAATAATATGGAATTAGTTATTGTTGTTTTATTAATAATAATAATAATGCTTATTGGTAAGATAAATTTATTACAAGAAAATTTAATAAAAATGAATTCTACAATTAATAAAATTGCTAGTAAATTAGGTATTGAAGAGAAGGGGGAGGTCTATAGCTTAAAGGCTATAATAGAGGATGATAGTGAGTTATTAAATATGATTAAAGAAGGTAAAAAGATTAAAGCAATTAAGAAAATAAGGAACATAACCGGAATAGGATTAAAAGAGGCGAAGGAATTTGTTGACAAGTATGAAGTATAGAAAGATTTGAGTTATTCGATAATTATTATAGATAAGAATGAAATAAATAATGTCACTTTAAAAAGCTGTTGACAATGTTAGGCACTGGATGATAATATATTTTTTTGAAGAGGAAAGTTAATCTATGCAGTTACTATGGTATTTTCTATAGACTGTATGGGCTAATACTACTTTGCTAGGTATGAAAAATGGGTAGTTATACTATCCTTTTTTGTTATATAATAATATATAAAATTTAGTAGGTGAATCAAAGGATGGACCCATTTAAAAATGTGGAAATAGAGTATATACGCTCTTTCTCAAAGGAATTAAAAACAGAAAAATTTAATAGATTTTGGGATGAAAATGGTGAGAATATATATGCAAACAATATAACAATAATTAAAGATGAATTATCAGCTGAAGAAATTGTTGAAATAGTATCTAATGAAATAGACTATCGTAAAAAATTAAGAAAAGGATTTTGTATTGTAGAAATATATAATAATGATATTAAAAAGATACTAAGAGGGATAAATCAAAAAGTTTCAAGCATAGATAAATTTGATTATATGTCAGTAGAAACAATAAAATATAAAGAATTAAACTCTCGTAGTGATTATAGTATTAGTGAAGTTAAAACAAATGATGATTATAAAAAACTAGAAGAGCTTAGTATTAAAGATAATACTTCAACTATGGGAAGACCATATTCAAGATATAGAATCAATAGAAAAATTAATGCTTATAAAGATGACAGCAACTCATTGAAAGTATTTCTTTGTGCTAGAGATAGAATAGCAATAGGTTCTTTAGAATTTTTAAAACATAATGAATTTGTAAAGATTGAAGATTTTGGTTTTCTGAAAAAGTATAGAAATCAAGGATATGGGACAAGTTTCTTAAGAGATATCTTAAAGCATGCATATGAAAATAATATTAAGTATGCATATGTCATTACAGATAGTAAAGATACTGCTAAAAATATGTATGCTAAATGTGGTTTTAAAAAAATTGGAGAGAAGACACAACTTATTTTTGATTTATAGTTTAAAATAAAATTATTATATAACAGGAAAATAATGAAAGAAGGTAAAATATAAATGAAGTACGAAGTATCAATTTACGAATTGGGAGATATTCTCAAGAAGATAGAAGAAAAGTATAAATTAAGTATACTAGTAAAAAAAGATCTAAGTGGTGGTTGGTTAACACTAATAGCAGATGCTAAGATTGAATTACTTCCTAAATTGGCATCAGGTTGTCATGGGAAAAGTACAAATATAATAGAAATAAGATTAGAATCAGACAATATAGAAGGATCAGTAATAAAGCTTACGGGAGCTAATAATAGATTATTCACTATTGATGTTTCTTCAACAAGATTTAAAGAGATTCAAACTAATTCAATAGCTTTAGAAAAGATAATGATAAGTAATGAAGAGTGTAAGTTAAGAATCGATGAAGATATTATTTTTACAATTAAGGAAAATGTAGAAGTTATCCAAGATCTAATAGCTGGATTACAATCAAAATAAAATTATCATGCCCAATATTCCCTCGAATATTGGGTATTAATTTTTTTATAAACTAACAAATGGATTATATTGTAGGGAATAAATAATATTTTATAAGGTAAACTATCAAAGAAATCTAATTAGGAGGTTATATACTATGGGTAAGAATGAAAGTATTAAATGTACTGTACAACAGTGCAAATATCATGATAAAGCTGTTGATTATTGTACTTTAAATGAGATTCAAGTAGGAACTCATGAACTAAATCCAAAAGTACCTGAATGTACAGATTGTAAATCATTTGAATTAGCTTAATAGAAAAAAGCATCTAAGTTCTCTTAGATGCTTTTTATATTAAAAGTTTATAATTCTATAGAAATCATATATACGTCTAATCCCCTATATATTATATAAAAGGGGGAATTAATATGAATATTTCTATAGTAATTATACTGGCACTATTATCTGAAAGTGTATGGGAAACTTTAAAGATGACATGGCAAAAAGGTAAAATTAGTACTGATAGGATAGGTGCACTAATAATTTCTATGTTAATCGTGTTTGCAACAGGACTAGACATATTTAAAATATTAAATGTTGAGGCAAAGGCTCCAGGGATAGGTATGGTTCTTACAGCTATATTACTTAGCAGAGGTTCAAATTTTATTCACGATTTAATAGGTAAGATTACTGACATTAAAAGTGTAAATAATAATTCAAATTAGATATAATATATATGATAAATAGGCTTTTAGAATAAAAATATCACTTATAGAGAAAATATAAAAGAAGTAAATAAATTAAGTGATAAGGAATTAATATAAAATGTTTGATTTTATAGAAAAAATAGATATAAAAATATTAAAGTATATTAGCGATAATTTAAACAATAAATTTTTGAATAAAATAATGCCTAAGATAACTGCACTTGGAGACTTAGGACTTATATGGATTGTTATTGGATTTTTATTTATAAGTAATATAGATTATAGAGAAATAGGAAAGTTAATATTCTTGGCTTTAATTTTAACTACAATAGTAGGAGAAGGAGTAATAAAACATATTGTAAGAAGAAAGAGACCATTTATAAAGAGAGAAGGTCAAAACTTATTAATAACAGAACCAATTACTCATTCATTTCCATCAGGCCATACTGCATCATCTTTTGCAGTAGCAGCAGTATTTATAAGAAATGAAAGTGGTATAAGTCTGCTTATATGCCTAATAGCTATACTAATTGGATACTCTAGAATATATCTTAAAGTTCATTACCCATCTGATGTACTAGGGGGAGCTATAATCGGATATTTTTGTGGTTACTGGGTTACCACAATATTATCTTAGAAAGACTAAAAATTAAGAAAAACCTCCTGTAAAAACAGGGGGTTTATTATATCTTACAATAGAGATATAGATTTGTATTTAATAAATTATCCTAATTGAACTATTTTATCTAAACAAACTATTACAACTCTATTATCTAAATTTATTAACCATGCAATGTTTTTTGTAACTGCAATTACTGTAAATCCTATGAAAGTATTAAAATTTAATGAATTTACCCTAATATTTACTGGTCCAATCGAATTTGCAAGGAATTGAGCTTTACTAGCATTACAACAACAGTCATCTTCAGGACCACAGCAGAATTGTTTTGGATCCACAGTTTCAACATTTCTTTGAATAAATCTAATAAATCTTTCACGATTTGTTAAATCACAATCTATTTCTGCTTCATCATTTAGTAAGCTAAATGCTATGGCACTAAGATCACAGATTGTTGTTGCAGTAAAAAGGGGATTAGAATCAGTATAAGTTACTAATCCGTCTGAGCAACTAGAGACAGATTTTAATATTGTTGCCCCATCTGTAGTATTAAATCCTTGTCCAATTAATGTAAAACTAGTTAGGTTTATTATATTTCTAATTGAAGGATTTAATAATAGTTCAATTGCTTCTTGTAAACTTTTCTTACAACAACAAGAAATTTTTTCGGGTTTATGTGGAGGCTTATGGCAGCATTCATTTTTTTCAGAGTTTGTAAAGGATATAATATTTTGAGCACTGTCTTGAATTCTTTCATCTTCTATTCGTTCAGCTCTTCTTTCGGCTCTACGTTCAGCGCGCTCGTCTATTCTTCTTTCATTTAATGATGTATCTAAATCTTCAATTGTACTATAGTAATTATTTCTACATTCTCTATTGTTTCTCTCTTTATTCATCATTATCATCCTTTCATAGTAAAATTAGTTTACTACATTATATTTTAACCATATGAAGATGGTTACAACAAATAAGGTGATAACAGAGTTATTTATAAGTTATTAAATAAAAAAATCTAATATTTATATTGATTTTTACATATTTAAGTTATTA